>NZ_CP114912.1:4865000-6610348 GCF_027497335.1 Micromonospora sp. WMMA1976 | reverse complement strand
GGGGGCATCATCGACGGCCTGCCCGCGACGATCAAGGCGCAGGGCCCGGTGCACATGAAGAACGGCTGGACCCAGCTCGCCTACGACGGCAACTGGCACGTCAGCTGCCTGGCGTTCACCGACAAGTGGAGTCTCTCCGTGATGATGCGGTACCCGGGCCGCGCCGGCCTGCCGTACGGTGCGAAGATGTGCGCCGCCGTCGCCACCCAGCTCGTGACGCCGCAGCCCGGCGCCGCACTCAAGGTGCCGCAGCAGCCGGTCGGGAAGCTCTGATGGCCGGTGCCCGGCGTCGGCCCGGCAGCTATCGGCGTCCACTCGCCTTCAGCGCCCTGGCTGCGGTCCTCGTCGGCCTGCTCGGCCTCTCCCTGCGCGTGATCCCCGGCTCGCCGCTGGAGGCGACCGCGAACTCACGTCCCGAACCGACGAACGAGCGGTCCACTCAGCAGTCCGTCGACCGCAACGCGCCACGCGTCGCCCCCTCACCGTCGATCGCCCCGCTGCCGTTCCAGGCGAAGAACCTGGACAGCCTCAAGATCAAGGGCTGGTACGCCTGGTCCGTGCTGGACAAGCGCACCGGGAAGATCATCGGCTCGGCGAACATGGGCGAGACCAGCACGACCGCGTCGCTGATCAAGTCCTGGGTGGTGGCCGACTACCTGCGCCTGAGCGCCGAGGACGGCAAGACGCCGAGCGATGCAAAGCTCGCCGATGCCACGAAGATCATCCGGGACAGCGACAACACCCGCGCCCAGGAGTTCTACGAGAACGTCGGCGGCTCGGACTCGATCGAGCGGCTGATCTCGATCTGCAAGCTGACCGACAGCGAGGTCGCCTCCGACGGCGGCTGGAGCCGCACCGAACTGTCCCCTCGGGACACCGCCCGGCTCGGTCTCTGCATCGACGACGGCCGCGCGGCCGGGCCGAAGTGGACCAAGTGGCTGCTCAACGAGATGCGCCAGGTCCGCGCTCCCGGCGACTTCGGCATCCGCAAGGCGTTCCCGGCGGCCCAGCAGAAGAAGATCGCCATCAAGAACGGGTGGATCGACCGGGACAAGGAAGAGGAGTACCACGTCAACTGCCTGGCCATCGGCGACACCTGGACGATGGGCGTGATGCTGCGCACCCCGTTCGGCGTCGAGGGCGGCTGGGAGTACGGCATGGACGCCTGCGAACGGATCACCAAGGCGCTGCTGCGCCCCGCGACCTGAGCCCCGGGCGGCGGCGCGGTCAGCCCTGAAAGAACTCCGGGCCGCCGGCCGGCAGCGCCGGCACCTCCCCGTACGCGGCCGCCCGGCGGGCGAACTCACGCAGCCCGGCCACCTGCCGCTCACCGAGCGAGAAGTCGAGCGCCCGGAAGTACGTGGCGAGCGTCGCCGCGTCGAACGTCTCCCAGCGGGCCGCCGCCTCCGCTACCTGGTCCAGCTCGGCCAGGCACAGGTCACGCGAGCGCAGGAACGCCTCGTGCACCTCCTTGACCAGGCCCGGGTGGGCTGCGGCGAACTCGCGGCGTACCGCCCAGACGGCGAACACCATCGGCAGGCCGGTCCAGTCGTGCCACGCCTGTCCCAGGTCGGTCACCTCGAGGCCCTTGGCCGGCGCCTCGTAGAGGGCGCGCAGCGCCACGTCACCGATCAGCACCCCGGCGTCGGCCTCCAGCAGCATCTGGGTCAGGTCCGGCGGGCAGCGGAAGTACTCCGGGCGCACCCCGTGCCGCTCGGCGAGCAGCAGCTGGGCCAGCAGCACCCCGGTACGCGACGTGGAGCCGAGCGCCACCCGGGCGCCGTCCAGCTCGCCCAGCGGGCGGGTGGACACCACGTTCACCGAGAGCACCGGCCCGTCGCTGCCGACCGCCAGGTCCGGCAGGAGCAGCAGGTCGTCGGCGTGCTTGAGGAACTCAACCAGCGTGATCGGGCCGATGTCCAGGTCACCGGCGACCAGGTCGGCGCTCAACCGATCCGGCGAGTCCTTGTGCAGGTCGACGTCGATCAGCGCGCCGGACCGCATCAGCCCCCAGTAGATCGGCAGGCAGTTGAGGAACTGGATGTGCCCCACGCGGGGGCGGGCGATGCGGTCGGCCATGACCCGACCGTATCGCCGTGGCTCCGACCTCGCCGCCGGGGGATCCGATCGAGTGGTGAACTCCGCACCTCCGCGCCTAACCGCCTGCCACGGCGGCGGCAGGCGTGGCCGCGCGGGCGACGCCGGCTCGCTCGGCGCGTGCCGCGCGTCGGACCGGCCCGAGCAGCGCCACCACGACCAGCAGGCCGGCCGCGCCGCAGCCGGCGATCAGGACGCGCGGGCCGGCCACCTCCAGCAGCAGGCCGCCGACCAGGTAGCCGCCCATCGCCGCGCCCTGCGCGGCCGCTCCGAAGACGGCGAACGCCCGGCCCCGGGAGGCCTCGGGCACCCGCCGGGCCAGCAGCAACTGGTCGAAGACGTTGTTGCCGCCGTTTGCCACGCCGCCGGCCAGCCAGATGGGCACGAGCAGCCAGGCCGAGGGCACCGCGGCCGAGACGAGCACCGCCAGGCAGCAGCCGCCGAGCAGCACCAGCCCGGCGCCGAGCAGCGCGCCGTCGTCGGCGAGCCGGCGGGCGACCCGGGCGAACAGCCACGCGCCGAGCACGATGCCGAGCGTCCAGGAGCCGGTGACCAGGCCGTACACGGTGGTGCTGCTGCCGAGCGTCTCCCGGATGAAGAAGACCTCGATCACGTTCACCGCGCCGACCGCGCCGATCACCGCGGCCACGCTGCCGACCATCACCGTCAGCAGCGGGTCACGGCGCAGCCGCCAGGCGGGCGCGACCGCCGCGGCGACTGCGGCCGGCGTCCGGCGCCCTCCCCGGCGGGTACGGATGAGCAGCCCGGCCGCCACCAGCGCGAGGTAGCTGAACGCGTCGACGAGCAGCGGCACCCGGGTGCCGAACTGCCCGACGAGCAGCCCGGCCAGCGCCGGACCGGCGAGCGCGCCGAGCGTCCCGGCGGTCTGGTTGAGCGCGCCCGCCCGGGGCAGGTCCTCGGGCCGCACCATCACCGGAACCAGCGCGGCGATCGCCGGCTGGGTGACCGCGAGCCCGGTCGCCAGCAGCGCCACCAGCGCGATCACCAGCACCGGATCCCGCGCGTACGCGAGGGCCAGGCAGACCGCGGCCTGCGCGAGACCGGCGGCGACGAGCAGCACCCGGCTGTCCACGCGGTCGGCGAGCCGGCCGGTCAGCGGCGCGAGCACCACGAGCGGCAGCGTCGCGGCGAGCAGCAGCCCGGAGACGGCGAGTCCGCCGGCACCGGCGGACTGGAGGGCGAGCGTGAGCGTGGCGGCGGCGAGGAAGTCCCCGCAACTGGAGATGCCGCGCGCGGTGGCCGCGAGCCAGACGTCCGGCCAGCGCGACTCGTCAGTTGTGAAGGACATACTTCGAAAGTAATCCTTCACAACTGACGCGCGCAACCCCTCAGTCGACGGGCATCGCCCGGTACTGCGTCGCCACCGGCCGAGCGCCTGCCGGCGGATCGGTCCGGGTCCGCCGCCGGTACGGCTCCATCAGCGCCTGGACCGCCTGGTTCAGCTCGGTCAGCTCCTCGGCGGTCATGAGCAGCATGCTGTCGCTGAACCAGGTGGCCGCGTACCACTCCGGCGACTCGTCCGGCGCGCGGCGCAACCAGTCCCGGACCCGCTGGGCGTCACGGACCATGTGCGCCTCGACCAGGGCCGCCTCGGCGGCACGCGCCTCCGGGTCGGCGTCCGGCCCCACCTCGACATGGAACGACGGATTCACCGCCTGCCAGACCCGCTCCCGGGCGTCACCCCGGCCCGGCGCCTGCCGGACCAGCCCGAACTTCGCCAGCTCGCGCAGGTGGTAGCTGGTGGCGCTCGGCGAC
The DNA here is from genome assembly GCF_027497335.1 of Micromonospora sp. WMMA1976. Taxonomy (NCBI): domain Bacteria; kingdom Bacillati; phylum Actinomycetota; class Actinomycetes; order Micromonosporales; family Micromonosporaceae; genus Micromonospora; species Micromonospora sp. WMMA1976. The sequence goes on along the minus strand of NZ_CP114912.1, from coordinate 6,606,475 downwards.
AGGCCGGCGATCTCGGCGCACTCGGTGGCCGTCGCACCGCCCTCCAGCGTGCCGAGATGTTCCATGATCGCCATGCGGGCCGGGTGAGCGAGCGCCCGCATCACCTGCGGATCACTGATCGTCACCCGGCTCCGGCCGGGAAGCGCCTCGGTCATGCCTCAATGATTGCCGCCAGGCCGGACCGGCCGACACACACCCCGCGGCCGACACCCGAAAATCGTTGGCGCGACCTGCCGGTGCTCCCGTAAAGTCGATGGCCGCCCGACGGCCGCGGTGAGCATGCACCGCAGCGGACGTCCCCGCGCCGGGAGCAGGCCAACCGCCCCGGACACGCGAGCGAGCCTCAGTTGAGCCATCGGAGTTCACAGTGCCCGCAACCGATCTTGACGCCACACCCGGTCTCGACGCCGAACTGACCGCCGAACGTGCCCACCTCGGCGCCTCCCGCGCCGCGCTTAAACGGATGCGGGAACGCGCCGAGGCGCTCTTCGCCACCGGTGACAAGGTGGCCGGTGACTCGTACACCGCCGAGCAGCTCGGCCGGCACATGGCCCGGCGGGTCAAGGAACTGGCCGACGACCCGACCACCCCGCTGTTCTTCGGCCGCCTGGACTTCGGCGGCGACGACCCGGACCACGCCGGACGGGAGTACCACGTCGGGCGCCGGCACGTCACCGACGAGCTGGGCGAGCCGCTGGTGCTGGACTGGCGTGCCCCGGTCTCCCGGTCGTTCTACCGGGCCAGCGCACGTGACCCGCAGGGTGTCGCCGTACGCCGCCGGTTCGGGTTCAGCGCCGGGACGCTGACCAGTTTCGAGGACGAGCACCTGGACCGGGGCGAGGAACTCGGCACCGCCAGCCGCATCCTCACCGCCGAGATCGAGCGTCCCCGCGTCGGCCCGATGCGCGACATCGTCGCCACCATCCAGCCGGAGCAGGACGAGCTGGTCCGGGCCGACCTGGCCGACTCGATCTGCGTCCAGGGCGCGCCCGGCACCGGGAAGACGGCGGTCGGGCTGCACCGCGCCGCGTACCTGCTCTACCTGCACCGGGAACGGCTGCGCCGCTCGGGCGTGCTGATCGTCGGGCCGAACCGGGCGTTCCTGTCGTACATCGCGGCGGTGCTGCCGGCGCTCGGTGAGGTCGAGGTCGAGCAGGCCACAGTGGAGGACCTGGTCGCGCGGGTGCCGGTCCGCGCGGTCGACGACCCGGCCGCCGCCGCGCTCAAGCACGACGTCCGGATGGCCGAGGTGCTGCGCCGGGCCGTCGACGCCCACATCGGTACGCCGACCGAGCCGATCATGGTGTCGGACGGCTCGTACCGGTGGCGGATCGGGCTGGACCCGCTGCACCGGCTGGTCACCGAGACGCGGCAGGAGGGTCTGCCCTACGCCACCGGCCGGGAGCGGGTCCGGGCCCGGGTGGTGGGGCTGCTGCAACGCCAGGCCGAGGCGCGCCGGGCGGAGTCACCGAACGACGCCTGGCTACGCCGGATGAGCCGGATCAAGCCGGTCACCGACCTGCTCGACACGGTCTGGCCGGCACTCACGCCGGACGGACTGCTGCACCGGCTGCGTACCGACGCGGACGCGCTGGCCGCCGCCGCGGACGGCCTGCTCACGCCCGAGGAGCAGGAGCTGTTCCGGTCCGGCAAGGTCGCACGCACCGCGAAGGCGACCCGGTGGACCGCCGCCGACGCGGTACTCATCGACGAGGTGGCCGGGCTGCTGGAACGGCCCGCCGGCTTCGGGCACGTGGTGGTCGACGAGGCGCAGGACCTCTCCCCGATGCAGTGCCGCGCCATCGCCCGGCGCAGCGAGCACGGCTCGATCACGCTGCTCGGCGACCTGGCCCAGGGCACCGCGCCCTGGGCGGCGACCGACTGGCGCGAGTCCCTGGCCCACCTGGGCAAGCCGGACGCCGCTGTGGTGCCGCTGAGCGTAGGCTTCCGGGTGCCCGCCGCGGTGGTGGCGTTCGCGAACCGGCTGCTGCCGGCGCTCGCCGTCGACGTACCCCCGGCCCGGTCGCTCCGCAACGACGGCGCGCTCGATGTGCGTACCGCCGAGGACCTGACGGCCGCGACGGTGGCCGAGGTGCGGGCGGCGCTCGCGCACGACGGCTCGGTCGGTGTGATCGCCGCCGACGACGCGGTGGACCGGCTCCGCGCGGCGCTCGCCGACGCGGGCGTCGAGACCGCTACGGCCGACGACGTCGAGGCCGCGACGCGGGTCACGGTGGTCCCGGCGACGCTGGTCAAGGGCCTGGAGTACGACCACGTGGTGGTCGTCGAGCCGGCCGCGATCGTGGCCGCCGAGCCGCGCGGGCTGCACCGCCTCTACGTGGTGCTGACCCGGGCGGTCTCCCGCCTGGCCGTGCTGCACCGCGAGCCGCTGCCCGGGCCGCTGACCGCCTGACGCGGGGCCCGGCCGCGCTGACGTGGCCGGCCGACAGCGGTCCCGGACGGCCCGTCGCGGGCCCGGCAGGGCGGTCCGGTCAGGCGGACAGTGCGGCGGCGACCTCGCGCAGCGGGCGGCCGGACTCGGCGATCGGCACGGTGAACGACAGCCAGGAGCCGTCGGTGAAGTCGATCCGCAGCCGCTTCGGGTTGAGCCGGTGCCAGCCCACCCGCGCGGAGGCGACCTCGCCGCGCGCGGCCGACCAGGCCACGGCGGTCTCGGCCAGCGCGCGTTCCTCGGCCTCGCGCCCGGCCAGCAGCTTGACCCCGCCGGTACGGCAGACCACCAGCCGCCGGTCGGTGACTGCGAGCAGCGTCTCCCGGACCTGGAGGTCGGGCCGGGGCGGGCGGAGCGCGCGGTGCAGCCGGGAGGCGGCCGAACCGGGGGCGCCGCGTCCGGCGATCCCCCAACCGATCGCGTCGACCAGGCGGTCGCCGCGGTCCCAGGTGGCCAGGGGCAGCAGGATGTTGAGCAGCACCGAGCCGACAGTCCGCCGGCTCGGCTCGGCGGTGGACTCCGGCTCGGGCGGCGGTGCCGGAGCGAGCCCCTGGCCGACGTCGGCCTTGGCGTGGGCCAGGACGCGCTCGCCCGGCTCGACGAGCAGGCCGATCCGGTCGCGGTATCTGGTCTCGTCCATCGAATCAGTATCGGTCGTGGCCGTGGCCGTAGCCGTCGTCGGCGGGGCGCTCCCCGCCCGGCGCGTTGCCCATCACCTCGCCGACGATCTCGCGTACCCGGGCGGCGGCGGCCTCCTGCGCCCGGTTCGCCGCCGAGGTGATCTCCTCGGCGAGCGTGTAGGAGTCGAAGCGCATGGCCCGCGCGTTGATGTCGGTGGAGAGGATCTTGCCGTCGGCGGCGGCCACGACGGTGACCAGACCGGAGTCGCTGACCCCCTCGGCGCTGCTCTGCTCCAGCTCGGCCATCCGCGCGCCGAGTTCGCGCTGCCACCCGTCCAGGTTGCGGGCCAGCGCCTCGATCCGGTCCAGGGCCGGGAACGTCATTGCTGCCTCTCAGTTCACGATCGAGTCGAACACGTTCTGCACGCCCTTTGTGTACGGGCCGAGGTCGTCGCGGTACGTGCCGTCCACCAGGTAGTTGCGGTCCTTGCGCCCGTCGGAGACGTCGTGCAGGCCCATCCCGGTGTCGAGCAGGGCGCCGCCGATGCCGGGGATGTTCACCGGGGACGCCTGGTTGATGGCGAACTTGCCCGGGAAGAGCACGGCGGCGCGTTCGACCTTGAAGGCGAGCGCCGCCTTCGTGTAGCCGGACTTGTTGAACGCGCTGTACGCCTTCTTGGCCCGGCGCAGCTCCATCACCACCTTGGCGTAGTGGTCGAGCAGGTTGGCGACCTTCTGGAGCTTGGTGGCGAGCTTCGTGAGGATCTCCGCGAACCGCGCCACGATCTTGACCATACGGCCGACGGTGGTGGCGAGCCGGGCCAGCACCCGCACCACAGTGGCGGCCAGGCTCACGCCGGCGCTCAGCGCCGCCGCCACCGCGGCGATGATGATCTCGGTCAGGAACCAGAGCAGGAACTCCAGGATCAGCTCGACCAGCAGGTTGAACGCGTCCACCGACGCGTTCGCGGAGTCGACGAGCACCTCCTTGGTGCCGTCCAGCCCCTTTGCCAGATCGTCCATCGCCTCCTCGATGGACTGCATCGAGGCGTGGAACTTCTCCGCCGCGTCGCCGTCCCAGGCGCCGCGCAGCCGCGCCCGGTCGGCGATCTGGTCACCGGCGATCTGCCGGACCGCCTCCCCGGTGGTCATCGCGAGCTGGGCCGCCCGCATCAGGTCGTCCGGCTCACCGGCGACCAGTTCCAGGAGCTGCTCGAACGGCCACAGCACCGCGTTCGACAGCGGCTTGAACGGGTCGGGCGTGCCCGACACGATCTGCTCGAAGTAGGTCTTGTTGCGCTGGAGCGCCTCGGTGCTCATGCCGTTCCCCCTCAGCCGCCGGCGGTGAACATCGTGTCGTTCGCCGAGTCCGTGTCGTCGTAGGCGGCGGCGGTCTCGGCGAGCCCCGTGGCGACGGTCAGCATGGTCTCGGCACCGTCCGCCAGCCCCTGCAGGCACGCCTCGAACTGCTGCTCGTACGCGGCGGCGAGGCTGAACGACGCGGGCATCACACCGAAGGAGTGCCGGGCCACGTGGCCGTCGCGGAACACCCGTTCCAGCTCGCGGAACCGGCCGGCCCGGTCCCGGGAGGCGGCGGCGAACGCCCTCAGCGCCTCCGGCTGGACGTCGAGATTCCTGCTCGGACTGGTCACGGACCCTCCCCAGTGTCCGGTCGGAACTTCCACCGTCGTCGACGGCGCCACCAGACTAGGGGATGTGAGCACCCGGTCAGGGGACAGCGGGGCTGGCGCACGCACGGTAGACAGGGGAGGCACAGCACTTACCTGCGAGGAGATCGCCGATGATCCTGGCCCGCGCCGAACAGGTCAGCCGCCGCTACGGCGACGTGCTGGCGCTGGACCGGGTCGACCTGACCGTCCGGTCCGGGGAGCTGGTCGGCCTGCTCGGCCCGAACGGCGCCGGCAAGAGCACGCTGATCAACCTGCTGGTCGGGCTGCGCCGCCCGACCACCGGCCGGGTCGAGCTGTGCGGCGGCGACCCGCGCGACCCGGCGAGCCGGCGGCAACTCGGTGTCACCCCGCAGGAGACCGGCCTGCCCGGCACGCTGCGGGTCGGCGAGGTGGTCGACTTCGTCTCCGCGCACTTCCCCGACCCGGTGCCGCGGGGCGAACTGCTCGACCGGTTCGGCCTCGCCGACCAGGTACGCCGGCAGACCGGCGGCCTCTCCGGCGGCCAGCGTCGCCGGCTCGCCGTGGCTCTGGCGTTCGTCGGCCGTCCCCGGCTGGTGGTGCTCGACGAGCCGACCACCGGCCTCGACGTGGAGGCGCGGCACGCGCTCTGGGACGCGATCCGCGGCTTCCACGCCGGCGGCGGCACCGTGCTGCTGAGCAGCCACTACCTGGAGGAGGTGGAGGCGCTCGCGCAGCGGGTGGTGGTGATCGGCCACGGGCGGGTGCTGGCCGACGACTCGGTGGCCGCGATCCGCGGCATCGTCGGCGTACGCCGGGTCAGCCTGGTCGCCGACGACCTGCCGGCGCTGCCGGGCGTGGTCACCACCGAACGCGCCGACGGGCGGGTGCACCTGCTCACCACCGACGCCGACCAGCTCGTCCGCGACCTGGTCACCTCCGGGGTGCCGTTCCACGATCTGGAGGTCCGGCCCACCTCGCTGGAGGAGGCGTTCCTCGCCATCACGGCCGACGACCGGCCCGCGCCCACCCCCGCCTAGGAGACCGCCGTGCCGCTCGCCCTGGTCCACGCCCGCTACCACCTGTTGGAGATCGTCCGGGTGCCGGTGGCGGTGGTGGGCAGCGCGTTCTTCCCCGCCGCCTCGATGCTCTTCTTCGTGGTGCCGTTCGCCGGCGACGATCCGGTCGGCGCCACCTACGCCACCGCCGCCATGGTGACCTTCGCGGTGATGACCGCCAACATCTTCCAGTACGGAGTGGGCGTCTCCGAGGACCGCGACCAGCCCTGGAACCCGTACACCCGGACCCTGCCGACCGGGCCGGCGCCGCGGCTGGCCGGGCGGATCCTGGCCGGGGTGGTCCTGACCTACGTCTCGATGATTCCGGTGGTGGTGATCGCGGCGGTCGCCACGGACGCCCGGGTCAGCGCGGTGCAGTTCCTGCTCGGCCTGGGCGCGGTGGCCGTGGTCTCGGTTCCGTTCACGCTGCTCGGCCTGGCGATCGGCTACTCGCTGCCGAGCAAGGCCGCGATCGTGGTGGCGCAGGTGATCTTCTTCCCGCTCGCGTTCGGCGGTGGCCTGCTCTCCGGGCCGGACGACGCGCCCGGCTTCATCAAGGCGATCGCGCCCTACCTCCCGACCCGGGGCGCCGTGGAACTGATCTGGGCGGCGGTCACCGACTTCCGGCCGGACACCCGGGCGCTGGTGATGCTCGTGGTCTGGGTGCTGGTGCTCGCCGCGCTCGCCGGCTGGGCGTACCGGCGGGACGAGGGACGCCGCTTCAGCTGACCTTTTGTCCGGTTCCGGCCCGGTGGCCGACCCGGCGGTGCCACGATGCCGACAGGGCGGGCGAGCGGAGCCGCCCCCGGCGAGAGGGGTCACCGTGAACGGCGTCGAGCCCGGCACGCCCTGCTGGACCGACCTGGCCACGCCCGGTCTGGACGACGCACGACGGTTCTACCCCGAGCTGTTCGGCTGGACCGGAGAGATCTCCCCCGAACCGGAAGCCGGCGGCTACACCGTCTTCCGCAGGGACGGCAAGGCGGTCGCCGGGGCCGGCCCACCCGGTACGCCGGACCAGGTGCCGGTCTGGTCCACGTACGTGGCGACCGACGACGCCGACCTGGTCGCCACAAGGGCCGAGGCGGCCGGCGGGCAGGTCGTCGTCTCCCCGTTCGACGTCGCCCAGCAGGGCCGGATGGCGGTCCTCGCCGACCCGGCCGGCGCGGTGTTCAGCGTGTGGCAGCCGATGGCGATGCGCGGGGCCGAGCTGTACAACGCGCCCGGCGCGATGTGCTGGAACGAGCTGGTCACCCCCGACCCGGAGGGCGCGAAGGAGTTCTACGCGCTTGTCTTCGGCTGGCATCCGGAGGAACGCCCGGCCGGGCCGGTCGCGTACACCGGGTGGCGCTGCGGCGCCCGGATCGTCGCCGGCATGCTCCCGCGGGCCGAGCCGATGCCGGGGGACCTGCCCGCGTACTGGGCGGTGTACTTCGCGGTGGAGGACGCCGACGCGACCGCTGCCCGGGCCGCCGAGCTGGGCGGCACGATCCTGGTCCCGCCGCGCGACAACCCGGCCGGCCGCAGCGCCGCCCTACGAGACCCGGCCGGCGCCCTCTTCTCCATCTCCACCCTCCGCTGACCCCCTCCGCGCCCGCACCGCCCCTGCCCCGCCCGGTTCCTCCGTCGACGCTTCTATAGGTGGGCCGGTTCCGGGAGGTTGGTATCGGTAGGGTTCGACGTTGGTGATCTATGGGTGACTCATGCAAGATCTGGCCGCTGTCAGTTGGTGTGCCGTGGCGTCGACTTGTCCTCGTGGGTTGCCGGCGTCGGCCCGGCCCACCTTGTTGGCCTGATCAGAAGCCTGTCCGCGAAGGGGTGTGCAGCCCGTGTCGCGTGACTCATCACAGATGTGCCGCTGGGTGATCGCTCCCGGGCCGACGCCGTCCGAACGTCGTCCCGTGCAAGGGAGAACCGTCCGTGTTTCCCATCCTGGCAGAACGTCTGGCCGAGCGTGTCGACGCGGTCGTCGGTGTGGACACCCATACCGATACGCACACCGCCGCGGTGCTCACCGCGGTCGGCACCGTGCTGGCGGAGATCACCGTGCCGGCCACCGACGACGGCGCCGCTGTCCTGCTGGCCTGGGCCGGCCGGCAGACGGCCGTGCTGGGAACGGGCCGGCGGGCCTGGGCCCTGGACGGCGCTCGTTGTCACGGTGTCGGTCTGCTGCGCGTCCTGCGCGCCGCGGGTGAGTACGTCCTGGAAGCACCCAAACCCGCTGCCGGGCGCTGCCGTCGAGGCGGCAAGTCCGACGCGCTGGACGCCGCGCACGCCGCTCGTGGCGTCCTGGCCGCCGACCACGTCGCCTCACCCCGCACCGACGGCGACCGGGAAGCCCTGCGCCTGCTGCACGTCTGCCGCCGCCACTACAGCGACACCCGCACCGCCACCATCAACCTGTTCAAATCGGTGATCCTCACCGCCGACGACGACCTCCGCACACAGATGCGAGGACTGAGCACCCTGCGACAGGTCCAGCACGCCACCACCCTCACCACCACCAGCGGCAGCGGTCTCGACCGGCTGCGCCGCACTCACCTGGCAACCCTCGCCGAGCAGATCCAGACCCTCGACCGGCTCCTGAAAGCCAACCTCACCGAAATCCGCACCCTGGTCGACAAACTCTGCCCCACCCTGCTCGACCAACCCGGCATCGGCCCCGTCACCGCCGCGATCGCGCTGACCGCCTGGTCACACCCCGGCCGGTTCCGCAACGAAGCCGCCTTCGCCTCACTCGCCGGCGTCAGCCCCGTCCCCGCCAGCTCAGGGCGCATCACCCGCCACCGCCTCAACCGAGGCGGCGACCGCACCTGAGCCACCCCCGCTTTCATGGAGCTTCTTGATCATGGTCTTATGGCCGTGGGGAGGAAGTCGTCCGTGGCAGCACCGAAGAAGTACCCCGACGAGCTACGTCAGCGCGCCGTGCGCCTGTATCGCGAGTCGGACCCGAAGCCGGTGATCCGGCGCCTGGCCGAGCAACTCGGCGTGCATCACGAGGCGTTGCGGAACTGGATCCGCCAGGCCGAGGCCGACACGGGTGAGCGTCACGACCGGCCGACCAGCGAGATGGCGGACGAGAACCGGCGGCTGCGCAAGGAAGTTGCCGAGTTGCGGCGGGCGAACGAGATTCTGAAGGCCGCGAGTGCGTATTTCGCGGCGGAGCTCGACCCGACCCGGCGACGGTCATGAGGTTCATTCACGAACACCGTGACCAGTTCGCGGTCGCGCTCCTGCTACGGGTCCTCAACATCGGCGCTTCAACCTACTACGCGTGGGTCAAGCAGGCCGAGCAGCCCTGCGACCGGGACGTCGTCGACCTGGGGCTGATCTCCAACATCCACGAGATCTGGGAGACCTCCGGGCGCACCTACGGCGCTGACCGGGTCCACCGGCAGCTGCGCCGTGACGGCATCCGCGTGGGCCGCAAGCGCGTCGAGCGGCTGATGGCCGAGCAGGGCTGGCAGGGGGCGTTCCTGCGTCGAGGCTGGCGTGGTGGCTCCACGAAGCAGGATCCCCGGCACACGCCGGCGCCGGATCTGGTCAATCGGCAGTTCACCGCCGACGGGCCGAACCGGCTCTGGGTTGCCGACGCCACCCGCATCCCGTGCGGTGAGGGTGTGTTCTGTTGGCTGCGGTCCGCGACGCGTTTTCCCGCCGGATCGTCGGGTGGAAGACGTCTGACCGCTGCGACACCGACCTGATCCTCGCCGCCCTCGAATACGGCATCTGGTCGCGCGACGTCCGCGACGGCCAGTTGATCCACCACAGCGACCGCGGGTCGAACTACACGTCGTTCCGCTTCGCGGAACGCTTGCAGGACAACGGGATCCTGCCGTCGATGGGCTCCGTCGGCGACTCGTACGACAACGCCCTGATGGAGAACTTCTGGTCCACGCTGAAGATCGAACTCGTCTACCGCACGTCCTGGCGGACCCGCGACGAGGCCGAGAACGCGATCTTCGCCTACATCGACGGCTGGTACAACACCCGCCGCATACAGAAGGAACTGGGCTACCTCAGCCCGAACGAGTACGAGACCGCCTGGCACACCCGCCAGCCGCAACCAGCCGAGCCACCTATCGCCACCCCTGCGCCAGCCGGCAGCAGGTAACCACCGCTCCATCAAAGCGGGGGGAACTCAACCCTCAACGCCGCCCTGCACACCATCGCCAAAACCCGCCAACGATGCCACCAGCCCACCAAGGACTACATCAACCGCCGCACCACCGAAGGCCGCACCCCAGCCGAGATCACCCGCAGCCTCAAACGCTACATAGCCCGCCAAATCTGGCGCACCCTCGAAGCCACCACTTGACAGCAACCTTCACAGATCTTGCAGTTGCGGCCCTCCCCTTGCGATATATGCACCTTTCGCCGGGGCGGAAAGTGCAAGACGCTTCTATGTGTGTGGTGATCGGTTCGGCTGGTTGCCGTTAGGGTTCGGCGTTGGTGATCACTCGGGTGACTCTCCGTTGATCCGGCTGCCCGTGGTGTGGGTGTGCCTTGTGCAAGACCTGTCCCCGGGTGATCGTCGGCGCCGGCCCGGCCCACCCTGCTGGCCTGATCAGAAGCCTGCCCGTGCGAGCACACGTGGCCCATCACAGATCTGCCGCCGAGGTGACTGCTTCCCGAGCCGACGCCGACTGTCCCGGTCGTCGCTGGCAAAGGAGCAACAATCCGAGATGACAAGGATCGTAGAGCGAGTCGCGGATCGCTACGACGTGGTGGTAGGGGTCGACACCCACACCGACACGCACACCGCCGCCGTGGTCGACCGTCTCGGCGCCGTGTTGGCGCAGGTCACCGTGCCCACCGACCCGGACGGGTTGGCCCGGTTGCTGACCTTCGCCGTCGCGCACACCCCACCGCAGGGGCGCCGGTTGTGGGCGGTGGAAGGCACCCGATCGCACGGGCAAGGGCTGTGCCGGGTGCTGGACGCTGCCGGTGAAGCGGTCTGCGAGGCACCCAAACCCCCCGCCGCGTCCCGTCGTCGGGGCGGCAAGTCCGACCACCTGGATGCGGTCGCCGCCGCCCATACGGTGCTTGCCCTGCCCGCTGAGCGCATCGCCGTGCCCCGAAGCGACGGACCACGCGAGGCACTGCGTCTGCTGCTGATCTGCCGCCGACACCACACCGATGCCCGCACCGCAGCAGTCAACCTGGTCAAAGCGTTGATCCTGACCGCCGACGACACCCTGCGCGAGGCGCTACGCGGACTATCCACCACCACCCAGATCGCCCGCCTGGCCGCCCTCGACCTACCCGAGCACACCGACCTGCCCTGCGAGGAACACACCCGCCGCCGCGAACTGACCACCCTCGCCCGGCACATCCAGACCCTCGACGCCACCCTCGCCGACAACCACCAACGCCTACGCACCCTCGTCACCGAACTGTGCCCACCCCTGCTCGACCAACCCGGCATCGGACCCGTCACCGCCGCGATCGCCCTCACCGCCTGGTCCCACCCCGGCCGCGTCCGATCAGAAGCCGCCTACGCCACCCTCGCCGGCACCGCCCCCATCCCCGTGGCCAGCGGCCGCACCAACCGACACCGCCTCAACCGCGGCGGCGACAGAACCCTCAACAGCGCCCTACACACCATCGCCCTCACCCGCCGCCGCATCCACCCCGAAACCCGCGACTACATCACCCGCCGCCGCACCGAAGGCCGCACCACCAAAGAAATCACCCGCTGCCTCAAGCGCTACATCGCCCGACAGATCTACCGCACCATCACCAACCACCACCGCACCACTTGACAACCCCACTCACAGATCAACGGCGTGGGAAGGGCAGCAGGGGGTCAGGTGGGGCGGACGGGGACCACCAAGGGGCCGTGGTCGCCGGGGATCACCCGAATGTGGGCTCGGTAGTGGCGGGCCAACAGGTCCTCGGTGAGCACCTCCTCCGGCGGGCCGGCGGCTGCCACCCGGCCGTCGGCGAGCAGGACCAGGCGGTCGGCGTACTCGCCGGCGATGGAGAGGTCGTGCATGGTGGCGAGCACGGTCAGGCCGTGCTCGCGGCGGAGCTGGTCGACCAGTTCCAGCACCTCCTGCTGGTGCCCGATGTCCAGCGCGCTGGTCGGCTCGTCGAGCAGCAGCAGGGTGGCGCCCTGGGCCAGCGCCCGGGCCAGGAAGACGCGCTGCCGCTCGCCGCCGGAGAGCGTGGCCAGCTCGCGGTGGGCGAACGGGCCCAGGTCGAGCCGGTCCAGCACCTCGTGCACGGCGGCCAGGTCGGCGGCCGACTCGCGGCCCAGCGCCGGGATGTACGGGGTGCGCCCGAGCAGCGCGTAGTCGAAGACCGACATGCCGGCCGGCACCACCGGGGACTGGGCCACGGTGGCCACCACCCGGGCTCGTTCGCGGCGCCGGAGCGCGCCGATCGGCGTACCGAAGAGTGCGACCTCGCCCGGGCCGGTCAGCAGGCCGCCGACGGCGCGCAACAGGGTCGACTTGCCGGCGCCGTTGGGGCCGATCACGGTGACCCACTCGCCCGCGGCGACGGTCAGGTCGACGCCGGTCAGGATCGGGTTGCCGCCGAGGTCGACCCGCAGGTCGTGGACGCGCACGGCGGGGGCGTTCACATCGCCACCCGGCGGGCGGTACGCAGGACGAGGACGAAGAACGGGCCGCCGAGCAGCGCGGTGACCACGCCGATCGGGATCTCGGCGGGTGCGGCGGCGGTACGGGCGACCACGTCGGTGAGCGCGAGGAACGCGCCGCCGAACAGCATCGACAGCGGCAGGATCACCCGGTGGCTGGAACCGGCGAGCAGCCGCATGGTGTGCGGCACGATGATGCCGACGAAGCCGATCAGCCCGGACGCGGAGACGGCGGCGGCGGTGCCGAGCGACGCGGCGGCGATCAGCAGGTAGCGGGAGCGCTGCGGGTGCAGGCCGAGACCGGCGGCCTCGTCGTCGCCGACGGAGAGCACGTCCAGCTCACGCCGGTGCAGCAGCACCACCACGGAGGTGAGCACGAAGTACGGCAGGACCAGCCACACGTCGTGCCAGCCGGCGGTGGCGAGCCGCCCGAGCAGCCAGGAGTAGACCTGCTGGATGTTGTCGGAGTGCTGTTGCAGCAGGTACGTCTGCCCGGCGGCGAAGAACGCGGACACCGCCACGCCGGCCAGGATCAGCGTGGCCGGGGACCGGTCCCGGCCGCCGGCCGCGCCGAGGAGGTACGTCAGCACGACCGCGCCGAGCGATCCGACGAACGCGGCGAGCGGAATGGTGATCGGCAGCCCGGTCAGCGCGCCGCCCGCACCGGCGCCGAGCACGATCGCCGCGGTGACCGCGAATCCGGCGCCGGCCGCCACGCCGAGCAGGTACGGGTCGGCCAGCGGGTTACGGAAGACGCCCTGGTAGCAGCCGCCGGCCAGGGCGAGGAGCGCGCCGACGAGCAGGCCGAGCACGACCCGGGGCAGCCGCAGCTCGGTGATGATCGCGACTTCCCGCTCGGTGAGCCCGCTGTCCAGGTGCACGCCGGGCAGCAGGTTGAGCAGTTCGGCCGCGACGCTGCCGGGCGGCAGGCTGACCGGGCCGAGGGAGACGCCCGCCACCAGCGCGACGAGCACCGCCACGACTCCGGCGAACAGCCAGCGCTTACGCAGCCCGGCCGGGCGGATCGGGGTGCCGGCCGCGCCGCGCCGCAGGGGCCGGGGTAGCCGGTCACCCGGCCGGGGCGCCCGAGGCGTCCCGGCCGGGTTCGGGGCGGAGTCCGCCTGTCGAAGGGCCACGGTCAGGCCGGGACCTTGGCGGTGGCGTCGACGATCACCCTGAGCAGGTCGACCACGCGCGGGCCCCAGCGCGAGGCGATGTCGTCGTCCAGCTCCACGATCTGGTTGTTCTTCACGGCGGTGATGCCGGACCAGCCGCTGCGCGCCTTCACCGTGTCGGCGTTCTGCTTGCAGCACTTGGTGTCGGAGAGGAAGACGAAGTCGGGGTTCGCCTTGACGATGACCTCCTGGGAGAGCTGCGGGTAGCCGCCGTTCTTCCCGTCGGCGTCGGACGCGTCGGCGATGTTCTCCAGGCCGGCGAGCGCGTAGATGGTGCCGATGAAGGTCTTGCTGGTCGCGCTGTACAGCTCCGGGCCCAGCTCGTGGAAGTAGGTCGGCTTCTCCGTACGCTTCGGCAGGTCCTTGGTCAGCGCGGTGATGTCGTCCTTCATCTTCTGCACCACGGCGTCCGCCTCGGCCCGGTGGCCGGTGAGCGTGCCCAGGTCGGTGAGCTGCCGGTACGTGTCGTCGAGCGTGGCCGCGGCGGGGATCTGCAGGACCGGGATCTTCAGAGCGACGAGCTGGTCGGCGATCTTGTTGAGGTTGTCCGAGATCACCACGAGGTCGGGGTTGCGGGAGGCGACCGCCTCGGCGTTCGGCTGGTAGCCGGACAGGTCGGTGCGGGGCGCCTCGGCCGGGTAGTTCGACTGGTCGTCGACGGCGGTGACCTGCTTCCCGGCGCCGATGGCGAAGAGCATCTCGGTGGAGGTCGGCGAGAGCGAGACGATCTTCTCGGGCCGCTTCTCCAGCGTCAGCTTGCCGACGGTGGCCGGGAACGCGCCGCCGGAGCCGCCGGCGGCGGGGGTGTCGGTCGAGGTCTTCTCGGCGCAGCCGCCGAGGAGCAGCACGCCGGCCGCGAGCGCGGTGGCGAAGAGCCGGGGGGTACGTCTGGACATGGAACCTCCTGTCGGTCGAGGAGTGTGGTGCTTCGCCGACAGGAAGAAAGGCCCGTCCGCGAGGCGCCCTTCCTCGAGAGCGCGTGTCGCGACCGGGCCGCAGGCGACCTGGCTCGTCCCACGTCCGTCGGCGCCGGCGGAAGGCCGGCGCCGCGCGTACGGGGCATCACAGTTGCGGGACAGCGCCGGTTTCGCACCGGCTTCGCTGTGGCACGGTCGGTGCCACGGTAGCGCACGACCAGCGGAGATCGTCCGGACGGGCGGGGTGGGCGGGAACCCCGGCGGGGGTGGAACCGGGGTTCCCGCCCGGTGGTGAGGTCAGCAGTACTGGCTCTGCTTGCCGATCGCCCGGTACGGGCAGTCGGCGTACTCGGACAGGATCAGCACGGCCTCCCGGTTGCGTGAGGTCTGCGCCGGGATCACCTCGTCCGGCGGGTAGAAGCCGCCGCCGGAGGCCGAGCCGGGGTACATCTCGAAGGTGTACGCCCAGATCTTGTGAGCGCCCCACATCCAGTCGATGCTGGTGCCGTCGGCGATGTAGAGGTCACTCGACTGTTCCGGGGTGTAGTTGTTCGTCGCCGCCATCTGCCGTCCGATGGTGGCGAAGGTGTTGTACTGGTCGGTGTTCATCCCGGTGGCGGTGTTGTTGTACGTGTATCCGTACGGCCAGAGCACCAGCTGCGAATAGGTGTGGAAGTCGATGTTCGCCTTGATCTGCTGCACGCCGCCGACGACCCGGCTGTTGACGAAGTTGCGCAGCGCCGCGGTCTCCGGGGCGGAGAAGGCGGACGGGCCCCGGTAGGTGTCCGACGACTTGGTGCCGGACGAGCCGCCGCAGCAGCCCCACTGGTAGGCCCAGTTGCGGTTCAGGTCGGTGCCGATGGCTGTGGAACCGCTGTTGGGCTGCCGGTTCTTGCGCCAGGAGCGGTACGAGCCGGTGGCGATGTCGTACTCGCTGCCGTCCGGGTTGACGGTGGGGACGATCCAGATCTCCCGGGAGTTGACGATGCTTGTGATCCGGGAGTCGCTGCCGTAGTTGTCGGTGAAGAGGTTGAGCAGGTAGATCGCCATCTCGACGGTCAGGTGCTCCCGGGCGTGCTGCTGGGCGTTGAACAGGATCTCCGGCTCGGCCTCGTCGGTGGCGACGTTGTCGGAGATCTTCACCGCCATCAGGTCCCGGCCCTGGTACGACGTGCCGATGCTCAGCTTGCGGGCGATGGTCGGGTGGTCGGCGACCACCTTGTTCACCACCGCTGTCAACTCGGCGTAGTCGTGGTAGTTCGAGTCGGCGGGCGGGAACGCGTTGGCGGTCATGCCCCCGTCGGCGTGGTCGTGCTCCGGCACGGCGTCCTTCTCGAGCCGGAATCCGAGCCGGGTGATCGCGTTGGCCTCGGCCTTGGTCGCCGTGACGTGCAGCACGCCGTGCTCGGAGTAGTCGATCGCGGCACCGGTGGAGGCGACCGCGGTGCGGTCGGCCGCCGTACGCGGGCCGAGGACCCGGTAGGCGACTGTGGTCGGCTCGCCGGAGCCTTCCGGTGCGGGTCGGGCGACGGCGGGGGCTGCGGCCGCGGCGACGATGGTGAGGCCGACGGCGGCGGCGAGCGCCAGCCGGCGGCGGAGCGGAGAGGCGCGGAAGGCCATGGACAACCTCCTGGGGGTACGGGAGATCCCGTTGTCCGCACACTCCACCAGGAGACACATGGTCATATCAATATCTGTCTTTGCCTTCGGCCATCCCGACCTGATCGTCACTTCGGCAATGATTTTCTATGCCTGAACATCTGGCGAAACTTCCCGCCAAGCGCGACAGTGAACGGCAACGATGCCGTCTCCCTGTGGAGCTGCCATGTTCGGACGACCCATGCGCGCGGCCGCCCTCGCCGGCCTCACCGCGCTCACCCTCCTCGGCACCAGCACTCCGGTCCAGGCACAAGCGCCGCGACCGGGCGTCACGCACGACGAACAGATCACCTTCCAGGAGTTCTCCCGCTTCCCCGACTGGCGTACCGGCACCCACCAGGGCACCCGCGCCGTACCGGGGCGCCACCCGGCGCTGACCATCGACCGCCCGGCGGGCACCACCGAGTTCACCGACGAGCACACCGGCACGACACGCACCTGGGAGTACGCCACCTGGACCTCGCCGGAGCGGCGGATCGGCTTCGACGCCACCGAGATGGTCGCGTCGTGGAACGCCGCCACCCCGGCCGGCACCTGGATCCAGGTCGAACTGCACGGCACGTACAACACCGGGGCACAGACCCCCTGGTACGTCATGGGCCGCTGGGCCTCCGGCGACCAGGACATCAAGCGCTCCACGCTGGACGGCCAGGGCGACCCGTGGTCGAGCATCTGGACCGACACGTTCTCGGTCGACGACGCCGACGCCGGGGTGCTGCTGCGCTCGTACCAGTTGCGGCTGACGCTCTACCGCGCGCCCGGCCAGGCAGCCGCGCCGCAGGTCCGGATGCTCGGCGCGATGGCGTCGAACGTGCCGGACCGGTTCACCGTCACGCCGAGCCGGGGCGGTATCGCCTGGGGCACCGAACTGGCCGTGCCGCGCTACTCGCAGAACATCCACATCGGCGAGTACCCCGAGTACGACGGCGGCGGTGAGGCGTGGTGCTCACCCACCTCGACGGAGATGGTGGTCGAGTACTGGGGTCGCAAGCCCTCGGCCGAGGACACCTCCTGGGTCGACCCCTCCTACCCCGACCCGACCGTCGACCACGCCGCCCGGATGACCTACGACTACGAATACGAGGGCGCCGGCAACTGGCCGTTCAACACCGCGTACGCGGCGAGCTTCCCCGGCCTGGAGGCGCGGGTCACCCGGCTGCACTCGCTGGACGAGGCGGAACGGTTCATCAAGGCGGGCATCCCGGTGGTCACCTCGCAGTCGTTCCTCGCCAGCGAACTGGACGGGGCCAACTACGGCACCTCCGGGCACCTGTTCGTGATCGTCGGCTTCACCGCCGACGGCGACGTGATCGTCAACGACCCGGCGTCCTCGTCCAACGACGCGGTCCGCAACGTCTACAAGCGGGAGCAGTTCGAGCAGATCTGGCTGCGCACCAAGCGCTACCGGGCCAACGGCACCGTGGCCTCCGGCTCCGGCGGCATCGCGTACCTGATCAAGCCGGCCGACCGGCCGTGGCCGGTCGTCCCGGGCTCGACCAACTGGTGAATCGCCCGGCCGGCCGGTGAACGGTTCGGCCGGCCGATGACGACGAGGGGCCCGGTGCCGTGTCCGGCGCCGGGCCCCTCGTTCGTCCGCTCAGCCGTCGCGGCGTTCGGCGTCCGGCTCGGTGGCCGGCGCGGTGCCCGGCTCGTCGTCACCGGCGAGCGCCGAGCGCAGCCGGTCCTTCTCCGCGCGACGCCGCTCCGACGCCTCCGCCATCTCGCCGGCCATCTCGTCCCGCCAGTTGCGCAGCAGGAAGAACGACAGCGCGGCGGAGGAGATCAGCGCCACCATCAGCCGCAGGAACATGTTCATCTCGACGAACCAGAGGGCTGCCAGCACGGCGACGAACAGCCCGACCCGGCCCAGCGTGTACTTGACCGCCGCGCTCATTCCCGCATTCCCACTCTCTCCGTGCCTCAGCCCGTACGCCGGGCCAGCCAGTGCACGCCATGAAACCAGATGACGGCGTAGACCACGGTGAACACCGCCGCGGCCAGCGCGCCGGTGAACAGCGCGGGCAGCCCGGAGGCCAGGCCCGCGGCCAGCAGACCGGCGACGATGCCGAGCCCGAGACCGGCCAGCGCGGCCACCACCCGGGCGGCGCCGAACTCCCAGGCCCGGAACTCGTCCCAGAACAACCAGAGCGGCAGGATCACCGCGAGCCAGCCGTTCGTACCCCCGAAGCCGCTGTCGCCCACTGTGGCGAACGCCCACTCGAAGACCAGCAGCGCCAGCACCCCGATGACCAGGCCGGCCAGGCTCACCCCGAGCAGGTCACCGAGGGTGAGGATGCGGCCCTCGGCGTCGCGCCGGGGGAAGCCGCGCTGCTGTTCCTCGTCGCTCATCGCCAGGTCAGGCCCAGACCTGCTGCGGCTCGGACCGGCGCTCCGCCAGCGACGGCGGCCCGTCGTACTCGCGGACGATCTCGTAGCGGGTGTTCCGCTCGACGGGACGGAAGCCCGCGTCCCAGATCATGTGCAGCAGGTCGTCGCGGTGCATGGTGTTCGGCGTGCCGTACGAGTCGGCGTCGTGGGTGATCTTGTATTCCACGACCGAGCCGTCCAGGTCGTCGACGCCGAAGTTCAGCGAGAGCTGCGCGACAGACAGCCCGTGCATGACCCAGAAGCACTTCACGTGCGGCACGTTGTCGAACAGCAGCCGGGAGACCGCGAACGTCTTGAGCGACTCGGCCGGCGAGGCCATCGTGGTCCGGGCCTGGATCCGGTTACGGATCTTGCCGTCCGCCGAGTCGACGAAGTCGTGCTGGTAGCGCAGCGGGATGAAGACCTGGAAACCGCCGGTCTCGTCCTGCAGCTCACGCAGCCGCAGCACGTGGTCGACCCGGTGCCGGGGCTCCTCGATGTGGCCGTAGAGCATCGTCGACGGCGTCTTCATGCCCTTCGAGTGGGCCAGCCGGTGGATGCGCGACCAGTCCTCCCAGTGGCAGTTGTGGTCGACGATGTGCTGCCGGACCTCCCAGTCGAAGATCTCCGCGCCACCGCCGGTGAGCGACTCCAGGCCGGCGTCCATCAGCTCGTCGAGGATCGCGTCGGCGGTGAGCCCGCTGATCTTCTCGAACCACTGCACCTCGGTCGCGGTGAACGCCTTGAGGTTGACCTTCGGCAGCGCGGCCTTCAGCTCGCGCAGCACCTTCGGGTAGTAGCGCCAGGGCAGCGTCGGGTGCAGGCCGTTGACGATGTGCAGCTCGGTGAGCTGCTCGTCCTCCATCTCCTTGGCCTTGCGGACCGCCTCGTCGATGCGCATCGTGTAGGCGTCCTTCTCGCCCGGCTTGCGCTGGAACGAGCAGTACGCGCACGACGCGGAGCAGACGTTCGTCAGGTTCAGGTGCCGGTTGACGTTGAACATCACCCGGTCGCCGTTGAGCTCGGTACGCCTGTGGTGAGCCAGCCGGCCCAGCCAGGTCAGGTCGTCGCTGTCGTAGAGGGCGATGCCGTCCTCGCGGGTCAGCCGCTCCCCCGCGTACACCTTCGCCTCGAGTTCGCGCTTGAGTCCGGCGTCCATCCGAAAGCCACGTCCTTCCACCTGGGTTCCCGATCGAGCGTACGTCGCGGGTCCGACCGGCCGCCGACCTGGGCGTGCCGGTTCACCCGTGGTCACGCTCCGCACATCGACATCGTCGCAACCGTGAGGTAAGACAGGGTGGGGCGGAACACACACCAGGGCCGTCCTGTCCCGACACGCCCCAACCACGCGTGACGGACCCCAGACCGGACGGGGAGCGGTATGGCTCACAGCACCAAGGCCCGACGGCGACGAGGACGGCAGCCGGTGATCTCACCGATCCTGCGCCCGGCGCTCTGGTCCGCCCTCCTGGGGGCGGTCGCGGCCGCGGCGCTCGCCACACCCGCCTGGGCCGACCCGCTGCCCGACGTCGTGCCCGACACCGGTTCCCGGCCCCAGGTCACCGGCCCGCTGCAGCTGCCCGGCGCGTCCGGCACCGTCCGCGGCGTACCCGGCACCGTTCCCGGCGTGCCGGGCACCGTTCCCGGCCTCCCCGGCACCGTCCCGGGTCTGCCCGGCGTCACCAACCCGGCCGACGGCCCGCTGATCGCGCAGATCAACCAGCTCGACGCCCGGGTGACCCAGCTCGGCGAGGCGCTGCTCGGGATCAAGACCGAGCGGGACGCCGCGCAGACCGAGCTGGCCCAGTCCGCCACCCGGCTCAAGGAGGCCCAGGAAGCGCTCCGCCGCGCCCAGGACAACGCCAAGAGCGCCGCCGCCGACGCCGTGAAGGCCGACGCGGCGCTGCCGCCCGGCGAGTTCGGCGCCAGCCTGCGCGACTTCGCCAACCTCCAGCGCATCACCCGCGGCGACAAGGCCGAGGGCGCCACCACGTCGGTGACCGGCGAACTCCTGCGTGCCACAAGCGCCGAGGAGGCCGCCCGAAAGGCACACGAGTCGGCCCAGCGCCGGGCCGGCGAGAAGGCCGCCGAGTTCACCCGCGCCGAGACCGACCTGCGCAAGCAGGAGACCGCGCTCGTCGCGTTGCGCAAGGAGAACGCGGCCAAGCTGCTGGAGATCGAGCGCCTTGCGGACGCCGCCGAGCAACGGCTCGGCACCTCGTACGTGGTCGACCAGAGCATCGACGGCCTGGTGGCGGACCCGAAGGCGCTCGCCGCCGTGCGCTACGCCCTCGCCCAGCTCGGCGACCCCTACCTGTGGGCTGCGGAGGGCCCGGACCGGTTCGACTGTTCCGGCCTGATGCTCGCCTCCTACCAGGCGGCCGGCTACCGGGGCCTGCCCCGCGTCGCCAAGGACCAGTACTTCGCCACCCGGTCCCGCACCGTCTCGCCGACCGCCCTGCTCCCCGGTGACCTGCTGTTCTTCGCCTCCAGCAGCAGCTGGACCAGCGTCCACCACGTCGCCATGTACATCGGCAACGGCAAGATGGTGGAGGCGCCGCGGACCGGCGACGTCGTCAAGATCTCGGTGGTCCGCTGGTCCCGCCTCTACGCCGCCACCCGGGTGATCGGAGCGGTTCCCGCCCCGGCCACGCCCGTCCCGCCGCCCACCGTGCCGGCCACGCCGAAGCCGTCGACCACGCCCAAGCCGACGCCCACCACCCCGAAGCCGTCGACCACACCCAAGCCGACGCCGACCACGCCGAAGCCCACCACGCCGACGCCGAAGCCGACGACGTCCAGCCCGGCGCCGACCACGCCGCCGCCGAGCCCGACCGACTCGCCCGACCCGACGCCGAGCCAGAGCGAGAGCGCGGAGCCGGACACCACCAGCGCCGCGCCGAGCAGCAGCAGTGTCGCCCCGTCGAGAAGCAGCGTCGCCCCGTCGAGCAGCACGTCCGGCAGCGGCTCCGCCAGCCCCAGCAGCAGCGCCGACTGACCCAACCGCCACTCCGGCTGTGCTCCCGGGCCGGAATGTGGCACGGTGAGATCCAGGCACTTCCGGTCGGCGCCACGGCCGGAGGCGAGCGTGGGTGCGGAGGGGCGAGATGGGCGAGCAGGACGTTCCGGCGGAGAAGGTCCACCCGGGACCGACGCCCGGCCCCGCCGACCCGGCCGGCGACGACGACAGCGGTTCGGGTCCACCGGTGGCCGTCGCGCGGGCGCGGGTGTCCGTCGCCGGCGCGGCCGTACCGCCGCCCGCCGGTGACGCGCAGCCGATTCCGCAGGCCGGCCCGACGACGTACCGGGCAGGCACCCAGGCGGAGACCCCACCACCGCTGGACCGGCGTCTGCCCGGCGCCACCGTGCCGCCGTCCAGTTGGTCCGCCTTCGCCGTGGGCGAACGCCAGGCGACACCCCAGCCCGCCGCCGGCACGGCGCCCACGCCCGCCGCCGCGGAGGCCGACGGCGACGCCTCCCCGGGTACGCCCGGCAGTGCTCCGGCCGCCATCCCGGCACCCCGCGTCTCCGGGTCTGCACGCGTGCCCGCTCCGGCCGCCGCAACCGCGGACGCGGCAGCGCCGGCCGACGCCGCACCGGAGCGCGACAGCGCACCGGCCGAGCAGGCGGACGGGACCGACGACTCCCCGTCCCCGGCAGCCGGTTCGGTCGACCCGCCGCCGAACGCGGCACCGGCCTCCGCCGCCGACCGCCCGGCCCCGCTCACCGGCGCGTCCACGGCCGCCGAGCAGGCCGGATCCGCGCCCGCCCGGGCCAGCGCATCGGTGCCCGGCCTGAGCCGCGTCTCGGCCGAGGAGGTCGCCGCCTCCGTGGTGGCCGCGCCGCCCGCCGCCGCCACCGTCTACCGGGCCGGGCCGGTGAACCCGGAACCGCCGGAGCCGGTCCAGCCGCCGGAGCCCGCGCAACCCCCGGCGCCGAACGGACCGGAGCCCGAGCCGGCGCCGACCCCGGTGCCCGGTCCGACGCCGCCGTCACCGGCGCCGCCGGTACCCGAGCCGGAGCCGCCGCTACGGCCCACGCCGCCCCTGCCCGTGCCGCCCGCGCCCACCCCGCCGACGCCGACGCCCGGCCCGGTGCCGCCGGTCCCCGGGCCGCCGGTACCGCCGCCGGGTCCGCCCGTACCCCCGCCCCCGCCGCCACCGGGTCCGATGCCCGCGCCGCCGTTCCCGCCGCCACCGGCGATGACCGGCGCGGCGGACCCGCTGCCCGCGCCGCTGTTCCCGGCGCCTCCCGCCACGCCGGCGTTCCCGCCCGCGCGGGCCGCCGTCCCGACCCCGCCGGCGCCGCTCGTCGCGCCGCCGGCCGCCGCGCCGCCGTCGTGGGCCGCCGCACCCGTGTCGGACCCGCCGCCGCCCGTGGTGCCGGCCCCGGCGCTGCCGACCTGGCCGCCGCCGGCCACGCCCGCCCGCGACGCCGACACCACCCGCCCGGTACGCCCACAGCCCGCCGAGCCGGATCTCGCCACCACCGCGTACGGCGGAACCGACGGGCCCGGGTTCGCCACCGTGTCGTTCCCGCAGGGCAACCCGCTGGAGAACTCCGGATCGCTGACCGGGCACATCCTGGCCCAGGGCTGGTCCGAGGAGGGCCCGGCGGCCCGGGGCGGCAACACGAAGGTGTTCATCGTGCTGGCCGTCGCGCTGACCATGTTGATCGCGATCAGTCTGCTCGTGGTCTTCCTGGCCAACGACGCGTTGAGCGGGCTGACCGGGACCATGCTCATCGAGTGACGGGGGTGAGCCCGCCCACTACGTTCTCGCGTCGCCGTGGCGGAGCGGGCGATGCGCCGTACACTTGTCTGCGATCACTGACCTGGCGCGCCCGACTGCGCGCGCCCATGGGCGATCTTGCGGGCGATTCGGCGGCGTGACAGGCCGCGGCGGGCCATCGCGAAGATGCGCCCCGCTCGAGAGGTATTTCTTGACCACGTTCGCTGAACCCAGCACGTCCCCGTCCGTCGACCCGACGCCCGACACCGTCGATTTCGCCTCGCTCGGCCTGCCCCGGCAGGTCGTCGAGACGCTCGCCCGGCAGGGCATCACCACCCCGTTCGAGATCCAGCGGGCCACGCTGCCCGACTCGCTGGCGGGCCGCGACGTCCTCGGCCGGGGCCAGACCGGCTCCGGCAAGACGCTCGCCTTCGGCCTGCCGGTGATCGCCCGGGTCGCCGACCGCAACCGGGCCCGGCCGCTGCACCCGCGCGCCCTGGTCCTGGTCCCCACCCGTGAACTTGCCATGCAGGTCAACGACGCCCTCGTGCCGCTCGGCAAGGCGGTGGGCGTGTTCCTGAAGACCGCCGTCGGCGGCGTGCCGTACGACAGGCAGATCGACGCGCTGCGCCGCGGCGTGGAGATCGTCGTGGCCACCCCGGGACGGCTCGGCGACCTGATCGAGCGCGGCGTGTGCCGGCTCGACGACGTCGAGATCACCGTGCTGGACGAGGCCGACCAGATGGCCGACATGGGCTTCCTGCCCGAGGTCACCCGGCTGCTGGCGAAGACTCCGGCGGACGCGCAGCGGCTGCTGTTCTCGGCCACTCTGGACAACGACGTCGACACGCTCGTCAAGCGGTTCATGACCGACCCGGTCACCCACTCGACCGCGCCGGCCACCGCCGCCGTGTCCACGATGGATCACCACCTGCTGCTGATCCCGCCGCACGACAAGTTCGCGGTCGCCGCGTCCATCGCCGCCCGCGAGGGCCGCACCATGCTGTTCGCCCGTACGCAGCTCGGCGTGGACCGGCTCGTCGAGCAGCTCGCGGCCGTCGGCGTACGGGCCGGTGGGCTGCACGGCGGCAAGACCCAGCGCATGCGCACCAAGACGCTCGCCGAGTTCCGCGAGGGCCGGACGCCCGTGCTGGTCGCGACCGACGTGGCGGCCCGGGGCATCCACGTCGACGGCGTCTCGCTGGTGCTGCACGTGGACCCGCCGAAGGACCCCAAGGACTACCTGCACCGGGCCGGCCGTACCGCTCGGGCCGGCGAGTCGGGCGCGGTGGCGACGCTGGTGCTGCCCAAGCAGCGCCGCACCACGCTGGCCATGATGGAGAAGGCGGGCGTCGAGCCGGCCGAGACCCGGGTCCGGGCGGGCGACGAGGCGCTGGCCGAGCTGACCGGCGCGCGCGAGCCCAGCGGCGTGCCGGTGCGGGACGAGCCGGAGCCGCGACGCGGCGGCGGCTCGCGCCGCTTCGGCGACCGCGACGGCCGGGGCTTCGACCGGGGCGGGCGGGGCGGCTTCTCCGACCGTGGCGAGCGCCGGTTCGGCGACCGTGACGGCCGGGGCGAGCGCCGCTTCGGCGACCGGCCCGCGGGCGAGCGGTCCGGTGACCGGTTCGCTGATCGTGGCGGTGACCGCCGGTTCGGCGACCGGCCGGCCGGTGAGCGCTACTCGGGCGAGCGGTCCGGCGGCGGCGAGCGCCGCTTCGGGCGGCCGGAGCGTCGCGACGACCGGGGCTTCGGAGACCGGGGCGAGCGCTTCGGCGACCGGCGGTCCGACGGCCGGAGCTTCGGCGAGCAGCGGTCCGACGACCGCGGCCAGCGCTTCGGCGGCCAGCGCGGCGACGACCGGCGCTTCGGCGAGCGGGCCGACCGGCCGTACGGCGACCGGCAGCAGCCGGCGGCCGGACGCGGGTACGACCGGGACGAGCGGCGGTACGACGACCGGCCGGGCGGCTCGCGCGGCTTCGGTGACCGGCGCCAGGACGACCGCCCGCACGCCGAGCGGCGTTTCGGTGACCGGGGCGACGCGCGTCCGGCCGAGCGCCGGGCCGGCGGTTTCCGGGCCGAAGGGCGGGGCCGGGACGACAGGCGCGGCTTCGGCGGGCGCCCGCCGGCACGTACCCACTGATCTGAGCGCACCCACTGCCGCCGCCGAGCATCCGCTCGGCGGCGGCGGTGCGTCTGGGGCGATGTCGGCTCCCGTTCTAGCTGCGCGGTGGCGTCGTGAACTCGCCACCGGGCGGAGGGCCTGATCCATCAGATCGCTCACTTGCGCCCGCTCCTACCTTTGAAGTCGTGACCAAGGAGACGGGACCGGGCGAACTTGTCGCGGCCGGTGAGATCTTGAAGATGCTCGGCGTGGGCAGATCGAGATTCCGCGAGATCCGGCGGCATCCCGCATTCCCCGCGCCGTATCAAGAGCTGTCGGTCGGCGCGGTCTGGTTGAAGCGGGACGTCGAGCGGTACATCCGAGAGCACCGGCCGCCCCGGCCGGCGGACGACGACGAGTAGCCCGGCAACGTATGAACACACCGCGGCTGTACGGGCCCGGCGAGCTGGCCGCCCTGTTCGGCGTGTCGCGTCAGCGGGTCCTCCAGATCACCCGTCGCCCCGGGTTTCCCGAGCCGCTCGCCCGACTGATCGGCATGAACGTCTGGGACGCCGATGAGGTCGACGAGTGGGCCCGCCACAACCGGCCGCCCCGCCCCACCGAGGGCGACGAGCAGGGGTAGTCGGTAACGCCCCGGCTCGCGGCGGCGTTCGCGCATCCGCTGCCGCGGACGGCCGGGTCGCGTAACGTCCGGACCATGCCGAAGTCGCTCTTCTGGGCCCGGACCGACACCGCCGGCTCCGAGCACGTCGTGCTCGACGACGGTCAGGGGCTGACCGCGCAGGGTGTGGCGCTCGCCGTGGATCCGATCCCGTACACGTGCCGGTATCGCCTGACCGTCGGGCCGGACTGGTCGACGAACCGGCTGGAGGTCGAGTCCGAGGGCGCCGGCTGGTCGCGGAGCGTACGCCTGGAGCGGGGCCGGGACGGGTGGCGCGTGCGTACCGGCGAGGAGGGTGACCTGGACGCGGCGCTGAGCGCGGCGGGCCACCCACCGGCGGGCCTGCCTGGTACCGACGACCCGGGCCGGCTGGTCGAGGCGCTCGACGTGGACCTGGGCGGTTCCCCGCTGACGAACACGCTGCCGATCCGCCGGATCGGGCTGGGCCGGCTGCCCGCCGACCTGGCCACCGCCGTGACTGTGGCCTGGGTGCTGCTGCCCGGCCTGGCCGTGGTGCCCGCCGAGCAGGTCTACACCTCGCTGGGCCCGGGCCGGGTCCGGTATTCCAGTGACACGTTCGCCGCCGACCTGGAGGTCGACCCGGACGGTTTCGTGGTGCGCTATCCGGGGCTTGCCGAGCGGGTCGACCCGCGCTGACCGTCCGCGGTCCGGCTCAGGCCGCCGGCCAGGTGCCGTCGGTCAGGAACCGGTCGATGATGGCGAGGTGCGGGGCGAGGTCGAGGCCCTGGGCGGCCACCCACTCGTCGGAGTAGTAGGTGTCGCCGTACCTGTCGCCCGGATCGCAGATCAGCGTGACCACCGAGCCGGTACGCCCGGCCGCGCGCATCTGCGCGATCAGCCCGAACGCGCCCCACAGGTTGGTGCCGGTGGAGCCGCCCACGCGGCGGCCGAGCACCGCCGAACCGGCCCGCATGGCGGCGAGCGACGCGGCGTCCGGCACCTGCACCATCCGGTCCACCACGCTGGGCAGGAACGACGCCTCGACGGTGGGCCGCCCGATGCCCTCGATCCGGGAGCCGCGGTCGGTGCGCACCGACCAGTCGCCGGCCTGCCAGGCGGGGTAGAAGGCGGAGTTCTCCGGGTCCACCACGCAGAGCTTGGTGGGCAGCCGCCGATACCGGGCGTACCGGCCGATGGTGGCGCTGGTGCCGCCGGTGCCGGCGCCGACCACGATCCAGGCGGGCACCGGGTGCCGTTCCAGCGCGAGCTGGGCGTAGATCGACTCGGCGATGTTGTTGTTGCCCCGCCAGTCGGTGGCCCGCTCGGCGTAGGTGAACTGGTCCATGAACCGGCCACCGCTGTCCTCGGCGAGCCAGCGCGCCTCCACCACGACCTTCGACGGGTCGTCCACCAGGTGGCAGCGTCCGCCCTGGAACTCGATCTGGGCGATCTTCTCCGGCGACGTGGAGGCGGGCATGACGGCGATGAACGGCAGCCCGAGCATCCGGGCGAAGTACGCCTCGGAGACCGCCGTCGAGCCGGACGACGCCTCGACGATCGTGGTGTCCGGGCCGATCCAGCCGTTGCAGAGGCCGTAGAGGAACAGCGACCGGGCGAGCCGGTGCTTCAGCGAGCCGGTGGGGTGCACCGACTCGTCCTTGAGGTAGAGGTCGATCCCCCACTCGCGGGGCAGCGGGAACGGCAGCAGGTGGGTGTCGGCGGAGCGGTTGGCGTCCGCCTCGACAGTGGCGATCGCCTCGGTCACCCAGCGCCGGCTGGCCTCGTCGCACCTGTCGAAGTGAGTCACGCCGGCAACGTTACAAGCGAGGTCAGCTCGGGTTCTCCCGGACCCGGCGGGCCTGCCGCCGCTGACCGGCTCGTCCGGTGGCCCGGATCACCGGCGTGAGGGCCAGGGCGAGCCGGGGGAAGGCGTCCAACAGCCGTACCTGGGCGCCGCGCCAGCGCGGCAGGCTGACCACCGGCCGGGGCCGCCGGGCCAGCCGGACGGCCCGCGCGGCCACCCGCTCCGGCGTGAGCAGCGAGCCGGTGAAGGACGCCAGCGCTCCCGGGTCGTCCAGCTTGTCGTGCAGCATCGGCGTCCAGATCCCGTCCGGGCACAGGCACGACACGTGTACGCCCCGGACGCCGGCCATCCGCAGGTCGCTCAGGGTGCCGAGGCTGAACGCGAGCAGGGCGTGCTTGCTGGCCGCGTACACCGTCTCGCCCGGCGCGGCGATCAGCCCGGCCAGCGAGACGACGTTCAGCACGTGGCCGCGACCCTGCTCGCGCATCACCGCGACGGCGGCGAGCGTGCCGTTCATCGCGCCGAGCGCGTTGACCTCGACCACCGCGCTCCGGGCCGGGGCGTCGTGCGCCCACGACGGCCCGGTGACCAGGATGCCCGCGTTGTTCACCCAGAGCCCGAGGCCGCCGGGCGCGGCCGCCGCCTCGGCGGCCACGTCCGTGCAGGCGGATTCGTCGCGTACGTCGAGCGGGCGGGACCAGCCACCCAGCGGCGCGGCGGCGGCCGACGCGGCCCCGGCGTCGACGTCGGTGAGCAGCACGTTCCACCCGTCGGCGTGCAGCGCGGCGGCGATCGCCCGCCCCAGCCCGCCGGCCGCTCCTGTCACCACTGCGGCGCCGCGCTCCGAGCTCGTCATCGGCGCACGGTAACCGCAACCCCCGCCCCGGGGCCAGAGGCGTCAGGCGGTGGGGGGTTCCAGCGGCTGCGGGCGGTTCTCCCACTTGGTCGACAGGGCGATGCTGGTACGGGTGGACGCCACCCCGGCCGTCCGGTTCAGCCGGACGATCAGCTGCTCCAGCTCGGCGATCGTGCCGACGCGCGCCTTGAGCAGGAAGGACTCGACGCCGGCCATGAAGTAGCAGGACTCGATCTCGGGGATGCGGCGGAACGACTCCAGCACGTCGTCGGTGTCCGCGTCGGAGTCCTCGATGATGCCGATGAGCGCTGTCACGCCGAGCCCGATCGACTCCGGCTCGACCTCGGCCCGGTACGCCCGGATCACGCCGCTGGACTCCAGCTTGCCGACCCGCTCGTGCACGGCCGGGGCGGAGAGGCCGACCTGACGGGCCAGCTCGGCGTACGACAGACGGGCGTTGCCCCGCAACAACTCCACGAGGCTCAGGTCGATCGTGTCCACGGAGAGTGACCCTATCCGTTCGGCGACCACGGAACACTCTCGGTACCGGTGGATCAACCCTTCACAAACGTACGATGAGGGGGTTCTCCACCGGTACCATTTCCTATCCTTCCCAGTGTGTGCGTTTTTCGCGTTTGGCGGACACGTCCGGTAGCCGGTGCTGTAATTGCCATACGTCCCTCATGACGGCTCTGGGCTCGCACCGGCCGGGGGCAGTGTGTTCAGCCGGGGGCTTCGTCGACGCGAGGAGGGGGCTGTGGACACTGGAGATCGCCTGCTGACACCGGGTGAGGTCGCTGCGCTGTTTCGGGTGGACCCGAAGACCGTGACCAGATGGGCAGCGGCCGGCCGGATCGGCAGTATCCGGACTCCAGGAGGGCACCGCCGGTTTCGGGAATCCGAGGTGCGGGCCCTGCTCGAGGGGGAGGGCATGCTGGACGAGGCGGAGGACATGGGCAAGGCCCGCAACATGGGCCCGACCGCTTCCACCGGCCCCGGACCGGCGAACGCCGGCATGTACTGAACGTGCGGGGCGCGGTCCGGCCGAGGGCCGCGCCCCGAACGTCGCCCACCGGTTCCGTCAGTGCGGATCCGCCTCCCGGCGACCGGCGGCCAGCTCGCCGGACCACCGCCGGAACAGCGTGTGCTCGACACCGAGCGCGTCGAGCACCTTCCCGGCCACGAAGTCCACGAGCTGCCCGGCGGACGCCGACGCCCCGGCGCCGTAGAAGCCCGGACTGGCCGGCAGCACCACCGCGCCCGCGTCGTGCAGCGCGATGAGATGTTCCAGGTGACTGCGGGTCACCGGCGTCTCCCGGGGCACCACGACGACCGGGCGGCGCTCCTTGAGGTTGACCTCGGCGGCGCGCTGGAGCAGATCCTTCGACAACCCGATCGCGATACCCGCGCACGCGGCGGTGCTGGCCGGCACCACCGCCATGCCGCGTACCGGGTAGGAGCCGCTGCTCGGGCCGGCGGCCAGGTCGCCGGCGGGCCAGTGCCGCAGGTCCGCGCCGGTGAGGTCGCGGTCGAGCCAGGCGGCCAGGTCTTCGGTCCAGTGCGCGTCCCGGAAGGGCCGGCCGGTCTCGTCCAGCACCGTCAGCCGGGCCGCCCGGGAGACGATCAGGTCCACCGCCTGACCGGCGTCGAGCAGTCCCCGGACGACAGCCGCCGCGTACGGCGTCCCGGACGCGCCGGAGACACCCACCACCCATGATTCGCGCATGCCCTCAAGCGTGCCTGGTCGCCGCCGACGGCGGGCGGCGACCCCCGTTCGGTCGGCCCGTCCGGGATGTCCAGAGGGTTCACGGAAGTTCCCGCGACGTGGAATTCTTCGATCGGCAAGTCCACTTCCGTGGGAAGGGCCGGTGATGACGGCTGCGGTGCTGCGGGCTCTGCGCTCCGACTGCCCCATCCCGCCCCGCCTCTCCCCGTACGCCGACGACGTGCAGGGCTGGCTGGTGGAGCAGGTCGACCGGCTCGGCCTGCCGGCTGACCCGGTGACCCGGCGACGGCTGGTGCGGGCCGGCTTCGCCCGGTACGCGGGCCGCCTCTACCCGGACGCCACCGAGCCCGACCTGCGGGTGCTGACCGCGTTGTTCACCTGGTTCTTCCTCGTCGACGACGCCTGCGACGGGCGGGACGGCCTGACCCCGCCGCAGATCCGCGCGCTGCGCGACGGCGCACTCGCCCTGCTGCGCGAGGGTCCGCGCGCCCGCCACCCGGGCTTCTCCGGCCCACTGCGGCGGCTGCTGGTGCAGGCGTGGCGGGAACCCCGCCGCCGGATGCCGGCCCGGTGGCGGCTGCGCTTCGCCGACGCGGTCGCCGACCACCTCGACGGGGTCCACCGGGAGGCCACCGCCACCACGTCCGGCCGTCCACCGGGCGTCGCCGAGTACGTGCGGCTGCGCCGGGCCACGTCGGCGGCGTACGTGTCGTACCCGCTGATCGAGTTCGCATCCGGGCGTCCGCTGCCCGACGCGGTCTACCACCATCCGGCGCTGCGGCGGCTCGCCGACCTCGCCAACGACCTGCTCTCCTGGTTCAACGACATCGCCTCGCTGGAGCGCGACCGGGCCACCGGCGGCGGGCACAACCTGGTGCTGGCGACGGCCGCCGAGCGGGGCGTGCCGCTGCCGGCGGCGGTCGACCTGGTGGCCGGGCACTGGCGGGCCGAGATGGACCGGTTCGCGGCGCTCCTGGCGGCGGCGCCGTCGTTCGGCCCGACGCTCGACGAGGCCGTCGCGATCCACCTCGACGGGCTGGCCGCCGCCGTGCGCGGCACCGTCGACTGGACGCTGGAGAGCGCCCGCTACCCGCTCGCCGCGGCGTCCTGACCCGGCGCCCGGCGTCGCCGTTACGGCCGCAGGCCGAGCCGGATCACCAGGTCGAGCAGCGCGAGGAGGAACAACGCGATGCCGACGAAGCCGTTCGCGGTGAAGAACGCCCGGTTGACCTTGCTCAGGTCGGTGGGGCTGACCACCATGTGCTGGTAGGCGAAGGCGACAGCGGTGAGCGCCAGCCCGATCCACCACAGCCAGCCGAAGCCGACCCAGGCGCCGAACCAGATGAACAGCGCGAACGTCACCACGTGCGCGACGGTGGAGGCGTGCAGCGCGAAGCGCCGGCCGTACCGGGCGGGGACGCTGTGCACGCCGATCTCCCGGTCGATCTCCGAGTCCTGGCAGGCGTAGATCAGGTCGAAGCCGCCGATCCACAGGCCGACGGCGGCGCCGAGCAGCCAGGCCGGGCCGGAGCCGTCGAGCGTGCCGGTGACCGCCAGCCAGGCGCCGACCGGGCCGACCGCCTGCGCCACCCCGAGGATGGCGTGCGGCCAGTTGGTGAACCGCTTGCCGTACGGGTAGACCACGAGCGGCACCACGGCGAGCGGCGCGAGCACCAGGCAGAGCGGGTTGAGCAGGGCGGCTGCGGCCAGGAACACCACGAGCGCGACCGCCGCGCCGGTCCAGGCCGTCCGCACGCTCACCGCGCCGGTGACCAGTTCCCGGTTCGCCGTACGCGGGTTCCGCGCGTCGATGCGCCGGTCCAGGATGCGGTTCGCGGCCATCGCGAACGTCCGCGCGCCGACCATCGCCACGGTGATCAGCAGCAGGTCTCCCCAGCGCACCCGCCCGCCGTTGAGCTGCATGGCGGTCAGCGCCGACAGGTACGCGAACGGAAGCGCGAAGACCGAGTGCTCGATGGCGACGAGCTTGAGGAAGGACGAGACCCGGCCGGGTCGTTCCTGTACTGCCGCCGTCATCGGATCCCGTATTCCTTCCAGCGCTTGTCGACGAGCGAGACCACCTCGGGCGACATGCGCATCTCCTCCGGCCAGCCCCGGCTGTAGCCCTCCTCGGGCAGTTTGCGGGTCGCGTCGATGCCCGCCTTGCCACCCCAGAACTGCTGGTACGACGCATGGTCGAGGTGGTCCACCGGCCCCTCGGTGACCATCAGGTCGCGGGCGTAGTCGACGTTGCCGAAGGCGCGGAACGCGACCTCGTTGTAGTCGTGCACGTCGCAGTCCTCGTCCACGATCACGATCAGCTTGGTCAGCGACATCATGTGCGCGCCCCAGATCGCGTTCATGACCTTCTGCGCGTGCTTCGGGTAGCGCTTGCGGATCGACACGATCGCGCAGTTGTGGAAGACACCGGCGGCGGGCAGGTCGTAGTCGACGATGTCCGGGATCAGGAAGCGCAGCAACGGCGCGAAGATCCGCTCGGTGGCCTTACCCAGGCCGTGGTCCTCCTGCGGCGGCTGGGACGTGACGATCGAGTGGTAGACCGGGTCGCGCTGCATGGTCATGCACTCGATGTGCATGACCGGGAACGGCTCGACCGGCGTGTAGAAGCCGGTGTGGTCGCCGAACGGCCCCTCGGGCAGGCGCTCGCCCGGCTCGATGTAGCCCTCCAGCACGATCTGCGCGTGCGCCGGAACCTGCAACGGGACGGTCAGGCAGTCCACCATCTCGACCCGCTCACCGGCGAGGAACCCGGCGAACAGGTACTCGTCGATGTCGGCGGGCAGCGGCGCGCTGGCCGAGTACGCCACCACCGGGTCCGCGCCGATCGCGATCGCCACCGGCAGCCGCTGGCCGAGCCGCTCGGCGACCGCGTGGTGGGCGGTCGAGTTCTTGTGGATCTGCCAGTGCATGCCGATGGTGTTGTGCGAGTGCTGCTGGAGCCGGTAGAGCCCGAGGTTGCGCTTGCCGGTCTCCGGGTGCTTGGTGTGGGTCAGCCCGAAGTTGTGGAAGATCCCGCCGTCGCCGGGCCACACCTGCAACCCGGGCAGCCGGTTCAGGTCGACGTCGTCGCCCCGGTAGACCACCTGCTGGCAGGGGGCGGTCTTGACCTTCTTCGGCGGCATCGACTTGAGCTGCATGACCTTGCCCAGGCCGCCCATCATCCCGGAGAAGCCCTGCGGCAGTTCCGGCTTGAGCATGTCGCCGATCCGCTCGCCGATCTCGTCGAGGTGCTCCACCCCGAGCGCCATCGCCATCCGCTTCTCGGTGCCGAACAGGTTGATCGCCACCGGCATCTCGCCCCGGGTGGGGCGCTCGAACAGCAGCGCGGGCCCGCCGGCCCGGACGGTACGGGTGACGATCTCGCTGATCTCCAGCGTGGGGTCGACCGGCGCGCTCACCCGCCGCAGCTCGCCCGCACGCTCCAGCGCCGCGAGGAAGTCCTTCAGATCGGTGTACGGGAAGCGAGCCGCCATGCCCCCATCCTCCCGCACTCGCTTCCTCGGGCCGGGCGCGCCCCCGGTCAACAGGGGGCGGGCTGCCAGGCGTACGCGGCCAGCGGCTCGTCGAGCGGCGCCTCGGTGAGCCGGTTGGCGAACGTGGAGATCGTGTACGTGCCGACGCCGAGCACCACGTCCAGCGCGTGCCGGCGCTGCCATCCGGAGGCGAGCAGCGCGTCCAGATCGGCGTCGGGGACCGCGCCCCGGTGGTCGAGCACGGCGACGGTGAACCGACGCAGCGCCTCCAGCCGGGGGTCGGGCAGCGTCGCGCCGGTCCGCAGCGCCTCGATCAGCTCGGGCGTGGCGCCGTGCCGGACCAGCGTCGCGGTGTGCATGGCCACGCAGAGGTGGCAGCCGTTGCGGGTGGCGACGGTCAGCACGACCACCTCCCGGGCGGCCGGGTCCAGGTCGGTGGCCTCGAACGCGGCGTTGGCGGCGAGGAAGCCCTTCAGCAGTTCGGGCGAGCCGGCCATCAGGCTCACGGCGGCCGGTAGGTGCCCCAGCGAGCGACGTACTCCGGCCATGACCGGGCGGGCGGCGGCGGGCGCGGTGTCCGGCTCGTACGCGGTGAAGCGGGACATGACAGGGCCCCTCTCGTAAGATAGTCAACGTGGTTGACGAAATAGTAAACGTGGTTGACGAACATGGCAACGCCTGACCGCCCCGGCTTCGCGCTGCCGCTGCTCCTGCTCGCCGGTTTCCGCACGCTCGTCGACGACCTGCACGCCGAACTGGCCCGCCAGGGGCACCCCGAGCTGCGCCCGGCACACGGCTTCGTCCTCCAGGCCGTCGGCCCGGCCGGCACTACCGCCTCCGACCTCGGGCAACGCCTCGGCGTCTCCAAGCAGGCCGCGGGCAAGACGGTGGACCGGCTGGTCGCGCTCGGCTACCTGGAACGCGTGGACGACCCCGCCGACGCCCGCCGCAAGCTGGTCCGGATGACAGCGAAGGGCCGCGACGGGCTGCACCGCTCGGCTGTGATCTTCGACGAGTTACGCGACCGCTGGGCGGCCACGCTCGGCGCGGACCGGGTCGCCGCCATCGAGGACGACCTGCGCCGGATGGTCCCCGCCGACGTGTTCCGCCTCGACGTACCCGGCTGGTTCGGCGCGTGAGGCGCCCGCTCAGCGCCCGTAGAGAAGTGCCGGGTCGACCAGGACCACATCCGCCCGACCGGCCGCGGCGTCGACGAGGTCGTCCTCGAAGCCGTGGCCGCCCGCCAGCAGCAGCCGCGCTCCGCCCGCGTCGAAGCCGGGTCGCTGCCGCACCAGCAGGGCCCGGATCCGTTCCAGCCGCTGGAGGTCGGCCCGGCCCAGCCGGCGACCCCACTTGACCTCACCGATCGCCAGCAGAGGGCGGGGGCCGTCGCCCGGTGGCGGCTCGCCCACCGCGACCAGGTCGAGTTCGTGACGCGTCCGGGTGTCCGGGTCGGTCAGCGTCGCCGCGCTCACCTCGGCGACGTGCCCGCCGAGGAGCTCGGGTTCGGCGAAGCGCAGCGACCACTGCCGCACGATCTCCTCGAACCGGGGCCCGAGAACCGCGCTTGCGTAGCGGCGCTGTGAACGACGCCAGACGTCGGCTCCGTGCCGCTGCTCCAGAGCCGTCCACGCCGGGCGCATCACTGCCTGGTAGAAGGTGATCAGCGGTTCGGTGATCCGGTAGCTGCTGCGACCGCTGCGCAGCGGGTCGGGCTCACGCACCAGCAGTCCGGCGTCCTCCAGCACGGTCAGCGGGTGCTGGAGGTCGGTGGCCTTCCGCCCGATGTAGCCGCAGCACCCCAGTCCGGCAGGTGGACGGGGCCTGGTGACCCGGAGTACGCGTCCAGCGCCTCACCCAACCGGCGCAGCGATTCCGTCGACGTCGCCTCGGTCGCGCCGAAGTAGAAGCCGCCGCTCGCCTGCGCCAGTTGGTACAGCAGCAGGGTCTTGCCCTGCCTCCGGCGGCCGCTGACCACCCCGAGCGTCGCGCCGGGCCGGTCGTCGGCCACGAACCGGGCCAGTTCGGCCCACTCGACGTCCCGGTCGAAGATCTCCGCGGGCTTTCCGAGCAGCGGCATACCTACACCACACTTCTTATAACTACAGTTCTAAGAAGTGAAGTCCTACATTCTGCGTCACTGACAGCTTCGCCGTCGGCGGTTCATCATCGACGGATGGACGACGCATACGTGGTGGGTGACCCCGACGGCCTCAGCCCGCTCCAGGCCGAGATCCGCGACGCGGTGGCCCGCGAGCTGCACGCCCAGTTCGCGCTGCGGGCGGACCGCCTCGAACTGGCCGACCTGCCGGAGGTGGCCTACCAGGTCACGCGCCGGGTGGACGAGGTGCTGAGCGGCACTACACCCCGGCGTACGAGTGCAGACCGGTGAAGAAGAAGTTCACGCCGAACAGGTTCATCATCACGGTCAGGAAGCCCACGATGGAGATCCAGGTCGCCACGTTGCGCTTCACGCTCGGCGTGGCCCGGGCGTGCAGGTAGCCCGCGTACACCACCCAGGAGATGAACGCCCAGGTCTCCTTGGGGTCCCAGCCCCAGGCGCGACCCCAGGCCGCCTCGGCCCAGATCGCCCCAGCGATCACCGCGAAGGTGAAGATCGGGAACGAGAAGGCGTGCAGCATGAAGGTCAGCCGCTCCAGCCCGGCCGCCTCCGGGAGGCGGCGGGCCAGGGTGTACGGGAAGCTGCGCCGCCCCTGCTCCCAGCCGGACCGCATCAGGTACGCGGCGGCGGGCACCACGCCCAGCAGGAAGATGCCCGAGGCGAAGATGATCGTCGAGACGTGGATGATGAACCACCACGACTGAAGCGCCGGCATCAGCGGCTCGATCGGCACGTAGAGCTTCAGCTCGGCGAACGCCAGCAGCAGCACCATGACCAGCGTCAGGAACAGCCCGAGCCGGCGCAGCCACGGCTGCTTCCAGAGCACCACGAGCCAGGCCGCCACCCCGATCCAGGTGCCGGTCAGCACGAACTCGTACATGTTGCCCCAGGGCATCCGGTCGGCGGCGAGGCCCCGGGTGACCACGGCGCCCAGGTGCACGGCGGCAGCCAGCACGGTGAGCCAGGCGGCGATCCGGCCGGCGAGCACGGCCCGCGCGCCGGTGCGGTCCGGGCGCGGCGGCGTCGCCGCGACGGCCGGCTCGTCGATCGTGCCGCCGGCGCCGCCGACGCCCGCGCCGACCAGCTCCCGCGCCGGCGCGGCCGCGGGCACCTTCCGCGCGTTGCCCAGCGCGAACTCCACGGCGTGGCTGATCATCGCGATCAGGTACGCCAGGATCGCGAACGCGACCAGCTGGTCGGAGAGTGCGGACATCAGTCGTCTCCTTCTCGCGCCCGCCGTACGTCCGGCGCGTCACCGCTCACCGCGGCGACGAGCTGCGCGAACTCGTCGGCGAACCCAGGGTGTTCGGTGCGCGGCAGCCCACCGGCCTCCACCAAACTACTACCGCTCGTCGGAGATCCACCCTCGGGGGGCGAAACCCGGAACCAGACCCGGCGCCGCCGGGCGAACAGCGAGCCCATCAGGCCCAGCAGCAGCGTGCCGCTCGCCACCAGCAGCAACGCCTGCCCGGGCGCGTGCCGGACCGCGAGCGTGATGTACGGCTTGGTGCCGACGAACTCCAGCGTGCTGCCGTCGTCGAGGGTCCACTTCTCCCCCGGCCGCAGCAGCTTGGTGCCGATCTCCTTGAGCTTGCCGTCGTCGATCTGCCGCCGGTCCAGCGCGTACACCGAGCCGGGGATGCCCGCGTCCAGCCCGAGGTTGCCCCGGTACGCGGTCAGGTTCACCGCCGGGTTCCGCTCGGCCGGGTACTGCGACGAGACGTACGGCGCGCTCTCCGGCGCGGTCGGCAGGTAGAGCCCGTCGAAGGCGATCTGCTGGTCCGGGGCACGCGCGCCGGTCTTCGGGTCGACGTTGGCGTCCGGGAAGATCGCCACGCCCTCCTCGGTCGCGTTGGAGTCGCCGGTGCGCAGGAACGGCGCCTCGCTGGTCTGGCTGCGGCCGTACTTGTCGGTGTACTTCAGCAGCGGCGCGTAGCCGTTGCCGAGCAGGTAGACGTTCGCCGAGCCGAGCCGCAGCGGCGAGTTGACCGAGAACCCGGCGGTCCGTTCCGTGCCGCCCGGCTCGTCCACTGTCACCGTGGCCCAGTAGCGGGACGCCAGCCCGGACGGCAGGTAGTCGGCCTCGAACTTCTCCAGCGTCAGGCAGAACGGCGGCAGGTCGGAGCTGTCCACGCGCGGGCCGAGCGACGCCTCGGCGTACTGCTGGCGGGTGTTGCAGAACGCGTTGTCCTCGCCGGCCACCAGGATGCGGTTGCCGTGCCATCCGTACCAGGAACCGAGCGCCACCCCGAGCAGGACGGCGACCAGCGACACGTGGAAGAGCAGGTTGCCGGTCTCCTTGAGGTAGCCCTTCTCGGCGGAGACCTCGTTGCCGCGCACGGTGACCCGCCACCGGCGGCGGCGCAGCACCGCCGCGATCGCCTCGGGATCGGCGGCGGCCGGGGCCTCCAGCACCGCGTGCTGCGGCAGCCGGTCGAACCGTCTCGGCGCGGCCGGTGGCCTCATCCGCAGCGCGCGGACGTGGTCGCGGGCGCGGGGCAGGATGCAGCCGATCAGCGAGGTGAACAGCAGCAGGTAGATCGCGGAGAACCAGACCGAGCCGAAGACCTCGAACGCGCCGATCTGGTTCAGCCGGGGCGCGAGGTCGGGGTGGTCGACGAACCACTGGTTGACGCGTTCCGGGTTGACGCCGCGCTGGGGCAGCACCGAGCCGGGGATGGCCGCGATGGCGAGCAGGAACAGCAGGATCAGCGCCGTACGCATGCTGGTGAGCTGCCGCCACGAGTTGCGCAGCAGGGCCAGCACCGGGTTGACCCGCCGCCGGGGCGCCTGCGCGGGTGGGGTCGACGGCCTGTCGTCGACGGTCGTCATCAGATGCTCACCTCGCCCACGCCCACGTTCGTCTGCAACCAGATCACCACGTTCACCCAGCCACCGGTGATCAGCGCCAGGCCGATAGCGATCAGCAGCGCGCCACCGATCCGGGTGACCCAGCGGCTGTTGCGCCGGACGGCGCGGAAGACCCCGAGCAGGCGCTGGAAGCCCAGCCCGAAGACGACGAACGGTATCCCCAACCCGAGGCAGTACGCCACGGCGAGCACCACGGCCCGGTCGGTCCCGCCCTCGGTGGCCGCCATGCCGAGCACCGCTCCGAGCGTCGGGCCGGTGCAGGGCAGCCAGCTGAGCGCGAAGACCGCGCCGAGCACCGGTGCGCCGAGCAGCCCGGCGGAGGGCAGCCAGCGGATGCGGAACTCCCGCTGCATGCCGGGGATCACCCCGAGGTAGCCGAGGCCGAGCACCACCACGAGCGCGCCGATGACGATCTCCAGCGTGCGCTCGTACCGGAAGAAGAGCTTGCCGACGCCGGAGAAGAGGATCGCGGTAGCGACGAACACGACGGTGAAGCCCGCGATGAACAGCAGCGTGCCGGCGAGCACCCGGCCCTTGACGGCGGCGGTGGTCCGGGCCTGCGTCCGTTCCGCCACCGCGACGCCGCCCCCGGTCGACGGTGGGTCCGGTGGCTGCGGCGCGCCCGGGCGGCGGCCCTCCAGGTCGGAGCCGGCCAGACCCGTCACGTACGACAGGTAGCCGGGCATCAGCGGGAGCACGCACGGCGACAGGAAACTGACCAGGCCGGCCAGCGCCGCCGCGCCGACCGCGAGCAGCAGCGGGCCGGACTCGGCGAGCTGCCGGAACGTCTCGCCCATCAGCGGGCGCCGTTCGGCGGCGGCGACTCGGCCGCGATGTCCTCGACGATCGGCCGCAGTTCGTCACGGGTGACGGCCCGGCGGATCACCACGGCGATCCGGCCCTCGCGGTCGAGCACGACGGTGGCCGGGGTGGTGTTCGGCGGGATGTCGAAGTTCAACGCCTGCCGGCTGGCCGGGTCGAAGATGCTCGGGTACGTGACCCGGCCCTCCTCGAAGGCGATCGCCTTGTCCTTGCTGTCCTGCACGTTGATGCCGAGGAACGTCACGCCGGAGCCCTTTGTGGCCTGGTACGTGGCCTCCAGGTCGTCCGCCTCGGCGCGGCAGGGCGCGCACCAGGAGCCCCAGAAGTTGACCACGACGACCTGGCCGCGGTCGCGGGAGATGTCGTAGCTGCCGCCGGTGAGCAGCTCACCGCTCACCTTCGGCGTCTTGGAGCGCTGGTCGGGGGCGCAGGTGACGGTCGAGCCGTCGGCCGCGCACCGGCTCTCCTGGCTGCCGGAGGAGCAGCCGACCAGCGCCGTACCGGCGGTGACGGCGGCGAGCAGGGCGGCGGCGAGCCTCCGGGTGAGCATCAGGCCCCCTTGGCCGTCCGGGCGGTCGGCGAGATCGACACGAGGTGGGCGGCCGGCTCGGAGTACCCGATGCCGACGATCTTGGCGCCGTCGAAGTGGAACGAGGTGAGGCTGGCCAGGCCGCACTGGCGGCGGCGCGGGTCGTGCCAGAGGCGCTTGCGCTCGACGTGCCGGCGCAGCGTCCAGATCGGGAGCTGGTGCGACACGAGCACCGCCTCCCGCCCCTCGGCGGCGACCCGGGCGGCGTGCAGCGCGGCGAACATACGCTCGGCGATGGCCCGGTACGCCTCGCCCCACGACGGGGTCACCGGGTCGCGCAGCACCCACCAGTTACGCGGGTCGCGGAACGAACCGTCACCGGGCGAGACCTTCTTGCCCTCGAACCAGTTCGCGCTCTCGATCAGGCGCTCGTCGACGCCGACGGAGAGGCCGAACTGCGCCGCGATCGGCTCGGCGGTCTGCTGGGCGCGCTCCAGCGGGCTGGCCACCACGTGCACGACGGTCCGGTCGGCGAGCGCCTGCGCCGCCGCCTTGGCCATCTGCACGCCCAGCTCGGAGAGGCGGAACCCGGGCAGGCGGCCGTAGAGGATGCCGTCCGGGTTGTGCACCTCACCGTGCCGCAGCACGTGCACCACGGTCTCCGCCATTGTTATCCCCCGCTTCCCGCCGCCGCTGCCGCCCGCGCCGCCACCGGCAGGGCGGCGGCGATCTGCTCCCACGCGGCGTCGTCGATCGCGGTCGAGACGAACCACGACTCGAACGCGCTCGGCGGCAGGTAGACGCCGCCGGCGAGCATCGCGTGG
This sequence comes from Micromonospora sp. WMMA1976, assembly GCF_027497335.1. NCBI lineage: Bacteria > Bacillati > Actinomycetota > Actinomycetes > Micromonosporales > Micromonosporaceae > Micromonospora > Micromonospora sp. WMMA1976. The sequence continues at coordinate 6,565,449 of NZ_CP114912.1, read as the reverse complement.
AAGAACGCCTTGAACGCCGGCACCACCTGGGTGCGGGCGCTGTCGTAGTCGTGCACGTCCGCGTCGGTGAAGAAGACCGAGAACATGTTGCCCGCGGTGGAGAGGCGGTGCGGCACGCCGGCCGCGGACAGCGCCTCGGTGGTGAGCTTGCCGAGCGCGGCGGCGGTCTCGTCGAGCCGCCGGTAGAGCGCGTCGTCGGCCAGCCGCAGCGTGGCGAGCCCGGCCGCGCAGGCCAGCGGGTTACCGGAGAGCGTGCCGGCCTGGTAGACCGGGCCGGCCGGGGCGAGCTTCGCCATGATCTCCGCGCGCCCGCCGAACGCCGCGGCGGGCAGGCCGCCACCCATGACCTTCCCGTACGTCCACAGGTCCGCGTCCGAAGGGTCGAGGCCGTGCCATCCGGCGCGGGACACCCGGAATCCGGTCATCACCTCGTCGACGATGAGCAGCGCACCGTTCGCGTGGGCGATCCGGGCCAGCTGGGAGTTGAAGCCGTCGCGGGGCGCGATCACGCCCATGTTGCCGGCCGCGGCCTCGGTGATGATCGCGGCGATGTGCTGGCCCTCGGCGGCGAACGCCTCCTCGACCGCGCGCAGGTCGTTGTACGGCAGCACGATGGTGTCGCCCGCTGCCGCCCCGGTCACGCCGGGCGAGTCGGGCAGGCCGAACGTGGCCACGCCGGAGCCGGCGGCGGCGAGCAACGCGTCCGAGTGGCCGTGGTAGCAGCCGGAGAACTTGATGATCTTGGCGCGGCCGGTGAAGCCGCGGGCCAGCCGGATCGCCGACATGGTCGCCTCGGTGCCGGAGTTGACCAGGCGCACCTGCTCCACCGGCGTCCGCGCGATGATCTCCTCGGCCAGGTCGACCTCACCCGGCGTCGGCGTGCCGAAGCTGGTGCCGAGCGGCGCCGCCTCGCGCAGCGCCTCCACCACCGCCGGGTGCGCGTGGCCGAGGATCAGCGGGCCCCAGGAGCAGACCAGGTCGACGTAGCGACGACCGTCTGCGTCGAAGAGCCACGGACCCTCCCCCCGGACCATGAAGCGCGGGGTGCCGCCGACGGCACGGAACGCGCGCACGGGAGAGTTGACCCCGCCGGGCACGACGGCCTTGGCGCGGTCGAACAGGGCCTCGGAGGCCGGGGCGTCGGCCGGGTAACGGCCGGATCCGGCGGAAAAGGTCTCGGTCACGATGGGGCCATTGTGTCAGCGCCGGAGTGCTGCCTGGCAGGCACCCCGCGACGGGGGTTACCAGGCTCACCCGCCTGAGCGGGGCGACGGGCCGACGGCGATCCGCTCGACAGGCCCGTTGGTCGAGATCGCGATAGGCTGACCGGGTGGATCGTGCCGAACTGTCCATCACCGTACACCGGACGGGTGACGAAGCAGTGCTTCGCCTGGCCGGTGAGATCGACATGCTCACGGCCGCCCAGCTCTCGACGGTGGTCAACGAGGTGCTGGCGGATCCGCCCCCGCGCATCGTGCTCGACCTGGCCGGGGTCACGTTCTGCGACTCGCAGGGCCTCGGCACGCTCGTGGTGCTCAGCCGCAAGGCCAGTCACGCCCAGTGCCTGCTGATGCTCACCAACGTCGGCGACTTCCTGATCCGCGTACTGGACATCACCGGCCTCCGCAGCGCCCTGATGATCCGCAACGAGGCCACCCCGTAGGCCCTCCCCCGCGATCTTGCACTTGCGGCCCTCGGCGAGGGTGATTCACACCTTTTGCCGGGGCCACAAGTGCAAGATCAACGGCGCTAGAGGACGGGGACGTCGCGGCGGCGGAACGTCAGCAGGCCGGCTGTGGCCAGGGTCACCGCCAGGGCCGTGAGGACGTAGAGCGGGGTTGCGGTCCACGTGGCGCGCAGCACCTGGGGAGTGTGGGTGAACGGGGACACGTCCAGCAGCCACTGGTCCAGCTCCAGCACCGCGCCGAGCTGTCCGAGCAGCACGCAGACCGCCAGCACCACCCACGCGGCGGACGCGAGCCGGGGCAGCAGGCCGTAGAGCAGCACGGCGAGCCCGGCCAGCACCCATGCCGCCGGCACCTGAGCCAGCCCGGCGGCGAGCATCCGGCCCAGCTGGCGGGGAACGTCACCGGTGCTCAGCCCGTACGTCAGGCCGGTCGCCAACCCGGTCACCGCGAGCACCACCACCGGGCCGAGCAGCGCGAACGTCACGTGCGACAGCAGCCAGGTCGAGCGCCGGGTACCGGTGGCGAGCACCGGTTCGGCGTGCCCGGCGGCCTCCTCGGCGCGCATCCGCAGCGCGGCCTGGATGCCGTACCCGGCGGCGGCGAGCCCGGCCAGGCTCAGCGTGACCCCCAGGTACGCATCGGCCATCCCGGACGCCCCGCCGAGCCGGGCCACGATCTCCTCCATCCGCGGACTCCCCTCGACGGACCGGCCGGCCGCCTCCGCGGCGCCACCGAGGATCAGCCCGAGCAGGCCGAACCCGACCGACCACCAGAGGATCTGCCCCCGGTGCAGCCGCCAGGCCAGCCCGAAGGGCCCGGACAACGCGCCGCCCGCGCCGGCCGGGCCGAGCCGGGGCGGCAGCACGCCCGCGCCCAGGTCACGGCGGACCGAGATCGGGTACGCGAGCGCGGCGAGCAGCACCGTTGCGGCCAGCGGCAGCAGCAGCACCCACCACCGCTCCCCCTCGTACGGCCGGACGCGGGCTGCCCAGCCCAGCGGGGACAGCCAGCTCGGCCAGTCGTTGCCGGCGGTGTCCCCGGCCAGGCGCAGCCCGAACGCGGCGCCGAGACCGGCGAGGCCGACGCCCCGCGCCCCGCCCGCGGTCTCGGTGAGCTGGGCGGCCAGCCCGCCGAGCGTGGCGAAGACAGCACCGGTCAGCACGGTGACCAGCCCGTACGCGACCGAGCCGCCGACCGGCAGCCCGGTCGAGACGAGCCCGGCGGCGGTGAGCAGCCCGAGCACCAGGTCTGCGGCGTACGTGACGAGCAGCGCGGCGGTCAGCCCGGAGTGCCGCCCGAGCACGCTGCCGCCGAGCAGTTCCCGCCGCCCTGCCTCCTCCTCGGTGCGGGTGTGCCGGATGACCGTGAGCAGGCTCGCCAGCGCGACGATGAGCAGCAGGAAGCCGCTGCGCTGGGCGGTCAGCCCGCCGATGCTGTCGCCGTACGCCGGGCCGAGCAGCGCGACGATCGACGGGTTGCGGGCGGTGCCCTCCAGGTACGCGGCCCGCTCGGCTGCGGTCGGGAACAGCTCGAAGTAGCTGGCCGCGTACGTCATCGGCAGCACCGCGAGCACGAGCACCCACAGCGGCAGCAGGAGGCGGTCCCGGCGCAGGATCAGCCGGACCAGGTGACGCGTGCCGGTGAGCGCACTCATGACCGGTCCGCCGTCTCGGGGCGCGCCACGTCGGAGGAGGACGCCGCTTCGGAAGAGGACGCCGTCTCGTAGTGCCGCAGGAACAGTTCCTCGAGCGTGGGCGGCGTGCTGACCAGGCTGCGTACCCCCAGCTCGGTGAGCCGGCGCAGCGCGGCGTCGAGCGACGCGGTGTCCACGTCGAAGCGGACCCGCTGCCCGTCCACCCGCAGGTCGTGCACTCCCGGCAGCTCGGCCAGGCCGTCCAGCGGCGCGGTGACCTCGGCGTCGATAGCGGTGCGGTGCAGGTGGCGCAGGTCGCCGAGCGTGCCGGTCTCGACGGTCCGGCCGGCCCGGATGATCGTCACCCGGTCGCAGAGCGCCTCCACCTCGGCCAGGATGTGGCTGGAGAGCAGCACCGTGCGCCCGTCCTGCCGGGCCCGGCGGACCCAGTGCTGGAAGACCTCCTCCATTAGCGGGTCGAGCCCGGAGGTCGGCTCGTCGAGGATGAGCAGCTCGACGTCGGAGGCGAGCGCGGCGACCAGGCCGACCTTCTGCCGGTTGCCCTTGGAGTAGGTGCGGCCCTTCTTGCGCGGGTCCAGCTCGAACGACTCCAGCAGTTCGGCGCGGCGTCTCGGGTCGAGCCCGCCGCGCAGCCGGCCGAGCAGGTCGATCACCTCGCCGCCACTGAGGTGGGGCCAGAGCGTGACGTCGCCGGGCACGTACGCGAGACGCCGGTGCAGCGCCACCGCGTCCCGCCACGGGTCGCCGCCCAGCAGCCGGACGGCCCCCGCGTCCGCCCGCAGCAGGCCGAGCAGCACCCGGATGGTGGTCGACTTGCCGGAGCCGTTCGGGCCCAGGAAGCCGTGCACCTCTCCGGTGCGAACGGTCAGGTCGAGCCCGTCGAGGGCCCGGGTGCGGCCGAAGGTCTTCACCAGGCCGGACACATCGATTGCCGTTTCCATACTTCAGAAGCTACGCTCGTTTCACAAACTTGTGAAGACTGTAGGGTCACGGGGTGAGTGTCGAGGAGCCGACCATGAACGTGCCGCCCCAGCACGACGAGGAAGAGGTCCACCTCTTCGTCGAGCGGATGGCGATGGCCTTCGCCGAGGTGGGGTTCCCCCGGATGGCCGCCCGGGTCCTGTTCACGGTGATGAGCGCCGACGACCCGCTCACCGCGGGCGAGATCGCCGGCCGGCTCGGCGTCAGCGCGGCGGCGGTGAGCGGCGCGGTGCGCTACCTGACCCAGTTCGCCATGCTGATCCGCGAGCCGGTCAAGGGCTCGCGGAGTGACCGCTACCGGATGCCCGACAACCCGTGGTACGAGGCGACCATCACCAAGACCACGCTCTACAAGAACTTCATCGACATCGCCGCCGGCGGGGTCGACGCACTGCACGGCCGCAGCACGCCGGCCGGTGAGCGGGTGGCCGAGATGCGGGACTTCTTCCTCTTCGTACAGGAGGAACTGGAATCGCTCGGCGACCGCTGGCGGGCCCGGCGGGCCGCGACCGGGCACGGCGGCCCGGCCGGCGGCTGAACCGTCAGCGGGTGTTGCCCCAGCGCGCCTGCTCCAGCAGCTCCACCGCGCGTTCCCGGGTGGACGGGTCGTCGTCGGCGCGCAGCAGCGCCGTCGCCTCGTCGACCGCGTCGGTCAGGTGCCGCCACTGCAGGTCCCGTTCCCGCACCAGGTCCGACTGGGCGGCGAGCTGCCGCGTCTTCACCCACAGGTCGACGAAGACCGTCACCTTGGCGCGCAGCACCCACGGGTCGAACGGCTTGGTCAGGTAGTCGACCGCGCCGGCCGCGTAGCCGCGCAGCGCGAGCTGCGCGTCCTTGTCCGCGGCGGTCAGGAAGATGATCGGTACGTGCCGGGTGCGCTCGCGCCGCTTGATGTGGGTGGCGGTCTCGAACCCGTCCATGTCCGGCATCTGGGCGTCCAGCAGGATCACCGCGAAGTCGTCCACCAGGAGCTGCTTGAGCGCCGCCTCGCCGCTCTCCACCGCGACCGACTGCACCGGGAGACCCTGGAGGATCGCCTCCAGCGCCATCAGGTTCTCCCGCCGGTCGTCCACCAGCAGGGCCTTGGCCGTCTGCGTCACGCGTTCTCCTCGCCTCGACTCCGGCCGATCCAGGACGCCATCAGTTCGATCAGCTCGTCCAGGTCCACCGGCTTGGTGATGTAGTCGCTGCCGCCGGCGCCGAGCGCCGACTCCCGGTCGCCGGGCATCGCCTTCGCGGTCAGGAAGACGATCGGCAGGTCCGCGAACCGGTGGTTGCGGCGGATCTGCGCTGTCGTCTCGTACCCGTCCTGGTCCGGCATCATGGCGTCCATCAGGACGATGTCCACCTCCGGGTGCTCGGCGAGCTGGCGGACACCGTCCGCCCCGTTGTCCGAGTACAACACGGTCATCCCGTGCAGTTCCAACGCGGACGTCAGCGCGAACACGTTCCGCACGTCGTCGTCGATGATCAATACGGTCACGCCGTCCAGGCGCCGGGTCGCGGGCGTCTCCTGCGGCTGCGGCAACTCCATCGGCATGAGCAGCGACGACGGCAGGCCCGCGCGGCTCGGCGACGGTGGCGCCGGCGCCACCACCGCGTCCGGCGCCAGCACATCGGGTACGAAGAGAGTGAACGTCGAACCCTGCCCGGGCGCGGACGAGACGGTGATCGTGCCGCCGAGCAGGCGGGCCAGGTCACGGCTGATGGACAGGCCCAGCCCGGTGCCGCCGTAGCGGCGGCTGGTGGTGCCGTCCGCCTGCTGGAACGCCTCGAAGATCAGCGACAGCTTGTCGTCGGAGATCCCGATGCCGGTGTCTATCACGGTGAACGCGATCACCCGCTGCGCGTTCGTCAGCGCCGGCACGTCGAAGACGGCGTTCTCGGCCGCCGGGCCGATCCGCAGCGTCACCGCACCGTTGTCGGTGAACTTCACCGCGTTCGACAGCAGGTTGCGCAGGATCTGCTGCAACCGCTGAGCGTCGGTGACCAGCGCGGGCGGCAGATCGCGGCTCACCCGGACCTGGAAGTCCAGGCCCTTCTCCTCGGCCTGCGGCGCGAACGCCTGCTCGACGTAGCCGCGGATCTCGGCGAACTGGATCTCGGTGGGCTCCACGTCCATCCGGCCCGCCTCGATCTTGGACAGGTCGAGGATGTCGTCGATCAGCGACAGCAGGTCCGACCCGGCGCCGTGGATGGTCCGGGCGAACTCGATCTGCTTCGCGCTGAGGTTGCGCTCCGGGTTCTCGGCCAGCAGCCGGGCCAGCAGGAGCAGCGAGTTCAGCGGCGTCCGCAGCTCGTGGCTCATGTTGGCGAGGAACTCCGACTTGTACGCCGACGCCCGGGTGAGCTGCTGCGCCTTCTCCTCCAGGCCGAGGCGGGCCAGCTCGATCTCCCGGTTCTGCGTCTCGATGTTGGCCTTCTGCTCGGACAGCAGCTTCGCCTTGTCCTCCAGCTCGGCATTGGTGCGCTGCAACTCGGCCGACTGGTCCTGCATCTCGTGCGCCAGCCGCTGCGACTGCGCCAGCAGTTCCTCCGTACGCCGGTTGGCCTGGATGGTGTTCACCGCGACGCCGATGGTGAGCACCAGCCGCTCCAGGAACGCCAGGTGCAGCTCGGAGAACGTGGCCACGCCGGCGAACTCGATCACGCCGAGCAGCTCGCCCTCGAACTGGACCGGCAGCACCACCAGGTCGGCCGGGGGCGTGTCGGCCAGCCCGGACCGTACGACGAGGCGCCCGTCCGGCTGCGCCTTGACCCGGATCGTCCGGCGGGACAGGGCGGCCTGCCCGACCAGCCCCTCACCCGGGCCGAAGGTGACGTCGTGGCCGCGTGCCACGTACCCGTAGGAGGCGGTGAGCCGCAGCCGCATGCTGCCCTCGGAGCTGTCCGCCAGGAAGAACGCGCCGAGCTGCGCGTCCACCAGCGGGGTCACCTCCTGCATGATCATGCGGCAGACCTCGCCCAGGTCGCGCTGGCCCTGGAGCAGGCCACCGATCCGGGCCAGGTTCGAGTCCAGCCAGCCCTGCTCGGCGTTCTTCTTCGTCGTCTCCCGGAGGGTGACGATCATCTGGTTGATGTTGTCCTTCAGCTCGGCGACCTCGCCCTGCGCCTTCACGTTGATCCGCTGGGTCAGGTCTCCGCGGGTCACCGACGTGGAGACCTGCGCGATCGCGCGCAACTGCGTGGTCAGGGTGGAGGCGAGCTGGTTGACGTTCTCGGTGAGGTCGCGCCACGTACCGGAGACGCCCTTGACCTGGGCCTGACCACCCAGCTTGCCCTCGGTACCCACCTCGCGGGCCACCCGTGTGACCTCGTCGGCGAACGAGGAGAGCTGGTCGACCATCGTGTTGACGGTGTTCTTCAGCTCGAGAATCTCGCCCTGCGCGTCCACTGTGATCTTCTGGCCCAGGTCGCCGTTCGCCACCGCCGTGGTGACCGAGGCGATGTTCCGCACCTGGCTGGTCAGGTTCGACGCCATCGAGTTCACGTTGTCGGTCAGGTCCCGCCACGTACCGGAGACGCCCTTGACCTGGGCCTGACCACCCAGCTTGCCCTCGGTACCCACCTCACGGGCCACCCGCGTGACCTCGTCGGCGAACGACGAGAGCTGGTCCACCATCGTGTTGACAGTGGACTTCAGCTCCAGGATCTCGCCCTGCGCGTCCACGGTGATCTTCTGCGACAGGTCACCCTTGGCGACGGCCGTCGACACCTGGGCGATGTTGCGCACCTGCGCGGTCAGGTTCGACGCCATCGAGTTCACGTTGTCGGTCAGGTCGCGCCAGGTGCCGGCGACGCCGCGTACCTGGGCCTGACCACCCAGCTTGCCCTCGGTACCCACCTCACGGGCCACCCGCGTGACCTCGTCGGCGAACGACGACAGCTGGTCCACCATCGTGTTGACAGTGGACTTCAGCTCCAGAATCTCGCCCCGGGCGTCCACTGTGATCTTCTGCGACAGGTCACCCTTCGCCACCGCCGTGGTGACCGAGGCGATGTTCCGCACCTGGCTGGTCAGGTTCGACGCCATCGAGTTCACGTTGTCGGTGAGATCCCGCCACGTACCGGAGACGCCCTTGACCTGGGCCTGACCTCCCAGCTTGCCCTCGGTACCCACCTCACGGGCCACCCGGGTCACCTCGTCGGCGAACGACGACAGCTGGTCCACCATCGTGTTGACGGTGTTCTTCAGCTCCAGGATCTCGCCCTGCGCGTCCACGGTGATCTTCTGACCCAGGTCGCCCTTGGCGACGGCGGTGGAGACCTGGGAGATGTTGCGGACCTGGCTGGTCAGGTTGCCGGCGAGCTGGTTGACGTTCTCGGTGAGGTCGCGCCAGGTGCCGGAGACGCCGCGCACCTGCGCCTGGCCGCCCAGCTTGCCCTCGATGCCCACCTCACGGGCCACCCGGGTCACCTCGTCGGCGAACGACGACAGCTGGTCCACCATCGTGTTCACGGTGTCCTTCAGCTCCAGGATCTCGCCCTGGGCGGCCACCGTGATCTTCTGCGACAGGTCACCCTTCGCCACCGCCGTCGACACCTGGGCGATGTTGCGCACCTGCGCGGTCAGGTTCGACGCCATCGAGTTGACGTTGTCGGTCAGGTCCTTCCAGGTGCCGGCCACGCCCGGCACCTCGGCCTGGCCGCCCAGCTTGCCCTCGGTGCCCACCTCGCGGGCCACCCGGGTCACCTGCTCGGCGAACAGCCGCAGCGTGTCGGTGAGCGAGTTCATCGTGTCGGCCAGCTCGGCCACCTCACCGCGCGCCCCGACCGTGATCTTCTGCGACAGGTCGCCCTTCGCCACGGCCGTCGCCACCTGGGAGATCGACCGCACCTGCCCGGTGAGGTTCGACGCCATGGTGTTCACCGAGTCGGTGAGGTCCTTCCAGGTGCCGGCCACCCCGCGTACGTCGGCCTGGCCGCCCAGCTTGCCCTCGGTGCCCACCTCGCGGGCCACGCGCGTCACCTCGTCGGCGAACGACGAGAGCTGGTCCACCATCGTGTTCACGGTCCGGCCGATGCGCAGGTACTCACCGCGCAGCGGGCGGCCGTCTATCTCCAGCGCCATGTGCTGGGACAGGTCGCCGTCGGCCACCGCCACGATGACCCGGGCGATCTCGGTGGTCGGCCGGCCCAGGTCGTCGATGAGCGAGTTGACCGCCCGCTGCCCCTCCGCCCACGAGCCGTCCAGGCCCTCGTCGTCCAGGCGCTCGGTGAGGCGGCCGTCACGGCCGACGATCCGGCTGATCCGCCGCAGGTCGAGGTGCTGCCGTTCCTGCAACGACACCACGTCGTTGAAGGCGTCGGCGACCTCGCCGGGCAGACCCGCCCGCCGGGGCAGGCGCACCCGCAGATCGCCGCGCCCCACCCGGCGCAACGCCTCGACAAGTTCGCCGAGGAGCACCTCGTGGTCGGACGCGGACGGGTCAGCGGTCACCGACTGATTCACCGTGGCCATCGTTCCTCGCTCCGCTCGGGCTCGTGCGGTCACACGGGCCATCCCATCATTGTGCCGCGCGATCCGTCGAGGTCACCGCGTGTGATCGCGCGTCACGTGCGGTATCGCCCCGGATGGTGGGTTCGCCGGGACGCTTGGCACCCGGGGTGGGCGCGGTGGAGGATACGAAGGTGTCAGCGGAGGCAGGGCCTGCTAGCGGCGGCGCGGACGAGCGCGTCCGCCGGGTCCGCCTCCCCGCCGACCGCCGCACGCCGGCGGCGGCCCGCGCACTGGTCCGCACCATGTTGCTCGAAGCGCGGCTGCCCGAACTGCTGAACGAGGCGCTGCTGCTCACCACCGAGCTGACCACGAACGCCGTCGAGCACGCGCGTACCGAACTGGACATCGAGGTCGACACCGACCGCGACGGCCTCACCGTGACAGTCACCGACTTCGCCTCCGGCCCGGTCGACGAGCTGATCGTGGGCGTGCGCAACACCACGTCCGACATCACCGAGGTCGCCGCCCGGGGGCGCGGGCTGCTGCTCGTCGACCACTTCTCCAGCCGGTGGGGCACGACCTACCTGCCCACCGGCAAGGGCGTCTGGTTCCGCCTCGACCGGCCCGGCCCGGGTGGGTCCGCCCGGCCGTCGGCCGGCCCGCTGCGCGTCGTCGAACCGGACCGGACCGGCGACGGTACGCCGAGCGCCGCGGCCATGAGCGACCTGATGCAGCTCACCCCTGACGCGTACGCAGACGAGCCGCTGCCCGAGTTCGCCGTCGGACTGCTGACCCGGGTCGCCGAGATGGTGGGCGCCGCCGGTGGCACCGTCCGGCTGGACCGGGGCGACGGACTCGGCACCCAGGTCTTCGCCCGGTACGGCCGGCCGCCTCGCGAGGGCAACGAGCTGCTGCGCGTACCGCTCGCCGTGCACCGCCCGTACGCCGGGGAGCTGGAGCTGGACGCGGCGCCCTCGGCGTACGCCCGGCCGCTCGCCGTACTGGCCGCCGAGCGGCTGTCGCTGCACCTGGAGAACGACCGGCTGCGCCGCGCCGACGTACGCCGCTCCACCTGGCTGACGTTCCTGGCCGAGGCCAGCGAACTGCTCGCCCAGTCGCTGGACGTCGAGCTGACCATGGCACTCGTCCCGCAGCTCGTGGTGCCCCGGCTCGGCCAGTGGTGCGCCGTGCACACCACCGACGAGTGGGGCCGGCTGCGCCTCGCCGCGTCGAGCCACGCCGACGAGGCGATGCTGCCGCAGCTGCACCGGATCCTCCAGGAGACCGGCCCGGACTCGATCCAGTCCCGGCTGCGCGAGGCGTCCCGCAACGCCGCCCAGGTACCGCTCGGCGGACCGATGGAGGGCTTCGCCGTACCCCTGATCGCCCGTGGCCAGCGGCTCGGCACCCTCGCCGTGGGCCGGCACCAGCGGCAGCGGCACGACCCGGACGAGGTGTCGGTGCTGGAGGACGTGGCCCGCCGCGCCGCCCTCGCCATCGAGAACGCCCGCATCCACGCCGAGCGCCGCCGGGTCGCGCAGACGCTCCAGCAGTCGCTGCTGCCACCGGTGCTCCCGGTGGTCGAGGGCATCGGCTTCGCCGCCGAGTACGTCCCGACCGGCGACGACGCGGAGGTCGGCGGCGACTTCTACGACGTGCTCCCGCTTCCGGACGGCCGCTGGCTCGTGGTAGTCGGCGACGTATCAGGCAAGGGCGTGCAGGCCGCTGCCGTGACCGGCCTGGTCCGGGACGTGATCCGGGTGCTCGTCGGTGACGGCAAACCGCTGCCCGAGGTGCTCGGCCGACTCAACGAGACGCTCGTGGAGCGCGGCGGCGGACGCTACTGCACGCTGGCGCTGGCGGCTGTCGCACCCGGCGACGGCGACCAGCTCGACGTCTCGCTGCACCTGGCCGGCCACGACCGCCCGGTGCTGCTGCACGGCGGTGGAGGGGCGACGTTCGTCGGGGTCGGCGGTACGGCGCTGGGCCTGCTCGACACGATCACCACCCCGACCGCCGAGCTGACGCTCAAGCCCGGGGACGCGCTGATCTTCTACACCGACGGGGTCACCGAGCGGCGGCGCGGACGCGAGCTGTTCGGCACCGACCGGCTGCGCGAGTCGGCGGCGCCGCTGGCCGGGTACTCGGCCGACGTGGTGGCCGCCCGGCTGCGCGCCGCCACGATCGCGTTCTCGGTCGAGCCCCCGCGCGACGACATAGCCATCCTCGTCCTCCGAAACGACACCCCCTAGCCCTCCCGCCCCGCACCCGCACCCGCACCCGCACCCGCACCCGCACCGTCGATCATGAAGTTGACCGCTCAATTCGCCCGTTTCCTCCCCGTCAACTTCATGGTCAACCCACTTCGGCACGCCACGGACGCCTCGATCACCGGGGCGAGGCCAGGCAGGGCCGGGCGGGGCGGGCTGGCGCCGGGGAGGGCGAGGCGGTCAGAGGCCGCCGGGGAGGCGGCCGGGGGCCAGGCGGTGGTGCGGGTCCAGGTGGGCCTTGGCGCTGCGCAGGCGCGGCAACGCTGGCAACTCGCCCCAGAGGTCCACGGCACGGCGTACCGCCGCCGGCGCGGCCACCACCACGCACCGGCCCCGCCGGGCGATCAGCACGCTGCGGACGGCGGTGAGGATCGAGGCGACCCGCTCGGGCGGCAGCGCGCCGGACAGTGCCGCGTGCACGGTGCCCGAGCCGGCCGAGCCGCGTACCGGCACCGGGCCGCCGGTGGCGTCGCGCAACGCGTAGACGGCGGCGTGCAGGTCGCCTATCGGCACCTCGATGCGCAGCGCCGTGTCGCCGGGCGCGAACGGGTAGCGCCCCCACCATTCCGGCGCATGGTGACCGACCATCGCCTCGGCACCGAGGACGGCGGTGAGCCGCTCGGCCCGCTCGGCCACGTCGGCCGGGCCGCCCTCCAGCAGCACCACCAGGCTGCCCGCCGCCGGTCGCCCGGTCACGGCCGGGTGGTCGGGGCGGTTGACCACCGACGGGTGCGTGGCCGGGATGCGACGCCGGGGCAGCGGCACCGGCACCGGCAGGTCCAGTTCGACGGCTGCCGGGTCGACGTCGGCGGCCAGGACGGCCCGGACCAGGTCGTGCACCTCCAGCGGCGTCCACACCGGACGGGACACCCAGAGCCGCCCGGCCGGCACGGCGTGCACCCGCATGGTGGCCGAGACCAGCACGCCGAGCCCGCCCTGCGAGCCGCAGAGCAGCCGGGCCACGTCGAGCCCGGGCACCTCGCCCCGGCCGAGGATCGCGTCCCCGCCACCCGGCCGGCCGGCGCCGCCGCCCGGGGCGGCCCGGCCGAGCGCCTCCGTGCCGGACTCGCCGACGCTGACCAACTCGCCGTCGGCGTCGAGGTAGCGCACCCCGACGAGCTGGGCGCACGGGCTGCCGTGCCGGTGCCGCAGCGGACCGGACTCGTCGGCGGCGAGCACCCCGCCGAGCGTCGCGCCCGGCGAGGGCGCATCGACGGGCAGCCGCCGGTTGGTGCGCGCGAGCGTGGCCTGGACCGCGCGCAGCGGCGTACCGGCGCCGATCTCGGCCACCGCCGCGTCGCGCGGCGCGTGCCAGACCCCGGCGAGGCGGCCGGTGTCGAGCATGATGTCCACCTGCGCCGGGGCGGCACCCCAGTCGATCTTCGTGCCGGCGCCGCGGGGCACCACTGTCAGGTCGTACGCGGCGGCCAGCCGCAACACCTCCGCCGCGGCGTGCGGACCGCCCGGCACTGCCACCCACCGGGCGGTACGGCCGGCCACCTCGTCGGCCGGGCCGGCGAATCGGGCGAACGGTTCGCCGCAGATCGCGGCCAGCTTCCGGGTGATGTCGAGGGCTCCGAGCCGAGGGGTGGAACGTGCCGCATCCGCCATGCCGATTATCGTACACATGTTCGAAAGGCCTGGCGGCGAGTCGCGGGTTTCGGTCGGCGGGCGAGCCCGGCGGCGGCCCGGCGACCGGTAACGTGGCGCCGTGACCGAAACCCCACCGCCCGTCGCCAAGCGCGTCCCGTCCGAGCGCGTCCACCACGGTGACACCGTGATCGACGAGTACGCCTGGCTCGCCGTCAAGGACGACCCGGACACGATCGCGTACCTGGACGCCGAGAACGCGTACACCGAGGCGCGCACCGCCCACCTGGCCGGGCTGCGCGCGGAGCTGTTCGAGGAGACGCGCCGGCGCACCCAGGAGACCGACCTGTCGGTGCCGACGCGCAAGGACGGCTACTGGTACTACACCCGCACGGTCGAGGGGCAGCAGTACGGCGTGCACTGCCGCCGCGCGGTGCGGGCGGGCGAGACGGCGCCCCCGGTCAGCGTGGACGGCGCCCCGCTCGACGGCGAGGAGGTGCTGCTCGACGGCAACCAGCTCGCCGAGGGGCACGACTTCTTCTCCCTCGGAGCGTTCGACGTCAGTCCGGACGGGCGCTGGCTGGCCTACTCCACCGACTTCTCCGGCGACGAGCGCTTCACGCTGCGGATCAAGGATCTGACCACCGGCGAGTCGCTGCCGGACGAGGTGCCGGACACGTTCTACGGCACGGCCTGGTCCAGTGACGCGTCCACGCTGTTCTACGTGACGGTGGACGAGGCGTGGCGGCCGAACCGGGTCTGGCGGCACACCGTCGGGACGCCGTCCACCGAGGACGTGGTGGTCCACCAGGAGGACGACGAGCGGTTCTGGGTCGGCGTCGAGCTGACCCGCTCCGAGCGCTTCGTGGTCATCGACATCCACAGCAAGATCACCAGCGAGGTGTGGGTGATCCCGGCGTCCAACCCGACCGGTGCGCCCGCCGTCGTGGCCCCGCGGCGTCAGGGCATCGAGTACGCGGTGGAGCACCACGGCCACCGCTTCCTGATCCTGCACAACGACGGCGCGGAGGACTTCGCACTCGCGTACACCTCGGCGGACGCGCCGGGTGAGTGGGAGCCGCTGATCCCGCACACGCCCGGCACCCGCCTGGAGGCGGTCGACGCGTTCGAGAACCACCTCGTGGTGTCGCTGCGCGCCAACGGGCTGACCGGCCTGCGGGTGCTGCCGGTGGGCAGCGACGACAGCTGGGACATCGACTTCCCCGAACCGATCTACAGCGTCGCGCTGGACGCGAACCCGGAGTACCGCACGAACGAGGTGCGGCTGCGCTACACCTCGTTCGTCACCCCGGACTCGGTCTACGACTACGACCTGGTGACCCGCGAGCTGACGCTGCGCCGGCAGAAGCCGGTGCTAACCGGGCCGGACGGGCGGGCGTACGACCCGGCCGACTACGAGCAGCACCGGGACTGGGCGCTCGCCGACGACGGCACCCGCGTACCGATCTCGCTCGTCTGCCGCCGCGACACGCCGCGCGACGGCTCGGCGCCCGCCGTCATCTACGGCTACGGCTCGTACGAGGCGAGCATGGACCCGTGGTTCAGGATCGCCCGGCTGAGCCTGCTCGACCGCGGCGTGATCTTCGCGGTGGCGCACATCCGGGGCGGAGGTGAACTGGGCCGGCGCTGGTACGACGAGGGCAAGCTGCTGGCCAAGAAGAACACGTTCACCGACTTCGTGGCCTGCGCCCGGCACCTGGTCAAGGCGGGCTGGACGGCGAGCGACAGGCTGGTCGCCCGGGGCGCCTCGGCCGGCGGCCTGCTGATGGGCGCGGTGGCGAACCTCGCCCCGGACGCGTTCACCGGCATCGTCGCGCAGGTGCCGTTCGTGGACGCGCTCACCTCGATCCTCGACCCGTCGCTGCCGCTGACCGTGACCGAGTGGGAGGAGTGGGGCAACCCGCTCGACGACCCCGAGGTCTACGCGTACATGAGGTCGTACACGCCGTACGAGAACGTGACCACCGTCGAATACCCGGCCATCCTGGCGGTGACCAGCCTAAACGACACCCGCGTGCTCTACCACGAGCCGGCCAAGTGGATCGCCCGGCTGCGCGCGCTCGCACCGGCCGGCGACTACCTGCTCAAGACCGAGATGGGCGCGGGCCACGGTGGCCCGAGCGGCCGCTACGACTCGTGGCGCGAGGAGGCGTTCGTCAACGCCTGGATCCTCGACCGCGTCGGCCGGGCCTGACCCGTTCCGGACCGGATGAGCGACGAGGATCAGCCAGGCCGGCGGGCGCCGGCCTGGCTGATCCTCGTGGTGGTCGCCGCCGCGCTCGTGGTCTGCTGCTGTTCGACGGTGATCGGCCTGACCGTCGCCGGCTCCGCCGGACTGCTCGGCCGCTGACCGCTTCAGCCCGCGCGCAGTTCCTCCACCGAGGTCGCGGCGCGCAGGAACAGCAGGCCGGCCACGACCGTGCCCAGCACCGCCGCCAGCCCGCCCGCCGCGAGCCAGGCCAGCTGATCCCACGGTACGTCCGGCGGAACGGTCGTCTTCGGCACCCATTCGGTACGGGTGTACCGCGCCGCGGTGGCCGGGTCGCCGCACAGTTCCGTGCCGGCGTCGCAGATCGTCCGCGTGAAGCCGCCGTTGCTCGGTGCCGGCATGACGCCCCGGACCAGCAGGTAACCGACCGTCAGCGCGAGCCCGATCGCCGGTACGGCGGGGGCGAGCGCGGCCCAGAGCAGCGACCGGCCGATGGTGGCCCGTGGCACGCCGGTCGCCACCTGCGCCGCGTACGCCCGTCGCCGGCTGGTGATCCCCTCGACCACCGCTACGAGCAGCCCACCGCCGGCGATCGCCATCGCGACCACTACCGCGAGGTCGACCAGGTCCATCGCGCCGAGGTAGAAGCCCGGGTCGGCCAGTCCGGAGCCGGTGCGGCGGGTCACCTCGGCCTCGGCCTGGAAGTCGGCACGCAGTCCCGCGGCACCGGCGCCGAAGATCAGCGCGGCCAGCAGCGCGGCGAAGGTGCGGCTGCCCGCCCACGGGTCGGCGGCCAGCCGGCGGGCGGCGAGCAGGGCGGCCGGGCCGCGTCCGTGCCGGTGCAGCAGCCGGCCGGTCTGGTACGAGATCCAGCCGGTGCCCGACACCACGCCGATCATCGCGGTCAGCCCGCCGACGACGAGCAACGTCGGCACCGGCCAGTCGGGGGCCACCGCGCCACGCCGCTCGTACCAGAGCAGGAGCGGGCGGATCGCGGCGAACATCGCCAGCGCGGCGAGGATGAGCACGCCCGGCCACGGCCAGGGCGCCCGGGTGCGGACCCGGCGTACGACGCCGAACGGGGTGGTGGTGACCCGCCGCAGCAGCAGCGCGCTGACCAGCGCGGCCACCAGCGGCAGGCCGAGCACCACGGCGGCCACGGCCACCGGCGCCGGACGCACGTCGGTGGGCAGCGGCAGCCGCCCGTCGGCGTCGGGCCGGTGCAGCAGCCGGCGCCCGGCCAGGAAGACGGCCAGGCCGACGAGGGTGCCGAGCAGGCTCGCCACGCCCGTCTCGGCGACCGCGACCCGGGTGACCTGCCCGGGGGTGGCACCGGCCAGCCGGAACGCGGCCAGCCGCCGGTCCCGGCCGGGCGCACCGAGGCGGGCGCACTGCCCGGCCAGTCCCAGCACCGGTACGCAGAGCAGCAGCACCGCGAACGCGACGCCGGGACGTAGGCCGGGTTCCCGCAGCAGGGCGTTCGTGTACTGGTCGGACTGCGTCCAGGCATCGCCGGGCGGCTTCACCACCGCCAGCACTGTCAGCGCGGCCAGCCCGGCCACCGTCGCCAGCGCGGCGCTCACCGCGGTGAGCACCACCCGGGCGATGTCGGTGCGGGTGCCTGCAAGCGCGAGCCGCAGCAGCGTGCCCGGCCTCACCGTGATCCGCCCGGCAGCGCCGGGTCGAGCCCGAGGCCGGTGTGGTCGACCATGCCGTCGCGCAGGCTCACCTCCCGGTCCGCGTACGCGGCGATGCGCGGCTCGTGGGTCACCAGCACGACTGTGGAGCGCTGCTCGCGGGCCAGCCGGACGAGCTGGGTGAGCACCTGCTCGCCGGCCAGCGTGTCGAGCGCGCCGGTCGGCTCGTCGGCGAAGATCACCCGGGGTTCGGTGACCAGGGCGCGGGACAGCGCGCACCGTTGCTGCTGCCCGCCGGACATCTCGCCGGGCCGGACGTCGGCGACGTCGGCCACACCGAGCCGGTCCAGCCAGGAGAGCGCCGCCGTCCGTGCCGCTCGCCGCCCCGTGCCGGCGAGCAACAACGGAAGGGCGACGTTCTCCGCCGCGGTCAGCTCGGCGACGAGCTGGCCGAACTGGAACAACACCCCGAATTCGGTACGGCGCAGCCGGGAGCGGGCCGCCTCCAGCCACGTGTCGATCCGTTCACCGCGCCAGGTGACCTGACCGGCGTCGGGACGCAGGATGCCCGCCAGGCAGTGCAGCAAGGTGGACTTGCCGCATCCGCTCGGCCCGGTGACCGCGAGGATCTCGCCTTCGGCCACGTCGAGCGTCACGCCACGCAGCGCGGGCGTGTGGCCGTACGCGCGGACCACGCCGCGCGCTTGCAGGAACGTCACGAGTGCACCTCCCGGTGCCAGTCGGCGACCCGGTCCAGGGTGGTGTGCAGCCACCGGAGGTCGGCGTCGAGGTGGGCGATGGCGAAATCGGCTGCGACCACCTCGTCGAGGCGGGCACCGGGGGCGGCCTTGAGCGCTGTCAGCTCACGCAGCCGCTGCGTGTGCGCCCGGCGCTGGGCGATCAGGTAGCCGCGGGCCTGTGCGGCGTCTGCTACCAGCAGCGCGACGACCACCTTGGCGAACAGCGTGCTCGCCACGTACGGCATCGGTGGTTCGACGGTGCCCAGCCAGTGGTCGAGCGCCGCCCGCCCGTCGTCGGTGAGCGCGTAGGCGGTCCGGTCCGGGCCGCCGTCGCGTTCCTGACCGGCCGGCACGACCAGGCCGTCCCGGTGCAGGCGGGCCAGCGTCGCGTAGACCTGACCGAAGGCGAGCGGCCGGGCCCTGGGCAGTCGCTCGTCGTGCGCGCGCTTCAGCTCGTAGCCGTGGCGTGGCCCGGCGGCGAGCAGCCCGAGCAGGACGTGCTGAGTGGACACCTCCCTTACTATTCGCTGAATGAATAGTGCTGTCAAGAACGGCCCGCGCGGGACAACGCGGGCCGTTCGGATCAGCGGGTCCAGGCCGGATCGCGTCCGGCCCGGCCGAGCAGCGCGTCCATGCCGTCCGGTGCCGCGTCGGTGGGCACCGGCGGGCCGAACGCGCCCATCTTCTGACCCGTGTCGCCCATCCGGTCCATGAACTCGTGCCCCGCCGCCACCACGGCCGGGTCCACGCTCAGCCCCTGACCGGTGGCCCGCGCCAGATCCCATCCGTGAACGGTGAGGTCGATCAGCGCCATCGAGCCGACCGTCTCCTGTGGCAGTCCCATGCCGGGCGACACGCCCTCCTGCGTGGCCGGGTCGGACCACGCCTCGGTGAGCCGAATCGTCTCGGTCGCGAACCGGTCCCGCCAGCCGTCGGTCAGATGATCGGTCTTGCCGGACCAGTCGACCTCCTCCCGACGCGCCAGCGCCTGGAAGTTGACCACCACGTCGAACAGGTGATTGAGCAGGTCGCGCACTGTGTAGTCGGGGCAGGGCGTGGGCAGGGCGAGCTGGTCGTCCGAAATGCCCCGCACCACCGCCGCCGTACGCGGCGCCGCGACGGCGAGCAGCTCACTAGTCTTCGTGCTCATAGGGGCAGCGTATGAGGGCGGTCTTGAAGAAATGCGACACGAACCGCGACGTGACAACCGGGGCATCCTCGATCCCGTCCGGCTGCGGCAGCAGGTCCGGTTCCGGCGCCGGGTGGCCGCGCCGGCGTTGCGCCAGTGGGTGGAGCACTACTGGCTGATCGACTGGGACCTGGACGAGCCGTTCGAGCAACGGGTGGTGCCGCACCCCGCCGTGAACGTGGTGTTCCAGGCGCAGGAGGGCGCGCCCGAACAGGGCGAGATCGCCGGCGTCGACACCGGCCTGTTCGCCGTCACGCTGCACGGAGCCGGCCGGGTCTCCGGCGTCCAGTTCCGCCCGGGCGGTTTCCGGCCGTTCTGGCGGCGCCCGGTCGCCGAGCTGACCGGCCGGCGCGTGCCGATTCCCGACGGGCCGGTCTGCCCGGGCACCGACGACGAGCGCTGCGCGAGCCTGGACGCCCTGCTGACCTCGTGGTCGCCGGTCGCTGATCCGCTCAACGCGGAGGCCACCGCCCTGGTCGAGGAGATCCGCGCCGACCGGACCGTGCTGCGGGTGACCGACTTCGCCCGGCGGCGGGCCGTCTCCGTCCGCCGGCTCCAGCGCCTCTTCCTGGACCACGTCGGCGTCGGTCCGAAGTGGGTGATCCGCCGCTACCGGCTCCAGGAGGCGATCGAACAGGCCGCCGCCGGGCCGCTCGACTGGTCGCGGGTCGCCGCCGATCTGGGGTACGCCGACCAGGCCCACCTGGTCCGCGAGTTCACCGCCGTCGCCGGGGTCTCACCCGCGGCGTACGCCCGCTCGCTGGCCGCCCTGCGACAGTGACGCGGCACGGGCCGCGCCGATGCGGGTCAGCGGCGGCGGACCGCCACCACCGCCACGTCGTCGTGGATCTCCGGCGGGGCCAGCTCGACGAGCAGCCGGCGGCAGAAGTCGTCCAGGTCGTCGTCCACCCGGGTGGCGGCCACGCCGAGCGCCGCCATGCCGTCGTCGATCGTGGCGTCGCGCCGCTCGATCAGCCCGTCGGTGTAGAGCACGAGCGTGGCCCCGGCGGGCAGCACGAACTCGAGGTCGGGCGGGCGCGGCGCGCGTACGCCGAGCAGCGGCGCGGACTGCGTCACGAACTCGACCCGCCCGTCCCGGCTCAGCAGTGCCGGCAGGTGCCCGGCGCTGGCCAGCCGGACCAGCCCGGTCGGCGGGTGGAGCAGCAGGACGCAGATGGTGGCCAGCTCGGCCGGCAGCAGGTTGCGCATCAGCTCGTTGACCCGGTCCAGGATCACGCCCGGCTGGTGCCCCTCGACCGCGTACGCCCGCACCGCGTGCCGCAGCTCGGCCATCACGGTGGCGGCGTGCAGCGAGTGCCCGGCCACGTCACCGATCGCCACCAGCAGGTGCCCGTCGAGCATCACCAGCTCGTAGAAGTCGCCGCCCACCTCGGTCTGCGCGCTCGCCGGCTCGTACCGGACGGCCAGGTCCAGGCCGTTCACGTCGGGCAGCCGCTGCGGTAGCAGGCTGCGCTGCAACGTCACAGCGATCCGGTGCTCCTCGTCGAAGGACCGCTGCGCCTCCACCGCCGAGGCGACCGCCTGGGCGAGTTGCACCAGCACCGGAGTACGAACGGTCTGGGTGGCGGTCGGCACCACCACGTACAGCGGGGCCCGGTCCTCGCGCAGCCGGGACGCGGCAACCGTCACGGTGTCGCCGTCCGGCCAGCCGGCCAGCGCCCAGTTGGCCGGTTCGTCGACGCGTACCCGGGTGCCGATCGGCACTCCGGTGTCGTCCACCACCCACGGCACGATGGTGGCCGGCGTGTGCGGGTCGGACGCCACTCCGGCCAGGCAGTCCCCGTCGAACGTCTCCGCGACCACCGCCGCCGGGGCCTTGAAGATCCGTGCCGCGCCGCTCGCGGCGGCCTCCAGCAGCCGGACGAAGTTCGGTGTCGCGTGCATCTCCACTGTGGCGTCGGCCAGCGCGGCGAGCCGTTCGGCGAGCTGCTCGGCCCGCCGCCGGGCCTGGTAGTAGCGCAGCACCGCGTGGGCGGTGGCGACCAGTTCCTCCGGCTCGATCGGCTCGGCCAGGTAGGCGTCCGCGCCCCGGGTGAGGCCCTGCGCCCGGTCCACCACGTCGACGGCGTGCGCGGAGACGTGGATGACCGGGATCGACTGGTTCTCCGCCTTGATCCGCTCGCACACCTCGAAACCGCTCATGTCGGGCAGCCGGACGTCGAGCACCACGAGATCGATGTGTTCCCGGGCCACCAGGTCCAGCGCCGCCGCGCCGTTCTCCGCCTCGACGGTGACGAAGCCGGCCCGGGTCAGCCAGTTGACCAGCAGATATCGCTTGGGGCCGCTGTCGTCGACCACAAGCACGGTCACCGGCCCGCCGTCCACCGTCACGCTCCGCCCACGGGGAGGGCCACTGTGAACGTGCTGCCCCGGCCGGCTTCGCTGGTCAGCACCAGCGTCCCGCCGAGCAGCATGACCAGCCGTCGCGCGTACGGCAGACCGAGCCCGGTGCCGCCGACCCGGGTCGTGCCGGGCACCTGGTAGAACTCCTCGAAGACCCGTTCGTGCAGCTCCGGCGGAATGCCCACGCCGGTGTCGGTGACCGACAGCGTCCACTGGTCGCCGCGGCGCTCGGCGCGCAGGCGTACCTCGCCGCGCTCGGTGAACTTCAGCCCGTTGTGCAGCAGGTTGCGCAGCACCTGGGCGAGCAGCACCTCGTCCGAGCGCACGGTGGCTGGCGTCGGCGGTTCCTCGACCACCAGTTCCACCTCGGGGCGGGTGGCGAGCGCCCGCAGCGTGCCGCGCAACTGCCCGAACACCGCGCGCAGGTCGACTTCGGACCAGTTCGGCTCGATCCGGCCCGACTCGGCCTTGGCCAGGTCGAGCAGCTCGTTGACCAGCCCCAGCAGGTCGCCTGCCGAGGAGCGGATCAGCCCCACCTGGCGGGCCTGTTCGCCGGTGAGGGGGTCGGAGGCGGAGTCGGCGAGCAGCCGGGCCAGGCCGATGATCGCGGTGACCGGGGCGCGCAGCTCGTGGCTGACGTTCGCCAGGAACCGGCTCTTCGACTCGCTGGCGGCCCGCAACTGGGCGGACTTCTCGTCCAGCTCGGCGTAGAGCGCCACCACACCGCGGTTGGTCTCCTCCAGCTCCTCGGTGAGCTGGTTGTAGAGCGCCATCACGCCCCGGTTGGTCTCCTGGAGTTCGGAGTTGAGCACCGCCAGCTCGTCGCGCTGGCTGCGTACCTCGTCGAGGGCGGCGATGAGCTGCGCGTTCTGGGCGGCCAACTCGTCCAGCGCGGAACCCGGCGCGCGCTCGGCCAGCTCGGCGCGAAGCTCGGCGGCGCGCTCAGCCGTCAGCTCCTCGGCGTGGTCGGGCACTCGTCGGGACATCCTCACGACCGTATCGCCATCGACGGCCACCACCCGCAACGTGTCCACCAGACGCGCGACGGCGCCGGACTGCGGCTCGTACCGTCCGCCGGGGAGCGGACGCAGCGGCGACAGGTCCACCTGGAGGACCAGGCGGCCCACCGCGTCGCGGTCGAGCGCGAACGTGACGTCCGCGCCGTCTGCCCCGTGCAGCAGTTCCCGGGCCACCTCGCTCAGCGCGGTGGCGATCCGTACCTGGTCCTGGTGCTCCAGCCCGACCGCCGCGGCCACCTCCCGGCCCCGCTGCCGGACCAGGAAGATGTCCTGCTCCACCCGGAGCGCGAGGTGCAGGAGGGGTCCGGTCATGCCGCCCCCCGGGCCACCAGGACGCAGGCGTCGTCGCGGCGGACGCCGGCGTCACGCAGCAGCGTCGCGGCGGCCAGCAGCGGGTTGCGCCCGGCGAGCCCGGGATAGTCGTCCAGGTCCCAGCGATCCACCACCCCGTCACTGTGCATGACCAGGGTGGCGTCGCGCGAGAAGGGGTAGTCGTACCCGCGGATCGCCGGACGCTGGTGCCCGGCGATGCCCGGCAGCGAGACCAGCCCGCGCCGCCGCTCGCCCGGCGCCACGATCATCGCGGCGATGTTGCCGAGCCCGGCGTAGCGGAGCACTCCGGCGGCCGGATCCGGTTCGGCCACCGCGAGCGCGGCGCCCCGGGTGTGCGACATGGCGGCGTGCAGGTGCCGTACCACCACGTCCGGCGGCCCGTCCGGCGCGGAGCGGAACGCGGACACGGCGGCACCTGTGGCGGCGGCGGCGAGCGGTCCGTGGCCCAGCCCGTCGGAGACCAGCACCTGCCGCCGGCCGTCGACCTGGCGGACCGCGTACCCGTCGCCGCTGCTCTGCTCGCCGGTGATCGGCCGGGCCAGCCCGGCCGCCCATTCCGGCTCCGGCGGTGCGGTGTCCCAGACCTGGACGACGAGGACCGTGCCCCGGCCCGGCGCCGAGTAGCCGTCGAACCGGCTCGACTGCCGGGTGATCGCGCCGAGCCCGATGCCGAGCGTGCCGGCGGTGGAGTGGCCGTCGACGGAGGAGAGCGTGAGGTCGGCCATGCCGGGGCCGGAGTCGATGGCCACCAGCTCCACCCCGGCGTACTCGCCCCGGCGCGCCGGACGCATCAGCAGCGTGCCCTCGCGGGCGTGCTTGACCAGGTTGCTGGTGAGCTCGGCGGTGACGATGGCCAGATCCGCGACGCGCGCCGCGCTCAGTTCGAGCTGCCGGCCGAGACGTTCGGCCGCCCGGCGTACGCTGCCGGCGGTCGCGCCGGTGTCGACCCGGAACCAGATGCCGTGGTCGGGCACCGCGTCGGCGGTCATCGTGACCACTTGGTGACGGTGATCCGCGTCCCCTCGCCGACAGCCGTCCGGATGTCGAAGTCGTCGACGAGCCGGCGTGCGCCGCTCAGTCCCAGGCCCAGCCCGCCGCCGGTGGTGTAGCCGTCGGTGAGCGCCAGGTCGAGGTCGGGGATGCCCGGTCCCTCGTCGGCGAAGACGATCCGCACGCCGCGCCGGCGGCCGTCTTCCACGGTGCTCACCTCGGCGCTGCCCCCGCCGCCGTAGATCAGCGTGTTGCGGGCCAGCTCGCTGGCGGCGGTGACGAGCTTCGTCTGGTCGACGAGGGAGAGCCGGGCCGCGACGGCTGTGGTACGCACCAACTGCCGGACCCGCACCACGTCCTCGTCGCTGCGGATCGCCTGGGTCGCCGGCACACCCAGGTCGACGCCCGTGGTCATGCCGTCGCCGTCGTCTCGGTGTCCTCGTCGTCGGCCGCCTCGTCCCAGTCGTCGGCGCGGCTGGCCGCGATCAGCTCCATGCCGCGTTCGACGTTCAGCGCGGTACGGATGCCGTTGAGCGACAGCCCCAGCTCGACCAGGGTGATGGCGACGGCCGGGCGCATGCCGACCACCACCGTCTCGGCGTCCAGCACCTTCGAGATGGACGCGATGGTGGACAGCATCCGGCCGACGAAGGAGTCGACGATGTCCAGCGCCGTGATGTCGATGATCACGCCGTGGCAGCCGGTGGCGACGATCCGCTCGGCCAGGTCCTCCTGCAACTGGATCGCCGTCTGGTCGGACATGTCGACCTGGATGGAGACCAGCAGGATGTCGCCGATCTTGAGGATCGGCACGCGTTCCATCAGGACTCCCGCCGCGGGCGGCGAGCGGTGGTCTCGACCCCGGTCAGGCGCAGCACATGGCGCAGCGCGTCGGCGAGGCTCGCCTTGGTGGCGATGTCGCCGAACTCGATGCCGAGGGCGACGATCGTCTGGGCGATCTGCGGGCGGATGCCGGAGATGATGCAGTCGGCGCCCATCAGCCGGGCGGCCACCACGGTCTTGAGGATGTGCTGCGCGACCTGCGTGTCCACCGCCGGTACGCCGGTGATGTCGATGATCGCGTACGGCGAGCCGGTGTCGACGAGCGTCTGCAGCAGCCGCTCCATCACCACCTGGGCGCGGGCCGAGTCCAGCGTCCCGACCAGCGGGACGGCGACCACGCCCTCCCAGAGCTTCACCACCGGGGTGGACAGCTCCAGCAGCTGCTCCGCCTGGTCGGCGATCAGGCTCTCCCGGGCCCGGACGAACGTCTCGAACGTGAACAGGCCCATCTGGTCGACGAGCGCGGAGAAGGCGACGAAGTCGCGCAGGGTCTCGTCGCCCTTCTCCTTCTCCATCAGCTCCAGGAGGGCGTCCTTGCACGCGAACACGCTGATCGCGGTCTCGGTGGCGGAGAATCCCTGGCGGGCCCGGTTGGTGGACAGCTCGGACAGCACCGCCCGCAGCTCACCGCCGTGCTCGTCGGCCAGGTCGGAGACGCCCTGACTGGCGGCGTCGACAAGCGCGCGGTGCAGTTCCTGGACCTGCCGCGCCAGCTCGGCCCGGCTCAGGCGGCCGCGCAGCGAACTCGCGACGATCTCGGTCCAGCGGTTGGTCAACCGGTCCGCGTGCTGACTGAGCAGGTGGGCGAGCCGACCACCCTGTTCGGCGCTCAACGCCATGCTGACCTCCCTGATTTGGACGGGCGGACTCTATCACCGGAGGCTGACGCGGTACTTGTCGCGGAGCAAAGAATGATCGACCGCACCTGTGACCGCTCCCGTTCTGCGCGGCGCGCCCAACGTGGGATACCGTTTCCCCGAACACAGGAGGTCGACGAATGTCCTTGACGGTGCACACGGAACAGCGCGGCGACGTGGTCGTCGTGTCGGTCGCGGGCGAGCTGGACATGGCCACGGCACCGCAGCTCCAGGACCAGATCACGGATCTGCTGGACAAGGGGCGCAGCCGCCTCGTCTTCGACCTGGCCGATGTCTCGTTCTGCGACTCCACCGGCCTGTCGGTGTTCGTCCGGGCGAAGAACAACTGTGACGAGGTCGGCGGCGTGGTCCGGCTGGCCGCCCCGCAGCGCGGCGTGCTGCGCATCCTCGAGGTCAGCGGCCTGGTCGAGGTGCTGCACACGTACCCGACGGTCGAGCAGGCCGTCGCGGGCGATCCCACCCCGGCCTCCTCCTGACCGATCCCGCTCAGCGCTCGTCCTCGATGTAGCGGGGACGGGCGATCACCATGCCCGCCGCCGTCTGCACGGCCAGCGCCACCAGCAGGAAACCGATCGGGGCGGTCCAGCCGCCGGTCGCCTCGTAGAGGATGCCCACCAGCAGCGGTCCGAGCGCCGCGATCACATACCCGGTGCTCTGCGCGAACGCGGACAGCGCCACGGTGCCCTCGGCGGTCCGGGCGCGCAGCCCGATCGTGGTCAGGATGAGCGGGAACGCGCCCTGGCCGAGCGCGAGCAACAGCACCCACAGCGGCGCCAGGCCGCGCGGGGCCAGCGCCAGACCGGTGTACGCGGCGGCGGAGAACACGGTCAGCGACAGCACCAGCGGGCGCAGCGTGGCCAGCCGGCCGGCGAGCGTCGGCATCATCAACGCCACCGGCACGCCCAGCGCGGTCACCCCGGCCAGCAACAGCCCGGCTGCCTCCGGCCGGTAGCCGGCGTCCCGGAAGAGCTGGGCCAGCCAGCCCATGATCGCGTACCCGCTGAGCGACTGCGCCCCGAAGTACACCGCCATGGCCCAGCCGAGCCGGGTCCGGGCGGGCTGCACCCGGGCCGGGGCGGCGACGACCACCGCCGGGGGCGCGTTCCGTCGTGCGGCGCGGGCCCGCAGCGCCAGCGGCACCCACGGGAGTACGGCCAGCGCGGCCAGCCCGGCCCAGATGCCGAGTCCGGCCCGCCAGGAGCCGAACGCGTGGGCGATCGGCACGGCTGCGGCCGCGGCCACTGTCGTGCCCACCGTCAGGGCCATCGTGTACGCCCCGGTGACCAGTCCCGTACGGTGCGGGAAGTGCTGCTTGACGAGCATCGGCAGCAGGATGTTCGCCACCGCGATGCCGGCCAGCGCGAGCGCGCTGGTGAGCACGAAGACGGCCGCCGAGCCGGTGACCGCGCGCAGCACCTGCCCGGCGGTGAGCGCCAGCATGGCCAGCACCAGCACCCGGGGCGCGGCCCAGCGGCGGACCAGCCACGGGGTGAGCGCGCCCAGCCCGGCGAACGCGATGGTGGGCAGCGTGGTGACCAGGCCGGCCATCGCGCCGGACAGCCCCAGCCCGACCCGGATCTCGTCGAGCAGGGCGCCGAGGCTGGTCACCGCGGCCCGCAGGTTCAGCGCGACGAGCAGCATCCCGGCGAGCACCAGCAGACCGCCCCGGAGCGGGCCGGCCGCAGGGGCGGGGCCCGCCGCGGGGGTGACGCCCGGTGCGGGCACTGTCGCGGCGGGCGCAGGTGGCGGAGTCATGACCTCGAACCTACAATCATGGGATGAATTTCGGCATGAGGTGTAACCGGTGACACCCGCCCGGGATTCCGTCGCCGCTCCTCCGCGCGGCCACCGGGTCCGCCAGACGATCGAGCAGCTCCGGGAACGGATCCTCGGCGGCGAGTGGCCGGTCGGTGGGCGCATCCCCACCGAGCCGCAACTGGTCGCCGCGCTCGGCGTCGGGCGGAACACCGTTCGCGAGGCGGTCCGGGCGCTCGTGCACGCCGGGGTGCTGGAGTGCCGGCAGGGCTCCGGCACCTACGTGGTGTCGACGGACGAACTGGCACCGGTGGTGGCCCGCCGGCTCACCGACGACCGGATGACCGAGGTGATCGAGGTCCGGCGCGCGTTCGAGGTGGAGGCCGCCCGGCTCGCCGCGCTGAGGCGTACCCCCGAGGACCTGGTGGCGCTCGACGGCGCGCTCGCGACCCGGGAGGCCGCGTGGCGCGGCGGCCGGGTGGACGATTTCGTCGAGGCGGACGCCGCGCTGCACACGGTCGTGGTGGCGGCCGCGCACAACGCCATGCTCGCCGAGCTGTACGCCTCGGTCGGAGCCGCGCTGCGCAGCACCGTGGCCCAGGCGATGGGCGAGGCGCTCACGCCGGAGCGGTACGTGGACCACGGGCGGCTGGTCGAGGCGATCCGGGACGGCGACCCGCAGCGGGCGGCGATCGAGGCCGGTGCTTTTCTCGAAGGGCCCGCCGGGGAATAGGTTGTCCCCGACGCAGACTCATCAGGGCACGGGAGTACGGATGCTCAAGGGCTTCAAAGACTTCATCATGCGCGGCAACGTCGTCGACCTGGCGGTCGGTGTCGTCATCGGCGCCGCGTTCACCGGCGTGGTTACCCAGCTCACCAAGTCGTTCCTGGAACCGCTGGTGCGGGTGTTCATCGCGCTGATCACCGGCAGCAAGAACGGGCTCACCGGCTCGACGCCGACGTTCCGTGAGATCCCGTTCGACTGGGTGGCCTTCGTCAACGCGGCGATCACGTTCCTGCTCACCGCGGCGGCGCTGTACTTCCTCGTCGTCTACCCGATGAACAAGCTCGCCGAGCGGCGCAAGCGCGGCGAGGAGCCGCCGCCGTCGGCCCCGAGCGAGGAGGTCAAGCTGCTCACCGAGATCCGCGACGCGCTGCTCGCCGGCAACCACGGCACCCCCGGCCAGCGCAGCGCACTGGACGACGTGCTCGGCCGCCGGCAGGAGCCGCCCGCGCCGCGCTGACGCCATAGCCGATCGGCCCTCGCGGGAATCCCGCGGGGGCCGACGTGTATCGAACACATGTTCGATAGAGTCCGGGCATGGAGCAGCGTAGGCACTGGTGGAACGGGAAATGGGGACGCCTCGCCCGGCGTGACGTCTTCCTCCGGGTGGACGGCGACCGCTGGCACGTGGAGCAGCGGGCCGGCGGCGCCGAGGGGGTCTCCCGGTTCTACGAGCACGCCAGCGTCGAGGAGGCCGAGGAGACGGTCCGCGCGCTGCTGGACGGCACCGACACCTGGCGCGAGCTGTCCCCCCGCCCGCCGGGCGGCTGGGCCCCGTCCGTTTAGCGCCCGCGCGCCCCGGGAACCGCTTCTGCATGAGCCAGCAGCAGGACACCGTCTCCCGGGTCACCACCGGCATGCGGGTGGTCGACTCCGCAGGCGTCGAGGTGGGCACAGTCGATCTCGTGCAGCGCGGCGACCCGGCCGCGGTGACAGTGCAGGCGCCCGCCCCGGTCGACCCGGGCAGCAGCCTGGACGAGCTGATCGAGTCGGCGGCGGCCGAGGAGCCCGACGTACCGGCCGACCTGGCCGCCCGGCTGCTGCGCGACGGCTACCTCAAGGTCTCCACCGAACTGGTCCGCACCGGCGCGGTCTACGTGCCCGCCGACCGGATCGGCGCGGTGAACGACGGCGCGGTACGCCTCACCGTCCCGGCCACGGAGCTGCCCGCCGAGGAGTGACGCCGACCTCCTCCGCCTCGACCGGTGTGGCCTGACCCGGCACGGACGGGGCCGCGCGGCGGCGGAACAGCAGCAGCATCAGCCAGCCCGCGACCAGTCCCCAGAACGCGCCGCCCACCCCGAGCAGGCTCACCCCGGAGGCGGTGACCACGAACGTCACCACCGCCGCCTCCCGCGCGTCCGGCTGGGCGACCGCCGCCGTGACCGCTCCGGCCAGCGCGCCGAGCAGGGCGAGCCCGGCGACGGCCTCGACCAGCACCGGCGGGGAGAGCAGCACCAGGGCGGTCGCCACGCCGGCGCCCAGGCCGAGCAGGGCCAGGCCGATCCCGGCGGTGACCGAGGCGATCCAGCGCCGCTCCGGGTCGGGGTGGGCGTCCGGGCCTGCGGCCAGCGCGGCGGTGATCGCGGCCAGGTTGACCGCGTGGCCGCCTGCCGGGGCGCCGAGCACGGTGGCGAGCCCGGTCACCCGCAGCGCGGAGCCCAGCGGGGCCCGGTAGCCGTACCCGGCGAGCACTGCGGTGCCGGGCACGTTCTGGGCGGCCATGGTGACCAGGAACAGCGGCAACGCGAGCCCGACGACGGCGGGCAGCGTCCAGGCCGGCGCGGTGAACGCGACGACGGGTGCGGCGTCCAGCCGGGCCGGGCCGGTGGTGGTGAGCGCGATCGCGACCACTGCCACGGCGAGCGCGCCCGGTACCGCCCAGCGGCGGGCGAACCGGTGCAGCAGCAGCCAGACCAGCACCACCGGCCCGGCCAGCCGGGGCACCTCGACCAGGGCGCGTACCGGTGCCGTACACAGCGGCAGCAGCACCCCGGCGAGCATGGCGGAGGCGATCGGGGCCGGGATCGCGGCGACCGCGCGGCCGAGCGCGGGGATCAGCCCGGCCGCGACGATCAGCAGGCCGGCGAGCAGGAAGGCGCCGACCGCTGCGGGCCAGCCGCCGGGGACCGGCCCGGTGGCCACGAGCAGTGCCGCGCCCGGCGTGGACCAGGCGATGGCGAGCGGCAGCCGGTGCCGCAGGCCGAGCCAGACCGCGCAGGCGCCGCTGGCGACGCAGAGCGCGAGCAGGCCGGAGGCGGCCTGGTCCGGTTCGGCGCCGACCGCGCGCAGCCCGGCCAGGACGACTGTGAACGAGCTGGCGAATCCGACCAGGGCGGTCACCACGCCGGCCAGGACGGGTTGGAGCCGGCCCCCCATGCTCTCCTCCTCCGGCCGTTCCGTTTACGGAACGGCACGGTGTAGCACGATAGCCCCCATGACAGCCGCCGCACCAGCCGACGACCGGGGCGCCCTGGAGGTGGGCCGGCGCATCCGCTCGCTCCGCAGCGAGCGGGGCATCTCCCTGTCCGAGCTGGCCCGCCTCGCGGGCGTCGGCAAGGCCACGCTCTCCGGCCTGGAGAACGGCGTGCGCAACCCCCGGCTGGAGACCCTGTACGCGATCACCGCGCAGCTCGGCGTACCGCTGACCGCCGTGCTCGCCACGCCCGACCACGCGCCGACCGTACGCGGGGCCGCGGTCGGCGCCACGCTGCTGGAGGTGTTCGACGACCGGGAGGCGACATACGAGCTGTACCGGATGCGGGTCGCGCCGGGGCCGGCGCAGCTCTCCCCCGCCCACTCCGACGGCGTGACCGAACACGTGACGGTCTTCTCCGGCGTACTCCGCGCCGGCCCGGCCGACGCCCCGCTGACCGCCGGTCCCGGGGGCTACCTGCGGTGGACCTCCGACGTGCCGCACACCTACGCGGCGGTGGGCGAGGAGGAGGTCCACGCGAGCCTCCTGCTGCGCTATCCTCGTCCGTCCACACCGGACAGTTGACGTATACCCAGGATGCAAGCTGATGACATTTCTTTCAGCAGACCCGCCAGCGCGTGCAGACGCGGACCCGTTCTTCTTGGCAAGCTTGTCCTCATGACGCTCATCCTCCGCTCGGCCATCCTCAACGACGTCGGCCTCGTCCGGACCAACAACGAGGACTCCGCCCTCGCCGGTGACCGCCTCGTGGCGGTGGCCGACGGCATGGGCGGGCTCCCCGCCGGCGAGGTGGCCAGCGAGATCGTCATCCGGATCCTGGACGAGCTGACGCCGCCCACCGGCGCCGACGAGGCGGCCGACGCGCTGCGCGCCGTCGTCAGCACCGCGAACCAGCGCATCCGCGCGGCCATCACGGTGGACCCGGCCCGCGACGGCATGGGTACGACGCTCACCGCCGCCCTGCTCGCCGGCGACACCCTGGTCCTGGCCCAGGTCGGCGATTCCCGCTGCTACCTGCTGCGCGACCACGAGCTGACCCAGCTCACCCGCGACGACACGTTCGTGCAGGCGCTCGTCGACCAGGGCGCGCTCTCCCGCGACCAGGCCCGGCACCACCCGCAGCGCTCGCTCGTCACCCGCGCGGTGCAGGGCTCCGACGCGCCGCCCGCCGTCGGCGCGCTCACCGTCTTCCCCGGCGACCGGCTGCTGCTGTGCAGCGACGGCCTCTCCGACTACGTGGAGGACGCCGCCATCGCGGCGGCGCTCGCCACCTACGGGGACCGCCAGCAGTGCGGCGAGCAGCTGGTGAAACTGGCCCACCAGGCCGGCGCGCCGGACAACGTGACTGTGGTCATCTCGGACGTCACCGGGGCGTGAGCGGGCGCCCTTTCCGGTTGCGGACCGCGCCCGGTGCGGTTGGGATGAACGGATGCGCATCCGCCGGCTGGCCGCCGATGAACGACTGACCACCAGCTTCCCGCTCCAGGCGTACGCGTTCGAGGCCTCGCCGATGGGCGCCACCCGCACCGACCAGTTCCGCGCGTACCTGCCGTACAACGCCGGGAACACGACGCTGGTGGCCGAGGAGGACGGGGTCACCGCGGCGGCCGTGTCGGCGATACCGATGCGGCAGAACCTGCGCGGCGCGGTGCTGCCGATGGCCGGTGTCGCCGGCGTGGCCACTCATCCGCTGGCCCGCCGGCGCGGCCACGTCCGCACGCTCATGCAGCAGCTCCTCGACGGCGTGCGCGACGAGGGCCACCAGCTCACCGCGCTGCACCCGTTCCGCGCCTCGTTCTACGAGCGCTTCGGCTACATCGGGCTGCCCCGGCGGCGTACCGCGATCTTCAACCCGGCGGACCTGGCGCCGCTGCTGCGCGCCGAACTGCCCGACGAGCTGGTCTGGGAGCGGATCGGCGCGGGGTATGCGCGGTGGCGCGCGTACACCGAGCGGTGCCTGCGCGAACGCCACGGCTTCGCGGTCTTCCCGGACTTCCGGGCGGTCGGGCTGCGCGACCGGGACGACCGTTGGCTGGTCAGCGTGGTGCGCGGCGGCGAGACGGTCGGCGCGGTGACCTACCGCATCGACGACCACGCCGGCACGCTGTTCGCCGACGACCTGCTGGTCGACGACGCGTACGCCCGCGCGTCGGTGCTCCAGTTCTTCGCCCGGCACGTCGACCAGGTGGCCCGGATCAGCGTCCAGGTGACCCCCGACGAACTGCCCGAGCTGTGGCTCACCGACCTCGACGTGCAGGTGGAGGCGCGGGTGGCCCGGCCCGACCCGACCGCGCCGATGGCCCGGCTGCTCAGCCTGGACGCGCTCGCCGAGCAGCCGGTCGGGGTCGGCCGGGTACTGGTCGAGGTGGTAGGCGACCGGTGGCTCGCCGGTCGCCACCTGCTCGACGGCACGACCGGCAAGCTCGCGGTGCTGCCCGCGCAGACCGCCGCCGAGGGCAGCGTGCCGACCGCGCGGCTCACCGCCGCCGGGCTGTCCGCCCTGGCGTACGGGGTGCTCGACCCGGCCGAGGTGGTCGTACGCGGACTGGGCGAGGTACCCGTGGACGCGGCCGGTGAGCTGCGCCGCCTCTTCCCCCGCGAACTTCCGCACCTGTTCGCCGACTTCTGACCCGGTTGACGGCACGCGGCCGGGGGTAGGGTCCAGCGCGTGCCGGAGTGGCTGGAAGCGGGATTCTGGGGCCTGCTCGCCGGGTCGGCCCTGCTGATCGGGGCGGCCGTCGGGTTCTTCGCGCGCGTACCGCGCCGGATGACCGCCTCGGTGATGGCGTTCGGGGCGGGCGTGCTGCTCTCCGCCGTCTCGTTCGAGCTGATCGACGAGGCGCACGAGCAGGGCGGCCTGCGGCCGGTGGTGATCGGCGCGGCGATCGGCGCGCTCGCGTACACCGGGGCGAACGTGCTGCTGGCCCGGCACGGCGCGCGGCACCGCAAGCGTTCCGGCGACGAGCAGCCCTCCGAGCAGGAGCAGCCCGGCTCGGGTACGGCCATCGCGGTCGGCGCGCTGCTCGACGGCGTACCCGAATCGGTGGTGATCGGCGCGAGCCTGCTCGCCGGCGGCCCGGTCAGCCTGGTCACCGTCATCGCGGTGTTCCTCAGCAACGTGCCGGAGGGGCTGTCCAGCGCGGCCGGCATGCGGCAGGCCGGGCGTACCCGGCGCTACGTGTTCGGGCTGTGGACGGCCATCGCGTTGATCTCCGGCGCGGCGGCGCTGGCCGGGTACACACTGCTGGGCGGCGCGCCGCCCGAGGTGCTGGCGACGATCACCGCGCTCGCGGCGGGCGCGATCCTCGCGATGATCACCGACACCATGGTCCCGGAGGCGTTCGCCGACGCGCACCTGCTGGTCGGGCTGATCACCGTGCTCGGTTTCCTTGTCGCGTTCGCGCTCTCGCACGCCTGACCGTCGCACGCGGTGCCGTTGGCGCTGCCTGCCGCCGCGCGGTTCCGACTCGGGCTCGGGCTGCGGCTCCGGTGCCGGCTGTAGCTGTGGCTGCGGCGCCGGTGTCGGCTGCGGCTGCGGCTGCGGCGCCGGCTTAGCGGCGGGTTAAGGATCGGCTGTGGAGTCGTGCCGGGGCGGCCGGTCCTCCTAGCATCGGGCGGTGCGCGTGAAGTCGGCTGTCACTCTGCTCGTCCTCGCCCTGGCGACGGCGACGCTGCCCGCCTGCGGCGGCGAGGATCAGGCCGTCGCGCCCGCCGCCGGCGCCGCCGGTTCGTCGGCCAGTCCGGCAGCCGCCCCGTCGCCCACCCCGGACGAGCGTTCGGGACTGGGTAGCGCCCGGCCGAGCCCCACCCCCGCCACCGTGGCGTTCCGCGCCGGCAACCCGGCCGGCCGGGCCGCCGTACCGGCAGAGGCGCGACCGGTGGACACCTCACGCCCGACCCGTACCGTCGGCAGCGGCACCCCGGCGAGCTGCACCTCGGAGGCGGTGGTGAAGGCCGTCGCGGCCGGTGGCCTGATCACCTTCGACTGCGGGCCCGCGCCGGTCACCATCACCATGAAGGCCACCGCGAAGGTGGTGAACTCGCACGGCCCGCGCGTCGTGCTGGACGGCGGTGGCACTGTCACGCTCAGCGGCGGCGGCAAGCGCCGGATCCTCTACATGAACACGTGCGACGAGGCGCAGGGCTGGACCACCTCGCACTGCCAGAACCAGGACCACCCGCGGCTCACCGTGCAGAACCTGACGTTCGCCGACGGGGACGCCACGGGCGAGCGGAGCGAGGGCGGCGGAGGCGGCGCGATCTTCGTACGCGGTGGGCGGTTCGCCGTGATCAACTCACGGTTCGTCGGCAACCGCTGCGACCGCACCGGCCCGGACCTCGGGGGCGCCGCGCTGCGCGTACTGAGCCAGTTCGAGAACAAACCGGTGTACGTGGTGAGCAGCACCTTCACCGGCGGGGTGTGCGCCAACGGCGGGGCGCTGAGCAGCATCGGTGTCTCCTGGACGGTGCTGAACAGCGTCTTCCGCGACAACCGCGCGGTCGGCACAGGGGCGAACCCGGCCCGGGGCGGCACACCGGGCGGCGGCAGCGGTGGCGCGATCTACTGCGACGGCAACGAATTCGCGGTGCGGATCGCCGGCACGGTGATCGAGGACAACAGCGCGAACGAGGGCGGTGGTGCGATCTTCTTCGTCAGCAACAACCGCACCGGCACCCTGAAGATCGACAGCAGCACCCTGCGGCGCAACCCCAGCCGAGGCTTCGAGACAAGAGGCCACCCCGGAATCTTCTTCCTGGGCGCCTAGATCTCCTGACCCGCCCACACCCGCGCCTCGCCCTGCGCTGCCTCGCGCGGCTCGGCTCGCCTCGTCGATCATGAAGTTGGCGGCCTCCCCGTCGGCGTGTCGTGCCGTCAACCTCATGATTGCCGCCTGAGCACCCGGCCTGCGCACGCCGCTCCCACCCCACCCTGTCGATCATGAGGTTGACGGCTCCGTCATCGGCGTGTCGCCCCGCCAACTTCATGATCACCGAGCAATCCCCGCCTGGAGAGTGGCCGCTCCGCCCTCGCGCCTGCCCCCCTTGGGCTCGGTGATCAAGGGGTTTGTGTCCTGGTTGATCTCTGCGCGCGACACAAACTCCTTGATCAACAGGGCGAGGGCGGGGTAGGGCGAGGCGGGGTGGCGGCGAGATAGGGCGAGGGCGGGGTGGCCCGAGGCTGGAGCCGGATCGGACAGGTGGCGGGCAGGCGAAGGGTGGGGTCAGTAGGGGTTGGGGTGGCCGGGGAGGTGGCCTCTGGTCAGGGCGGCGGGCCGGCCGGGGAGCGTCGGGTCGGGGGACAGCGGCGGGGAGTCGGTGCCGGCCCGAGCGGCCATGCCGGCGAACAACTCCTTCAGGGCGGTCACCGTGTCGATGCTCGGGCTCCACCCGAGTTCGGTCTCGGCGCGGTGGCTGGACATCAGCGGCACGTTCAGCGCCAGGTCGACCCACCCGGTGTCGACGGGTTGCAGCCGCGCCCGCCACGTCACCGCCGCCGCGGCGCGCAGCACCGGCACCGCCACCGGCAGCGTCCAGCCGTGGAAGTGCCGGGCCACCAGCTCCGGCCTCAGCACCGGGTCGGCCGCCACGTTGAAGGCGCCGCTCGCCTCCCCCACGACCGCCCGGGCGTACGCGTCCGCCACGTCGTCGGCGTGCACCGCCTGCATCCGGAGCCGCCGGTTCGAGGGCACCAGCGGAATCCGGCCGTACCGCAGCAGGCGCACCGGCACCAGCGGGCCGAGGAAGTAGCGGCTGATCTCCGTACCGGCCTCCCGCTGGAAGATCAGCCCGGGCCGCAGCCGTACCACGCGCAGCTTCGGGTGCTCCCGCTGCACGCCGTCGAGCAGTGCCTCGACCTCCGCCTTGTCCCGGCTGTACGACGACGTCTCCACCCCGGTCGCCGGCCAGTTCTCGCTGACCGGGTGGTTCTTCGGGCCGGGCGCGTAGGTGCCGACAGACGAGGCGTACACCAGGGCCGGAACGCCGACCCGGACGGCGGCCTCGATTACCGCGCGGCTGCCGCCGACGTTTGTCCGGTGGAGCGTGCGCCGGTCGTGGCTGGGCTGGATCTGCCAGGCCAGGTGCACTACCGCCCGCGCCCCGGCGAAGATCCGCACGAGCTGGTCGGCGGCACCGGGTGCACCGATGTCGCAGGAGTGCCACTCCACGTCGTCGTACGGCTCACCGGCGTCCGGCCCGGGCAGCCGGCGGGCCACGCCGACCAGCTCGGTGCCCGCCTCCCGCCGCAGCCGGCGCAGCACCGCCGTCCCCACGTTGCCGGTCGCCCCCACGATCACGATGCGCATGAGGGGTGCGGTACCCGCTGAACCGGGCAGCAACCGCTCACGGACGGGGGTTCGTGTTCAGCGGCAGCCCGCACAGCGTCTGGTTCCGGCCCGGCAGCCAGGCGTGCACCTCACCGCCGGGCCGGCGTACGCCGTCGTCGCCCGGCACCTCGGGGGACGCCGCCACAGCGGCGGTGCTCGTGACTCGCATGGTCGCCCAGGTTCCCCGGCCGCCGCCGTTCACGCCCGGCAACGACAACCCCTGGGGTACGCGGGCGCAGCGCGTACTCCCGTGGTGGTAGCCCGATCGACGACTCCGGGGCGACGACCGGTGGCGATGCCCGTCCATACGCTGCCGCCGTCACCACTTGCCGCGACCCGAGGGAGTCCCAGAATGTCCATGCACCTGCTCGCCGGCGCAGTCGCCCCGGCCGCGCACACTTCGCTCGCCGCCGGGGGCATCGGCGGCTCCGGGCGGGTCGGCGCCACTGTCTTCGCCGTGGTGGCCCTGGCCAGCGTGGTCGTCGGCGGACTGGCACTGAGCCGCTCCCGCCGCGGGGCGGGCGAGGGGCGCGTCCAGGCCCTGGTGGCTGCCGCGGCGGGAGTGGTCGGCCTGGTCCTGAGCGCGTGGCACCTGGCGCTGACCACCGAGGGCCTCGGCAGCGGCCAGGGCCGGGCCGGCGCGGTCGCCGGGGTGGCGCTGGGGCTGATCGGTGCGGTGCTGGGCGGGGTGGCGCTGGCCCGTTCCCGGCGCACCGCCTGAACCGGTCGCTGGCGTCGGCCCGGCGGCTCGGTCAGGAGGCGGTGAGCCAGCCGGGGACGGTGAGCCCCGACTCGTACGCGAGCACCACCAGCTGAGCCCGGTCCCGTACCCGCGTCTTGGTCATGATCCGGCTGACGTGCGTCTTCGCGGTGGCCGGGCTCAGCACCAGCCGGGCCGCGATCTCGTCGTTCGACAGGCCGGCGGCGACCAGGGCGAGCACCTCCCGCTCCCGCTCGGTGAGCGCGTTCAGCCGGGGGCCCGGGTCCGGATGTCGGGTCCGGGCGGCGAACTCGGCGATCAGCCGGCGGGTGACGGCCGGGGCGATCAACGCGTCGCCCCGCGCCACCACCCGCACGCCGTGGATCAGCTCCGCCGGCTCGGTGTCCTTGACCAGGAAGCCGCTCGCGCCGGCCCGCAACGCGCCGTAGACGTAGTCGTCCAGGTCGAACGTGGTCAGGATGATCACCCGGGCGGCGGTGCCGGCGACGATCTCCCGGGTGGCGGCGAGCCCGTCCAGCAGCGGCATCCGGATGTCCATGAGGACGACGTCCGGACGCAGTTCCCGCACCAGCCGTACCGCCGTGGCGCCGTCGGCGGCCTCGCCGATCACCTCGATGCCGTCCTCGCCGTCGAGGATGGAGCGGAAGCCGGCGCGTACCAGAGTCTGGTCGTCGGCGAGCAGCAACCGGATCATGTCGTCTCCCCCTGTGCCGCGCGTGGCGCCGGGATCGGCAGCAGGGCGGGCCGCAGCGGAAGGCGGGCCCGCACCAGGAACCCGCCGTCCGGACCCGGCCCGGTGGTGAGCGAGCCGCCCAGCGCCCGGGCCCGCTCGCCCATGCCGAGGATCCCGTTCCCGGGCGGGCCGGCGGGACCGGCGCCGTCGTCCGCCACCTCCACCAGCACCTCGTCGCCGTCCGGCACGACCCGGACCACCGCCGTGGTCGCGCCCGCGTGACGGCTCACGTTGGTGAGCGCCTCCTGGACGATCCGGTACGCGGACAGATCCACCTCCGGCGGCAGCGGCCCGGTCTCCGTCACCTCGGTACGCACCGTCAACCCGCGCCGCCCGGCCGTCGTGACCAGCTCGTCGAGGCGGTCGAGGCCGGGGACGGGCCGGCTCGGCGTCGTACCCTCCTGCCGGAGCACGCCGAGCGCCGCCCGCAGCTCGCGCAACGTCTCCCGGCTCGTCTGCTTGATCACCGTGAGTGCCTCCGCCGACCGCTCCGGATCGGGCCGGTGCAACGCGGCGCTCGCCTGCACGCTGATCAACGACAAGTGGTGGCCGAGCAGGTCGTGCAGCTCGCGGGCGATCCGTAGCCGCTCCTCGGTGGCCCGGTGGCGGGCCTCCTCCTCCTTACGCTGCTCGGCGGCGAGCACCCGGGCCTGCACCTCGGCGAGATAGGCCCGCCGGTTGCGGGTCACGCCGACGATGACCGCGACCAGCCAGCCGGCGTGCAGCAGCGTCGCGCCGTTCCCACTGACACCGGTCCGGGTGTAGCTGTCGGCGACGGCGAACGAGACGACAGAGGCCAGGCCGAGCCCCACCGCGACCGCGAGGTGCCCCTCGTCGACGACCGTGTACAGCGCCACGACGAACACCAGCATGATCGGCCCAGGGCGGTGAAGCAGGGCGCCGTACGCGGCGACAGCGGCCAGCGCTGCCACACCCACCGCCACGGGGTGTCGCCGGCGCAGGTAGAGCGCGCCGGAGGAGGCCAGGACGACGAGCAGCGCCACGAACTCGGCGGTGGTGTCGATGCCCTCCGACTGCACCACCAGGCCGAGCAGGGCTACCAGGGCGACGGCAGGCACCAGTGCGGCTTTTGTCTTGAGGCCGTGCCGGTGCCAGCTCGACATTGCCGAAGCGTAGCGGTCCGGGGACGCAGCGGAGGGCCCCGAAGCGGCGTCGTGTGGTGCCGGAGTGTGGTCGGGAGGGTCGGTGCGCGACGCACGCCGGGCTGATCGGGTTCGGGTAACCTGTGCCGTGCGGGCCGCTAGCTCAATGGCAGAGCTGTGGACTTTTAATCCATAGGTTCAGGGTTCGAGTCCCTGGCGGCCCACTCAACAGCGCATCTGAGCTGCGGGAAGATGTCAATCGGGCAGAACTGGCCGAACCCGGCAGCCGCATGCGGCTTGACGAGTGCGCGCAGACGATGCGGCAAGCGTCCAGTGCTGGCTGTCGTCAGGCTACCGATTCGCGCTCTCATACACCGATATCGGCAGATTGAGCCACCACCCAGCAGCGGTCCGGGCGGGTGGGGGGACGTCGATACGATCGCGGATACGTCGGAGAATAGTCATGTTTCGTGAGATGCCGAGGCCGTAGATCAGTGCGTCCAAAACAGATGCGCTTGTTCTGCCTCCACTACGGTGCCAGTGTCGAGCGTGCTGGTTGATGGCAGTTGTCCAGTAGTGGTCTGAACTACTGCCGCCGAGGTGTCCGAGCGTTGATGCTGCGGCGAGAACGAGTTGAGGCGGAAGGCCAGGCGCCAAGGTGAGCTGCTCAACGAGGGCGCGCTCCTTGTCGCTTCCGAGGATGCGCAGTGCTTCGATCAGTGTTCGAGCGACCCCTGTCTCACCGCCGCGGACCTGGTTGACTACTTCAATGGCCAGGCTGGCGGCCAGCGGTGCACGGTACGGCGTTCCGAAGGGCAGGAGCGCCGCGTTCAGCCGTACATCGAAGACAGGGCTGAACAGCATCTCCTCGATGAGGTCGGGCAGCAGCGTGTCGAGGAAGCGCGGAACATGACTCGCCATTCTTGCGACGGTCGAGTTGGCGATACCTTCAGCCAAGACGCGCTTCGGGCTTGACTCCGGCAACGACCCGCGTGCCGCGACGTCGTTGTGGAAGGCCGCTTCGCGCAGCCGCCGACGGAGATCGGATGGCAGGTCCGCCGGAATCCGCCGGATGAGTTCGGCAGCGAGCAGGCGTGCGTCTTCATAGTGGGTAGGGTTCGTGGCAAAGTCGTTGACGATTGGCACCAACTGCCGTACCTGGGGTTCGCTGAAGTGCCCAAACCGCAGCTTGCGTACGCAGGCAAGAAGAGCGCCGTACTGAGCCCGGCCGTTAGTGGGCTGGGCGAGTTGCTTGAGAACATGTGCGGCTGCGTCTGGATGCGGACTGGCATCGAGCACACTGACCGTCTCGATGAACACCTGGTTGGTGCGATCAGCCGCGAGGCTGCTGCACGCAGCGACCGCCGATTGCTGGCCGAGTGGGTGGCCGAGCAGGCGATTGAGGGCCTCGTAGCGCTGAGCCCAGGCCACGCCATGAGACACGATCATCTCGGCCAAAAGTCGCTCCGCGATATGCGCCCACCTGGATCGCGGCAACATCACCGGACCGGTGCCAGCGAGCAGAGCGGTCAACTCGTCCCACTGCGCCCCAGTCACCACGTCGTCGGACTGGACGGACTCCAGTAGTTCGGCTATCCGGTCGACGGCTGCTGACTCATCCCGGCGCGGCCGCTGCAGCATCGGCGCATCCCCGGGCGAGGCGGCGAAGTAACGGCTGATTGCATCGATCAGCACAGTCAGCTGATGTGCCGGCACCTGCAGTAGTTCCTCGTACCGCCGGACCGCCAGGTGGGGTACGCGGACCTTTGCCGTCTCCCAGCGGGAGATCCGATAGACGCTCGTGTGCTCCCGCCAGCAGCCGCCTTGAAAGTCCGCGGCAAATCCCGCCTCTCGCTGCCAGCGCGCTTCTGGGCCGTAGAGGCGGTTGACCCGAAGCAACCAACCGACCCGGTGCTGAAACGTGCCCTGCGGCGTACGCCGCGGCGAACGGTACGGACGGCCGCGACCACCGGCCGAGCCACTCAGAGCACCCACTGACCATTTATTGCACTAGCCAGCTCGACGTGCAAGCGGCCGAACGACCCCAGAGAATTGCCCGATCATTGAACCTAGTCGTCGGCGGGCTAGAGAACCGACCATTGATGCCCGCCTTAGCAGCCAGGGAGGCCAGCCATGAGAGACACTCTGCTCCTACGGTGGGTTACGCGCGCCATCGCAACCACAAGCATCCTGGCAGGGGCGGCCATCGTCGCACCCGGGCCTGCGCAGGCCGCTACTGGCTACGTGTATCTCGTCACCCCGAGATGGTGGGGGTGGTGTCCCGGCAACGGCAACTATGTGACGGGCGTGAACTATGCCGTCTCGAACGTCAGCAGCGGCGGAGACAGTGGAGACGACATCGTCTACGCCAAGGTCAACCTGAACCAGGCGCAGGATGTCGTGATGGGAGTCCAGTGCGCCAAGAACACCCCTCAGGGATCGAGCGCGTCGATTACACCCACACGAAGTGGCCAGACGTTCTACATGGGTTTCCCGACAGGTTCGTGGACCGCCGGATGATGCCAGGCCGCAATTACTGCCGCGGCCAGGGTTCCGCATGGCGCGATTCCCCGCTCCGGTGTTCCCGGGTGCGGGGACCGTGACCACACGCTCTTACCACCTTGCTCATGAGCATTACGGACCAGAGTTGCCTGGATGATCCACTTCGAGCAGTACATGATCTCGCGCGCACAAGGCGCTCATCCATCTTGAGCGACGGGTGCATGCCCTTGCCACCGGCCGGCGTGCTGCACCGTCGCCTCCTCGGCTGGACCAGAGAGGACCGGTGAAGAGCATCAACGATGTCGTCAAGGGCATGACGGGGATTGCCACTGACCGATTGCCGACTGCGACGCCGCTCAGTGCGTCGGTCAGTCGGCAGGGTCCGGATGGGTGGCCTCTTCCGCTGCGGCCAGCATCTCGTTGATCCGCCGGAGCCGCTCCTTCAGATCAGCCGTCACCGCGTCCGGATCCGCACCCGCTCGGACGGCCGCCGCGCCCGCCTCGCGCAGCTCCGACGTGAGATATTCGCGCAGCTCGGCGGAGGTCGGATCCTCGTCCATGGTTGCGCTCCTGTCGGCCGTAGAGTCGAGCCCACCGCCAGCATGCCCGCAATCAGCGGCCACCGGCAGGCCGTTTCCGATCAAGACAGGGTCATGCTTTCGGACTACGACGTTCATCCGGATCTATCGTCCTGTCGACCCTCCGTTGTGGACCAATCGGGGATAACCCGACCTCTGAGCCGCGCATCGCCTCGACTGACCGTCGACTGAAACGATTCATCTCGCCGTTCACCGTGCGCAATTCCCTGGTCCAAGGTGAGTCACCTTCG
Organism: Micromonospora sp. WMMA1976; assembly: GCF_027497335.1. Lineage (NCBI taxonomy): Bacteria > Bacillati > Actinomycetota > Actinomycetes > Micromonosporales > Micromonosporaceae > Micromonospora > Micromonospora sp. WMMA1976. The sequence continues at coordinate 6,522,413 of NZ_CP114912.1, read as the reverse complement.
TTGGTCCACTATGAGGAGGGTGCGGTGCTCGGATCGCCCCACACCGACGGCGTCGACGAGGTCCGGGATCTGGCGCGCCAGGGTTTGCTGGCTACCACGATCGCGGGCGCCTCTGGTCCGCGCCGTTCGCGGCTCACCGGTGCGACGTACTCCATCGCCTGGCCGGTCGTGTATCAGCGACTCACCCGCAAGATCGAGATGCGCCGGGGTCATGTCAGCTGCGCCGCCTCGGTGCGACACCTGGCGGCCGAATGCCTGGACCGGTTCGAGAACGACGTCGAGGCTGTGGTCGACGACGTGGCCCGCAAAGCGAGCGCACGGATCGAGAACCTGGAGGGCTGGATCGCCAGCCGTCTGATCCCGGCCACTGTCGATGCCCACCGGCGACGGCGTGGTGAGCACGGGGCGTTGCAGCGTCCCCGCGTGCCGGCCTGGCTGGCCGACGAACTGGGCCGTGAGCCGTGGCTGCTCGATCTGGCTACCCAGATCCTGCTGTGGGCGGGTACGCCGGCCACCGCCGGCTACGAGCTGTGGCCCACCGAGAGCTGGGTGGTACGACGCTGCGAGCGGCACGGTGGCTGGTCGACGTACGGCGAGACGGACCTGCAGGCCGACATCCGCACCGTCCTGCACGCCATGAGCAGTCGTCCGCAGTGGTACGAGCAGTACGTCGAAGGGCCGCTCGGCCACAAGCAGGCTCCGGTCGCCTCGTCGGCGCTCCTCGACGACCGGGGCGACGTCCCGGTCGACGCCGAGGCCGAGAACGAGCGGTTACTCACCGCGCTGGCTCACGGGGCCGTCCAACTCATCCGGGTCCGCCTCGCCCGGGGCGAGGCTGCGCCGACAGTGGTGGCCGAGGTGCTCGACACGGTCTTCGGCGCGGACGCGGGTGGAGGTCACCTCGGGCGCGCGTACGACGACCGCCTGGAGCGGGTGCTGCGTGACAGCAGCGAACTGGACCGGATCGTCGCCACGGTGCTGGATATCATCGAGATCGGGCGCGGTCGATAGCTTCGACGAAGGACGGTGAACGTGCCCGAGGAGCCGGTGTTCGTCGGCCGCGACCACGAGCTGAACACATTGCGGCGCCGCCTGTCCGAGGCGGGGCAGGGCACGGCCCGTACGGTACTGATCGGTGGAGAGCCGGGAGTCGGCAAGAGCCGGCTCGTGGCCGCGTTCGCACGCGAGGCACGGGAATCCGGCGCCCACGTGTTGTCCGGCGCGTGTGAGGAGCACTTCGGCGACCCGATGCCGTACGCCCCGCTGCTCGAAGCGTTGGAGACGTTCGGCCGGGAGCACGGCGACCAGGAGGCTGCGGAACTCGGCGGCCCGGCGTACCGGAAGTTGACCGCCTTCTTCGATCTCGAGGGCGACGCCATGCACACGCCCCAGCAGGTCTTCCTGGCGGTCCGCCGGATGCTCGATCACATCGGGGCAGAGCACCCGGTCGTGCTGATCATGGAGGATCTGCACTGGGCCGACCCTTCGACGCTCGACCTGGTGCGGCATCTGGCCCAGGCGCCCCCGGACGGCCGCCGGCTTCTCTTCGTGTGCAGTTACCGCGCCAACCCCCGGCGCGGCGACTCACTGTGGCAACTGCTGGCCGGCACGACGTTCCTCCGCCGCACCGAACGCTTCGAACTTCCGGCCTTCACGCTCGAGGAGATGCGCTGTCTCGTCGCGGCGGGCAGCTCCGGGCGGGTCGATTCACGACTCGTGGAGCGCTGCCTGCGCTGGTCCGACGGCATCCCGTTCTACGCCGAGCAGTTGGTGGCCGCCGGCGCCCTCGCCGGTCGGGACGAAGACGTCCAGCTGCCACCGGACATCCGCTCGGTGATGCTCGCCCGCCTGGGTGGTCTGAGCGAGGAAGCTCTCAAGGTGCTACGGGTCGCGGCTGTGGCCGGGCGGGCGATGAGCCGGCGGCTGTTGCGGACGGTGAGCGGCTTACCGGCCGAGACGTTGCGGGACGCGTTGCAGGAGTGCTTCGACCAGCAGATGCTCGTTGCCGGCCAGGAGGACAGCTACAGCTTCCGGCACGCCTTGCTGCGCGAGGTGGTCTACCAGGAGACGGTCCGGGACACTCAGGTGGATCTGCACACCGCGATGGCCGAGGCGTTGGCAGCCGACCCCTGGTTGTCACTGATCGACGGCTCGGCCGTAGCCGAGCAGGCCAGCCACTGGTATCAGGCGGGCGCCTGGCCGCAGGCGCTCACGTACGCCGTGCAGGCCGGCCGGGCAGCAGCCCGGACGTTGGCGTTCTCCTCGGCCGAGGTGCAGTTCGACCGAGCCCTGCGGTTGTGGCACCGCGTCGCCGATCCGCAGGCCCGAGCCGGTGTGACCCGCTCGCAGCTACTCGCCGAGGCGGCCGAGGCGGCCCGCTGGTCCGGACGGGTCGACCAGGCCCTGGAACTCGTCGAGGAGGCCATCGACGCACCCGACAACGACGGCGACCCCGATCGGCTCGGCGAGATGCACGAGCGACGCGCCACCTACCTGTGGGAAGCCGGCCGGCGGGCCGAGTCCGGTGAGGTGTTCCGCGAGGCGGCCACGTTGCTGGCCCACAGCCGCCCCTCGGCCGTGAAGGCTCGGGTTCTGGCCGGGATCGCGCTCGCCCACCTGCAGGCCGGGCACTACCAGGAGGGCCGCAGGACCGCGGACAAGGCGTTGACCATGGCGACCACGGTCGAGGATGAGGCCGTCCGAGGGCGGGCCCTCAACATCTCCGGCCTGGCCCTCGGCATGCTCGGCGATCCGGAGGGCGAGGTGCGGCTGCGCCGGTCCATCGAGATCGCCAGGTCGGCCAACCATATCGAGGATCTCTTCCGGGCCTACGGAAACCTGGGTCTGGTCCTGGAGCACGCCGGGCGCCTGCGGGAATCCGCCGAGGTGACGATGGCGGCGTTGGACGAGGCCCGTCGGTTCGACCTGGCCGGTACGCGGCAGGGAACGGTGCTGGCCAACAATTCGAGCGCCGCGCTCGTGCTGCTGGGTGAGTGGGACGACGCCGAAAAGATCATCACCGAGGTGACCCTGGACCGGCTGCCGGCCGAAAGCCTCTATCCGCGTCTCACGCTCGCCGAGATCAAGGTGGCGCGTGGCGATCTCCACCAGGCGCGCGAGTTGCTCACCTCGATCGAGAACGTGGAGCACGGCGAGGACCCTCGGTTCCTGGGCCCGTTGCACGGAGTCCGAGCGGAGTTGGCACTCGCCGAGAACGATCTCGCGCGGGCGGCGGACGAGGTGCTCCGGGGCGTGGCGGCGGTGCGTGGAGGTGAGAACGCGCTCGAGCTGCTGCGCCTCTGCGCGGTGGGGATGCGCTGCGCGGCCGACCGTGCGACGGTCGATCCGCACGGCGCAGCGGCCGACGGCGACCGGATCGCCCTTCTCGCGTCGGATGCTCGCCGACAGCCGGCGAAAGACGAGATCGACCAACTCGTGTTGCTCTGCAAGGCCGAACGGCTGCGTATCCGAGGCGCGGACACCGCCACCGGCTGGAAGCGGGTCGCGCACGGCTGGGCGAGACTCGACCGGCCCTACCCGGCCGCCTATGCCCACTGGCGGCAGGCCCTGGCGCTCGCGGCCGCCGATCCGAAGGCAGCCCGCGAACCGGCGCGCAACGCCTACCAGGTGGCGAAGACTCTCGGCGCCGTGCCCCTGCGCGACCGGGTGCGGCAACTCGCCGCGAGGATCGGCCTCGACCTCGCCGACCGCCCGGCGCCGGCCCGGCGCCCCTTCGACCTCACCCCGGCGGAACTGGACACCCTTCGCCTTCGCTACGAAGGTAAGGACCCGGTGGGTATCGCAAACGCCCGCGGCGTGGCGAAGCGGACCGTGGACAAGCAGCTCGAACGGGTGTACGCGAAGCTCGGCGTGCACAGCGCCGTGGAGGCGATCGCCCTCGCCCGTCGCGAAGGGCTCTTCGACTGACCACACGCCCGCCTGTCCGTCAGTGACGGGCATGACGCGAAAAGCTCTGTTGATCGGTGCGCAGACCCACGGCCTGGCCGGCGTACTCAACGACGTCGACGCGATGGAGCAGGCGTTGACACCGCGCGGTTTCGACGTCCAGCGGCTGGTCACTCCGTACGCTACCCGGGCCGGGATTCGCGACGCCTACGAGAAGCTGACCGCCGACGCCGGCACGGACGACGCAGTCGTCGTCTACTACAGCGGCCACGGTGGTCGCCTACGGTCACCCGACGGTCGCGACCTGCAGTTCATCGTGCCGGACGACTACGCGGACTCGGACGAGGACGACTTCCGCGGTATCACCGACGTCGAACTCTCAGTCCTGCTCGCCGGGCTCACCGACCGCACCCACAACGTCACCGTGATCTTCGACTGCTGCCACGCCGCGCACATGTCCCGGCAGCCCGAACGGCGGGTGAAGGCGCTGCTGCGGGACGCGCGGGCGCGGTGGCGACCGACGTACGAGAGCGTGGAACGGCAGGTACAGAGGCTGGTCGCCGAAGGCCTTCCGATCGACCGACGACCATTGATCGGCAATCCGCACGCGGTGCGAGTGGTGGCGTGTTCGCCGTCCGGCTCGTCCTGGGAGAGCGTCAACCGGGACGGCGTCGAGATGGGCCTGCTCACCGATGCGCTGTCTCGCGCGCTGCGGGAGACGGACGGGCTGCGGATCAGCTGGGCCGCGTTGGTGGACGCGGTCCGTCGTGAGGTGCAGACGTTCGTGGCCGCGCAGCGACCCGAGGTCGAGGGCCCGTCCGGGCGCCAGCTGTTCGAGACGACCGAAGCGGACGCGCTGGACGCGCTACCCGTCGCGGTCGACGGCCCGGACCGGATCCGGCTGCTCGGCGCGCCGCTGCTCGGTGTCCGGACGGGCGACGAGTTCGCGATCATGCGTGGAGACGCGACCAGCTCGCAGGACGGGCCGGCGATGGGCACGGCGGTGGTCACCCACCTGCTGCCCGCAGCCGCCGCCGCGCGGTTGCGACTCACGGCACCGGGGCAGGCCGTGCCGTCCGACGCTCGCGCGTACCGCATCAGCGCTGCGCCGCCCGCGCTGGCGGTGCGGCTGCCGTCGGACCATCCGGTGACGGCGGAACTCGCCGAGAGCATCGTCCTGCACCCGATGCTACGACTGGCCGCGCAGGACGTGGAGACCAGCGGCGAGGTCACCGTCGAGGTCACCGTCGACGAGCAGGGCCGCCTCGCGGTGCGGGACGAGGCAGGGCCGCTGCACCTGCCGTACCGGCCGAGCCCAGCCGGCGTCGGTGCCGTCGTCGCCAACCTCCGACGGATCGCCCAGGCCACGGCATTGCGGCGGCTGAGCGGCGATCCGAGCCGACCACTACGGCAGTCGGTACGCACCGAGTGGGGCCGCGTGCGCGACGGCCGGGAGACGCCACTCGCACCCTCCGGGGAACTCCTGTTCGCGCAGGCCGACGAGCGGATCTTCTTCCGGGTGACGAACGAGGGCGACCTCGATGTGTTCGTCTCACTCGTCGACATCGGCGTGTCGTACCGGATCGCGCTGCTCACGCACTCCGACCCGAGTGGCGTCCGACTCGAGCCCGGTGCCTCCTACACGTACGGCTGGAACGAGGACCGTAACGAGCTGACCGGCGTCGCCGTCAGCTGGCCGGACGGTATCGACATGTCGGCGACTCGGCCCGAGACCGTACTGGTCCTGGTCAGTGACGGTCCGGTCGACGTGTCCAGCCTGCAGCGGCCGGGCGTACGGGGAGACGGCCGACGGGCGACTGGATCCGGGCTGACCCACCTGCTCGCACAGATCGCCACCGGCGCCACTCGTGAAGTCGGTCCCGAGCCCGCCGGCCAGGTCCGCTACGCCGTACAACCGATCGATTTCATGCTCAGTCCGACGCCACCTCCCACGGCGGAACGAGCCGTTTTCCTGGTCGACGAGCGGCCCGCGCAGCCGATCCGGCTGCTGTCGCCACGCGGCACGGCGCCGGGAAAGCTCGCCGTCCGCATCGCCGAGCTCGTGGTCCACCGCAATCGGGCGTTGGGCAGCGCGGACATCCGGGTGGACGCGGTGGTGCTCACCGGCGGGTCCGGCGGGCAGCCGATCTATCGCGCGGAGACCATGCGGTTCAGCAACGTACGCGACGGTGACCGCCTACCCCTGGACGACGTGCTCATCTATCACGGGCCGGCCGAGGACTTTCTGGACATCGCGGTGTGGGTCTCCCGGGACACCACAGGCAGCCTGGCGCTCAGCGCGCTACTCGAGAAGAAGCTCACCGACCCGGTGGTGCACGGGGCCGTCGCCGAGGTCGCCGGACTGGCCATGACCGCGCCACACGCCGCCGTCGCGGTCGCCCTCATGGGCGCCGGCGCGGTCCTGGTCAACACGGCATACGAGCTGCTCACCGGTGTGGTGGGACAGAGCGTCGGGCTCTACCGCACGTCCCTGCTGGCACAGGAGCAGTTCGGGATCGGCCGCCACGTGCGGCACCCACAAGACTTCTCGTTCACGTTCTGCGTGGACGAGGTGGCCTGATCCGTCCCACTCACCATCACGACAAGGAGTACGAGCATGACCAAGAAGCTCATCATCGGCCCGGCCGAGTGGTTCATCGCCGACGCTGACGCATCCGGTGTGGTCCGGCTGGTCCGGGAGGCGATGACCAACCGCACCACCGTCGAGTTGGGGCTGTACGACGGCGCCGGCCGGGCGGTCACCGTCTTCCTCAACGGGGCGACCGCCGCCAGCGTGGTGCTCGCCCTCGACCCGACTCCGCGTCCGCCGAGCGAGATGTCCTGATCGATCGGGGAAGGTACGTGGCCCGTACGTATGCGACGGGCCACGTACGCATTTCCCGGTATCTCCACCGCCACGCCTCGCCCGACCGCGACCCCGTCAAGACGATCGATGCAAACGTCGAGGTACGGAGGAGTTCGCCGTGGTCAATCCCGAAAAGCAACCCGCCACGACGGATGTCGTCCGTGAGCTTGCCCGGCAGGGCGCGCTCGCACGGCATTTCGCGGCATCGGCCGAAGCGGAGCGCCGGCGGCTCCGCGCCGCCGCCGCCGAGCTCGCCTGGCCGCTGATCTTCCTGCGCGTGACCAGGCGGGTGGAGCGTGGGCGTGGGCACCACATCTGCGCCATGGGTGTGCAGCGGCTCTCGCCCGACTGCCTCGACCGCTTCCATGACGACGTCGAGGCGGTTCTCGACGACCTGTTCGCACATGCCGACGTGCCGATCGACAACCTCGAGGGCTGGCTGACCATGCGGATGCGCAGGGCGACAGTGGACGGCTACCGCCGTCGACGTGGTGAACGGGGCGCACCGCAGCGACCGCGCGTGCCGAAGTGGCTGGCCGAGGCGGTGGACCGGGACCCCTGGTTGTCGGACCTGGCCGTGGCGATCCTCGACTGGGTCGGTACCGAGGCCACCGCGGGCTCCTCGTTGTGGCCCCTCTCCGCCTGGACTGCGCGGCGCGCCGCACGCACCGGTGACCACAGCGTCGGAGAGTCGCAGGTCGCCGACGAGATCGAGGTCGTGCTGGCCGCGATGCGGCAGCGCCCGACCTGGTACGAGCGGAACGTGGATGGGCCGCTCGGCCGCAAGCGGGCGCCGGTGCACCTCCCACGGCGTGAATCGTCCGGCGAGTACGCCGAGCCTGAGCCGCTCGCCCTGGTCGAGCGGCACGAGAAGGACGACGCCCTGATGCTCGAGCTCGCCGCTCGGGCGATCGCACTGATGGAGAGCCGGCGGGACGCCGGCGAGGACTTGCGTGTGCTCGTCACGGAGGTCCTGGGCACGGTGTTCGGCGCGCTGCCGGCGGCCCACGGTCTGGACCGGGCTCCCGGCGACGACCCGATGGGTGCGGAGCAGGTCGGCGCCCTGATCGGCGATCCGGATCGTCTCGATCACGTCATCGAGACGGTGCTCGAGCTGTTCGACCGCCCGGATCGTCCGTCAGATCTCTAGAAGGCAGGCCGGAAGGAGCAGCGATGACCAGCCGTGCGGGAGAGCCCGAGCACCTCAGGCGAGCACAGACCGCCGCCCGGATCCAGGAGGTGCTCAGCGCGGCCCATGACGGAAGCCTCGTCGACGTTCGCACGAAGATCGCCGAGATGGACCGCCTCGCTGCGGAGTTCGCCGACGATCCGCTGGTCCGGCGACTGGCCGAGCTCGCGGGGGCCACGCTCGAGATGGTCGCCGGCTACCCCCAGGGCGGCGGAGGCAGGATCGAGACGGCACTGTCGAACCTCAGCGAGCTGGTCGCGGGCAACCCGGAGCTCGACGCGATGCGGGCGATCCTGCCGGACCTCGTCGCCGCCTACCAGGCCAATCAATCCGGCGACGACGGAACGGCACTTGCCCTGTTCGCCGATGTGGCCGAGCGGTCCGCCGATCTTCCGCCGGGACATCCGCTTCGGGAGGCGATGGCTGAGGCCGGACCGATGGCGCAGGCACTGGGCGCGATGAGCAACGGTGAGGTGCCGGTGATCCCCCGGGTACGGGCGGGCGGGTCCGCGACGGACCGCCTGACCCAGCTGGTGGCCTTTGGCGGCATGACGATGCGGCAGGGCGCCGAGACCGACCTGGACACCGTCGACACCGGTCTCGACGCCCTGCGTGAGGCCGTGGTGCTGAGCCCCGACACCCACCCGCACCACGTGTTCCACCTGGCCTCGCTCGCGCTGGGGCTGGCCCATCGCTCGGAAGTGACCGGCTCACTCGCCGACGTCGACGAGGCCATCACGGTGCTGGAGCGCGCCCGCGAGTCGGCCGGTGGTCCGGAACACCCGAACTGGTCGTTCGTCAACGAGATGCTCGCCGGGCTTCGGCGACGACGCGACGAAGCCGGGCCGTCCCGGATCCACACGTTCGAAGGGCTACGCGGCTACACGTGGCGGATTCTGCTGCAACCCGACCCGATGTCCGCTCGCGCCGTCGCCGCTGAGGCGGCCAAGGAGGCGGTGGCGGCCGCCGGCCGATTCCTGATCGACCACCACCCGGCGGACGCGCTACGGGCGCTGGACGCAGGTCGCGGCCTGATGTTGTTCGCAGCCACCGAGCTCCGCGACCCGTACACCCGGCTGGTCGAGGCGGGGCACCGCGACCTGGCCGACCGGTGGCGGGCGGTGGACGAACCGCCGCTGCGGCTGCGCGAGGAGGTTCTCGCGGTGCTGGCCCGGGACACGGGTCTCCTCGACGCGCCTGACCTCGACGAGATCCAGGAGGCGCTGGGCCGGCTCGGCGCGGATGCTCTCGTGTACCTGGTTCCGGCGGAGTCACCAGCACCGGGCTGGGCGGTGGTCGCCCCGACCGAGGGCCCTCCGCGTTTCGTCGCCCTGCCACACCTGTCGATCGCCGCCGGCACGGATGTCGAGCGGTATCTCAACGCCGTGGGGAGTCGAGCCGGGCGTCTCCTCCGCGAGTTCGATCCGATCGACGAACCCGCACTCGCCGAGAGCCTCGACGAGGTGTGCGGATGGGCGTGGAAGGCCGCGATGGGGCCGTTGCTCAAGCCGTACCTCGGCGGAGAGCGCCTGCCGCGCCTCGTCCTCATCCCTATGGGAGACCTCGCCCGCGTGCCCTGGCAGGCGGCGCGCGCTCCGGACGGCAGCTACGCGGTGCAGCATGTCGCGCTGACGCAGGCCGTCTCGGCGCGGATGCTGTGCGACACCGCGGCGGCCGAGCCGATCCCGGTGAGTCCCGGCGGCATGATCGTGGCCGACCCGGACACCGCCGGCCGGGCGTCGGACCTGCGGTCCGCGCGGCTCGAGGCGTACGCGATCCACCAGGTCTTCTATCCGGGCGCGACCTATGTCGGGCGGCGCCCGGACGGGAGCGTCAGTCGTTCCGGCGCGGGCACCGCCGACGACGTGCGCACCTGGTTACGCGCCGACAGTTCCCGGGCCGGCACCTTCCTGCACCTCGCGTCGCACGGCGTCATCGAGACGGCCCGGACATCCGCGTCGTCACGCCTGCTGCTGGCGGAGGGCGACCTTGCCGCGGACGAGTTGATGGGCGTCATGACCGGGGCCGGGCGCCGCCCCATCGCCCTGGTGGTGCTCGCGGCCTGCAACTCCGGCCGGTCGATCCACGGGTACGACGAGGCGTACAGCCTCGGGACGATGTTCATGGCGGCGGGCGCGCGCTCGGTGCTGTCGACGCAGTGGAGCGTCCCCGACCAGGAGACGTCCCTGCTCATGTACATGTTTCACCACTTCCTGACGACCGAGCGACGCGCGCCGTGGGACGCACTGCACCGGGCGCAGCTGTGGATGCTCGACGACGATCGCCGGCCGCCGCGGAAGATGCCTCTCCCGCTGCGCCGAATGCTTGAGGATGCCGACCCCGCACGTGTGGTCGCTTGGGCTGGATTCGTCCACTGGGGACGGTAATGAACGGAGGGCCATGACGCCATGGACGACGACGTGACGAAGCTTCAGGATGATCTGACCCGATTGCGGGGGCCGGCGCGGCTGCCGACCCTGGTGCGGCTCGGCCAGAAGCTGAGCCAGGAGTACTGGCGGATCGGGCCGGGCCAGCCCACCTCACTCGGCAGGCTGTCCGCCTCGATCGATGCGTGGTGTGAGGCCTACCGCTTGGCATGTGCGGGCGACGATCCGGCACGCGGCCAGATCGCGACCCTGTACGGCTGGCTCCTAGCCACCCGCTACACCGCTCACGGGGGCGCTTCACAGGACCGGCAAGTCGCCATGTCCGTGCTCGCCGAAGCGACGAAGTCCGCCACTCTGCCGCCGGTGCAGGCCACGATGGTACCCCTGATCCTGGGCCAGCTGTTCCTCAGCCGGGCGGTCGAGGCGCTGGGCCCGGGCGCTCGCAGCGGGTTCCTCGGCGGTCCGCCGGCGAGTGGGAGCGCGGACATCAGCGAGGCCGCCCGGCTGTTCCGCGAGGTCTTGGCCCGTGAGTCGATCAACCCCGACATCGCCACCGCCGCCCGCACCATGCTCGACATCACGGAGATGATTCAGCCGCTGCTCAGCGGTGATCTGGCCCGCTTCGACCTCAGCAAGCTCAGTCATCTGGCGGCGGAGCTGAGCCACCTGCAACGCGGCATGGGTCCATACCTGTCGTTGCTGAACGCGGACCCGATGGACTACCCGGTCCTCGACATGCCGGGCCCCGCAACGGAGCAGCCGACGATCCCGCCGCGCCGGTCCGCCCCCACTACGCCGACCGGCTCATCCATCACGGCTTCGGCCCGCCGGGTCGCGCGGGAACAACTCGGGGCACTGGTTCCGGACCACGGGCTCGCCGTCTGGGAGCAGGTCCGCGTACTACTCACCACCGACCCCGGGGTGCCGGCCGCTGACCTGGACGCCCTCGTGGGAGCGGCGGCCAACGCGGTCGCCGCCGAGGAGGACGGCCCACCGGTGGAGCACGGCCTCGACCTGCTGCTGCTGGCCGCCGGGTTGTGCCTGCGACACCGACGCGACGGCAGCGGCTGGGGTGACGACGGCGACGAGGCCCCCGACGTCACGCTGTCCACCGCAGCCGACCACCTCGCCGCCGCGTCGGATCGTGTTCCACCTGGTCACCCCGCCGCGATAGTGCTTGTCGAGGCGATAGGCGGGCTTCTGGACGGCATCCGACCGCTGTCCGGGCCGATCACGGCAATCGCCGGCACCTTCTCCTCGTACGCGGAGCGGATCCCCTCCCCGCCGCCCGCGGTGACCGCGCTCGCCGAGTTGTGCCGGGCGGTGGTTGCGCTCCGCGACGACGTACCCGTCGACCTGGAAGCCTTCGCCGCCGCCGTGCCGACGGACCCCCGGCCACCGGCGCTTTCCGTCGCGGTCACGCATGCGCGGCTCGCCGCTGCGGTACGGGCCGGCGAGCCCATCGCCGCCGACCCCGCCCTCGGCGAACTGGCGGGACTGCTCGACGCACTGATCCGGGGCGATCGCGAAGCCCTCAGCGCCTCGGTCGACGCGTTCCCGGGGCGACAGCCGCCGCGGGTGGCCGCGATCCTCGGCGCGGTACGGCTGGAGCTGCACGATCTTGGGGCCGCGATCCCGCTGCTGTCCCGTGCCGCCCGCGCTCTCGACGACAGCGGTCTGCGTACGCGCACCTGGTGGCGGCTCGCCGAGGCGTACCGGCGTCGGGGCGCCGCCGGAGACACCGCGCTCAGTCGCGACGCGGGAGTGAACGCGCTCGGTGGCCCGGACCCGGACCGGTGCCGAGCGGCCCGATTCGCCGGCTGGATGCTCGCCGACGGACAGACCGAGGATGCGTTCGTGGCGTTGGAGGTCGCCGGCGCCGCTCCCGAACGACCGGGCGACCACCTCACCCGTGACGTGTTGGCAGTCGTCATCGGAGTAGAACCGCGGGTGGCGGGCGCCGCAGAACCACCGACACCGGCGATGGTCGCCGCTGCGCTCCGAGAACTCGACGTCGCAGCCCTGCTCTATCTGCATCCGACCGACGACGTGGGACGGACCGCTGGAGTGCTCTGCCTCCACGCCGGGACAGACCGGCTCGACCTGCTCGCCAACGTTCCCGTGGCCGATCCGCTGAACTCCGACGACCCCGGGCTGCCGGCGGTCCTGGGAAGGTGGACCAGCGGCAACCTGCTGATCGCCGCGACCGGCGGTCTCGACCGGCTGGCGCTGGCCGCGGTGCGCACCGGTGGTGGTCGCCGGTTGGCGCAGGACGTCGTGCTGTCGTACGTGACGTCCGGGGCCCAGGCGGTTCGGCTGGCCGCACGACCGGCGCCACCGGTGGATGCCGAGCCGCTCTTCGTCGTCAACCCACGCGGCGACCGTGACCCGTCGATGGCCGACGTCATGGTCGTACGGCGGCTGTTCTACCCACGGTCGGCCTGCCTGGGCAGATCGCTGGAGCCGATCGACGCGGCCGGGACACCGGGCGACCTGCTCAAGCGGCTACCCGGGGCATCGGTGGTGCACCTGGCCTGCGGAATGCGAGGCGACACGCTCGAGCTGGCCGGGGGCCGAACACTGGACATGGCGGACCTCCACGGCGGAGGCGGGCTGGCCGTGTTCATGGAGGGCACCGCACCGAGGCTGCTGGACGCCGGCTTCACCGGGGTCGTCGGCTGGCGATGGGAGGTGCCCGCCCCGATCGCGGCACTCGCCCTGTTCATGGTCCACCTGTACCTGGTCGACCGACGTCTGCGCCCCGCCGCAGCGGTGAACGCCACGCAACGCTGGATGCTCGACACCGATCGGGTACCGCCGCCGTTTCTGACCGGTGCACACATGTACACCGTCATGACGACCGACCTGACCCAGCCGGCCTTGTGGGCTGCCCTGATGTACCACGGTCGCTGACGGGAGCCCGGGATGTCCGAGAGGCTGAAGGAACTGTTGCTCACTGAACTGCGACGCGCGGTAGGCGTCCGGAGCGAGGGTAGTGACGACCCGAACCAGATCACTGCCGAGTTGATCGGCCGGCTGCGAAGGATCAAGGCGATGCAGAAGCAGTGCGAGTACCGACACGGAGGTGGCGGGGAGCGGTGATCGGTCCGCGGGCGGTGCCAGGTTTAGCGGCTTTCGGGATGGCTATGAGGGGGATCGATCCGCAGACCGACGATCGAGGAGAGCGAGAGAGCCGATGGCCAGCGGTGCGATCCCGTCCGACGATCCGACCCGTACCCTCGTCCACGCCCGTCCCGACGACCCCGCCCTCGCGCACCTCGCCATCGCGGGCGGCACCTACACGATCCTGGTCACCGGCGAGCAGACGGCCGGCCGGTACTGCCTGATCGACATGCGTGTTCCACCCGGTGGTGGGCCGCCTCCGCACCGGCACGACTTCGAGGAGATGTTCACGGTGCTCGACGGGGCGGTGGAGTTCACGTTCCGGGGTGAGCAGACCGTCGCGCGGGCCGGGGACACGATCAACATTCCGGCGAACGCGCCGCATTTCTTCCGCAATTCCTTCGACCAGCCCGCGCGGCTGCTCTGCATGTGCACCCCGGCCGGGCAGGACGAGTATTTCCTGCGGGTGGGCGACCGGGTGGACGGTCCCACCTCGCCGCCGCCGGCTCTCACCGACGAGGAGCAGGCCGAGCGCCGGGACCGGGCCGCCGCGCTGGCCGCCGACTACCGCACGGAGTTGCTGATCGGCTGACACCGGGCACAACGCAACGGCTCACCGCCGTGGCCGAGACCACGACGGTGAGCCGTTTTCCGTACGAGGAGGTCAGCTCGTCGCGACGAGCTGGAACCGCTGGTTGGCCTGGCCGTTGCAGGCGTAGAGCTGCACCTGCTGGCCGTTGCCGGTGCCCCAGACGTCGAGGCAGCGGCCGGACTGGACTCCGGTGATGGTGCCGTTGGAGTTGACGTTCCACTGCTGGTTCGCCTGTCCGTTGCAGCTGTAGATCTGGACTGCCGAGCCGTTGCCGGAGCCGGCGGCGTCCAGGCACATCGAGCCGTACACGGTCAGTTGCCGGCTGGAGGTGTAGGTCCACCGCTGGTTGGTCTGGCCGTGGCAGTCGTAGAGCTGCACCCGAGTGCCGTTGCTCTGCGAGGAGTTCGGTACGTCGATGCACCGGCCGGACTGGCTACCGACGATGCGGCTGGCGCCGGTGGTCGGCGGCGGCGTGGTCGGTCCGGCGGTCGGGGTCGTCGTCGGGGTCGCGGTCGCCGTCGTGGTCGGCGTGGGGTTGGGCGACGCGGAGTTGAGGACGTTGAGGACCGAGTTGTACGCGGCCTTCTTGTTGCCGCCGCCGTCGAACAGCAGCGGGCTCTCGTTGGAGCGCCACGAGTCGCTGTCACGCACGCCCCAGACGGTGATGCCGATGCAGCGCGGCACGTTGATGCACGCCTGCGTCAGACCCGCGTACTGACTGGTGGACGAGTTGGTGACGTCGACCTCGGTCAGCGCCACGTCCACACCCAGCGCGGCGAAGTTCTGCAGCGTGGTCTGGAAGTTGCTCGGCAGCGAACTGCCGCCGGTGAAGTGGGTCTGCAGACCCACGCAGTCGATCGGCACACCACGGGACTTGAAGTCCCGAATCATGTTGTAGACACCCTGCGTCTTGCCGTACGACCAGTTCTCGATGTTGTAGTCGTTGTAGCAGAGCTTCGTCGACGGGTCGGCCGCCCGCGCGGTACGGAACGCCACCTCGATCCAGTCGTTACCGGTGCCCTGCAGGTTCGAGCTACGGCGGCTACCGTCCTCATTGAACGCCTCGTTCACCACGTCCCACGCCGCCAGCTTGCCCCGGTAGTGGGCCATCACCCCGTTGATGTGGTCGATCATCGCCTGCCGCAGGTTGCTGCCGTTCAGGCTCTGCATCCAGCCCGGCTGCTGCGCGTGCCAGGCCAGCGTGTGGCCACGGACCTTCAGCCCGCGCTGGGTCGCCCAGTTGTAGATCTGGTCACCGGAGGAGAAGTTGAACTGGCCCCGGTTGGGCTGGAGCGCCTCCGGCTTCATCTCGTTCTCGGCGGTGATCATGTTGAACTCACGCGCCGCGATGGTGCTGTACGTGGAGTCGTTCAGCCGGTTCGCCGCGATGGCGGTGCCGAAGTAGCGGCCCGACTGCGCGGCGGCGGCACCGAGCGTGCTCTCCGCTGCCTGGGCCAGACTGGGCACCACGAGCGCAGCACCGGCCAGGGCCAGCGCGCTGCTGACGGCGGCCAGCACCACGCGGTGGCTGCGCCTCGGTAGATGTTTCATGACACTCCTCTGCATATCGGACGATGATGCGCTGGCGATGCCCGGCTGGACGCGGGTGGGAGCCGGCGGTGCGCCCACCCCCGCGTCACTGCCCTGAAACTTTTCGAAGATGTACCGGTAACTTCCCTGGGAAGATATCCGCGACGGCACGATCGGTCAATGTCGATGTCGAATCGAACATGGACTCAACCGGCTGATCAGCGCGGGAGTCCATACATGACCATGAGAGCGAAGCGCGACGAGAAGCGCGACGCGGTCCGAAAGTTTCGGAGAATCCGGCGTAGCCGGTCAGTGCTGGGCGGCCGCGTCGTACCGCTCGCGGTTGGCGTGTACCTCGTCCATGTGCGCCTCGGCCCACAGCTTCATGCCGTACATCAGCCGGTGCAGCGACTGGCCGAGGTCGGTCAGCTCGTACGTGACGGTCACCGGCACGCTCGGCGTCACGGTGCGGATGACCAGGCCGTCGCGTTCCAGTGAGCGCAACGTCTGGGTGAGCATCTTCTGGCTGACCCCGGCCAGGCGGCGGGACAACTCGGAGTAGCGCATGACCTGCGGCTCCGCGTTGCGGTCGGGACCGTCGCGGCCGAGCGCGGCCAGGATCAGCGCCACCCACTTGTCGGAGATCCGGTCCAGGAGCTGTCGGCTCGGGCAGCCGGCGAGGAACGCGTCGTACGCCTCCCGCGCCTGCGCCCGCTTCTCCGCCGCCGTCTGCGTCGGCATCGTCCGCCTCCTACCCGGGGGTACCCAACGCACTCCGAAGTGCGTACTTCCCGATGGAGAGTTACCCCTCCATCGTGGAGCAGGGCATCCCTCACGAACAAGGAGACACCATCATGGGTACGCGTACCTTCCGCACTGCCGTCGTCCGCACCCCGGGCGGACCCGACGCCATCGAGATCATCGACGTCCCGGAGCGCGAGCCGGGGCCCGGCGAGGTCCGGGTGGACGTCGCGGCGGCTCCGGTCAACCCGGCCGACCTCGGCGTCGTCGGCGGCTTCTTCCACTCGCTGGGGCTCATCAAGCAGCCGCACCACACCGGCCTGGGCTGGGACTTCGCCGGTGTCGTCGCCGCCGCCGGGCCGGGCGTCGACCTCGCCGTGGGCACCCGGGTCGCCGGGCTCGTCGGCGGGTTCGACCGCGACTTCGGCACGTACGCCGAGCAGCTCGTCGTACCTGTGGCCGACCTGGCGGTCGTACCCGATGATCTGGATCTGGTGGCGGCGGCGACGGTGCCGCTCAACGGCCTGACCGCGGCGCAGATCGTCGACCTGCTCGGCGACCCGCCCGCCGGCGGCCGGCTGCTGGTCACCGGCGCGGCCGGCGCGGTGGGCGGCTACGTCGTGCCGCTCGCCCGGGACCGGGGGTGGCGGGTGACCGGCCTGGCGCGGGCCGAGGACGAGGAGTTCGTGCGCGGGCTCGGCGCCGACTTCACCACCGCCGCCGAGCCGGGCTGGGACGCGGTCGCCGACGCCGCGGTGCTCCAGGACCGCGGGCTCGCGCTGGTCGGTGACGGCGGCGTGTTCGTCGGGGTACGGCCGAACGCCCACCCGGCGGCCGAGCGCGGCGTCACGGTACGCGCGGTCGAGGTGCACGCCGACGGGGTACGCCTGGCCGACCTGCTCGCCCGCACCGCCGCCGGTGAGCTGCCCGCGCGGGTGCACGCGGTGGTGCCGCTGGACCGGGTGGCGGACGCCCACCGGGAGGCGGCCAAGGGCGGAGTACGCGGACGCTACGTGCTGCGCCCCTGACCGCCGCGCGCCCGGTCCAGCACCTCCTCGACGGTGAGCGGGCTGCGCGGATGGTGGGTGAGCGACAGCGGGGTGCGGATCTTGCGGGGCGCGGCGCCCTCGGCGGCGAGGTAGAACTCACCGACCGTGAGGCGGGAGATGTCCGGCACGTCGCCGCCCTTCGCGCGGGCCATCTCCCGGGCCGCCTCGATCTGGATCGGGCTGTTCATCAGGCCGTAGAGCTGGGTCGCCGCATTGCCGGGGATGCGGTTGTGCAGCCCCTTCGGCGCCTGGGTGGCGAAGATCAGACCGAGGCCGTACTTGCGGGCCTGGGCGGCCAGCGCCAGTGTGCTCTGGGTGCACGCGGTCATCGCGCCGGACGGGGCGAACGTCTGCGCCTCGTCCATGATGAGCAGCCCGAGCAGCGGCCGGTCCCCGGCCGGGTTCTTCTTGATCCAGGCGAACAGGGCCATCTGGAGCTGGTTGACGAAACTCTGCCGTACGTCGTCGGACGGCAGGCCCACCAGGCTGACCACGGAGACACGGGCCCGCTTGCCGGGTGCCGGTGTGAGGAGCACGCCGGGATCCATCGGCGTGCCCTCGCCGCCGAACAGCGGGTCGTTCACCATGGCGGCGGTGAGGGTCTGCGCCAGGCTGAGGCCGATCTTGTCGGCGTCGTCCAGGTCGATGATCCCGTCCGGCAGGTCGGCGAGCGTGTCGACGAGGCCCTGCAACCGGGAGCCGCCGCGCCGGCCGTAGTGCTCGACGGCCTTGCGCAGCACGGCCAGCCCGAGGTGCGCCCGGGTGGCCCGGCCGGTCACCAGGGCGCGCGGCGCGAGCGACGCGACTGCAGCCTCGACCGCCTCGGCGAACTCGTCCGGGTCGTCGCGTACGCCGGTGAAGTCGGGCAGCGGCTGGAAGCTCAGCGGGCGGCCCGAGTTGCGGCGCGGCGTCCAGACGACGACGTCGGTGTGCGCGAGGTAGTCCCGGGCCCGGTCCGCGTCATCCGGCCGCCACTGCGCGGGCGGCTCGGGCCATCCCTCGCCGAGGCGGGCGAGGTCGTTGTTCGGGTCGAGCACGATGGCCGAGACGCCCGCCAGCGCGCACTCCTCGACGATGCGGCGGATGAGGACGGTCTTGCCGGAGCCGGACCCGGCGAAGATCGTGGTGTGCTTGCGCAACGCCTCCAGCGCCAGCGGCACGGGCGTCCCGTCGTCGTACCCGTGCCCGACGACGAACGAGGGATCGGCCGGGCCGGTGGCAGCGGCGGCGGCCGGCGACGGCTCGGCGGGCTCCGGCGGCGGTCCGGCGTCGGTGGTCCAGCGGTCCACGTCGGCCAGGGCGTGCTGGAGGAACTTCAGCTCCCGGGTCGGCCGGCGCTCGGCCAGCCAGCCCTGCAGGTCCATGGTGGCCTCGGCGAGCATGACCCGCAGCGCGGAGAGGACTCGCAGGTCCTCCTCGTCGACGCCGAGCGTCTGGCCACCCGCCGCGGTGAACGCCCCCACCGCCTTGCTGGTGGCCGCGCTGGTCGACCAGGCGCGGTTGCGCAGCAGGAACAGCTTCCGTCGCCCCGATCCGGTGTCGAGGGCGGCGGCCACTGACGCCTTGCGGAGACGGGCGAGCGCGGCGTTGCCGTGGTGGTCGTCCCCGATCGCCCGGAAACACCAGTGCACCTGGTCCTCGGTGCGCTCGTCGAGCGTGAGCCGCAGCCGGGCGTGCAGCGGCGGGTCGGTGCTCGGCGGCGGGTCGACGCTGAACGCCTCGCCCGCGTCGCCCCGCTCCAGGATCCAGGCGGTGAGCCCGGCGGCGAGCAGTGGCGGCATGGCCGCGTCCTCGGATGCGCGGCGCAGCGGGCCGGTGACGTCGGCGGCCTCCCGCAGCTCGGCGAACCGGGCGTCGTAGCGGTCCATCTCCTCGCCGGTGGCGGCCACCGGGGCGGGCCGGGGAGCCCGGGGTTCCGCGATGGGCGGCTCGCCGAGGCTCGTCATCTCCCGCACCTGGTCGTCGGCGAGGCATTCCCGGATGTGCTTGTCGATCTCGATGAGCAGCTGTCGCGGGGTGAACGCACCGGCCTCGGCAAAGGCGCGCGGGGACACCGGCCACGACGGGTACGGCGGGACGAACCCCGCCTCCTGGTAGCGGAGGGTGAACCGCTTCTCGATGATCGCCCGGGCCACGTCGGCGTCGTCGATGCGGCGCAGCGGCGGCGTCTCCCGGAACCGGTCCGCGACGGTGTCGGCGGCGGTGGACTTGATGACGGTCCACGAGTTCGGAATGCAGGCCAGGACGGTGAGCGTGCGCCGGGTCGTCTGCCGTAACGCCATCAGGCCGTCCGCCATCCGGGCCAGCATCAGCGCCTGCTCCGGGCTCATCGCAGCCGCACCGGCCAGGGCGGGATCGCTCTGGATCGCCAGCTGGGCGATGAGCGTATCGATCTGGTCGATCGCCACCACCGACGGGCCGGTGAGGGCAAGCAGCCAGGACAGGTCCTGAACGATCTGCTGGGCCGGGCGCGGAATGCGGCGCATGCCCCAGGCCGCGCGTTCCCCGGCGGCCACCTCCTCGCCGGAGAGGAAGTAGTTCTCCGCGATGTCGCGGTGGGAGATGTCCTCGGACGCGCTGAGCGCCAGCGCACGCGCCGTCTCCTGGCAGGTGCGGGCCGCGTGCCTGTCGAAGTCTCCGAGCCCGTCCAGGAAGGCGTCGAGCGCCGCCTTTGTCAGTTCGGTGTCGCCCATGACGGCCCGGCGCGCCGTCCGGGGTGCCCCGACCAGGGCGGACAGTCGCCGCAGCAGCAGTTTGAGCTGCGTCTCGCGGCTGCCGGGCACCGGCCGGGACAGGCCGTCGAGCATCGCGGCGAGCACGCCGTCCCAGAAGCCGCCGGCGTCGAGCA
This sequence comes from Micromonospora sp. WMMA1976, assembly GCF_027497335.1. Classification (NCBI taxonomy): domain Bacteria; kingdom Bacillati; phylum Actinomycetota; class Actinomycetes; order Micromonosporales; family Micromonosporaceae; genus Micromonospora; species Micromonospora sp. WMMA1976. Next base: position 6,502,182 of record NZ_CP114912.1, on the reverse strand, counting down.
GACCGACCAGGAAGAAGTAGCCGCCGCGCTCCTGCACCTGCTGGCGGATCACACCCAGCAGGTGGGTCTTGCCGGAGCCGCGCTGACCCTGGACGACCAGGCCGAGCGGGCTGCCGTGCGGGTTCGCCGCGGCCTCGTCCACCCCGGCGAGGACGTCCCGGACGACTGGTACGTGCAAGCCGTCGACGTGGAAGGGCAACGGCCGCCACACGTCGTCGGGCACCGGCGCCCAGTCGAACCGCAGGGCGGCCAACGCGTTCCGTTCCGCCTCGTTCATCACACGCCGATCGCCAGCAGGTGGTTCTCCTGCCCGCCGAGGCGGAGCGCGGCAGCGGTGTCCGCCTCGGTGAGCGTCTTCTGGTTCGACTCCGGCGCGATGGTGACGCCCTCGGACCGGCTGAGCTGCCGCAGCGCCTCGTCCAGGTCGTCGCGGGGCACGTCGGCGAAGAACGGTCGCAGGCGCCGCAGGCTCACCCAGGCGCCGGGCTCGTCGGCGAGCGCCCGGTACGCGGCGACGACACGCGCCTCCAGCGACCCGGCCGGCGCGGCGGCGGGCGCGCGCACGTCGGTGAGCGCGAAGAGTTCGGCGAGCGTCGCACAGCCGCTGCGTGCCAGGACACGATCGCGCAGGTGCGCCTGCACCGCGGTGAGCGCGGCGCCGAGCGCGCTCGCTCCCCGCAGCGTGAAGTCGAGGTCGCTCTGCATCCGCACCCAGCCCTTGTCGTCCAGTTGCAGAGCGTACGTCGAGCCGCTCTTGCGGCTGGCGACGTAGTGCAGGCGGGTGAGCTTGTCGCGCTGCGGCTTGCGTACGTCCAGTCCGTAACGGTCACGGAGTTCGGTGTTCAGCACCTCCCGCGCCTCGGCCATGAGCACGACGAGGATCGCGCTCTCGGATGCGGTCAGGTCATCGCCGGCCATGATGCCGTCCTTCCGCCAGGTCTCGGCGACGTGCCCGCAGATAGGTGCCGATCTGCGTGACCACGGTGCCGACGTCGTGGATTACTCGGGCGTTGGTGAAGCGCAGGACGGCGTAGCCGTCCAGTTGCAGCTGGACGTCACGTTGCCGGTCGGCCTCGAAACGGACCGGGCGGCAGTGCTCCGGGCCGTCGATCTCCACCACGCACCGCTCGTCCGGCCACACTAGATCCAGGCGTACCGGCGCGGAAAGACGGTGCGACTGGTAGTTCTGGTTCCATCTCCGCCCGGCCGCCCAGCTCTGCGCGGCCAGCGCCGCCTCCAGGCGCTTCTCGGCGTCGCTGCCCGGATGCGGCCGGCCTGCCACCGGTGCCTGGCCGACGGGCGCGGCCGGCGGTGCGACGCGGAAAGCCGGAAGCCCGTCCAGCCCGGCCGCACCGGCTCCGGCCAGCCAGACCGCCGGGCCACCGTGCTGCACGAGCCACGCGGCCCCGGCCGCCGTCACCGCGCCGTCGCCGTGGACCGGCTCGGCGAGCAGCACCACCTTCCGTCTGCCGAATGCGTCGGCGACGAGACGCGCCAGTGAGGCGGCCCGGGCGCGCAGCGGGAGCGTCGTGGCGCCGGACCGTCGCCCGGTCACCGCGAAGACGGCCAGGTCGGACAGGAACGAACCGGGGTAGCGGTCACGGCGCGAGCGCGCGGCGGCCGCGGCCCGCACGGCGGCGAGTCCGGAGGTGTCCGGGCGGACGTCGTGCGCGGCCTCGGGCAGCCAGGCCGGCAGCAGCTCGACGGCGACCCGTTCGAGCCGGTCCAGCACGGCGTGCACGAAGTCCGCGGGCATGGTGGACGCCGAGACCGGGCGGTGCACGACGGCGGCCAGCTCCGCGTGGCCGCGGGCGATCGTCATGGCGACCGCGTCGGCGTCCGCGCCGGGCAGGGCGACGACGCGGTCGGTCGGCAGATCGGCGAGGACCGGGTCCATGCAGCGTCGACCCTCCCCCACCGTCGACCCCGGACGTCGGATGACCAGAGTACGAATCGTCTTCGGCCGGCGCCAGCCCTGATACGCCGGACGGCGACGAAGCGGCGACGCTCAGGTGATGTCGCGGCGCATCGGGACGGCAACGGCGAGCGCGGCGGCGGCGAGCGCGTACCCGGTCAACAGCAACGCGCCGGCCGCCGGTGGCAGGAGCGCGACGGCGTCGCTGCCGAGCTGCGCGGACATCGCGTCGGCGACGTAGGTGAAGTCGGTGAGCGCGGCGGTGGCGCCGCCGGGCAGGAGCGGGTAGAGCGCGTTGACGCCGGGGATCATCATCAGTACGGGCTCGGCCAGGTACAGGTAGCCGACCACGACGCACACGGCAACGACCTGGTTGCGGAGCAGCGCACCCACGCCGGTGCCGACGAGCAGGTACACAGCCATCGCGACACCGATGCGGGCGAGCAGCGCCAGCACCGTGGGAGCGGGCAGGCCCAGCGACACACCACGCGCGGCGGCGACCGCGAACAGGGCCACCGCGGCGGAGCCGGCCAGGGCGATCCCGTAGCCGAGGCCGACGATCGCGTGGGTGGCGAGTTTGGCGGCGAGCACCCGCCCTCGGCGCGGCGCGAACATGAACGTGACGGCGGCGGTGCCGTGCCGGTATTCGGACGTGGCCGCGAGGGCGCCGGCGGCGGCCGGCACGAAGGCGGTGAAGCCGAGGATGCCGAGGATCGACCGCAGGCCCTCCTCGGTGTGCAGTCCGGGCATCGGCGGGTCGAAGTTCTCCGGTCCGACGAGCGCCATCAGCCCGACCAGGCCGCCGCCGAGCGCGACGGCGGTGAGCAGCAGCCCGCCCCACATCCGGGTCGCCAGCACCCGGCGTAGTTCCGCTCTGAGCAGGTTCATCGGGCCTCCGCCGGGTCGGTGGTCAGGTCGAGGAAGAGCTGTTCGAGGCTTGTGGTCTCGGTGACCAGCTCGTGGATCCGCAGCCGGTGGTCCGCGGCCAGGTCGGCGACGCGCGGCGCGTCCAGTCCGCGTACCCGCAGCCGGCCGGGCCCGGCCGGTTCGACGGACCCGGCGGCGGCCGTCAGCGCGGTGGCCAGGGCCTCCGCGTCCGGCGAGGTGACGAGCACCGTCGGCGGGCCGGTGAGCCGGGACCACGGCCCGGCGGCGACGAGTTCACCGCGCCGGATCACCACCACGTCGTCGACCACCTGCTGGACCTCGTGCAGGACGTGGCTGGAGACCAGCACGGTGCGGCCCTCGTCGGCGAGCCGGCGCAGCAGTCCGCGCAGCCACGACATGCCTTCCGGGTCCAGGCCGTTCGACGGCTCGTCGAGCAGCAGGACGCGGGGGTCGCCGAGCAGCGCCGTGGCGAGGCTGAGCCGCTGCCGCATGCCGGTGGAGAACCCTCGGGTACGACGGTCGGCGGCCTGGGCGAGGCCGAGCAGGTCCAGCAGTTCCGCGACCCGGCTGTCCGGGCAGCCGGCCATCGCGGCGTAGACACCCAGGTGGTCACGGGCGGTGTGGCCGGGGTGGAACGCGTTGCCGTCGAACACCGCGCCGACGGTCCGTGACGGCTGGGCCAGCCGGCCGTACGGCTGCCCGCCGATCGTGGCGGCGCCGCTGGTGGGCGTCACCAGTCCGGTCAGCATGCGCATCGTGGTGGTCTTGCCGGCGCCGTTCGGGCCGAGGAAGCCGGTGACCGCACCGGGCCGCACGGTGAACGTCAGGTCGCTTACGGCGGTGACGTCGCCGTAGCGCTTGGTCAGGCCCGACGCCTCGATCGCCAGCCGGTCACCGGTCATGGCCGGCTCCCCGTCGCACGCCCGATGGTCTCGGCCAGGTGCGATGCGGCCGGGTCGGAGACGACGACCTCGTCGAACTCCCCGCCGGCCGCCGCGCGGTCCAGCACCAGGTGCAGACCGGGCTGACCGCGCCGGGCCGCCACGAGCTGCCGGGGACCGCCGAAGATGCCCCAGACGCCGACCTTGGCGAAGCCGGACACCGTGTACCCGCGCCGGGCGCCACGGGCCAGCCGGATCGGCTCGTCCACCGGGGCGGCGTACCGCACGGCGGACAGGCGCAGCGTGAACCGCTCCCGCCCGACCCACATCCGTTCCCATCCGGTGAACCGGATGTCGATCACGTCGCGGTCAAGCGTTACCGAGGCCATCAGTCGTCGCCCTTCGTCGTGTCGGAGTCGTGCGCTGACGTGTGCGTGTCGCCGGGGGCCACCGGACGCTCGGCGGGCATCAGGACGGTCGCCAGCAGCCGGGGGATCCGTCCGTCGCCGGGGCCCCTGGCGAGCAACGGGCCGACCAGCGCGTTGAGCCCGGCTGCGAACTCGTGCAGCTCGGCGTCGGTCAGGTGCAGGACGAGCTGCTGGTATCCGACGCCGTCGGCGACGAAGTCGACGGACTCCCGGGCGAGGTAGCGGGAGAACTCCGACAGCAGACTCGACACGAACGCGGTGAAGTAGCGCGCGTGGTCCTCCGGCGTCGCCGTCGCCAGGGCCGCCGGGTCCAGCGCCGCGCCGTGCGCGGGCAGCGCGTACACCCGCTCGACGGCGCCGCGGACCTTGCGTTCCTGCACCACGTCGAGCATCCCGGTCTTCACGAGCGTCGCCAGGTGCCGGTAGAGGGTGGCCTGCGGGACGTCAGGCAGCAGCTCGACCAGGTCGTGCGTGGTCACCCGGGCACCGGCGACCGCGCGCAGGATGCGGATCCGCACCGGGTGCAGCGCGATCTCCGCCCACCGCTCCATCGACATCGTCACGCCGCAGACGTTATCACTATCGAGAACGATAATGATAGGCGGTGAATGAGGACGGTGCCGGAGGGCAGCCGTCAGGCGGACGGGCGGGGGTGGTGGGCCAGCACCCGCGCGAGCAGCCGGGTCAGGTCCGCACGCTCGTCCGGCGACAGCGGCGCGAGCAGCTCGTCCTGAACGGCGGCGAGTCGCTTCTCCAGCCGCCGCAACTGCCGCCGCCCGGCCGTGGTGATGGTGACGACGTTGCGCCGCCGGTCGGCGGGATCCGGGCTGCGGGTGACGAACTCCCGCTCGGCGAGTTCGTTGAGTGCGGCCACCACGTCGCTGACGTGGATGCCGCTGCGCCGTCCGAGCGCCGCCTGGCTGGCCGGCCCGAACTCGTCGAGCGTGGCGAGCAGTCGGAAGTGGTAACCCCGCGCGTCGACAGCGGCGAGGCCGTCAGCGACCAGCCGGCCGGCACGTACAGCGGTCTGGGTGATCAGCCAGCTCGGCAGGCCGGCCAGGCGGGTCGGTACGAGGTCCGGCTCCGGGTTCTCCACGCGCCCAGCCTAACCGTAAAACGTTGGCGTCCCCAACGATCTGCGTTATCGTTTGTCGCACCAACGTTAGTGGCACCAACGATTGGAGCTACCGTGATCGAACCGTTCCGCGTCCACGTCCCCCAGGCCGACCTCGACGACCTGGCCGACCGACTGGACCGCACCCGCTGGCCCGACGAGCTACCGGACGCCGGGTGGGACTACGGCATCCCGCTGACCCGGGTACGCGAGCTGGCCGAACACTGGCGCACCGCGTACGACTGGCGGGAGGCCGAGGCCGAGCTGAACCGGTACCCGCAGTTCACCACCACAATCGACGGGCAGAACATCCACTTCCTGCACGTACGCTCCGCCGACCCGGACGCGTTGCCGCTGATCCTCACCCACGGCTGGCCCGGCTCGGTCGTGGAGTTCCTCGACGTGCTCGGCCCGCTGTCCGAACAGTTCCACCTGGTCGTACCGTCGATCCCGGGATTCGGGTTCTCCGGCCCGACCCGGGAACGCGGCTGGGACGTCGACCGCGTCGCCCGCGCATGGGCCGAGCTGATGCGCCGGCTCGGCTACCGGCGGTACGGCGCACAGGGTGGCGACTGGGGCTCGGTCATCTCCACCCGGCTCGGCGGCATCGACCCGGAGCACGTCGTCGGCGTACACCTGAACTACCTGCCCACGCCCCCGCCACCGGGCTGGACCGGGGAGGCCGCGCTGTCCGGCGAGGACCGCGACCGGCTCGCCCGGATCATGCGGCTCAAGACGCAGCGCCACCCCCACCAGGTGCTCTACGCCAGCCGGCCGCAGACCGTGTCGTACGCACTCAACGACTCACCCGTCGGGCAGCTCGCCTGGATCGCGGAGAAGTTCACCGAGTGGACCGACCCGGGATCGGCCGTCAGCGTGGACCGCGTCCTCACCGACGTCTCGGTCCACTGGTTCACCGGCACCGCCGCGTCGTCGGCGCGGCTGGTGCGGGAGAGCGCGTTCGCTGGCCCGCCCGCACCCTGCCCGCCCCCGCTCGGGGTCGCCGTGTTCGCGCACGACATCACCCGGTCCGTCCGGCCGATCGCCGAACTGACGTACACGATCCGGCAGTGGAGCGAGTTCGACCGGGGTGGTCACTTCGCCGCGCTGGAGGTGCCGGAGCTGTTCGCCGACGACGTCCGGTCGTTCTTCTGGAACCTGCGCTGACGGCCGCGCTCAGCTCATCGCCGCCGCGAACATGCCCGGCTCGTACGAGCCGCCGCGCTGGTGCACGAGCACCGCGAACCGGTTCGCCGCGTTGATCAGCCCGAGCAGACACACCAGCGCAGCGATCTGGTCGTCGTCGTAGTGCTTACGCACCTGCTCCCACGTCTCGTCGGACACGCCCTGGTGGGCGTCGGCCAGCCGGGTGCCCTCCTCGGCGAACGCCAGCGCCGCGCACTCGGCCTCGGTGAACACCGTCGACTCACGCCAGGCGGCGACCAGGTTCAGCCGGACCGCGCTCTCGCCGCCCGCCACCGCCTCCTTGGTGTGCATGTCGATGCACCAGCCGCAGCCGTTGATCTGGCTGGCCCGCAACGACACCAGCTCCTGGACGGTGCGGGGCAGCGACGACTGGTGGATCACCAGGCCCGCGCCGGCGAAGCGCTTCATGAACGTCGCCGAGACCGGGTTCTCGAACAGGTTGAATCGGGTCTGCATGGTGGCGCCCTCTCTGCTGGGGTGAGTGTCTGACGACCACGAGATGCCGGGGACGCGTCCGGCGTGACGGCGACGCCGGGTGAGGACCGCCACAGCGACCCGATGTCACACGGCGGCGGCGGGCGGCGTCTGGTGGGGAACGCAACCGAGCGGCGAAGGAGTCAGTCATGGCGGACCCGGCCACCGAGGACTTCCTCGCGCACCGGAACCTGCTCTTCACCGTCGCGTACGAGATGCTCGGCTCGGCCGCCGACGCGGAGGACGTGGTGCAGGAGACCTGGCTGCGGTGGGCCGGCGTCGACCTCGACGAGATCCGGGACCGGCGCGCCTACCTGGTCCGGATCGCCACCCGGCAGGCGCTGTCCCGGCTGCGTACGCTGGGCCGGCGCAAGGAGTCGTACGTCGGCTCGTGGCTGCCCGAACCGCTGCTCACCGCACCCGACGTCGCAGACGACGTGACGCTTGCCGAGAGCGTGTCGATGGCGATGCTGCTGGTGCTGGAGACGCTCACACCGACCGAGCGGGCCGTGTTCGTACTGCGGGAGGTGTTCGACGTCGGCTACGACGAGATCGCCGAGACGGTCGAGCGCACCCCGGTCGCGGTGCGGCAGATCGCGCACCGGGCGCGGGCCCACGTCGCGGCACGCCGCCCCCGGCGTACCGTCCCGGCGGCCGAGGCCCGCGACGCGCTCGACGCGTTCCGGCGGGCGGTCGAGACCGGCGACCTGGACGGGCTGCTCCGCGTCCTTGCCGCGGACGCGGTGCTGGTGGGCGACGGTGGCGGGATCAAGCAGGCGATCGCCCGGCCGGTCACCGGCGGCGACAAGGTGGCCCGCCTGCTCGCGGGCGGCTGGCGCCGGGTCGCGGCCGTGGCGTCGATGGAACCGGTGCAGGTGAACGGCTACCCGGCGCTGCTGGTACGCCTCGACGGCGAGCTGGACACCGTCGTCGCGGTACGCCTCGACGACGGCCTGATCAGCGGCCTCTACGCGGTGCGCAACCCGGAGAAGCTGTCCCACATGACCCGCGAAACGACGCTGCGCCGCTGAGCAGGCGATCGTGCGACGATCGGGCGATGAGCAGCGCCGCCTTCCCCGACGTCAGCGCCCTCGCCATCAACGTCACAGTGCCGGAGGAGTTGCGCTGGACCGACACCCGGCGCGGCGAGGAGTTCACGCTGACCACGCTCAACATCAGGCTGCTGCCGGACGGGCGGCTCGCCGCGAAGGCGTACGGCCGGCCCACGGCTGGGGGACGCGGCGCGTACGTGTCGTTCCGGGTGCCGGACCGGCCGGAGCTGGCCGCGCTCGTGGCGGCGGCGGCAGACCGGGCCGCCGCGCTCTGGGCCGCGCACGGCGGCCTGGACTGACTCCCGCCTCAGCGGCGCACGCCCACCCCGCCGTAGCCGTGCGACACCGCGGCCTGCGGCTCCCCGTCGGGCCGCCAGTCCGCCACCTTGACCAGGCCCGGATCGACCAGCTCGTAGCCGTCGAGGAACCGGGCCACCTCGTCGCGCGTGCGGGGCACCAGCGGGGAACTGCTGCGGCGGTAGATCGCGGTGCCCTGCTCGGTGGGCAACGTCGGCAGGCCGTCCAGGGTGAGGTGGGACAGCGCGAGCACGCTGCCCGGGACCGTCGCGTCGCGCAGCGTCGCCACCGCCGCGTACGGGGCGTCGGCGTCCGGCACGAAGTGCAGCACCGCGAGCAGCAGCACCGCGACCGGCTCGCTCAGGTCGATGGTGGCCCGCAACGTCGGGTCGGCCAGCAGCTCGGCGGGACGCCGCAGGTCACCCTGGAGCACGACGGTGCGGCCGTCGGTGGGCAGCAACCGCCGGGCGTACGCGACGGCGACCTCGTCGTGGTCGACGTAGACCACCCGGGCGTCGGGGCGGATCGCGCGGACCACCTCGTGCACGTTGCCCTGGGTCGGCAGGCCGGCGCCGATGTCGAGGAACTGGCGGACGCCCTGCTCGGCCGCCCAGCGCACGACCCGGCGCAGGAACGCGCGGTTGCTCTGCGCGGCGACGCCGGTGTCCGGGAAGATCTTCAGGACCTCCTCGGCGGCAGCGCGGTCGGCGGCGAAGTTGTGGCAGCCGCCCAGGTAGTAGTCGTACATCCGGGCGACATTGGGTCGGTTCTCAGCCTCCGTCACGCCTCGATGTCTAGCACTCTGCGCGACACACCGCTGACCCGTCGTGTCGACGATCCGGCCGATCCCGGCCGCCACCTGGTACGACGGTGGGACACGCCGGCGCGAGGAGGTACCCGATGACAGGTGAACGGGAGACAGTGGAGGTCGAGCCGGCGGTGTTCCGCGCCGTCTACGACTCGCCCGCGTCACTACCAGGGCAGCACCGGTGGACCACCCCGGAGGCGGACGTGCGGCGGCTGGAGAAGCTGCTGAACATGCCCGCGCGCACGATCGGCGCACCGCTGTGGGTCAGCGGCGACGAACCGGACTGCCCGAAGTGCGGGCGGCGGGTCACCTGGTACGACATCGTCGCGTCCGCGCTGCACGGCGTACACGACCACACGATGATCGCGCGAGTGATCCTCGGCGACCGCAAGTACGTGAACACCGAGGTGCCGGACGCGATCCCCGGTGTCCACTGTGCCGACTGCCGCACCCCGATCACCGGGCTGCGCAGCTTCAAGTGCCACAACTGGGCGTACGCGTTCGAGGCGCTGGAGGAAGTAGTCGCCCGGATGTCCGGCCTGCCGGCTCAGTCGTCGCCGCCGGCCGCCTCCTGAGCGCGCCGTTCCGGACGGCGGCCGGGCGGGGCCTGCGGCTCGGGGCCGGGATCGGGCACCGGCGGCATCGGCCGGGTGACCGGCCCGTCGCCGGTGACGCGGAACTGTTCGCCGTGGTGCCACAGCTCCACCGCGTCGCCCGGCCCGGCGTCCGGCAGCTCGTAGCGGGCCTCCTGCGGCGTGAGCGTGACCCGCAGCCGGTGCCCGTGCCGGCGCAGGTGGAACGCCAGCCGGGTGATCGGCCGGGGTAGCCGAGGTTCGAACGCGAGCACGCCCCGGTCGTCGCGCAGCCCGCCGAAGCCCTGCGCCACCACCAGCCAGGCGCCGGCCAGGGACGCCAGGTGCAGCCCGTCGGCGGTCTTGTCGCCCAGGTCGGCGAGGTCCTGGAACGCCGTCTCGGCGAACAGGTCGTACGCCAGGTCGAGGTGCCCGACCTCGGCGGCGAGGATCGCCTGCGCGGACGCCGACAGCGACGAGTCCCGGACGGTCCGCGCCTCGTAGTAGGCGACGTTGCGCGTCTTCTCCTCGGCGGTGAACTCCCCCGGGCAGCGCAGCATGGCCAGCACCAGGTCGGCCTGCTTGACCACCTGCTTGCGGTACAGCTCCTGGTAGGGGAAGTGCAGCAGCAGCGGGTAGTCGTCCTCGCCGGTGCCGGCGAAGTCCCACTCCGGCTGCGCGGTGAATCCGGCCGACTGCTCGTGCACGCCGCGCTTGCCGTCGTACGGGACGAACATGGCGTCGGCGGCGGCCCGCCAGCCGGCCACCTCGGCGGCGTCGACGCCCAGCCGCGCGGCCACGTCCGGGCAGCCCTCGGCGGCGTCGGCGGCGCCGCGCAGGTTGCGCCGGGCCATCAGGTTGGTGAAGACGTTGTCGTCGACCAGCGCGGAGTACTCGTCCGGGCCGGTGACGCCGGTGAGGTGGAACGCGCCGCCGTCGTCGAAGTGGCCGTAGCCGTGCCACAGCCGGGCGGTCTCGATCAGCACCTCGGCGCCGCACTCGGCGAGGAACGCGGTGTCGCCGGTGGCCGCCACGTACCGCAGCACCGCGTCGGCGATGTCGGCGTTGACGTGCAGGCCCGCGCTGCCGGCCGGCCAGTAGCCGGAGCACTCCCGGCCGCTGAGCGTCCGCCACGGGTAGGTGGCACCGGTCAGGCGCAGCTCCGCCGCCCGGTCGCGGGCCTCGGGCAGGTGGGCGTGCCGCCAGCGCAGCGCCGAGCGGGCCAGTTCCGGCGCCAGGTACGTCAGCACCGGCAGCACGTAGCCCTCGGTGTCCCAGAGCACGTGGCCGTCGTAGCCGTTTCCGGTCAGCCCCTTCGCCGGGATGGTCCGGTCGCCGTCGGCGCGGCCGGACTGAAGCAGGTGGAACACCGAGAACCGGACCGCGAGTTGCAGCTCCGGGTCGCCGTCCAGCTCGACGTCGGCGGTGGCCCACGCCGCGTCGAGCGCGGCGCGCTGCTCGGCGAGCAGGACGTCGAACCCGTCGTCCCGGGCCGTGTCCGCCTCCGCGACGACCAGGCCGGCCAGCTCACCGGCCGGGGTGCCGTCGACGTCCGCGCACTCGTACGCGGCGAACCGGGTGACCCGGATCCGCTCGCCCTGGCGTACCGGACCGGACAGCGCCAGCCGGAACCGGTCGGCGGTCAGCTCGGTGTCGGTGGCGATCTCGTCGGACGCCTCGACCCGGTGCGCGACGGCGACGGCGACCCGCTGGCCGCTGCGCCCGGTCCGGTGCACGAGCACACCGTCGAGGCCGTCGTCGCGGCGGATCTCGCCGGTGAGCGGGTCGTGGATCACCGAGGCGGCCCGGGGGTCGTCGGCGCGTTCCGGCACCCGCTGGTTGGCGAGCAGGTCGGCGCCGACCCGCAGCCGGACCGGCTCGTCCAGCGGCTCAACAGACCAGTCGACGGCGGCGACCGGACGGCGGATCAGCGAGACCAGGCGGGTGCTGCGGATCCGCACACCCCGGCCACCCGGCGAGACCCACTCGGTCTCCCGGCGGAGCACCCCGGCGCGCAGGTCCAGCTCCTGGTGGTGCCGCCGGATCGTGCCGGTGCCCAGGTCCAGCGGCTCGTCGTCCACCCAGAGCCGGATCAGGGCGGCGTTCGGCGCGCTGATCACGGTGTCGCTGCGTTCCGGGAACCCGTACCCGCTCTCCGGGTAGGTCAGGTCGTGCTGCTCGTGGAACCCGTTGAGGTAGCTGCCGGGCATGCCGCAGGGCTCGCCCTCGTCGAGCGTCCCGCGCCAGCCCACCCAGCCGTTGGCGAGCGCGAAGACGGACTCGGTCTCGCCCAGCCGGTCCAGGTCCGCGCTCGTGCGCCGGATCCGCCAACCGTCGTCGCCGTGCGGCACGTGCCCTCCCGAGTCCGAAGCCTGGACCGCCACCGAACCAGACCCGGCTGGGAGGTGGCTGGGACTCCGATACCCGTGGCGAACCCGCCCGCACCTGCGGGTGGCCGATCACACCGTGACGAGCACCAGCGTGGCGGCGGTGCCGAGCACCAGGAACGGGCCGAACGGCAGGTACCCGGACCAGCGGACCCGCCGGGCGGCGAGCAGCGCCACCCCGGCCGACCCGGCGAGGAGCAGCGCGAGCACCAGCCCGGCCACCAGCACCGGCCAGCCGTACCAGCCGAGCAGCGCGCCCGCGCCGAGCGCCAGCTTGGCGTCGCCGAGACCGAAGCCGCGCCGCCCGAACAGCAGCGTGGTCGCGGCGAAGCCGCCGCCGAGCGCCAGGGCGGCCAGGACGGCGCGTACCAGCGGGTCGACGCCAGGGCCGGTCAGCGCGGCCACCCCGAGCAGCGCCCACACGCCGGCGGCGGCCGGCCAGGTGAGCCGGTCGGGCAGGCGGTGCGCCATCGCGTCCACGATCGTCATCGGCACCGCCCAGACCAGCCACCACGCCAGCGCCAGCCGGGCGGCGGGCGCGCCGCCGGTGAGCACCGGGACGGCCACCGCGAGCAGCAACGCCACCTCCACCACCGCGGGTGCCGCGCCGACCCGGGCCCGGCAGGCCGGGCACCGGGCCGCGGGGCCGAGCGCCGGCAGCGGCCGGTCCAGCCCGATCGACGCGCCGCAGCCGTCGCACGCCGTCCGGTCCGGACACCCCGGCGGTACGGCGTAGCGCGCCACCGCCAGCCGGAGCAGGGGTACGACAGTCAGGGCGGCGGCCAGCCGGGCGCTCGGACGGCGGGCATCGGCCACCGGTCCGGTGCGCCGCACCCGTTCAGCCGTCATGCCGGATCCCCCGTCCGGTCGCCGTGCGTTCCGTCGTGGGACACGCAGAGTGATTTATCGATCGCGCGGATGTGACGGGGGAAGCCCGCGGCGGCGTGCGGCGCGACGCGCGACAGGCCGGGACGGGCCACGGCGTGGGCGCTGCCGAACCGGCGGGACGGATCGGACGAGCGGCACACTCCCCACCCATACCGGCGGCCTGTCGGCACCGCCGCGGGGCGTACGGGTGAGCACACACCAGCCGGCCCGGAACCCCGCCGAAGCCCGCTCGTCACCGTGGTGACACACACCGGCCACCACCTCCCGTCTTCACTCACCGTGTTCACGTGAATTGCCTCTGTTGCATCGGCGGACGTGAGCCTATGCTCGCCCCTTGGGTACGACGCAACCCCCGATCAATTGGCGTCGGAGGAGCAAGGGCACAGAATCCGCAGCGATCAGTACAGGTAAATACAAGTGGTGGCGACGGGGGCCCGGAGTGACAGTTCCGGGCGCGCTTCCGCATGCCCGGAGCGGGTCGGCGTGATCGCCCCGGGCCGGCACCGAGGAGGGATCGGCGTTGCGCACACGGCAATCCCGCCGATGGGAAATCTTCCTGCTCAGCCTCGTGCTGGTGGTCGGCTCGACCGGCTGCGGCACCGAGCCGGAGGCGGCGACCGGTCCGCTGACCGGCCGCGCCGCCGCACCCGCCGCCCATTCCAGCGCCGAGGAAGACGCGGCCGGAAAAGCGGCTCTGGCCGCCTATTCCGGCTATCTCGACGCGTCCCGGGCGGCCAGTGCGCGCAGCGATCCGTCCCATCCCGCTCTGACCCGTTTTCTGGCTGATCCGCTGCTGACTCGGGTCCGAATGGCGATTCTCGACGCGAAGGAGCACGGCGCGATGCGTACCGGGAAACTGCTCTCCGACCCCGAGGTCGTGTCGGTCGACCTGACCGCGCGCCCGCCCACCGTCGAGATCCAGGACTGCCTGGACGCGAGCGGCTACCGGCTCGTCTACGCCAAGGACCGCAAGGCCGTGCCCGGCACGCGCGGCGGGCGCTACCTGGCCACCGCCACTGCGGTCCGGTACCCGGACGGCCGGTGGCGCGTCAACGGCGGCGCCGCGCACCAGGACCAGCCGTGCTGACCTGGGGAGGAAGGGGTGTCCCGGCCCGGCCGGCCCGGGCCGGGACGCTCCGCCGGCTGCTGCTCGCCGCCGGCCTGGCCGCGCTGCTGACGCTCACCGGCGCACCCGCCCGCGCCGCCGATCCGGGCGGCTCGTGCCCGCCGGAACAGACCGACTGCGACGTCTGGGACGACGACCCCGGCATCCCCGGCGGACCGGGTGGGCCGGGTGGCGGCGGAGACAACGGCGGCGGGGGCGGCAACGGCGGCAGCACCCCGAAGTGCCAGTGGAACGGCCGGGCCATCCCCTGCTACAACGCGGCGCTCGGCTGGTTCAACAACGCCGACGGCTGCTACTACAAGCTCGCCGAGCCGCAGAACGAAGCGCCTCCCGGCAAGCAGTGGTACCAACTGACCTGCAACGGCGGCGACACCAGCCCGGGCAGCATGCGCCAGGAACTCCTGGACGCCCCGCCGCCCGGCTACGGCGCGCCGCCGGACCCGGAGGAACTGGCCCGCCGCGCGCTGGCCTCGATCTCCCTGCTCCCGCCCCGGGCCGCCGTCGCGCCCCGGCGCAGTCAGGGCCCCGGCCTGGTCGGGCTGCCCGTCTGGATGTGGGCCAGCCCGGGCGAGGCGTACTTCGGGCCGCTGTCCGCGTCCGCCTCCGACCGGGGGCTGACCGTGGAGATCACCGCGAAGGTGGACCGGATCGTCTGGCACATGTCCGACGACATCGACGTCACCTGCGACGGACCGGGCACGCCGTACCGGGCGAACGGGCCGAGGGCCGGCTCCACCTCCCCGGACTGCGGCCTCGACCAGGGCTATCCGGAGGCCGGCACCTACGAGGTGAGCGCCACGACGTTCTGGACCGTCGAGTGGTCCGGCGGCGGCGAGAGCGGCGTGATCGCCCAGAGCCGGTCCAGCGGCGTCGTCTCGGTACAGATCAACGAGCTTCAGGTGGTGACCCGATGAGTGTCGTGGCAGCCCGCAACGGAACCCCGGTGGAGGCACCCGTCGCACCGCCGAAGGTGGTCCGGCAACGACGCGTCCGACCCGGCCTGCTCGGCCTGGCAGTCCTGCTGATCGCCCTCGGCGGTCTGGGCGCCGCGTTCGCTGTCACCTCGGTCCGCTCCACCGGCACGTACCTGGCCGTGGCCCGGGCGGTCGACGTGGGACAGCAACTCAGCGCCGACGACCTGGTGCCGGTACGCGTCTCCGGCGGCCGCGAACTCCGGCCGGTGCCTGCCGACCGGATGGACGAGGTGCTGGGGTTGCGGGCGGCCGTCCGGCTCACCCCGGGCACGCTGCTCACCGAGGCGCAGCTCACCGAGGCCCCGCTGCTCGGCGCCGGGCAGCAGCAGATCGCGCTGGGGCTGAAACCCGAGCAGGTGCCGGCCCGCAAGCTGCACCCCGGCGACAAGGTGCTGCTGGTCAGCACACCCTCGAACGCCACCGGAGGCGGCTCGGAGGCGTCCCGTGGCGGCGGCACCCGGTTCGAGGGCACCGTGATCGACACCGCCACGCCGCAGAACGGCGACGTGGTGGTCTACCTGGCGCTTGCCGTGCGGGACGTGCCCGCTGTCGTGGCGCTCGCCGCCGACGACCGGATCGCGCTCGTGCTCACCGAGGCGGCCTGATGGCGATCATCGCCCTGGTCTCGGCGAAGGGGTCGCCGGGCGTCACCACCGCCGCGCTCGCCGCCGCGCTGAGCTGGCACCGGCGGCTCGTGCTGGCCGAGTGCGACCCGGCGGGCGGCTCGATCCTCGCCGGTTACCTCGGCGGGGCGCTGGACGGCCCGCGCGGCATCGGTGAGCTGGCCGTGGGCGAGCTGCGCGACGGCAGCCTGGAGCACGCGTTCTGGTCCCAGCTGGTCGACCTGGACGCGCCCCGCCGCGAACGGCTGCTGCTGCCCGGCGTGGTGGACCCGGCCCAGGCCGGCAGCGTGATCCCGCTGTGGCAGCGTTTCGCCGACTACTTCACCGGGCTGGAGCGGGGCGAACCGCCGTACGACGTGCTGGTCGACTGTGGCCGGCTGGCGGTGGGCGGTCCACCGTGGCCGCTGCTGCGGGCCGCCGCCGTGGTGCTGCTCGTCACCCGCGCGCACCTGCCCGACCTCTCCGCCACCAGGGCCACCGCCCGCGCGATCGAACGGGACCTCACCGAGCACCGCCTACCGCCCGGCACGCTGCGGCTCCTCGTCGTCGGGGACGGGCACGGCACCAGCGAGATCAGCAAGGCGCTCCGGCTGCCGGTGATCGCCCGCCTGCCGCACGACCCGCGTACCGCCGAGGTGCTCGCCCACGGCGGCACCGTACGGGCGAACCGGCCGCTGATGCGCGCGGCCGGCGCCCTGGAGGTGCCGGTACGGGCGCTGCTGGACCGGCGGCGCGCCCGGCTGGCCTGGCCCGGGGCGACCACACCGCGCGCGGTGACCGCGCCGAGCGTGCCGGGGGTGTCCGGTGCGGTTTGAGCCGGTCTCCCACGACCCGCGCGTCCAGCAGCCGGGCGTCGTCTCCACCGTCCCGCCGCTGGCCCCGCCGAACGGGCGGCACCACGTACCCGGTCCGATGCCCGCCGCGTCGGCGCCACCGCCACGCCCCCGGGTCGACTTCGCAGTGGTCCGCGAGCTGCGCCGGGAACTGAGCGAGCGGCTCACCCACTGGCAGCGCGGACGCGAGTTCGACGCCGACGCCGAGGAGGTCGAGCGCGCCCGGCTGGCGGTAGCCGTGGTGTCCGCGTACGCCGACTCGGTACGCCGGGCCGGCACCCCGATGGCCGCCGACGAGGAGCGGCTGCTGCTCGACCAGGTGACTGCCGAACTCGTCGGGCTGGGCCGGCTCCAGACGCTGCTCGTCGACGACAGCATCGAGGAGGTGCACATCCTCGGCTGCGACCAGGTGCGCATCACCCGGCACGGCGGCGGCGTCGACTGGGCCGAGCCGATCGCCGAGACCGACGACGAACTGGTGGAGATCCTCCAGGCCGCGGCCCGCCGGGCGGGTGCCACCGAGCGGTCGCTGTCCACCTCGAAGCCCACGCTCGACCTGCAACTTCCCGACGGCAGCCGGCTCGCCGCCGTGTTCCTGGTCAGCCACCGCCCGTACGCGGTGATCCGCAAGCACAACACGCTCGAAGTGAGCCTGGAGGACATCGCGGGCGGCCGGCCCGACCTGGACGAGATGATCGACCCGCTGCTGCGCGACTTCCTCCGCGCGTCCATGCGGGCCGGGCTGAACATCATGGTCGCCGGGCTCGCCGGGGCCGGGAAGACCACAGTCATCCGCGCGCTGATGGACGAGATCCCGGCCGACGAACCGTACGTGCTGCTGGAGGAGAGCCGGGAACTGCTGCCGGCCCGGCGCGGGCACAAGCACCGGGCGGTGATGAGCTTCGAGTCCCGGGAGGGGCACGGCGAGCGCGGCGCGGACGGGCGGCCGGCGGGTGAGGTCAGCATCGCCGACCTGATCCCGGTGTCGCTGCGCATGGGCGTGCTGCGGATCATCGTCGGCGAGGTGCGGTCCCGTGAGATCGTGCCGATGCTCCAGGCGATGACCACCAGCCGCGGGTCGATGTGCACCATCCACGCGCGTACCCCCTCGGGGGTGAGCGAACGCATCATCGAGCTGGCGCTGTCGCACGGCCGGGAGATGACTGTCGACCAGGCCCGCCGGATGGCCGGCAACGCGCTCGACCTGATCGTCTACGTGACGGTCGAGGACGAGACAGCGATCGGCGGGCGCAAGCACCGGTTCGTCTCGCACGTCGAGGAGGTCATCGGCGTCGGCGAGGGCAACCGGATCACCACGACCACCGTCTTCGGCCCCGGCCCGGACGGCCGGGCGGTCCCCCGTCACCTGCCCGAACGCATCCGCGACCAACTGCTGCGCGTCGGCTACGACGCCCGCCTGCTCACCCGGTTCGTCGAGGCAGGCATGGGCGCGTGGCGGCGTCCCCGGCACACCCGCCTCGGGGCGCGGCCGAACGGAGGCCCGGCGTGACGCAGATCGAACTGATCGCCCTGGTCTCCGGCGCCGCGTGCATGGCCGGGCTGGTGCTGACAGTCGTCGCGCTCGTCGGCACCCGGCGGCCACCGGGTCCGGCACCCGGTACCGGGCCGGGCCTGAGCCGGCTCTGGACCGGCTCCGGCGCGAGCCGCGCCGACCAGCGCCGCTACCAGCTCCTGCTCGGCGCCGCTGTGGTCGCCGGGGCGGCGGCGTTCCTGCTCACCGGGCTGCCGGTGGTCGGCCTGCTGGTGGCGCTGGCGGTGCCGGGCGTGCCGTGGCTGTTCGCGGTCGGCCGGGCCGAGCAGCGGGCCATCGCCCGGGTCGAAGCCGTAGGCGAGTGGACCCGCCGGCTCAAGGACATCTCGGCCACCGGCCAGGGACTCCAACAGGCGATCATCGGCACCATCGCCACCGCGCCGGAGGAGATCCAGGAGGAGGTACGCACACTCGCCGCCCGCCTCCAGGCCGGCTGGCTGGCCCGCTCCGCGCTGCTCGCCTTCGCCGACGAGATCGCCGATCCGGTCGCCGACCAGGTGGTGGCCGCGCTGATCCTGCACCTCACCGACCGGGGCGAGCGCCTCGGCGACGTGCTCGGGTCGATCGCCGGCGCCGCCTCGGCCGAGGTGGCGACCCGGCGCGAGGTCGAGGCGAAGCGCACCCAGCCCCGGTTCGCGGTCCGCTTCCTCACCGGCATGACGCTGGCGACGCTCGCGTACGGGCTGGTGAACAGCGACTACATCCGTCCCTACGGGACGGTGACGGGTCAGCTCGTGATGGCGGTGCTCGGTGCGGCGTTCGTCGGCCTGCTGGTCTGGGTGCGCTCGATGAGCCAGCCGCCCCGGCCGGCGCGGTTCCTGCCGGCGCCCGACCTGGACGAGGCGATCGCATGATCCTCAACTGGCAGATGGCGATCGGGGTGCTCGGCGGGTGCGCGGTCGGGCTCGGGCTGTTCCTGGTCGTCCGCGAGGCGCTGCCGGCCACCCCGGCGCTCGGCCCGGCGCTGCGCCGGCTGCACCAGCCGCCCGGTCAGGCCCCGGCCGTCGGTGCCGGGCCGGACTGGCTCGGCGGGTTCGCCCGCTGGCTGCGCCCGCCGCACCGGCAACTCGCCCTGCTCGACCGCACCCCCGAGCAGTACGCGCTGTCGGTGCTGCTGTCCGCGCTCATCGGGTTCGCCACCCCGGCGGTCGCCTCGGCGGTGCTCTTCGTCGGCGGGGTGGCGCTGCCGGTGGCCGTACCGGTGGTGGCCAGCCTGGGCCTGGCGCTCGGCGCCGGGCTGCTCGCGCACCGCGCGGTCCTCGCCAAGGCCGACGCCGCCCGGGACGAGTTCCGGCAGGCGGTCTGCACCTACCTCGACCTGGTGGCGTTGCAGCTGTCCGCCGCGCACGGCCCGGTGCAGTCGCTGGAGCGCGCGGCGGCGGTCTGCGACGGCTGGGTCTTCGACCGGATCCGGGAGGCGCTGCGGCTCGCCCAGCTCCAGATGCACTCGCCCTGGGACGAGTTGCAGGAACTGGCCGAGCGGATCGGCATCCCGGAGCTGGGCGACGTGGGCGCCATCATGCGCTCCTCCGGCAGCGAGGGCGCCCAGGTGCACGAGACGTTGCGGTCCCGTGCCGACTCGCTGCGCGACCAGATCCGTACCGACAACCTGGCCCGGGCCGAGGGGGTCACCAGCAAGTTGGACATCCCCGGCTCGCTGCTGGTGTTCGTCCTGCTCGGCTTCGCCGTCTATCCGTTCCTCGCCCGTCTGTGAACCCACCTTCGAGAAGGAGACGACCATGCACCTCTACGCCTACCTGTACGTGGCGGTGAGCACCCGCCTCGCCGAGCTGCGCCGCGACTCCGAGCGCGGCGACAGCCCGGTGCCGACCGCGGTGATCATCTTCGGCCTGGTCGCGGTGGCCATGGCGGTCACCGGGCTCGCCCTGGCCAAGGCGAACAACTGGATGAACGCCATCCCGGACAACACGGCGCCGCAGGCCCCGTGATGCAGCGCCCCGTCCGTACGGCCCGGAGCCGGCCGGCGTCTGCCGGCCGGCCCGCCGGTCCGCCCGGTCCGGGGCGGATCGCCGCTGCCCTGCGCGCCCGCCTGGCCGAGGGCGAGCGGGGCGCCAACCCGGTCGAGCTGGCCGTGGTGATGCCGGTGATCCTGGTGATGTTGTTCGGCTCGATCCAGGTCGCCGTCTGGTTCGTGGCCCGGTCCACCGCGCTGAACGCCGCGCAGACCGCTGTGAACGCGCAGCGCACGATCGACGCCGGGCCGGACGCCGGCCGGCAGCGGGCGATCAGCTTCCTGCAACAGTCCGGGGACTGGCTGGTCGGCTGGGAGCAGACCGGCCCGACCTGCGTCGAGAGCGCCACCGGCGTCACCTGCACGGTGCAGGGACGCTCCCTGTCGGTCATCCCGGGCGTCTCGTTCGAGGTCACGCAGACCGCGCACGGCCCGGCCGAACGCTGGACCACCGGATGAGCGGCGGGCCGCGGCGGGACCGGGGTTCCGTCTCGATCGAGGTGGCGGTGCTCGCGCCCGCCTTCATCGGACTGATGGTGCTGGCCGGGGTCGCCGGGCGGACCGCGATCGCGGACGAGGCGGTGGAGTCGGCCGCCCACGACGCCGCCCGGGCCGCCTCACTCGCCCGCAACGCCGACGACGGTGCGGAGGCCGCCGAGGAGGCGGCCCAGGACCAGCTCGGCTGGGCGGGACTGAACTGCACCGGCCCACCCCAGATCGATCTCGCGGGCTCCGTGGCCGGGACGACGACGAGCTTCGCCGCCGCGTACGCAAGCGCCGCAGGCATGCCGGCGACCGTGACGGTCACGGTGACCTGCACCGTCTCCTTCGACGACCTGAGCGCGCCCGGCCTGCCCGGCGTGCCGGGCGGCAAGACCGTCTCGGCGAGGTTCACCTCGCCGCTGGACACGTACCGGAGTCGCGGATGACCGGGCGGCGCGAGGCGGAGAGCGGCCGGGTGAGCCTGTTCCTGGCCGTGGCGATGACGGGCGTACTGGCGATCATCGGCCTCGCCTACGACGGCGCGGGTCAACTGCGCACACTTCAGCGCGCGGACAACCTGGCCGCCGAAGCGGCCCGCGCCGGCGGCCAGATGATCGACCGCGCGCGGGCCATCGAGGGCGGCCCGAAGCAGATCGACCAGGTCGCCGCCCGCGCCGCTGTCGCCGCCTACCTGAACGCCGCGGGCGGCGTCCAGGACCACGAGGTCGAGTTCCCGGTGGTCGGCACCGAGACCCAGATCCGGGTGAGCGTGCAGATCACCTACAGCCGGGACCTGCTGAGTCTGTTCGGCGTGCAAGAGACCGCCACCGTCACCGGTGAGGCCACCGCTCGGGCCCTCACCGGACCACCGTAGGAAGGGAAGGCCGCCATGCGCGCACCCCGACGCTCCCCCGTCCGCCGCGCCGGCCAGGTTCTCACCGGCCTCGGCGCTCTCGTCGTGCTCGTCGGCGTGCTGGCCGGCGGGCCGGTCGCGCTGCTGGCGTTCGCCGGCAACCCGCTGCCGGATCACCTGCCCACGCTGGCCGAGGTCGGTACGGCGTTGACCAGCCGCGACGACGGTCAACTGTTCCTGCGCGCGCTGGCGGTGGTGGGCTGGTTCGGCTGGGCCACGTTCGCGTTCTCCGTCGTGGTGGAGCTGCTCGCGGCGGCGGTACGCCGGCCGGCGCCGAAGCTGCCCGGCATGCACCGCCAGCAGAAGGCCGCAGCCGCCCTCGTCGGTTCGGTCGCGCTGATCCTGGTCGCGAGCCCGGCCGCGGCTAGTGCCGCCGCGCTGACCGCCCCGCAGCCGGCGGTCGCCGCCGTCACCTCACCGGCCGTGGCCGCGAGCCAGGTCGCGCCGCCGCCCCCGGTCGCGTCGCAGGCGGACGACCCGGCCGTGTACCGGGTGGCGAAGGGCGACTACCTGGGCGAGGTGGCGGATCGCTATCTGGACGACTTCGACAGGTACAAGGAGCTGGCCCGGCTGAACCGGCTCGCCGACCCGGACCGGATCCGCCCGGGTCAGCTCATCACGCTGCCGGACGGCGCGACGGATTCGGGTGCCCGGCGGCACGCCGCCGGACGGATCGTGGTCACCAAGCCGGCCGAGACGGCACCGGCGAAGCCGGGTGGCGGCGGCGCCTCGTCGACCACCCCGAAGGCGAAGCCCAAGCCCACGCCGCGCGACGCGACGCCCACCGTGGAGGCGCCCGTCGGTCAGCCGCCGGCCATGTCGGCGGGCGCGTCCCGGGCCACCGCCGAGGAGGGCATCAACCGTCCGCTCGCCATCTCGGCGGTGCTGGCCGTGGCGAGCATCGTCGGCGCGCAGATCGGCGCGCTGCTCGGGTTGCGTAAGCGGCCGGTGCCGGCCCGGGCGCTGTCCAGTGGGCGGCACCGGCGGGACTGACTCAGGGCAGCCGGGCCTCGACCCGGCCGGACACCACGCGGGTGGGCAGCACGACCTGGTCGTTGGCGGCCGGGCCGTGCACCACCTCGCCGCCGTCGAGCCGGAACGCGCTGCCGTGCCAGGGGCAGACCACACAGGCGTGGCCGTCGACCTGCTCGATCGTGCCCTCGCCGAGCGGGCCGCTCTGGTGCGGGCAGCGCTCCAGCATGACTGTGACGTCGTCGCCGTCCCGGTAGAGGATCACCGAGACGTCGTCGATCTTCTTGGTGACCAGTTCGTGCCGGGGCAGGCTGCTCAGGTCGCCGACCCGGTGCCAGCCGTCGCTGATCAGGTGCAGCTCGGAGACGCTCTGGCTGGCCTGGGCACCCTGCTTGTACGCGAGATGCCCACCCAGGTACGCCCCACCGCTCGCGGCGGACAGCCCCAGGTAGGACAGCGTCCGGCCGAGGCCGTGCCGCCCGTTGAGCCGGGCCGCCAGCGAGCCGGCGAACAACGCCAGGCCGACCGTGTTGGCGGCGGCATGCACCAGCCCGACCCGGCGCTGGTCCCGGGAGAGCGTGGCCCAGTCGTTGAGCCCGGCGACCGCCGCGGGCAGCGCGCTGACCGTACCGAGACCCACCAGGGCGGTGGCGGCGCGGCGCTGGCCGGGCAGCAGGTCCACCACGGCGGCGGAGATCCAGGCGCCGACCGGCACCTGCACCATCGCGGGGTGCAGCGGATGGCCGAGCCACACGCCGTGCAGCGCGTCGCGTACCCGCTGCGAGCGCAGCGTGCCCTGGACGGCGCGCTGCAACCGGTCACCCACCCGGTCGAGACCGGTGGCCTGTTCGAGCTTCGTCAGTAGTTCGCGCACCTGTTCCGACTTCCCGGCAGGAGAGCCCCCAAACCGGACGCCCCGGAATTCCCTCGCACGGAACCCCCGCTGGATATACTCGGGCGGCCGACTGTATATAGGGAGCTGCGATGACCAAGATCCTGGTGGACGTCGACGACGAGGCGCTTGCGGATGCCGCCGAGGCGTACGGCACGAAGACCAAGAAGGACACGGTGAACGTCGCGCTCCGCGAGGGCGCGGCAAGACTGCGCCGCGCCCGCGCGCTGGCGGAACTGGCCGAGCGCGGGCAGACCGGTGACTTCGACGAACTGCTCGACAAGGGCGCCTACCGCTCGTGAAGCTGGCCGACTACCTGATCGACACCAGTGCCCTGGTCCGGCTCCTGCGTGATCCCGACGTGCTGGCGCGGTGGGACCAGCAGGTGACAGCGGGCCTGCTCGCCGTGTGCCCCCTGGTCGAGCTGGAGTTCCTCTACACCGCCCGGTCCGTCGCCGACCGGACGCGCCTGGCGGAGCAGCTCCGGGCCGCCTTCGGCTGGGTGGTGATGCCGGACCGGATCTACGAGCGCGCCGCCGAGATCCAGGGCGAGCTGACCGCGCGGGGCACGCACCGCTCGGCGGGCGCCGTCGACCTGCTCATCGCCGCCACCGCCGAATACCACGGGCTTTCGCTGCTGCACTACGACCGGGACTTCGACCAGGTCGGCGCCGTCACCGGCCAGCCGATGCGCTGGCTGACCCGGCCCGGCACGATCAAATAGGCCGTAGCCACGACGGCGCCGTCGCGGGCATGCTGGGCCTATGGGGGTACGCGTCGAGCACGCCGGTGCCGTGACCACTGTGATCCTGGACCGGCCCGAGGCCCGTAACGCCGTGGACGGGCCGACCGCACGAGCGCTGGCCGACGCGTTCCGCGCGTTCGACGCCGACCCGGACGCGGCGGTGGGTGTGCTCTGGGGTGCGGGCGGCACGTTCTGCTCCGGCGCCGATCTCAAGGCCGTCGGCACGCCGCGCGGCAACCGGGTCGAGCCCGACGGCGACGGGCCGATGGGCCCCACCCGGATGCGGCTGTCCAAGCCGGTGATCGCGGCGATCTCCGGGTACGCGGTGGCCGGTGGGCTGGAGCTGGCGCTCTGGTGCGATCTGCGGGTCGCCGAGTCGGACGCCACGCTGGGCGTGTTCTGCCGCCGGTGGGGCGTACCGCTGATCGACGGCGGGACGGTCCGGCTGCCCCGGCTGATCGGGGAGAGCCGGGCGATGGACCTGATCCTCACCGGCCGTGCGGTGGGCGCCGACGAGGCGTACGCGATGGGTCTGGTCAACCGGCTGGTCGCGCCGGGTGAGGCCCGCGCGGCGGCCGAGGAGTTGGCCGCCGCTGTCGCCCGGTCTCCGCAGACGTGCCTGCGCAACGACCGGGCGGCGGTGCTGGACGGCGCGGGGCAGCCCGAGCCGGAGGCGATGGCGACCGAGCTGGCCTACGGCCTGGAGTCGCTGGCGGTGGACGGGGTACGCGGCGCAGGCCGGTTCGCCGACGGCGCCGGCCGGCACGGCGTGCCGGCCGGCTGAGGCCTCACTTCAGCGCGCGCAGCGCGTCCTCGATGGCCCTGTGGAACGTCGGGTACGCGTAGATCATGTGCCGGAGCTGGCTGATCGGCACCGCCGCGTGCACCGCCACGACGAGCGCGGAGAGCACCTCGCCGCCGGCCGGACCGGCCGAGGTGGCACCGACGAGGACGCCCTGGTCGGCGTCGGCGATCAGCTTGATGAACCCGGCGTTGCCGCTCTTGTGGATCCAGCCCCGGGCCGACGAGGTGAGGTCGGCGTACCCGACCTGGACGTTGACGCCGCGCTCGCGGGCCTGCTGCTCGGTGAGGCCGACCGCGCCGACCTCGGGGTCGGTGAACGTGACCCGGGGCAGCGCCCGGTAGTCGGCGACCGGGACGCTGCCCGGCGCGGCGGTCGACCCGCCCGCGCTCATCGCGCCGCCGACCGCGCTGACCACACCGGCCGCGCCGCCGACCACACTCGCGGTGCCGCTGGCATCAGGGCCGCCCTTGGTACGCCGCATGTGGTCGAGCACGTCCGCCACCACGATGCCGGCCTGGTACATGGCGATGTGGGTGAACGCACCCTCGCCGGTGAGGTCGCCGACCGCCCAGATCCCGTCGGTGACGTGCATCCGGTCGTTCACCGGCAGGTAGCGCTGCCCGGCGTCCACCCCGACGGTGTCCAGGCCCAGCTCCTCCAGGTGCGCCTTGCGGCCGGTCACCACGAGCAGCTTCTCGCCGGTGAACTCGGCGCCGTCGGCGTACACGGTGAACGCACCGCCGTCGTGGCCGACCCGGCCGGCCTTGGCCCCGGTGTGGATCTCCACCCCGTCGGCGCGCAGCGCGTCGGCGGCGAGCGCCGACGCCTCCGGCTCCTCGACCGCGAGCACCCGGTCGGCCGCCTCGATCACCGTCACCCGCACGCCGAACCGGGCGAAGACCTGTGCCAGTTCCAGCCCGATCGCGCCGCCGCCGAGCACCAGCAGCGACGCGGGCAGTTCCTCGACCTCGATGGCCTGGTGGTTCGTCCAGTACGGCGTGTCGGCCAGCCCGTCGATCGGCGGGACCGAGGGCCGGGTGCCGGTGCCGAGGACCACGCCGTAGCGCGCCTGGAACACCTGGTCGCCGACGCGTACCCGGTTCGGTCCGTCGAGCCGTCCGCTGCCCCTGACGAACCGGCCGCCCTTGCCGGTGAAGCGGTCCACCGCCACCTTGTCGTCCCAGGTGTCGGTGGCCTCGGCGCGGATCCGCTTCGCCACCGGCGCCCAGTCGGGCCGCACCTGGGCGGACCCGGCCAGCTCGTTGACCCGGTGCGCCTCGGCCAGCGCGTTCGCCGCCCGGATCATCATCTTGCTGGGCACGCACCCCCAGTAGGGGCACTCACCACCGACCAGGTCCCGTTCGATGCCGACCACGCTGAGGCCGGCCTCGGCGAGCCGCCCGGCCACCTCCTCGCCGCCGACGCCGAGCCCGACAACGACCACATCCACCAGCTCCGGCTCCGCCATTCCGCAAGCATTCCGTACCTTCGGGACACCGACCACCGCACCGGGCCCGAATTCCGCGCTCGTCACGAATGCCACCGCCTACGGTGGCCGCATGCACACGCGCTTCACTCCGGTCCGGGACTGTTTCCACGACCTGTTCGCCACCGGCCGGGAGACGGGCGCGTCACTGGCGGTGTGGCACGGCGGCGTACCGGTGATCGAGCTGGTGGGTGGCACCACCGCAGCGGTCCCGCCCGGCGTGGTCGTACCGGTTTCCGGGTCGGACCGGCCGTGGCGACCGGACACGCTCGTCGACGTCTACTCGACCGGCAAGCCGGTGGCCGCGCTCTGCCTGCTTCTGCTCGTCGACCGGGGCCGGGTCGACCTGGACGCGCCGGTCTCGGTCTACTGGCCGGGCTTCCGCGCCCCGGCCACCGTCCGGCAGGTGCTCGCCCACACCGCCGGGCTGCCCGCCTTCCCGGTGCCCCGGCCCGCCGCCGCCGTCGCCGACTGGGACCTGCTCTGCGCCGATCTGGCCGCCGCCGAGCCCGAGTGGACGCCGGGCGCCGTCGCGGCCGAGCACGCCTGGACGTACGGGCACCTGGTGGGCGAGCTGGTCCGCCGGGTGGACGGACGCTCGGTGGGCCGGTTCCTGGCCGAGGAGATCGCCGGACCGTGGCGCCTGGACCTCGCCTTCGGACTGGGCGAGGCCGACCGGCGGCGGTGCGCCGATCTGTCGTACGCCGATCCGGCCTGGCCGGACGCGATGCGCGGCGAGCCGGGCTCGTTGCGGGCGCGGGCGCTGGACAACCCGCCGGGCGGGCGCGACGTGGCGATGGTGAACAGCGAGCTGTGGCGCGCCGCCGAGATCCCGGCGGTGAACCTGCACGCCACCGCCGCCGGGCTCGCCCGGCTGTACGCGGGCCTGCTCGCCGGCGGCACGCTGGACGGGGTACGCCTGTTCAGCCCGGAAGTGGTCGCCGAGGCGACGCGGGTGCAGTATTCCGGCCCGGACCTGCTGCTGGACCGGCCGGTGGACTGGACGCTCGGCATGCAGTGGGAGCCGGACGGCAGCTGGGGCATGGGCGGGATCGGCGGCAGCAGCGCCTGGGCCGACCCGGAACGCGGCTACACCTTCGCGTACGCGACCGCCCGGCTGGCCGACCACGACCGCGTGGAGGACCTGGTCGAGGCGTTGCACTCCTGCCTCTGACCGACCGTCACAGTCGGTGACTGCCGGGCGTCGTCACGCAGCGCATTCGAGCCGGCCGGGCAGCCTGGACTCCCCTTTCCGCCTTGCTCTGCAGCCATCGGCGCAGCATCGCGTTGAGCAGGGGTTTCCTCGCAGGTCCGAAAACCGCGCGGGGCCCCGACGGTCACGTTCCGCAACCGGTGCGGATATGGCTGCAGAGCAAAGGGGACCAGAGGTGAACGGCGTCGGCGGGGAACCCGATCACCTACGGTAACCAAGGAAGTCGGCCTGCGACGCGCGGGAGGTCTGCGCCGGCGGCGTTCGTGATCGTGCGCGGGCGACGCATCTGGCGCGACCGCCCGCGCGTCCGCGCAAGCCGGCGGGCGGCGGGCGGCGTCAGCGGAGCCAGACCGGGTCGGCGCCCGGCACCTCCAGCGGTGGCGGGTAGTCGAGCGTGCGGCGTACCTCGTCTGGCAGCCGCCACGGCTGGTGGACCGCCTTGCCCGCCACCGACGCCAGCTCGGGCACCCAGCGCCGCACGTACGCGCCGTCGGGGTCGTAGCGCTCGGCCTGCCGTACCGGGTTGAAGCCGCGGTACGGCCGGGTGTCGTTGCCGGTGCCGGCCACCCACTGCCAGTTGCCCGAGTTGTTGACCCGGTCGCCGTCGAGCAGCCACCGGAAGAAGACCTCCAGGCCGGGCCGCCAGTCCAGCCCGAGGTGCTTGGTCAGGTAGCCGGCGGTGATCAGCCGCGCCCGGTTGTGCATCCAGCCCTCGGCGCGCAACTGGCGCATGCCCGCGTCCACGATCGGCATGCCGGTCCGCCCCTCGGCCCAGGCGTCGAACGCGTGCGCGTCGTCGCGCCAGTCCTCGCGCGCACCGCGGCGGTAGGCGACAGTGGACAGGTCGGGGAAACCGGCCACCACCTGGTGGTAGAAGTCGCGCCAGCAGAGCTGCCTGACGAACGGGCCGTCCCGGTCACCGGCCCGGTTCGCCACGGCCAGCGGCGACACGCACCCGAAGCGCAGGTACGGGCTGAGCCGCGAGGTCTCGTCGCCGGCCATGTCGTCGTGGATGTCGTCGTACCGATCGAGGGTGGGCAGCCAGGCGGTGAGCCGGCGCCTGGCGACGGCCTCGCCACCGACGGCGGCGTCCGGGCTGTCGCCAGTCGGCGGATCCGGCAGCCGGCCGGGGTCGACGCCGTCGGACAGCCGGACCTGCTTCGGGGCGGCCAGCTCATCCCGCCACCGCACGCCCTGCCAGACGCGGAAGTAGGGGCTGAAGACGCGGTAGTGGTCGCCGCCGCCGGGGCGCAGCGCACCGGGCTCGACGATCGTGAGGCCGGGGAACACGCGCAGGAACATCCGGTGCCTGTCGCACTCGGCGCGCAGCCGCCGTTCCCGGCGGTGGGCGTAGCGGCTCACGTCGGCGGAGAGCCCGATGCCCTCGGCGCCCACCTTCCGGGCCAGCTCGATTGTTTCGGCCACCGGGTCGCCGCGCCTGATCACCAGGTCCCCACCGCGTGTGCGGAGCGCCTCACGCAGGTCGGCCAAGCTCTGATGCAGGAACCGGGTGCGGTTCGGCGAGAGCTTCTGCAACGCCGGATCGAGCACGTAGAGCGGCACCACCCGGTCGAACGCGGAGCAGGCGGCGGCGAGCGCCGGGTGGTCGTGCACCCGCAGGTCACGGGTGAACAGCACGACCGCCGTGCGGCCGGTCATCCGGCCAGGGCCGGTTCCAGGGCCGGGCCGGGCACCCGCACCGGCGTGCCCGACGGGGTGAGCAGCGCCCGCGCGGCCACCGCCATCCGGCGCCGCTGCGGCACCAGGGCACGCCGCACGAAGACGTCGTAGTCCTGGGCGGCCACCTCGTCGAGGATGCCTCCGTAGAGCGCGTACGCGGTGCGCATGCACGCCTGCGAGGCGGGATCGAGCAGCGGGATGCCCGGTGCGGCGGCGACGTAGTGGGCCTGGGCGCGGGTCACCTCGTACTCGATCAGCTCGCGGATGCGCGGCGTGGTGCGGCCGGCGGCCTTTGCGGCGAGCAGGTCGTCGCGGGTGAGGTCGAACTTGGCCATGTCCTCGTCGGGCAGGTACGTCCGGCCCCGGTCGAGGTCCTCGGAGACGTCCCGGATGAAGTTGGTGAGCTGGAACGCGAAGCCGAGCTGGCGGGCGGGCTCGCGGGCGGCGGCCGGGTCGGAGCTGCCGAGGATCGGCAGCATCATGGTGCCGATGACAGCGGCCGAGCCCTCCATGTAGTCGAGCAGGTCGTCGTAGGTCGGGTACGACATGACCGTCAGATCCATCGCCATGCTGCGCAGGAACGACGCGAAGTCGTCGCGGTCCAGGTCGAACACGGCAATGGTGTGCAGCACCGCGGGGAGCAGCGGGTCGTCGACCGACGCACCGTGCAGCCCGGCGACGAATCGATCCGACCACTCGCGCAGCCGGGCGGCGCGCTCGGCCGGCGGCAGGTCCTCGGTGCGGTCGACGATCTCGTCCGCGTAGCGGGTGAAGCCGTACAAGGCGTGCACATGCCGCCGTTTCCAGGCGGGAAGCAGCCGGGTGGCGAGATAGTAGGTACGGCCGTGACGCCGGTGCAGCTCGCGGCAACGGTCATAGGCAGCGGTCAGATCCGTGTCCATCGGCCCCTCCTCAGTTTCGACGCAGCAATCGACGCAACTCGTAACCCTAGGGTACGCTCCCCCACATGGCCAACGACGCAGTTGCGGGTAATGCGCTCCGCGTCGCGCCGGCTCAGGCCGGGGCGACGGACGATCCGGTCCGCGGCGTACTGGCCGCGTTCACGAAAGACCTGATCAAAGGGGTCGACGAGACGCTGGCGGCGTTCCTGGCCGCAGAAGTCGAATCACTCACCGAGATCGACGCAGCGATGGGTGGTTTCGCCGCGACGGCACGTGACTGCGTGCTGGCCGGCGGCAAACGGGTCCGCCCCACGTTCGCGTACTGGGGATGGCGGGGTGTGGTCGGCGGTGAGGAACCGCTGAGCTCGGTGCTCCCCGCGCTGTCCGCGCTCGAACTCCTGCACACGTTCGCGCTGGTCCACGACGACGTGATGGACGCCTCCGACACCCGGCGCGGGCTGCCCACCGCGCACCGGGCCGCCGCCGCCCGGCACCGGGCCGCCGGGCACACGGGCGACCCCGACCGGTACGGCGAAGCCGTCGCCGTCCTCATCGGCGACCTGTGCATGGTGTGGGCCGACCGGCTCATGGCACACGCGGCGGTCCCGGCGGACCGGCTGCTCGACGTGCGCCGCTGCTACGACCAGATGCGGGTCGAGACGGTCGCCGGGCAGTTCCTGGACGTGCTCGGCGAGAACGACTCGGCGAGCTGGACCGTCGACCGGGCGCTGCGGGTGGCCCGCTACAAGACCGCCAGCTACACCGTCCAGCGCCCGCTGCTGTTCGGCGCCTGCCTGGCCGGCACCGACGCGGACGACCCGCTCATCGCCGCGTACACCAGGTACGGGCTGGCCGTCGGCGAGGCGTTCCAGCTCCGCGACGACCTGCTGGGCGTGTACGGCGACCCGGAGACCACCGGCAAGCCGGCCGGGGACGACCTGCGTACCGGCAAGCCGACAGCGCTGCTGATGCTGGCCCGGCAGCTCGCCGACCCGGCGCAGCGCCGCGCGTTGGAGCGGGCCGGCTCGGTCACCGCGGCACACGAGGTGGACCGGCTGGCCGACGTGGTCCGGGACACCGGCGCCACCGCCCGGGTGGAGCGGATGATCTCCGACCGGGTGACCGAGGCGCTCGCCGCGCTCGGCACCGCACCGATCGACGAGACCGCGCGCACCGCGCTGACCGGCCTCGCCACCGCCGCCACGGCGCGGCGGGCATGATGAGCAACTTCGTGAGCAAGGGGGCCGGAATGCGTACCGTCAAGGGACGGACCGACCGGGTGGTAGTGGTCGGCGCCGGGCTGGGTGGGCTGGCCTGCGCGCTGCACCTGGCCGGCAGTGGCCGGCAGGTGACGGTGCTGGAACGCGAGCCGGTGCCGGGCGGCCGCGCCGGGCGGCTCAGCGTCGACGGGTACGAGTTCGACACCGGCCCGACCGTCCTCACCATGCCCGACCTGATCGCCGAGGCGCTCGGCGCGGTGGGTGAGGAGCTGACCGACTGGCTCGACCTGACCCCGCTCGACCCGGCGTACCGCGCCTACTACCCGGACGGGTCGACGCTCGACGTCATCACCGACACCACCCGGATGGCCGCCGAGATCGCCCGCGTCTGCGGCCCCCGGGAGGCCGACGGCTACCTGCGTTTCGTCGACTACGCGCGCAACCTCTGGCAGTGGGAACGGGCCGACTTCATCGAGCGCAACCTCGACGCGCCGACCGACCTGCTCACCGGCAACCTGCTGAAGCTGTTCGCGAGCGGCGCCTTCCGGCGGCTCCAGACGAAGATCAACCAGTTCTTCCGCGACCCGCGTACCCAGCGGATCTTCTCCTTCCAGGCCATGTACGCGGGCCTGTCGCCGCACGACGCGCTGGCGATCTACGCGGTCATCGCGTACCTCGACTCGGTGGCCGGTGTGTGCTTCCCGCGCGGCGGCATCCACGCGGTCTCCCGCGGGATGGCCGGCGCGGCCGAGAAGCACGGCGTGCAGATCCGGTACGGCACCACGGTGACCCGGGTGGAGACCGCCAACGGCCGCGCCACCGGCGTCGTCACCGCGGACGGCGACTTCATCCCCGCCGACACGGTGGTGCTCAACCCGGACCTGCCGGTCGCCTACCAGGACCTGCTGCCGCCCAGCCGGCAGCGCAAGCTGACCTACTCGCCGTCCTGCGTGGTGCTGCACATCGGTTCGACGCAGGGCTATGGCAAGATCGCCCACCACAACATCCACTTCGGGCGCTCCTGGAAGGGGACGTTCGACGAGGTGATCCGGCGAGGCGAGCTGATGACCGACCCGTCGCTGCTGGTGACGAACCCGAGCCGCACCGACCCGTCGGTGGCGCCGGCCGGGAAGCACACCTACTACGTGCTGGCCCCGGTGCCGAACCTGGAGCGGGCGCCGTTCGACTGGACCGGCGACCTCACCCAGCGGTACGCCGACCAACTCGTGAGCACGCTGGAGGAGCGCGGCTACGTCGGCTTCGGCGACGGCATCGAGGTGATGCGGGCGGTCACCCCGGCCGACTGGGCGGCGCAGGGCATGGCCGCCGGCACCCCGTTCGCCGCCTCGCACAGCCTCTTCCAGACCGGCCCGTTCCGCCCCTCCAACCTGCACCGGACGCTGGAGAACGTGGTGTTCGTCGGCTCCGGCACGCAGCCCGGTGTCGGCGTGCCGATGGTGCTGATCAGCGGCAAGATCGCCGCAGCCCGGGTCACCGGGGCGATGTCGTGAGCGAGCGGGAGACCCACCTGGTCGAGCTGGTCGACGACGACGGCCGGGTGCTCGGCGAAACCACCGTGGCGGCCGCCCACCAGCCACCCGGGCGGTTGCACCGCGCCTTCTCGGTGCTCCTGGTCGACCCCGACGGGCGGGTGCTGTTGCAGCAGCGGGCCGCGGTCAAGACGCGGTTCCCGCTGCGCTGGGCGAACTCCTGCTGCGGGCACCCGCTGCCCGGCCAGTCGCCGGCCGAGGCCGCCAACCGGCGGCTCGCCGAGGAACTCGGCGTCGATCCGGTCGACCTCACCGAGGTCGGCGTGTACCTCTACTACGCCGAGGACCCGGCTACCGGACGGGTCGAGTTCGAGTACGACCACGTGCTGCGCGCCGACGTACCCGCCGACCTGGTCACGCGGCCCGACCCGGACGAGGTGGCCGACCTGCGCTGGGTCGACCCCGGCGCGGTGGTCGGCGACCTGGACGCCCACCCCCGTGAGTACGCCCCGTGGCTCGGCGGCGTGGTCAACCGGCTGCTGCACCCCACCGACGCGTCCCGGCCGGGCGTAGCGGCCACCGAGGCACCGGAGCGGTCGGGTGGCCGATGAGGCGCTGAGCGCGGGGGCCGTCGCACGCCGACTGGGTGTGGCGGTCACCACGCTGCGTACCTGGCACCAGCGCTACGGTCTCGGCCCCAGCGAGCACGTGCCGGGTCACCACCGGCGGTACACGCCCGCCGACCTCGCCCGCCTGGAGATCATGCGCCGGCTGACCACCGAGGGGGTGGCGCCCGCCGAGGCCGCCCGCTGGGCCCGGCAGGCGCCGGCCGTGCCGCCCCCGGAGCGGCTCGGCCTCAAGGCGAGGGCCTCGACGGTACGCGACGGCGGCGGCACCACCATCCCGGTCGGCCGGGCCGGGCCGGCGGCGCGCGGGCTGGCTCGTGCCGCCATGCGGCTGGACTCGGTGACCATCGGCCGCACCATCGCCGACGCGCTGGCCGCCGACGGGGTGGTGGCGACCTGGGAAGGGCTGCTGCGGCCCGTGCTCGCCGGCATCGGGGAGCGGCACGCCGCCACCTCCGCGCTGATCGAGGTGGAACACCTCATGTCCCGGTGCGTCTCCGAGGCGTTCGCCACAGTGGCACGGGCGCACCCGATGACCGGGCCGCCCCGGATCCTGCTCTCCTGCGCCGACGAGGAGCAGCACTCGCTGCCGCTGGAGGCGCTCGCCGCCGCGCTGGCCGAGGTCGGTGTGAGTTATCGCATGCTCGGTGCCCGCGTACCGGTGCCGGCCCTGGTCGAGGCCGTCAACCGGACCGGTCCGGCGGCCGTGGTGCTCTGGTCGCACATCCGGGCGACGGCCGACCCGTGCCAGCTCACCGCGCTGCTGGCGGTGCCGCGCCGGCCGCTGCTGGTACTCGCCGCCGGGCCCGGCTGGCGGGCCGACTCGCTGCCGGCCGGGGTGGTCCGGCCGGTGGACCTGGCCGAGGCGTTGTCGCTGGCCGTGGCCGTGCGGGACTCGCTGGACCAGTCGACGACGAGCTGAGCCCCTCTCCCGTTCCGGGTCGGCGTCCACTACGGTCGGAAAGTCCGTCTGACCCCGACCCCTCCGGGAGCGACGAATGCGTCCACGCGCCCTGTCGGCGCTCGCCCTGGGCCTGGTGCTCCTCGTCACCGGCTGCGGCAAGGCCGGCAAGTCACCCGAGAAGGCCGCCGCACCGCCGTCGGCCTCCGCGTCGCCGTCCCCGACGCCGGTGACGAAGCCCTCACCGACCCACACCACCCCCGCGAAGCCCAAGCTGCGCCCGGTGCCGAAGAAGCTGCCGGCCGGGCTGCACCGGGCCAGCGGGAGCAGCGGCGTGGCGCTCACCTTCGACGACGGGCCGGATCCCCGGTACACCCCGCAGATCCTGGCCCAGCTCCGGGCGGCCCGTGTGAAGGCCACCTTCTGCGTCGTCGGCAAGCAGGCCAAGCGCTACCCGGAGCTGGTGGCCCGGATCGTCCGGGAGGGTCACCAGCTCTGCAATCACAGCTGGCACCACGACGTGAACCTGGGCCGGCGCTCCGCCGCCGAGATCCGATCCGACCTGGAACGGACGAACGAGGCGATCCACGCCGCCGCGCCCACGGCGCCGATCACCTGGTTCCGGCAGCCCGGTGGCCGCTGGACGGCCGAGGAGGTCGTGATCGCCAAGCAGATGGGCCTGCGCCCGCTGCACTGGAGCGTGGACCCGCAGGACTGGGACCACCCACCGGCGAAGACGATCATCAAGCGGGTGAAGGGCGCCACCCGGCACGGTTCGGTCGTGCTGATGCACGACGCAGGGGGCGACCGGGCCCAGACGATGGCCGCGTGCCGACACCTGATCCCGGACATCAAGCGGCGGTACGGCATCGCCCTACCCCGCTGACCTGCGGTTATACCCGGTCCCACAGCCATCCCCATACCGGTTTTGTCGTCCGCGCAGGCATGACATATGCTTCTCCTGCCTCCGGCGGGGCCGGATGGGAGCAAGTCCGCTTGAAGTTGCGAGTGTGCGATGATGGCGGGGCCGCCCTCATCGTCTAGCGGCCCAGGACGCCGCCCTTTCAAGGCGGTAGCACGGGTTCGAATCCCGTTGGGGGCACGGTCCGGCTCGCGCCGGATGCAACACCAGCCAGGTCCTGTGGAGCAGTTGGAGTGCTCGCCGCCCTGTCAAGGCGGAGGTCGCGGGTTCAAGTCCCGTCAGGACCGCAAGCGCTGACGCCGCGCAGCTCGATGCGCGGCGTTCTGCGTATCGGCCCGTGCGGTAGCATGTGCCGAGCACCACGGCCAGGTAGCTCAGTTGGTACGAGCGTCCGAC
The DNA here is from genome assembly GCF_027497335.1 of Micromonospora sp. WMMA1976. Taxonomy (NCBI): domain Bacteria; kingdom Bacillati; phylum Actinomycetota; class Actinomycetes; order Micromonosporales; family Micromonosporaceae; genus Micromonospora; species Micromonospora sp. WMMA1976. The sequence goes on along the minus strand of NZ_CP114912.1, from coordinate 6,466,546 downwards.
TGAAAATCGGAAGGTCGGCGGTTCGACCCCGCCCCTGGCCACATAGCCTTTCGCCGGGCTACAGGAGCGCCGATCAGCGGAGACGCCGGTCGGCGTTCTGCTTTTCAGCCCAGGTGGGCCGCCTCCACCCGCAGATGCTCGAGGAAGTGCGTGACGGCCGGCGACGGCGTCCTGCCCCGCATGGTCGCCGCGAATATCTGCCGTACCGACTCGTCGTCCGGATGCAGGCGTAGCAGTGCGATGTCCGGCGGGGTTCCGCGTACCGCCAGGGCCGGAACCAGAGCCACCCCCAACCCGGCGGCGACGCATCCCAGCTTGCCGGTCCACTCGGCCGCGACGATGTCGACGCGCGGTGAGAGACCGCTGGGCAGGCTTGCCCGGAGCAGGCTGTTCTCCGCGGTGGCCGAGCCCACGACGAACGCGTCCTCGGCGAGGTCCGCCAGGCGCACCGAGCGGCGGTGCGCGAGCCGGTGGTCACGTGCGACCGCGACCAGGAGCCGCTCGTCGAGCAGATGTCGCAGGTCGAATCGTTCGCGGTCCAGTTCGCCCGTGGGCGAGGCGCTGACCACTGCCACATCCGCCTCCTCCGCGAGCAAGCGCTCCAGCAGTTGCGGCGTCACCCCCTCGACCAGCGACAGCGAGATCTCGGGGTGGTCCGAGCGGAACGACGCCATCGCCCGGGGTACGAGAGCCGCGACAGCGGTCGGGAAGGCGCCCACACGCAGCCGCCCTCGGCCGAGCCCGCGCAGGTCGTCGAGGTCACGCCGGGCCGCGGCGAGCCGGTCGAGGACCGCCTCGGCGTGCGGGAGCAGCTCTCGTCCCTCCTCGGTGAGGGCGACGCCGCGGGGCAGCCGGTCGAAGAGCCGAGCGCCGATGTCGGCCTCCAGCGCGGCGATCTGCCGGGAGACAGCCGACTGGGTGAAGCTGAGAGCGCGGGCGGCGGTCGTGATCGAGCCGTGCCGCGCGACGGTGCGGAACACCTCCAGCAGCTGAGTCTCCATGCCAGGCATGTTAGTCACGCATGGCAGGCATGCGAGACATTCGTTTGTCGCATTGCCCCCACCGGCCTAGCGTTACCGCGTGAAGATCATCGCGGTTCTCGGGACCGGACACATGGGTACGCCGATCGCGCGCCGCCTCCTGGCCGGCGGCAACCGGGTCAGAGTGTGGAACCGCAGCCCGGAGCGTTCGGAGCCGCTCGCCGCGGCCGGCGCGACGGTGGCCGCGAGCCCGTCTGCCGCAGTCGACGGAGCCGACGTCGTCGTCGTCATGCTCGCCGATGCCGGCGCGGTCGAGACGGTGCTGTTCGGGCCGGACGGCGCCGCCACCGCGCTCCGGCCCGGCACGGTCGTGGTGCAGATGTCGACGATCGGGCCGGACGAAGTCCGAGCAGTGGCCGGCCGGCTTCCGACGGGCGTCTCCCTCCTCGACGCCCCCGTCGGCGGCAGCGTCGACGCCGCCCGGGCCGGCACGCTGGCGATCTTCGCGGGCGGTCCCGCCGATGTCGTGGAGAGGGCAGCTCCGGTGCTGGAACAGCTCGGTTCGGTCCGTCACTGCGGCCCGATCGGCGCAGCCGCCGCCGTCAAGCTCGTCGCGAACACGGGCCTGGTGACGGCTGTCGCCGCGCTGCACGACGCGCTCGCTGTCGCCGCGGCGCTCGGTGTCGACAGGCAGACCGCCCTCGACGTGCTCGGCCGTGGGGCCCTCGCCGGCGCGGTCGGACGGGCCACCGCGCCGGGCGCCTCGTTCGCAGTCGCGTTGGCGGCGAAGGATGCGCGGCTGGCGCTGCGCCGTCCGGTGCCGGCCCCCGTGCTGGAGGCCGCCCTCGACCTGATGCAGGCCGCGCCGGACCAGGATGCGGATCTCTCCTCCCTCGTCTCAGCCGACTCTGCGAAGGGATGCTGATGCGCCTCACCCTGGACAACCCCGCACCCGTCGCGGCCCCGTTCGGCGACCGCTTCGCGCACGTCGCCCGGATCGATGTCGGCGGCGGGGCGCTGCTGATGCTCGCCGGACAGGTCGCCGTCGACGACGAAGGCGAGGTGGTCGCTCCCGGAGACCCCGGCACCCAGGCCGAACGGATCTTCGAGATCGTGGGCGGCGTGCTCGCGGCGCACGGCGCGTCCTTCGACGACGTGCTGCACATCCGCACGTTCATGACTGACCTGGCTGACCTGCCGGCGTACGCGGCCGTCCGGCGCCGGCTCTTCCCTGGCACACCGCCGCCGGCGAGCACGACTGTCGAGGTCAGCAAGCTCTTCCTGCCCGGTGCCGTGCTCGAGGTCGAGGTCATGGCAGTGGTCCGGTCCCGCTAGGGCTCGACACTCAGGCGGCGTAGCTGAACCGTCGGGAAGGATCCCCACCGGCGGACACTCCGATGGGGATCCTTGCCGTATCCGGGTCAGACCGCGGCGGGCTGCTCGGCGGTGTCCGAGGCGCAGCAGGCGCTCTCGGTCGCCTTCTCCAACTGCGGTGAGTCGGCCTTGACCGTGTAGACCTCCCACGGCTCGTCGCCGGGGCCGCGCACCCAGACCTTGTCCTGGAGCGCGTAGCAGCACTCGGTGTCGTTCTCCTCCAGCGTGATCAGGCCGGAGTCGGTGAGCCGACCGGTCGCGGCGTTCACCTCGTCGGTGGTGGCCACCTCGACCCCGAGGTGGTCCATCACCGTCGGCAGGCCGGGCTCACCTTCGAGGAGTACGAGCTTCAGCGGCGGGTTCTCCACCGCGAAGTTGGCGTAGCCGGGGCGGCGCTTGGCCGGCTCGACGCCGAACAGCTTGCTGTAGAAGGCCACGGAGCCTTCGAGGTCGGAGACGCGCAGGGCGAGCTGGACGCGGGACATGACTGACTCCCTGTCTAGATGTTCATCTAAGCATTCTCCACTCTGCCTCCTGTTTTGAAGCCTGTCAACCTAGAGGAATATCGAAACAAGCGCCCGCCGGTGGTGGCACCGACGGGCGAGCCCCCTTGCGCTATTAGGTTTGCAATGCAAACCTATTTGAGTCACAGCACATCGGCTGCCGGGAGGAACCATGCCGTCCGAGTCACCCCGCGACGACAGTGCCCAGGAACTGCTCGCCTCGATGACCAACCTCCGTCGGCAGGCCCGGGCGGCTCGTCAGGCGTACTGGCTTCCGCTCCTGCTCTTCGGGGTGCTCATCGCGGCGGCCGCGCCGCTGTACGTCGAGTCGGCGGAACCAGCCCCGCTGCGTGCCGGGACCGACGGCCCTGCCCTGAGCGGTCTCGGCGGCGGCTTCCTGGAGAAGTCGACCGCGCTCGGCTGGTACTGGCTGGCCGCGCTCGTCGGCGGCTACCTGGCCGGCCTGGCGTGGTACCGCTGGCACGGCCGGCGAGCCGGCGTCCAGACCCCGACCCGGTCGTACGTCATCGCCGGCCTCGCGGGCACTCTCGTCGGCCTCGCCCTTCCGGTCGTCCTGGAGTTCCTGCTGTTCAACACCAGCGGGCCGGTGTGGGGCGGCACCAGTCGGCTGACCGGTCCGCTGCTCGGCCTCGCCAACCGGGGCATGCTGCCGCACCTCGTGATCGCCGTCGGCCTGGCGGTCCTCGCCCGCCTGGAACGCAGCCGGAGCCTGCGGGTCGTGGTCGGTCTCTACACCGTCGTGCTGGTAGCCGTGAACGCCTGGTTCCAGCTCTCCGACCTGCAACCGGGTGATCTGACCCGGTTCAGCTTCATGCTGGCGGCCGTGCTCCCGGCACCGGTCCTGCTGATCGGCGGGGGTCTGGCGCTCGCCGCCGCCAAGAAGCAGCACAATCGGTAGTCGTGAGCACCGTGGACGACCCTCGCGCGAGCGGGCCATTCCCGACGAACGGCCTCGACGACACGGTCCACCAGCGGCACCGGCTCGGCATCCTGACCATCGCCGCTGAAGGCGAGCGGGTGGAGGTCGCCTATCTCCGCCAGGCCCTCGAACTCACCGCGGGCAACCTGTCCCGGCACCTCACCGTGCTGGAGGAGGCACGCCTGATCGAGGTGGAGAAGGGCTACCACGGCCGTCGTCCGCGGACGTGGATCCGGATCACCCGGGAGGGCCGTCAGGCCCTGCACTCCGAGATCACCGCCCTCCAGGAGCTGCTCCGCCGCCACCAGCAGACCGCGCCGGACGACTCCCCACCCCCGTAACGCCCTCTCCTGCCCGACCGCCCCGGCCCCGCCCGGTGGGCGGGCGGCGGGCCCGGGAGTGCCGGGAGCGGGTGGGACAGTCAGGTTTGTGGGGGGCGGCGGTTCTGGGTGGGGCTGCCCTGGATCGCCTCCCAGACGCTTCGGCCGGCCTGCCGCAGTGCCTGCCCGGCCTGTCCCGCCAGTTGTGCCGCCTCGGCGGCTGCGCTCGCCGGCTGGCCGGAGCGCTCCGAGCCGCGCTTCTTCTCGGCGGGACGTTCCGCCGACGGGCCCGCCCCGGCGCCCTGCCCCGATCCGGCGGCACGCTCGGACTCCGGCTTCCCCTCCCGCCCGGCAACCGACGCCGGTGACGGCTCCGCCCGCCCGGAACCGGGCGGCGGCTCGGTCCGCTCGGGACTACTTCGCCGAGAACTACCACCAGCAGTACCTGGCGCCGACGAAGAACCCGGACGGCTCGGTGGTGGCGGCTCCGTCCGCGCCGGGCGCCGGGGCGGTTCGGGGGCCTCGATCGGGCCGGACACGGCCGGCCCCGTCCGATCGGCCACCGCCGGAGCGGCCCGGTCTGCCACCGCCGGACCGGTGCGCTCGACCACCTCGCCGGCTGCGGCCACCGTACGCCCGGTCTGGTCGACCACCGGCGCGGCGAGCCGGTGCACGTCGTCCAGGGTGACGCCGGCCGAGCGCGCCAGCGCGTCGATCAGCTGCGGGTTGCGGTCGATGGTGGTCAGCGCCCGGTCCAGGATCTGCACCAGCTTCTCCAGCCGTACCTTGAGCAGCGCCTCGGCGCTCACCCCGGTGATGTCCAGCTCGACGCCCTCCAGGTGCACCCGGACGCCGGCGTCGAGCTGGAGCAGGTTCGCCAGCCGGGCGCGCAGCGACAGGTCGGCGTCGAGCCCGTCCACCACGAGCCGGATCTCGTCGACGGTCAGTTCCGGCACGTCGAGCAGGACGTCCGGCTCCGGCTCGGGACCGGCCGGCGAGCCGGTCGGTTCGTCGCCTGGGTCCGGCACTGGTGCGGTGGCTCGGCTGTCGGTCATGCTGCCCGCTCTCCCATCGGTCCGGTCGGGGGCGCTTACCCGCTTTCCGGTACGGCATCCGTCGCCCACCCGCACCTCGCGGAAGCCCGCCCGCACCTCGCGGAAGCCCACCTGACCTCCCGGAAGCGCCGCCCGCGCCTTGCACAGAGCGCCTGTCCCACCACTCAGCGCTGTCGGGAAACGGTGTTCCCGGTGTCCGGAAGCGGGCGGAACGGAAGCTGCACACCGAGACATGAGCCGGTATGGTCCGGACCTATGGGACAGGAGATGGCCGATCCGGATGAGGTCCAGCAGGAATCCGATCGCTTCTCCCTCCGCAGCAGCCTGCTCGTCCCGGCGTCCGCCGAGCGGGCGTACGCCGTCTTCACCGGCGCGCTCGCCGACTGGTGGGTGCGTGAATACACCTGGTCCGGCCCGGAGGCGCTCGCCGCGCTCGGCATCGAGCCCCGGGCCGGCGGCATGCTCTACGAGATCGGCCCGTACGGCTTCCGCAACGACTGGGGCCGCGTGCTGACCTGGGATCCGCCGCGGCGCCTGGTGTTCACCTGGCAGATCGGCCCGGACCGGGTGCCGGTGCCGGATCCGGCGCGGGCCAGCGAGGTGGAGGTCCTGTTCCACGCCGAAGGTCCGGAGCAGACCCGGGTGGACGTCGAGCACCGCTACTTCGACAGGCACGGCACGGCGGCCGAGGGCTACCGCGAGGCGCTCACCGCGGGCTGGCACGAACTGCTCTGCCGCTATCTGGCAACGGTCGCCCGTACCGCCTGAGATCGGTCAGCCGGCGATACCGGGCGCCGCGCCGGTGCCGGCCACGCCGGTGCCACCGAGGTCGGCCCGGCGGCCGGCGTCCGCGCCGGAACCGAAGCCACCGCCCGCCAGCCGCCGTCGCGGGGCGGTGCGCAACCGGGGGTACGCCTCGGCGACCCGGCGCTGGACGCGATCGGAGCGGTCGGCGAGCACCAGAGCCGTGGAGGGTCCACCCGACTCCGCCACCGCCTTGCTCTCGGCAGCGCGCAGTCGTTCCGCGACGACGTACGCGAACCCGGCCAGCCAGGTACGCCGGAACGCCGCCGGATGCTCCCCGGCCGGTACGACGGCACCGGCGAGCCCGTGCGCGGCCTGCACGAGCAGCGAAGTGAACAGCAGTTCGACCCGTTCCAGGTCGCTGGCGAAGCCGAACAGGTGCATGACGAAGCCGCTGCCGTGCCGGCGGCGTACGCATCGGCACCGCAACGGTTCGGCGACCGCCGCGAGCAGGCCGGCCTTGTCCCGGGCGTACGGCGCGATCACCTCGACGGTCCGGTCACCGACCGGGTCGGCGGCCGGGTCGCGGGCGGCGAGCAGCGCCCGGTCGACGCCGTAGCGGGCGATCAGCTCGGTGGCCTTCGCCATGAAGGCGGCCGACTCGGCGGGGGTGCAGGCCGGGTCCTCCGCCTGGGCGAGGAGCTTGCGCACCTTGCTGAGCATCGCCTCGGACATGCACCCAGAGCTACCACAGTCGGGGCGCCTGGCCGCGCGCCGGGCTCAGTCCGAGCGGCTGCGCAGCGTGGCGATTGTCGACCCGGCGAGCGTGAGCAGGCAGTCGGGCAGCAGGCCGTCGGCTGCGGCCGCCCCGAACAGCGCCTCGCCGGTGTCCGCGTCGTCGTTGGCGCACGCGCTGACGAAACGGGCCACCCAGCGGGTGTCGTAGTCGGCCTGGTCGATGCCGGGGAAGTCGAGGGCGGCGCCGCCGCCCGGGGTGTCGTCGCCGAGCATGGTGGCGGCGAGGCACCACGCCACTCCGTACGCCCCGGCGAGGCCGGAGCGGTCCACCACCGCGTCGAACGTGCCCACCACGCCGGCGCCGTCCCCGGCGAGGGCGGAACGGAGCACGGCGGTCGCGTCGTCGAGCGTCTGCTGTGCTTCGTCGTTCACCCGCGGAACAGTATCGCCGGGGGTCAAGCGGTGACCCGGAAACGGCTCGTCGACCACGCAGAGTGATACCCGCAGTCGGGGTGCCGACGGAGCCGACTCCACAGTCCCGCGTGCCGCGTGAGCACGCTAAGGTGCGCAGCGGACCTTCGCCGGAGGAAGGACGACCATGCTGAGAACACGCACGTCGCGCGCGGCCCTGTCCATGGCCTGCGCGGCGCTTCTGCTCGCCACGAGCGCCTGCGGGAGCGACGAGCCGGAGGAAACGCCTGCCACCCAGGTACGCCTCTACGGCACCGACGGCAACATGCTCAATTCGTACCCCGCTGAGCTCAAGGACCGGGGAGACCTGGTGAACGGGATGAAGGGCACCACGCCCCTCACCCCACTGCCCGAGAGCTTCAAGGAACGACTACTCGCCGTAGACCCGAAGCTGGGTGACTTCCTCTACTCCGCCGAGTCGTACGACGCGGTGGTGATCAGCGCGCTGGCCGCCCAGCTCGCCGGCACCACCGCTCCGGCCGAGATCGCCAAGCAGATCGTCGGGGTGACCACCGGCGGTGAACGCTGCGACGACGTGTCGTCCTGCCTGGAGCTCGCCCGTGCGGGCCGGGACATCGAGTACCGGGGCGTGTCGCTGACCCGCGCCGGGTTCACCGACACCGGCGAGCCGGCCACCGCGAGCTACGGCACCATGCACTTCGACAACCAGAAGATCGACGACAGCAAGACCGAGTTCGTCGGCGCAGGTGAGGAGTCGGGGGCGAGCACGAAGGCCCCGCCGCGTGGGCGCAAGCTGCGCGACGGGAAGGCGAAGGACGCCCCGCTGGTCCTCGGCGGGCTGCTGCCGAAGACCGGTGACCTGGCGCTGGCGAACCCGCCGCTGGCGGCCGGCGCGGCGCTCGCGATCCGTGAGGTGAACGCCGCCGGTGGTGTGCTCGGCGAGCCGGTGAAGTGGATCGAGGGCGACGACGGCACCAACCCGGCGGTCGCCAAGGCCACCGTCGCCTCGCACGTCAGCAAGGGCGTGCAGGTCATCATCGGCGCAGGCGGCTCCGGCATCTCCCGGGCCGTGCTGCCGGACGTGGTCGCCGCCGGGCGGATCCTGTTCTCCCCGTCGAACACCGACGCGGGGCTGAGCGCCGTGGACGACAACGGCCTCTATTTCCGAACCGCGCCGCCGGACAGCCTCCAGGGCCGTGCGCTGGCCGACGTCATGCTCCGGGACGGGCCGCGCAAGATCGCGATCCTGGCCCGTAAGGACTCGTACGGTGAGGGCCTCCAGGAGAACGTCCGCTCGGAGCTGGAGAAGGCCGGCATCGGCGCGGACCGGATCAAGCTGCTGACCTACGAGCCGCCGGCCGACCCGAAGACGCCCGTCGACTTCAGCGGCACCGCCAAGGAGATCAAGGCGTTCGGACCGGAGGCGCTGCTGCTCATCGGCTTCGCCGAGTCCGCGCCGGCGATCACCGCGCTGGACGACGCGGGAGTCGACATCAAGCGCTGACGCGTACCGACGCGAAGGGCCGCACCGGAGACACCGGTGCGGCCCTCGTCGTCTCTCCCAGGCTCAGCGGGCCCGGCGCCGGTCCAGGAACTCGGTCATCCGCCGGTGCTTCTCCTCGTCCTCGAACAGCACCGCCTGGCTCAGCAGGTCGAGCTGCGGGTGCGCGGTCGCCGGGGCGTCCACTGCCATCTTGGTCAGCCGCAACGCCAGCGCGGAACCCTTCGCCATCTCGTCGAGCAGGCCGTGCGCGGTGGGCAGCAGCTCTTCCGGATCGGCCACCACCCGGTTCACCAGCCCGATCCGCAGCGCCTCCTCGGCGTCCACCCGCCGGCCGGTGAACAGCAGCTCCTTGGCCCGGGCCTCACCGATCAGCGCCGGCAGCCGGTAGGTCGCGCCGGCGCCGGCCAGGATGCCCAGCCGCACCTCGGGCTGGCCGAACACCGCGCGGTCCGTGCACACCCGGAGATCGCAGGCGTACGCCAGCTCGGCGCCGCCGCCCAGCGCCGGCCCGTCGACTGCCGCCACGGTGGGCATCGGCAGTGCCCGGATGCGGGCGAAGACACCCTGGTTGATGGCGGCCAGCGCGTCCAGCCGGCCGCGCTCGCGGAGCTGGGCGATGTCGGCGCCCCCGGCGAAGATGCCCGCCGTCCCGCCGGTGAGCAGCAGCAGCCGGGGACGCGCCTCCAGGTCGGCGCAGACCGCGTGCAGCTCGCCCACCAGGTCGGCGTCGATGGCGTTGCGCTTCTCCGGCCGGTCCAGGGTGACCACGAGCCGGTCCGGCAGCTCCTCGATCCGCAGCCCGCTCATTGCTTCACGCCGTCCTTCCACGTGTAGAAGCCCTGCCCCGACTTCTTGCCCAGCTTCCCGGCGGCCACCATCTCGACGAGCAGCGGCGGTGGCGCGAAGCGGTCGCCGTACGCGGCCTGGAGCGTGCGCGCGATGTCGAGCCGCACGTCCAGCCCGACCAGGTCGGTCAGCTCCAGCGGGCCGATCGGGTGCCGGTAGCCGAGCACCATCGCCTTGTCGATGTCGGCCGGGCTCGCCACCTCGTCGGCCACCATCCGGATCGCCTCCAGGCCGAGCGTGACGCCGAGGCGGGAGGTGGCGAAGCCGGGCATGTCGCGTACGACGACGGGGTCCTTGCCCAGCCGGGCGGCGAGCGCGACGGCCGCCTCGGTCGTGGCCGGCGCGGTGGCCGGGCCGACCACGACCTCGAGCAGCGCCATCGCCCACACCGGATTGAAGAAGTGCAACCCGACGAAGCTGGCGGGCCGGTCCAGCCCGGCGGCCAGTTCGGCGATCGGGATGCTGGACGTGTTGCTGCCAAGCAGCGCCGGCCGGCGGCTCTCCGCCTCGCGCAGGACGGCACGCTTGAGGTCGAGCCGCTCGGGCACCGCCTCCACGATCACGTCGGCGCCCTCGGTCACCTCGGCGAGCCCGGCCCGGAGCGTGACGCGCTCACGGTTGGCGGTGGCGGCCTCCTCGGTCAGCTTGCCGCGCTGCACGCCCCGGTCCCACAGCTCGCCGAGCCGGCGCAGCGCCTCGGCGCCCCGGGCGGGGTCGACCTCGACCAGTTCGACCGCGTACCCGGCGCCGGCCGCCACGTACGCGATGCCGAGGCCCATGGTGCCGGCCCCGACGACCACAAAACGACCACTCATCGATGTCCCCTCGCCGCGGCGGGGGCGCGCGGGGTCTCCGCCGCCGGGCCCGTCCGCTCGCTCGTTCCTGCATGCGACCCTATGCAGGGCCGGGCCGCCGGGATGCGTGGGGGCGGAGCGGACGGGGTAAGGACGGCCGTCAACGCCGAAGGAAGGAACGAGATGAGCCAGGCACCGGAGAGCGCGGAGAACACCGAGACGGTCGAGACCCGCGGCGACGAGCGGGTGGACCTGCTCCGCGCGGACACCAACAACGACGGCAAGACCGACGTGTGGGTGGTGGACACCGACGGCGACGGCAAGGCCGACCTGTTCCAGTTCGACACCGACGGTGACGGCAAGGTGGACATCACCATGGTGGACATCGACGAGGACGGCACGCCGGACGAGGTGGTCGACGGCGACGGCGGGCTGCCTCCGGAGCAGACCACCCCCACCGTCCAGGTCTGAGTGGTGCGGGGGAGCCGCCGGATCCCGGCGGCTCCCCGCTCACCGCAGCTCCAGCGTGGCGAGGTAGTAGGGATGGTCGGTGTCGTCCACGTCGGCCAGTCGCCACGCTGAACCGTGGACCAGCTCGGCGAACTCCTCCGGCGAGCAGACCAGGTAGTCGAACCAGGCGGTGCCCAGCAGCCGGTAGCGCAGCCGCAGCCGCAGTTGCCCGCCGATCCGGCCCCGCTGCCGATTGCGCTCGTGGTAGGCGGTGTGCACCGGGTCGGTGGTCCCGTACGGGTCGGTGCCGTGGGCGATCACCCGGGCGCCGGGACGGGCCAGCGCGGCGAGCGCCGCGAGCATCGCCGGGGCGCGTTCCCGCCCCTCGAACAGTCCCAGGTTGTTGCCGAGCAGCAGGAACGTGTCGTACCGGTGGCCGTCGGCGGCGTGCTCGTCGACGGTGCCGTGCACCAGGTCGCATACGCCCCGGTGCCGGCTGACCCGCAGCGCGCCGAGCGACGTGTCCAGCCCGGTGACCGGCACGCCGCGCTCCTGGAGGTGCAGCGCGATCCGGCCGGCGCCGACGCCGACGTCGAGCACGTGCCCGCGTACCCGGTCCACGGCCCGGTGGTCGTGCGGCTGCCACCGCTGCGGCGGGTCCAGGTAGTGCCCGGCGGGCGCGCCGTTGATCAGCCCGTCGTCGCGCTCGATGATCTCGATGACCGGGCGCGGCAGGCGACCGCCGGCCATCGGGCGTGGGCCGATCCCGGTGGCGACCGCGTACGCGTCGCGGATCATCTCGCCGAACACGTCGCCGATCTCGGGTTCCCCGGTCATGAGAGCACGCTATCCGGCGGTCGGCGGCACCCTGACCGCCGTATCCTTGGCGGCGTGACCGACCTGGACCGCCTGGCTGCGGAGAAGTACGTCCTGCTCACCACGTTCCGCAAGGACGGCCGGGCGGTGCCGACTCCGGTGTGGGCGGTACGCGACGGCGACGGGCTCGCGGTCTGGACGGTGGCCGACTCCGGCAAGGTGAAGCGCATCCGGCGCGACGGCCGGGTCACCGTGGCACCGTGCGACGTGCGCGGCCGGCCGCACGGTGAGGCGGTGCCGGGTCACGCGACGATCGCCGACCCGGAGAGCACGAACCGTGTACGGACGCTGCTCAAGCGGAAGTACCGGCTGATCGGCCGGCTGAGCCTGCTCGGCAGCCGGTTGCGCCGGGGTGAGCGCGGCACGGTGGGGCTGCGGATCGTGCTGGACTGAGCCGCACCCGACACGATCGAGCCCGGACACGATAAAGGGCGGCGCCGTGACGGCACCGCCCTTGATCGGAACGCCGGAGAACGCCGGTTCGTCAGTCTCCCTGGCGCTGCTGGGGGATCTGCCCCTGCAGCAGGGCCCGAACCTCCGACTCGCGGTAGCGGCGGTGACCGCCGAGGGTCCGGATGGCGCTGAGCTTGCCAGCCTTGGCCCACCGGGTCACCGTCTTCGGGTCGACACGGAACATCGACGCCACCTCGGCCGGTGTGAGTAGCGGCTCAGGTTCGTGCGTTCGCGATGCCATCGGGGTCACTCCTCCACATGTATAGACATCGGCCGGGGTCCCGCCGGCCGACGCGTCTCCCATGGTCCGGCTAGTCCCCGATGTCCGACATGGGCCGAACGGCTGAAGGTCCCTAGACGGACGGATGAACCATGCCCGATTTTTACGACTTTTATGCCGCAGAAAGTACCTTATTCGGACTCATGATCACGGTTCGTGATGCATTAGCTACGAGACACTCTCGTGTCCAAGGCCACTTAGCAGGGCAAACCGGGCGTCAGTTGCACCGTTCGAGCAGCTGCACCGCGCGCCAGCGGGCGACCAGCTTGTCGTACGCGGCGGACGCCTCCTCGGCCTCGCCCCGGCCCAGTCCGGACAGTCCGGCGGCCACCAGATCGGTCGAGTCGTCGGCTTCGAGCGTCTCGTCCGGCAGCAGCTGCACCAGGCCGCCGTAGTCCAGTTCGACCACCGAGCGCGGGTGGAACTCCTCCAGCCACCGGGCCGCCTCCTCGACCGCCTCGGTGATCGGCGCCTCGCCGATCGACTTGCGCAGCACCGACAGCGCCCGGGACGCGCGGCGGCGCGCCTTGGAGATCTCGGTGCGGTAGCGCAGCGCCCGCCGCCCCGGATCGGTGACCAGGTGCCGCTCACCGGCCTCGAACAGCACGAACCAGCGCAGCGGCACGCCCCAGGTGGCGATCTGCTCGTGCACCCGGGGCACCCCGTGCTCCAGCACCCGGGCGCCGCTGCGCCAGTCCTCCACCACGGCCTTGGCCTGGCCGGCGAGCACCGGCGGCACGAACGCGTCGGCGAGCACCGAGGGCACGCCGTCGCGGGCGCTCAGCGCCGCCTCGGCGACCCGGATGCGCAGGTTCCACGGGCAGACCAGCAGCGCGTCGTCGGACTCCAGGACGTACGCCTCGTCGGGCAGGTCGGGCAGCCGGGTCCAGCCGGCGCCGAGCGCCTCGATCACCGCGGTCCGCTGCCGTACCGGCCCCTCCAGCGGAGCTATCGCACGACCCTCGCTGACGTACCGGCGCCAGTACGACTGCCGATCCCGGTCGAAGGCGGTCAGCGGCTCGTACACGCGCAGGTATGAAGCGAAGAGCGACGGCACGGCGCGATCCTCCCACGAGACGGGACCGCCCGTCGCCGCCCTCGGGCCCGTGGCGTGACATGCGCGACAGTACGGTTCGGGCCGATATTAGGCTCAACGACACCGGCAGCATCCCGCCGGCGTGCCACCCGGGTTCCGCGCCCCACAAGGGCGCACACCGACACAGGAGTCAGCCATGGGCGTATTCGCCAGTACCGACGACCCCGTCTCCACGGGGCATGAGCAGGTCGTGTTCTGCCAGGACAAGCAGTCCGGCCTGAAGGCGATCATCGGGATCTACTCGACCGCGCTGGGCCCCGCGCTCGGCGGCACCCGGTTCTACCCGTACGCCAGCGAGGCCGACGCCCTCGCCGACGTGCTCGACCTCTCGCGCGGCATGGCCTACAAGAACGCCCTGGCGAACCTCGACCTCGGTGGCGGCAAGGCGGTCATCTGGGGTGACCCCGACCAGATCAAGAGCGAGGCGCTGCTGCGCGCGTACGGCCGCTTCGTCGAGTCGCTCAACGGCCGCTACTACACCGCCTGCGACGTGGGCACCTACGTGGCGGACATGGACGTGATCGCCCGGGAGACCCGCTACGTGACCGGCCGCAGCGTGGAGCACGGCGGCGCGGGCGACTCCTCGATCCTCACCGCCTGGGGCGTGTTCCAGGGCATGCGGGCCGCCGCCGAGCACGTCTGGGGCAGCCCGACGCTGGCCGGGCGCCGGGTCGGCGTGGCCGGGCTGGGCAAGGTCGGCAAGTACCTGACCGCCCACCTGCTCGACGACGGCGCCGAGGTCGTGGCGACCGACGTCAGCCCGCGGGCCCTGGAGTGGGCGCGCACCACCCACCCGCAGGTCACCCTGGTCGACGACACCGCGGCGCTCGTCGCCTCCGACATCGACGTGTACGCCCCGTGCGCCCTCGGCGGCGCGCTGAACGACGACACCGTGCCGGTGCTGCGGGCGAAGGTGGTCACCGGGGCGGCGAACAACCAGCTCGCCCACCCGGGCATCGAGAAGGTGCTCGCCGACCGGGGCATCCTCTACACGCCGGACTACGTGGTGAACGCCGGTGGCGTGATCCAGGTGGCCGACGAGATCGAGGGCTTCAACTTCGACCGCGCCAAGCTGCGCGCGACCCGGATCTTCGACACGACCCGGCAGATCCTCCAGCTCGCCGACGACGAGGGCGTGCCGCCGGCGGTCGCCGCGGACCGGCTCGCCGAGCGGCGGATGGCCGAGGTCGGCCGGCTGCGGACGATCCATCTGCGGTGAAGCTCACCTCCGGGGGCGGGGCGGCGCTCCTCCCCCGGAGTCGGTGCGCGTTAAGCTGATCCTCGGGCTTGTTCGTGCCGGTTTGTCCGGTGTCACGGCCAGCCCCGGGGCTTACCCCTTACCCGGTACACTTTGTGACAGCTGGACCACCGCGACGCGCAGGTCCGGTCGACGGTGACCCGAGGTGCCGAACGATGGCATCCCCATGTACCGTAAGAGCCACGAGAGATGCCTGACGTCATCGGGGCCCGCCTTCGGGCTGCCCCGCATTCTGTGCGAGGGGGTCGAGCCATGGGGCGCGGCCGTGCTAAGGCCAAGCAGACGAAGGTGGCCCGGGAGTTGAAGTACCACTCCCCGAACACCGACCTAACCGCCTTGCAGCGCGAACTGGCGGGTAGTGGAAAGTCTGAGCACAACTTCGACGACGACTACAAAGAGTATGTCGACGACGATGACGAGGACCACGCGGACGACGACCCGGATACCTGGGCTCGTCCGACCCGCTGACCTCCGGTCACATCTGAGCACGCGGTAACCCCCGCGTGCTCACGCATGTGCTCTGCTGAGCCGGCGTACGACCGACGATCAGGGACCTGCCGGCGCTCCGGGGCGCCCCGCTCCGACGCGCCGGCAGGTCCTTGATCGCGGAACCGTCCCCTCAGCGCGGCCGGTTGTTCCAGTTGTAGAACGTCGGGATGTTCTCGAAGTGGTTCCACGCGCAGACCGCGTCGGCGCCGTCACCGCCTGACACCTCCGCCCGCAGCAGCCGCGCCGCCTCCGCCTCGTGGAGCAGAGCGGTAAGCCCCGCAGCGGCGTCCCGCACCCGGTCGGCGACCGCCTCCCGGTCGGTGTCACTGATGGTCTCGGGCATGCTCCAACACTCCCTCCAGTAGGCGGATCTTGCTGTTACGGCAGTGCTCGGTCTCCGTACCGTCGAAACGCCCCAGCTCGAAGTAACGGTTGGCGGCGTGCCCACCGCCGCAGAACCCGAAGTACGCACAGGACGCCCGGCACGCCTCCACGCCGGCGACGAACTCGCCCACCCACGGCGTACCGGCCGCGCCGGCGAGGATGTCCCCCAGCGGCGTGGTGAGCACGTTCCCGCTGGCGAAGTCGCCGTACCGGGGGTCGGTGAAGCCGGCCAGCTCCGGCGAGAGCACCACCACCGAACCGTCGTGCCCGACCGTCGGAATCGGGTCGAGGCTGCGCGGCAGCAGGTCGTCGGCGGTGCCGGCCAGCACCGCGCCCGCGTACCGCAGCGACCACTCCACCTCGCGCAGGTGGATCCGGGGATCCCGGCGCCAGGCCGCCACCAGCTCGGCCCAGAACCCGGTGACCGCGCCCTCGTCGCGCGCGTTCGTCCGGGTGTTGACGCCCTCGGTCTCCTCGATGTTGACGCCGAGCACGTCGCAGCCCAGGTCGAGGAAGTAGTCGTACAGCTCGGTCGCCAGGCCCGGCTCCGGCCGCGACACCACCGCGAGCGCCGAGAACGGCAGGCCGTGGCGACGCAGCGCCGCCACACCCGCCACGATCCGGTCGTACGCGGGCCGCCCGCCCCGGGTGACCCGCTCGCCGTTGCGCGCCCGCGGCCCGTCCACGCTGACGCTCACCCGCACCCGGTGCTCGGCGAAGAACGCGCACCACGCGTCGTCGATCAGCGTGGCGTTCGTCTGCACGTGGTGCTCGACGTCCGGCCCGAACGGCGCCAGCAGCGCGGCCAGGTGCTCCCGGCCGGCCGCGAGCGGCTCGCCGCCGTGCCAGACGACGGAGAAGCGACCGCCCGCCGCCCACGGGTTCACTGATGCCGCCACCGCCTCGGCGACGGCCACCGGCATCCGCCTGTCGACCGCCCGGAACGGGAGGTAGCAGTAGGCGCAGTCGAGGTTGCACAAGGTCGTCGGCTGCATCACCACGTACGACGGGACGGCGGCGATGCCCCGCATCCCTTCGGGTGCGCGCGCAGCCATCAGCACCTCCCCCGCCTGCCTGAAAACCGAACCTCCAGGCTAGGCCGCGGCGACCGCTCGGGTGAACCCCCGATCACGTGCCCGGCCGATCGGCGCAGGGTGATCAGCCTCGGGTGTGCTGTCCGACCATCTGCACGTTGCCGGACCCCTCGATGATCTCGCCGGCCTGCCAGGCGTCCACGCCCCGGCCGGTCAGGGTGGCCAGCGCGCGGTCGGCGTCCTCGGCGGAGACGATCGCGAACATGCCGACGCCCATGTTGAACGTGGCCTCCATCTCCGGGTCCTCGATCCGGCCCTTGGACTGGATCAGGTCGAAGATCGGCTGCGGCTTCCAGGTGGAGCGGTTCACCACCGCGTCGACGTGCTCGGGCAGCACCCGGACCAGGTTGCCGGGGATGCCGCCGCCGGTGACGTGGGCCAGCGCCCGCACCTCGGCCTCGGCGATCAGCTTGAGGCAGTCCTGGGCGTAGATCTTGGTCGGGGTGAGCAGCTCCTCGCCCAGCGTCCGCTGGCGGCCGAAGTCGTCGATCACCACGTCCAGCCGCATCCGGCCGGCGCCGAGCAGCACGTGCCGGACCAGGGAGTAGCCGTTGGAGTGCAGGCCGGACGAGCGCATCGCGATCACCACGTCGCCCACCTCGACCCGCTCCGGGCTGAGGATCTCGCTCTCCTCGACCACGCCGACGCCGGTGGCCGAGATGTCGTACTCGTCGGGGCGCAGCACGCCCGGGTGCTCGGCGGTCTCGCCACCGAGCAGCGCGCAGCCGGCGTACCGGCAGCCGTCCGCGATGCCGGCGCCGATCTCGGCGACCTTGTCCGGCACGACCTCGCCGGTGGCGATGTAGTCGAGCAGGAACAGCGGCTCGGCGCCGCAGGCCACCAGGTCGTCGACGACCATCGCGACCAGGTCGATGCCGACCGTGTCGTGGATGTCGAGCTGCTGGGCGATCACCAGCTTGGTGCCCACGCCGTCGGTCGAGGACGCCAGGATCGGGTTCTTGTACTTCTTCGTGTCCAGCCGGAACAGGCCGGCGAAGCCGCCCAGGTCGCCCATGACCTCGGGGCGCCGGGTCTCCTTGACCTTGGACTTGAGCAGCTCGACAGCGCGGTCGCCCGCCTCGATCGACACCCCGGCGTCGGCGTACGAGACCGAGCGTTTGCGCTGCGTCCGGCCGGACCCCGCCGACCAGGGCTGGCGGTCGCCGCCGGCGCCCGTCGGGCTGGATCCTGCGCCGCTGCGCTCGGACACGTGCGTCACGGTTCTCCCCTTTGTGGTTCCCGCGAGCCCGGAGCGGCCGGACCCGCGTCGGTGGTGCTACGGGTGGTGGGTCGGTGTGGCGACGAGCGGACCGGTCGGCCCGGCCGCCTCGGCGGCGACCCGGCGTCCCACTCCTTCGAGCACGTGCTTGCCGATCAGGTTCCCGGCCGGCAGTTCGATCGGGTACTCCCCATCGAAGCACGCCCGGCAGAGCCGGCTCTTCGGCTGCTCGGTCGCGGCGATGAGACCGGGCAGCGATACGTAACCGAGCGAGTCGGCGCCGATGGACCGCCGGATGCCGTCGTTGTCGAGCCCGTTCGCGAGCAGCTCGGCGCGGGTGGCGAAGTCGATGCCGTAGAAACAGGGCCAGCTCACCGGCGGCGAGGAGATCCGGACGTGGACCTCCAGCGCGCCCGCCTCGCGCAGCAGCCGGACGATCGCCCGCTGGGTGGTGCCCCGCACGATCGAGTCGTCCACCACGACCAGGCGCTTGCCGCGGACGTTCTGGCGCAGCGGGTTCAGCTTCAGCCGGACGCCGAGCGCGCGCAGCGTCTGCGAGGGCTGGATGAACGTGCGCCCGACGTACGGGTTCTTCATCAGGCCCTGGCCGTAGGTGATGCCTGATTCCTCGGCGTAGCCGATCGCGGCCGGCGTGCCGGACTCCGGCACCGGGATCACCAGGTCGGCCTCGACCGGGTGTTCCTTGGCGAGCTGGCGGCCGATCTGCACCCGCGCGGCGTGCACGTTGCGACCGGCGATGGTGGCGTCCGGCCGGGCGATGTACACGTACTCGAAGAGACAGCCCTTGGGCTCGGGCGAGGCGAACCGGCTGGACCGCAGCCCGTTCTCGTCGATGGCGATCAGCTCGCCCGGCTCGACCTCGCGGACCACGCTCGCGCCGACGATGTCCAGCGCGGCGGTCTCGCTCGCCACCACCCAGCCGCGTTCGAGCCGGCCGAGCACCAGCGGGCGTACGCCGTGCGCGTCACGCGCCGCGTAGAGCGTCGACTCGTCCATGAAGACGAAGCTGAACGCGCCCCGCAGCTGCGGCAGCACCTCCAGCGCGGCCGCCTCGACCGACAGGTCGGGCCGGCTCGCCAGCAGCATGGTGACCAGCGAGGTGTCGTTCGTCGAGCCGTCCGAGTCGAGCCCCCGCACGGCGGCCTCGCGCTGCAACTCGGCGGTGTTCACCAGGTTGCCGTTGTGCGCCAGGGCGATGGTGGTGCCGGCGGTCGTGGCGCGGATGGTCGGCTGGGCGTTCTCCCAGGTCGAGCCGCCGGTGGTGGAGTAGCGCGCGTGCCCGATCGCGACGTGCCCGCGCAGGCTCGCCAGCGTCGGCTCGTCGAACACCTGGGCGACCAGGCCGAGGTCCTTGTAGACCACGACACCGGAGCCGTCACTCACCGCGATGCCCGCGGCCTCCTGACCGCGGTGCTGGAGGGCGTAGAGCCCGAAGTAGGTGAGGTTGGCGACCTCTTCACCCGGCGCCCAGACGCCGAAGACGCCGCACGCGTCCTGTGGGCCGGGTCGCTGGGGGTCAAGGTCGTGGCTCAGCCGGCCATCGCCTCGGGGCACCTGCCGCTCCCTCGCAGTGGGGTCTGGACTGGCCTGGCGGAGTCAGGGGGGCAGCTCCGCACACATGGGCCGGGACCGTCGTCGGCTCTCAGTGTACGCGACCAGCAGTCGACACCGACAGTCACGAAGCATCCGCTCAGCGTGAGCAGAGTTTGCGCTGCTTGATGCCTAAACAGGGAGGTACGGGGAGAGGTCAGCCCGATTTCCGGAAACCCGGACGCGACCCTCAGTGACCGTTTCCGCCCATCCCCGGCGCCCGGTGGCGACCGCCAGCCAGGTCGCCGGATCCATCTCCACCACGTTCGGCGGCGTGCCGCGGGTGTGTCGTGGACCACTCACGCACTGGACCGCACCGTAGGGTGGGACGCGCACCTCCACCGATCGGCCGGGGGCGCGATCCGCGAGGGCAGCCAAGAGGGTCCGGACCGCCTCCCGGAGCACCGGCCGTTCGGGCGTACGCCCCTCGTCCAGCGCCGCCAGGGCGGCGAGTACCGCTTCGGAATAAGCGTGCGGAGAGGACACGACGGGACGATACGACCCGGCAGAAGGCCGTCCGACGGCGGCCCTGGGTAGAGATGATCCGGTCAGACAAGGCATAGTTGCCGACGGCGTTATTCGTACCGTGAGTGATCAACCTCGGCCGAACGGCCGGCGGGGCGATCAGACCCGGAAGGCGGTGGACGTGTCAACACACCGACGTGCCTGGAAGCAGCGGGCCGGTGTGGTCGTAGCGCTGGTCTTCGGCGCCCTGCTCACCGTCCCCGCAGCTCCCGCCTTCGCCGCCAACGTCAGCGTCTCTCCGGGATCGATTACGGTCAACGCCGGTAGCGACGCGACCGTGAGCGTCCAGGTCACTCCCGGCGACGGCGACGAGAGCGCGGAGATCGGCCTGACCGGCCTGCCGTCCGGCGTCAGCTGTGCCTCGGGCTGCGGTCAGATCAACTTCCCGCCCGGGAACAACAGGCCGCGGACGCAACTGCTCACCATCCGCGCCAACGACAACGCGCAGGACGCCAACGCCTCGGTCACGGTGCAGGTCCGGCCCAACAACTCCGACCCGGCCACCGGCAACTTCCAGCTCGCGGTCAAGGGCAAGGTTGAGGCGCCGCAGCAGCCGCAGACCGTCAAGACGGTGTCCGGCAAGGTGGTGAACGCCGACGGCGATCCGATCGAGGGCGCCCTGGTCATGCTCCGCGACAGCGCGGGCAAGGAACGCCGCACCAACACCAGCGGCAACGGCAACTTCAGCTTCAGCGGCTCCGAGTCCAACCCGATCGCGCCCGGCCGGATCGACCTCGGCGCCTCCACCGACGGCGCCTCGCCGGTCGCCCGGTCGATAAACGCGAACGCCGGCCAGTCGGTGACCGGCGTCCGGCTCAGCATCCAGCTGAAGGCGTCGGCGAGCCCGAGCGCCAGCCCGTCGGCGAGTGAGTCCGCCCCGCCGTCCGAGGAGCCGCTCGACGAGGAGGCGACCGACACCCCGTCGGCCGAGGCGCCCGCCGCGCAGCAGCCGGCCGCGAACGAGGATTCCGGCGGCTTCGGCTCCTGGCTGCTCATCCTGCTCGGCGGCCTGTTCGTCGCCGTCGGCGTGGGCACCATCGTGCTGCTCTACATGCGCCGCAAGAACGAGGGCGACGACGGTGACGGCGACGGTCCGGGTGGGCCGGCCGGTCCGGGTGGTCCCGGCGGGGCCGGTGCGATCCCGGGCGCCCGGGGCGCCTACCACGGCACCGACGACCAGACCCGGGTGGTGAACGGGATGGGCGCCGGGCCGGCCGCGACGATGGTCGGCGGCCCCTCGATCAGCGACGCCCCCACCATGCTCCAGCGGCCGGTCGTGGACGACGTCCCGCCGGACCCGTACGGCGCGCCGCCCGGCCCGGCGTACGGCGCAGGTGGCGGCCAGGGCGGCTACGGCTACGGCGACGACGCAGCGGGCCAGGGCGGTTACGGCGGCGCGGGCGGCTACGGCAACGCGCCCTCGTCGGGCGGCGGCTACGGCAACGGCCCCTCCTCCGGTGCCGGCTACGGCAACGGCCCGTCATCCGGTGCCGGCTACGCCGCAGGCGCGGCGGCGGGCGCGGCCGGCTACGCGGCCCAGGGCGGCGGCTACGGCAACGAGCGCTTCGACGAGCCCACCGGCCGCTACACCGGTGACAGCACGCAGTACGCGCCGGCGGCCGACCCGTACCCGACCAGCACCTACCAGCCGGAGCAGGACCGCGGCGGCTACGACCAGGCCGGCTCGGCCCCGTACGGCCGCAGCCCGGAGCAGGGCGACGGTTACGGTGCGGCCGGTGGCTACGGCGGTGCCGCGTCGGGCGGCTACGACAACGGCGCGACCGGCGGGTACGACAGCGCCCGCCCGCAGGGCGGGTACGGCGAGCCCACCGGCGCCTACGGCAACGCCGCCGGTGGGGGCTACGGCGACAACCCGACCGGCGGGTACGGCGACGCCCCGGGCTACGGCGGCGGTCGCGCGGCGGGCGGCGGCTACGGCGACGCGCCGACCGGCGGGTACGACAGCGCCCCCGCCGGCGGCTACGGCGACGCCCCGGCCGGCGGCTACGACAGCACCCGGCAGCAGGGCGGATACGGCGACGCGCCCGCGGGCGGCTACGACAACCCCGGTGGCTACGACAGCCGGTCCCAGGGCGGCTACGACAGCGGCGCGACAGGTGGCTACGACAACGGCCGTCAGCAGGGCGGATACGGCGACGCGTCGGCCGGTGGCTACGGCAACACCGGTGGCGGTTACGACGGTGGCCACCAGTCCGGCGGCTACGGCCAGCAGGGCGGCGGATACGGCGACGGCTACGGCCAGGCCCCGCAGGGCGGTTACGGCCAGCAGGGCGGATACGGTCAGGAGCCGCCGCAGCAGCGCGCGGGCGGCTACGACAACGGCTACCCCAACGACCCGGCGCAGGCTGGTCGCGCCCGCCCGGACGGGCAGGCGGACCGGAGCGGACGACGCCTCGACTGGCTGGACGACTGACCGGCACCAGATGTGAGAACTGTGGCCGTCCGCGAACAGCGGGCGGCCACAGTCGTCAGCAGGGGGAATCAGGCCGGGGCGAAGTAGCCCTGGCGGAGCACCGGCACCACGTCGGAGACGCCCACCTCGGTCGCCACCGTGACGTCCTCGGCGAAGCCGCCCTCGGCGAGTTCCCGCCCGGAGACGCAGCCCCGGACCGCCGCCGGCACGTCCGGCGTGCTCGCCAGCGCGGCGAGCGCCATCGCAGCCTCCACCGAGAGCCCGCCGGGCACCCCGGCCAGCGCATCGAGTACGCAGGCCGCACCGAGCTGGTCCTCCACGCACGGCCGGAGTGACCCGTCGGGCCAGCGCTCCCCGGCCGCCACCACGCCCACGGGTGCGTCCTTCGAGCCGTACCCCTCGGCCAGGAGCCAGCGCCCGACGGCGGGTGCGTTACGCAGGCACGCCGCGACCACCGGCACTCCGGTGGCGCTGGCGGCGGCGCTGATCGCCGAGCCGTTCGGAGAGGGCAGCACCAGGTCGGCGACGACCGGCGCGGCCCGCAGCGCCGCCGGGGACAGCGACCACTGGTGCTCCGCAGTCGTCTTCCGGCGGCCCACGGCGGCCACGGCACCCACCCGGCGGGCGTAGTCGGCGGCCTGCTCACCCCACGGGAACGGGTGCACCCGCATGCCACGGCTCACCGCCACCTCCACGGCGGTGGTGAACGACAACACGTCCACCACCACCAGGGCGGCACAGACCCGGCCGAGTTCCGCCGCCCCGGTCAGTCCCCAGTCGAACCGGGCACCGGAGCCGGGTTGGGCGAAGACGGCCAAGGCCAGCGCCTCAGCGCTGACCCGGCGCCGGCTCACCGGGAGCCGGACCGTCGGACCCGTCGGCATTCTCCGACTCGTCCTGGGCCGGGGTTCCGTCCACGGGCGTCGTCGCGTCGGCCTGCGCAGCCTCGTCCGGCGCGTCGGACTGCGCCTCGACAGCGGGTGCGGACGCCTCGGCGTCGGCCGGCGGGGTGTCCCGGCCGGCCTCTGCGATCGGCTCGGCGTCGACAGCGGCCGGGTCCACGCCGACCGGCTGCTCGGCGGTGGCCGGAAGCACAGTGGTGGTCCCGGTACGGGTCGCCTCCACCTCCACCCGGGCCGCCTCGGCGGCGCCGAACAGGCGCGGGAGCGTACCGGTGTGCGCCTCGCGCAGCTCGTCCAGGCCGATCCGGAACTGGCCGTGCACCTCCAGTGCGCCGGAGGCCGGGTCGGTGACGCCGATGAACTCCCACGGCACGCCGCGCTCGGCGCACAGGGCGGTGAACGCCTTCTCGTGGCCGCGCGGCACCGACACCAGCACGCGGCCGGCGGACTCGCTGAACAGGAAGACGAACGGCATCGAGCCACCGGCGAAGTGCTCCGGGACCACGACCCGGGCGCCCACGCCGCGGCGCAGGGCCGACTCGACGAGGCTCTGCGCCAGACCGCCGTCGGACAGGTCGTGCGCGGAGCTGAGGTGCCCGACCCGGGCCGCCTCGGCCATCAGCTCGGCGAGCTGCCGCTCACGGGCCAGGTCGACCTGCGGCGGGATGCCGCCCAGGTGCTCGTGCGTCACCCAGGCCCACTCCGAGCCGGACAGCTCGACGTGCGTCTCGCCCAGCAGGAACAGCTGGTCGTGGTCGCCGGCCGGGCGCGGCACGAAGCCCATCGGCACGCGGTCGGCGACGTCGTCGAGCACGCCCAGCACGCCGACCACCGGGGTCGGGTGGATGGCGGCGGCGCCGGTCTGGTTGTAGAAGCTGACGTTGCCGCCGGTCACCGGGATGCCCAGCTCCAGGCAGCCGTCCGCCAGGCCGCGCACGGCCTCGGCGAACTGCCACATCACGCCCGGGTCCTCCGGCGAGCCGAAGTTCAGGCAGTTGGTCACCGCGATCGGCTTCGCGCCGGTCACCGCCACGTTCCGGTACGCCTCGGCCAGCGCCAGCTTCGTCCCGTGGTACGGGTCGAGGCGGGCGTACCGGCCGTTGCCGTCGACCGAGAGCGCGACGCCGAGGCCGCTGCGCTCGTCGATCCGGATCACGCCGGAGTCCTCCGGCTGGGCGAGCACGGTGTTGCCGAGCACGTACCTGTCGTACTGCTCGGTGACCCAGGTCTTGTCGGCCAGGTTCGGCGACGCGATCATGCGCAGCACGGTCTCCCGGAGCGCCTCCGGGGTGCTCGGCCGGGGCAGCGTCTCGGCGCGGTCGGCCTGGAGCAGGATCAGGTCGGCCGGCTCACGCATCGGCCGGGCGTACACCGGACCGTCGTCGACGAGCGAGCCCGGCGGCACGTCCACCACGAGCTGGTCGCGCCAGGTGATGACCAGGCGGCCCGGCTGGCCGTCCGCCGACGGTGCGGTGACCTCGCCGATGGCGGTGGCCCAGACGCCCCACTTCTCGGCGGTCTTCAGCACGGCGTCGAGCTTGTCCGGCGAGACGACGAGCAGCATCCGCTCCTGGGACTCGCTGGCCAGGATCTCGTGCGGCTCCATCGACGGCTCGCGCAGCGGCACGCGCTCCAGCCAGACCCGCATGCCGGTGCCGGCGGAGGCGGCGGTCTCGGTGAGGGCGCAGGTCAGGCCGGCGCCGCCGAGGTCCTGGATGCCG
Source organism: Micromonospora sp. WMMA1976 (assembly GCF_027497335.1). Classification (NCBI taxonomy): domain Bacteria; kingdom Bacillati; phylum Actinomycetota; class Actinomycetes; order Micromonosporales; family Micromonosporaceae; genus Micromonospora; species Micromonospora sp. WMMA1976. Next base: position 6,441,524 of record NZ_CP114912.1, on the reverse strand, counting down.
ACGACCAGTTCGGCGTCGTACAGCTCCAGGCACGCCTCGATGAGCAGCTTCTCCATGAAGGGGTCACCCACCTGCACGGACGGGCGGCGCTGCTCGCTGCCCTCGTCGAAGGTGGCGCTGGCGAGCACCGACACGCCGCCGATGCCGTCGCGGCCGGTCTTGGCGCCCATCAGCACCACGATGTTGCCGGGGCCGGTGGCGTCCTTCTTCTGCAGCCGGTCGACCGGCAGCACGCCCAGGCAGAGCGCGTTGACGAGCGGGTTCCCCTGGTAGCAGGGGTCGAAGACGACCTCGCCGCCGATGTTGGGCAGGCCCAGGCAGTTGCCGTAGCCGCCGACGCCGGCGACCACGCCGGGCAGGACCCGGGCGGTGTCCGGGTGGTCGGCCGCGCCGAAGCGCAGCGGGTCCATCACGGCGACCGGGCGGGCGCCCATGGCGAGGATGTCGCGGACGATGCCGCCGACGCCGGTCGCCGCGCCCTGGTATGGCTCGACGAAGCTCGGGTGGTTGTGCGACTCGACCTTGAAGGTCACCGCCAGCTCGTCGGAGACCCGGACCACGCCGGCGTTCTCGCCGATGCCGGCGAGCAGCCGGTCACTCGGCGGCGCCTTCTCGCCGAACTGGCGGAGGTGCACCTTGCTCGACTTGTAGGAGCAGTGCTCGCTCCACATGATCGAGTACATGGCCAGCTCGGCCTGGGTGGGCCGGCGGCCGAGGATGTGCCGGATCCGGTCGTACTCGTCGTCGCGGAGGCCCAGCTCGGCGTACGGCTGAAGCTCCTCCGGCGAGTCGGCGGCCCGGGGAACGGTGTCCACGCCCAGCGCCCAGTCGTCGTTCGGGCCGGCCTGCGGCACCACGCCCTGCGCCTCGCGCAGGGCCGGGTCCGGATGGGTGGTCATGACGTCTCCTTGCTGCGCTCGCCGCCGGTGCGGCGGGTGAGCCGACCGATGTTCCCGGCCACCATCACGCCGGCGCTCCCACCAGATGCTTGAGCACCGAGGTGAAGAAGCCGAGGCCGTCCAGGGAGGGGCCGGTGAGCGCCTCCACCGCGTGCTCGGGGTGCGGCATGATGCCGACGACGTTGCCGGCCTCGTTGGTGATAGCCGCGATGTCGCGCTGCGATCCGTTGGGGTTGCCGCCGACGTAGCGGGCGACGACGCGGCCCTCGCCCTCCAGCCGGTCGAGCGTCGCGGGGTCGGCGACGTAGCAGCCCTCGCCGTTCTTGACCGGGATGAGCACCTCCTGGCCCGGCTGGAACGCGTTCGTCCAGGCGGTGCCGGTGCTCTCGATCCGCAGGACCTGGTCCCGGTTGCGGAAGTGCAGGTGCTGGTTGCGGGTGAGCGCCCCGGGCAACAGATGGGCCTCGCAGAGGATCTGGAAGCCGTTGCAGATGCCGAGCACCGGCAGGCCACCGCGCGCGGCCTGGACGATCGTCTCCATCACCGGGGCGAACCGGGCGATGGCGCCGCAGCGCAGGTAGTCGCCGTAGGAGAAGCCGCCGGGCAGGACGACAGCGTCCACCCCGTGCAGGTCCGGGTCGCCGTGCCAGAGCCGGACCGCCTCGGCGCCGGCGATCCGTACGGCCCGGGCCGCGTCCCCGTCGTCGAGCGAGCCGGGGAAGGTGACCACACCGACCCGGGCGGTCACGACTGCGCGCCCGCGGTCTCGTCGGCGGTGACCACGCGGACGGTGAAGTCCTCGATGACCGGGTTGGCCAGCAGCTTGTCGGCGATCTCCCGGGCCCGGTCCAGGTCCGGTTCGCCGGTGAACTCGATCTCGATCCGCCTGCCGATCCGAACCGAGGCGACGTCACTGACGCCGAGGCGGGGCAGCGCGTTTGCGACGGCCTGGCCCTGCGGATCGAGGATCTCGGGCTTGAGCATGACGTCGACTACGACGCGAGGCACTGGGCACTCCTGACTGTGTACGCAGTTGGGTGCCGGCCCAACAATCGGGCGAGCGCAGCCAGCCTACCTGGCAGATACCGCCCGGCCCGCACCGGCCGGGGGCAGTTCCGGCACCGATCGGCGCCACCGGCAGGGCCGGACCGGCACCGTTGCCCGTTCGTTGCGGCGTCGATGCGAATTCGTTGCGCTGCGTGCTCGCCGGAGCCCTTCGACAACGCCTCCCAGCAGGCATTCTGCCGTGAAACACCCCACCTTGGACCGGTATCCGACAGCACACTCGTGCGGTACGCGGCGCGCGTCACGCCATCGGCGTGATTCGATCCGCACCTTGTGACAGAGGGTGTCGCGGTCGTAGCATGCATCGTCAGATGTCGATGAGTTAGATCGATGTCCCTCGCCGGCCCACCCCAAGCCGGCGGGTGTCACCCCCTGCCCGGCAACCCCCGGGCGTCCGCGCAGAAGGAGCCCCGACATGCGCCTCCGTCCCCTGCTCGCCGTGCTGACCACCGCGCTGGCCGGCGTCCTGGCCACCGCCTCCGGCGCCACCGCCGCGCCGGCCGGCCCCCAGCCGATCATCGGCGGCGGCACCGTCTCGTCCGCGCCGTGGGCTGCCGCCGTCTTCAGCAACGGCTCGTTCACCTGCTCCGGCAGCGTGATCGCGCCCCAGTGGGTGCTCACCGCCCGGCACTGCGTCAGCGGCACCATGTCGGTCCGGGTCGGCAGCGTCTACTACGCCTCGGGCGGCGTGACCCGAACCGTGAGCGCCTCCTACACCCGCTACGACCTGGCCCTGCTGCGCCTGTCCAGCACGGTCAGCACCTCCGCCGTCTCGCTCGCCAGCAGCAACCCGCCGGTCGGCTCGACGAACACGATCTACGGCTGGGGCATGACCTGCTACAGCGGCTGCGGCGCGTCGCCCCAGCTCAAGACCGCCACCGTCCAGGTGACCAGCACCAGCGTCACCGACGCGTACGGTGGCCAGGCGATCCGGAGCACCCGGGTCAACGGCAACGCGTGGCGCGGCGACTCGGGCGGCCCGCAGTTCTACAACGGCCGGCAGGTCGGCGTGGCCTCCACCGCCAACGGCACCACGATCCAGAACTACGGCAGTGTCGCGTACAACCGGTCCTGGATCACCTCGACGGCCGGTGTCTGACGGTTGATGCCGATGCGGCGCGGATCGGCCGGGTGCGTCCCGGCCGTCCGCGCCGCGCCGTTTTTCAGCATCCGTTCAGCTGAACACGGCTCGCGAACCACCCGGCCGGGGACTGACAGCATCGGAAGTGTGCTGGTCGTGACGACGGATCAACTGCCCGGCTACGAGATCCGCCAGATCCTCGGCGAAGTGGTCTCCTCGATGGCGAGGACCCGCAACCCGTACCGCGAGGGGGTCAAGAACCTGCGAGGTGGCGCCTACGACCCGATGGCGCCGGACAACCTGACCCGGTGGCGTACCGACTCGGTGGCCCGCCTCGGCGAGGAGGCGCGCCGCCTGGGCGCGAACGCGGTGATCGGCATGCGCTTCGACAGCCGGGACTGCGGCGAGATGTGGATGGAGATCTGCGCGTACGGCACGGCGGTGATCGTCGCGCCGAAGATGCCTGACGTCATGCCGCCGGACCAGCCGGCGATCGCGGCCGAGACCGCCCACGACCCGGAGATCGCCTCCGCTCCCGGCGGCATCGCCGAACCCGCGTCCGCCCCCAACCTGAGTTCCGCAGCCGAAACCCCCACCGGCCCCTGACCGGCCCGTTCACCGGGTCGATCATGAAGTTGACGGCAGGAATGATCTCCTTGAGTGCCGCCAACTTCATGATCGACCGGAAGAACCGGAAGAAGAGGTCAGAGGATGGGGGGCGGGGAGTAGGTGGCGGCCTCGGGGTGGGATTCGACGATCTTGGTGATTCTTGCGGTCACCCGAGTGACCTGGTCGGTGGCGGCGCCTACGAAGGCGTTGCGGTCGGCCACCAGGGTGTCGATCTCGGCCCGGGTGAGGCCCAGCCGGCCGTCTGCGGCGAGGCGGTCGAACAGGTCGTTCTCGGCCGCGCCCTTCTCCCGCATCGCCAGCGCCACGGCGACCGCGTGCTCCTTGATCACCTCGTGCGCGACCTCCCGGCCGACACCCCGGCGTACGGCGGCCACGAGGATCTTCGTGGTGGCGAGGAACGGCAGGAAACGCTCCAGCTCCCGGTTGATCACCGCCGGGTACGGGCCGAACTCGTCCAGCACGGTGAGGAACGTCTGGAACAGCCCGTCGGCGGCGAAGAACGCATCGGGCAGCGCGACCCGGCGCACCACCGAGCAGGAGACGTCACCCTCGTTCCACTGGTCGCCGGCCAGCTCACCGACCATCGACAGGTAACCTCGGATGATCACCGCGAAGCCGTTCACCCGCTCCGACGAGCGCGTGTTCATCTTGTGCGGCATCGCGCTGGACCCGACCTGGCCCGGCTTGAAGCCCTCGGTGACCAGCTCCTGGCCCACCATGAGCCGGATCGTGGTCGCCAGCGAGGACGGCGCGGCGGCCACCTGGGCCAGCGCGGAGAGCACGTCGAAGTCCAGCGAGCGCGGGTAGACCTGGCCGACGCTGTCCAGCACCCGGCGGAAGCCCAGGTGCCCGGCCACCCGCTGCTCCAGCTCGGCCACCTTGCCGGCGTCGCCGTCGAACAGGTCGAGCTGGTCGGCGGCGGTGCCCACCGGTCCCTTGATCCCGCGCAGCGGGTAGCGGCCGATCAGGTCCTCCAGCCGCTCGTACGCGATGAGCAGCTCCTCGGCCGCCGACGCGAAGCGCTTGCCGAGCGTGGTGGCCTGCGCGGCGACGTTGTGCGAACGGCCGGTCATCACCAGCGCGGAGTACTCGCCCGCGTGCCAGCCCAGCCGGGTCAGCGTGGCGACCACGCGGTCCCGGATCAGCTCCAGCGAGGCGCGGATCTGGAGCTGCTCGACGTTCTCGGTGAGGTCTCGGGAGGTCATCCCCTTGTGCACGTGCTCGTGCCCGGCGAGCGCGCTGAACTCCTCGATCCGGGCCTTCACGTCGTGCCGGGTGACCCGCTCGCGCGCCGCGATCGAGGCCAGGTCGACCTGGTCGACCACCCGCTCGTACGCCTCGACGACCCCGTCCGGCACCGGCACGCCGAGGTCACGCTGGGCCTTGAGCACCGCCAGCCAGAGCCGGCGCTCCATCCGGACCTTCTCCTCCGGCGACCAGAGGGCGACCAGTTCGGGCGAGGCGTACCGGTTGGCGAGCACGTTCGGGATCGTCGTCACGTACCTCAGTCTTTCATGAGGCCCGGGCCGGTCCCGGCGACGCCGGTACCCGGTCCGGCCTGTGGGCGGGCCGGACCGGGACACGGCGTCAGCCCAGCCGGATCTCCGGGTCGAGCGCGACCGCAGCCATCTCCTCGACTGTCATCAGATGCCGGTCGGTGGACGAGACCGTCTGCACCGACACGTTGGTGCCGTCGGCCCGCTCGACGGTCACGCTACGCAGGACCGTGCGCTTGGTCACCGACCCGACCAGGCGCCTGCCCTCCGTGTCGTGCGCCACCACGAGCTCACCCGCGGGGCCGGTGAAGGACCGGCACGTGACCTGGCCGGGGGTGCAGTCGCCCGGGCTCGTGTGGCCGGGGCGCATCCTGCCCACGTTGATGGTCAGATACGACCGGACCTCGCCCCTAGCGGCGACACCCACCGCGAACCAGCCGGTCATGGACTCCCACTGGAACGGCTTCACCGTCCACGGCGGCGTGTCGGTGACCGGGCCGTCCCAGGTCTCGCGGTCGGCGGTCGACCCGCCCTGCACCCACCGCAGGTCCGGCGCCTCCCGGTGGAACGCGGTAAGGATCGCCGCTTGCAGGCGCTCCGGCTCGGACCGGGCGGAGGCGGAGGCCGACGCGACCGGGAGGGTGGGCGCCGGGCCGCCTGACGCTCCCGGCTGCACGACCACGCCGACGCCGAACGCCAGCGCCAGCACCGCTGTCGCCGAGGCGTACGCGCCCACCCGACGCCGGCGACGCCGGCCCTCCCGCGCCACCAGGGCGTCCACGTCGACCGTCGTCGGCGGCGCGTCGCCGATCGCCGCGTCGAAGATCTGCCGGTACGTCATCGCCGCCTCCCGCTCTCCACTGTCGAATGGTGCGAGGCGAGCAGCCGCAGCGTCTCCAGCGCGCGGGCGGACTGGCTCTTCACGGTGCCGGTGGTGACGCCCAGGATCTGCGCGGTCTCCTCGACGGACAGGTCGCAGTAGAACCGGAGCACCACCACCGCCCGACGCCGCGGCGCGAGCCCGCCCAGCAGGTCCAGCAGCATCTCCCGCTCACCGACCGACGGCTCCCCGGCTGCCAGGTCCGCCCGGTCCGGCACCTCGTCGGTGCTGTGCTCCCGCCGCCACGGGCGGCGCCGTTCGTCCAGCCACGCGTTGGTGAGCATCCCCCGGACGTACGCGTCGATGTTGTTCGCGCCGAGCGCCCGTCGCCAGTTGCGGTAGAGCTTGCCCAGCGTGATCGACACCAGGTCGTCCGCCGTGTGCCAGTCCCGGCAGAGCAGGTACGCCGTGCGGCGCAGCGGCTCCAGCCGGGCGGTCACGTAGTCGCGGAACTCCTCGTCACGCCCGGTCACGGGGCGCCGCTCCTCGTTCGCCTCATGCCCAGGGGACGGAACGGGCCGGCAGGCGGGTTGCCCGCCCGGTGGAGAACCGGGCGGGACGCCGTCGTCAGCGCTCCAGGATCGCTGTCACGCCCTGCCCGCCGGCCGCACAGATGGAGATCAGGCCGCGCCCGCTGCCCTTCTGGTCCAGCAGCTTGGCCAGCGTGGCGACGATCCGGCCGCCGGTGGCGGCGAACGGGTGCCCGGCCGCCAGCGACGAGCCGTTGACGTTGAGCTTCTCCCGGTCGATGGAACCGAGCGGCGCGTCCAGGCCGAGGCGCTCCTTGCAGAACTCCGGCGACTCCCAGGCCGCCAGCGTCGCCAGCACCTGGGAGGCGAACGCCTCGTGGATCTCGTAGAAGTCGAAGTCCTGGAGGCTCAGCCCGGCGCGGGCCAGCATCCGCGGCACCGCGTACGTGGGGGCCATCAACAGGCCCTCGTCGCCGTGCACGAAGTCGACGGCGGCGGTCTCGGACCAGGAGAACCAGGCCAGCACCGGCAGGTTGTGCGCCTTGGCCCACTCCTCGGACGCGAGCAGCACCGTCGATGCGCCGTCGGTGAGCGGCGAGGAGTTGCCGGCGGTCATGGTGGCCCGCTCGGCGTCCGCACCGGAGGCGCCGAAGACCGGCTTGAGCGAGCCGAGCTTCTCCAGGCTGGTGTCCGGGCGCAGGTTCTGGTCGCGGGTCAGCCCCAGGTAGGGGGTCATCAGGTCGTCGAAGAACCCCTTGTCGTACGCGGCGGCGAGCCGCTGGTGCGAGCGCAGCGCGAGTTCGTCCTGCGCGGTCCGGTCGACGTTCCAGCGCAGCGCCGTGCGGGCCGCGTGCTCACCCATGGACAGCCCGGTACGGGGTTCGGCGTTGCGCGGGATCTCCGGCTTGAACGGCTGGTGCGGGCGCAGCTTCGCCGCGATCTTGAGTCGTTCGCCGAGCGTACGGGCGGAGTTGAGCTGGAGCAGCGTGCGCCGCATGTCCTCGTTGACGGCGAGCGGCGCGTCCGAGGTGGTGTCGACGCCACCGGCGATGCCGACCTCGATCTGCCCGAGGGCGATCTTGTTGGCGACCAGGATGGCCGCTTCCAGCCCGGTGCCGCAGGCCTGCTGGATGTCGTACGCGGGGGTGTGCGGGTCGAGCCGGGAGCCGAGCACCACCTCACGGGTGAGGTTGAAGTCGCGGGAGTGCTTGAGCACCGCGCCGGCCACCACCTCGCCGACCCGCTCGCCGGCCAGCCCGAACCGGGCGACCAGCCCGTCGAGCGCCGCACCGAGCATGTCCGCGTTCGACGCGTGCGCGTAGCGCGAGTTGGACCGGGCGAAGGGGATGCGGTTGCCCCCGATGACCGCGACCCGCCGGACACTCTGCACGATCGGCCTCCCTCGAAACTGTTGCCCGAACCCTACTCGCCAGTAGGCTACGCCTATGACCGACAGGTACGCGAGCTTCGTCCAGACGGGGGCCGGTCGCGCGCTGGTCAAGCGCCTCGGGCTGCCCGACCCGCCCCGACTGCGCCGACACACGCCGGGTGACCCGCTCGTTCCCGGGCCGGTCCTGCTCGGCTCCTCGGCCGGCGGCCGGATCGCCGAGCCGGCCGGGAAGATCCTGACCGCCGCCGGGGTCGAGCTGGCCGACCCGGTCGCCGCCCACGACGCCGACCGCCGCTTCGCGGCCCTGATGTACGACGCCAGCGGCATCACCGACTCCGCCGGGCTGCGCCAGCTCTACGACTTCTTCCACCCGCAGGCCCGCTCGCTGGTGCCCAGCGGCCGGGTGATCGTGCTGGGCACGCCGCCGGCCGAGTGCGGCTCCCCCCGGGAGGCTACCGCCCAGCGCGCGCTGGAGGGCCTGACCCGCAGCATCGGCAAGGAGTTCGGCCGGGGCGTGACGGCCCAGCTGGTCTACGTCACGCGCGAGGGTGACGCCGGCACCCCGGTGAGCCTGGAGTCCACGCTCCGGTTCCTGCTCTCCGGCCGGTCCGCGTACGTCTCGGGCCAGGTGATCCGGGTCGGCACCGGCACCGCCGTCGCCCCGGCCGACTGGGACCGGCCACTCGACGGGCAGGTGGTGCTGGTGACCGGCGCGGCCCGGGGCATCGGCGCGGCGCTGGCGAAGGTGCTGGCCCGCGACGGCGCGCAGGTGGTGGCGCTGGACATCCCGGCGGCCGGGGACGAGCTGGCCGCCGTCGCCAACGACATCGGCGGCAGCGCGGTGCAGCTCGACCTGACCGCGCCGGATGCGCCGACCCGGCTGGCGGAGCACCTGGCGTCCCGGCACGGGCGGGTCGACGTGGTGGTGCACAACGCGGGCATCACCCGGGACAAGACGCTGGGCCGGATGGACGCCGACCGGTGGGACTCGGTGATCGACGTGAACCTGTCCAGCCAGGAGCGCATCAACGACGTGCTGCTGGAACGCGACCTGATTCCGGCCGGCGGCCGGATCGTCTCGGTCTCGTCGATCGCCGGGATCGCCGGCAACCGGGGGCAGACCAACTACGCGACGAGCAAGGCCGGCGTGATCGGCCTGGTCGACTCGCTCTCCCCGGTGCTGCGCGAGCGCGGGATCAGCCTGAACGCCGTGGCGCCGGGCTTCATCGAGACCCGGCTGACCGCGCGTATCCCGCTGACCATCCGCGAGGCGGGACGGCGGATGAACAGCATGGCCCAGGGCGGCCTGCCGGTGGACGTGGCCGAGACGATCGGGTGGCTCTCCTGGCCGGCGACCGGCGCGGTCAGCGGCAACGTGGTCCGGGTCTGCGGCCAGAGCCTCCTGGGGGCGTGATGCCGAAGGACCACGAGGACGACGACCTGACCCTGCACGACCTGATCGAGGGCCCCACCCGCGACCTCACGGCGGCCCGAGCCGCCGCCCTGGCTCGCACGCAGGCCCGCCCCTCCTCCGACGATCATGAAGTTGACGGCATTTCTGGAGATCCACAAGGCAGCCAACTTCATGATCAACGGGGTGAAGGAGCGGCGGGGCGGCGGCGGGTGGAGTTGGACGGGCTGCCGGCCAGTTCGGCGCTTTATCGGCGGGCGCTACTCGGGGTGGTGCCTGGGGTCGGGGGGCGGCGCGGTGGGGACGTGCCGGGGCTGGAACTTGCCGTTGGCGGGGTCGCTGTGGATCAGCGGCACCTGGCGGACTACGACCGGGTGTGCGGGTTCCGGCTGACCGACCGGCTGCCGGCGACGTACCTGCACGTGCTCGGGTTCCCGCTGTCGCTGCGGCTGATGACGGGTCCGGGCTTTCCCATCCCGCTCACCGGCGTGGTGCACGTGGCCAACCGGATCACCGTGCACCGCCCGGTCGAGGTCGGCGAGAACGTCGACTTCCACACGTACGCGGAGAACCTGCGCCCGCACGAGCGGGGCCGCCAGCTCGACGTGGTGCTGGTCGGGTCGATCGGCGGCGAGGAGGTGTGGCGCGGCGTGTCCACGTACCTCGGGAAGGAGCGCGCGTCCGGCGGCGGCCCGCGGCGCGACAGGGGCGACCGCCCGGCGCCGCCGGCCGCCTCGGCCCGGTGGCGGGTGACACCCCGCGTGGGTACGGACTACGCCCGGGTCTCCGGCGACCACAATCCGATCCACACGTCGAAGCTGGGCGCGCGGCTGTTCGGCTTCCCGCGCCCGATCGCGCACGGCATGTGGAGCAAGGCCCGCTGCCTGGCCGCGCTGGAACCCCGGCTGCCCGAGGCGTACACGGTGGACGTGTCGTTCAAGCTGCCGGTGCCGCTGCCGTCGACAGTCGCGTTCAGCGCCTCGACGACCGGCGCGGGCTGGGACTTCGCGCTGCACAGCGCCCGGGACGGAAGGCCGCATCTGGTCGGTTCGGTGCGCTGAGCGAAAGAGGGGACTTGCCGTCCCCTCTTTTCGGCGCTAAGTTGTTCTCAGATTGAGTTGTTCTCAACCTGAGAGTGAGTGACCGTGAACGAGCAGGACTTCCTCGCCGGGTACGACCCCCGGGACTACCCCGCGGTCGCGGTCACCGTCGACGTGGTCGCCCTGACCATCCGCGAGGGCGCGCTGCACCTGCTGCTGATCCGCCGGGGTGCGCCGCCCTACGCGGGGCACTGGGCGCTGCCCGGCGGCTTCGTCCACCCGGACGAGGACCTGACCGCGGGCGCCCGGCGCGAGCTGGCCGAAGAGACCGGCCTCGGCGGCGAGCGGCTGCGCCGGGTGCACCTGGAACAGCTCGGCAGCTACGGCGCCCCCGACCGCGACCCGCGCATGCGGGTGGTCTCGGTCGCGCACCTGGCATTCGCCCCCGACCTGCCCGACCCGGTCGCCGACACCGACGCCGACGAGGCGATCTGGCTGCCGGTCACCGCGCTCACCAGCCGGCAGCTCGCCTTCGACCACGGCCGGATCATCGACGACGGCTTGGAGCGCGCCCGCTCCAAGCTGGAGTACACGCCGCTGGCCACCCGGTTCCTCGCCCCCGAGTTCACAGTCACCGAGCTGCGGGAGGTCTACGAGACGGTCTGGGGCCACCCGCTGCACGCCGGCAACTTCCACCGCAAGGTGCTCTCGGTGCCCGGCTTCGTGGAGAGCACCGGCGCCAGCACCGAACGCGGCGGCGCGCGCGGCGGCCCCCGGGCCAAGCTCTACCGCGCCGGAGACGCCCGGCTGCTGCACCCGGCGCTCCTGCGCCCCGCCCGGGAGGAGACGGTGCGGTGAGGACCGAGGAGGCGATCCGGCTGGTCACCGCTGCGCGTACCGACGCCGACCTGTTCGGCACGCAGGAGCCGGCCCGCCGCTACCGCGAGCTGGTCGGCGCGCTGCACCCCGACCGGCTGGGCGCGGCCGAGCCCGGGGTACGCGCCGCCGCCGCCGAAGCGCTGGTCACCGTCACCACCCGGTGGCGCACCCCCGCCCCGACGTACGCCGGCGACGTCGCCGACCTGCACGACCACGGGGACGGGCGGCTGCTCAAGGTGGCCCGGCACCCCGGCGACAACGACCTGATGGCCCGCGAGGCGCGCGCGTTGCGCCGGATCGCCGAGCGCGGCGACGCCAAGCACCTCGCATACGTGCCCCGGCTCGTCGACTCCTACCCGGCGCGTGACCCGTCCACGGGCGTGCAACGGCAGGTCAACGAGCTGGTGACCGTACCCGGGCTGCGCAGCCTGGACGACGTACGCCGCGCGTACCCGGACGGGCTGGACCCGCGCGACGCGGCCTGGATGTGGCGGCGGCTGCTCGTGGCGCTCGGCCTGGCCCACCGGGCCGGCGTGGTGCACGGCGCGGTGCTGCCCCGGCACGTCCTGATCGAGCCGGACGCGCACGGCGTGGTGCTCGTCGACTGGTGCTTCTCGGCCGAGCCCGGTGGGCTCGTGCCGGCGCTGGTGCCCGGCCACGAGGCCTGGTATCCGCCGGAGGTCGCCGCGAAGCGGCAGTGCGGCCCGGGCACCGACATCGCGATGGCCGCCCGCTGCATGACCTGGCTGATGGGCGACCGCGCGCCGCGCGAGCTGCGCGCCTTCGCCGACGGCTGCCAGGGCGCCGCGCTCGCCAGCCGGCCGGACGACGCCTGGCGGCTGCTGCGCGAACTGGACGAGGTGCTGCACCGGCTGTACGGGCCGCGCACCTTCCGACCCTTCACCCTCAACCCGTAGGGAGGCTGCCGTGGGCAGTGGAATCTGGTCCACCGACGTGTACGACGCCGCCGACCGTTACCGGCGCCGCACCGGAAAGAGCGCGTTCTCGTACAGCGACAGCGGCGCCCGCAAGGTGCACCCGGCGCTCGACCCGCGCGACGCGCTGCGGGAGAGCCGCGACTCCGCCGAGCACCCGCAGTCGACGCCGATCGCCGTGCTGTTCGACGTCACCGGCTCGATGGGACACGTACCCCGGGTGCTGCAGAGCAAGCTGCCGCAGCTGCTCGGCCTGCTGCTGCGGCAGGGGTACGCGAAGGACCCGCAGGTCATGTTCGGCGCGATCGGCGACGCCACCTGCGACCGGGTGCCGTTGCAGGTCGGGCAGTTCGAGTCCGACAACCGGATGGACGACGACCTCGGCCGGATCGTGCTGGAGGGCGGCGGTGGCGGCCAGATGATGGAGTCGTACGAGCTGGCGCTCTATTTCATGGCCCGGCACACGGCCACCGACAGCTGGGACAAGCGCGGCCGGCGCGGCTACCTGTTCATCATCGGCGACGAACTGGCGTACCCGGCGGTGAAGGCCGCTGAGGTGACCCGGCTGATCGGCGACGGCCTGGGCGAGGACATGCCGGTCCGGCAGATGGTGGACGAGGTGACCGCGCGCTGGGACACCTACTACCTGCTGCCCGCCGGCAGCCACTACGCGGGCAACCGCAAGGTGCTGGACTTCTGGCGCGGCCTGCTCGGGCAGAACGCTGTCGAGCTGGACGACCTGGACGCGGTCTGCGAGACGATCGCGCTCACCGTCGGCCTCGGCGAGCAGGCCATCGACCTGGACGCCGGGCTGCGCGACCTGGACCGGGCCGGCTCCACCGCCACCCGGACCGTCTCGAAGGCGCTCGCCCGGCTCGGCTCCGGCCGGCGTGCGGTGGCGACGCTGCCGTTCAGCCCGGCCGACGGCGGAAGCGGGGTCACCCGGCTGTGAACCACGTGACGGTGGTCGACCTCGGCTACGGCGACGCCGGCAAGGGCACAGTGGTGGACCTGCTCTGCGCCACCCGGCAGGTGCACACGGTGGTCCGGTTCAACGGGGGCGCGCAGGCGGCGCACAACGTCGTCCTGCGCGACGGGAGGCACCACACGTTCGCGCAGTTCGGCGCCGGGACGTTCCGTCCGGGCGTACGGACACACCTGGCGCGGCACGTGGTGGTGGACCCGCTGGCGCTGGCCGCCGAGGCCGATCACCTCGCGTCGGTCGGCGTGCCGGACGCGCTCGACCGTCTGACAGTGGACGGGGAGGCGCTGCTCGCCACCCCGTACCACCGGGCCGCGAACCGCGCCCGGGAGATCGCCCGGGGAGCCGACCGGCACGGCTCCTGCGGGCTCGGGGTGGGCGAGGCGGTCGCGTACGGCCTCGCCCACCCCGACGAGGCACCCCGGGTGGCGGACTGCCGCCGCCCGGCGGTGCTGCGCCGGCGGCTGACCGCGCTACTGGACCGGCTCACCGCCGAACTGGGCCCGCTCGACGCGCCGCCGGTGGAGGACTGCCTGCCCGCGTACGCGGCCTTCGCGCGCCGGGTCGCGATCGTCGACCGGACCTGGCTGGCATCCGCGCTGCGCGAGGGCACCTGCGTGTTCGAGGGCGCCCAGGGGGTGCTGCTGGACGAGTGGCACGGCTTCCACCCGTACACGACGTGGAGCACCACGACGTTCGCCAACGCCGAGACGCTGCTCGCCGAGGCGGGCATGGCCGGTACCGCGCAGCGGCTCGGCGTGCTGCGGGCCACCACCACCCGGCACGGTCCCGGGCCGCTGGTCACCGAGGACGCGGCGCTGCCGTTCACCGACCGCCACAACGGGACGAACCCCTGGCAAGGCCGCTTCCGGTTCGGGCACTTCGACGCGGTCGCCCACCGGTACGCGCTGGAGGTGGCCGGTGGGGTGGACGGGCTGGCGCTGACCCACCTCGACCTGGCCGGCCCGGAGCTGCGGATCTGCCGCCGGTACGACGGTCTGGACCGGCTCGTCCCCGGCCCGGCCGGTGACCTGGACCGGCAGGCGGCGCTCACCGAGCGGCTGATGCGGGCCCGGCCGGTGCTGGACGAGTCGCCCGCCGACTGGCCGGCTGCGGTCTCGGAGGCGCTGGGGGCGCCGGTGGTGCTCACGTCGCGCGGGCCCACGGCCGAGGAGAAGGAAGGGCCCCTTGTTGACGCCTTTTGCACGGGAAGGGCCCGGGCTTAACACCGCACCCCCGAGCATGGGTGCATGGGGGACGTGCTCGACCTGCTGCACCACACGGTGACGTCACCGTGGGTATACCTGGTGATCATCGCGGTCACCGCGGTCGACGCGTTCTTCCCGGCCGTACCGGGCGAAACTGTGGTGATCACCGCGGGGGTCTTCGCGGCCGGCGGCGAGCCGAACCTGGCGCTGGTGATCGTGACCGCCGCGCTCGGCGCGCTCGTGGGCGACCACATCTCGTACGCGATCGGGCGCGGTGGCGGCGCGCACCGGCTGGCCCGCTTCCCGGCGGACAGCAGGCGGCGGGCCAGTTCGGAGTGGGCCCGCCGGGCGGTCGACAGGCGCGGCGGGATGATCCTGACCACCGCCCGGTACGTCCCCGGCGGCCGGACCGCGGTCACGCTGACCATGGGCGCGGTCCGCTACCCGGCGCGCACGTTCCTGCTGTACGACGGCCTGGCGTGCACCACCTGGGGGGTCTACTGCGGGCTGCTGGGCTACTTCGGTGGGCTGGCGTTCGAGCACAACCCGCTGTCCGGGCTGCTCGCCGGCGTCGCCATCTCGCTGGCGGTCACCGGTCTGTTCGAGGCCGTTCGCTGGGGCCGGCGGCGCGCCCGTGAACGCGCCGCCGGCCGGTGACCGGGCTTGTCAGTCCAGCAGGTCGGCGTCGTGCACGAGGATGGCGAGCTGCACCCGGTTGGCCACACCGAGCTTGGCCAGCGCGCGGCTGACGTGCGTCTTCACGGTCGCCTCACTGGCACCCACCCGGCGGCCCACCTCGGCGTTCCCGTCACCCCGGGCCACCTCGCGCACGACCGCCGCCTCCCGCTCGGTCAGCCGGGACAGCCGCTGCCGGGCCGCCTCCCGTCGCGCCGGACCACGCTCGGCGAAGGAGCTGATCAGCCGCCGGGTCACCGTCGGCGCGAGCATGGCGTTCCCGGCCGCGACGGTCCGTACGGCGGCGGCGAGTTCCCGGGGCGGTGTGTCCTTGAGGAGGAAGCCGACCGCGCCGGCCCGGAGCGCCTCGTGCACGTACTCGTCCAGGTCGAAGGTGGTCAGCATGACCACCTTCGGTCCGGCGGCCACGATTCCGGAAGCGGCGGCCAGCCCGTCGACGACGGGCATGCGAACGTCCAGCAGCACCACGTCGGGGCGTAGCCGGACAGCGGCGGCCAGCGCCTCGGTACCGTCGGCGGCCTCGCCGACCACGGCGATGTCCGGCGCGGCCTCCAGGATGAGCCGGAGCCCCGCGCGGATGAGCTGCTCGTCGTCCGCGAGCACGACCCGGATCATGACGTCTCCCCGGCCGGCACCAGCGCATGCAGCAGGAATCCGCCGCCGGGGGTCGGCCCCGCCGTGAGCCGCCCACCGGTCAGCTCGACCCGTTCGCGCAGGCCGACCAGGCCGAGCCCGGCACCCGGCAGCACCGGATCGCGACGGTCGGACCGGTCGTTGCGGACGGTGACCTCGACCCCGTCCGCCAGGTGCCGCAGGCGTACGTCGACCGCCGCGTCCGGGGCGTGTTTCCGCACATTCGTCAGCCCTTCCTGCACCACCCGGTGCACGGTGCGGGCCACCGCGTCCGGCACCGGCCCGGGTGTTCCCTCGTCCGACCGGCTCACCCGCAGCCCGGCCGCGCGCGACTCACGGACCAGGTCGTCGACCGTGTCCCAACCCGGTGCCGGGAGCGGCCGTTCCTGACGCAGCACGCCGAGCACCTCCCGCAGGTCGGTCAAAGCGGCCCGGCCCGTGGACCGGATCAACGCGGCCGTCTCGACCGTGGCGGGGTCGGCCGTGGTCACCTCCAGGGCACCCGCGTGCACCACCATGAGCGAGACCCGGTGCGCGACGACGTCGTGCATCTCCCGCGCGATCCTGGCCCGTTCGTCGGCCCGTACCCGGTCGGCACGCGCCTCCTGCTCGCGCTCCAGCCGCTCGGCCCGGTCCCGCAGGGCCACCAGGGCGTCCCGGCGGGCGCGGATCCAGAGCCCGACGATCGCCGGAGCGATCACCAGCCAGGCGTAGAACACCACCGCGTTTGCGGGGGTGGCCATGACCAGGCGGCGTTCGCCACCCACCGCGCTGCCGACCGCCATTCCGGCGAGCATGACCGGGAGCGTCCCGAGCAGGTACGCGGCGAGGTGCCGGCCCCGCAGTCCGGTGCCGGCCCGCCAGGACGTGACCACGACGGCCGCCCAGGCGGCCAGGACCAGCCAGCCCACGGCGGCCACGACGGGTAGCACCCAGCGGCGTGACGAGAGCACCGAGGCGCCGGTGGCCAGCGCGAGCAGTAGGATCACCGCGGTCGGCAACGGCGAGCGGACACCGAGCCCGCCGGTCGCCGAGGCCCAGGTGGCGGCGGCCACCGTCCCGGCCAGCAGCACCGGCAGGTACGGTTCGACGCGCCGGACGGCGCCCAGCCAGGCGGTCACCTGACGAGCCTAGGCCCGGCGGGCCCGCGACGGCACCGGGCTCGGGGAGGGTTGGGTGCCGACCCCGAGACCACCTCGGGGTACGGCACGACGAAAGTGAACCCCCACGGCCGACCGACGGCAGATTCCCCGGGACGCCGGCCGGACCAGCATCGACGCCATGGATGCCGCTCTCGAACTGCTCCACGACACGATCTCTTCGCCGTGGGTCTACCTGGCGCTGTTCGCCATCGCCGTCGTGGACGGGTTCTTCCCCGTCGTACCGAGCGAGACGGCTGTCATCACGGCAGGCGTCTTCGCGGCCACCGGCCAGCCGGACCTGCCGCTGGTGATCAGCGTGGCCGCGCTCGGCGCGCTGGTCGGCGACCACGTCTCCTACGCGATCGGCCGGCACGGCGGCGCGCGGCTGCTGGACCGGCTGCCACGGGAGAGCCGTCGGCGGGCCGCGGTGGACCGGGCCCGGCGCGGGATCGCCGTGCGCGGCGGACTCATCCTCACCGTCGCCCGGTACGTGCCGGGTGGCCGGACCGCGGTCACCCTCACCATGGGCGCGACCCGCTTTCCCCGACGGCGGTTCCTCGCCTTCGACGCGCTCGCCGCCGCCACCTGGGGCACCTACTCGGCGTCGGTGGGCTATCTCGGTGGGCTGGCCTTCGAGCGGGACCCTGTTCGTGGCCTGCTGTTCGGGCTGGGGCTCGCGCTCACCGTGACGCTGGTGGTGGAGGTGGCGCGCTGGGCCCGGGGGCGCCGCGCACCGCAGGTGTCAAGAAGGGACCCTTCCTCTACCGGAGACGTCAAGAAGAGGCCCTTCCTTACACCGCCGGCGGATGCCAGGTGACGCCGCGCAGAAGCTGGTCGGCGCCGAGCCAGGCCACGTTCATCATCCGCGTCGCCGTCTTCCCCGCGTCCGCCTCCGGGTGGTCGGCCAGCCAGTCGGCGAGGGACTCGCTGGCGCCGACCAGCCCGTACGCGACCACCTCCAGGTCGGTGGCGCCGACCTCGCGGCCGGAGGCGCGCAGCGCGTGGTCGAGCATCCCGGCGACCACCTCGACCAGCCGGCCCCGCATGGTGGCGAGTTCGGCGGCGAACGGCTGGGAGCCGCGGGCCTGCCGGTAGAGCACCGCCCAGCCGTCGCGGTGTGCGCCGACGAAGCCGAAGAACGCGCGCAGCCCGCGCCAGAGCCGCTCGTCGGCGGGCAGGTCGGGGGCGGCGGCGCCGGCGATCGCCTCCATCATCCGGGTGCTCTCCCGGTGCAGGCAGGCGATGAAGAGTTCCTCCTTGGTGCCGAGGTAGGCGTACACCATCGGCTTGGAGATGCCGGCGTCGTCGGCGATCTCGTCCATGCTGGCGGCGTGGAAGCCGCGGCGGGAGAACACCTTCACCGCCGCGTCGAGCATCTGCTGCTCGCGTACGGCGCGGGGGAGGCGCTTGAAGGTCGGCGTGCTGGACACCCTTGCGAGCATACCTACCCGTGCGTAAGGTTACGCCAGAGTAACCAAAGTGGCCCCGCCCGAGAGGTGCAATCCCCCATGACTGACTTCGACCCGGCCAACTTCGCGAACGTCGGCCCGAAGGAATTCGCGCAGCTGGTCAAGTCCACGCCGGACGCCAAGATCGCCGAGATCATGTCCGGTGACGCGCGCGGCAAGATCCTCAGCGAGGTCTTCAACCGGATGCCCACGCTGTTCCGCGCCGACCGCGCCGGTGCCACGAACGCGGTCATCCACTGGAACATCACCGGCCGTCCGGACGGTGGCACCGACACCTACGAGATCGTCATCGAGAACGGCACCTGCACCGTCTCGGAGACCGCGACCCGCGACCCGAAGCTGAGCCTCACCATGGGCCCGGTCGAGTTCCTGAAGATCGTCTCCGGTGGCGCCAACCCGGTGATGATGTTCATGACCGGCAAGCTGAAGGCCAAGGGCGACCTGGGCCTGGCCGCCAACATCGCCAACCTGTTCGACATCCCCAAGGCCTGACATGGCCGAGTTCTCGCTCGACCTGAACGAGGAACAGCGGGACCTTCGCGACTGGGTGCACGGCTTCGCCGCCGAGGTCGTGCGCCCGGCCGCGGCCGAGTGGGACGCCCGGGAGGAGACCCCCTGGCCGATCATCCAGGAGGCCGCGAAGGTCGGCCTGTACGGGTTCGAGTTCCTCGCCACCTGCTGGGCCGACCCCACCGGCCTCTCCCTGCCGATCGCCAGCGAGGAACTCTTCTGGGGTGACGCCGGCATCGGCCTGAGCATCTTCGGCACCTCCCTCGCGGTCGCCGCGATCTACGGCGCCGGCACCCCCGACCAGCTCGTCGAGTGGGTGCCGCAGTGCTTCGGCGACGTCGACTCCCCGGCCGTCGCCGCGTTCTGCACGAGCGAGCCGGAGGCCGGGTCCGACGTCGGCTCGATGCGTACCCGCGCCGTCTACGACGAGGCCACCGACGAGTGGGTGCTCAACGGACAGAAGGCGTACGCCACGAACGGCGGCATCGCCGGGGTGCACGTGGTGACCGCCTCGATCGAGCCGGAGCTGGGCTCGCGCGGCCAGGCCGCTTTCGTCGTACCCCCAGGCAATCCCGGTCTGGCCGCCACCCGCAAGCTGCGCAAGCTGGGGCTGCGCGCCTCGCACACCGCGGACGTCTTCCTCGACGACGTCCGGGTGCCCGGCCGCTGCCTGCTCGGCGGCAAGGACGCGCTCGACGAGCGTCTGGCCCGCGCCCGGTCCGGGCAGCGCGCCTCCGGTCAGGCAGCGATGCGGACGTTCGAGCTGTCCCGCCCGACGGTCGGCGCGCAGGCGCTCGGCGTGGCGCGCGCCGCCTACGAGTACGCCCTGGACTACGCCAAGGAGCGGGTCCAGTTCGGACGGCCGATCATCGAAAACCAGGCGGTCGCGTTCGCGCTCGCCGACATGAAGATGGAGATCGACGCGGCCCGGCTGCTGGTCTGGCGCGCCTCCTGGATGGGCCGCAACAACCGGCCGTTCACCGCCGGCGAGGGCTCGATGTCCAAGCTCAAGGCCGGCGAGGTGGCCGTCTCGGTGACCGACAAGGCGGTCCAGCTCCTCGGCGGCGCCGGCTTCCTGCGCGACCACCCGGTCGAGCGGTGGTACCGCGACGCCAAGATCTACACCATCTTCGAGGGCACCTCCGAGATCCAGCGGCTGGTCATCTCCCGCGCCATCTCCGGGATGCAGATCCGCTGACCACCGGCGGGCCGCGGCCCGACCCGTGACGGCACGAGAGTCGTCGCGGGCCGGGCCGCCGCTCCCGGGCCGACCCGAACCGCGATCGGGCACAAGATCACGCCGAACCGGACGGCCGACCGTCCGGAGCCTGGTCGACGAACCACGAACGCGAAGGAGTTGCGCCGTGGACCTGCCGTTCATCGCCGCCACGCTGACCCGACGTGGACTGCTCGCCCCGGGTGGACCGATCCGCGTGGTCTCCCAGCTCAACGCGCTGCGCCGGTGGGGCTGGAGCCTCGCCGGGGAGCTGCGCCAGGCCGCCGCCCGCGACCCCGGCCGCGTCGCCGTGGTCGACGAGCAGGGCGCCACCATGACGTACCAGGACCTGCTCGACCGTTCCGAGCGGCTGGCCCGGTCGCTGCGCTCCCACCTCGGCGTGCAGACCGGCGACCGGGTGGGGGTGCTCTGCCGCAACCACCACGGCCTGATCGAGGCGATAGTCGCAGCGATGCTGCTCGGCGCGGACGCCGTCCTGGTCAACACCGGCCTGTCCGCCGCGCAACTGGTGACCGTGGCCGAGGAACAGGGCCTGCGCGTCCTGGTGCACGACGGCGAGTTCACCGAACGCGTCCTCGGCCTCCCGGCCGAGCTGCACCGGGTCGACGAGCGGGGGCAGGAGGAGCTGATCGCCGCCGCCGTGCCCGGGGAGAAGCTCCAGCCGCCGGAGCGCGACGGCCGCACCATAGTGCTGACCTCCGGCACCACCGGCGCACCCAAGGGCGCCCGCCGGCCCACCCCGCACGGCTTCGGCCCGTTGGTGTCCATCATCGACAGAATCCCGCTGCACGCGAAGAACACCGTGATGATCGCCGCGCCGATCTTCCACACCTGGGGGTACGCCGCACTTCAGGTCTCGTTCGCGCTGCGCGCCACTGTCGTGCTGCACCGGCGCTTCGATCCGGCCGCCACGCTCGCCGCGCTCGTCGACCAGCGGTGCGACGGGATGTTCGCCGTACCGGTGATGCTGCAACGGCTGATGGAGGTCGCGCCGCCGCAGCCCCGGCCGCCGCTCAAGGTGGTGGCGGTCAGCGGATCCGCGCTGCCCGGCAACCTGGCCACCGCCTTCATGGACCGGTACGGCGACGTGCTCTACAACCTCTACGGCTCGACCGAGGTGTCCTGGGCCTCCATCGCCGGCCCGCCCGAACTGCGCGCCGCGCCCACCACCGCGGGCCGCCCGCCGCACGGCACCCGGCTGGCCATCCTGGACGAGGCCGGCCGGCCGGTCCGCGACGGCGAGGTCGGACGGATCTTCGTCGGCAACGAGATGCTGTTCGAGGGCTACACCTCGGGCACCGGCCGGGAGAGCCGCGACGGTCTGCTCGACACCGGCGACCTGGGCCGGCTCAACGCCGACGGACTGCTCTTCGTGGACGGCCGCGCGGACGACATGATCGTCTCGGGTGGCGAGAACGTCTTCCCGTCCGAGGTGGAGGATCTGATCGCCCGGTTGCCGCAGGTCCGCGAGGTCGCCGTGATCGGCGTACCGGACCCCGACTACGGTCAGCGGCTGGCCGCGTTCCTGGCGCTGCGGGCCGGCGAGACGCTCGACCCGGAGGCGGTCCGCGAGTACGTCCGGCGCTACCTGGCCCGCTTCTCCGTGCCCCGCGACGTGGTGTTCGTCAAGTACCTGCCGCGCAACGCCACCGGCAAGGTGCTCACCCGGGAGCTGCGCCGCTACTTCGATTGATCAACATCGGACAGACAGCCCCGGCCGCCCGGTGCTACCTTCTCTCCCGACCGGACGGGGAACGGGGAGAACCACAATGGACCGGTTTCGGCGGCGTACCGCGCTCGGCCTCCTCGTCGGAGGCGCGTCCGCCGCCGCGCTCGGCTCGTTCGACCCGGTCCACGGCCGGCCCGACGACCCACCCACCCGCTGGCCGGTTCCGCCCGTCGAGCGGGAGAACCGCGCCGCCGGTGAGCCGTGGTGGCCCGAGCAAGGCGGCCGGGCCGCCGACGACCGGCGGCGTCAGATCCAGGGGTACGCCTCGACGACGAGCGTCGCCCCCGGCGAGGTGATCGATTTCCACGTCGCCGTCAACCCGGGCGGCCGGTTCCGGATCAGCGTGCACCGCATCGGCTGGTACGACGGCGCGGGCGCCCGCACGCTGCTGACCAGCCCCGACCTGCGCGGCGTGCCGCAACCGGTGCCGGTCGCCGACCCGGACACCGGTGTGCTCGCCTGCCGGTGGCCGGTGTCGTGGCGCCTGCCCGTCCCGCACGGCTGGACCTCCGGCCTCTACCAGGCGGTCTTCACCTCGGCCGGCGGCTGGCGAGCGTGCACTCCGTTCGTGGTGCGCGACGACAGGCGCCCGGCCGCGCTCTGCGTGGTGCTACCGGTGACCACCTGGCAGGCGTACAACCAGTGGCCGCGCGACCGGCGGCTCGGCAAGAGCCTCTACAACGGCTACCGGCCCGACGGGCGGCGCGACCCGGCGCTGCGGGCACGTGCGGTCTCCTTCGACCGCCCGTACGCCGACGCGGGCCGGCCCACCCACTTCGACCGCGACGAGGCAGCGGTCCGGTGGCTGGAACGCAATCTCTACGACGTCAGCTACGCCACCAGCTTCGACCTGCACTCCGGGCGACTCGACCCGGCCCGGTACCGGGGCCTGGTGTTCTGCGGGCACGACGAGTACTGGTCGGCCGAGATGCGCCGCGCCACCGAGGTCGGCCTGGACGGGGGCACCAGCCTCGCGTTCCTCGGCGCGAACAGCGTCTACTGGCACGCCCGCGTACGCCCCGCCGCCGGCGGCCGCCCCGAACGGATCGTGGAGTGCGCCAAGACGCTCCCCGACCCGGGCGCCGGCACCGGCGACCCGACTGTGACGTGGCGCGACCTCGACCGGCCGGAACAGGCGCTGCTCGGCGTGCAGTACAACGGCATCGTGCTGACCCCGCAGCCGCTGGTGGTGCGCGGTGCCGACAACTGGGTGTGGTCCGGCACCGGCGTCGCCGACGGCGACCGCATCCCGGGCGTGGTCGCGGGCGAGGCGGACGGGCTGCACGCGGCCCTCGCCCGGCCCGCCGGGACCACGCTCAGCTCGTCGCCGTACCCGGCGCAGCAGGGCGGCCGACGACTCCAGAGCAGCCACGTCTACGAGACGGCACGCGGCGCCGTGGTGTTCGCCAGCGGCACGCTCGGCTGGACGCTGGCTCTGGACCGGCAGGGGCACCGCGACCCGCGCATCGAGCGGGCCACGGCGAACGTGCTCAACCGGATGGCCGGCCGCCGACGCGGGACGGTCAGCCCGGGATCGTGATCCGGCCGTCCACCGCCGCCGCCGCGATGTCGGTGCGGTGGTGGGAACCGGCCAGCTCCACGTCGCGTACCAACTCGTAGGCGGCGTCGCGCGCGGCGGCCAGGTCCGGCCCGGTCGCCGTACCGCAGAGGACCCGGCCCCCGGCGGACCGCAACGTGCCGTCGGCGTCCCGGCGGGTGCCGGCGTGGATGATCCCGGCGCGGTCCGCGCCGGTGATCACGTCACCGGTACGCGGGCCCGCCGGATAGCCGTCGGCCGCCACCACGACCGTCACGGCCGCGCCGTCGCGCCACCGCAGCGGCGGGTGCGCGCCGAGCGTGCCGGTGGCGGCGGCGTGCAGCAGCCCGCCCAGCGGCGTCTCCAGCAGGGCGAGCACGACCTGCGTCTCCGGGTCGCCGAAGCGCGCGTTGAACTCGATGACACGCGGGCCGGACGGGGTGATCGCCAGGCCCACGTAGAGCAGGCCGGCGAACGGGGTGCCCCGGCGGCGCAGCTCCGCCAGCGTCGGGTGCACCACGTCGCGCATCACGTCCTCGACCAGGTTCGGCGGGGCCCACGGCAGCGGCGCGTACGCGCCCATGCCGCCCGTGTTCGGCCCGGTGTCACCGTCGCCGACCCGCTTGAAGTCCTGCGCCGGAAGCAGCGGCACCGCCGCCTCGCCGTCGGTCACCACGAACAGGGAGACCTCGGGACCGGACAGGTATTCCTCGATCACCACCCGGCCGCACTCCGCCGCGTGCCGCTCGGCGGCCGCCCGGTCGTCGGTGACCACCACACCCTTGCCGGCGGCGAGCCCGTCGTCCTTCACCACGTACGGCGCACCGAACTCGTCGAGCGCACGCGCCACCGCAGCCGCGTCCTCGCAGGTGTACGCGCGGGCGGTCGGCACCGCCGCGGCGGTCATCACGTCCTTGGCGAACGTCTTCGAGCCCTCCAGCCGGGCCGCCTCCGCGCTCGGGCCGAACACCGCGATGCCCTTGGCGCGTACCGCGTCGGCGACGCCCGCCACCAGCGGCGCCTCCGGACCGACGACCACCAGGTCGGCCGCGACCTCGACGGCGAGGGCCGCCACTGCCGCCGGGTCGGTGGGTGTCACCTCCCGCAACTGCGCCACCGCAGCGATCCCCGGATTCCCCGGCGCCGCAACGAGCGCCTCGACAGCCGGATCCCCGGCGAGTCCGAGCGCGAGAGCGTGCTCCCGCCCACCACCACCCACAAGAAGTACGCGCACGCCCGGCATCCTACTGACCACCCCACCCCACCCCGTCGATCATGAAGTTTGCGTCTCAGATTGAGGGGTGATCGCCCGCAAACTCCTTGATCACCGGCGCTTCGGGCTCTGGCGGAGGGCGTGCTTGACCGTCTGGGGGATGTAGTCGGGACGCAGGGTGTCGGACCAGGTGAAGCGGAGGATCCGCCAGCCGGCGTTGACCAGGCGGTTCTGCCGGAAGCGGTCAGCGTAGACGGCCTCGGGCGTCAGGTGCGGGGCTCGACCGTCCGCCTCCGCGATCAGACGCGCCCCGCGCCATGCCAGGTCCCCGACGCCGAGCAGGTAGCCGTCGTCGTCCCGTACCGGCAGTTGCAGGACCTCCGGCGGGACGCCACCGTCGACGCACCGGAGCCGGGCGCGGGTCTCCAGGGGCGACTGGGCCCGGCCGTCCGCCTCGGCCAGGAACTCCCGAGCGGCGACCGCCCCGCGGCGACCGGCGAGGTACGCGAGCACCAGGGACATGTCGTTCTCGGCCAGGATGCCCTGGTTGAGTGCGGAGTCGAGGACGCACACCGCCGGGTAGCGCCTCGCCCGCAGCAAGACGTCCGCAACGGTGCGCGCCGGAGTCGTGACCGGTACGCCGTCGGCCCGGCACACGTCCGCGTCACCGAGCGTCAACTGATGCACCGTCAGGCTGGGCTCCGCCCGGCGCTGCACGTGCGGACGATGCGGCGGCACCGAGACGTGGATCGCGGCCGTCGGTGGAAGGCCGGCGATGCCGTGCAGCTCGGCGGCGGTGCCCAGCACCGCGACCGCACCCGGCCCGATGCTCGCGATCGCGGCGCGGATCATGGCCCGCCGGAGTGCCACCGGCCCGGCCGGTGACGGCAGGTAGCAGCCACGCGAGATGCGCGTCCATCGCCCGGACCGGACGAGGTACCGGATCTGCTCCCGGCCGACGCCCAGGCGCAACGCCTGCCCGGCCGTCACGAACCCGCCCTGTGTTGCGGCCAGCCGCGTCAGTTCGCCGAATTCACCCACACGCGCAGGCTCCCCCGCGCCACCCCACAGCCGACACCCCTGTGGACAACCTTGTGGACAACCACAGCCACCCTCCCACTGCCTCCCCCGGCCGACCGCCCGCGACCACCCCCGGTGATCAAGGAGTTTGCGTCCGGATCCGACGACGAACTGGACACAAACTCCTTGATCACCGGGGTGAGTGCCCCGGGGCGGAGGGGGCGGGGTGGGGTTAGGGGAGGAGGGGGTGGCGGAGGACGTTTTCCTCTCGGCCTGGGCCTACGCCCACCACGCTCACCCGGGTGCCGGTCAGCTCCTCGATCCGCGCGATGTAGCGTCTCGCGTTCTCCGGGAGCTCGTCCTCGGTCCGCGCCTTGGTGATGTCCTCCCACCAGCCGTCGAGCTCTTCGTAGATCGGCGTGGCGTGGTGGAAGTCGGTCTGCGTCATCGGCATGTCGTCGAAACGCTCGCCGTTGATCTCGTAACCGACGCAGATCGGCACCTTTGCCAGGCCGGTCAGCACGTCCAGCTTGGTGACCACCAGGTCGGTGACGCCGTTGAGGCGGCACGCGTACCGGGCCACCACGGCGTCGAACCAGCCGCAGCGGCGCTCCCGGCCGGTGGTGGTGCCGTACTCGTGGCCGACCTTGCGCAGGTGCTGCCCGTTGTCGTCGAACAGCTCGGTCGGGAACGGGCCGGAGCCCACCCGCGTCGTGTACGCCTTGCTCACCGCGATGACCTTGGTGATCGCGGTCGGCGGGATGCCCGCGCCCACGCACGCCCCGCCGGCCGTCGGATTCGACGAGGTGACGAACGGGTAGGTGCCGTGGTCCATGTCGAGCATGGTGGCCTGGGCGCCCTCCAGCAGCACGGTCTCGCCGCGGTCGAGCGCGTCCCAGAGCATCACCCGGGTCTCGGCGATGTACGGGCGCAGCCGCTCGGCGTATTGGAGGTACTCCTCGACGGT
Organism: Micromonospora sp. WMMA1976; assembly: GCF_027497335.1. Classification (NCBI taxonomy): domain Bacteria; kingdom Bacillati; phylum Actinomycetota; class Actinomycetes; order Micromonosporales; family Micromonosporaceae; genus Micromonospora; species Micromonospora sp. WMMA1976. The sequence continues at coordinate 6,415,005 of NZ_CP114912.1, read as the reverse complement.
CTCCTCGACGTCGATCGCCTTGCGGTTGTAGATCTTGAACAGCAGCTGGTTCTTCTCGCGGAGCGCCAGCTCCAGCTTCTTGCGCAGGATGCCCGGATCGAGCAGGTCCTGGAGCCGGATGCCCATGCGGGCGACCTTGTCGCCGTACGCGGGACCGATGCCCCGGCCGGTGGTGCCGATGCGGGAGCTGCCGAGGTAGCGCTCGACCACCCGGTCCAGCGCCCGGTGGTGCGGCATGATCAGGTGCGCGTCACCGGAGATGCGCAGGCGGGACACGTCCACGCCGCGCTCGGCGAGTCCGTCGATCTCCTGCAGCAGCACCTTCGGGTCGACCACCACGCCGTTGCCGATCACGATCATCGCGCTCGGTGACAGCGCCCCGGACGGCATGAGATGCAGCGCGTACTTCTGGCCGTCCGGCGTGATCACCGTGTGCCCTGCGTTGTTGCCGCCGGAGTAGCGCACGACGTAGTCGACCCGCTCACCCAGCAGGTCGGTAACCTTGCCCTTGCCCTCGTCGCCCCACTGGGCGCCGAGCAGCACGATCGCTGGCATCTTCTCGCCTCCAGAAGGCTCGGGTGCCAGGTGGCGACCGGTCAGCGAGCCCGGGGTGTCAGGCTAACAAGTAGTGACGGTGGGACCAGCAGGGGTTGGTCGAGAAGCAGGAGGCTCCTTCGTGTACGACGTGGTGCTGCTCACTCTCGGCTCGGAGCGGGACGCTCCCGGTGGTGGCTGCGGCAGCGGCGGCGCCTGCTGCGGCGGCGCGGACGACACCGCCGCCGAGGCCGGCGAGGAGCGCTGCGAGACGCCGCGCGTACCGGTGCTGGCCTGCGCCGACGAGCTGACCGCCCGGGGTGCCCGGGTGACCACCGTGACCGCGCGGTCCGACAAGGAGATCGACGAGGTGTTGGCCCGCCTCGACGGTCCGCCGCGCGCCGACGGACTCACCTGGCCCGATTCCGACGGCAAGACCCGGCTGATCGTCGCCACGGCGAGTGACGGTCAGTTGCGCGCCGTCCTGCGCCGGCTGGTGCGCCGGTACGCTCCGCCGCCGAGCCGCCGCCCCGCGGACCTCGCCGACGACCGTACGGTGCCCGACCTGCCCCCGGTCGGCGTACTCCCGCTCGATCCGGCCCGGTCCGGGACGGCGCGGGACCTGGCCGCGCAGCTCGGGCTGCCCCGGGATCCGGCGGGTGTGGCCGCCGCGGTGCTGGACGGCACCGCCCGGCGGCTCGACCTGCTGCGCAACGACGGCGGCTCGGTGACGCTGGACGGTGCGCTGCTCGGCGCCGCCGACGACGCCGGCCGCCCGCTGCACTGGCGGGCCCGGGTCGAGGTCGACGGCACGGTGCTCAGCGACGGTTCGGAGCCGATCACCGCGTGCGCGATCGGCAACGCGGGCGGGTACGCGCGCCTCGGTGAGGTGGACCTGCTGGGCGGCCCGGATCCGGCCGACGGGCGGGTGACGGTGGGCGTCGCCGTACCGGTGGTGACCCGGTCGGCGTTGGGCCGGAAGAAGGTCCGGCTGGAGGTACGCCGGGCGCGGGGACGCGCGGTGGCGGTGGTGCCCCGCGACGAGAAGGTGCCCTTCCTCGACGACGGCGTCGAGGGCGAACTGAGCCGTAAGCGCTCCTGGTGGACCGAGCCGGGCGCCTGGGCGGTCTGGACGGGCTGACCTCGGTCGATCCCCACCCGGCTCGCGGCGCTGGCCGGACCGCCTATCCTCGGCGGAAGGAATGGGGAGGAACCGTGGTGCACGAGAACGACGACCGGGCCCACGTACCGGGCCGACCGCAGGTGCCGCAGCGGGACGTCGAGCCGCTGTGGCCGCCGGAGGAGACCGACGCGGCGGCGGCCACGATCCCGCCGTGGGCGTCGGTGCCCTGGCCGCTCCCGTCGGCCGACGCTCCCACGCCGGTGGCGGCGGACGTCCCGGCGCCACCGGCACCGGCAGCGGCGGACGTCCCCGCGCCCCAGGCACCGGCAGCGGCTGATGTCCCGGCAACCACGCCCACCTCCGGCACTGCCGGAGCGGCTACCGCGGGCGACGGCGCCGGGAACGGACGGCCCGCCTCGCCGTGGGCGCAGCCGCCGCAGCGGGCCGGGTCGGACTCCGCCACCACGCCGGACCCGCTTCCCGTCGAGGCAGCAGCTCCGCCGGCCGAGGCGGCGGAGGCCGACGGCACCGCGTCCGGCCGCGCCACCGTGGCGCCGCCCCCGCCTCCTGACGCCCTCCCCGAGGACGGCACGGTGTCCGGCCGCGCCACTGTCACCCCGGCACCGTCCCCACCGTCCGACGCCCTCCCCGCCGACGGCGTCGCCGCGGGCCGGGCCACCGTCGCCGGGACGCAGCCGTCACCGGAATCCGGTACGGGACCGGCAGGGCCGGGCGCGTCCGAGCAGACGCCCCGCCTCGGGCCGTTCCCGCCGTCGCCGGGCGTGCCGGCGCAGCCGTCCCCGTACGGCAACGGCTACCCGCCGTCCGCGTACCAGCCGCAACCTGGTCAGCCCGGCTGGTACCCGCCGCCCGGCTGGACGCCCCAGGCCGGCGAGCCGCAGCCGGGCGGCCCGCTGCCGCCGCAGGCGCCGGTGTCGGGCCCGGTGGTGCCGCCACCGCCGCCTCAGCCCGGAGCGCCCCACCCGGAGCAGGGCTGGACACCGCAGCAGGCGGTACCCCCGACCGCCGAGGACTTCGCCCGCCGCCGCCAGGCCCGGCCGGTCGACCCGGTGGCCACGATGGGCGTACGCGCGGTGGTCAACAAGATCGGGCTGGTCCGGCTCCCGCCCGGGCGGCACGAGCAGGAGATGAAGCGCGACATCGAGATGGTCCGCCGCAACTTCGGCGGGCTGCGCCAGGTGACGGTGGTCAACCCGAAGGGCGGCGCCGGCAAGACGGTGGCGATCCTGCTGCTCGCCATGACGTTCGGGCAGAAGCGCGGCGGATACGTGCTGGCCTGGGACAACAACGAGACCCAGGGCACCCTGGGCATGCGGGCCCAGCAGGACTTCCACGCCCGTACGGTGCGGGACATGCTGCGGGACCTGGCCCAGTTCCAGGGGCCGCACGGCCGGGTGGGCGACCTGTCGCAGTACGTCCGCTCGCAGGGCGAGGGCATGTTCGACGTGCTCGCCTCGGACGAGTCGGCGACCGGCGGCGAGATGCTCACCGCCGCCGCGTTCGCGGAGATCCGCGAGGTGGTCAGCCGCTTCTACAAGCTAATCTTCGTGGACACCGGCAACAACGTCCGGGCGCAGAACTGGCAGGCCGCGATGGACGCCACCGACCAGCTCGTGGTGACCATGTCGGCCCGTAACGACTCGGCCGAGACCGCCGCCCGGATGCTCGACCACCTGGAGCAGAGCGGCCGGCAGCGGCTGGTACGCCAGGCGGTCACAGTGGTCTCGATGCCGCCGTCCCGCAAGGAGATCGACCTGCCCGCGATCCAGGCCCACTTCGCGGCGCGGACCCGGGCGGTGCTGCTGGCACCGTACGAGCGGCTCATCGACACCGGCGAGCCGCTGCGGTACGGGCAGCTCTCCTCCGCCACCCGGGACGCCTGGCTGAAGATCGCCGCGTCGGTGGCGGAAGGGCTGTAGGACGGGCGCGACGGCCGACCACGAGAGGGCCGGCCGTCGCGGCAGTGGTCAGTCGCCGGAGAGCGCGTCTCCGGCGGCCGGGTCGCAGTCGCGGAGGAACTGGGCGCACCGGGCCGCCTCGTCCGCCTCGCCGATCTCCCCCGCGGCGCGGGACAGCACGTAGAGGCAGCGGAGGAAGCCCCGGTTGGGCTTGTGCGACCAGGGCACCGGGCCGTGGCCCTTCCAGCCGCTGCGGCGCAGCTGGTCGAGGCCCCGGTGATAGCCGGTGCGGGCGTACGCGTACGCCGTCACGACCTGACCCGCGGCGAGCGAGCGGCCGGCCAGCGCGGCCCAGGCCGCACTGTAGGTCGGGAAACGGGCCGCGACCTCGGCGTACGCCTCGTCGGTGCCCTGCTCGGCCGCCGCCGCCAGCGCGGCGTCGGCCTCCTCGTGGGTCGGGAGCAGGGTGGCCGGTGGCTCAGGCAACAGGTTCTGCATCGCCCCATTCAACCCGCTTCGCCCACGGGTACGCGAGGGGCCCCGCCCGGACGGTTGGCTGAACGGCTGAGGGTTTCGTCACGCCTGCGGCGGGAGCACACGTACCCGCGGCCCATGCCGCCGCCGTGGTTCTTGCACTACAAATACAGATCCGGAGCCTCCCCAGGACCCGGTTATGCAGGAGCCCGGCGGCGTGCCCGCCGGGCTCCTGTCGTTCCCCGCCCCGGTTTCGGCACTTGCCGTGCGGGGGCAGGATGACCTGGTGCCGACCCCACCACCCGCGGACGTCATCGAGCCGCACGCGCCCCACGTCAACGAGATCGAGACCCGCACCGCGTTCGAGCAGCGGCTGGCCGGGGGCACCCTGGCCGGCCTGACCGTGCAGGGCCTGCGCCTCGACCTCGACCCGGTACCCGACCTGCGCGACGTCGACGTCACCGGCACGCTCTTCGTGGGCTGCCGCTTCGCCGGCCGGGAGGTGGGCGCGGACCTGGTCCGCCGGGGCGCCAACGTGGTCCCGCCGTTCTCCGGGCTGCCGTATCCGACCCAGCCGTCGCACCTCTACACCGCCGACGAGCTGGCCGCCGGGTTCGCCGAGGGCGGGTTCGCCGAGATGTACGACACCCGGGTGTACGCGCACTTCCGGGCACACGGCGGCGCGCTGCCCGACGTACGCGAGGCGCTCGGGCAGCGACTGCACGACCACGGTGTGGACAACGCGCTCGCCGACGCCACCCGGTCGTGGCTGGCCGCGCACGGGCCGCAGTCGGTGGTGGGGGTGATGGGCGGGCACGCGGTGCCGCGCGGCAGCGTCGCGTACCGGATGGCCGCGGTGCTGGGCTGGGAGCTGGCGCGGGCCGACCGCCTGGTGGTCACCGGCGGCGGTCCGGGCGTGATGGAGGCGGCGAACCTCGGCGCGTTCCTCGCGGCCTGGCCGGCCGAGGAGCTGTCCGCCGCGATCGACGTGCTCGCCGTCGCGCCGGACTTCACCGACCACGACCGGTACACGGCGGCGGCGCTGGCGGTGCGCAAGCGGTACGCGGACGGCACGTCGCTGCCCTCGCCCCGCCCGTCGGCGCCGGGCACCGAGTGGGCCCGTTCCGGCGGGCTGGCCATCCCCACCTGGCTGTACGGCCACGAGCCGGCGAACCTGTTCGCGGGCCGGATCGCGAAGTACTTCTCCAACGCCATCCGGGAGGACACCATCCTGCGGCTGGCCCGGGGCGGGATCGTGTTCGCGCCCGGCAAGGCCGGCACCGTGCAGGAGGTGTTCCAGGCGGCCACCAAGACGTTCTACGGCACCGACGGGGCGAGCGGGGCGTACGTCTTCCTGGACCGCACGTACTGGACCACCGAGCTGCCGGTGGAGTCGCTGCTGCGGCCGCTGTTCGCCGCGTCCCCGTTCGGCGACCTGTCGCACACGATCCACCTGACCGACGACGTCCGCGAGGCCGTCCGGGTGCTGACCGGCGGGTGAGACACGGAAGGCCGGCCCCGTCCGGGTGCCGGCCTTCCGTTCACGCGCGGGGCGTCACTTCATGGTGGTACCGGTGGAGCGCAGGTGCTCGCAGGCCTCGACCACGCGGGCGGCCATGCCGGCCTCGGCGGCCTTGCCCCAGACGCGCGGGTCGTACATCTTCTTGTTGCCGACCTCGCCGTCGACCTTCAGCACGCCGTCGTAGTTGCGGAACATGTGGTCCGCGACCGGGCGGGTGAAGGTGTACTGGGTGTCGGTGTCGATGTTCATCTTCACCACGCCGTAGTCCAACGCCTCCCGGATCTCCGACAGCAGCGAGCCGGAGCCGCCGTGGAAGACCAGGCTGAGCGGCTTGTCCTTGCCGTACTTGGCGCCCACCGCCACCTGGATGTCGTGCAGCACCGAGGGGCGCAGCTTGACGTTGCCCGGCTTGTAGACGCCGTGCACGTTGCCGAAGGTCAGCGCCGCCATGTAGCGGCCCTTCTCGCCCAGGCCGAGCGCGTCGACCATCGCCAGGCCGTCCTCGACGGTGGTGTAGAGCTTGTCGTTGATGGCGTTCTCGACGCCGTCCTCCTCGCCGCCGACGACGCCGACCTCGATCTCGAGGACGATCTTGCCCTTGGCGGCCTCGGCGAGGAGCTGCTCGGCGATCTCCAGGTTCTCCGCCACCGGCACGGCCGAGCCGTCCCACATGTGCGACTGGAACAGCGGCTCCTGGCCGTTCTTGACGCGCTCCTGCGAGATGGCCATCAGCGGCCGGACGAACTTGTCCAGCTTGTCCTTCGGGCAGTGGTCGGTGTGCAGCGCGATGTTCACCGGGTACTTCTTGGCGACCTCGTGCGCGTACGCGGCGAACGCCGTCGCGCCGGTCACCATGTCCTTCACGGACGGGCCGGACAGGTACTCCGCACCACCGGTGGAGACCTGGATGATGCCGTCGCTCTCCGCGTCGGCGAAGCCCTTGAGCGCCGCGTTCAGCGTCTGCGAGGAGGTCACGTTGATCGCGGGGTACGCGTACCGGCCGGCCTTGGCCCGGTCCAGCATCTCCGCGTAAGCCTCGGGGGAAGCGATGGGCATGTCGAACGCTCCTTACTTACCGCTCTCGGCCGTGCAGGCCGCTGTCTTCCATGGGCGCGACCCGTTCCGGTCGCTCACGTCCACGGTTGCGCCGGACCGCGCTGTCCACCGCGGGCAGTATCCCGCAGGAGCGTGAGCGGGGCACAACCGGCCCGGACGCCGCTCACCGGTTCTCCAGCCGGTCCGGTACGACGACGCTGATCAGCCAGCTCACCACCGCGACCACGATGGCGCCCCAGAAGGCGGCCCAGAAGCCGTCCACGTGGAACGGGAGCTTCAGCACCCCGGCGATCCAGTCGGTCAGCAGGAACAGCAGCGCGTTCACCACGAGCGCGAACAGGCCGAGCGTGAGCAGGTAGAACACGCAGCCGAACACCTTGATGAGCGGCTTGAGCACCGCGTTCACGACACCGAAGACCAGTGCCACCACGATCAGGGTGAGCACGTTGCTGCCGGTGTTGCGGCCGCTCACCTCCACTCCGGGCACGATCAGGGTCGCGATCCACAACGCGACCGCGGTGATCGCCAGTCGGATCAGGAAGCCCATGCCTCCCATCCTGGCACCGGCCGTGCGCCGGGAGCGGGACAATCGCCGACTCCGCCGTTCCGCCCGCCACCCAGCGAGGGCCCGGAGCAGCCCGTACGGTGGTGGGGACGATGCCCGCACGGAGAACAGGGAGGGACGATGGGTCAGCCCGACGAGGACTTCGCCCCCAGTGACCACCTCGCCCCGGAGGAGCGGGATCTGGAGGCCGAACCGGCCGACGCGGTCGAGCAGGCCACCACGGTGACCGACGAGACGGACGGTGAGCCGCACCGGGGCATGGAGGTCGACGACTGGGACGCCATGGAGCAGGCCCGCGTCGTCACCGCCGACGAGGACGACTACCGCTGATCCGGGGCCCGCTCACCGCAGGGCGGTGACCTGTCCCGGGTGGGCGGCGGCCCACTGCGCCAGCCGGTCCGCCCGTAGCGCGTCCAGGAATCCGGGGGCGAGTTCCGGGTCCGGCTCGTACCCGCGGCCGTTCCACTCGTCGCGTACCGGGAAGGCGAGCGCGACCGGCTCCGCGGCGGCGGTTCGGCCGCTCGCGGCGGTCAGCACCGGCAGCGACAGATCACCGGTGTCGATCGTGACGGCCGATCCGATCCGTAGGAGCAGCCGGCCGAGCTGCGCCGGATCGGTCGCCGTGCCCTGCTCCCGCAGTTGGCGGAGCAGGCCGGCGGCGTAGCGGGCCGCGTTGCGGTCCCGGTCCAGCCCACCGTCGCGCAGCCCGTACCGCTGCCGCAGCAGGTCCACCGCCGCCGCGCCGTCGAGCCGCTGACATCCGGCCGGGAACCGCCGCTCGGTGTGCACCGAACGCACCGGCGCCGGCAGGCAGACCGGCACGCCGCCGACCGCGTCGGTCAGCTCGCGCGCCCCCGGGTACGTGAGCACCGCGCCGGCGTCGACGCGTACCCCGGTCAGCCGGGCGACCGCCTCGCGGGTCGCCCGGTAGCCGGCGGCCAGGTCGGTGCCCGACCCGGCGGCGCGGGAGAACGTCGCGTTGAGCTTCTCCGTCCCGCCCTGCGGCGGCACCGGCACCAGCAGGTCACGCGGGAACGACACGAGATAGAGCCGGCTCCGGTCGGCCGGCAGGTGCACCAGCAGCACCGAGTCGGCGCGCCGGCTGCCGACCGGCTGGTCGACGCCGAGCAGCAGCAGGTTCAGTGCGCCGCCGGGCTCGGGCACCGGCGTGGCGAGCGGGGGCGCCGCCGTGGGCGCCGGCGGCCGGGGCGCCATCGCGGTGAAACCGACGAGCGCGACGGCGGCGACCGCCAGCGCCGTGCCGGCCAGGCGTACGCGCCGGCGGCGCCGACGGCGGATGATCACCGCCCGGTCGACGGCGGCCCGGACCGGGCCGACGGGCGGGGTCGACTCCTCGAGGCGGGCGAACGCGGCCCGCAGCTCGTCCTCGATCATCAGGAGACCTCCACGAGTTCGGCTCGGAGGGTGGCCAGCGCACGCGAGATGCTGGACCGGACGGTGCCGACGGCGCAGCCGAGCACCTCGGCGATCTCCCCGTCCGGCAGGTCCTCGTAGTAGCGCAGCACCAGCGCGGCGCGCTGACGCCGGGGCAACCGGGACAGCCAGGACCGGATCTGGTCCCGGTCCGCCGCGGACTGGGCGTGGTCGGCCGGCGCGGGCACCGATTCGTCCGCCGCGCCGCGCAGCAGCACCCGCCGCGCCCACGATCCGCGCCGCCAGTCGATGAACTGGTTGGTGAGCATCCGGCGCACGTACCGCTCCGGGGCGTCGGTGCGGGCCACCCGCCGCCAGTTGAGCTGGACCCGGACCAGGGTGTCCTGCACCAGATCCTGCGCCTGGTGCGGGTCCCCGGTCAGCATGACCGCGTACCGCAGCAGGGCGCCCAACCGCGCGTCGGCGAACTCCTCGTACGTCACTGCACCTCCCGGTGTCCGATTGATGGACGGTTCCGGGCAGGTGGAACATTGCGGTGGCGCCGATCATCCGTTCGGTCAATATTCATGATGTGGGACAACGCGATCCTTTAAGGAATCCTTAAGCTCCGGGGGCTCCACCTGATCACCCCACGGGAGGACCCCCCACATGCTCAGCAACTCCACCCGGCGCTGGTTCGCCGGGTTGGGCGTCGCAGGCGCGTTCGTCGCCGCCTCCGCCACCCCCGCCCTCGCGGCGGACGCGCCGTTCGAGGTCGTCACGCACGACCTGCTCGTCGCCCCGGGCCACCTGGGTTACGGCTCGCTCTTCGCGCACATGTCCGACGGCGAGTCGGAGCCCAAGTTCGGCCGGACCACGATCGACATCGACTTCTCCGCGGTCTCGGGCTTCGCCACCGTCGAGCCGGCGTGGGACTGGACCTGCGACGTCTCCTCCACCAAGATGCACTGCGAGGCGGACCTCGCCGACGGCGACGAGCCCTGGTTCGACTACCTGGTCAACGGCAAGGACACCGCCGAGCCGGGCCAGAAGGGCGCACTGAAGATCAGCGTCACGTCGGGCGGCAAGACCGCCACCGGTACGGCCGGCGTCACCATCGCCGAGGGCGTCGACCTGGTGAGCGACCCGACCGTCGAGGCGAGCGGCGCCCCCGGTGGCCGCGCCGCCGTGCCGGGTGTCGTCCGCAACGGCGGCGACACCACAGTCGACGGGACGGTGCTCGTCGTGCAGGCCGACTGGCTCGCGTCGTACGGCGGGAACTTCTCCAACTGCCGGGCTCAGGAAGACGGGTTCTACGCCTTCTGCGCCTTCGACACGAAGATCGAGCCGGGCCGGTCGTACAAGCTCTCCGAGGACCTTCCGATCAAGCTGCGGCCGGAGACGCGTACCGGCGCCCGGTTCCCGGTCTACCTCGACTGGTGGACCACCGACGACTTCGACCAGGCGTTCGAGGACTGGCTCGACGAGGTCAAGCCCGGCACGGGCCCCGAGCTGCGTCTGGTCGAGAAGTCGGTGCAGGCCGCGCGGGTGCCGCAGACCGACCTGGACCAGATGAACAACTTCACTGTCGCAACAGTGAAGGTCACCGGTGACAACCCGGCCGACCTCGCCGCCGAGGGCGCCACCGCCACCGGGAAGAAGGGCGACGTCGTCACTGTCGCGCCGAGCTTCACCAACCTGGGTCCGGCCACGCTGGAGTACCTGGGCCAGGGCACCCCAGGCATCCGCCTGGAGGACCTGCCGGTCCGGGTCACCGTCCCGGCCGGCACGACCGCCGTCGAGGCGCCGTACGGCTGCGTGCCGTTCCTGCCCTCGAAGGAGTGGGACCCGTGGACCGCGAACTGGGGTGAGCCGGGCGCCAAGGAGTACGCCTGCCAGGTCACCGAGAGCCCCAGGGGCATGAAGAACCCGTACGAGTTCCGCCTTCGCGTCGACACGGTGACCGCGAACGCGACCGGCAGCTTCACCACGAAGCTCGCCGGCGACCCGAACGGCAAGAACGACACCGCCGCGATCGTCATCAACCCGGCCGGCGGCACCCCCGGCACGCCCGGTGACCCGGGCGACGGTGGCCAGGGCGGCGGTGACGGCGGCACGCTGCCGATCACCGGTTCCGCCACCGGCCTGATCGCCGGCATCGGCGCGCTGCTGCTCGCCGCCGGTGTGGTCGGCTACGTGCTGACCCGCCGCCGCAAGACCCGCTTCGTCGCCTGACCCACGCGACACCAGGTGCCCCGCCGACCCAGAGGTCGGCGGGGCACCGCCATATAGAAGAAGGACATCCAGCAGCACGGCTCCGACAAGCCGGGCCACGTCAGGTTTCCGGGGAGCCCGGCCCGCGCAGGGATCAAGCCTGACCGCCCGGAGCGGGTCGGGCTCCCCGGAAACCCCACGACACGAGCCAACAAACCAAGAGATCATCGACAAGTGCTGCTGACCCTCACCACGACCCACCGTCCGGCGACCGACCTCGGCCACCTCCTGGTGAAGCATCCGGACCGCGTGCAGAGCTTCGACCTGCCCGCCGGGTCCGCGCATGTGTTCTACCCGGAGGCGGACGAGGCGCGCTGCACGGCGGCGCTGCTGGTCGAGGTCGATCCGCTGAAGCTGGGCGGCGGCCGGAAGAACCGCGCGCCGGAGGGCTTCGCGCTCGGACAGTACGTGAACGACCGCCCGTACGCGGCGTCGAGCCTGCTCTCGTCGGCGCTGGCGAAGGTGTTCCGCTCCGCCCTGCGCGGCGAGTCGCGCGACCGTCCCGAGCTGGCGGCGAGCGCGATCCCGCTGACCGTACGGGTGCCGGTGCTGCGCTGCCGGGGCGGCGCCGAGCTGGCGGTACGGATCTTCGCCCCGCTGGGCTGGACCGTGACTGCCACCCCGATCCCGCTCGACGAGACGTACCCGGACTGGGGCGAGAGCCGCTACGTCGACCTGACGCTGACCGGCACGCTGCGGCTCGCGGACGCCCTCAACCACCTGTACGTGCTGCTGCCGGTGCTCGACGACGCGAAGCACTACTGGGTGGCGCCGGACGAGGTGGACAAGCTGCTGCGCGCCGGCGCCGGCTGGCTGGCGGGTCATCCGGAGCGGGGCCTGATCACGCGCCGCTACCTGGCGCACCGCCGGGCGCTCGCGGGCGAGGCGATGGCCCGGCTCACCGAGCTGCGGCTGGCCGACGAGCCGCCCGCCGACGACAGCATCGAGCCGTCGACCGGAGAGCCGGCCGAGTCGTCGGGCGGCGGGGCCGGGACGGCGGAGGACGTCCGCCGGGCCTCGCTGGCGGTACGGCGTCGGGAGGCGGTGCTGGCCGCGCTGCGGGACAGCGGCGCGAGCCGGGTGCTGGACCTGGGCTGCGGTGGCGGCGCGCTGCTCACCGCGCTGGTCGCCGACCGGCGGTTCACCGAGGTGGTGGGCGTCGACGTGTCGGACCGGTCGCTCGGTCTGGCCGCCCGGCGGCTGCGCCTGGACCGTCTTCCGGAGCGGCAGCGGGACCGGATCCGGCTGTGGCAGTCCGCGCTGACCTACCGGGACGATCGGCTCCGGGGGTACGACGCGGCGGTGCTGATGGAGGTCGTCGAGCACCTCGACCCGCCGCGCCTGCCGGCGCTGGAGGACGCGGTGTTCGGCCACGCCCGGCCGGGCACGGTGGTGGTGACCACCCCGAACGTGGAGTACAACGTGCGCTACGAGGGGCTCGAGCCGGGCCGGTTCCGGCACGCGGACCACCGGTTCGAGTGGACCCGGGCCGAGTTCGCCGCCTGGGTGGACCGGGTGGCGGCGGCGCACGGCTACACGGCGGTGCTCAGCGGCGTCGGCGACGACGACCCGGAGGTCGGCACGCCGACCCAGATGGCGGTGCTCACCCGCGCCGACCGCGACGAAAGCACCGGCCGGCGCGACCGGGCCGACCGGAACAACCGGAACGACAGCAACGACCGGAAGGAGGCGACGAACCGATGACCGTCCTGGACATCCCCGAGCTGGCACTGGTGGCGCTCGTCGGCGTCTCCGGCTCCGGCAAGTCCACGTTCGCCCGGCGGCACTTCGCGCCCAGCCAGGTGCTCTCCTCGGACACGTTCCGCGGCCTGGTGGCCGACGACGAGAACGACCAGTCCGCGTCCGCCGACGCGTTCGACGCGCTGCACCACGTCGCCGCCATCCGGCTGCGGCGCGGCCTGCTCACCGTGGTCGACGCGACGAACCTCCAGCCGCACGCCCGCGCCGGGCTGATCCGGGTGGCCCGGGAGCACGACGTGCTGCCGGTGGCGATCGTGCTGGACGTGCCGGAGGCGGTGGCCTGGGAGCGTACCGAGGCGCGCGCCGACCGCACGCACGGCCGGCAGGTGCTCAACCGGATGCGCCGCGACCTGCGGCAGTCGTACGGGCGGCTGGCCCGCGAGGGCTTCCGCAAGGTGCACGTGCTGCGCGGGGTGGACGAGATCGACGCCGCGGAGATCCGCTACGAGAAGCTGTTCAACGACCGGCGCGAGCTGACCGGTCCGTTCGACGTGGTCGGGGACGTGCACGGGTGCCGTACCGAGCTGGAGGCGCTGCTGTCCCGGCTCGGCTACGTGCTGCGGCACGACGACGCGGGCCGCCCGGTGGACGCGGCACACCCGTCGGGGCGTACCGCGGTGTTCGTCGGAGACCTGGTGGACCGCGGCCCGGACTCGCCCGGCGTGCTCCGCCTGGTGATGGGCATGGTGGCGGCCGGCCACGCGATCTGCGTGCCGGGCAACCACGAGCAGAAGCTGCTGCGCAAGCTGCGCGGCCGGGACGTCAAGCTGACCCACGGCCTGGCCGAGACGATGGAGCAGCTCGCCGCCGAGCCGCCGGAGTTCGTCACCGGGGTGGAGACGTTCATCGACGGGCTGGTCAGCCACTACGTGCTCGACGGCGGCCGGCTCGTGGTGGCGCACGCCGGGCTGAAGGAGGCATACCACGGACGGGCGTCCGGCCGGGTGCGGTCGTTCGCGCTCTACGGCGAGACCACCGGCGAGACCGACGAGTACGGCCTGCCGGTGCGCTACCCGTGGGCGCGGGACTACCGGGGTTCGGCGATGGTCGTGTACGGGCACACGCCGACGCCCGAGCCGGAGTGGGTGAACAACACCATCTGCCTGGACACCGGTTGCGTGTTCGGCGGGCAGCTCACCGCGCTGCGCTACCCGGAGAAGGAGCTGGTGGCCGTCCCGGCGGTCAAGGAGTGGTACGCCCCGGCCCGCCCGCTGGTCCCGGTCGCACCGTCACGGCCGGACACCGTGCTGGACCTGGCCGACGTCACCGGGCGACGGCATCTCACCCACGCGTACGGGTCGCTCACAGTGCCGGCCGAGAACGCCGCCGCCGCGCTGGAGGTGATGAGCCGGTTCGCGGTCGACCCGGGCCGGCTGGTGTGGCTGCCGCCGACAATGGCGCCCTGCTCCACGTCGACAGTGGACGGGTTCCTGGAGCACCCGGCCGAGGCGTTCGCCGACTACCGCGCGGCGGGCGTCGAGCGGGTGGTCTGCGAGGAGAAGCACATGGGCTCGCGGGCGGTGGTGCTCGTGGAGCGGGAGCCGGGCCGCTTCGGCGGCGGGGTGGTGCACACCCGTACCGGCAGGCCGTTCTTCGACCCGCCGCTCGACGGCGAGTTGCTGGCCCGGGTGCGCGCCGCGGTCACCAGCGCCGGCCTCTGGGCCGAGCTGGGCACCGACTGGCTGCTGCTCGACGCCGAGCTGCTGCCCTGGTCGGCGAAGGCGGGCGGGCTGATCCGCGAGCAGTACGCCGGGGTCGGCGCGGCCGGGCGGGCCGCGCTGCCCGCGGTGCTCGCCGCGCTGGACACCGCCGCCGGGCGCGGGATGCCGGTGGACACGCTGCGCAACCGGATGGCCGGGCGGGCCGCCGAGGTCACCGCCTACTCGGCTGCCTACCGGGCGTACGTCCGGCCGACCGACGGGCTGCGCGGGGTGACGCTGGCGCCGTTCGCGGTGCTGGCCGGGGCCGGGGTGAGCTACGCCGACCGCGACCACGGCTGGCACCTGGCGCTGGCCGACCGGCTCTGCGCCGCCGACCCGGAGTTCTTCACCCCGACCCGGCGCCGGGTGGTGGACCTGGCCGACGAGTCGGCGGTGGCCGACGCCACCGAGTGGTGGCTGGCGCTCACCGCGGCCGGCGGCGAGGGCATGGTGGTCAAGCCGTACGGGGGCCTGGCCGCCCGTTCGCCGAAGGGCTCGCTGCTCCAGCCGGGGATCAAGTGCCGAGGGCGGGAGTACCTGCGGATCATCTACGGTCCCGGGTACACCGAGGCGGCGCAGCTCGCCGCGTTGCGCCGCCGGTCGCTGGGGCGCAAGCGCGGGCTCGCCCTGCGGGAGCACGGCCTCGGCCTGGCCGCCCTGGACGCGCTGGCCGACGACGCTCCGCTCTGGCGCCGCCACGAGCTGGTGTTCGCGATCCTCGCCTGCGAGTCCGAGCCGGTGGACCCCCGCCTCTGACGACGACGCCCGGTCCGGCCGATATGCCGGACCGGGCCGGGGTACCCTGTGTGGCCGTGGACACAGCAGAGAAGACCCGGATGTTCTCCGAGAGCGTGGCATTGAACCCGCTCGACCCGAAGGACCTCATCCACACCTTCGGCATGATCGGCGTCTGGGTGATCCTCTTCGCCGAGACGGGGCTGCTGGTCGGCTTCTTCTTCCCGGGTGACTCGCTGCTGTTCCTGGCCGGGGTGGCCGCCTCACCGGTGGCCGACGCCATCTTCGGCGACGGCACCCGCCTGTCCCTGGCCGGTCTGCTGATCGGCGGTCCGATCTGCGCCATCGTCGGCGCCCAGCTAGGGCACTGGCTCGGCGCCCGGTACGGCCGCCGCATGTTCGAGAAGCCCAACTCCCGGCTGTTCAAGCGGGAGTACGTGGAGAAGGCGGAGTACTACTTCCAGAAGTTCGGCCCGGCGAAGGCCGTGGTGCTGGCCCGGTTCATCCCGATCGTGCGGACGTTCCTCAACCCGGTGGCCGGGGTGCTCGGCATGCCGGCCCGCCAGTTCTTCGTGTGGAACGTGGTGGGCGCGGTCCTCTGGGTGGACGGCATCCTGCTGGTCGGCTACCTGCTGGCCCGGCAGATCTACGACGCCATCGGCGACAAGATCGACAGGTACATCCTGCCGGTGGTCGCACTGATCATCGTGATCTCGGTGCTGCCGATCTTCTTCGAGTTCCTCCGCGACCGGCGGGCGCGCAAGCGCGGCGAGGCGGTCGCCGTCATCACCGCGGCGACGATGGCCGGCACTGTGGAGGCGGCCCGGGAGAGCATCGAGGAGCACCGCCCCGGTCACGGTGACGGGCACGGCGGTCAGCACCGCCACTGAGCACGTACGGACGCCGAAGGCCGGCCCTCGGACGAGGACCGGCCTTCGACATCACTGCTCCAGCCGGGTCACACGGACGACGACAGCCGTCACCGTGCGCTGATGGCGCCACCCCTCGCACGCCACCGGTCACCCGGTCGGGACGACCCTCGTTCGGGCCGGCCCGGAGGTTTCAGCGAGCCTTCTTCGTGGCCCGCTTCCGCGGCGGGGTGAGCAGATCCGCGATCGTGGCGATCGCGGACGGCACCAGCCGGTAGTACGCCCAGACCCCGCGCTTCTCCCGCTCCAGCAAGCCGGCCTCGGTGAGGATTCGCAGGTGGTGGCTGACCGTCGGCTGCGAGAGGCCGAGCGGCGCGGTGAGGTCACACACGCACGCCTCCCCCTCGGGAGCCGACTGGATCAGGCTGAGCAGCCGCAGCCGAGCGGGGTCCGCAAGGGCCTTGAGGACCCCCGCAAGCCGCTCGGCGTCGGCGCGTTCGATCGGCTCGCCGGCAAGCGGCGAGATCTGAGGCATGGTCATTTCAGCCAACGCAGTTCCCACGTATTCCATCCTTCCACCAGCAGCATCGATCCGCCTGCATATCAGCAGATCCGAATCGGCAAACTTTTACGCCACAAGGCCGAGGTCAGCCAACGTATAGGCCGCCCGATAGGGCAATCCGGCGGCTCGCACCGTGTCGCCGGCACCTCGATCAACAATAACCGCCACACCCACCACCTCGGCCCCTGCCTCACGCAATGCCTCGACGGCCGTCAACACACTTCCACCGGTGGTGGAGGTGTCCTCGACCGCGAGCACCCGTCGCCCGGAGACGTCCGGCCCCTCGATCCGGCGCTGGAGACCGTGGGCCTTGCCCTCCTTGCGGACGACGAAGGCGTCGACCGCGCGGCCGGTGCCCGCCGAGGCGTGCAGCATGGCGGCGGCCACCGGATCGGCGCCCAGGGTCAGGCCGCCGACCGCGTCGTACGCCCAGTCGGCGGTGAGGTCACGCATGACCCGACCGATCAACGGAGCCGCCTCGTGATGGAGCGTGACGCGGCGCAGGTCCACGTACCAGTCCGCCTCGCGGCCCGACGAGAGCACCACCCGGCCGTGCACCACAGCAAGGTCAGTGATGAATTTGCGCAGGTCGTCGTGGTCGCCCATGGCCCCAGAGCGTACTTCGCAAGTCTGAGCGCCGTGTTTCGGGTCCGCCCTGGTCAACCCTGCGGGCGACCGACGGGTGGCGATGAGCGGCTACGCTGTGCGACCGTCCATCCCGGCCGGCCACCGAACCGGCTCGGGTGCGTACCTCGCCGGTCAGCCGCGCTGCCGGCCGACCGCGCCCCGGGTGTCCCGCCGGAAGCCGCGCAGCAGCCGCTTGGGCGCGTGCCGCAGCCCGGCCACCGCCACCTTGTACTTCCAGTCCGGGACACTGACGGACTTACCTTTATGCAGGTCACGGAGCCCTTCGGCGACCACATCGTCGGCTCGCAGCCAGGCCCAGGCGGGCAGGCGCGACATGTCGATGCCCGCGCGTTCGTGATTTCCGGTTCGCGTGTAGCCGGGACAGAGCGCCATCACGCGCACACCCAGCGGCGCGACGGACTGGCCGATCGATTCACTGAAATTCGTCACCCACGCCTTGCTGGCCGAGTACGTGGATCCCGGCATGGGGACACCGAAGCCCGCGACGGAAGAGACATTAATCACTGCGCCGTGGCCTCGTTCGGTCATCGGGCCCAGGGCGGCGTGGGTCAGACGCAGCACCGCGAGCACGTTGAGCCGCACCAGCCGCGCCTCGTCCGCCACCGACGACCGGACGAACGACGTGTTCAGAC
The DNA here is from genome assembly GCF_027497335.1 of Micromonospora sp. WMMA1976. Taxonomy (NCBI): domain Bacteria; kingdom Bacillati; phylum Actinomycetota; class Actinomycetes; order Micromonosporales; family Micromonosporaceae; genus Micromonospora; species Micromonospora sp. WMMA1976. Next base: position 6,397,257 of record NZ_CP114912.1, on the reverse strand, counting down.
TGATGCCGGCGTTGTTGACGAGCAGCTCGATCGGCGTACCGGCGGTCAGCCGCTGTTCGACCGCCGCGCAGCCGTCCTCGGTGGACAGATCGGCGGCGATCGTCTCGGCGTCGCCGCCGTGCCGGCCGGTCAGCTCGGCCGCCAGCGCGTCGAGCCGGGCGGCGTCCCGGGCCACCAGGACGAGGTCCCAGCCGTCCGCGGCCAGCCGGCGGGCGAACGCCTCGCCGATGCCGAGGCTGGCGCCGGTGACCAGGGCACGGCGCCGGGAGGGGTCGGTGTCACCGGTCATCGGCGGTCCTCCGGAGGTGGCGGGAACCCACCCGGCGGGGGCGCGGGCGGTGCGGACGGGGGCGGTGCGGGCCGCTCGTACGGCGACGGGCCGGAGGCGGGCGGCGCGGAGGCGGGCGGGTTCAGGCCGGGTGGCGGTCCCCAGGGCGTCGGCCCGGGGGCGGTCGCGCCGGACACGGTCGAGCCGTAGCCGGACAGCCGCAGCGGTGCGGTACGACGACGCAGGAACGCGCCGGACGGCGGCAGCGTGAGCAGCACGGCGACCACCAGGTAGCCGAGGATCTGCGCCGCCGACAGCGTCGCGTTCACCGGGATCCACCAGGACGGGTAGGCGTCGCCGACGAGGCCCAGCAGCTCTGCGGTGATCCGGTCGTCCGCGCCGAGCCGCAGCGGGGCGGCGCGCTGGCCGACCAGCACCGCCAGCCCGCAGCAACCGCAGAGCAGGCCGGTCCCGGCCACCACCCAGGTCGCCGTGCGGGCGCCGGACCGGCCGGCGAGCAGACCGAGCGCGAGCCCGGCGAGCAGCAGCCCGGCGAGCACGCCGAGCACGGCGGCCAGCACTGTGGAGCCGCGCAGCAGGCCGGCCACCTGGTCGATGTCGCCGCCGCTCGCGCCGGTCCGTTCCGCCGCCGCGTCCCGGAACCGGCCCACCGTGCCGCCACCGACGGCCAGGTTGACCACCGCGTACGCCACGGCACCGACCGCCATCGCCAGCAGCAGCGCCGCCGCGGCGACGACCGTGCCCGGCCGGCGGGGTGCGGCCCGTTCGGGGTACGACACGACTGATCCCTCCGGTAGGCGTCGGCTTGCAACCTACTCGGAGGGATCGTCGGCGTCGCTGTAATCCGGACGTCAACTTCCGGATGGCGGCTCCGGATCGCGGCGCTCACCCGGCTGACCGCCCGGCGCGGACGGCGGCTGACCACCGGCGGACGGCGGCTGACCACCGGGCGCCGACGGCGGCGTGCCGGGAGCCGGCGGGTACGGCGGGTACGCCGGGTCGCCCGACTGGCCCGGGTGCGACGGGTACGCCGGGTAGGCGCCACCGGGCACCGGCGGCTCCCAGCCGGCCTTGGGCTTGCGGAAGAACTCGTTCGCCTGCGGCAGCGCCAGCAGGATCAGCGCGGCCAGCAGGGCGAGCAGCGCGACCAGGCCCAGCAGCAGGTTGACCGGGGTGTACCAGGACGGAAGCGCGTCCTCCAGCCGGCGCTGGATCTCCTCCGAGCTGGGCACGTCACCGGTGGTGTTGCCGCCGCCGGTCATGCCGCCGGTGAGACCGGTCAGCAGCCCGCCGCCGGTGCAGCAGAACAGGATGCCGCCCAGCACCCAGGTGGTGATCCGGGAGCCGTTCTTGCCCCGGTTGTTCAACAGCGCGAGGACGACGAGGCCGGCCGCGATCAGCAGCGACACGATGGCCGTGATGATGCTGAACGCGTACGCGATGTCGGCGGCCGACTCGGCCGAGGTGCCCGCGTAGGCGTCGGCGAGAACATCGCGGATCTTGCCGACGACTGCGAGTGCCACGATCAGGTTCAGCACCTGGATCGCGGCGACGAGGATGAGCAGCCAACTGGAGAGCGTCACCACGCCGGGACGCGTGCGGGGCGGGGTGCCCGGAGCATCGACCATGATTCTCCCTTCCTGGATCAGATGCCCACCGTAGCGATCTTCCACCAGGTCAGCACGCCGGAATGGCTCACCTCTCGGCGGCGCGCCGCAACCGGCGGTGCTCGGCGGTGACCACGCCGAGCAGGGCGAGATCGAGCGCGACGGCGGAGACCGCGCCGAACTGGTTCACCGTGAAGTTGAAGACCTGGCCGAACAGCAGGTCGACGAGGAGCGCCAGCTTGAACAGGCGGAACGCCTCGGCCCGGTTACGCCGCAGCAGCCAGGCGGCCCGCAGACCGAGCACCGCGGTGACGAGCGCGGTGGCGCTGACGCCGAGCACCGCGCCCCACTCCCGTTCCTGGTCCAGGTGCCCGGTCACGCCGTCGAGGAACACCGCCACCACTGTCAGCACCGGCTCGACGACCAGGTAGACCACCACCGGCCAGACCAGCCAGCGGCGTCCGGCCGCCCAGACGGCGAGACGCCGGGCCCGGTCCGCCGCCCGCTGCCAGAGCGGCACCGGCGGCGGTTCCCGATGGGGTACGGCGTCCAGCAGGTGCGCCACCGCCGTCTCGGTGGCCGGTCCGGTGCCCTGCACGAGCCGCAGCACGGCGATCCGGCGGCGATCCGTCAGTCCGCCCGGCAGGCCGCTGAGCACCATGTCCAGCGCGTTCGCGGTGCGTTCGGCGGGGGTCAGCCGGGACCGGCCGGTGCGTCCGCGTACCGCCTGGGTGAGCAGGACCAGCAGAGCGAACGCGACGTAGATGATGGCGGCGGCGGGAGCGTAGAAGTAGTCGGTGCCGGTGGTGACGAACTTGCCCACCTCGTCGATGAAGAGTCCGAAGCCGATGCCGCCGATCACCGCCCCGCCGCTGCGGGCGCCGCCGCCGAGGAAGACGAGCGGGATGCCCAGGCCGACGGCGAGCAGCAGGCCGCCCCAGAGGACGTGCGCGATGTGCAGCCCGCCGCCGCCGAGCTGTGGATAGTCGGTGGCCTTCAGGTACGCCCGCACGGCCAGCACGGTGACCACGCCGGAGAGCACGAACGCCTGGAGGTAGGAGGCCGCCTCGACCGCCCGGGTCGGCAGCCGGCGGACCAGCCAGCCGATCCCCGGTCGGTGGCGCGACGACGATTCGGGTGGCATGTCCCGAAACCTAGTAGCCGCGCCACTCCTCGCGGGCGTAGTCCAGCACCCTCGGCCGCAACAGCGTGGAGGCCGGTACGTCGATCCGGGCCCGGTCGGCGGGGAACGTGCCGGCGGCGGCCAGCACCGCCGGGGTGAGGAACCGCAGCGGCGGCGGATCGTCCGGCAGCGCCAGCTCGGGCGCGACGTCACCCGGCGCGGCGAGCACGAACCCCCAGTCGCCGAAGCTCGGCACGTCGACGTGGTAGGGCACGGTGGCGAAGCCCGCCTCGCGGATCGACCGCTCGATCGACCAGTACGACCGGGGCGCGAAGTAGGGCGACCCGGACTGCACGACGAGCCGCCCGCCGGGGGCCAGCACCGGCCGGATCAGCGTGTAGAACTCGATCGTGTAGAGCTTCGCGGTGGCCGTCTCGTCCGGGTCGGGCAGGTCGGCGATCACCACGTCGAAGCGGTCCGTGGCGGTACGCAGCCACGCGAACGCGTCCAGGTTGAGCACCCGCACCCGGGGGTCGGTGAGCGACTCCCGGTTCAGCTCACGCAGCTGCGGCTCGCGGCGGGCCAGCTCGACCACCGCCGGGTCGAGGTCGACGAGCGTCACCGAGCGCACGTCCGGGTACTTGAGGAGCTCCCGCGCGGCCAGCCCGTCCCCGGCGCCGAGCACCAGCACGTCGCCGTGCGCCCCGCGCATCGCCGGGTGCACGAGCGCCTCGTGGTAGCGGTACTCGTCGATCGAGCTGAACTGGAGGTCGCCGTTGAGGAACAGCCGCAGGTCGGTGTCGGAGTGGCCGGGCTCGCGCACCGAGCGGGTCAGCACGATCTCCTGGTAGCGGCTGCGCTCGGCGTGCACCACCGGGTCGCGGTAGAGCTGCTGGCGGGTCGTCACCTCGAAGTCGTGCGCGGTCACCCACGCGTACCCGAGGAGCAGACCGACCACGACGGTGGCGGCGCCGAGCGCGGCCCGCGCCCGACGGCTGAGGTCGGACCGGAACACGGTGAAGACGAGCACCACGCCGGCGACCGCGTTCACCGCGCCCACCACGAGCGCGCCCTTGAGCTGGCCGAAGACCGGGATCAGCAGGAACGGGAACGCCAGCCCGCCGAGCAGCGCGCCCACGTAGTCGGCGGCGAACAGGTCGGCCACCGCGCTGCCCGCGGACTGCTCCCGGATGCGTTGCAGCATCACCATCAGCAGCGGGATCTCCGCGCCGATCAGCAGGCCGAGCACGAACGCGGTGCCGACGAGCGCCGGGCCGTACAGGTCGAGCCAGGCGAACGCGGCGTAGAGGCCGAGCACCGACAGGCCGCCGAGCAGCGCCAGCGTCAGCTCGATCACCGCGAACGAGACCACCGCCCGGGACTGCAACGGCTTCGCCACCAGCGCGCCGACGCCCATCGCGAAGACCATCACGCCGAGCACGATCGACGCCTGGCCGACCGTGTCGCCGATCAGGTAGCTGCCGAGCGCGACCAGCGCCAGCTCGTACACCAGGCCGCAGGCCGCGCACACGAAGACCGCGAGCAGGACCGCCGAGCGGGCCAGGCGCCACCGCGGCCGTGCGGCCACGTCGGCGGTCACCGTCTGCTCCGGGTACGTCCGGCGGCTCCCGCCCCGGCGCGCTGCGCGGGCACCCGTACCCGGTGGTTGCGGCGCTGTCGCACGCCCACGGCGAGGAACAGCGCGGCGAGCAGGAACAGGCCGACCGAGCTGAGGACGTAGATCCAGCGGTCCCGCCAGAAGTCGTTTCCGGCGTCCGGCAGCGGGGCGGCGGCCGTCGACGGCGCGGCGGTGGGCGTCGCGGCCGGCTCGGCGAGCCCGCGCTCGGCGGCGAGCAGCGGCAGGATCGTGGCGGCCCGGGTGACGGCCCAGCCCGGGTCGTCGACGAACGCGTCCTCGTCCAGCCCGAAGCGGCCCAGCCGGGTCTCGATCGCGGCGAGGTCGGCGAACTCGATGTCGTCCGACCCCTTGATCCGGATCGTGGCGGAGTCCTCCGACTCGCTGCTCGACGAGGTGTACCTGACGTTCGCGGAGACCGCGATCCAGCGCGCGCAGCCGGGCGCCTCGACGACTGTGGTGCCGTCGCCGAGGTTGGAGCCGACGCTCACCTCGTCGTACACGTCGAGCAGTTCCCAGCCGTAGCAGATGCCCTGGCTGCCGGCGGCGGCCCGGAGGATCGGCACGGTGCCGGAGCGCTCGTCGGCGGCCGGCGCGGGAACCGAGGTGTCCGAGTCGCCGCCGAACGCGCCGATGGCGCAGACGACCACCACGACCCCGACGACCACGGACCAGATCACCGTCTGGGTGCGCTTGTCCTTCCCCGCCGAATGCTGTGCGGGCTTGCCGCTCATCAGATGATCGCGGCCGCGATGATCGCACCGGTGGCGAGGTGCACGGTGGCGGAGACCCACACCGCCGGGTGCGGCTCCGGGTCCACGAGCAGCTCACCGAGCTTGCCCGGGGTGGCCACGTCGAGCAGCACGAACGCCGCCGCCATGATCACCAGACCGAGGATGCCGTACGCGGCGGCACCGACCAGCCCCAGCGTGAAGTCGTCGTCGCTGGCGACGATCGCGGCGACCACGATCGTGCCCACCCCGAGCAGGTTGGACGAGAGCAGCAGCGCCGCGTTGCGGTTGCGCTCGGTCCAGATCAGCTCGTGGAGCTTGCCGGGGGTGGCCAGGTCGACCAGGACGTAGCCGATCGCCATCAGGACGACGCCGACCGCGCCGTAGGCGAGGGTGACCAGCAGGTCGGTGACGAGATGCTGCACGGGAGACTCCAGGGTGAGGGGGTCGGAGGGGCTACTTGCCGGAACCGGGGCCGCCGCCCCGGACCGTGCTGCCTCGGCCCCAGCCCCAGCTGTTGCCGACGACGTTGTGGTACCGGGGGTAGGCGGTGGTCATCTTCTCCAGCAGGATCACCGAGCCGACGGCGAGCGGGAGGATCACCACCGAGTCGTCGTCGTAGCGCAGGTAGACGCCGCTGCCGTCGACGTACTGGTCGGCCGGCTTCCAGGCGTCGGTGATCTGCTTGGACACGTCGCTCGGCGCCTTGTTCGAGGTGTACGCGATCGCGTTCGAGCCGATGTCCCGCCCGGTGGCGCGGGAGAAGTTGTCCTCCACGTAGCCGCGGGGCGAGAAGTTGCCGTAGAAGATCGTGAAGGCGGCGATGAGCGCGCCGATGACGGCGACCGCCACGCCCACCACGAACCACCGTCGGTACGTCACAGCTCCTCCACCACCGTCTCGGTCAGGACCAGCTCGTTCGTCTGCGGGTAGGCGTGCCAGGTGCGCCAGGCGAGCGCGCCGTCCGGCGGGCCGGGCCGCACGGAGAGCGCGGTGACCGCGTCCTCGTCACCGGGGAAGACGCCGATCAGCGCGTACGGGTCCTCGGCCAGCTCGGCGCGCAGCGCCGCGACCCGGGTACGCAGGCCGTCGCCCTCCGGCCGGAGCACAGTGGCGAGGAACCGGTAGCCGGCCGTCTCGTCGTGCAGCGTGCCGGGCAGGTGCGGCGGGCGGCCGGGCAGGCAGGCGACCGTCTCGGTGAGCCCGCCGAGCACCACCTGGTGGGAGGCGCCGAGCAGGCGCAGCCGCAGCCGGGGCAGGCCGGGCAGGTCGATGTCGCGTACGGCCAGCGCCGGCAGCTCCGGGCCGCCCAGGGCCAGGCTCAGATCGGCGGCGCTGGTGTCGACGTACGGCGCGTCCAGACAGACGAGCACGTCAGCGCACCGTCTCCGGGCCGCCCTGCGGGTAGATCATCACCTCGGCGCGGCGCAACTCCTCGCCGAGGTTGACCTCCCAGCCGGCCTCCCCGTACGCCTCGAACGACAGCCGTGCGCCGCCGGGCGCCTGGTAGTCGTAGTAGCGCATGGTGCCGTGCGGGTCGAGGCCGGTGCCCTCGGTCGCGGTGTAGCGGGCCTGGCCCGACTCGTCCCAGTTGTAGCGTCGGCCGGCCATCTCCAGCGTCGGGGCGCCGGGCGTCACGGTGGCCCCCGGCTCGCTGGTCCAGAGCACCATCTCCAGGTCCGGGTCGGACTCGACGGAGAGCCAGCGCTTCACGCCGCCCGCGTCGTCGAGCAGGTGCTCCGCCCAGCTCCAGCCGCCCTCGACCAGGTGCACCGAGCCGCGCACGGTGTACGGCACCGTACGGATCTCGACGATGTCACCGGGCTTGAGGGCGCGCGGGTCACCACGCAGCGCGTCGGCGTCCCGGTCCCGGAACGGATCACCCGGCGCCGCCTTCGTCTTCGGGTGGGACGCCGACCGGGACTTCCGTACCGCGATGACAGCGATCACCACACCGGCCACCCCGACGAGGCACCCCAGCGTGGTCACCACGTACGCCAACGAACCGTTCACTACCGCCTCCCCCAACGCGCTCGGCGGGAACGGTAACAACCGCACGCACGCCTTCTGAAGTCCTGTTCGCTGAGTGTGCGCTCAGCTACCTTCGGCACCGGCGAGCCGGTCGACGGCGTATTCGCCCAGCGTGGCGCGGCCCATGAGGCAGCCGGAGAACGTGGTGAACTCGCCGTCGTCGCCGCGCAGCCGCGTCCAGGCGTCCCGCCCGGCGGCCGGGTCGACAGCCTCCAGCAACGTGGCCGCGTACGCCCGGCCGGCCGGCGAACCCTTGCGGAGCAACCTGTCGACCCGCTTGCGGGCCGCCTCCGGGTGCTCCCGCAACCCCTGTTCCAGCGTCCGGTACGCCTCGGTCGCGGGCAGGATCTGCCCGGCCAGCCCCACCCCGCCGAAGGCGAGGGTGTCCGCGTCGTCGAGTTCCCGCGCCGCCGCGTCCAGTTCCCGTTCCCAGCTCCCGCTCATGCCCCACTATGTGCCCACCCCACCAACCCCTCACCCCTCCCTGCCCTCCGCCCCCGCCCCGGTCCCTCGCCCTCCCCGGTGATCGCCAGGGGCGGGGCGGGGACGGGGAAGGCCCGGCCGGGACGGCCGGGCCTTCGCGGGGTGGTGCGGGTCAGGCGGCGGTGACCGCCAGGGACTCCTTGGAGTCGGACAGGTCGACGCGGACCGTGTCGCCGTCGCGGATCTCACCGGCCAGCAGCGCCCTGGCGAGCTGGTCGCCGATCGCCGACTGCACCAGCCGGCGCAGCGGGCGGGCACCGTAGATCGGGTCGTAACCGTGCTCGGCCAGCCACGTCCGGGCCGCCTCGGTGATCTCCAGGCCCAACCGGCGGTCCGCTAGACGGGTTCGCATCCGGTCGAGCTGGATGTCCACGATCGACCGCAGGTCCTCGCCCTGGAGCGCGGCGAACACCACGATGTCGTCGAGCCGGTTGAGGAACTCCGGCTTGAAGTGCGACCGGACCACCGCGAGCACGCCCTCCCGGCGCTCGTTCTCGGTGAGCGTCAGGTCGCTGATCACCGACGAGCCCAGGTTCGAGGTGAGGATCAGGATCGCGTTGCGGAAGTCCACGGTACGGCCCTGACCGTCGGTGAGCCGGCCGTCGTCGAGCACCTGGAGCAGCACGTCGAAGACGTCCGGGTGGGCCTTCTCCACCTCGTCCAGCAGGATCACCGAGTACGGGCGGCGGCGTACCGCCTCGGTGAGCTGGCCGCCCTCCTCGTAGCCGACGTACCCGGGCGGGGCACCGACCAGGCGGGCCACGGAGTGCTTCTCGCCGTACTCGCTCATGTCGATGCGGACCATTGCCCGCTCGTCGTCGAAGAGGAACTCGGCGAGCGCCTTTGCCAGCTCGGTCTTGCCGACGCCGGTCGGGCCGAGGAACAGGAAGCTGCCGGTCGGGCGGTCCGGGTCGGCGACGCCGGCCCGGGCGCGGCGTACCGCGTCGGAGACAGCACCCACCGCCTCGGCCTGGCCGACCACGCGGGCCCGCAGCGACTCCTCCATCCGCAGCAGCTTGGCGGTCTCGCCTTCGAGCAGCCGCCCGGCGGGGATGCCGGTCCAGGAGGCGACCACGGCGGCGATGTCGTCCGCGCCGACCTCCTCCTTGAGCATCGCGCCGTCGGCCTGGAGCCGGGCCAGCTCCTCCTCGGCCTGCTTCAGCTCGGTCCGCAGCGCGGGGATCCGGCCGTACCGCAGCTCGGCGGCGCGTTCCAGCTCGCCGTCACGCTCGGCCCGCTCGGCCTCGCCGCCGAGGCGCTCCAGCTCCTCCTTGGCGGTGGAGAGCTTGGTGATGTGGCTCTTCTCGGTCTGCCAGCGCTCGGAGAGCGCGGTGAGCTGCTCGCGCTTGTCGGCCAGCTCCTTGCGCAGCCGCTCCAGGCGCTCGGCGGAAGCGGCGTCCGGCTCCTTCGCCAGCGCCATCTCCTCGATCTCCAGCCGGCGTACCGCCCGCTCGATCTCGTCCACCTCGACCGGCCGCGAGTCGATCTCCATGCGCAGCCGGGACGCGGACTCGTCCACCAGGTCGATCGCCTTGTCCGGCAGGAACCGGTCGGTGATGTACCGGTCGGAGAGCGCGGCGGCGGCGACCAGCGCGGCGTCGGTGATCCGTACGCCGTGGTGCACCTCGTAGCGCTCCTTGAGCCCGCGCAGGATGCCGATGGTGTCCTCGATGGTCGGCTCGCCGACCAGCACCGGCTGGAAGCGGCGCTCCAGGGCCGGGTCCTTCTCGATGTGCTCGCGGTACTCGTCGAGCGTGGTCGCGCCGACCATCCGCAGCTCGCCGCGCGCCAGCATCGGCTTGAGCATGTTGCCGGCGTCCATCGAGCCTTCGCCCTTGCCGGCGCCGACCACGGTGTGCAGCTCGTCCAGGAACGTGATGACCTGGCCGTCGGAGTTCTTGATCTCCTCCAGTACGGACTTCAGCCGCTCCTCGAACTGACCGCGGTACGACGCGCCGGCGACCATCGCGCCGAGGTCGAGCGAGACGAGCTTCTTGTCCCGCAGCGACTCCGGCACGTCGCCGGCCACGATGCGCTGGGCCAGGCCCTCCACGATCGCGGTCTTGCCGACGCCCGGCTCGCCGATCAGCACCGGGTTGTTCTTCGTACGCCGGGACAGCACCTGGATCACCCGGCGGATCTCCGAGTCCCGGCCGATCACCGGGTCGATCTTGCCGTCGCGGGCGCTGGCGGTGAGGTCCACGCCGTACTTGGCGAGGGCCTGGTAGGTCTGCTCCGGGTCGGCGGTGGTGACCCGGCGGTCGCCGCCTCGGACGGTCGGGAACGCGGCGACCAGGTTCTCCTCGGTGGCGCCGGAGTTCTTCAGCGCGACCGAGACCGCGCCGCCGACCCGGGCCAGCCCGGCCAGCAGGTGCTCGGTGGAGGTGTACTCGTCGCCCAGCGGCCGCGCAATCTGCTCGGCGGCGCCGATGGCGTTGACGAACTCGCGGGCCAGGGTCGGCTCGGCGATGCTCGACCCGCGTGCGGCGGGCAGCGCGTCGACCGACCGCTGGGCGACGCGGCGCAGCTCGGCGGGGTCGGCCCCGACGGCGCGCAGCAGGCCCGCGGCGGTCGAGCCCTCGGTGTCCAGCAGTGACAGCAGCAGGTGCCAGGGCTCCACGGTGGCGTGACCGCGCTGGTTCGCCAGCGCGACGGCACCGGTGATGGCCTCGCGGCTCTTGGTGGTGAGACGTTCCGTGTTCATGGGCTCCCCCGGATCGGCGTGTCCACTGGACATGACACAACCAGAGTTGAGTCTATTCCGCTCAACTCCACCCCTGTGACCTGAGTCACCCTCCTCCGGTCCGGCCGGAGAGATCTTGGTACGAAAAGGCCCTTGGAGGGGCCGTTTCGTACCAAGATCTCAGCGACGCGGGAGACGCGCGAGGCAGGGGGTCTCGTGGTCGGCGCGCAGCACGCAACGCCGGCCGCCGTCCAGCTTGCGGTCACAGAACACCCAATGGCGTACGGCCTGGTCGTCCTCGGCCGAGACGGTGATCCCGCCCAGCTCCACCACCGCGAGGAAGGCCAACGACCGCCCGGCCGTGCGACCGAGCATCTTCGCCCGAGCCAGATCGGCCGCGCGCACCGGCAGATGGATCACGTACCGCCCGGTCACGGCCGCCCGGCCAGGTCACGCATCGACGGGGCCTGCCGGGACTGCCACTCGCGCAACGCACCCTTGATCCGGGCCGTCTCCTCACGACTCCGGGCGACTTCGGCGTACGCGGCGGCGAGATCCCCGGCGGCGCGATCCAGGAACGCCGCGACCTCGGCCGGGTCCAGCCCTCGACGGCACGTCGTGAAGCGGCGGCCCCGCACCTGCCAGGGCCGCAGCGGAAGGTACGACGCGGAGCGGTAGGCGCCGACCGGCGCGGAGTTGGGCGGGGTCAGGCTCCGCCGCTTCGGACGTATTCGCAGGAGATTGCGCACGACACTGTCCCTTCTTGGAGACCAAAGGAGACGGGTGAGGCGACACGACTGGCCGCGCACGACCAGTCGCGCCGACCACGGGTGCCAACCGGAGGGCCGGTTTGCCTACCAGGCGTTCCGCCGAAGGCATCCGCACGAGGAACATACAATGCAAAGCATTGCATGACAAGGAGTGAGCATGCTTAGCACGCGAAGTGTTGGCTGACCGGTCTGACTCGTGGGAAGATCTTGGGGCCTACCAGGAGTTGCCGCCATGCCCCGAGTTTCGGACCGTCAGAGAATCGCGCAGGACATCAGAGACAAGATCGCTTCGGGCGAGTACGGCCCCGGCGACAAACTCCCCTCCCTGCGTGAGCTGATCGCGCACTACCAGGTGTCTGCGGAGCCGGTCCGCTCGGCGCTGTTGATCCTTCAAGCCGAAGGTCTGGTCGAGGGGCATCAGGGCAAGGGCACCTATGTCACCGCTCGCGACGACGCCCCCTGATCCCGCACCACCGGGCACCCGATCCACCCCGGACGCGGCAGGTGCGTGCCCGGAGTAGCCTCACCGGCGTGCGAGTACGTGTCGAACAGACCGCCCTGCCCGGGATCGGCGTACGTCATGATCTGATGACGGAGTCCGGCCGCCGGCTCGGCGTGGTCTCCCACCGCAATGGCCGTCGCGACCTGGTCCTCTACGACCCGGACGATCCCGACTCCTGCCAACACGACATACCCCTGACCGACGACGAGGCGGAGGCGCTCGCCGACATCCTCGGCGCGTCGCTGATGCTGGGTCAGCTCTCCGGTCTGCGTGAGCAGGCCGCCGGGTTGCTGACCGAGCAGATCGCCATCCCGGCGGGGTCGAAGTACGTCGGCAGGCGGCTCGCGGACACCAAGGCACGCACCCGGACCAGCGCGTCGATCGTGGCCGTGCTGCGTCAGGGCGCCGTGAACGTCTCGCCCGATCCCACCTTCCGGTTCGAAGCCGGCGATGTGGTCGTCGTGGTCGGTACCCGTCAGGGGCTCGACGGCGTGACCGCGATCCTCGCCGAGACCGATCCGGACGGCTGACGCGTATGCACGAAACCACAATCCTGCTCATCGAGGTCGGTGCGCTGCTGCTCCTGCTCGGCCTGCTCGGCCGGCTGAGCCGTCGCTTCGGCGTGTCGCCCATCCCCCTGTACCTGCTCGCCGGCCTGGCGTTCGGGCACGGTGGGCTGCTGCCGCTCAACGCCAGCGAGGAGTTCTTCGCGGTCGGCGCCGAGATCGGCGTGATCCTGCTGCTGGTCATGCTCGGCCTGGAGTACAGCGCCAACGAACTGGTGGGCAACCTCCGGTCCGCCGCGCCGGCCGGCGTGATCGACGCGGTGTTCAACGCGCTGCCCGGGTTCGCCTTCGCGCTCCTGCTCGGCTGGGGCTGGGTGGCGGCGGTGGTGCTCGCGGGCGTCACGTGGGTGTCGTCGTCCGGCGTGATCGCCAAGGTGCTCGGTGACCTGGGCCGGGTCGGTAACCGGGAGACCCCGGTGATCCTGTCCGTCCTGGTGATCGAGGACCTGGCGATGGCCCTCTATCTGCCGCTGGTCACCGCGCTGCTCGCCGGGGTCGGCCTGATGAAGGGCGGCATCGCGCTCGCCATCGCGGTGTTCACCGTCGTCGTGGTGCTGGCCGTGGCGATCCGGTACGGCCACCTGATCTCCGCCGCGCTCTCCGCCAAGGATCCGGAGGCGCTGCTGCTCGGGGTGCTCGGCCTGACCCTGCTGGTGGCGGGCGTCGCGGCCAAGCTCCAGGTGTCGGCGGCGGTCGGCGCGTTCCTGGTGGGCATCGCGTTGTCCGGGCCGGTGGCGCACCACGCCACCGAGCTGCTCTCCCCGCTGCGTGACCTGTTCGCCGCGGTCTTCTTCGTCTTCTTCGGGCTGGTCACCAACCCGCTGGACATGCCGCCGGTGCTGCTGCCCGCGCTGCTGCTCGCAGTGGTGACCATGGCGACGAAGGTGGCGACCGGCTACCTGGCCGCCCGCCGGGCCGGGATCGCCGAGCCCGGACGCTGGCGGGCCGGCCTGGCGCTTACTCCACGCGGCGAGTTCTCCATCGTCATCGCCGGGCTGGCCGTCGCGGCCGTCTACCCGGTGGAGCCGAAGCTCGCCGCGCTCGCCACCGCGTACGTGTTGATCACGGTGGTGACCGGGCCGCTGCTCGCCCGCCTGCCGGACAGCCCGTGGTTCAAGCAGTGGCTGCGCACCCGCGCCGCCGCCGCTCGTCCGCCCGCGCCGCTGCCCCTGGGCTCCGGCGACTGACCGGGCCGGGCCGGATCAGCCGAGGGCAGATCCGGCCCGGCGTTGTCAAATTGATCCCGGGAAGGTCTACCCCTGCTCTGTCCAACCGCGTTAACGTTTCGGCCCAGCAGCCAGGGTCCGCGGGTGGCCTGCGCCCCCGCCAGCGCAAGCGGAAGGTCGGCCGGTGAGCGTGCAGGAAGAGACGTTCCGCGGCTTCGCCAACCCGGTCGATCCCTCGCCCGCCGAGCTTCGGTCGTGGGCGTATCAGCCGGATTCGGTGCCGCTGACCTCGATGCCGCCGGACTGGGATCTGCTGGTCGCCGGTGACCACCTGGTGCAGACGCTGTTCGATCTGGCGATGGACCAGGGCTGCCCGGCGCGGCGGTTCGCGCTGCACTGCCTCTACATCTACGCCGCCGACGGCATCCGGACGAACTTCCGCGCCCACCCCAAGCGCCGGTTCCGCAAGCTGGTCGAGCAGGCCGAGAAGTCCGGCGACGACCTGATGCGCAACTGGGCGCACAACAGCCGGGTGCTGCTCGCCCGGCCGGATCTCTTCGTCTACCGGGACTGGTGCGAGGGCGGCCTGGTCCGCGAGAACCGCCGCCTCTGACCCCCCGGATCAGCGTCGCCCAGCCACCTCGACCCGACCCGCCTGGTCGATCATGAACTTGGCGGTGTTTGGTGTCCGGTTTGTCTCCGCCAACTTCATGATCGACCGCGAGGGGCGGGACACGAACGGGCCGGGATCCCCCGTGGATCCCGGCCCGCACGTCGGCAGGCCGTCTAGGTCGACCCGCCCTGCTTCTTGCGCCGCTCGTCGTCCCGCGCCCGGTCCACGCCGTGGTCCGTCTGGTCGGCGAAGCGCCCTTCCTTGACCTTGTCGCTGAAGCGTCCCTCGGTGACCCTGTCGAACCGCTCGCGGACGTTCTCGGCCACTTTCTCCAGCCGTTCCTCCGCGCGCTCGGCCACCTTCTTCGCCGGTTCCGTCATGGCTCCCCCCGCCAGCCCGGAGTCCGATTTGAGGCTTTTTTGCCCTGCGGAAAGCCTAGTCGACCCTGCTCTGCCGTACCCCGGCTTTCCCCGAGCCGGGCGGCGGACCGCCCGGGGAACGACGAAGGCCGGCGCAGCCCCGGGGGAGCGGGGCGCACCGGCCTTCCGGTACGAGGTCAGCGGTCGGGAGCGCGGCGCGGACGCCAGACGACGAGCGCGGTGGACGTCCGGTTGGTGGGCACGAGGTCGCCGCGGGGGAAGCCGCCGAGTGACTCCAGCTCGGCGATCCGCCGGTACGCGGCGTCCAGTTCCGCCTCCAGCCGGGCCACCCGCTGCTGCGCCTCTTCGAGCAGCCGCTCCAACCCGATGATCCGCTTGACCCCGGCCAGGTTGATCCCGTCGTCCTGGCTGAGCCGCTGCACCTCGCGGAGCAG
This sequence comes from Micromonospora sp. WMMA1976, assembly GCF_027497335.1. Classification (NCBI taxonomy): domain Bacteria; kingdom Bacillati; phylum Actinomycetota; class Actinomycetes; order Micromonosporales; family Micromonosporaceae; genus Micromonospora; species Micromonospora sp. WMMA1976. The sequence goes on along the minus strand of NZ_CP114912.1, from coordinate 6,382,243 downwards.
CACCACGTCCCGGACGCTGTACCGGCGACCGCCGCCGGACGCCCGGCCGGCCTGCACCAGGCCCAGCCGGTCGTACTGGCGCAGCGTCTGGGGGTGCATCCCCGCCATCCGCGCGGCCACCGAGATCATCAAGACCTTGGCCTCGTAGGCCGGGTCACCCGAGCCGACGTACTCCTCCGACATGCCCGCTCACCTCCGGTGCCGCCGTCAACTGAATCGACGTACCCGCGCGTCGAGATGTTCCCGCGCGGCGGGCGGAGTCTGCGCCGCGAAGGTCTCCAGCGCCGCCCGCGCCTCGTCCGAGACCTTCGCCGGGACCACCACGTCGAGCGTGACCAGCAGGTCACCTGCGCGGCCGTCCTTGCGTACGACGCCCTTGCCGCGGGCGCGCAGCACCCGCCCGCTGGGCGTACCCGGTGGCACCCGCAGGGTCACCGTCCCGTCCAGGGTCGGCACGCGCAGGTCCGTGCCGAGAACCGCCTCGGCGTACGTGATCGGGACGGTCAGGGTCAGGTCGTCCCCGGTGCGCCCGAACAGCTCGTCCGGGCGGACCTTCACCTGCACGAACAGGTCGCCTGCCGGACCGCCCCGCTCGCCGGGCTCGCCCCGGCCGGCCAGGCGGATCCGCTGCCCGTCGGCCACCCCGGCGGGGAAGCGCACGTTCAGCGTGCGGGTCTTGGTGACACCGCCGGTGCCGTGGCACTCCGGGCACTTCTCCTCGACGATCGTGCCGACGCCCTGGCAGTTGCGGCACGGCTCGGAGAAGCTGAACGACCCCTGGTTGCGGGTGGTCACCCCGGCGCCGTGGCAGACCGGGCAGGCCACCGGCTGGGTGCCGGGCTTCGCGCCGTTGCCGTGGCAGGTGTCGCAGACGCCGGGTGCGCGCAGCGTCAGCGGCAGCGTGACGCCGCGTACCGCGTCGTCGAAGTCGAGCGCCACCTCGGTCTCGACGTCCCGGCCGCGGGCCGGGCCGCGCGGACGCGCCGGGCCTCCGCCGCCCCCGCCACCGGAGAAGATCGAGCTGAACAGGTCGGTGAAGCCGCCGCCGCTGAACCGGTTGTCGCCACCGCCGGCGCCACCGCCGAACAGGTCGGAGACGTCGAACGGCATGCCGCCCGGCTGGCCCGCGCCGCGGGCGCTGCGCCGGAAGGCGCCGGAGCCGAACAGCGAGCGCATCTCGTCGTACTCGCGGCGCTTCTTCTCGTCGCCGAGCACCGCGTACGCCTCGGAGACGGTCTTGAACCGCTCCTCGGCACCGGTGTCGCCGGGGTTGTGGTCCGGGTGCGACTCCCGGGCCAACTTGCGGTACGCCTTCTTGATCTCGTCCGAGGAGGCGGACTTGTCCACGCCCAACGCGGCGTAGTAGTCCTTCTCGATCCAGTCCTTGGAACTCACCGGTCCACCCCCTTCCACGGGTCGAACCCCGGTCGCCCCGCCCGCCCGGTGCGGGCGGGCGGGACGTCACGGGTCGGCACTACTCCGGGTCCGCGACCGCGACCATGGCGGGCCGCAGCAGCCGCTCGCCGAGCTGGTAACCACGGCGCATGACCTGTACGCAGGTCGGCTCCGTCACGTCGGCGGAGGTCTGGTGCGCCACCGCCTCGTGCCGGGTCGGGTCGAACGGGTCACCCTGCTCGCCGAACGCGGTCAGGCCGAACTTCGCGAGCGCGCCGGTGAGCTGCTCGGCCACGCTGCCGAACGGGCCCACCAGGTCGCCGTGCTCGCGGGCCCGGTCCAGGTCGTCGAGGATCGGCAGCAGCGCGGTGAGCACCGCCCCGGTGGCCTGCTCCTGGACCAGGTTGCGGTCCCGGTCGACCCGCTTGCGGTAGTTGGCGTACTCCGCAGTCACCCGCTGGAGGTCGCGGGTGCGCTCCTCCAGGTCGGTGCGGAGCGACTCCAGCTCGGCGCCGAGCGGCGTGTCCGTGCCGGTCCCGCCGTTCGGCTCGGCGGGCGAGTCGACCACGGTCGGACCGCTGACCTCGGCCTCGCCGCCGATCTCGTCGACCACGACCTCGGCCTCCTCGACCAGCCCTTCGGCGGGCGCGTCGGCGGCCGCGTCGGCCGCCGAGGCGTCGTTCGCCGGCTGCTCGGTCACCTTGCCGAGCTTGCGCTTGTCGCGGATGACGACCCGGGGTTCGTCGCCGGTGTCCTTGCCGGCGCCCGGCGCCGACCCGGTGGCACCCGGGTCGGCCGCTCGTGGCTTGTCCGTCATGCGGTTACCTCATCCCTCTGCCGTGCGAATCGTGTCCGGGACCGGATGTCACTTCTTGTCCTCGTCCACGATCTCCGCGTCGACCACGTCGTCGTCGCCACCGGCCTTCGGGCCACCGGCCGCACCCGCGCCGGCACCCGGCCCGGCCGCACCCGGTGCGGTCTGCTCACCCTCCTGCTGCTGGGCGTAGAGCAGCGAGCCCGCCTGCTGGGAGACCTGCGCCAGCTTCTCGTGCGCGGACTTGATCTTCTCGATGTCCTGCCCGCCGAGGGCGCTGCGCAGCTCGCCGAGCGCCTCGTTGAGCTGGTCGCGGTTCTCGCCGGGCAGCTTGTCGCCGCTCTCGGCGAGGAACTTCTCGGTCTGCCACTGGAGCGCCTCGGCGACGTTGCGGGTCTCGGCCTCCTCGCGGCGGCGCTTGTCCTCGTCGGCGTGCTCCTCGGCGTCCCGGCGCATCCGCTCGATGTCGTCCTTCGGCAGCGAGGAGCCGCCGGTGATCGTCATCTTCTGCTCCTTGCCGGTGCCCAGGTCCTTGGCGTGCACGTTCACGATGCCGTTGGCGTCGATGTCGAACGTGACCTCGATCTGGGGCACGCCGCGCGGGGCCGGCGGGAGACCGGTCAGCTCGAAGGTGCCGAGCTTCTTGTTGTAGGCGGCGATGTCCCGCTCGCCCTGGAACACCTGGATCAGCACCGACGGCTGGTTGTCGTCGGCGGTGGTGAACACCTCGGAACGCTTGGTCGGGATGGTGGTGTTGCGCTCGATGAGCTTGGTGAAGATGCCGCCCTTGGTCTCGATGCCCAGGCTCAGCGGGGTCACGTCGAGCAGCAGGACGTCCTTGACCTCGCCCTTGAGCACGCCCGCCTGGAGGGCGGCGCCGACGGCGACGACCTCGTCCGGGTTGACGCCCTTGTTCGGGTCGCGGCCGGTGAGCTGCTTGACCAGGTCGGTCACGGCCGGCATCCGGGTCGAGCCGCCGACCAGGATGACGTGGTCGACGTCGGAGATCTTGATGCCGGCGTCCTTGACGGCCTGCTCGAACGGGCCCTTGCAGCGGTCCAGCAGGTCCTGCGTCATGCGCTGGAACTCGGCGCGGCTGAGCGTCACGTCCAGGTGCAGCGGGCCGGCCGAACCGGCGGTGATGTACGGCAGGTTGATGTTGCTGGTGGTGGCGGCGGACAGCTCGATCTTGGCCTTCTCGGCGGCCTCCTTGAGCCGCTGCATGGCCATCTTGTCCTGCGAGAGGTCGATGCCGTGCTCACCGCGGAACGTCTTCACCAGGTGGTCGATGATCCGCTGGTCCCAGTCGTCACCACCGAGCTGGTTGTCACCGCTGGTGGACTTGACCTCCACCACGCCCTCGGCCAGCTCCAGCAGCGACACGTCGAAGGTGCCGCCACCGAGGTCGAAGACCAGGACGGTCTGCTCCTTGGAGCCCTTGTCCAGGCCGTACGCCAGGGCCGCCGCGGTCGGCTCGTTCACGATCCGCAGCACGTTGAAGCCGGCGATCTCACCGGCCTCCTTGGTGGCCTGGCGCTGCCCGTCGTTGAAGTAGGCCGGGACGGTGATCACCGCGTCGGTGATCTGCTCGCCCAGGTACGCCTCGGCGTCCCGCTTGAGCTTCATCAGCGTGCGCGCCGAGATCTCCTGCGGGGTGTACTTCTTGCCGTCGATGTCGACGGTCCAGTTGGTGCCGATCTCACGCTTGACCGACCGGATGGTCCGGTCGGGGTTGGTCACCGCCTGGCGCTTGGCGACCTCACCGACGAGCACCTCGCCGTTGCGGGCGAACGCGACGATCGAGGGAGTCGTACGCGAGCCCTCGGCGTTGGCGATGACGGTGGGCTCACCGCCCTCGAGAACGCTGACGCAGGAGTTCGTCGTGCCGAGGTCGATGCCGACCGCACGTGCCATGTTCGCTTCCTCGCTTCGTAACGGGTGAGCAGGTCAGACGGCCTGCCCGGCGGGTCGCCGGGAAGCGACCGCACCACAAGTTGAGTGAACTTGACTCAATAGTGCCACGCGATCGCCAATCCGCAAGTCGGGGTTGAGCCGACCCGGCGCAACCCGACCGTTACTACTGTCCGGTTGTCTTACCTTGCGTCGGTCGGGCACGCTTTAGCGGTGACGACGCATGGCGATTCCGCCACCCGTGCCGGCGCGCCCGCCGTCGCAGCCCGCACCGGGCCCACCACGGGCGACGATCAGCCTGCTCACGCCGCCGACGGCCTGCCCGCCGCGCTCACCGGCCTGCGCGCGGCGATCGACGCGGCCCGCTTCCCGCTCACCCTTCCCTCGGCCGAGCCGGCCCGGCACGCCGCCACCAGCCTCACCGACCAGCTCGACGACTACCTGCTGCCCCGGCTGGCCCGGCTCGACGCCCCGCTCCTGGTGGTCGTCGGCGGCTCCACCGGCGCCGGCAAGTCGACGCTCGTCAACAGCCTGGTCCAGGCTCGGGTCAGCGCGGCGGGCGTGCTCCGCCCCACCACCCGCTCCCCGGTGCTGGTGTGCAGCCCGACCGACGCGGCCTGGTTCCGGCAGGGCGAGCTGCTGCCCGGCCTGACCCGGACCACCGAGCCCAGCGAGCAGCCGGGCACCCTGCACCTGGTCACCGCGCCGGCGCTGCCGCCCGGCCTGGCCTTCCTCGACGCGCCCGACATCGACTCGGTGGTCGACGCCAACCGGGCGCTCGCCGGTCAGCTGCTCGCCGCCGCCGACCTCTGGCTGTTCGTCACCACCGCCGCCCGGTACGCCGACGCCGTCCCCTGGGAACTGCTGCGCAGCGCCCGGGCCCGGGGCACCGCAGTGGCGATGGTGCTGGACCGGGTCCCCCCGGAGGCAGCCGACGAGGTCGCCGCCCACCTGTCCGAGATGCTCGCCGAGCAGGAGCTGGGCGCCTCCCCGCTGTTCGTGCTGCCGGAGACCTGGGTGGACGGGCAGGGCCTGCTGCCGGACCGGATCACCGCGCCGCTGAGCGACTGGTTCGCCCGGCTCGCCGCCGACGCCGAGGCCCGCGCCGCGGTGGTCCGGCAGACGCTCGACGGTGCGCTGGCCGCGCTGCACCCGGTGGTGGAGGCGCTGGCCGAGGCCGCCGACGAGCAGGTGAGCGCCGCCGACGCGCTGGACGAGCGGGTCCAGGCCGCGTACCGGAGCGCGGAGCGCAGCGTCGACCAGGGGCTCAGGGACGGCCGGCTGCTGCGCGGTGAGGTGCTTGCCCGCTGGCAGGAGTTCATCGGCACCGGCGACTTCTTCCGCGGGCTGGAGGCCCGCATCGGGCGGCTGCGCGACCGGGTGGTCGCGGCGGTCACCGGGCGGCCCGCGCCGGCCGCGGAACTGCGTACCGCGATCGAGTCCCAGCTCGTCACGCTGCTGCGCGGGGTGGCGGCCGAGGCGGCGGAGAACGCGTACACCGGTTGGAAGGCGCACCCGGCGGGTGCGGCGCTGCTGGAGCCGGACCTGGCCCATCCCTCGGCCGACCTGCCGGAGCGGGCCGAGCAGCTGGTCCGCGACTGGCAGCGCGGCGTGCTGGAGCTGGTCCGGGTCGAGGGCGGCGACCGGCGGTTCGTGGCCCGCACGGCCGCGTACGCGGTGAACGCCACCGGCCTCGCCGTCATGATCGGCGTGTTCGCCTCCACCGCGTTCATCCCGACCGGCCTGGAGGTCGCCGCGGGCACCGGTACGGCGGTGGCCGGGCAGACGGTGCTCCAGGCGATCTTCGGCGACCAGGCGGTCCGCAACCTGGCCCGCAAGGCCCGCGTCGACCTGCTCGACCGGGTCGGCAAGCTGCTGGCCGAGGAGGCCGAGCGCTACCTGAGCCGCACCGAGGCCGAGCGCCCCGCCGCCAACGCCGGTGCGGCGCTGCGCTGGGCCGCCGTCGAGGTCGAGCGGGCCCGGCACCGCAGCGGCCTGTTCCCGAACATCGAGCAGGACGGTCGCCCGTGAGCAACGTCGTCGGACGGATGCGTGACGCGCTGCGCGGCGAGCAGCGGGTCGACCCGGACGTGCTGATCGAGCGTCTCCAGGCGATCCAGCGGTTCCTGGCCGCGGTGGACGGCCACGTGCCCGACGCCCAGCTCGTCGCCGCGCACACGGTGGTCGAACGCGCCGGTGACCGGCTCGCGCTCTCCGGCCGCCACACCGTGGTCGCGCTCGCCGGCGCGACCGGCAGCGGCAAGTCGAGCCTGTTCAACTCGCTGGCGCGGCTGGACCTCTCGCCGGTGGGCGTACGCCGGCCCACGACGGGAGTCGCGCACGCCTGCGTATGGGGTCCGCTCGACGGCGCGGTCCGGCTGCTCGACTGGATCGGCGTGCTGCCCCGGCACCGGTTCGTCCGGGAGAGCCCGCTGGACGCCGACGACGAGTCCGGGCTGCACGGCCTGGTCCTGCTCGACCTGCCCGACTTCGACTCGGTGCAGCACGGCCACCGGCTGGAGGTGGACCGCCTGCTCGGCCTGGTCGACCTGGTGGTCTGGGTGGTCGACCCGCAGAAGTACGCCGACCGCGTGATCCACACCAGCTACCTGCGCGAGTTCCACAGGCACAAGGACGTCACCGTCGTGGTGCTCAACCAGGCCGACCGGCTGCACCCGACCGAGCTGCCGAAGGTCCTCGACGACCTGCGCCGGCTGCTCGACGCCGACGGGCTGGGCGGGGTGCCGCTGCTGCCGACCGTCGCGGTGGACCCGAACGGGCTGGAAGGGCTGCGGACCGAGCTGGAGCGTACGGTCGCCGAACGGCAGGCCGCGCTGCGCCGGCTCTCCGGCGACGTGGACGCCGTGGTGGCCGATCTCGAACCGCTCGTGGGGCCGGAACCGCCGCGCACCCGGCCCGGTGACGCCTCGGCGCAGGAGCTGACCCGGGCCCTCGCCGGCGCGGCCGGGGTGCCGACGGTGGCGGCGGCGGTCGAGGGCGCGTACCGGCACCGGGCGGTCGGCAACACCGGCTGGCCGCTGCTGCGGAGCTGGCGCAAGCTGCGGCCGGATCCGCTGCGCCGGCTGCACCTGTCCGGGCGGGACCCGGACGCGCCGGCGGAGAGCCTGGTCGCTGCCACCTCCGTACCCGATCCGACAGCCGCGCAGCGCTCCGCCGTCACGCTGGCGATCCGCGCGGTGGCCGAGCGGTCCGCGAGCGGCCTGCCGGCGCCGTGGCCGGCCGCGGTGACCGCCGCGGCCCGCGCCCGGCAGGCCGACCTGCCGGGCGCGCTCGACCACGCGGTCGCCGCGACCGACCTGGGCATGGACCGGCGGCCCGCCTGGTGGCGGGTGGTCGGCGCGCTCCAGTGGGTGGTCACCCTCGCCGCGCTGGCCGGCCTGGTCTGGCTGCTCGTCGGGTACGCGGTGCGCCTGCTCGGCCTGCCGCCGCTGGAGCATCCGACGCTCGGCGTGGTGCCCTGGCCCACGGTCCTGCTGCTCGGCGGCCTGCTGGCCGGGCTGCTGATCGCGGCGCTGACCCGGCCGGTCATCGGGTGGGCGGCCCGGCGGGCCCGGGCGCGGGCCGAGCAACGCCTGCTCACGTCGGTGGGCAGCGTTTCCGAGAAGTACGTGCTGGACCCGGTCTGGGCGGTGCTGGCGCGCTACGGCACGGCCCGGGACGCGCTGCGCGAGGCGGGACGGCGCTGAACCCGGCGTGCTGACCGGTGTGGGGGCGGCCGGTGCGGCGTAGGGTCGATGCATGGCCACGCCACAGACCCCCTACGACGCGGTGCTGCACGCCGCGCGCGACGTGACGAGGCTCGACTCGGCCCTGGACGCGGAGATGCTCGGCGCCGCGTTGCTGGGCAGCGTCTACGCCGTCGCGGAGCACGACCGGGAGCAGGCCGTCCGCGAGTTCGTCAGCGGCTTCCTCGCCGCCACGTCCCGGCGCCGCAGTGCCGCCGCGACCACACTGCGGGCCGTCTTCGCCGCGCTGGTGCCCGACGCCGACGGCGCCGCCCGGGTCCGGCCCGGGGCGTACGCCCCGTCGTGGGCCGGCCAGCTCGGCCGGGTGCGCGTCACCGGCGCCTGGGCGTACGGCGACGTGTACGGCGACCAGACCTCCTACCTCGCCACGTTCGCGTACGACGACGAGGAGGAGGGCGGCCCGGAGCACGCCCTGGTCGCCCTCGTCGACCACAACATCGGCATCACCAAGGACGTCTTCGTCGGCGGCCCGGCCGGACGGATCGTCGAGCAGGCCCGGGAGATCTGCACCGAGGACGAGTTCACCTGGTTCCGCACCGAGGACCCGGCCCGGATGCACGCCGAGGTGAGCCGCCACCTGGCGGTCACCGACGACCTCACCGAGCTGCCCGCACAGGGCTCGCTGGCCACCGACCGGGCGCTCGTGGGCGCCCGGCTCGCCGTACTCCCGGGGAAGACCCCGCCGGCCGGTCCCGCGGTCGTGCCGCCGCCCACCGACGAGGAGCGCACCCGCCTGGTGCGTGCCTTCCTCGACTCACCCGAGGCGACCCGGTTCGGGCTGCCCGAGGTGGCCGACGGCGAGCTGGCCTCGCTGCACTTCTGCCTCGGCCTGCTGCTCGACCACGCGGCCAGCTTCCCGGATGCCGACCCGATGCGGTGGAGCCCGATGGTGGCGGAGCTGTTCCTGCTCGACTGGGTGCACCGCCGGGCCGTACTGGACATGGACGACGCGGCGATGCTGCCCCGGGTGCTACGGGCCTGGGCGGCGTACGCGGCCCGGCAGCGCGGGCTGTCGCAGTCGGCCGCCGCCCGGACGGACGAGGCGATCACCGAGATGGTCCCGGAGTTCGCCCGGCTCTACAGCACCGGCGAGCGGCGCAGCCCGGCCACCGCGGCGGTGGCCCAGCTCATGGCGGACGGGGTGGACCCGGACGACCCGGAGGCGCTGAACGCCTGGATCGAGGCGAACCGCCACCGCCTGACCGACGACCCGGCCTAGGCATTCCCGTTCGCATGATCGGCACCACGTCGGCGAGGTGGCGGCATCAGACCGCCCGGAACCACACCACCACGCCGTACTGGTGTCGATCATGCGGGTGACCGACCCGATGGCCTCGGCCCTGCCCTCGCTGATCCACACCACCTCGCCGAGGTGGCTGCATCGAGCCGGTCGGAACCACACCAGCACGGCGAAGTGGTGTCGATCATGCGACCCGCGCGCATCGGGACCACCCCGCCCGACACGCGGGGCTTCCCCCGAACCTCGTTGATCCACACCATTCCGGCGAGGTGGCCGTATCAAGCCGCTCGTGACCACACCACCACGCCGTACTGGTGTCGATCATGCCGGCGCCAGCCCCCAATCACCTCACCCCTCGTTGATCCACACCACCTCGGCGAAGTGGCTGCATCGGGCCAGGCGGGACCACACCACTACGCCGGAGTGGTGTCGATCATGAGGTGTGGGACACCGACGGGCCGGACGGAACAGAGGTGGCGGACGGCCCGGCAGGACCCGACGGATCAGCGGAACCCGACGGAGCAGCAGAACCCGACGGCTCGGCGGGACTCGACGGGTCGGCGGGACCTGACGGATCCGATGGGCTGGACGGGCCGGACGAGCCTCCCGAGGGCGTCGGCTCGGCGGTCGTGACGGACGGCTCGGGGCTCGGGCTCGGCTCGGGCGTCGGCGTGGCCGGGTCCGACGGCGAGTGCGACGGCGACGGCGAGTGTGACGGCGACGGCGAGTGTGACGGCGACGGTGAGGGCATCGGCGACGGGCGCGGCGGGCGGATCGGGGTGGGCCGGACCGGCGTGGACGGCGGCGGGGGCGCGGCGACCGGGCGGGACCGGTGCCGGGAGCCGAGGTCGCTGTCGTCGGGCAGGGCCGGCGCCGCCGGGAGCACTGGCCGCGCCGGGGGCACCGAGGTCACGCCGACGGCGGGCGTGGGCGTGGACGGCGCCGGGGCCTGGGTGCCGTGGGGCATCGGGATCACCACCGGGCCGACCGAGGGGGTCGGCAGGAACGGGGTGCTGGTGTCGGGGAGGGCGCTGTTGCCGACCGTGGCGGATCCGGTGCTGATCGCGGCGAGGATCGGCATCGACGCGGTGCCGGCGAGCAACGCCACGGTGAGCAGGTAGCCGCGGCTGGGACCGCCGGTCCCGGTGGCGCGGTGGGCGCCCACGACCCGGCGGTACGGTGAGGCGGGCAGTGCCCGGTGCCGGCCGAGGAAGGGCGTACCGGGCGGACCCTCTGGTTCGGACACCGGCACACTCCTCACGCACGGACGGACGAAGAGCACGCGCGGATATTCGGACAAATGCCGCGCAACAGCTCACCGCAAGCTTGACCCAGTGACGCTCAGTTCACCAGCCGCAACCGCGTGTCGACACACATTTTGTACGTCGGCCGCATCCACCACTGCGGACAAAGCGCTTATCCGTCGTGAACCCGATCGAACCTCACCGGCGAGGGAGGCCATACTGTGGGCCCGCTCACCTCCTCTGCAATCATTCAGACACGACGGCAACGCAGCCGCCACCTCCGCGTACCCCGCGGCTGGTGCGGAACGGTGCCGGCGCTCCCGGGCCTGGGTCTGTCCCCGACCGACTCCGGCTCACGCCGCGCGGCAACCCCTACCGGGGTCAGGCGCGGTCGCCAGGGACCGACCCGGCACCAGCCGGGCGGGCGCACGAGGTGCTCGGCTCGGGTAACCCCCGGCGCCGGCGCAGACAGACAGGGAGAGACGGATGGCAAAGGGCGACCCCGGGGCCGCCACCCGCAGCAAGCGGGCCGCACCCCGAACCAGACGCGCCGCCGCGACCGGTGAACCGGAACTCGTACAACTGCTGACCCCCGAGGGTGAGCGGATCGAGAGCGCGCTCGGCCCGGACGGGACCGAGTATCGCGTCGACTTCACCGACGAGGAGTACCGCGGGCTGTACCGCGACCTCGTGCTGGTCCGCAAGCTGGACGCCGAGGCCACCGCTCTGCAGCGCCAGGGCGAGCTGGGACTCTGGGCCAGTCTGCTGGGCCAGGAGGCCGCGCAGGTCGGCTCCGGCCGGGCGCTGCGTACGCAGGACATGGCCTTCCCGACCTACCGCGAGCACGGCGTGCTCTACTGCCGCGGCATCGACCCGATCATGCCGCTGGGCCTGTTCCGCGGCGTCGACCAGGGCGGCTGGGACCCGAACGAGTTCAAGTTCAACATGTACACGATCGTGATCGGGGCGCAGACCCTGCACGCGACCGGGTACGCAATGGGTGTCGCCATGGACGGCAAGACCGGCGGCGAGGACGGCGAGGCGGTCATCGCCTACTTCGGCGACGGCGCCACCAGCCAGGGCGACGTCAACGAGTCGTTCGTCTGGGCCAGCGTCTTCAACGCCCCGCTGGTGTTCTTCTGCCAGAACAACCAGTACGCCATCTCCGAGCCGCTGGAGCGACAGACCCGCGTGCCGCTGTACCGGCGGGCCGGCGGGTTCGGCTTCCCCGGCGTCCGGGTGGACGGCAACGACGTGCTCGCGTCGTACGCGGTGACCCGGCACGCGCTGGACAACGCGCGCAACGGCCAGGGCCCGAGCCTGATCGAGGCGTACACCTACCGGATGGGCGCGCACACCACCTCCGACGACCCGACCCGCTACCGCATCGCCAGCGAGGTCGAGGCGTGGCAGGCGAAGGACCCGATCGCCCGGATGAAGGCGTTCCTGACCAAGCAGAAGATCGCCGACGAGTCGTTCTTCACCGCTGTCGACGAGCAGGCCCGCACCGAGTCGGTGCACCTGCGCGAGCGCGTGCTCGCCATGCCCGACCCGCAGCCGGTGACCATGTTCGACCACGTCTACCCCAACGGCTCTCCCGAACTGGACGAGCAGCGGGCCCGGTTCACGCAGTACATGGAGTCCTTCGAGGGGAGCGCGCACTGATGGCCACGGAGACGCTCACCCTCGGCAAGGCACTGAACACCGGCCTGCGGCGGGCCCTGGAGAACGACCCCAAGGTCGTCATCATGGGCGAGGACGTCGGCAAGCTCGGCGGCGTGTTCCGGATCACCGACGGCCTCCAGAAGGACTTCGGCGACCAACGCGTGATCGACACCCCGCTGGCCGAGTCCGGCATCATCGGCACCGCCGTCGGCCTGGCCATCCGTGGTTTCCGGCCGGTCTGCGAGATCCAGTTCGACGGCTTCGTCTACCCCGCGTACGACCAGATCGTGTCGCAGGTGGCGAAGATGCACTACCGCTCGCAGGGCAAGGTGCGGATCCCGATGGTCATCCGCATCCCGTTCGGCGGCGGCATCGGGGCGGTCGAGCACCACTCCGAGTCGCCCGAGGCGTACTTCGCGCACACCGCCGGTCTCAAGGTGGTGAGCTGCGCGAACCCGCAGGACGCGTACGTGATGATCCAGCAGGCGATCGCGTCGGACGACCCGATCGTGTTCCTGGAGCCGAAGCGGCGCTACTGGGAGAAGGGTCCGGTGGACCTGGACGCGCCGATCGCCGACGCGTACCCGCTGCACTCGGCCCGGGTCGCGCGGCCCGGCACCGACGCGACGGTGCTGGCGTACGGCCCGATGGTCCGCACCGCGCTCGACGCGGCCACCGCCGCCGCCGAGGACGGCCGCGAGCTGGAGGTCATCGACCTGCGCACGATCTCGCCGCTGGACCTGACCGCCGCGTACGAGTCGGTACGGCGCACCGGCCGCTGCGTAGTAGTGCACGAGGCCCCGGGCAACCTGGGTCTCGGGTCGGAGATCGCGGCCCGGATCACCGAGGAGTGCTTCTACTCCCTGGAGTCTCCGGTGCTGCGGGTGACCGGCTTCGACACCCCCTACCCGGCCGCCCGGGTGGAGGAGGAGTACCTGCCCGACCTGGACCGGGTGCTCGACGCCGTCGACCGCACGTTCGGCTGGTGAGCGGCATGTCCCGGATCAAGGAGTTCAACCTTCCCGACCTGGGCGAGGGCCTGACCGAGGGCGAGATCCTCGCCTGGCTGGTCAAGGTCGGCGATGACATCGAGCTGAACCAGCCGATCGTCGAGGTGGAGACCGCCAAGGCGGCGGTCGAGATCCCGGCGAAGTGGGCCGGCCGGGTGCAGGCGATCTTCCACCCGGAGGGGTCCACGGTCGAGGTCGGCGTGCCGATCATCGCGATCGACACCGACCCGGGCGCCGGGCCGATCGAGGAGTCGACGACCGCGACCCCCGCGTCGGACCTGCCCGCACCGTCTGCCGCGTCGCTCGCCGCGGTCCAGGTCGCGCCGGCCGAGGGCATGGTCGAGCCGGGCCTGATCGGTGGTGTGGCCCCGGGTGGGCGCACCGCCGTGCTGGTCGGCTACGGCCCGCGCAACGCCCCGGCCAAGCGCCGCCCGCGCAAGGGCGACGCGCCGGCCGCGGCACCGGCTCAGGCCGCCGCCCCGGTGGCGCCCGCGCCTGTCGCTCCCGCGCCGGTGGCACCCGCTCCGGCGTCGGCGGTCAACGGCAACGGCCGGGTCACCGGTCCGGTGCTGGCCAAGCCGCCGGTCCGCAAGCTGGCGAAGGATCTCGGCATCGACCTGGCCACGCTCACCGGCTCGGGTCCGCTCGGCTCGATCACCCGTGAGGACGTGCAGCGGGCGGCGAGCGCGACCCCGGCGGCGGCCGAACCGCAGACGGTCGCGGCACCGGCCGCGTCGGCCGCGAGCTTCGGCGCGGACCGCGAGCAGCGCATCCCGGTCAAGGGGGTACGCAAGCTCACCGCGGAGAACATGGCCCGCTCGGCGTTCACCGCCCCGCACGTGACGGAGTTCCTGACCGTCGACGTGACCCGGGCGATGAAGGCGCTGGACCGGCTGCGCGAGCGGCGCGAGTGGCGGGACGTACGCGTCTCGCCGCTGCTGCTGGTCGCCAAGGCGGTGCTCCTGGCGGTCAAGCGGCACCCGATGGTCAACTCGACCTGGGCCGGTGACGAGATCGTGGTGAAGGAGTACGTCAACCTCGGCATCGCGGCGGCCACCGAGCGCGGCCTGATCGTGCCGAACATCAAGGACGCCGGGCGGCTCTCGCTGCGCGAGCTGGCGGACGCGATGACGGAACTGGTGCAGACCGCGAAGTCGGGCAAGACGTCCCCGGCGGACATGTCCGGCGGCACGCTCACCATCACCAACGTCGGCGTCTTCGGCGTCGACACCGGTACGCCGATCCTGCCCCCGGGCGAGTCGGCGATCCTCGCCTTCGGCGCCGTACGGGAGCAGCCGTGGGTGCACAAGGGCAAGGTGAAGCCGCGCCTGGTGACCACGCTCGGCCTCTCCTTCGACCACCGGATCATCGACGGTGAGCTGGGCTCGAAGTTCCTCCGCGACATCGGGGACTTCCTGGCCGACCCGGAGGCGGCGCTGCTCGCCTGGACCTGACGAACCACCGCTCCGGTCACGGCCGGTGTGCCGAGGGTGAACGCCCGGCACACCGGCCGTAACCGTTTTGGGAACGGAATCATAGGATTAAGGGGCGGGTGGACCTACGATCCGTAGGTGCGTGGTTCAGCTCACCTAATAATCGATGGCGATGGCGGGGCCCAGTGCGCTTAAATAGAGACATCAAGGGGCTGACAACCGAATAGCCAGGAGGAGAGACCCAAGATGAGCATGATCGAGCGAATCCGCACCCGCCGCGACGCCAACCGCCGCGCCCGCGCCATCGAGCACGCGCTGCGTTCCGCCAACTCGCCCGCGGTCCGCGAGGAGCTTCTCGCCATCGCCCAGCGTCACATGAGCTGACGCCACAGACCTTTCTCACCTCCTCCAGTCCGAAGACCCGCCCGACTCCGGGCGGGTCTTCGGCGTACCGGTATCGGTCGGCACCGGGATTCCACCTCGCTTCACCGCCCGGTACGGTTGGCACGGTCGCCAACCGGCTGACTCCGGACGGATACGAGACAGCGAAACCCATCGACGTCGTCCGGTGACTTTCGGTGACCGCTGATGCTCCCCCGAGCGGCCTCGGGCGACCACCGGATACGGTGCGGGGAGCCCGCACGGCCGGTACCCGCCGGCGACGCCGGTAGTCGTGCCGACGGTTCTCCCGACCGGCATCGGCGGCCGACCTGTGATGGAGGAGGCGCACCCATGACGTCCGAGGCTCCGCACCGCCCCGGCCAGGAGCCGGGCGAGGTGTCGCCGGGCACCGGCGGACCGGTGCCGTACGGCGATCAGCCGGCGCAGCAGGAAAACGGGTACAACGGCGCACCCGACCTCGGCTGGGCACCGCCCCCGCCGGCCGGTCGGCCCGCGCAGCCGGCCCCGGCCTGGGCCGCGAACGACGACCAGCCACCCGCGTGGGCCCCGCCCGCCGGGCAACCGGTGACCGGGCGGGCGACCGCCCAGGTCCCGCAGCCCGCCTGGGGCGGCAACGACCAGGGCAGCCCCGCCTGGTCCGGTTCCGGTGGCCCCGCCTGGGGCAACCAGGAGCAGCCCGGCCCTGATCGCGGCGCCGAGCAGGCGCCGCCCGCCTGGTCCGCCACGCCGCCGGGCAGCCCGGCCGAGCCGTCGCAGGCCCCCTGGGCCGCCGCCGAGCAGAACCGTCAGGGGTGGAACGCCGGCGAGCAGCAGCAGGGCTGGTCGCCCTCCGGTGACCCGGCCGCCCGCGGCACCGGTTACGTGCCCGCCCCGGCCACCGTGCCGAACGAGACCTGGGTCACGCCCGCCCCCGCGGACGACCCGAACCGCTCCGGCGGCTTCGCGCCCACCGGCGGGCAGCACGAGGACGCCTCCGGTCGCGCCGGTGGCTGGGCCGCCGCGCAGCAGCAGCAGCAGGACGACCCGAACCGCTCCGGCGGCTGGGCCCCACGCGACGAGCAGCCCGCCGCGTCCGACGACCCGAACCGCTCGGGCGGCTGGAACCCGCGGGAGAGCCAGCCTGCCTGGGCACCGGGTCAGCAGACCGGCGCCACCTGGCCGCCGGCCGACCCCCCCGCCCGGGCCGCCGCAGCGGTCTCGGTGCCCGGCGCCACCCGGCCGGACAACGCCTGGTCCACTCCGGAGCAGTCCGATCAGGACAACCGCTCGGCCGAGGACAGCGGCGGCTGGCGCGCGACCGGTGGACCCCAGCACGACGAGGGACAGCGCTCCGGTGGCTGGCCCGCCCCGCAGGCCGAGAACCGGTCCGGCGGCTGGGACGAGCCGGCCCGCACCGAGGACCCGGACCGCTCGGGCGGCTGGGCCGCCGGGCGCGCCGCGAACCCCGCCGAGGCGGCACAGCCGGGCGGTTGGGAGCCGAACCAGGGCCGGCAGTCCGGCGGCTGGGGTGACGGCGCCGCCGTACCGCAGCAGCGCGAGCCCGCGCGGCCGTCGGACGAGCAGGCGCAGCCCGCCTGGGGTGCCGCCGCGCCGGTCGAGGCCCGCGCGAGCGTGTCCGTGCCGTCGTCCGACGCGCCCGCCGGCTGGGGCGGCAACCAGGACGAGCGTCCGGCCGCACCGTCGCCCGAGCCGTGGCCGCAGGCCGAGGCGTGGGGCCGGTCCGAGGACTCCGCCCCGGCCTACCAGCCCGCGCCCGCGCCGGGCATCTCGCCCGGCAACGCGGTGCCGCTGCCGGCACAGCAGCAGCGAGTGCCGGGCGCCGCGCTGGCCGCGTCGTCGCCCGCCGACCACCCGGGCCCCGAACCCCAGGGGTACGAGCCGGAGCGCGGCGACGGCGGCTGGAACGCGTCCCGCCCGGAGGAGCCGCAGTCGCCCGCCGTTCCCGGCCCGCGTACCTCCCCGGAGGGCGGCCCGGTCTCGGCGAGCGCATCGGTGCCGGTGGCCAGCCGGGTCACCCCGCCGTCCGACCAGCCGCTGCCGACCGGCGGCCCCACGCCGCAGCCCCGCGTGTACGGGCGGCCCGCCCGCCCGGAGCCCGAGGACGCCCCCGAGCAGGACGAGTCCGGGTTCCCCGGCCAGGACGGGCCGCACGGCAACGGCTTCCCCGGCCCGCAGTCGCGATCCGAGGACGCCGACGGCCCGCACGGGTACGCCGGAGCACCCTCCTCGCCGGCCGCGCCGCCGTCGTTCCCGGTCGGTGTGCCGTCCTTCGTGGACCCGCCCGGCAACACCCGCCCGGCAAACGGCGTGCACCCGGGCGGCGAGCAGCCCGACGCCTCCCGTGACCCGTTCGGCGGCCCGCAGAGCCCGTACGGCGCTCCCGGCGGCCAGGACGCGTTCGGCGGCCCGGGTGGCCGGCCGGACCCGTTCGGCCCCGGGGGTCAGCAGGAGTCGTTCGGCAGCCCCGGCGGGCACCAGGATCCGTTCGGCAACCCGGGCGGTCAGCCCGACCCGTTCGGCGGTCCGGGTGGGCAGCAGGCGGCGTTCGGCAGCCCGGCCGGCCGGCCCGAGCCGTTCGGCGAGCCGGACCGGTTCGGCCCGTCCGCCGGGGGACGCGCCTCGGTCGCGGTGCCCGGCCAGGGCCCGGCGGGTCCGAACGCCTTCCCGCCGCCCCAGCAGGCCCCGCCGGCGTGGGCGCAGGACGGGCCCGGCACCGAGCCGGAGCAGGGCCGCTTCGACGCGTTCAAGCCGGATGCCACCGAGTCGCAGACCGAGGCGCCCCCGCCGAAGGTGCGCAACGGCCGGGTGCTCGCCGCCGTGCTGATCGCGGCGGTGCTCATCCTCGCCGTACCGCTGGGTCTGCTCACGCTGCTCGGCAAGGTCGGCGGCGACAAGTCGGCGGGCTTCGACCCGGCCGTCGGCTCCTGCGTGAAGCAGTCCGGCACGAGCGCCGTGGCCGCCGACTGCGGCGAGCCGGGCGCGTTCAGCGTGGTGTCGAAGGTGGACAACAAGGACAAGTGCGCCGATCTGTCGCAGCCCTCGGTCTCGGTCGAGGGCGGCGGGACCACCCGGATCCTCTGCCTGAAGCCCGCCGGCCAGTAACCACACGGACGCGGAGCGCCCACCCCTCGCCGGGGTGGGCGCTCCGCGCCGTATCGGTGTGCTGAACACCGGCGGCAAGGCCGTCATGCTGGCCGACCTGCGCGGCAAGATCGTCCTGCTCGACTCCTGTAAGTCCTGAAAGACGCTTGCATCTAGTCCCGCCAGGGCCCTAGCGTCCTCGGCATGTCCGGCCCGTCCCGACGAGCCGCCGCTGCGCGTGACCCCCGTAGGACCCCATCCCGCGCCTGTTCGGCCCGGTAACTAGTCCAGCTGGAGCTGGGGCCGTTTGGCGTTGCTAGGGCCTCTGACGGCGTCGTTAGCGGCGTGGCAGGCTTGGCCGCATGACCTCTGCACCACGGGTACGAGCTCCCGAGCTTCGCGGTCGCGCTTGGCTCAACACAGGCGGACGAAACCTGACATTGCGGCACCTCCGAGGTCGTTGCGTCATCCTAGATTTTTGGACGTTCTGCTGCATCAACTGCCTGCACGTGCTCGACGAGTTGCGCCCGCTCGAAGACAAGTACGGCGACGTCCTGGTCGTGATCGGCGTGCACTCGCCGAAGTTCGAGCACGAGAAGGACCCGGCGGCGCTGGCCGCGGCCGTCGAGCGGTACGGCGTGCACCACCCGGTGCTCGACGACGCCGAGATGGACATGTGGCAGCAGTACGCGGCCAAGGCGTGGCCGACGCTCGCCGTGGTCGACCCCGAGGGCTACGTGGTCGCCACCATGGCCGGCGAGGGGCACGCCGAAGGGCTGGCCCGGCTGATCGACGAGTTGATCGCCGGCCACGAGGCGAAGGGCACGCTGCACCGGGGCGAGGGCCCGTACGTGCCGCCGGCCGAGCCGGACACGGTGCTGAGGTTCCCCGGCAAGGCGCTGCCGCTCGACGGCGGGAACCTGCTGGTCAGCGACTCGGCCCGGCACTCACTGGTCGAGCTGGCCGCCGACGGCGAGACGGTGGTCCGCCGCATCGGCGCCGGTTCCCGGGGTCGTACGGACGGCCCAGCCTCCGCCGCCACGTTCGCCGAGCCGCAAGGGCTCTGCCTGCTGCCGCCGCACGTGGCCGAGGTGGCCGGTTACGACGTGGTCGTCGCGGACACGGTCAACCACCTGCTGCGCGGCGTACGGCTGTCCTCCGGCGAGGTGGTCACCGTGGCCGGCACCGGGCGGCAGTGGCGCTCGACAGTCGACGACCACGCGCACGACGCCCGTGCCGTCGACCTGTCCTCCCCCTGGGACGTGGCCTGGTACGACGACCGGGTGATCGTGGCGATGGCCGGCATCCACCAGCTCTGGTGGTTCGACCCGATGAAGCGGACCGCCGGCATGTACGCCGGGACCACTGTCGAGGCGCTGCGCGACGGCCCGCTGCCGGACGTGTGGATGGCCCAGCCGTCCGGGTTGTCGGTCTCGGCCGACGGCACCCGCCTCTGGGTGGCCGACAGCGAGACCAGCGCGATCCGGTGGGTCTCCGGCGGCGAGATGCACACCGCCGTCGGTCAGGGCCTGTTCGACTTCGGGCACGTCGACGGCCCGGCCGACCAGGCGTTGCTCCAGCACCCGCTGGGCGTGTGCGCGCTGCCCGACGGTTCGGTGCTGATCGCCGACACGTACAACGGGGCGGTGCGCCGTTTCGACCCGGAGACCGGCCAGGTGGGCACCGTGGCGGACGGGCTGGCCGAGCCGAGCGACCTGGTGCTCACCGGTGAGGGCGACGTGCTGGTGGTCGAGTCGGCCGCGCACCGGCTGACCCGGCTGGCGCCGGGCGCGCTGACCTCGGCCGGCGCGAGCACGGTGGACGGCCCCCGGCACCGGCTGGAGCGCAAGCCCACCGACGTGGCGGCCGGGGAGCTGACGCTCGACGTGATCTTCACGCCGGCGCCGGGGCAGAAGCTCGACGAGACGTACGGGCCGTCGACCCGGCTGGTGGTCTCGGCGTCCCCGCCGGAGCTGCTGGTCGAGGGCGCGGGCACGACCACCGACCTGTCCCGCAGGCTGGTGGTGAGCGGCGACGTGGCGCAGGGGGTGCTCCAGGTGACCGCCCAGGCGGCGACCTGCGACGCCGACGTGGAGCACGCGGCCTGCCACCTGACGCGGCAGGACTGGGGGGTGCCGGTCCGGGTGGTCACCGGTGGCGCGACCCGCGTGCCGCTGGTCCTGCGCGGCATGGACGAGTCCTGACCGCTCCGTTCAGGTGAACGGGGTGGGGGTCACCCCGGCGTCGATGAGCGCGGCGCGGACCAGCTCCGCACAGCGCACCGCACCGGGCGTGTCCCCGTGCAGGCAGATCGACTCGACCGGGGCGGGGATGACCGTCCCGTCCACGGCGACCAGCGTGCGCTCGACGGCCATCCGTACCGCCCGGACGGCCACCTGCTCCGGGTCGGTCACCAGCGCGTCGGGTGAGCTGCGCGGCACGAGCGTGCCGTTGGGGAGGTAGTTGCGGTCGGCGAAGCCCTCGGCCACCACCCGCAGCCCGGCGCCCGCGGCGAGCTGGGCCAGCACGGTGCCGGGCTGGCAGAGCACCGGCAGCTCGTGGTCGTACCCGCTGATCGCCGCCACCAGCGCGGCGGCCTGGCCCTCGTCGCGGGCCACTGCGTGGTAGAGCGCGCCGTGCGGCTTGAGGTAGCGGACCCTGGTGCGGTACCGGCGGCAGAACGCGTCGAGCGCCCCGAGCTGGTAGATCGTCTCGTCGCGTAGTTCGGCGAAGTCGTACGCGATGTGCCGCCGGCCGAAGCCGGCGAGGTCCCGGTAGCCGACCTGAGCGCCCACCGCGACGCCGCGTTCGGCGGCGCCGGCGCAGACCCGGTGCATGGTGGTCGCGTCACCGGCGTGGAAGCCGCAGGCGACGTTCGCGGAGCTGATCAGGTCGAGCAGCGCGTGGTCGTCGCCGAGCCGCCAGCTTCCGAATCCCTCGCCCAGGTCAGCGTTGAGGTCCATGGAACGTCACCGTAGTGCCTGGCCGGGCCTGGGCGAGCGCTGTCACGTCGTCCACCACCCCGATGACCGGGTACCCGCCGGTGGTGGGGTGGTCGGCCAGGAAGACCAGCGGCCGGCCGTCCGGCGGCACCTGCACCGCGCCGAGCACCAGACCCTCGCTGGGCAGTTCGCCGGCGACCGCGCGGGTCAGCGTCGCGCCGGCCAGCCGTGCGCCGACCCGGTTGCTGTCCGGGCTCACCGTGTACGCGGCGCGGCACAGCAGATCGAGCGCCTCGGGGGTGAACCAGTCCTGCCGGGGGCCGGGGCGCACGCTCAGCCGTAGCTCGTCCGGGACCGGCCCGGTGACGGGGACGTCGACGGGTGCGGGTGGGCCGGCCGGGGTGCCGAGGGGCAGCCGGTCCCCGTCGCGCAGCGGCGGCGGGCCGAGGCCGGAGAGCGTGTCGGTGGCGCGGCTGCCGAGCACCGGCTCGACAGCGATCCCGCCGCTGACCGCCAGCCAGGTCCGTACCCCGGCGCGGGCCGGTCCGACGTGCAGCACCGCCCCGGCGGGCAGCGCCTGCGGCCGTCCCACGTCCCCCGGGCGGCGCTGCGCGGCCCCGGCCGGCCACTCGACGACCACGTCGGCCGGGGCGCCGGTGAGGGCGACAGCCACGGCCCGGGTGACGCGCAGCGCGCAGCCGGTCATGGTGATCTCCAGCCCGGCGGCGTCCTCGTCGTTGCCGACGAGCCGGTTGGCCAGGCGCAGGGCGGCCGGGTCGAGCGCGCCGGAGCGGGGTACGCCGAGGTGCGCCCACCCGGGCCGCCCCTGGTCCTGAACGGTGGTGAGCGCCCCGGCACGCAGCACCTCGATCACGGCGCGTCGACCAGCCGGACGCGGCTGCCGGGGGTGAGCCGGGCGGGCGGGTCGGCGTGCACGTCGAACAGCGGCAGGTCGGTGCGGCCGACGAGCAGCCAGCCGCCGGGTGACGCGGCGGGGTAGATGCCCGCGTACGGGCCGGCGAGCGCGACCGAGCCGGCCGGCACCCGGGTACGTGGCGTGGCGAGCCGGGGCACCGCCAGCTCGGGCGGCAGCCCGGTCAGGTAAGCGAACCCCGGTGCGAACCCGCAGAACGCGACCCGGAACTCGGTACGCCGCAGCCGGTCCACGACCGCGGGCACGTCCACCTGCCAGTGGTCGGCGACAAGCGGGAGGTCCTCACCGTCGTACACGACTGGCACCCGGACCTCGGTGGTGGCCGCGCCGCAGGCGGCGGTCCGGGGGTGCCAGGCAGCGATCCGCGCGGCTGCCGCCTGCGGGTCCGGTACGCCGTCGAGCAGCACGGTGACCGCGCCGGGGACGATCTCGGTGGCGGTCAGCTCGCCCGCCTCGCGCCGGCGCCACAGTTCGGCCCGCCACGCCTGTGCCTGCTCCGCGTCGTCGCAGTCGAGGAGCAGGGCGTACGCCCCGACCGGCCGGATCAGCATCCGGTCATCCTCCCGCCGGGTGAGGTGACGGTCCACACTACTTGCAAGTAACCTACGCCGTCGTAACCTATTGAGGTGACGACCTCCGCACCGTTCCGGCTCCGGCCGGCCGACATCGGGAAGCCGCGCATGCGCGGCTGGCTGCACGCTTACGCGTTCTTCGCCGCTCTCGTCTGCGGCATCGTGCTGTGTTCGATCGCCGCCGGTCGTCCCGGCTGGGCGCCGCTGGTGAGCTGCCTGATCTACAGCTTCACCGTGTGCGGGCTGTTCGGCACCAGCGCGCTCTACCACCGGCGGGTCTGGTCCGAACGCGGCTACCAGATCATGCGCCGGATGGACCACTCGATGATCTTCGTGTTCATCGCCGGCACCTACACACCGTTCTGCGCGCTGCTGCTGGACACCCGGCAGGCCACGATCATGCTGAGCCTGGTCTGGGGCGGCGCGATCGCGGGCGTGGCGGTCAAGCTGATCTGGCCGCACGCGCCACGCTGGGTCTCCGCCCCGCTGTACCTGGCGCTCGGCTGGGTAGCGGTGGCCATGCTGCCGCAGATCCTGCACTCCGGTGGCGTGACCGCGCTGGTGCTGCTGAGCGTGGGCGGCGCGATCTACAGCGTGGGCGCGGTGTTCTACGCGCTGCGCCGGCCGAACCCGTGGCCCACCGTCTTCGGCCACCACGAGTTCTTCCACGCCTGCACGCTCGTCGCGGCGATCTGCCACCACATCGCGATCTACTTCGCGTTGTTCGCCTGACCCGGGCGGACCCCGGACATGCGCGAGGGCCCCGCTCCGTTGCGGGGCCCTCGGGTTCTCGGGGGTCAGGCCGGGTAGCCCGAGCCCGGACGGCGCACCTCGCGGTACTCCTCGCGTACGACGCGGTCGTCGCGCACCGGCACCACCGGCTCGGCGACGACCTGCTCGCGTACCGGAGCGGCCACCACACGGCGGCGGCTGTTCCAGAAGTAGAGCGTGGTGAGCAGGCCGGCGACGCCGGCGAGCATGAGCACCCAGCCCACCACGTTGAGGTTCAGCCATCCGAGATTGGCGTCGACGGCGAACGCGAAGATCGCGCCGAGCGCGATGAGGAAGATGCTGGCACCGATGCCCATGACGTCGCCTCCTTGGCGTCCTGCTGGCGTTTCCTGCCCGCCGCGGCCATGGATGAGGTAGCGGCACACATCGACATACCCAGGCGCTTTGATCGTCAATCAGGCAAGCTGGGCGGTATGACGGACGGCAGGAACGGGCAGCGGACGCTGGCGCTGCTGCGGCACGCCAAGGCCGAGCAGTCCGGTGACCTCCCGGACACGGACCGGTCGCTCACCGCGCGCGGGCACGCCGACGCCGCCACCGCGGGCGCCTGGCTGGCCCGGCATGCGCTGCTCCCCGACGTGGTCCTCTGCTCGCCCGCCCGGCGCACCCGGCAGACCTGGCACGACGTGGCGATGGGCATGAGCGGTTCCCCGCCGGAGGGCGGTCCGGCGGGCTCGGCTCCCGCGGTGCGATACGAGGTGACCGCGTACGACGCGCTTCCGGATCAGCTGCTGGAGCTGCTGTGGACGGTCGAGCCGACCGCCGGGACGGTGCTGCTCGTCGCGCACAACCCGGGGATCTCTCTGCTGTCGGCGCTGCTCGATCCACAGCGGGCCGACCCGGACGGGCTACGGACCACCGATCTGGTGGTGCACCGGCCGACGACCCGCTGGGCCGACCTCGCGCCGGGGAACGCGCCGATCACCGGCCGCCACACCGCCCGCGCCTGAACGGACGGCTCAGGCCCGGCTGTCGTAGGTCGCCCGGTTGGCGAGCACGTCGTCCATGTGCGTCTCGGCCCAGGTCTTCAGGCCCCGGATCATCTCGTGCAGGGAGAACCCGAGGTCGGTCAGCTCGTAGGTGACAGTCACCGGCACTGTCGGCTCCACGGTGCGGGTGATCATTCCGTCGCGCTCCAGGGCGCGCAGCGTCTGGGTGAGCATCTTCTGACTGACCCCGGGCAGCGTGCGGAACAGCTCGGAGTATCGCCTCGGTCGCGGCTCACCGGCGCAGTCCGCTCCGAACCGGTGCGAGCCGTCGGTGCGCAACGCGGCCAGCACCAACGTGACCCACTTGTCGGTGATCCGGTCGAGCAGTTGCCGGCTGGGGCACCCGGCCAGGAACGCGTCGTACTCGGCCTTGCTCATGCTCTGCTCCTGCCACGCCGGTGAGCTACGCACTTTGAGGTGCCTACTTCCCGATGGAAAGTTACACCTCGATAGTGGAAGCCGGACGCCCCGATCCGGCGGCGTCGCGAAAACGACGAGAGGTACACGCATGGCCCGCACCACCCTGCCCGGCGGCACCTGGGCGCTGGGCGACCTGACCGTCACCCGGTTCGGCTACGGCGCGATGCAACTCGCCGGCCCCTGGGTCATGGGACCACCGGCCGACCACGACGGCGCCCTGGCGGTGCTGCGGGAGGCGGTCGCGCTCGGCATCACCCACATCGACACCAGCGCGGCGTACGGGCCGCACGTCACGAACCGGCTGATCCGGGAGGCGCTGCACCCGTACCCGGATTCGCTGCACGTCGTCACCAAGGTCGGCGCGGACCGGGACGAGCAGGGCGGGTGGCCCACCGCACGGGATCCGGAGAGCCTGCGCCGGCAGGTCCGGGAGAACCTGGAGACGCTCGGCGTGGACGCGCTCGGCCTGGTGAACCTGCGGCTCGGCGACGCCACGGGGCCGCAGCCCGGATCGCTCACCGAGGCGCTGGACACGCTCGCCGCGCTCCAGCAGGAGGGTCTGATCCGCCACCTGGGCCTGAGCAACGTGACGCCGGAGCAGGTGGCCGAGGCGCAGACGATCGCGCCGATCGTCTGCGTGCAGAACCAGTACAACCTGGCCCACCGCGGCGACGACGACCTGATCGACGAACTGGCCCGGCAGGGTGTCGCCTACGTGCCGTTCTTCCCGCTCGGCGGGTTCACCCCGTTGCAGTCCTCGGCGTTGTCGGCGGTGGCCGAGCGCCTGGGGGCGACACCGATGGGCGTCGCCCTGGCCTGGCTGCTGCGGCGCTCACCGAACATCCTGCTGATCCCCGGCACCAAATCCGTCGCGCACCTGCGCGAGAACATCGCCGGCGCCGGGCTGGCGCTCTCCGGCGACGACCTCGCCGAGCTGGACCGGATCGGCCGCTGAGACGCGTCAGGACGGCGGGGCCGTCGGCGGCGGCGGGTCGGGCGGCGGCGGCATCATCGCTGTCGGATGCGAGAGCCGGTTCTCCTCCACGATGAGCGTACGGGCCCGCTTGCGGCGGTCCTGCCAGAACCACAGCGTGGTCAGCAGGACGCCCAGCCCGGCCAGGATGAACACCCAGCCGACCGCGCGCAGGTCGATCCACCAGACGTTGGCCCGGATGGCGAAGGTCATGATCGCGCCGAGCGCGATGAGAAAGATGGCGCTACCAATGCCCATGTGCGCTGCACTCCCCCGTGCGATGGCCTTGGGCGTACTCGGTCGTGGTCCGCGACGGTTACCCGCCAACGGGCCGCCTATCCACCCGGGCCGCGCGCACGACGACGGCCGGCGGGCTGGTGCCCGCCGGCCGTCGTCATGAGGGGGAGAGTGACGTTTCAGGGATGAAAGCCCCCGGAAGGGCTCAGAAAGCCTCCTCCGGGAGGTCCATGATCTCCAGGTCGGTGCCCTCGATGATCCGCCGGTCGGCGCCGATGCGGGGCAGCACCTCGCGGGCGAAGAACCGGGCCGCGGCGACCTTGCCGGTGTAGAAGGACTTGTCGGCCGCGGAGACCTCGCCGGCCAGCGCCTTCAGCGCCACGTCCGCCTGCTTCTGCAGCAGCCAGCCGACCACCAGGTCGCCGATCGCCAGCAGGAACCGGCGGCTGCTCAGGCCGACCTTGTAGAGCGCGCGGGTGTCGCCGCCCTGGGCCTCGCCCAGCCAGCCGGTCATCACGCCGAGGATGTTCTGGATCTCGGCGAGCGCCTTGCCGAGCGCCTGACGCTCCTCCTTGAGCTGGCCGTTGCCGGCCTCGGAGGCGATGTGCTCCTGGATCTCGGCGGCGACCGCCATCAGGGCCTTGCCGTTGTCCCGGACGATCTTCCGGAAGATCAGGTCGAGGCTCTGGATCGCGGTGGTGCCCTCGTACAGGGTGTCGATCTTGGCGTCCCGGACGTACTGCTCCAGCGGGTAGTCCTGGAGGAAGCCGGAACCGCCGTAGGTCTGGAGCGCCTCGTGACCGAGCAGCTCGTACGCCCGCTCCGAACCGACGCCCTTGACCAACGGCAGGAGCAGGTCGTTCACCCGCTTCGCCAGCTTGGTGGCCTTCTCGTCACCGGCCGCCTCGGCGATCGTGACCTTGTCCTGCCAGGTCGCGGTGTAGCAGACGAGCGCGCGCAGGCCCTCGGCGTACGACTTCTGCAGCAGCAGCGAGCGGCGCACGTCCGGGTGGTTGGTGATGGTCACCCGCGGGGCGGTCTTGTCGGCCATCTGGGTGAGGTCGGCGCCCTGCACCCGGTTCTTGGCGTACTCCAGGGCGTTGAGGTAGCCGGTGGAGAGCGTGGCGATCGCCTTGGTGCCGACCAGCATCCGGGCGTACTCGATGATCATGAACATCTGGCGGATGCCGTCGTGCTTCTCGCCCAGCAGCCAGCCCTTGGCCGGTACGCCGTGCTCGCCGAAGGTCACCTCGCAGGTGTTCGAGACCTTCAGGCCCATCTTGTGCTCGACGTTCGTGGCGTAGACGCCGTTGCGCTCGCCCAGCTCGCCGGTCTCGGGGTCGAAGTGGAACTTCGGCACGACGAACAGCGACAGGCCCTTGGTGCCCGGGCCGCCGACACCCTCGACGCCGACCGGGCGGGCCAGCACGTAGTGGACGATGTTGTCGCTCAGGTCGTGCTCACCGGAGGTGATGAAGCGCTTCACGCCCTCGATGTGCCACGAGCCGTCCGGCTGCTGGATCGCGCGGGTACGGCCGGCGCCCACGTCCGAGCCGGCGTCCGGCTCGGTGAGGACCATGGTCGAGCCCCACTGCTTGTCGATGAACAGCCGGGCCCACTTCTTCTGCTCCTCGGTGCCCTCGACGTGCAGCACGTGGGCGAAGGACGGGCCGGAGGCGTACATCCAGATCGGGGCGTTGGCGCCGAGCACCAACTCGGCGAGCGACCACCAGAGGGCACGCGGGGCGTTGGTGCCGCCCAGGGACTCCGGCAGGTCCAGGCGCCAGAACTCGGAGTCCATGAACGCCTTGTACGACTTCTTGAACGACTCCGGCAGCGGCGCGGTGAACGTCGCCGGGTCGAAGACCGGCGGGTTGCGGTCGCTGTCCGAGTAGCTGGCAGCCAGGTCCTCGCGGGCGAGGCGGTCGACCTCGCCGAGGAAGCTGCGGGCGGTGTCGACGTCCAGGTCCGTGAACGGGGCCTGGCCGAGCGTCCGGTCCGCCCCGAATACCTCGAACAGGTTGAACTCGAGGTCCCGCACGTTGCTCTTGTAGTGGGTCATGCTCGCTGGCCCCGCTTCCGGACAGGTGTTACCGATCAGTAACTCCAGACTGTATTACTCGCCGGTAGGCAACGACAAGCCGATCTCGGAAGTGACAGCGATTACACACTTCCCGTTCATCCGTCGGCGGCGCCGACCTCCCAGCTGGGAACCGGGGTGGCGGTGGTGCTGCGCGGGCCGACGTACTCCATCAGGACCAGCGCGATGTCGTCGTCGAGCCGGCCGTGCACCCACTCGACCAGGGCGGTCTCCAGCGAGGCCAGCCCGTCCGCGACGGTACCGTGGCCGAGCAGCCGCCAGGCCCGGTCGGCGGTGGGGAAGAACTCACCGTCCCGGCGCGCCTCGCCCAGCCCGTCGGTGAACAGCAGCAGCCGGTCGCCCGGTTCCAGCCGCTCCACCCGGGGCCGGACCACGGGCATGAAGCCGAGCGGCGGCGCGGGCGCGGGCGGCTCCAGCGGGATCACCGCGCCCCGGCGCAGCAGCAACGGTGGCGGGTGCCCGCAGTTGACGATGGTGAGCGTGCCGCCGCGCTCCTCGACCAGGGCCGCGGTGACGAAGTCCTCGTCGCCCACGTTGCGGGCCACCGCACGGTCCAGGTCGGTCACCACCGCGCGCAGGTCGGCCCGCTCGTACGCGACGTGCCGGTAGGAACCGAGCACGATGCTGGCCAGGCGGACCGCGTCCAGCCCTTTGCCCCGTACGTCACCGATGATCATGCGGACGCCGTACGGGGTGTCCATCACCTCATACAGGTCGCCACCGATCTCCGCCGTGGCGGTGGACGAGATGTACCGGGCGGCCACCGCCAGCGTGCCGACCTGCGGGCCGAGCGGCCGCAGCACCGCCTGCTGGGCGACCGAGGCGAGCCGGGACAGTTCCGCGATCCGGTCCGCCTGGCGCTGGCGAATCGCCGCCGTGGCGGCCGCGATCGCGGTCGCCGCCCCGACAGCCGTCACGTTGACCACAGTCACCAGCGGGCTGCCCCGCTCCGCGACGGCGAAGCCGACACCGATGGCGGTGGCCAGGCCGCCGACCACGAGCACCACCCGCCAGGACGCCAGCGCCGCCGCGAGGAACGGCGCGACGACCATCAACGCGAGGTAGTGCGCCGGACGGCCGTCGGCCAGCTCCACCGCGACCACGATCGCGAGCAGCGCGAGGGCCGCGCCGAGACCGGCGCGGGATCCGGGACTCAGCGGGCCTCGGCCCGGCTGGAAGGGTTGCGTGCGTACATCGGACAGCATGCCTGATGGACGTGGACGGGAGAATGAACCTGGCCCGTCGGTCGTGGAAGTTCTGCCCGAGTGGCCGGTCAGCCGAGCACCTCGTACCGGACGTTCACGTGACCGAGGCTCGTGGCGGCGATGGTCGCGAACGCGGCGCGGGACAGGTCCAGGCACCGGCCGTCGATGAACGGGCCACGGTCGTTGATCCGCACCACCACCGACTTGCCGTTTGCCGGGTTGGTCACCCGGACCTTCGTGTTGAACGGCAGCGTCTTGTGCGCCGCGGTCAGCGCATTCGGGTTGAACGACTCACCGTTCGCCGTCATCTGACCCTCGGCGTAGAAGGACGCGCCGCAGGAGCCGCTGTCCACGACCTTCGGGCTGCTCGTCTTCTTCGCCGTCGGCGACGGGGAGGCGGTCCGAGCCTTGCTCCGGGAGGCTGCCTGCGTACGGCTCGACTTCGGGCTCGGGGTGGCCTTCGGCGACGGGCTGAGGCTCGCGCTCGGCGAGGCGGACGCGCTCGGCGAGGGGGCGGCCGACGTGGGGGCGGGCGTGCTGGGCAGCGTCTCGACCACGGCCGGCTCGGCGGGCGGCTCGGCGGAGGTGAGCCGCACGGCGCCGACGGTACCGCCGACCGCGAGCGCCACACCGACCGCCGCGGTCGCGGCGATGGCGGCGGGCGAGGAGAACTTGCGGGTACGAAGGTGCCTAGCAGCCACCGGCCCGGTCCTTTCGTCAGCTGAACAAACCGGCCCGGACCGTAACGAGAGAAGCACTTCCGAAGTCAACGTGATCATGGTGCTATGCCCGCATTTACCCTGGTACGTGTAGCCGATCACGCCACCGTCGATCGGCCGAACGGCCCACCGATCCGCCGGGACGGAAACCGTGGATCCGCCAGGATGGAAAGCGTGCTGAGTCGTCGCCTGGTCGAGCTCTTCCGGTGGATCGACCCCGGCCCGGGCAGCACCCACCTGGTCAGCGACATCTCCGGCTGGTGGCGTGACCCCGAGGTGCTGGCCCAGGTCGGGCCGGCAGTGGCCGGGCTGTTCCCCGAGGACCGCCCGACCGTCGTGATCGCCCCCGAGGTGACCGGGCTGCTGCTCGGCCCCCTCGTCGCGGTCGCCGCCGGTGCCGGGTTCCTGCCCGCGTACAAGGACGGCGGCGAGCGGCGCCGGGTCGGGCCGACGCGCTGGGCGCAGACACCCCCCGACTACCGGGAACGGCGGCTGCGGGTCGGCGTGGACGGCCGGCGGCTCGGCACCGGCGACCGGGTGCTGCTGGTCGACGACTGGGTCGACACCGGCGCCCAGCTCGACGCGCTCAGCCGGGTCGTCCGGGACGCCGGGGCCGACCTGATCGGCGCCGCCGCGCTCGTCGCGACCTGCCCGCCCGAGGTCGCCGCGCGGCTGAGGCTGCGCGCCCTGCTGACCGGCGCCGACCTGCCGTGAGCCCGCCGGCGGTGGCGGAGCATGCCGTAGCGTCGGCGGCATGTGGCCCCGCATCGGTGGATTGCGCGCACTCGCCCTCGGCACACCAGGCGAGCTGCGCACCCGGCTCAACACCCTCGTGCTCTCCGGCGTGAAGACCGCCACCGCCGGTCTCGTGCAGGAGTACGACGACGAGAACGAAGAACTGGAGTACGTCGGCGAGCGACTGGTCCTGGTCGACGACAACGACGCGCTCGTCGGCGTCGTGGAGGTCACCGGCGTCGAGGTGGTGCGCTTCGCCGACGTGCCGTGGGACTTCGCCCGCGCGGAGGGCGAGGGCGACCGGTCGATCGAGGAGTGGCGCGAGGGCCACGGCGCCTACTGGGCCCGGCAGGGCACCCCGGTCACCGACGACACCCGGATCGTCTGCCTCCGGTTCCGGCTGGTCTCCACCGAGGGCAGCGTCGGCACCTAGCCGGCCCGGCGCAGCTCCGGCAGCAGCGCCGCCGCCTCCACCAGCACCGCCTCGTCACCCGCGTACCAGCTGCTGGCCCGGGGCCAGTGCGTCACCACGTCGGTGAAGCCCAGCCCGGCCGCCCGGGCCACCTGCTCGGCGAGGAAGTCGGCGCTGGTCAGCGAGAACATCGGCGCGGAGTCGAGCGACAGGTAGCGGTCCAGCGTCGCCGGGTCACGGCCGGCCTCCTCCAGCGTCCGCGACATCCGCTCGGACAGCTCCGTCACCGTGCCCCACCACGCCTCGACGTCGTCGCCGCCGAGCCCGGTGGTGACCCAGCCCTGCCCGAACCGGGCGACCAGCCGCATCGAGCGGGGACCGTTCGCGGCCATCACGAACGGCACCCGGGGCTGCTGGACGCACCCCGGGTTGTTGCGCGCGTCCACTGCGGTGAACCACTCCCCGCGCCAGGTCGTGCCGTCCTCCCGCAGGATCGCGTCGAGCAGCTCGGTGAACTCGGCGAACCGGTCCACGCGCTGCCGGGGCGGAAGCGTCTCGCCGCCGAGCACCGCCGAGTCGAAGCCGATGCCGCCGGCACCCAGGCCGAGCAGCACCCGGCCGTCCGACACGTCGTCGAGCGCCGTCACCTGCCTGGCGAACGCCGCCGGGTGCCGGAAGTTCGGCGACGCCACGAGCGTGCCGAGCTTCACCCGGGACGTCACGCCGGCCGCCGCGGTCAGCGTCGTCCACGAGTCGAACCACGGCCCGTCGACCAGGTCACGCCAGCCCAGGTGGTCGTAGGTCCAGGCGTGGTCGAAGCCCCACTCGTCCACCTGGGCCCACCGCCGACGTGCTTCCGACCAGCGCTGGTCGGGCAGGATCACGATGCCGATTCGCATGATCGCCAGGGTACGACCCGGGCCGGACATCCCGGCCCGGGTCGCGGGGGATCACGCCGCCAGGTCGGCGACCACGCAGGCGACGTTGTCCGGCGCGCCGGCCGCGTACGCCAGCTCTACCAGGCGCTCGACGGCCGTCTCCGGGTCGTCCGCCTCGGCCAGCGCGGCGTGCAGCGCGCCCGGGTCCACCACGGCGGAGAGACCGTCGGAGCAGAGCAGGTAGCGGTCGCCGGGCAGCGCGGTCCGCAGCGCCAGGTCCGCCTCCACCTCCGCGCCCGCGCCGAGCGCCCGGGCCAGCAGCGCCCGCTGCGGATGCACCCCCGCCTCGGCCGGCGTGAGCCGGCCCTGGTCGACGAGCGTCTGCACGTACGTGTGGTCCTGGGTGAGCCGGGACAGCTCGCCGCCGCGCAGCAGGTACGCCCGGCTGTCCCCGACGTGCACCAGCGCGAGCCGGGTGCCGCGCCGCACCAGCGCGGTGAGCGTGGTGGCGGGCTGGTCGGCGTCTGTGGCGTGCGCGCGTACCGCCCGGTCGGCCCGGTTCACCGCGTCGGCGAGCGCGGCGAGCAGGTCGGCCTGCGGCGCGTCCGCCTGCTCCAACTGCCGCAGCGCGTCCACCGCCGCCGCACTGGCGGTGGACCCGGCGGGACCGCGTACGCCGTCGGCGACCGCGAGCAGCGTGGCGCTCGCGTACGCGGTGTCCTCGTTGGAATCGCGGACCGTGCCGGTCTCGCAGCGCGTCGCGTACCGGAAGGTGGTCTCGGACATGGTGGTGCCCCTCTCGCTGAGCCTGTCGACGAGGAGCGCGACGGCCCGGCCGCGTGCTGCGGTGTCCGCGCTGACCCGCCGCCACCAGGCGTCGAGCGCCTCGGCGGCGGCAGCGGGCGGAAGGCCGCAGACGGTACGGATCTCGGCCAGCGGCATCCCGGCCCGGCGCAGCCCGGCGATCAGCCGCGCCCGGTCCGCCTGCTCCGGCGCGTAGTAGCGATAGCCCGAGTGCGGGTCCACCGCAGCCGGGGGCAGCAGCCCGCAGTCGTCGTAGATGCGCAGCGCCTTGGCGCTCAGGCCGGTCGCGCGGGCGAACGCGCCGATGGTCAGCAGTCGCACCGTGCCTCCCTCGCGCTCCTCGTGCCGGTCACCGCGACCGGCACCGATCACGCTGGGCCTTGCCGCAGGGGACGGGTCAAGGCGTCGCTGCCGCCAGTTTGGTCAGCATCCGGCCCAGGTGCGGCTCGATCGTGCCGGCCGGCGCCTCGGTCACCTCGGCCGGCGTCCACCAGCGGATGCCGGCGAACTCCACCGGATCGGGCGTGAACCGCTGGTCACGGTGGGCGGACAGCACGTACCAGAGGCTCACGTCGGTGTGCCGGTGCTCGGGCGGGCCGACCGTCTCGGTGACGGTGAGGAACGCCGGGCGCTCGCCGAACGGCGGCGCGAAGACCGCCGCCACGCCCAGTTCCTCCCGCAGCTCGCGGCGCACCGTGTCGGCCGGGTGCTCTCCCGGCTCGACGTGCCCGCCGCTCGGCAGCCACATGCCCGCGAGACGGTGGTCGACCAGCAGAACCGCGCCGTCAGCCTGGTCGCGGAGCAGGAAGTACGCGACCAGGTGCGGCGACGGCGTACGCGGCTTGGCCCGGCGGAAGATGTCCTCCGTGCCGGCCAGCCAGGCCAGTGCCGCCTCCCGGTGCCGCGCCTCCAGATCGTCCCCCGGTGGCAGTTCCTCGACCAGTGCCCGGATCTCGTCCCGCATCCCGCCGATGCTGCCAGCCGGGTACGACGTCACTCCGGCGGCAGCGGGTTGGCGTCGGCGGCCGCGCGGACGAACTCGCGTACCCGGGTGGTGGTGTTCCCGGCCGGCCACACCGGACCGCGACAGATCGGCGGCGCGTCGTGGATCGGCACGTAGGCCACGTCCGGGCGGGCGTAGAACTGACGGGCCTGCTCGCCCACCGGCAGCACCCCGCGCCCCAGCGCGACGAGCGCCAGCATCTCGGAGAAGCTGCCGCCCACCGGGCCCTTCGGCACCGGGCGGCCGGACGGGGTGCGGTCCGGGGTGCGGTCCTGCTTGAACGCGGCCGAGGTCACCACCGGGTACTGCACCACCGGATGGTCGCCGAGCACCTCCAGCGACACCGACTCCTCGGCGGCGAGCGGATGGCCCGCGGCCACCGCGAGCACCCGGCGCTCGCGCAGCAGCACCGGGCCGTTCGCCATGCCGTCGAAGGGGTACGAGGCGATCAGCACGTCGATCGTGCCGTCCAGCAGACTCGACCGGGTGCTGGCCAGCGGCGCCTCGTGCACGTGCACCTCGCAGTCCGGATGGCGCTCGGTGAACAGGGCCACCGCGCGCAGCAGCACCGGAGCTGTCGACTCACCCACGTACGCCACCCGCAGCTCGCCGGTGAGCCCGCGCCCGGCGTCGACGGCCCGCTGCACCGCCGCCTCGATGCCGGCCACCAGCGGGCGCATCTCCTCGGCCAGGCGGGCGCCGATCGGGGTGAGCCGGACGACCCGGCTGGTGCGCTCGAACAGC
Organism: Micromonospora sp. WMMA1976; assembly: GCF_027497335.1. Classification (NCBI taxonomy): domain Bacteria; kingdom Bacillati; phylum Actinomycetota; class Actinomycetes; order Micromonosporales; family Micromonosporaceae; genus Micromonospora; species Micromonospora sp. WMMA1976. The sequence goes on along the minus strand of NZ_CP114912.1, from coordinate 6,347,821 downwards.
GGCGCGCCGATGCGGCGTTCCAGCTTGCGCACCACGTGGCTGACCCGCCCGGTGCTCACCCGCAGCCGCTCGGCGGTCCGCCCGAAGTGCAGCTCCTCGGCCAGGGTCAGGAACGTCTCGACCTCGTACCGCTCCAGCACCGGAGCACCTCCGTCGTTGCCTGCGAGTAAACGATCGTAGTCCGGATCGGGCTTGGTCCGGCTCACCCGGCGGACCAGGGTTGACGCATGCAGAACCATCTCGTGACGGTGACCGGGTTCGACCACCTCGTGCTTTCGGTGAGCGACGTCGAACGCTCCCTCGGCTTCTACTGCGGCACGCTCGGCCTGGCCCCGGTGCGGGTCGACAGGTGGCGGGCCGGCGAGGTGCCGTTCCCCTCCGTACGCGTCGACGCCGGCACCATCATCGACCTGATCAAGGGCGACCCGACCGGGTCCAACGTGGATCACTTCTGCCTCGTGGTGGAGCCGGTCGACTGGCAGCGGGTGGTCGACTCCGGGGTGTTCACCGTGCTGACCGGCCCGGTCCTGCGCTTCGGCGCACGGGGCACCGGCACCTCGATCTACGTCAGCGACCCGGACGGCAACACAATCGAACTGCGCTGCTACCCGGCCGACGCCTAGCCTGGGCCGATGCCGGAGCTGGAACGACTCGCCGCCCACCACGCACCCGCCGTGCTGCGGTTCGAGCGGGAGAACCGGGCCTACTTCGCCCGGTACGTCCCCGACCGGGGCGACGACTTCTTCACCGGATACGCCGCCCGGCACGCGGCCCTGCTGGACGAGCAGGAACGCGGCACCTGCCACTTCCACGTGCTGGTCGGCGACCACGGCGCCGTGCTCGGCCGGTTCAACCTGGTCGACGTCGCAGACGGCAGCGCCGAGCTGGGCTACCGGGTCGCCGAACGCGCCGCCGGGCGCGGGCTCGCGAGTGAAGGCGTACGGCGCGTCTGCGAACTGGCCCGCACCGAGTACGGGCTGCGCCGGCTGGTCGCCTCGGCGGCGCTGGCGAACCCGGCCTCGCTGGCGGTGCTCAAGCGTGCCGGTTTCGTGCCGGATCATCGGGTGGAGCTGGACGGGGAGCCCGGCCTGCGGCACGTGCTCGACCTCCGCGCGCCCTACGCGGCCGCGTCACCGTAGGCGGGCGCACCGGCCGGCTCGTACGTCAGTTGCAGCGTGCCGTGGGCGTGGGTGACCGACTCGGTGAGCCGCAGCGCGCTCGGCACCGTCCCCTCGCCGAACAGGCGCTTGCCGGTGCCGAGCAGCACCGGGTACACCCACAGGTTGAGCCGGTCCACGAGACCGGCGCGCAGCAGCGACTGCATCAGGTCCAGGCTGCCGATGACGTGCACCTCGTCGTGGCGGGCCTTCATCTCGGTGACGCGCTCGGCGAGGTCACCGGACACCAGCGACGAGTTCGCCCAGGCCAGCGGCTCGGTGAGGGTACGGCTGACCACGTACTTCGGCACGCCATTGAGCAGGCCGGTGAAGGGGATTTCCTCGGGCGCCTTCGGCCAGTAGCCGGCGAAGATGTCGTAGGTCTTGCGGCCCAGCAGCAGCGCATCCATGCTGCTGGCCTGCTGGAACATCACCGCGCCGGACGCGTCGTCGAGCAGCGGCATCTGCCAGCCGCCGTGGTTGAAGCCGCCCTCGCGGTCCTCGTCCGGTTCGCCGGGCGCCTGCGCCACGCCGTCGAGGGTCAGGAACTCGGTCACGATCAACTTGCCCATTGGTCCGCTCCTCCGGTCACCGCTCGTCCCCCCGTCAGACCCGGCAACGACCCGCAACTCATCGCCGCCACCGAGCCGCTCTACTCGTGCCGGACGAGCCTGAAGGGCACCCCGTCGATCTCCGTGACGTACCCGATCACCGGCACCGGGTTCTTCAGTTCCGCGATCTCGACAAGCAATGCGGTGGCAGTGCCGGCGTAGGGCTCGGGCGGGTCGATCAGGGCGGTATCGCAGACCACCGTCGGCCACTGCTCGGGAGGACCGTCGTCCAGGTGCCAGCAGAGCAGATAGTCGAGGTTCACGGCTCCCCAGACCCGGAGGTCTCCCGGTGAGGTGCCGAAGTGGTACGGGAACCCTCCTGTGCACTCCGCCCTCTCGTTCATCGCGTGATGCCAGTTCCGCGCGTACCGGAGGAATTCCGGTACGCCCCAGTCGGAAGGATGAAGCACTTCCAGGAAGCCGAGGTTGCCGTGTGGGAAGCGCTCGACGAAGCGTCGGTAGTCCTCGGGAAAGGGGTGGCCGGCGGCCTCGGTGAGGGCCGGCCAGTCGACCTCGATTCCCGCCGACCCGTCCCAGTCGAGCAGGACGGCGAGCCGGTCCGTCGTCGGCGAAGCGCTCGGTGTCATTCGGCGACCTCCGGCAGATGATCGTAGATCGGGTGCACGCCCCGCCCCGTCTCCACAGTAAGGTCATCTCTTCGGCAGGCGTATGCCTCCGGAGTCCTCGAAGGTGGATTCGCCATGATCCCCGATCGGACTGAGACAAGCGTCCTCCTGGACGAGGCACTGGCGGGTGTGGCCGTCGCGTTCCAGGGCATGACGGCCCACGAGCAGGAGTCCAACTGCGAGTGCCACTGGGGCAGCGCGGAGGAACTGGCACTGCTGAAGACGCCGGACGTGCCGCTCGATGATGACCTGTTTCGTCGCACGTACTGGACCACGGACTGGCACTACCCCGGTCTGCTGCTGCGCCGGATCCTGCCCCAGGTGACCCAGCACCTCGTGGACGGCCGAATAGTGGCGACGGACGGGCTGGACAGCCTGGCGAACTTCTTCGCCGTCTCCCCCTGGCACGAGTGGCCGAGAGAGCAACAGGCCGCCCTGCGGAGATTCCTGAACGTCTGGTGGGTGCACGTCCTGGTCGAGCCCGACGCGAAGGTGCCCGCCCACGCAGCCCTGTCGTTCCTCGCCGAGGCCACCACAAAGCTCACCCCTTGGCTGGCCGACTGGGCGGAGGCGCTGGCTGACGAGCCGGCCCGGCGACAGCTGGTCGAGGCCATGGATGAGTGGATGTACGACCTGGGGGGCGACGCACTCCCGTGGTCGAGTTGGCACGACATCGACGCGTGGGCCCCCGCGCTGCAACTGTGGGTGATACGACACGCGCCGGCCGTCCTGCGCGAGCACAACGCGTCGGCCGAGCTGCTCGAGGACATCAGCAGGCTCAGCCGGCCCGATTCCGAGCGGTACGACAAGCCGCTCTCGCGGTGGCGCGCCGGGCGCCCGTGGCCTGAGTGACGTCGAAGGCCCTGGCTGGGACTTGCGTCCTGACCAGGGCCTTTCGCGTGGAGCGGGTGACGGGAATCGAACCCGCACTGTCAGCTTGGGAAGCTGATGTTCTGCCATTGAACTACACCCGCAGCGGCACCACTCTACCTGAAGGTCACCACCCCCGTGCAGTCAGGTGCGCGCGCCACCTCGGCGAGGTGGCGGCATCGGTGGGCGGTTGACCCCGCCACCTCCCCGAACTGGAGTGGATCAAGCACCCATCGGAGCCGACAGGCGCGAAGTTGCACGTCGGAAACGTATGGGCGTTCTCAAATGCGTCGATGGGATGTAACGTCTGCCCCACGTTTCCGAACCGGCGTGACACACCCCCTGCCACGCCGTCAGAAAGAGGTGGGCCCATGGGACTCCGTCCCAACCTGCTGACCCGGCGTACCGCCGGTGTCGCGACGTCGACCCTCGCGCTGCTGCTCAGCACCGCCGCCGTCGGCGTCGTCCCCGCTGCTTCGGCCTTCTCGGCCGCCCCGGACGGCGTCTGCGCCGAACCGGCCGACGCCCACGCCGACGAGCACGCGAACGCTCGCGTCGCGAAGGGCGGCAACGCCAAGCTGGACCCCAACCACCTGACCGCCAAGCAGGTCCGTGACCGTGAGGCCGACCTCGCCGCCGCGCAGCGCGAGCGGGCCGGCTTCCGGACCGGCGCCGTCGCTCCGCTGGCCACCGTGACGATCCCGGTCGTCGTACACGTCATCCAGGAGAACAGCACCCGGGCCGGCGGCAACATCACCGACTCGATGATCAACCAGCAGATCACCGTGCTGAACCAGGCGTACGCGGGCTCGACCGGCGGTGCCGCCACCGCGTTCGGGTTCCAGCTCACGAAGATCAACCGGGTGACCAACCCGTCGTGGTACCCGATCGTGCAGGGCTCCTCCGCCGAGCGCTCGATGAAGACCTCGCTGCGTGAGGGCGGCAAGAACACGCTGAACATCTACCTCGGCGAGCTGAGCGACAGCCTGCTGGGCTGGGCGACGTTCCCGAAGCGGACGCTGGACAAGATGGACGGCGTGGTCGTGCTCAACGAGTCGCTGCCCGGCGGCACCGCGACCAACTACAACCAGGGTGACACCGGCACCCACGAGGTCGGCCACTGGCTGAACCTCTACCACACCTTCCAGGGCGGCTGCTCCGGCTCGGGCGACAGCGTCTCCGACACCCCGGCCGAGGCGTCCCCGGCGTACCAGTGCCCGACCGGCCGCGACACCTGCTCGACCGCCGGCAAGGACCCGATCACCAACTTCATGGACTACACGTACGACTCCTGCATGTACCAGTTCACCGCCGGTCAGGCGAGCCGCATGCTCACCGCGTGGAACGCCTACCGCGCAGCCTGACCGTCGTACCACGTACCGGTGCCGGCCCTGTCCTCGGACGGGGCCGGCACCGGTCGTTTCGGGGTCGGGGTCAGGCGGCCGGGCGGCGGGTGTCGAAGCCGTGCCGCCCGCGCCGACCCTCGGCGGCCACCCGCTCCCGCCGGGCCGGTTCGGCTCCGCGCGGGTCGAGCCAGACCCGCACCTGCGGCGGGGCGGCGCCGGGCTGGGCCACCGGGTCGCGCCGGGTCAGCATCGCCACCTCGACGGTGAACTCGAACAGCCGCCAGTCGCCCTGCGGCGACGCGCGGGCGATCCGGGCCAGCCGCGTCACGGTGGCCGGGTCGGTCACCGGCCGCGCGCGCCCCGCGATGTACGCCTCGTCGTCGCTCTCCTCCGGCGGGAACGAGTGCAGCGCGTAGCGGCCGTCGCGTTCGAGGTCGCGCCGCTTCGGCGAGTCGATGACGAAACACCAGAGACCGTCGGCGGTGATCACCGGGGAGACCGGGTGGACGCGGGGGCCACCGTCGGCGCGGACCGTGGCGAGGTAGCCGAAGCCCGGCCCGTACTGCTGCATCAGGAGGCGGATCTCGTCGGCGAGGCGGGGCTCGTCGGCGGCGAATTCGGACCAGGAAGCCATGTGGACACTCTATCGAACACGTGTACGAAGATGTAGTGCGACACGCAGGTCACCCGTACCGGTCGCTATGGTGTTCCGATGCTGCTCTCCGACCGCGACCTGATCTCCGAGATCAAGGCCGGCACGCTCGCGCTGGAGCCCTTCGAGCCCACGCTGGTGCAGCCGTCGAGCATCGACGTACGCCTGGACCGGCTGTTCCGGGTCTTCAACAACCACCTCTACACGCACATCGACCCGTCGGTCCAGCAGGACGACCTGACCTCGATGGTGGAGGTGCCCGAGGGCCAGCCGTTCGTGCTGCACCCGGGCGAGTTCGTGCTCGCCTCCACGCTCGAGGTGATCTCGCTGGGCGACCAGCTCGCGGGCCGGCTGGAGGGCAAGTCGAGCCTGGGGCGGCTGGGGCTGCTGACCCACTCGACAGCCGGTTTCATCGACCCCGGCTTCTCCGGTCACGTCACGCTGGAGCTGTCGAACGTGGCGAACCTGCCGATCACGCTCTGGCCGGGCATGAAGATCGGCCAGCTCTGCATCTTCCGGCTCTCCTCGCCGGCCGAGCACCCGTACGGCTCGGCCGTCTACGGCTCGCGTTACCAGGGGCAGCGCGGTCCGACGCCGAGCCGGTCCTGGCAGAGCTGGCGCACCTGGCCGACGCGCTGACGGCACGGCCGGGGCCCCGCCGTCACCGGCGGAGCCCCGGGCCACGACCTCAGCCGGGACGGCCGTAGCTGTTGATGTCGCCGTCGTCGACCCGCTTCATGGTGATGGGCTTGCCGGACTGGGAGGCGTGCACCACCCAGCCGTCGCCCACGTACATCGCCACGTGGTGCAGGTCGCTGTAGTAGAAGACGAGGTCACCGGCGCGCAGCTCGGCGCGGCTGATCCGCTTCGTCACGCCGTGCTGCTGGCGCGCGTTGTGCGGCAGCGAGACCCCGCCCTTGGCCCAGGCCGCCAAGGTGAGGCCCGAGCAGTCGAAGTGGTCGGGCCCGGCCGCGCCCCAGACATAGATCTTGCCGATCTGGGCGCAGGCGAACTTGACCGCCGCCCCGGCCGGGCCGCCGGGGTAGCCGGCCGGGCACGGCGCCGGGCGCAGCGGGCCGCCGCCGCCCTTGCCGTACACCTTGAGCCGCAGCTTCTCCAGCTTGGCGATCTCGGCGTCGATCTGCTTCTTCTTCGCCGCGAGCTGGGCCTCGGTACGGGCCAGCCCGGCGATCATCTCGTCCAGCGGCTTCTTCTTCGCCGCCAGTTCGTCGCGCAGCGCGGCGACGGAGCGCACCTGCTCGTGCTGGCGGTGCGCGAAGCGGTCCAGCAGTTCCAGGCCGGTGACCAGGTCACCGGGTGAGCGGCTGCCCAGCAGCGCGTTCACTGTGGAGAGGTTGTCGCCCTTGTAGGCGTCGGCGGCGAGTCCGCCGACCTGACCGAGCGCGGCGTCCACCCGGGCCTGGAGGGGTGCGATCTGCCGGCCGAGCGCGTCGGCCTGCTTGCGCCGCGCGGCGAGCTGCTCGCGTACGGCGTTGACCTGTTCGATGACCGGTTCGAGCTTGTTCCAGTCGCGGTCGATCTGGGCCTCAATCTCGGCGACCGAGGGTTCGGCGTGTGCCGCAGTGGCGCCGCCGGTCAGAACGACTGCGGTGCCGACCAGCGCGGCGAGGGCGGTGGTGAAGCGGGACCAGCGGGAACGCGGCGCGACGCTGGACCGGTCGGTGGACCGGTTCGACGACGGCCGCGGGGCATGGAGTGCCACCGGGCGTCCGTACTCCTTCTTCCGTACCGCCTACCGGGTTAGCTGACGGATTCGGGCGGGAAGGGAGCCGCCCTACCGCATCGCTGCGGATTCACCCCAGGTACCTGGTTCCCCGGCTCGCCCGGAGGCGACTCGGCGGTGTCGGACCGTCACCGACCGGGTTGGACGGTGAGACGTGCGGCCGACGATTCACCAGAGTAGGGACCACCGTTATCGATCCGCAACTTCCAGCGACGTGACACTCCGTACGCGATGAAGGGCCACACCCGGAGCGGAGGTGAAATTTTCTTTCAAGGCTGATTACTCGCTGGAAAGGTATTGACCCCCGCGGGTGTGCGGAGTGAGGGTGGAGACGCAGTGACACCCATCCCTGTCCAGGAGGTTCGATGCACCTCTCCGCCCCGCCGTCGGGCAGACGGATACTGCTCGCCGCCGCAGTGGCGACAGCCACCGCGCTGGCGACGACCGGCCCGGTGACCGCCGCGCCGGACACGTCCGCGCCCGCGAGCGACAGGCAACAACAATACGCCGCCGCGGCGGCCGAGTACGGCGTGCCGCAGAACGTGCTGCTCGGTGTCTCCTATCTGGAGTCCCGCTGGGACACCCACCCCGGGCAGCCGAGCACGAGCGGCGGCTACGGCCCGATGCACCTGACCGACGCCGCGCACATCCTCGCCATGCCGGGCAGCGCCCACGTCGACGAGGACGAGGACCCGCGCGGCGACGACTCCCGGCCGCTGAAGCTCGACCCGGCCACCGCCGCCGCGCCGGAGCGGGAGACCCCGCTGCCGCCCGCCTCGCTCCAGACGCTCGACGCCGCCGCCGCGCTCACCGGGCTCGACGCGGGCACGCTGCGCACCGACCCGGCCGCGAACATCCGCGGTGGCGCGGCGCTGCTGGCGTCGTACCAGAAGGCTCTGGGTGGGCCGGTCGGCGCCGGCACCGACCCGGCGGCCTGGTACGGCGCGGTGGCCCGGTACTCCGGCGCGGACACCTCGGACGCCGCGGCGGCCTTCGCCGACGAGGTCTACGACCAGCTCGGCCAGGGCGCCAGCCGCACCACCGACGACGGCCAGCGGGTCACGCTCGCCGCCACCGCCGCGCAGCCGGACCGCTCCCGGCTGGCCCGCCTCGGCCTGCGCAACGCCGAGCGGCCGGACGGGCTGGAGTGCCCGGTACGGCTGGCCTGCGAGTGGATCCCCGCGCCGTACGAGCAGCTCAGCGACGACCCGGGCGACTACGGCAACCACGACCTGGGCGACCGGCCGAAGCAGCAGAAGATCGAGTACATCGTCATCCACGACACCGAGGGCTACTTCGGCCCGAGCGTCGACCTGGTGAAGCGGGCCGACTACCTGGGCTGGCACTACACGCTGCGCTCGGTGGACGGCTACATCGCCCAGCACATCAAGACCAAGGACGTGGGCTGGCACGCCGGCAACTGGTACGTCAACGCCAAGTCCATCGGCCTGGAGCACGAGGGCTTCGCCGGTCAGGGCACCTGGTACACCGAGGCGATGTACCGCACCTCCGCCAAGCTGGTGCGGCACCTGGCGCTCAAGCTCGGCATCCCGATGGACCGGCAGCACATCATCGGCCACGACAACGTGCCCGGCATCACCGCCGCCAACGTGGGCGGCATGCACTGGGACCCGGGACCGTACTGGGACTGGTCGCACTACTTCGACCTGATGAAGGCGCCGTTCCGCAGCACCGGCACGCCCCGTACCGGCCTGGTCACCATCGACCCGGACTTCGCCACCAACCGGCCGGCGTTCACCGGCTGCAACCAGCAGCCGCCCGGTGTCCCGACGCCCCGGCCGCCGGCCGAGCCGTGCCCGTCGCGCGGCTCCTCCGCAGTGATCCTGCGGACCGCGCCGAGCCCGGACGCCCCGCTCGTCAACGACCTCGGGCTGCGCCCGGACGGTACGCCGGACACCATGTACATCTCCGACCACGGCGCCCGCGCCTCCGCCGGTCAGACGTACGCGCTCGCCGGCCGGCAGGGTGACTGGACGGCGATCTGGTACCTCGGCCAGAAGGCGTGGTTCCTCAACCCGGCCTCCGCGCCGACCGCCAAGTGGGCCACCGGCTTCGTGGTGACCCCGCGGCCCGGCAAGGCCACCATCCCGGTGTACGGGCGGGCCTACCCGGAGCAGGCCGCCTACCCGGACACCATCCCGTACCAGACCATCTCGCCGCTGCAGTACACGTTCGCCGCGGGCCAGCGGTACGCGGTCGGCGGGGTGCTGCCCGGCGAGTACTACCGGGCGGTCTCGTTCGACGGTTCGGCACCGGGTGACCGGACCGTGGTCCGCGGCAAGAACAAGTACGTGCAGGTCCAGTTCGGTCACCGGATCATGTTCGTGAACCTGGACGACGTGCTGGTCCTGCCGTCCCCGGTCGGCACGCCAAGCTGACCTCTCCACGAGAACGCGAAAGCCCCCGGTCCCTGCGGACCGGGGGCTTTCCGTGTGACAGGGGTCAGGCGACCCGGACGAAGCCGGCGAGCGGCTGGGTGCTGATGCTCGACACCTGGACCGGTTTGCCGGTCCGTGGCGCGTGCACCATCACCCCGTTGCCGAGATAGAGCCCGACGTGGTGCAGGTCGGAACCGAAGAACACCAGGTCACCCGGTCTCGCCTCGGAGCGGGACACCTTGCGGCCCTCGTTCCACTGCGCGCCGGTGAAGTGGGTCAGCGAGATGCCCGCCGCCTTGTACGCGTACTGGGTGAGGCCGGAGCAGTCGAACGAGTTCGGGCCGGTGGCGCCCCACACGTACGGGTCGCCGACCTGGGCGCAGGCCGTCTTGATGGCGGTCCGCGCGGCGCTGCTCACCACACCGTCGATCTTCGGGCAGCCCGCCGGGCGGATCGAGGTCACCGGGAGCATGGCGGTCAGCCGCTTGATCTCCGAGTCGATCTGCTTCTTCTTCGCCGCGAGATCGTTCTGCTGCTTGATCTCCAGCGCGATCAGCGCGTCGAGCTTCTCCTTCTGCCTGTTGTACTCGTCGCGCACCTTGAGCACACCGGCGATCTGGCGGCGCTGGTCGTCGGCGATCCGGTCCAGCATGACCAGCTGCTCGGCCAGCGTGCCCGGCTTGGTGTTCACCAACAGTGCGCCCAGCTCCTGCGACGGGCCCTGGATGTAGTACCGGGCCGCGATGTCGCCGACCTTGTTCATGGCGAGCGTGGAGGCCAGCTCCAGCGGCACCATCTTGTCCTTCAGCGCCTTGGACTTCTTCTGGTTGGCGCGAAGCTGCGAGCGGACCTTGTTGAACTGCTCGATGGTGGGTTCGAGCTGCTGCCACTGCTTGTCGATCTGCGCGTCGATCTCGTCCACCGACGGCGCCGCGTGCGCCGGGGCGGTCAGCATTCCGGCGCCGACCGCGGCGGCCGCGACCAGGGTGACCAGACCGTGTACCACCCGTCGGAACCCGGCCCGCCGGCCGGGTGGAGCGCTCGGGGCGTGACGTTGAGGGGGCGTGGTTGCCACCGGCACGGACTCCTTTGCAACCGACCGCCGGGCGCCTCGCGAGAGGGAAGATCGAGGCAGACGACCCACAGCGGTCGGTGCCTCACATTAGGGAAGGCGTCCGATGGAATCAAGGCGACCGTTTGTTCAATCACGTATCCGCAATCGGTTGCACACCAAGGGTATTCAATTCATCTTCCCACGATGGCTGTCAATACGTCGTCGAGCGTCACCACACCCATCGGCCGGCGTCCGTCGCTGACCAGCACCATGTGGCGGCGTTCGCGGCGCATCGCGAGCAGCAGATCGGCGAGCGTACGGTCCGGCGGCACCACCGCCAGCGGCCGGTAGATCTCGGCCGGCACCGGCGCCCGGCGGCTCGCCCCGGCGTACCCGAGCACGTCCTTGACGTGCACGAAACCGAGCACCCGGCGGGTGGCCCGCTGCACCACCGGGAAGCGGGACCGGCCGGTACGGGTCGCCAGCACCTCCAGCGACGCCGGTGAGACGTCCTCGGCCACCGTGGTGACAGTGGACCAGGGTTGCAGCGCGTCCGCCGCGGTACGGCTGTGCAGGGCCAGCGCGCCGGTGATCCGGGCGTGCTCCTCGGCGTCCAGCAGTCCCTCGGTACGCGCCTGGGAGACCAGCCCGGCCAGTTCCTCGGCGGTGAAGACGGTCTTCACCGCGTCTGTCGCCTCCACCCGCCACCACCGCAGCACCTGCCGGGACGCCCACTTCATCGCCAGCAGCAGCGGCTTGGTGGCCAGGCAGAACGCCAGCATGGCCGGGCCGAGCCAGAGCGCCGACGGCTCCGGCCCGGCGAGCGTGATGTTCTTCGGCACCATCTCGCCGACCACCGTGTGCAGGAACACCACCACCGCGAGCGCGATGACGAACGACACCGGATGTACGGCCGAGGCGGGCAGCCCCAGGGCGGCGAACGCCGGCTCCAGCAGGTGCGCCAGCGCCGGCTCGGCGATCGCGCCGAGGCCCAGCGAGCAGACGGTGATGCCGAGCTGCGCCCCGGCGATCATCAGCGGGATCTGGTTCATCGCCGCCAGCGCCAGCCGGGCCCGCTTCGACGTCGCCGCCAGCGGTTCGATGACCGTACGGCGGGAGGCGATCAGCGCGAACTCGCTGCCCACGAAGAACGCGTTGCCGAGCAGCAACCCGACCGCGACGAGTAGTTCAGGCACCGTCGTCGGGCTCCTCGGGGCGTACCACCCGCACCTGCTCGATCCGGTGCCGGTCGACCTCCACCACTGTGAACTCGTACCCGGCCTCGTCGAGCGTCTCGCCCGGCACCGGGATGTGGCCGAGCCGCGCCATGAGGAACCCGCCGAGCGTCTCGTACGGCCCGTCGGGCAGCCGGAACCCGGTCTGCTCCACCAGTTCGTCGGCGCGCAGCACGCCGTCGGCCAGGACGGTGCGCTCGCCGCCGGGCACTGTGAGCTCCACCGGCCCGAAGCCGTCCACCGCGTCCGGGTCGAACTCGTCGGCGATCTCGCCCACCAGTTCCTCGACCAGATCCTCCACCGTCACCACACCGTCGGTGCCGCCGTACTCGTCCACCACGATCGCCAGGTCCGCCCCGGCGGCCTTGAGCGCGGCCAGCACCCCGTTCAGGTTGAGGCTCTCCGGGACGTACACCGGTTCCCGGGCCACGGCGGCGACAGTGGTGGCCGCCCGGCGGGCCAGCGGCACACCCAGCGCGTCCGGCACCCCGGCGACGCCGGTGACCAGGTCGAGCGTCTCCTCGTAGACCGGGAACCGGGTGCGGCCGGTCCGCCTGGACGCCTCCAGCAGCTCGGCCACGGTCGTGGTGGCGCGCAGCGCGGTGACGTCGACCCGGGGCGTCATCGCCTCGGCGGCCCGCTTGTCGCCGAAACGGATGGTGCGGCGCAGCAGCATCGCGGTGTCCGGCGGCAGCGCGCCGGCCCGGGCCGAGATCGCGGCGAGCAGGCCCAGTTCCTCCGGGGAGCGGGCGCTCGCCAGTTCCTCCTGCGGCTCCACGCCGAGGCGGCGCACGAGCCGGTTCGCGGATTCGTTCAGCAGCCGGATCAGCCAGCCGAACGTGCGGGAGAAGGCCCGCATCGGCGCTGCCGTGGCGAGCGCCGCCGGCATCGGGCGGGCCAGCGCGAGGTTCTTCGGCACCAGCTCGCCGAACAGCATCGAGATGAGCGTGGCGAGAGCCAGCGCGAGCAGGCCGGAGAAGCGTTCCGCGCCGCCGAGCGGGCGCAGCAGCGGCGCGAAGATCCGGGCCAGGGCGGGCTCGGCCAGGTAGCCGGTGAGCAACGCGGTGAGCGTGATGCCGAGCTGCGCGCCGGAGAGCTGGAAGGACAGTTCCCGCAACGCGCGGCGTACCGTGACGGCCCGGCCGTCGCCCTCGTCGGCCCGCCTGTCGATCTCCGCCCGGTCGACGGTGACCAGGGCGAACTCGGTCGCGACGAAGAACGCGTTGCCGGCGGTCAGCAGCACGAAACCGACCAGTGGCAACAGCGTCAGAAGCAGAAGGCCGTCGATGCGCGTGATTGTGGCACGCGGACGCCGATGGTGGACCCCCCGTAGCGTGGTGCGCATGGACGGTCTGCTGCTCACCGACGAACTGGTCCTGCTCGCGTACGACGACGACGGCGCGAACCGGCTCGGCAGTCCGCACCTCGGCTACGGCCTCGCCGGGGCGGTGCTGCTGGAACTGGCCCTGGCCGGTCGGGTGGAGGTGGTGGACAAGCGGCTCGTGGTCACCGATCCCGCCCCGACCGGCGTACCGCTGCTGGACGAGGCGCTGGCGACTGTGGGGTCCGGCCGCCCGCGCAAGCCGAAGGACTGGATCGGCAAGCTCGCCAGGGGCCTGCCCGACCGGGTGCTCGGCGGGCTCGTCGACGGCGGGGTGCTGCGCCGGGAGTCCGACCGGGTGCTGCTGGTCTTCCCGCGTACCCGCTATCCCTCGCCGACCGGCGCGGAGCCGGCGGTGGAGACCGCGGCCCGGCAACGGATGACGACGGCGCTCACCACCGACGGCCCGGTCGACGCCCGGACCGCCGCGCTGCTCACGCTGACCCGCGCGGTCGGCCTGGACCGCAAGATCTTCCGCGAGCTGCCGAAGGAGCGGGTCAAGGCCCGGATCGAGGAGATCGCGGCGGGCGACTGGGCGTCGGCCGCCACCAAGAAGGCGATCGAGGAGATGCAGGCCGCGCTGATGATCGCGATGACCGCCGGGACGAGCGCCGCCATCATGACCACCACGACCAGCTGAACGCGACGGCGGCGGCACCGCACGGGTGCCGCCGCCGTCGTGGTCCGGCTCCTGCCGGGGTACGCCTCACCTCGCGGCCGGCGCTACCTCCGGCTCACCGGCCGGGGCCTCGGGCTTGACCGAGCGCAGCAGCACGCTCGCCACGTCGACGACCTCGACCTGCTCGCCCGCGCCCTTGCCGTTCACGCCGTCGTTCAGCATCGTCGAGCAGAACGGGCAGCCGACCGCGATGGTCTTCGCCCCGGTGGACATGGCCTCCTCGACCCGGTCCACGTTGATCCGCTTGCCGATCTTCTCCTCCATCCACATCCGGGCGCCGCCGGCGCCGCAGCAGAAGGAGCGCTCGCTGTTGCGCGGCATCTCGGTCAGCTCGCCCTGGATCGAATCGCCGAGCACCTCGCGCGGCGCGGCGAAGATCCGGTTGTGGCGGCCCAGGTAGCACGGGTCGTGGTAGGTCACGCCGCCGTCGACCGGCTGGACCGGGGTGAGCTTGCCGGCGCTGACCAGGTGGGCCAGCAGCTGGGTGTGGTGCACGACCTCGAACTCGCCGCCGAGCTGGCCGTACTCGTTGCCCAGGGTGTTGAAGCAGTGCGGGCAGGTGGCGACGATCTTCCGCTTGCTCTTCTCGCGGCCCTCGAACGCCTCGTTCAGCGTCTCGACGTTCTGCTGGGCGAGCATCTGGAAGACGAACTCGTTGCCGATCCGCCGCGCCGGGTCGCCGGAGCAGGTCTCGCCCTCGCCCAGGATGGCGAACTTGACGCCCGCCTCGTTGAGCAGCGTGGCGACCGCGCGGGTGGTCTTCTTGGCCCGGTCCTCGAACGCGCCGGCGCAGCCGACCCAGAACAGGTACTCGAAGTCGTCGACCTCGCCGACGCGCGGCACCTCGAACCCGAGGCCCTTGGTCCAGTCCTCGCGGGTGTTCTGCGGGGCGCCCCACGGGTTGCCCTTGTTCTCCAGGTTGCGCAGCATGACGCCGGCCTCGGACGGGAAGCTCGACTCGATCAGCACCTGGTAGCGGCGCATGTCGACGATGTGGTCCACGTGCTCGATGTCGACCGGGCACTGCTCGACGCACGCGCCGCAGGTGGTGCAGGACCAGAGCACGTCCGGGTCGATGACGCCGCCCTCCTCGGCGGTGCCGATCAGCGGCCGGTCCGCCTCGGCCATCGCGAGCACGTCCACGCCGGCCAGCTGCTCCTGCGTGGCCTTCTCCTCGCCGGTCAGGTCCTTGCCGCCACCGGCCAGCAGGTACGGCGCCTTGGCGTACGCGTGGTCGCGCAGGCTCAGCACCAGCAGCTTCGGCGACAGCGGCTTGCCGGTGTTCCAGGCGGGGCACTGCGACTGGCAGCGACCGCACTCGGTGCAGGTGCTGAAGTCGAGCAGGCCCTTCCAGCTGAACTGCTCGACCTGGGCGACACCGAACTGGTCCTTCTCCGGGTCGGCCTCCTCGAAGTCCAGCGGCTTGCCCTCGCTGGTCATCGGGCGCAGCGGGCCCAGGCCGGAACCGGCCGGCTTCTCCGGGTCGCGCTTGAAGAAGATGTTCGGGAAGGCCAGGAAGCGGTGCCAGGCCACGCCCATTGTGACGTTCAGCGAGATCACGATGAGCCAGGTCATCGAAATCATGATCTTGATGAGCGCGGCGACGCTGACGCCCGCCTCCCAGTTCGGGAGGACCGAGCCGACCGCGTGGCTGAGCGGGGCGGCCCAGACCGGGTACTCGAAGTGGTCGGTGGCGACCTTGAAGCCGCGGATCACGAACCCGAAGATCAGGACCAGCAGGACGACCCACTCGACGAAGTAGCCCTGCCACATGGTCGAGCCGGTGAACCGGGAGCGGTTCTCCGCGCGGCCCGGCCGGTTGCGCAGCCGGATCGCCATCAGCACCCCGATGCCGACCAGGCCGAGGATGCCGATCCACTCGGTGACCAGGCCGAAGATCGTCCAGTGCCCGATGATCGGCAGCCCGCCGCCGGTGGAGACCACCTCGAAGTAGGCCTCCAGCACCAGCAGCGACAGCACGATGAAGCCGACCATCACGAACCAGTGGGCGGCGCCGACCACGCTCCACTTGAGCATGCGGGTGTGACCGGCGGTCTCCACCAGCATCTTCTTCGTACGCGCGCCCTTGTCGCCGAACCGCTCCGGCGCGGGCTGGCCGAGCCGGATGACGGCGGTCATCTTCATGACCGCACGCACCGCAAGCCACACCGCAACGGCGGTGATGGCGGCCGCGAGGATCGTGGTGACGATCTGGACGCTGCCCATCGAGTTGGCCTCCCGGTCTGCTGCTTTGTGCGTGCAGCCTACGCGCAAGGTTACCCAGCAGTAACGTGAGTCTTCTCGCACCAGGCCACGCCGCCCTGCGCACACCATAGGTGGACCGGCACCGAAGCGCCGTGCAGGGGCGGCGTGGCGTGACCTACGCCGGGGCGGGGCAGCGCCGGATCAGCGCCAGCGGGAGAGCAGGATCAGCGACGAGACCATCGCGCCGAAGCCCACGGCGAGGTTCCAGTAACCCCAGCTGGCGACCGGGTACGCCTGCTCGGAGAGGTAGTAGAGCACCAGCCAGCCGATGCCCACCACGATCAGCGCGACCGCGGTAGCGGGCAGCCAGATGGGGCTAGGCTTGCGCGTCGACGCCGTCGCCGTCGGACGGACGTCCGTCGGCGGGGTGTACACCTTCTTCTTGCGGACCTGAGACTTGGGCACGACGCTCTCCAGAGGGGGGTACGACCTCGTCCGGCCTGACAACCGGGCGCGAGGGCGACGGTCCATGGCCAATAATGTTCGACAGCTAGCGTAGTCCCGACGGACCGTCCAGGCCACGAATGGGGCCAGGCCGGTGCACTCAGTAACCGGAAAGAGCGGACTTTCCGGGTCGAGCAGGTCGGCTCGCACCGGCGCGGGCCGGAACGAGACGACGGGAAAGGGAACGCCCGGTGGAGTACACGTCCGGCGCCGCCTCCTGGCAGAAGGTCCTCCGCCGCGCGGCAGCCGCCCTGCTGCCCCGGCGCGCACGCCAGCGCCGCCCCGGCTGGTCCGTCGGCGTGCCCCTGATCGCCGCCGCGGCCGGTCTGCTGTTCACCACCACCGCCACCACCGCGGGCGGCACCTCCCTGCGTGAGGACCGCCGGCCCCAGCTCACCCAGCTGATCGAGGACCGCCGCGAGGAGGTCGCCGCCAGCGAGGCGAAGGCCGCCCGGCTCCGCGCCGAGGTGGAGGAGCAGACCGAAGCGCTCGCCGGCGCCGACGGGCCGATCAAGACCGAGCGGGACCGGGCCGCCGCGAGCCGGCAGGGCGCCGGGTTCACCGCGCTCACCGGCAGCGGCGTGACAGTCGAGCTGAACGACGCCGACCGCCGGCCCGACCAGCCGCTGCCGAAGGGCGCCAGCAACGACGACCTGGTGGTGCACCAGGGCGACGTCCAGGCGGTCGTCAACGCGCTCTGGGCCGGCGGCGCGGAGGCCATGTCAATCATGAACGTCCGCGTGCTGAGCACCAGCGCGGTACGCTGCGTCGGTAACACCCTGCTGCTGCACGGCCGGGTGTACTCCCCTCCTTTCAAGATCGTGGCAATCGGCGATCCCGCGGAACTCCAGCGGGCGCTCGCCGCCTCTGAGGGAGTGCGGGTGTTCAAGGAAGTGGCCGACCACTACCAACTCGGGTACGCCGAGCGCGTCTCCACAGTCACCGTGCCCGCGTTCGAGGACTCCACCGCGTTGCAGTCGGCGACGGTGCCCCGGTGACCGGCGGCGACCCCCGGGAACGCGCCGGCCACGACCGCCGGGAGGAGCCCACCGCGTTCCTTCCCCGCGTCGAGCGTCCGGCCCCGGCGTCGCCACAGCCGCTCGACCTGCCCTGGCCGGACGCCGGCCCGGCCCACACCGCCCCGGCCCGACGCGGCCGGGACACCCGGCCGCCCGTCCCACCGCCTTCCGCGCCACGGACCGCCCCGCCGGTCGCTCCGCCGCCGCCGTGGCCGGGCGGTCAGGCGCATCAACCGGCGAGCGCCCCCCGCCCCGAGGCCGACCCCCGGTTCCGCCCCCCGGCGAGCGAGCTTCCCCCCAGGGGTACGCCCCACCCGGCCGGCCCTGCGCACCAGGGCGCCGGACACCACGGCCCTACGCAGAACGGCCCCGCGCCCCACGGAGCGGCGCCCCGGGGTGGTCCCGCCCCCGGGGTGCGCCCGGCCGCGCCCGGCGACGTCGCACACCGGCCGGGCGGGCGCCAGTCGCGACCGGAGGGGTACGGACCGGCGGGACAGCCGTACGCCGTCCGCCATTCCACAGGTGGGGCGATCCCGCCCGAGCGTGGTGGCCGCGGTGGGCAGCCACCGCAGAACGGCACCCGCCCGTGGGAGGCCGGCGGACGCCCGCCGGAGGACGGTCGCCGAACGGCGGGGGGTGAGGGACGGCCGCCCGGCGTACCCCCTCTCGGTGGGCCGACCGGCGCGGACCGGAACCCTCCGGCCGACAGCGGCGCCACGGCGGTGCTGCCCGCCGTCACCCGCCCACCCGCGGACCCCCGCCTGGACGCCACCGGGCTGATGGGCGCGGTGCCCCCGCCCCCCGAGAACGGGGACGGCGGTGGCGCCGAACCGCCCGCCGAGCCGCCCCGCCCTCGGCGCGGCGAGCGGGTGGTGCAACTGCGGCCCGAGCAGACCGGCGACGGCTACCGCAGCGTCTACTCCGAGCTGACCCGCCCCACAGTCGGCTCCCGGCTGCGCACCGTCGTGCGGGGCACCGGCGAACTGCTGATCACCTTCGGGCTGGTGGTGCTCCTGTTCGCCGGGTACGAGATCTGGGGCAAGGCGGTCATCGTCGAGGCCCACCAGAACGACCTGAACAGCCAGCTCGCCCAGGAGTGGGACGCGGCGGCGGACCCGACCGTCGGTCCGACCACCGGGCCGACGGTGAAGCCGAAGCCACCGGCGGAGGGCAGGCCGGTCGCCGGCCTCTACATCCCCAAGTTCGACAAGCACTGGGTGGTGGTCGAGGGGGTCAGCCCGGAGGACATCCGGTACGCGCCGGGCCGCTACCCGGACAGTGCCATGCCCGGCGAGGTGGGCAACTTCTCCGTCGCCGGCCACCGGATCCGCTCCACGTTCTGGCGGCTGGACGAGATGAAGACCGGCGACGCGATAGTGGTCGAGACCAAGACGGAGTGGCTCGTCTACCGGGTATACCAGCAGCGGATCGTCAAGCCGTCCCAGGTGGAGGTGGTCGCGCCGGTGCCCGGCAAACCGGGTCAGAAGCCCACCGAGAAGCTGCTGACGCTCACCACCTGCAACCCGAAGTTCGACAACTACCAACGGTTGATCATCCACGCCCGGCTGGACCACACGCAGGCCAAGTCGGCGGGCCGTCCGGCCGAGTTGGAGGCGTGAGCCGTGTACTCGTGGATCTGGCGCAAACTGCCGTTCGGGCTGCCCGGCAAGCTGTTCGGCTCGCTGGTGCTGGCCACCGCCACCGTCGCGCTGCTCTGGTTCGTGGTCTTCCCGTGGGCCGAGCCGCTGCTGCCCTTCGACGACGTGCAGGTCACGCAGGACTCCGGCGTACCGGGTGACGGTGGGATCACCGAACCGACCGGGCTGCCCGGCGAGGAGGAGCTGCCGTACAGCACCGAGACGAACAACGCCCCACCCTCCACCCCGAACAGGTGACAGCGATGCGCGTACTGGTGATCGACAACTACGACTCGTTCGTCTTCAACCTCGTGCAGTACCTCGGCCAGCTCGGTGCCGACTGCGAGGTGCGGCGCAACGACGAGATCGACGTCGCCGAGGTGGGCCGCGCCGGCGCCGCAGGTGTCCTGCTGTCGCCCGGGCCGGGCAGCCCGGACCGGGCCGGCATCTGCCTGGACGTGATCCGGGAGTACGCCGGCAAGCTCCCGATCTTCGGCGTCTGCCTCGGTCACCAGGCGATCGGCGAGGCGTTCGGCGCGACAGTCGCCCGCGCTCCGGAACTGCTGCACGGCAAGACCTCGGAGGTACGCCACGACGGCGTGGGCGTGCTCGCCGGGCTGCCCGACCCGTTCACCGCCACCCGCTACCACTCGCTGGCCGTCCTGCCCGAGACGCTCCCCGACGAGCTGGAGGTCACCGGCCGGACCGCTTCCGGTGTGGTGATGGCGATGCGGCACCGCACGTTGCCGCTCGAGGGCGTGCAGTTCCACCCGGAGTCGGTGCTGACCGAGGGCGGTCACCTGATGCTGGCGAACTGGCTCGCCGCCTGCGGCTTCCCGGCGGCGCTGGAGCGCGCCCCGGAGCTGGCCGCCGAGGTCGACGCCCGCCGCCGAGCCGCCTTCTCCCCAGCCTGACCCCCGCGCTTCCCGCCCCACCCCCGCGCGGGGTCCCGCCCGCCCCCTCTCCGTCGATCATGAAGTTGGCGGGGACAAATCGGACGCCCGGTACCGCTAACTTCATGATCGACGCAGACATGGGCGCGGCGGCGGCCCCGGGATCGGGGACGCCGCCGCGTCGGTCGGTCAGGTGGTGGTCAGCGGTCGGTGCGGGTCGGGGTCACGGGCGGGAACGGGAAGCCGCTGCCGCCGCCGTTGCCGCCGCCACCGTTGCCCGGCGTGCTCGGGGACGTGCTGGGGGAGCCGCTCGGCGTCGGGCTGGTCGGCTCCTCCTCACGCGGCACGTCGACCCGGATGGTCACCCGCTCGCCCTTGGCCAGGCTGGTCCCGGCGGCCGGCGACTGGCTGCTGACCTTGCCCGCCTCGGCCGGGTCGACCTCGTCGCCCTCCTGGACCCGGACCTCGTAGCCGGCCTCCTTGAGCCGCTGCTTCGCCTGGTCCTCGGTGTAGCCGCGGACGTTCGGCACCTCGCTGACGTTGCCCAGGGAGACCTTGAGCGTCACCTTGCTGCCCTCGGCGACCGCGCTGCCTTCCTTCGGCGAAACGTCGACGACCTGGTCCTTCGGCAGGCTGCTGTTGACGGTCTCGCGCACCGGGGTCAGCCCGAGTTCGGTCAGACGGTCCTTCGCGGCGTCGAACGTGCCGCCCCTCAGGTTGGTGGGGATGGTCACCTGGCCGGGGCCGGTGCAGACGTTGACGGTGACCTCGGTGTCCTTCTCCACCCGCTGGCCGAACGACGGGCTCTGGTCGACCACCGAGCCCTTCTCGCACGTGGTGTTCTGCACCGGGTCGCCAGTGGTGAACCGCAGCCCCGCCTGGGTGAGCGCCGCCTGCGCCTCGGCCTGCGAACGGCCCACCACCTGCGGCACCGACACCTTCTCGTTGCCGGCCTGGTTGAGCCAGAGCGCGGTGCCGAGCGCGATCACCGCGAGCACACCGAGCGCGGCGAACGCGGCGATGACCCAGGACGAACTCTTGCGCTTGCCCGGATCACCCACCCGCGCCACCGGCTGCTGGCGGGTCTGCGGGCCCATCATCTGGGTCTGCTGCGCCTGGTGGTACCCGCCGCCCGCGGCGGCGCCCATCGGCATGGTCTCGTCGGCCGGCATCACCGGGGTGGCGAGCACCGGCCGCCCGGCGGCGGCGCGGAGCAGGTCCGCCCGCATCTCGCCGGCGCTCTGGTAGCGGTTGAGCGGGTTCTTCGACAGCGCCTTGAGCACGATGGCGTCGACAGCGGGGTTGACGTCCGGATTGATCGTGCTCGGCGTCGGCGGCTGTTCCCGTACGTGCTGGTACGCGACGCTGACCGGGCTGTCCCCGACGAACGGCGGGTGGCCGCAGAGCAGCTCGAACAGCACGCAGCCGGCCGCGTAGACGTCGGAGCGGGCGTCGACCGCCTCGCCGCGCGCCTGCTCCGGGGAGAGGTACTGCGCGGTGCCGATGACCGCGCTGGTCTGCGTCATCGTGGTGGCGCCGCTGGCGAGCGCCCGGGCGATGCCGAAGTCCATCACCTTGACCTGGCCGGTCTGGGTGAGCATCACGTTTCCGGGCTTGATGTCCCGGTGGATGATCCCGTGCCGGTGGCTGAACTCCAGCGCGGCGCACATGTCGGCGCAGATCTCCAGCGCCCGGCGCGGCTGGAGCCGTCCCTCGACGCCGAGGACCTCCTTGAGGGTCCGGCCGTTGACGAACTCCATCACGATGAACGGCAGGGTCTCGCCCGTGGGGCCGGTTTCCTCGCCGGTGTCGTAGACGGCGACGATGGCCGGGTGGTTGAGCGAGGCGGCGTTCTGCGCCTCACGGCGGAACCGCATCTGGAACGTGGCATCCCGGGCCAGATCGGCACGGAGCATCTTGATCGCGACATCCCGCCCGAGCCGGAGGTCACGGCCGCGGTGCACCTCGGCCATGCCGCCGTAGCCCAGCAGCTCGCCGACCTGATACCTGCCACCGAGCAGGCGGGCCTGCGCTGTCATCGCGTCTCTCGTCCTTCGCTCGTCGTCGTACCGCCGCCGGCCGGCAGGAGGCGTACCTCACGACGGTACGACGTGCGGACCGGATAGTCGCCTCCGTACGCCCGCACCGCGCCGGAGGTCACGCTCACACTCGCCGGCGCGGCTGCGGTATCACCGTATTTCCGGTACAGGAACGAAATCACGCCCGAGCAGAGGATGACCAGCACGGCCACCACGATCGCCGTCGTCCACAGCCCGGACCGGGAGCGCCGGGGCGGGGCGGCGGCGGGCGGTCGCGCGTACCCCAGGGGGTTGTGCTGAGGCACGGGGCGTGGCTGCGGCACGGGGGCCGCGCCGCGCGGCGCCACCGGCGGGCGGGGCTGCGGGACGGGATGCGCGACAACTGCTGGCCGCGGCGCGGCGAGAGGCGGGCGCGCCGGGGACACGGGCGGCCGGGGCTGTGGGTGCGGGACCGCGGCCGGCGGCTGCGGGCGCGGCACGGCGGTCGGCACCTGCGCCCGCGCGACCGGCGCGGCGGGCGAGGCGGGTACGCCGGAGATCGGGTGCCCGACGCGGGCCGCCTGGGAGAGCGCGAGCTTGGCCTGCCGGGCGATGCTCGCCAGCGCGGCGGCGCTCGGCCAGCGGGCGGCCGGGTCCTTCGCCATAGCCCGCTCCACGATCGCCCGGACCTGCGGCGGGATGTCCGGCGGAAGCGCCCGCGGGGTGTCCCGCACGTGCTTCATGGCGATTTCGAGGGGGTTGTCCCCTTCGAACGGGCGGCGGCCGGCCAGGCACTGGTACGCGACCACGCCCAGCGCGTAGACGTCCGAGGCGGGCGTGGCGACAGCGCCGGTGGCCTGCTCCGGCGAGATGTACGAGGCGGTGCCGAGCACCGAGCCGGCGGCGGTGAGCTGGCCGACCAGGTCCGAGCGGGCGATACCGAAGTCGGTGAGCACGAGCGTGCCGTTCGGCCGGACCAGCAGGTTGCCGGGCTTCACGTCGCGGTGCACGATGCCCTTCTCGTGCGCCGCGTGCAACGCGTCGGCGGCCTGCGCCAGCAACGCCATCGTGCGCGCCGGGGTCAGCCGGCCGACGCGGCTGAGCGTGGCGGAGAGCGCGTCGCCCTCGACGTACTCCATCACCAGGAACGCGATGTGCTGGTCGCTGCCGAAGTCGTAGACGTCGACCACGCCGGGGTGGTTGATGGTGGCCATCGTCCGGGCCTCGCCGCGGAACCGCTCGGCGAAGCCCGGTTCGTCCAGCAGCGCCGGGAGCAGGCTCTTGACCGCGACGGTACGGCCCAGCACCTGGTCGGTGCCGCGCCACACGTCGCCCATGCCACCGCTGGCGATCCGCTCGTCGAGGCGGTAGCGGTTGCCGAGCTTCACTCCCGGACCGAGCACGTCAGCGCCTCCCGGAGTCGGCGATCGCCGCCGCCATGATCCGGCCGGCGATACGGGCCGCCTCGGCGCTGCCGCCGCTGCCCGCCTGCTCCAGCTCGACACAGACCGCGGAGAGCGGCGTGCCGTCCTTGTCCAGCGCGAAGCCGATGAACCAGCCGTGGTCCGGGGTGTTCGGGCCGGACTGGGCGGTACCGGTCTTGCCGCCGACCACGAAGCCGTCGATGGCGGCCCGGCGGCCGGTGCCCTCCTTCACCACGTTCTGCATCATGTCGCGCAGGTCGGCGGCGACCTGACCGCTGATCGGGCGGCGCAGCTCGCGCGGCTGGGCGGCGTCGTAGACGGTGGTGCGGTCCGGCCCGAGCAGCTGCTTGACCAGGTAGGGACGCATCTGCTTGCCGTCCTTGTTCGCCACCGCGGCGGCGATCATCGCGCCCTGCAACGGGGTCATCCGCACGTTGTTCTGGCCGATCGAGGACTGCGCCAGCGCGGCCTGGTCGGTGCTGCCGTCCGGGTTCTGCATGTCGCCGGTGCGGCTGGCCGCCACCGGCAGGCCACCCTCGCCGAGCTGGCCGACGTTGAGGTCCTCCTGCTCGAAGCCGAACTGCTTCGCCTTCTCCTTGACCTTGTCCGCGCCGAGGCGGACGCCGAGCTGGGCGAAGCCGGTGTTGCAGGACTCGGTCACCGCCTCCCGCAGCGTGACCTGCGACTCGGGGCAGATCGACGGCGCCGCGTTGCGGATCGGCTGGCCCGCGCCGGGCGCGGTGTAGCTGGAGCCGGCCGGGATGCGGGTCTGCTGGCCGACTCCGTTCTCCAGCGCCGCCGCGGCCATGACGATCTTGAAGGTGGAACCCGGCGGCAGCGTCTCGGACAGCGCCCGGTTCGCCAGCGGCCGGTCCTTGTCCTTCTCCAGCGTGTTGTACGCCCGGTCCGCCTCGGTGCTGTTGTGGCTGGCCAGCGGGTTCGGGTCGAAGCTCGGCATGGAGACGAGCGCCTGCACCGCGCCGGTACGCGGGTCGATCGCGATGGCCGCGCCCTTGGTCGCGCCGACCTGGTTGTCGTTCAGCTGCTTGAACGCCGTCTCCTGGGCCCGCTTGGAGAGCGTCAGCAGCACGTTGCCGCCACCGGTCTCGTCACCGGTGAACATGTCCTTGATCCGGCTGGCGATGAGCGCGTCGCTGGTGCCGGCCAGGAAGTCGTTCTCCACCCGCTCGATGCCGCTCGCGCTGCCGTTGACCGGCTTCCAGCCGAGCACGTGCGCGTACATCGCCCCGCCCGGATAGGTGCGCTGGTACTTCAGCTCACCACCGGTCTCCTTGCTGACCGCGTACGCGGTGCCGCCGACCTCGATGTTGCCGCGCTTGCGGTCGTACTCGGCGACCTGGACCCGGCCGTTGTAGTCGCTGTTGCGGTACTCGTCGGCCTTGTACGCCTGGATCCAGTTCAGGTTGGCGAACAGCAGCCCGAACAGGACCATCACGACAACGCCGACGCGGCGCAGGGGGGCGTTCACGGCCGGATCACCTCCGTCTGGGCGCCGTGCAACTGCTCGGGCGGACCACCGGCGGGCCGGGCGGCCGGACCACCGCCGCCGGTCACCGGGCGGCGGGCGCCGTCGGAGACCCGCAGCAGCACCGCGATGAGCAGCCAGTTCGCCATCAGCGAGGAGCCACCGGCGGACAGGAACGGGGTGGTCTGACCGGTCAACGGGATGAGCTTGCTGATGCCGCCGACGATGACGAAGACCTGCAGACCCAGCGTGAACGCCAGACCACCGGCGAGCAGCTTGCCGAACGAGTCACGTACCGCCAGCGCGGCCCGCAGGCCCCGCTCCACGATCAGCAGGTAGATCACCAGCAGCGCGGAGAGACCGAACAGGCCGATCTCCTCACCGATGCCGGCGAAGATGAAGTCGGTCTGCACCTCGGGCAGCAGCGCCGGCTGGCCGCCGCCCGGCCCGGCCCCGAACAGGCCGCCGGTGCCGAGCGTGAGCAGACCCTGCACCAGCTGGTAGCCCCTGTCGTACGGCTCGGCGAACGGGTCCAGCCAGATCTGCGCCCGGTCGTAGAAGTTCGCGAACGGACCGCCCACGGTGCTGCCCAGCACGTACGCCAGGTAGGCGCCGCCGAAGAACAGGATCAGACCGATGAGCAGCCAGCTCACCCGCTCGGTGGCGATGTAGAGCGTCACCACGAACATGCCGAAGTAGAGCAGCGACGTGCCCAGGTCCTTCTCGAAGATCAGGACCAGGAGGCTGACCAGCCACACCACGAGCACCGGGCCGAGGTCACGCCCGCGCGGGAAGTCGATGCCCAGCACGCGCCGGCTCGCGAGTGAGAGCACCTCGCGCTTGCGCACCAGGTAGTAGGCGAAGAACGTGAGCAGGGTCAGCTTGGCGAACTCACCCGGCTGGATCTGCCCCAGGCCGGGCACGATGATCCAGAGCTTGGCGCCGTTGATCTCGGAGAACCGCGACGGCAGCAACGCCGGGATCATCACCAGCACGATGCCGGCCAGGCCCAGGGTGTACGCGTACCGGGACAACGACCGGTGGTCCCGCAGGATCGCCAGCAGCCCGGCCGCCAGCACCACGGCGGCCAGCGTCCAGGCGAGCTGCCGGCCACCGGTGCCGGCGAAGATGGCCAGGTCCTCCCGCTCTGCGGGCGTGGCCTTGGCCAGGTCGTACCGGCGCAGGAAGCCGACCCCGATGCCGTTGAGCAGCGCCACCGCCGGCAGCAGCGCCGGATCGGCGAACGGCGCCAGCCAGCGGATCACCAGGTGCAGGCCGAGGAAGACCAGCCCCAGCGCGGCGGCCGGGATCCAGAAGTCGGGCGTGATCGTGTCCAGCGCCTTCGCCTCGACCATCGCCGCGTACGCCGCCACGAGCACCATGGCGAGCAGGAGCAGCGACAGCTCGGCGTTACGCCGGGACCGGGCCAGGCGTACGCCGGACTGCTCGCCCGTCGAAGCGGGCGAGGCGGCCGGTACGGCGGCTGCGGTCACGGATACGTCCTCGGGATCGAGCCGGCACTCACTCCGGCGACCGGCAACCCGCCGGGTCGGCCGGCGGAACGGTGTCGGAGGGTACGGCGTCGGGCGTGATGGTCGTCAGCGGCGTCGGCGCGCCGGGACTCGGTGAGCCGACCGGCGGAACGGACGGTGCGGGACTGCCGCTGACCTGCGGGTTCAGCCCACCCGCTGCCGGGCTGGGGCTGGTCGCACCGGGCGACGGGTCGGGCGGGCAGAGCGGCTTGAGGTTCGGGTTCGCCGGGTCGTCGCTGGTCAGCTCCGCCAGCCGGCGCTCCGCGTCCGGCTCGTTGCGGGCCTGGATGCCCTGCTTCACCCGCTCCTGGGCGGCGAGGGTGAGGTCGTCGAGCCGGGACTCGCTGCGCTCGTGCACGTTCGACAGGTCCAGTCCGGCGACCTGGCCGGGCACCCCGCGGAAGACGGCCAGCTGACCGTCGTCGGTGGCGCCGACGTAGAACTGCCGCTGGGTGTACGTCCACCCGCCGAACGCGCCACCGCCGACGATCACCGCGAGCGCCAGCACCATGGCGACGGTACGCAGCGGCCGCCGACGGCGACGCTCCGGCTCGTCGTCGCGGTTGTCCGCCGGCTCCTCCGGCGCGGGCGGCCGGGGGGCGGACAGCGCCGAGGCGCGGGCCGCCGGGGTGGAGTCGTCGGCCGAGGTCGCCATGCCCCGGTCGCGGGCGGCGGCGCCGCCCACGATCGGGGACGCCTCGACGATGTCCTGGTCGGTGGCGTCGGCGATGATCACCGTGATGTTGTCCGGGCCGCCGCCGCGCAGCGCGAGCTGCACCAGGCGTTCCACGCAGCGCTGCGGGTCGGGGTACTCCCGCATGGTGTCCGCGATGGTCTCCGCGCTGACCACGCCGGAGAGCCCGTCGGAGCAGATCAGGTAGCGGTCGCCGGGCAGCACCTGGCGGACGCTGTACTCCGGGTCGATGTCGCGGCCGTCGAGCGCCCGGGTGAGCAGCGAGCGCTGGGGGTGGCTGCTCGCCTCCTCCGCGCTGATCCGGCCCTCGTCGACGAGCATCTGGACGTACGTGTCGTCCTTGGTGATCTGCGCGAACTCACCGTTGCGCAGGAGATAGGCCCGGGAGTCACCGATGTGGACCATGCCGAGCTTGCTGCCGGAGAAGAGGGTCGCGGTGAGCGTCGTGCCCATCCCCTCCAGCTGCGGGTTGGCGTCCACGGTGTCGCGGAGCTGCTGGTTGGCGGTGCCCACGGCGGAGCGGAGCGCGTCGACCAGGGCGTCACCGGGGACGTCCTCGTCGAGCGGCGCCATGGCACCGATGACGATGTTGCTGGCGACGTCACCGGCGGCCATGCCGCCCATGCCGTCGGCCACGGCGAGCAGCCGCGGTCCGGCGTAGACGGAATCCTGGTTGCCGTCTCGGATCAGACCGCGGTCGCTGTGGGCCGCGTAGCGCAGGGTCAGAGTCATGGCCGTAATTCGAGGGAAGTGCGGCCGATCCGGATCGGCACGCCGAGGGGGACGGGGGTTGGTCCGGTGACCTTAGCGCGATCGAGATAGGTGCCGTTAGTCGATCCGAGGTCCTCGACGTACCACTGCCCGTCGCGGGGCACCAGCCGGGCGTGTCGCGCCGAGGCGTAGTCGTCGGTGATCACCAGGGTCGAGTCCTCCGCCCGGCCGATGGTGATCTGGGCCTCTCCGAGCGTGATCCGGGTGCCGGCGAGCTGACCGGCGGTGACCACCAACTGGTGGGCGGCCCGGCCGCGCTTGGCCTTCGCCGGCTTCCCCGGCTGCCCGGTCGACGCGCCGATCCCCCGCGGCGCGGCCACCAGCTTGCCCGACCGGGCACCGGCGAAGAGGTCCCGGCGGATCACGCCGACCACCGTGAACACGAAGATCCACAGCAGGATGAGGAACCCGAACCGGGCGACGGTGATGACCAGTTCCGGCAACGCGGGTCAGCCGTCCACGCGGAAGGTCAGCGTCGTGGTGCCGAGCTGGATCATGTCGCCGGGGTTGAGGGCGACCGCCGACACCCGCTGGCCGTTGACCATCGTGCCGTTGGTGGAGCCCAGGTCGGTCAGCACCACCTGGCCGCCGTCGAAGTCCAGCCGGGCGTGGCGCCGGGAGATGCCGACGTCGGGCAGGCGCAGGTTGGCCTGGTCGCCGCGGCCGATCACGGTCGAGCCCATCTGGAGCGGGTAGGTGCGGCCGTCGCCGGAGACCAAGCGGACGTTGCGGCCACCGCCGTGACCGGGCGGAGGGCCGTAGCCGCCACCCTGGTCGTACGCCGGGTACGCCGGGCCGGCGTCGTAGCCGCCGGGCGCGGAGACCGGGGCGACGTCGCCGCCGGTGTACACCTCGGCGGTGACCCGGAACATGCCGGTGTCCAGGCCTTCACCGCGTTCGACCTCGACGATCACGTCGCCGTAGACCGTCCACGCCTGCTCGCCGATGAACTCGGCCTGCGACTGCGCCAGCTCCTGGGCCAGCGCGGCAGCGTACGGCGCCAGCCGACTGTGGTCGTAGGGCGAGAGATCGATCACGTAGCGGTTGGGCACAAGGGTGCGCCCACCGGCCAGGATCGCCTTGTGCGCCTCGGCCTCCCGCTGCATGGCGTTGAGGATCTCCACGGGGTGGACCACCCCTTTGAAGACCTTGGCGAAGGCCCCCTCGACCAGGCCTTCCAGACGCTTCTCGAAGCGTTGCAGCACGCTCACCGGCTCCTCCTCGGGTCCCGAGGCAATGATGGTATCCGGACACCGCCTCCGCAGCTCACACGCCGCTCGGCCGGCTGCCGTCGGCCCGTTCGTGACCAGGCCCGCGAGCGTGCTAAAGTTTCGCCCGCCACGAGCGGTGATCGTTCGTGGCGTGGCCAGTGGACAGCGTAATATGTCCCGGCACCCGCCGCAGATGGCGGGCGCGGGATGCGATATGGTGTTCCGGGTCGTGCCACGGGGATGTGGCGGAATGGCAGACGCGCACGGTTCAGGTCCGTGTGTCCGAAAGGACGTGGGGGTTCAACTCCCCCCATCCCCACCAGAACAAGGGCTCCGCACACAGCGGGGCCCTTGCTTCGTATCGGGGCGTTCCGGACGTCACGCTATGCTCCGATGGTTTCCCTGCCTCCCACGGACCAGGAGTGGCGTGTGACTGTCGCGTTGGTGACCGGTTCCGGCGGTCTGATCGGCTCCGAGGCGGCCCGGCACTTCGCCGGACTCGGTCTCGACGTGGTCGGCATCGACAACGACATGCGGCGGTACTTCTTCGGCGAGGACGGCTCGACCGCCTGGAGCCTGGACCGGCTCGCCGCCGACCTCGGCTCCGCGTACACCCACCACGCCGTCGACATCCGCGACCGCGACGGGCTGGAGCAGGTCTTCAAGCGGTACGGCAAGGACATCGCCGTGGTGATCCACAGCGCCGCCCAGCCGAGCCACGACTGGGCCGCCAAGGAGCCGTTCACCGACTTCGACGTGAACGCCGGCGGCACACTCAACGTGCTGGAGAACACCCGGCGGCACGCGATCGACGCGCCGTTCATCCACTGCTCCACGAACAAGGTGTACGGCGACCGGCCGAACTCGCTCCCGCTGATCGAGCTGGAGACCCGCTACGAGCTGCCCGAGGACCACCGCTGGTACGAAGGCATCACCGAGGACATGTCGATCGACGAGTCGCTGCACTCGATCTTCGGCGCCTCGAAGGTCGCCTCCGACGTGATGGTCCAGGAGTACGGCCGCTACTTCGGCATGAAGACCGCCTGCTTCCGGGGCGGCACGCTGACCGGCCCGGCGCACTCCGCCGCCGAGCTGCACGGCTTCCTGGCGTACCTGATGCGCTGCGTGATGGAGGGCCGGACCTACAACCTCTTCGGCTACAAGGGGAAGATGGTCCGGGACGCGATCCACTCGCACGACGTGCTGACCGCGTTCGAGGCGTTCTTCCGCGAGCCGCGCTCGGCCCAGGTCTACAACCTCGGCGGCGGCCGACACTCCAACACCTCGCACATCGAGGCGTTCCGGGTCGCCCAGGAGATCACCGGCCGCGAGGCCCGGATCAACTACGTCGAGCAGGCCCGCACCGGCGACCACCAGTGGTACGTCAGCAGCATGGCCCGCTTCGAGGAGCACTACCCGTCCTGGAAGATCACGTACGACGTGCCGATGATCCTCCGCGAGATCTACGAGGCGAACGTCGACAAGTGGGTGCCGAAGGCATGACCACCGGGACCAAGCGCAACGTGCTCGGCGTCGGGGTCGACGCCACCGACTACGCAGGGGCCACCGAGGCCGTCGTGGCGGCCGCGCACGAACGCCGCCCGCTGGCGCTGACCGCGCTCGCCGTGCACGGCGTGATGACCGGCGTGCTCGACCCGGCGCACAACGCCCGGCTCAACTCGTTCGACGTGGTCACCCCCGACGGGCAGCCGGTGCGCTGGGCGCTCAACCTGCTGCACGGCGCCGGGCTCACCGACCGCGTCTACGGGCCGGAGCTGACCCTGCGGGTGCTCGCCCGGTTCGCCGAGGAAGGGCTGCCGGTCTACCTCTACGGCTCCACCGAGGAGACCCTGTCCCGGCTGGTACCGGCGCTGGAGCAGAAGTTCCCCGCGCTGAAGATCGCCGGGGTCGAGCCGTCCAAGTTCCGCGCCGCCACCCCCGGCGAGGACGCCGAGATCGCCGACCGGATCCGGGCCAGCGGTGCCCGCCTCGTCCTGGTCGGGCTCGGCTGCCCGCGCCAGGAGGTCTTCGCGTACGCCATGCGCCCGCTGCTCGACATGCCGCTGATGGCCGTCGGCGCGGCCTTCGACTACCACGCCGGCCTGCTGCGCAACCCACCACCGTGGATGCAGCGCGCCGGGCTGGAGTGGTTCTGGCGGCTCGGCCTGGAACCCAAGCGCCTGTGGCGCCGGTACGTCATCCTCAACCCGGCCTACCTGGCCCGGCTCGCCGCCCAGAAGACCGGCCTGTGGAAGGCCACCCCGCCGGCTCCGGCCACCGGGCGTCCCGCCACGTTCGACATCTGAGCCGCCCCTACCCCTACGGGCCCGGGTACGGGGCGAACCGGGGTGCCGTCCCGGATTCGCCGAACGTCGAAACGGGCAAGGCTAGGGGGCATGGATGACCGTCTCGCCGTACTGCTTCCCGTCGCCGCCGTCTGGCTCGCCGCCGGACTGGTCGCGGAGGGCCTGCCCGGGCTCGACCGCGCCTGCGCGCTGCGCCGGCGTACCGGATGGTTGTCCGCCCTGGTGCTGACCGGCCTCGCGCTCACCGCGGCGGTCCTCGCCGTGGGCCTGCAGAGCGCCGGCGACACCACTGTGGACCGGGCCGCCGCCGCGCTCGGCCTCGCGGCCGTGCCGGCAGCGGTGGTGGCGGTCTGCACGGTACGGCGGGTCCGGCGGCTGCGGTCCGGTGCGGGCGCGTTCGCGGCGGCGCCGGGCACCCCCGCCCCGCACGGACTGCGCGCGGCGGCGGCGCACCCGCTGATCGCGCTGCCGCTCCAGGCGACGGCGATCGCGGTGCTGGTGGCGGTGCTGCCGGCGGCCGGGGTCGACCTGTTCGCCGCGCCGGGCGTCGCCGGCCCGGCGATCACCGTCGGGGTGCTCGGCGTGTGCGCGATCGGGGTACGCCACGCGCTGCGGCACAACCGGCTCGCCGAGCGGGCCATGCCGGCCGCCGAGGCGGTGTCAGCGCGACCGGCTCGCGCCCTGCACGTATAGCAGCTCCAGGATCGCGCGGGTCGCCTCGAACCAGCGATCCAGCCAGCCGGGCGGAGGCACGCTGCCCTTCGGGGGCAGCTCCATCAGCAGGCCGCGCAGCAGCGGGTGGTCCACCAGGGACTCCTGCTGCTCGAGCGGCCAGCCGCTCGGCGGGAAGGACGGCTCGGTCAGCGGGTTGGGTTCCAGCGACGGCAGGGACAGCGGCGCCGCTGCCTGCTCGGGGACGCCACCCTCGCGGGTGTCGTCGCCGTCACCGGAGACCACCTCGGTGAGGACGGTGTCCCGGCGGGCACCCCGGTACTTGCCACCGAACCGCTCGGGCTTGCCCGGGCCGCTGGTGAGGTTCTCTGAACCGATCGTCGTCATCCGTCTCGCCTGCCTTGTTCGGTTGCCGATCCGTGCGGTTCAACGAGGCGGATCGGAACTGGCGACGGGTGCCCGCCGCGGCGCGGGTACGCGGACGCGAATGGTCCCGCCCGGCGGCGCTGCCGGGCGGGACCACATCTCGGTGCCGGTCAGCTCCGGCCGAACACGCCGTTCCGGGCGCGGGCGACGAAGGCGTGCCAGTCACCCGGAGCGAAGACCAGGGCCGGGCCGGTCTTGTCCTTCGAGTCCCGCACTCCGACCGCCCCGGTCACGTACGCGACCTCGACGCAGTTGTCGCAGTTCGGCCCGCTCTTCGAGCTCTTGAACCACGTCGCCTGCGTCAGGTCCACGGGGAACTCCTTGGTCGCCATTTCCACAGTGGCTCCTCTGCCAGTTTCGCGATGTGTGCGACGGACTCCTCCGGGCGCATGGCCGCTGCTCGAATGTGATCGAAGATGAAGCTGTACTTCTGCAGTTCGTCACTCTTCTCCAGGAAGAGCCCACCCGTGGCGTTCTCCGCGTACACGACATCGGGATCACTCGGCTCGGGGAAGCTGAGGATCGTGAAGGTCCCGTCCATGCCGGCGTGCGCTCCCACCTCGAAGGGCAGGACCTGCACTGTCACGTTCGGCAGTTCGGCCACCTCCACCAACCGCTTGAGCTGACCACGCATCACCGCGTCGCCGCCAACCGGCCGGCTCAGCACCGCCTCATCGAGCACCACCCACAGATCGACCGGATCGTCCTGCGTCAACAACGACTGACGGCCCAGACGGACACGCACCCGTTGGTCGACCTGTTCGTCGGTGAAGTCCGGCCGGGCCGCCCGGATCATCGCGCTCGCGTACTCCTCGGTCTCCAGCAGGCCGGGCACCACCTGCTGCTCGTACGCCCGGATGGAGCTGGCCGCCGCCTCCAGGCCGACGTACGCGCCGACGAGAACCGTGCTGTACGGATGCCACCAGCCCTTCTGCCGGGCCTCCCGGGCGATCTGCACCAGCTCGTCGCTCTCCGCGCCGACGACACCGTAGATGCGCAGCATGTCGCGGACGTCGCGCGGGGTCGCCGTGGTGTGGCCGGTCTCGATCCGGGAGATCTTCGACGCCGAGCACTCCAGCTGCTCGGCGACGACTTCGATGGTGATGCCCGCCGCCTCCCGCTGCCGGCGGAGTTCCGCACCCAGCCGGCGCCGCCGGATGGTGGGGCTGCGCCGTTCACTCACGGTGCCGTCCATCGGATTGCGGGACCACGCTTCACAGTCACCCGGCTACCTCCGGTCGGTCGCGCCCCGGTGCGGCTCCCACCGCGGGCGCGACCGGCGAGCGGCGGGTGTCGTTCGCGGCAGGGGGTGGTGCCGGTCGTCGACCGGCCGCGACGGGCGAAACCGGCGTCCAGTGTGCCGCTCAGATACCTGACGCTTCAAGTTTCGCCGTTTGCGTGTCCGACTCACCTATCGGCAAAAGTCGACGTGCAACTTGCATGTCGCACGTCCCTGATGCAGTCTGTCCGTATGGCACGGGTTACTCACCGTCTTCGCTTGATCTCCGGGCGTGGTGACACCACGGTCCGTGGGACGGCCGGAGGGGAGCCGTCCCGCGCCGTGCGACCTGCCCCGGAATGAAGACCCCGTCGCTGCACGCCAGTTTGGCTGCGGCGGCGGGAGCGGTAACCGGGAGCAGCCGGGTGATGGTCGGGTGGCGGTCCGCCACCGTGGGTACGGCCCGACCAGCACCGACCCACCGACCGCCGGTCCACGAGGCAGACCGCCCGTCACCGGACCGCACCCGACCCCCGTTTCAGCCTCGCCGGTCCCGCCGGCCGACCTTCCCAGGAGCCCATGTGCTTCCCCGCTCCGGTGACGTACTGCACGTGACTCGCGCGGCGAGTGTCCAGTTCCTCCGACCGATCATGTTCCGGGTGATCCGGGTGCTCGACTGGCCGACCTACGACGGTTGGCTCTGGCTCGACGGCTACGAGTTGAACGCGGCGGGGGACGCGGTCAACCGGAGGTCGATCTTCGTACTCCAGGAGGGGTTGCGGCAGCTCCAAGCCGCGCCGGCTCCGCGTCAGCACACCGTGCGGACGGCCCGCCGCCCGGTGGTCCGGACTCCGGTCCGGGTCGGCTGACCTGACGATTCCCGGCCGGGAGGGCGTGCCGTCGCCATAGAATCGGTACGCCCACCCCGGCACGTTCCACCCCGCGCGCCACGGACCCTGAACCTGGGATGGTCATGGTCAACTTGCCCGCCGCGCGCCGGCACCACCGGTCCCGTATCGGCTATGCCCTCGGGCTCTTCCTCTTCCTCGTCACCGCGACCGCCCTCGCGCTCGCGGTCCGTCACCCCGCCTTCTCCGCCACCCAGCAGCTCGCCGAGCCCGTACCGGCACCGGAGATCACCGTGGCCGGCGAGGACGGCCGGACGGACTCCGACGCGGCCACGACCGATACGACCGATTCCGATACGGCCCACTCGGATGCCGCCGGGTCCGATGCGATCGACGACGAGGACGGCGAGGCCGCCGACCCGCCGGAGGACGACGACGACCGGGCCTCGGGTACCGGGGGCGGGGAGGGCACGCTCGCCGAGCGGCCCACCGCTGTCACCGACGACCTCAGCCGGTCGCTGTTCTACTCCGGGCTGCTCGGGCTCGCCATCTCACTGGCCGGACTGGGCCTGGTCGGCACCCGCAGACGCCAGTGGTGATCGTGGCGGCGCCGGCCAGGGCGTCTCGGTGATCGTCAGGGCGTCGTGGTCGTCGCCGGGGCGGAGCCCGGGGTGCTCGGGCCGCTCGTCGGTGGCGCGGGTACGGCCACCACGATCGTGACCCGTTCGTCCTCGCCCACCGGGTAACCGGCCTCGGGATCGGTGGAGATCACCGTGCCGGCCGGGCGATCCGACGCCCGCCGCTGCACCCGGTAGTCCAGGTCCAGCCGGTCGAGCGCCGCCCGGGCGGCGGCCTCCGGCAGCCCCACCAGCGGTGGCATCGGCACCTCGGCCGGGGCGGTCGTGGCCGGCGCCGTACTCGGCGGTGAACTGCTCGGCGCGGCGCTGGTCGGGGCGGCGCTCGTCTGCGCCGAGATGCTCGGCACCGGCGGGCCCGGATCGGAGTTCCGGTCGGCGGCACGCAACGCCAGCCACACCCCCACCCCGATCAACCCGAGCAGGAGCAGCGCCAGGATGCCCAGCAGGATCGGCATCCACCAGCGGCGCCCGGCCTGCTCGTCGCCGTAGTACTCGCCGCCGGGCTCGGGGTAGCCCGCCGGACGCGGTGGAGGTACGCCGGCCCGCCCGGACCAGGCACCCACCGGTTCCTGCGCGGCGGTCGCGTCGAGCGGGCGGCGCGGGCCACCCGGCCCTTCCGGGCCCGCCTGTCCTGCCGGGCCGCCGGGCAACGGACGGGCGGCGTCGCCCGCGTTCCGCGGCATCGCGCGGGTCGCCTCCACGTCCTCCTCGCCTGCGTTCCTCGGCAGCGCCCGGGTCGCGTCCGCGTCGTGCCCGGCCGCGTCCCGGGGCATCGCGCGGGTGACGTCGGCGTCCTCCCCGGCGGCGTTCCTCGGCATCGCCCGCGTGGCATCCGCGTCCGGCTCGGGAGGCAGCGCCCGGGTCGCGTCCGCGTCACCGGCGGGTGGTTCCTGACGGTCGTCGCTCATGGCACGTCCTTTCCCCACCGGGACGGGGCGCACGGCCCTCGATCGTCCACCGTAGCGGGCCACGGCGACACCGGCCGGGATCAGCGCGCCGCGCCGGTCAGAGAGTCGGCGACGGGGAGACCGTCGGCGGCGTGGACGCCCGGTCCCCGCAGGTGAGGGTCACCTGGTCGTTCCACCGGGCGGTACTGCCGGCCACCGGCACCTGTGCCGTGACCGGACCCTGCCGGCCGGTGGCGTACCGGGGATAGAGGCCCGCCTCCACCAGATCGTCTGCCGCGTCGGAGCAGGACAGCATGCCCACGTCCGGCACGCTCACGGCCGGCGCCGGCCCGGAGACCCACACGGTGACAGTGGTGCCGCGCTTCACCGGAGTGCCCGGAGCCGGTGAGGCGCGCTCCACGGTGCGTCCGCTGCCCGTACCGAAGACCAGTCGCCAACCGAGGCGGCGCTCGCGCAGGTCCCGGCGGGCCTGCTCGAAGTCGACGCCCACCACCTCGGGCACGGTGAGCCCGGCCGGGGCGCTGGTGCGCGTACCGGATGATGGGGCGGCGGTGGTCGGCGGCGCCGTGGTCGGGGAGGCCGATGTGGACGCGGCGGCGGGCGGAGCGGAGTCGCCGGGCGCGGCCGAGCGCTCCGGCTCACCGGCGAGGATCCACCCGACGCTGGCGCCGATCACGGCCAGCAGGACCACTGCCACACCACCACCGAGGAGCAGCCTGCCCCGCCCCGGCCCGGTGCCGTCGCCCGCCGGTTGCCGCTCGTCCGTCATGCTCCCCCGCCCGATCATCGACGACCGTATCCCTTGCTCACTGACGGTCACGGCCAGTCGTTACGACTCGCCGCGCCGACCACGGGACGTTACGCTCCCCGGCATGGTCAGACGGGGCTGGGGAGGATCGACAGCCGCCGCGCTCGGCGTCGCCGCCGGCGCGGGCGCCGCGCAGCTCGGTTTCGGGTACGGGCTGGGCATCATCAACTGGGTGCCGGACGGCGCGGTACGGGCCGAGGCGGCCTGGGTGGCGAGCCTCGCCTGGGCGACCTGGATCGCGGCGACATCGGTCATCGTCGGTGCGGTCTGCGCCCAGCGCCTGCGTGGTGGCGCCGACGAGTCGCCGGGCACGCTGCCCCGGCTCGGCCTGGCGCTCGCCGCGGGTGTCGGCGCGATCGTCACCGTCCTGCTGGTGGCGGTACCCGCGCGGGCGGCCCGGGTGCCGGACGTCTCCTCGCCGCAGGCTGTCGCCGCCGCCTACGCGGGCGCGGGGCTGGTGCTCGGCGTACTGCTCGCCGTCTGGGCGCTGCACACCCGCGCCGCCGCCACCAACCTGATCGCCACCACCGGCTGGCTCTGGCTGCTCGCGGTGGTGTCGGTGGTCGACGGGGTGGTCGCCGGCCGTGGCCTGACCACCGCTCAGCTCGGGATCTGGCAGATCAGCGCGGACCGTGGCGCGTTCTGGATCCGCGACTACTTCTACTGGCCCGGGGCGCTGCTGTCGGTGCTCTCCGCACTGGTGATCGGCCTGGTGGCGGCCCGTCGAGCCGCCCGCGCACCGGAGATCCGGGTCGGCGCGGCAGCCTCCGGGGCGGCCGGACCGCTGCTCGTCGCGCTGGCGTACCTGCTCGCCGTGCCGCGCCTGGCCGGGATCGCCGCGGAGCAGTTGTCGGCCCACCTGATCGCCCCGTACGCGGTGATCGCCGGTGTCGGCGGCTCGATGGTGATGGCCGCGCTGGCCCAGCGTGCCGAGCGCCGGAGCGCCGAGCGGGTGACACTGCCCCGCCAGCGCACCGGCGAGCCGGACGAGATCAGCGGGGATGCCTCGCCCACCACCGCTGAACCGGACGGGCCGGACGGGCCGTTGCCGGGCAGCTCGACGTCGGGCCGATCAGGCGCGGCGCCATCGAAGCGGGCGGGCACGTCGACGGCAAGCGTGTCGGATTCGGCCTCGTCGGACGCGTCGGCCGGCGCGCTCCGGGATGCGGCAGTGGACGACGAGCCAGGCGTGGCGTCCGTCCGGACGGAGACGGATCGGGGACGTGCCACCCGGTCGACCGCCGGCCGCCGAGGCCGGGCCGTGCCACCGCAGCGGCAACCCGAGTCACCCACGCAGGCCGGCTCGCACGACAAGGGCTCACCCGCCGACGACCCGAACCCGCGAAGCACGACGGCCGCGTCGCAGGACGACTCCTCGTCCTCGACCCGCTCGTCGGGCCGGACCGGTTCCTCGTCCCCAACCGGTTCGTCAGGCCAGACCGGTTCCTCGTCCCCGACCGGCTCGTCAGGCCAGACCGGTTCGACGGACCAGGCCGACCCGCCGCCGCCCACCGAGACCACCCGCCGCCGTGGTCGCTGAGACCCCACCCGCCCAGCCCGCACGTCACCTCGGCCGCTGAGCCACCCGCACGCCCGCATCGATCTTGGAGTTGTGGCACCTCACAAAACTCCCATTCGGGATATTCAAGGCGCCGCAACTCCAAGATCGACGAGGCGCGGAGGGCCGGGATGAGGGCGGCAGGGGACTAGTCGACCGGCCAGGTGTGGACGGGCTCGTTGCCGCGCTGGAGTTCGGCGTACCGCTGGACCATGTGGTGCAGCGCGGCCTCCCGGTCCAGCCCCCGGTTCCGCTCGGCCGTCCACACCGTCTCGGTCTGCCAGACCGCGCCGTTGCGGCCGGTACGGCAGCGGCCCTCGATCACGCCGAGCAGGCGGTCCCGTTCGGCCGGGGCGACACCGAACCGGTCCAGCCCCTGCGCGGCCACCGGCAGCAGCGTGTCGAGCACGAGCGTGGTCACCGGCACGTCGCCGAGCCGGGGCCAGTGCAGGACCGCCTCGATGCCGCGCCGGGCGGCGGCGTGGAAGTTCTCCTCCGCGGAGCTGAACGTCAGCTGGCTCCAGATCGGACGGTCCGACTCGGCGAGGCCGCGGGCCAGCCCGAAGTAGAACGCCGCGTTTGCGAGCATGTCCACCACCGTCGGGCCGGCGGGCAGCACGCGGTTCTCCACCCGCAGGTGCGGGCGGTCGTTCATGATGTCGTAGACCGGTCGGTTCCAGCGGTAGACGGTGCCGTTGTGCAGCCGCAGCTCACCGAGTTTGGGCACACCACCGGCGTGCAGCACCTCGACCGGGTCCTCCTCCTCGCAGATAGGCAGCAGCGGGGGGAAGTAGCGGACGTTCTCCTCGAACAGGTCGAAGATCGAGGTGATCCAGCGCTCGCCGAACCACACGCGGGGGCGTACGCCCTGGGCCTTCAGCTCGTCCGGGCGGGTGTCGGTGGCCTGCTGGAACAGCGCGATCCGGGTCTCCGCCCAGAGTTGCCGGCCGTAGAGGAACGGCGAGTTGGCGCCGACGGCGACCTGCACGCCGGCGATGGCCTGGGAGGCGTTCCAGTAGTCGGCGAAGCTGTCCGGCGCGACCTGGAGGTGGAACTGGAGGCTGGTGCATGCGGCCTCCGGCGCGATCGAGTCGGTGTGCGTACGCAGCCGCTCGACGCCGTTGATGTCCAGCTCGATGTCCTCGCCGCGGGCGCCGACGATCTGGTCGTTGAGGACGCGGTACCGCTCGTTGGTG
This sequence comes from Micromonospora sp. WMMA1976, assembly GCF_027497335.1. Lineage (NCBI taxonomy): Bacteria > Bacillati > Actinomycetota > Actinomycetes > Micromonosporales > Micromonosporaceae > Micromonospora > Micromonospora sp. WMMA1976. The sequence goes on along the minus strand of NZ_CP114912.1, from coordinate 6,308,094 downwards.
GAAAGGTTGTCCGCGACCAGGTGGCGTTCGGTGAGCGTGGGCAGGATGCCGACCATCATGATCGTCGCGTCGGACTTGGCGGCCCGCTCGTCGGCGCGGCTGAGGCTGCTGCGCAGGTCCTGCTCGTAGTCGGCGAAGCCGCTGCCCTCGATGAGCCGGGGCGAGGCGTTCAGTTCGAGGTTGAACTGCCCCAGCTCGGTCTGGAACAGCGGGTCGGCGATGTCGGCGAGGATCTGGTCGTTGCGCATGGCCGGTTCGGCGGCGGCGTCGATCAGGTTCAGCTCGATCTCCAGCCCGGTCATCGGGCGGTCGGCGTCGAAGCCGAAGTCGTCGAGCATCAGCGCGAAGACGTCCAGGCACCGTCGGACCTTCTGCCGGTAGCGGACCCGATCCTCGCGGGAGAAGGCGCCCTGCTCGACGTCTGTGCCCATGTGTCCTCCCGGCGCTGGTGCGACGGAACCGTACCGTTCCGCAACGCATTGTGAACCATTCGCGTGGTGGGCGTAAGTGCGCCCGCCCCGCCACCCGGCTGGACGGGCGACAGGTCTGCACCTGTACCCCGTCGCGGCCGTCACCAGCGCGTCAGTGCGGAGAACTTCGCGTGACGATTCGCACCGCCAGGCGTACGCGAGAAGGGCCCGCACCGTCGGCGGACGGTGCGGGCCCCACGGGCCGGTGCCGGGCTCAGCCCTGGCGGATGGCCTCACCCTCGATCTCGATCTTGACCTTGCGGCCGACCAGGACGCCGCCGGTCTCCAGCGCCACGTTCCAGGTCAGACCGAAGTCCTCCCGGTCGATCTCGGTGGAGGCGGAGAAGCCGAAGATGTCCTGGCCGAACGGGCTGCGGCCGACGCCCTCGAACTCCACCTCGAGCTCGACCTGGCGGGTCACGCCCTTGATGGTCAGCTCGCCGACGAGCACGAACTCGTTGCCGTCGCGGGACTTCACCTCGGTGCTGCGGAACTCCAGCGTCGGGAACTGCTCCGCGTCGAGGAACTCGGGGCTGCGCAGGTGCGCGTCGCGGTCCGCCTGGGCGGTGTTGATGCTGGCCGCCTGGATGCTGGCGGTGACCGTGGACTGCATCGGGTCGTCGGCGACGGTGATGGTGGCGGTCGCGTCGGCGAACTCACCGCGTACCTTGCTGACCATCATGTGCCGCGCGACGAAGCCGACACGCTTGTGCGCGGCGTCCAGCACGTAGGTGCCGGGAGCGGGGATGGTGAGACCCTCCCAGTCGCGGGTAGTCGGCTCGGTGCTGCTGGTCATGATGCTCTCCTCCGGAGAAGAATGTTTAGGAGCCCAACGACTGACTGAGCAACTATAGTCATAGCAATATTCCCCGTGTCAAGTGTTGCTAGGATGGTGGCGTGGACCAGAACGTGTTCGACGACCCCCGGATCACTGCCGTCGGCCTGCTCGTCGAGGCGCACGCCGGGCTCGCCGCCCGGTTCGCCGCCCAGTTCGAGGAGCACGGCCTCTCCCCGGTCGAGTTCGAGGTGCTGACCCGGCTCGCCCGCTCACCCAACAACCAGCTGCGGATGACCGACCTGGCCGCGCAGACCTCACTCTCCACCAGCGGCGTGACCCGCGTGGTGGACCGGATGGAACGGGACGGGCTGATCTGCCGGCGTGCCTGCCCGTCCGACCGGCGCAGCTCCTTCGCGGTGGTCACCACTGCCGGACTCGGCCGCCTGGACGACGTCCTGCCCGGTCACCTGAAGATCATCGAGCAGTGGTTCACCAGCCAGCTCGACCCGGCACAGCTCGACGGGCTGCTGGACGGGCTGCGCCGGGTACGCGACGCGGTTCATCCGGGTGCCACCGCCGGCAGCACCGAACCGGCCGAGGACGCCGCCTGACCGGACGTGCTCAGCCGCCGACTACCCACCGGTCACCGGCAGAATGACCGGCAGAACCGCCCCAACGGCCGGACAAAGCGGTCTACATACTCACGAATCGATCGTTCGGCCTCGGTAGTCTTCCGGCAGCGGGGGGCACCGGGGGGTGCTGGCGCGAGCGTGGAGCGAGGGGCAGCACCAGGGGGCTACTTCGCTCGCGCCACCCCCGCGCCCTCCGCCTCCCAGTGCCCCGCCGACAGGCCGGCGACCGCCGCGGCGTCGTCGACGTTCATCGCCGCCGTCGGGCCGAAAGGGAGAACAGCAACTCCTCCTCCTGCGGCAGCAGGCTGACGCCTGTCACCTGCCGCGCCGTGTCCAGCCGGTCCAGCACGGCCGGGTCGGCGGTACTGACCGCCAGCCCCACCAGCGCCTCCACCAGATCCCGCCGGTCGGCGACACCCTCCGCCGCGTCGGCGGTCGCGGCGAACCACTCCGCCGCCACCTCCCGGTCTCCCCGGCGCAGCGCCACGTGCCCCTCGATCAACCCGCGCAACGCGTCCTCGGTGCGCACGTCCCCACCCGAGCCGGGCAGGTCGAGCATCTCCACAGCCGGTGGCCGGCGCCGGCCCGGCACCGCGCCCGACGGCCACAGCTCGGCCACCGTGGCCAGCGCCTCGTCCGTACGCCCGGCGTGGGCGAGGGCCAGCCCGACCGCGCCGATCGTCCGGCGCCGCCGCCCCGGATCGCCCAGCTCCGCGAGCGCGGCCGCCACCCGGCGCCCCTGCTCGGCCGCCTCGGCGTACCGGCCCTCCAGGCGGGTCAGCTCGGCCTGATCGGCCCGCGCCAGCACACGCAGACGCTGGTCACCGCACTGCGCCGCCAGGCGATCGACGGTGGCCAGCCGCCGCCGGGCGCCGGCCAGCCGAGCTTCCCGTACGTCGTGCCAGGTCAGGTGCGCCTGGGCGACGGCCATCTCGCGTACCCGGTGGTGCCGGGTGGCCGCCGCGAGCGCGGCCTCGGCCTGCTCGCGGGCCTCGTCGTGCGCGCCGAGCCCGGGCAGGAGCGCGCAGAGCACGGACCGGGCGGACAGTTCGCCTGTCACGTCGCCCGCCTCGGTGAAGACGACCAGGGCGGCCCGCACGCCCGGAAGTTCCTCCGCGCCCGCGCCGTGCTCGGCGGCGAGCCGGGCCGCGCCGAGCATCGCCCAGGCGCGCAGCGTGGGCCGGGCACCGGCGGTACGCGGATCGGCCAGCAGTTCCCGCAGCCGGCGCCGGCCGGAGACGTCCCGCCCGCGCAGCCGCCACCAGCGGGGCAGGGAGGCGGCGAGCAGGAGCGCCGTCTCGGGCGCGTGCTCGGCGGCGTACGCCAGCGCCGCGGTGATGTCGCTCGTCGCCTCGTCGAGCACGCGCACCGCGTCGGCCATCCGCGGACCCACAAGCCCCGGCGCGGTGCGGTGGACCAGCCCGGCGACCACCGCGGCGTGCCGCATCCGGATACGGGCGGTCTCGCCGTCGGCGTCGGCCTGCTCCGCGGCGAAGTCACGGACCGCGTCGAGCAGGCGGAACCGGAACGGGCCGGTGCCCCGGACACTCAGCAGGCCCAGCTCGCGCAGCCGGTCCAGCATCGGCGCGGCGTCCCACCGCCGGCCGCCGTCGGCGAGCAGATCCTCGGCCAGCTCGACCGACCAGCGGTTACGGAACGCGGACAGCCGCCGCAGCGCCGCCCGGTCGGCGGGCGCGAGCAGGCGGTAGCTGGTCGCCACCGCGTCGCGCAACGTCACCGTACCGGCGGACGGACCGGCGGGTTCCCAGCCGGGGCGTCCGCCGGTCAGGTCCAGGACACGGTCGCCGTAGCGGTCGAGCAGCTCGGTGACGTCGAGGATGCGTCCCCGTGCCGCCATCAGCTCGATGGCGAGCGGCAGTCCGCCGAGCCGGCGCACGAGCGCGGCGAGCGCCGGCAGCTCGACCGGGGCCGGCGGTTCCGGGCGGACCTGGGCGAGCCGCGCGGCGAACAACGCCGCCGCCGGCCAGCGGTCCAGGTCGGCCCGGTCGGCGGGTACGACGCCGGGGGGCGGTACGTCGAGCGGCGCGACCGGCCGGACCAGCTCGCCGGGCAGGCCGACCGGACGGCGGCCGGTGACAAGCACCCGCAGCGTCGGCACGGCGGCGGTCAGGACGCGCAGCGCCTCGGCCACCGCCCCCGGCGCCCGGTCGACGGCGTCGACGAGCAGCAGCGCCCGCCGGTCGCCGATCCGGCAGGACAGGTCGGCCAGCCGGTTCACGCCGAACATCGACGCCGACGCGGCGAGCACGTCCGGGGTGTCCGAGCCCTCACCCACGAGCACCCCGGCCACGCCCGCCGGGTGCCGGGCCGCCACCGCGTGCGCGACGGTGACGGCGAGCGCGGTCTTCCCCACGCCCGCGAGTCCCACCAGGCTGACCACCGGGTACGCGTCGAGCAGGCCGGACACCTCCGCCACGTCCCGCTCGCGGCCGACCAGCGGTACGGGCTGCGGCAGCGCCACCGGCGGATCCTCGGTGCCGGGGCCGGAAGGGCGGGACGCCGCCGGCCGGGCGGTGTCGACGAACTCCCGCCGCTCGTCCCCGCTCAGGCCGAGCGCGTCGGCCAGCAGGTCGACAGTGGTGCGCTGGGGCCGTACGGCCCGTCCTCGTTCCAGATCGCGGACCGTCCGTACGCCAACGCCGGCCCGGCCCGCCAGCTCGGCCTGGGTCAGGCCGACGGCGAGCCGGTGCCCGCGCAGCAGATCGGACAGACCGGTACGACCGCCTGTGCCCCGCGCACGGTCATGATCCGGAGTCATGGGCACGAAGATTACGGATGGACTCCGACGCTCCACAGCCCATCGTCAACCACCCGACCGTCCACTGCCGATATCCGACAGGACACGGTCCGGGGGCCGTCCTCACATGCCGAGGTCGCGCGCGATGATCATGCGCTGCACCTCGCTGGTGCCCTCTCCGATCTCCAGGATCTTGGAGTCCCGCCAGAAGCGGGCCACCGGGTACTCGTTCATGAAGCCGTACCCGCCGTGGATCTGCGTCGCCTCGCGGGCGTTGTCCACCGCCACCGTACTGGCGTGCAGCTTGGCGATCGCCGCCTGACGCTTGAACGGCTCACCGGCGAGCATCCGGGCAGCCGCGTCGTAGTAGGCAAGCCGGGCCGTGTGCGCCTTCATCTCCATGTCCGCGATCTTGAACTGGATGGCCTGGTAGTTGCCGATCGGCTGGCCGAACGCCTGACGCTCCTTGGCGTACTTGATCGACTCGTCGACGCAGCCCTGGGCCAGGCCGACGGCGAGCGCCGCGATGGCGATCCGGCCCTCGTCCAGGATGCGCAGGAACTGGGCGAAGCCCCGGCCGCGCTCGCCGAGCAGGTTGGCCGCCGGCACCCGGCAGTCGTCGAACGTCAGCTCGTGGGTGTCCGACGCGTTCCAGCCCACCTTCGAGTAGCCGGGCGCGACGGTGAAGCCGGGCGTACCCGACGGCACGATGATCGTGGACAGCTCCTTGCCGCCGTCCGGCCGGGTACCGGTGACGGCGGTGACGGTGACCAGCGCGGTGATGTCGGTACCGGAGTTTGTGATGAACGCCTTCGAGCCGTTGATGACCCACTCGTCGCCGTCCAGGACCGCGCGCGTCCGGGTGCCGCCCGCGTCCGAGCCGGTGCCCGGCTCGGTGAGCCCGAACCCGGCCAGCGCCTCACCGCTGAGCAGCTTCGGCAGCCACTGCGCCTTCTGCTCCTCGGTACCGAAGCGGTAGATCGGCATCGCGCCGAGCGACACCGCCGCCTCCAGCGTGATGGCCACGCTGGAGTCCACCCGGGCCAGCTCCTCCAGTGCGAGGCAGAGCGCGAAGTAGTCGCCGCCCATGCCGCCGTGCTCCTCCGCGAAGGGCAGCCCGAACAGGCCCATCTTGCCCATCTGACGGACGATCTCGTACGGGAAGGTGTGCTGCTCGTAGTGCTCGGCGATGGTGGGCGCGACCACCTCGCGGGCGAACTCCCGCACGCTGGAGCGCAGCGCCTCCTGTTCGTCGCTGAGCCGGAAGTCCATCTGATCCTCCTGGTGGGACGGCGGTACGGACGGGCCGGGCGCTCGTGACGCCGGTGCGTGGGTCGGTCGGACCCGGGGCGGGCGTGGGTCGGTCAGACCGGGGTGACGCCGTGTCGGCGCCGGGAGAAGTGCCGCTCCTTGCCGCGCGCGGCGGCGAACCGGCGGACCAGCTCGGCGCGCAGCTCGTGCGGCTCGACGATGGCGTCCACCACCAGCTCGCTGGCGAGCCGGACGACGTCGATGTCGCGCTCGTACTCCTCGCGCTTCGCGGCCACGAACGCGGCCCGCTCGGCCTCGTCGGAGATGGCGGCGATCTTGTTGGCGTAGACCGCGTTGACGGCGGCCTCCGCGCCCATCACCGCGATCTTCGCGGTGGGCAACGCGATCGTGGCGTCCGGCTCGAAGCCGGGACCGGCCATCGCGTAGAGACCGGCGCCGTACGCCTTGCGGACCACCACACAGATCTTGGGTACGGTCGCCTCGGAGATCGCCGTGATCATCTTGGCGCCGTGCCGGATGATGCCCTGCTTCTCCACCGCGCTGCCGACCATGAACCCGGGCACGTCGCTGAGGAACAGCAGCGGCACGTTGAACGCGTCGCAGAGCTGCACGAACCGGGTCGCCTTGTCGGCCGAGTCGACGAAGAGCACGCCGCCCTTGAACATCGAGTTGTTGCCGACCACGCCGACGACCTCGCCGTTCAGCCGGCCGAACCCGATGGTCAGCTCCTTGGCCCACAGCGCCTGGATCTCGAAGAAGCTGCCGGAGTCGAGCAGACCCTTGACGTACCGGCGCATGTCGAACGCCTGCCGCTCGCTGGCCGGGACCAGCGCGGCCAGGTCGGCCTTCTCCGGCGCGGCCACCGCCTCGGCGGCGGGCGGGTCCTGCTTCCAGTTCGACGGCAGGTACGACAGGTACGTCCGCACCACGTCGAGCGCATCGTTCTCGGTCTTGCAGAGGAAGTGCCCCACGCCGGACTCGGCGCAGTGCACCTTGGCGCCGCCCATCGCCTCCAGCGTGGTCTTCTCGCCGGTGACCATCTCGACCATCCGGTCGGAGCCGAGGTACATGCTGGCGTTGCCGTCCACCATGGCGACCACGTCGCAGAACGCCGGGATGTACGCCCCACCGGCCGCGCTCGGCCCGAACAGCGCGCAGACCTGCGGGATCGAGCCGGAGGCGCGGACCTGGTTCCAGAAGATCTTGCCGGCGCCGCGCCGGCCCGGGAACAGGTCGACCTGGTCGGTGATCCGGGCGCCGGCCGAGTCGACCAGGTAGACCATCGGGACGCCGGTGGCGTACGCCCGCTCGATGATCCGGATGATCTTCTCGACGGTACGCGCGCCCCAGCTGCCGGCCTTGACCGTGGAGTCGTTCGCCATCAGGCAGACCTGGCGGCCGTCGATGGTGGCGGTGCCGGTTACCACGCCGTCGGCGGGCAGCCCGTCGGCCATCGCGTTGGCGTAGAGCCCGTCCTCGACGAAGGAGCCCTCGTCGACCAGGTAGGCCACGCGCTCGCGGGCGAACAGCTTCCCCTTCGCGGCGTTCGCCGCGTGGTACTTGTCCGCACCTCCGGCGCGGGCGCGCTTGCGTAGCTGCTCCAGAGCCTCACCGTCGAGCGTCACGCCGACTCCCGTTGCCACGGCCCCCGCACAGGGCGCCCACCGACCTGAACGATCGTTAGGCTACCCCACCGCCGCCCTCTCCGGCGACCCGCTCCTCGCCCCCCACCCATCCACTCCCGTGATCAAGGAGTTTGCGTCCTCCACGCGGCCGAATGAGGACACAAACTCCTTGATCAACGCGGAAACGGTCAGGAGGGGTGGGGGGTCAGGCGGGTTCGGGGGCCGGCTCGGAGGACTCCGGACGGGAGCTTCTTGCCCACCAGGGTCTCGGCCAGTTCGGCGGCAGCGATCAGGGCGTCCAGGTCGATGCCGGTGTCGATGCCCATGTCGTGCAGCATGTGCACCGCCTCCTCGGTGGCCAGGTTGCCGCTGGCACCCGGCGCGTACGGGCAGCCGCCGAGGCCGCCGACGCTGGCGTCGAACTCGGTGACGCCCAACTCCATCGCGGTGAGCATGTTCGCCAGGGCGGTACCCCGGGTGTTGTGGAAGTGCAGCAGCACCGGCAGGTGGGCGTTACGGTCCCGGACCGCCGTGACCAGTTCGCGGACGCGCCGGGGCGTACCCATGCCTGTGGTGTCGCCGAAGGCGACGCGGTCCGCGCCGTCGCGGGCGACGCGGTCGACGATCGCGGCCACCCGGCGGGGGTCCACGTCGCCCTCGTAGGGGCAGCCGAAGCTCGTCGCCACGATCACCTCGGCGGTGGCGCCCGCGCCGTGCAGCAGGTCGATCAGCTCGGCGATGTCGTCCAGCGACTCGTCGGTGGAGCGGTTGACGTTGCGGCGGTTGTGCGTGTCGCTGGCCGAGACCACCACCTCGATCTCGGTGAAGCCCGCAGCCAGCGCCCGCTGCGCGCCACGGGTGTTCGGCACCAGGGCGGAGTAGCGCACGCCGTCGACCCTCTCCGCCCGCTGCCACACCTCGTCGGCGTCGGCCATCTGCGGGATCGCCTTCGGGTGGACGAAGGAGACCGCCTCGACGCGCCGTACCCCGGTGCGGGACAACGCGTCGAGCAGCCGCACCTTCGCGTCGGTGGGGATGGGCTCCTCGTTCTGGAGGCCGTCGCGGGGACCGACCTCACGGATGCTCACCGAGCCTGGAAGTTCCGCCATCAGATTCACCTCACTGGGTCGAAGGTCAGCGCATCCGGGAGACGATGCCGGTGTCGTAGTCGCCGGAGAGGAACTCCGGGTTCTCCAGCAGCTCGGCGAAGAACGGCAGGTTGCACTTCGGGCCGACGATCTCGAACTGGGCGACCGCCGCCCGCGCCCGCTCGACCGCCTCCTCGCGGGTGTCGCCGGTGAGGATCAGCTTGGCCATCAGGCTGTCGTAGAACGGCGTGACGGTGTTGCCGGCGACGTAGCCGGAGTCGACCCGCACGCCGGTGCCGGACGGCTCGTTCCAGGTGGCGATCGCGCCCGGGCCGGGCATGAAGCGCTTCGGGTCCTCGGCGTTGATCCGCAGCTCGATGGCGTGACCGCGCGGGGTGAGCGCGTCCGGGTCGAACGTCGGCGCCAGGCCGGACGCCACCCGCAACTGCTCCTCGACCAGGTCGACGCCGTAGACGTACTCGGTGACCGGGTGCTCGACCTGCAGCCGCGTGTTCATCTCCAGGAAGAAGAACTCCTGCGTCGAAGGATCGAGCAAGCACTCGACGGTGCCCGCGTTGCGGTAGTTGACCGCCTCGCCGGCCCGTACCGCCGCGGCCAGGAACCGCTCGCGCAGCTCGGGCGACACCGCCGGGGACGGCGACTCCTCGACCAGCTTCTGGTTGCGCCGCTGCACCGAGCACTCCCGCTCGCCGAGCGCCACCACCCGGCCGTCGGCCAGGCCGAGGATCTGCACCTCGACGTGGCGCACCCGGGGGAAGTACCGCTCGATCAGCACCGACCCGTCGCCGAACATCCGCTCGGCGAACGCGCGGACCTTGTCGTACTCGGTGCGCAGCGCCGCCTCGTCGGCGGCCACGCCCATGCCCATGCCGCCACCACCGGCGGCGGCCTTGACCATCACCGGGTAGCCGATCTCCGCGGCGGCGGCGACCGCAGCGTCCAGGTCGCTCGCCGGTTCGGTGGTGCCGGGCGCGACCGGCACGCCGGCCGCCGCCATCAGGTTCCGGGCGTTGATCTTGTCGCCCATCGCGCTGATCGCATCGGCGCCGGGCCCGACCCAGATCAGGCCGGCCCCTTCGACGGTACGGGCGAAGTCCGCGTTCTCGGACAGGAAGCCGTAGCCGGGGTGGATCGCCTCCGCGCCGGTGCTGCGGGCGGCGTCGAGGATCGCCTCGACGTTCCGGTAGCTCTGGGCCGGGTTCGCCGGGCCCACGCAGACCGCCTCGTCGGCCTCGGTCACGAACGGCAGCGCGGCGTCGGCCTCCGAGTGCACCGCGATCGTCCGGATCCCGAGCCGCCTACCGGTGCGAATGATCCGCCGCGCGATCTCCCCCCGATTCGCGACCAACAACGATTCGATCATCTTCTGCACGGACGTGACCCCTTCTCGACGCAAAGCCGGGGTCTCTTCTTAACACGCGTTAAGGTACGCGCGGCGTGTCAGGTCGGGTCGGTGGGCGCGAGCAGGGCCGCGAGGGTCGCGCCGCGCAGCAGTTCGGCACGGCGCCGGCGGTCCACCTCGCCGCCGAGGAACGGCGTCGAGTTCATCAGGCCGAACGCCGCGTGGGCGAGCACCCGGGCCGCGCCGTCGGGCAGGCCGGGATGCAGCGCGGTCAGCACGGTGACCCATTCCTCGACGTACATCCGCTGGAGCCGGCGGATCCGGCGGCGCGGCTCGTCCGGGAGGCGGTCCAGTTCGTGCAGGTGCAACGCGATCACCGCCGGGTTGGCGAGCGCGAAGTCGACGTGGAAGTCGATCAGCGACTCCAGCGCCGCACGCGGGTCACCCGGATGGCCGGCGGCGCGGTCCCGCCCGCCCGCGAGCAACCCCTCGCTCACCGGGATCAATGCGGCGGCGAGCATCGCCTCCTTGCCGGCGAAGTGGTGGTAGAGCGCCGGACCGGTGACACCGGCCGCCGCGCCGATGTCGTCCATCGACACACCGTGGTAGCCGCGCGCCGCGAAGAGGCCGACCGCGATCTCCAGGATCTCGTCCCGCCGGGACCGGCGCCGGGCCGCACCCGCCGCACCCCGTGCCTGCTGTTCCACCGCCACCGGACCAGCCTAGACCTCGCGTTCGAGCTGGGGCAGCCGCGGTTACCCAACGGTTGCCCCAGCCCGTCGTGTCAGTTCTCCTCGATGCCGTGGTCGGCGCGCACCTTCGCCGCCTCGGCCTCCCGGCCCTGCTCGTCGAGCGCGCGGGCCAGCAGCCAGGCGGCCTGCGTGGCCGGGCGGGAACCGGTGGGCAGCCCGGCGAGGACCGGGCGCAGCAGCCCTTCGGCCTGCTCCGGCCGCCCGTCGCGCAGCAGCAGCTCGCCGGTCAGCACCTCGACCTGCGCCGCCTCGCCGAACGCCTCGATCGACCGCAGGCGCTCCGGGACGCCGTCGACCCGGTCCAGCGCGGCGGTCAGCCGGTCCTCGCCGATCAGCACCCGGGCCACCGCGTCGGCGGCCATCGCCCGCTCGTACGTCACCACCGGCGCCTCGTCTGCTTCGGCCGGGAGCACGGCCGCCGCCTCGTCCACCCGCTCGATCGCGGCGACCGCGGCCGGCAGGTCGCCGGACCAGTGCAGGGCGAGCAGTTCCCGCCGCCGGGCCCGCAGCTCGTCCACCTGGAAACCGGCCAGCCGCCAGGCGGTCGCCGCCGCCGCGAACCGCTGCGCGGCGAGGGCGTCCCGGTCGGCGTCGTAGAGCAGGCCACCGGACTCCTCCAGCACCTGCGCCCGGTGCGGGAGATTGTCCGGCCCGTCCAGGTTCTCGGCCAGCGTGTCGAGCACCGTGAGGGCCAGATCCGTCTCGCCGAGACCGGCGTAGATGCCCGCCAGCATGTGCCGGCAGCGGTCCGCCTCGGCCTGCGCGCCCGCCCGGTCGAGCCCGAGCACCGCCTCCTCGGCCACCTCGGCGGCCTCGGCCAGCCGCCCGGCCACCCGGTACGCCTCGGCCAGCTCCCAGCGCAGCAGCGCGTCGCCGTCCAGCCCCTGTTCGACGCAGAGGGTGACCGCCTCGGCCAGATCCTCCACCGCCTCGCCGGCCCGGTCGGCGGCCATCAGCGCCCGGCCCCGGGTCACCCGCAGCGGCAGGTACGCGCCGGCCGGTGCGACGGACAGCGCCTCGTCGCAGGCGGCCACCGCCTCGGCCGGGTCGTCGGTGGAGCGGGCGTACGCCAGGCAGGCGCCGGTGAGCATCTCGGCGTCGCCCAGCTCACTCGCCAGCCGGCGGGACCGCACCGCCGCGTCCCGGAACTCCTCGGCCCGCTCCAACTGCTCCAGCACGTGCGTGCGGTGCAGCGCGACCCGTCCGGCCAGCCACGGATCGGCGTCCGCCTCCGCCTCGGCCCGGTCGAGCGCGTCGAGCGCCTCCGCCCACTCCTCGCGGTGCACGTGGGCCAGGGCGAGCCGGTCCCAACCGGCGGCCCGGTCACGCGGCTGACCGTGCTCGGTCAGGTATCCGGCCGACTCGCGGGCCAGGGTCATCCCCTCGTCCGCGCTCTCCTCGACCATGCTGAGCAGCACACCGAGCCGCCCGGCCACCACCTGGGCGCGCAGCGGATCCGGCACCTCCCGCCAGGCGGCCAGCGCCTCCCGGTTGACAGCGATCGCCGCCGGTACGCCGTCGTCGTCCTGGGACAGCTCACCGGCCCGCAGCTCCAGCCGCCAGGCCCGGGTGGTCGCCGGCACGTCGGCGTCACCGAACCGCTCGTCGTACGCGCGCAACGCGGCGACCAGGCCGTCCCGGCGGTTGGTGCGCCAGCACTCCTCGGCCAGCGCGAGCAGCTCGTCGGCACCGGCGTCGGCGGGCACCGTCACCGGCTGCGGAGAGGCCACCGGCGCGTCCGAGCCGGTACGCGGCGCGGGCACCGCCGGGCGGCGCAGGCTCGCCGACAGCGGCAGGTGCTCACCGACCGGCCCGGCCGCCAGCTTGCGGGCGATCAACCCGGACTGGTGCGTGGTGCCGTTGCGCGCGTCGAAGCGCTCGGCCAGCGCGGTCGCCGTACCGGCCAGCTCGTCGGCGAGCGCGCCCACCGGTACGTCGGCGGCCGGCCGCTCGCCGGAGGCGCGGCGGTGCACGGTCAGCTCGGCCGGCACCTGGCGCAGCGCCGCCGAGGCGGCGGCCGCGAAGTGCATCGCGGCAGCAGGGGTGGGTGCCCGGTCCAGCCAGTCCAGGTGCCGCTCGACCAATTCCAGCGCCCGCGCCTCGTTGCCGGTCACGGTGCAGAACTCGACGTGGTCGGCGATGTCCCACAGGTCGGCCAGGTTGCCGCGCACCCGCCGGTACGCCTCCCGGTGCGCGTCCCGCGCCGCGTCGGTACGGCCGGTCTCACGGTAGGGCGTGAGCAGCGCGGTGAGGATCCCCTGCGGCTGCTCGCTACAGGTGAGGCGCCCGGCGAGCACCGGCTCGGCGAGTGCCACCGCCTCCTCGTGCCGGCCGTGCCGCACCAGGTGCGCGACCTGCGTGGTCGGGTCGCAGCCGGCGCAGTCGGAGAGCGTGTCGCGCGGGGTGGTCATCCACTTGCGGTACCACTGCTCGGCCGCCTCCTCGTCGCCCAGGTGCGCGGCCACCAGGTAGCGGTGCTTGTAGACGGCCTGGAGCGAGTGCCCGGAGTCGCGGTAGCGCCGTTCCATGTCGTCGAGGACCGCGTACGTCCGGTCCAGCGGCAGCTCCGGGAACTTCACCATCGCGTTGACCATGTACTTGAAGAACCAGAGCAACTGGTGTGTGTAGCGCTGGTGGTAGGGCTGCGGATCCTTGTCGTACTCGGCCAGGCACCAGGAGAACGTGACGAAGGACTTCGCCGGTTCGCCGCCGTAGACGTACGCGGTGGTGCCGGTGACCCGGGCGGCGAAGGCGAGGTGCCTGTCGTCGCCCGCGTCGGCGCGGCGCAGCAGTTGTTCCAGCGCGGCGATCTGCCCCGGGCCGTACGGCATGGATTCGATCTCGTGGTGCATCCGCCAGAGGTCGTCGTCAGTCACGGGTCTCTCCCGGTACGGCCCGGCCGAGCAGGCCGAGGAAGGAACTGTTCAGCAGTGCGGCGTCGGCCGCCCGGATCGGGTGGTGCCCGAGCAGCAGGGCCTGCCCGTAGAGCGCCTCGACGGCCAGCCCGACCAGCTCCGGGTCGGCGAGCGTGGTGACCCGGCGGACCAGCGGGTTGCGGTGGTTGAGCACGAGTTGCGGGCGGTCCGGCGGGGCGGAGGCGGCGAGCGCGTCGAGCACGCCGCCCCACAGCTCGTCGGCCTTGTCCCGGCTGGCGGCGAGCTGGTCGTGGAACGCGGCCGACCGGGACACCAGGTAGAGCGCCGGCAGCGAGACCGGATCGTACGCGCGGATCACGACCTCGCAGCCGAGCCGTTCCAGGGCCCGCTGCGCGGCGGTGAGGAACGGCCGCAGGGCCAGCTCGGTCGCCGGGTCGAGGATCTCGAACCGGGTGGTCAGGTCGCTCGGCTCCAGCCGCTCGATCAGCACCGAGCGGTCCACTGCGGGCAGTCGCTCGATCAGCTCGGTGTCGTACGTGTAGCCGCCGTTGACGACTGCCAGTTCCTGCGCGGCGGCGACGGCGGCGAGCTGGCGGAACTCGTCCAGGCTGGCGGCGTACCGGAGCACGCCGTGCCGCTGCCGGAACTCGGCGAGCGTCATCGTGCCGACGTTGGTGTCCATCGGCCACCACTGGTCGACCAGGCGCAGCATCTCGTCGTCGTGCATCGCGAGCGCCTTGACGCCGAGGTGGTGCACCTGGAGGAACTCGCCGAGCCGGCGCGGGTCGTGCTTGGCGAGCCGGACCAGCCAGCCGCGGATCTGGTCGCCGAGCGCGTCCCGGACGGAGGTGAGAAGCCCGTCCTCGTAGAGCGCCTCGCGGCTGGCGGTGGGGCGCAGCTCACTGGCGTCGACCACGCAGTGGGCGAAGAAGGCCCACTCGGGCAGCAGCCCGTCGGCGTGCTCGCTGAGCAGCATCCGCTTGAGGTAGACCCGGTGCCCGGCCCGGGCCGCCGGGTTCACCGCGGCGGGCAGGATGAACGCGACGCCGGTCAGGCCGGCCTCGGGCACGGACAGCGGCACCACGTCGAACGGGGCGAATCCGAGCAGTTCCTGCGCGTACCGCTGGAGGGCGGCCCGGTCGACGGGCGCCCCGGGCGTGGTCGGCCACGGCGGCGGGCCGGACGTGGTCGGCGTGTCACCGACCCGGACGTCGACCGGCAGCAGGCTGCCGTACAGGCGAGCCAGTTCGGTGACTGTGGGTACGCCGAGCCACTGGTCGGCGTCGCGCCGGGGCACCAGCGTGACTGTGGTGCCGGGCTCGTCGCGGGCCTGGTCCGGCTCGGCGAGCCGGACCGCGTACCGCCCGTCGGACCAGCCCGTCCAGAGCACTGTGGGCTCGTCGGTGTGCCGGGTGACCACCCGGATCTCGTCCGCGACCAGGAAGCAGGAGAGCAGGCCGATGCCGAACTGGCCGAGGAACTCGTGCCGGGAGAAGCCCAGCTCGTCGCGCTTGGAGCTGCGGCCGATGGTGGCGAGCAGCTCGTGCACCTGCGCCTCGGTCAGGCCGATGCCGGTGTCGTGTACGCGGAGCGTCCCGTCGCCGGTCAGCTCCGGCGGTTCGATGCGGACCCGCGCCGGGGCCTTCGGGTCGGCGGACCGCCGCGCGGTGATCGCGTCGACGGCGTTCTGGAGCAGCTCGCGCACGTAGACCCGCGGGCTGCCGTAGAGGTGATGGCTGAGCAGGTCGACCACGCCACGGAGGTCCACCTGGAAGGTGCGGTCCAATCGCGCTCCCGGTTCGGATTTTCGGCGCTCACCGTACCGGTCAGCGCCGACAGTGTCCGTCCCGTTCCATCCCTCCCCCTTCCGCCCACCTCCCCGCCGATCTTGCACCTTCCGCCCGGGCGAACGCGCACAAAGTGGACCCGCCGAGGGCCGCAACTGCAAGATCAGCGGGGTGGTGGTTCGAAGCCCGCGAGGCGGGTGGCGATGCGGTGCCGGGCCGGGGGGAGGGTGGAGACGAGGCGGAGCAGCACGTTGCGCAGGGGGCGCGCGAAAGGTGGGGCGGCGGCCAGGCGGGTCAGGCCGGCGGCGAAGCCGAGCACCTCCTCGGCGCGGGGGCGGCGGTCGGCCGCGTACCGGTCGAGGGCCTGCCCTCCGGCGGCGAGCGCGTCGCCGAGGGCGACCGCGTCCCGCAGGCCGAGGTTCATCCCCTGCCCGCCGGCCGGGCTGTGCACGTGCGCGGCGTCCCCGGCGAGCAGCACCGGCCCGCGACGGTAGGTGCTCGCGATCCGGTGGTGGATCCGGAACCGGGAGGACCACGCCATGCCGGTGACCCGGTCCGGCCGGCGCGCCGGGCCGCGCTCGTCGAGCAGCGCCTGGAAGTGGTGCGCCTGCGGGTCGCGCGGTGCGTCGTCCACTGTGGCGACCAGCCGGACCGTGCCGTCGGGCAGTGGCGCCCAGACCAGCGGGCCCCGGCGGGAGAGGAAGAGGCTCACCTGGTCGCGCGGGAGCGCGCTGTCCACGCGGACGTCGGCGAGCAGGAACGACTCACCGGGGTCGGCCGGGCCGCCGAAACCGATGCCGGCGAGTTCGCGGACCCGGCTGTGCATCCCGTCCGCGCCGACGACCCAGCGCGCCCGGACCGCGCGGCCGCCGTCGAAGCGCGCGACGGCGCCGTCGCCGTCGAGGTCCAGGCCGGTCATCTCGTACGGCCGCAGCACGCGCCCGCCGAGCGCGGTGAGCCGGTCGGTGAGCACCGCCTCGGTGTCGGCCTGGGAGATCAGCAGCGCGTACGGATAACGCGACGGCAACCTGTCGAAGGGGACGGTGACCAGCACCCGGTCCCGGTCGCGGACGCTGAACCGGGCCGAGTGCAGCCCTCGCGCGGCCAGCGGCGCGGCGACCCCGATCCGGTCCAGCACCTCCAGGGTGCCGGCGTGCACGACCGCGGCGCGTGAGGTGACGGGCGGCTCGGCGAGCCGGTCGACGACTGTCGCGGTCACCCCGTGCCGGGCGAGCGTGACCGCCACCGCCAGGCCGGTCGGCCCGGCTCCCACCACGAGGACGTCGGTGCGTTCGGGCAGCATCGCTTCCACCTCCGGGTTCGGTCAACAACTGTTTGCCAACACGTGTTGACTTCACTGTAGAGCCGATGTCAACACGTGTTGGCCTACAGTCGTGGACGTGACCGAACCCGCCACCCGCACCCGCCGCTCGGACGCCACCCGGGCGGCCATCCTGCGCGCCGCCCGGGAACGCTTCGCCGCCGACGGCTACGACCGGGCCACCATCCGGGCCATCGCCGCCGACGCCCGCATCGACCCGTCGATGGTGATGCGCTACTACGGCAGCAAGGAGGGGCTGTTCGCGGCGGCGGCCGAGTTCGACCTGCGCCTGCCCGACCTGGCCGAGGTGCCGCCGGACCGGCTCGGCGAGACACTGACCCGGCACTTCGTCCGCCGCTGGGAGGCGGACGGGACACTCGTCGCCCTGCTCCGGGCCGCCGCCACCAACCCCGGCGCGGCCGAACGGATGCGCGGGATCTTCGCCGGCCAGCTCGCCACCGCGGTGGCCCGGTCCGGTGCCGACCCGGCGACCGCCGACCGCCGGGCCGGTCTGGTGGCCAGCCAGATCCTCGGTCTCGCGCTCACCCGGTACGTCGTCCGGCTGCCACCGGTGGCAGACCTCGACCCCGAGGAACTGGCCGACTGGGTCGGCCCGACGATTCAGCGCTACCTGACCCAACCTTTGCCCCCGTCCCGCGCGTCTGGCCGGTGACGGAGGAGGAGCCGGATGGGGCGGAACGCGGACGACGGGCGGGCGGACTACCTCGCCTTCGTCGAGTCGCACCAGCACCGGCTGCTGCGCGCCGCGTACCTGATCTGCGGGAACCGCCACCAGGCCGAGGACCTGCTCCAGGACGCGCTGCTCAAGCTGGCGCTGCGCTGGCCGTCGGTGCGCGACGGCGACCCGGCCGCGTACGTGCGCGCCATCCTCTACCGCGACGCCGTCTCCTGGTGGCGACGGCGGCGACGCGAGTGGCTCAGTGCGTACCCACCGGACCGGCCGGGCAGTGACGCCGACGCCGCGCTGCGGCTCACCGTGCGCGCGGCGCTGGACCGGCTGCCACCACGCCAGCGGGCCGTGGTGGTCCTGCGCTACTTCGAGGACCTGACCGAGGTCGCCACCGCCGAGGCGCTCGGCGTCACCGTCGGCACCGTCAAGAGCCAGTGCCACGACGCGCTGCGCAAGCTGCGCGATGTCGTACCCGCCCCCGGCACGTCCGGAGACGGCCTGGTGACCGGGATGGAGGCGAACCCGTGAACGAACCCGAGCTGACCCGGCTGCTGACCCGGGCCGCCGAGGAGATCCGCCCGACCCGGCCGGCCGAGGCCGGATGGGACCGGGCCGGGCGGGTCCGCCGCGCCCGCCGGGCCGCCGGTGCAGCAGCCGTCGCCGTGCTCCTGCTCGGCGGCGGTACGACGGCACTGCTGCACCGCTCCGGCCCGCCCCCTGCGGCACCGCCCCGCCCGACTGTGACGTCGGCGCCGAGCGCCCCGGTGGTGCAGCGGCCCCCGGACCGGCTCGGACAGGCGGGCGACCCGCTGGGCCGGCTCGGCGACCGGGTCGCCTACCGCCTCTCCGACCGGCCGGTGAGCCGGGCGCTGGCGCTGTACCAGCCGGTCGACCCGGAGACCGGCGACGCCGGCCCGGTCCGGGTGCTGGGTGACGACGGTATGGTCCGCGAACTCGACGTGGTGACGCTCGCGCCCACCCGCGACGCCGAGGGCAACGAGGCCACTCCGCTCAAGCCGGGCAGCCTGTCGCCGGACGGCCGGACCGCCGCGTTCGCGCAGACCGGTGAGGTCGTCGTGGTCGGCCTGACCGACGGCGCGGTCCGCCGCTATCCGCTCACCGGCCACCTGGAACACGTGGTCTGGGCCGGGGACCGGCTGCTGGTCGGGGACAACGACACCACGTACGAGCTGGACCGGCGCACCGGGGAGACGCGGAAGCTCCCGGTCGACCCGTGGACGCTCGTCGTGCCCGAGCCGGCCCGGCCCGGTGATCTGTTCACAGTGGGCGGCTGGTCCGGGGACGGCGGTCTGGCCGTACGCCGGTTCCCCGCCTCCGGTGGCGCGCCGGAGCGACGGCCGGTGACCACCGGGGAGCTTCCCTCCGGTTACCAGCTGAACGAGGTCTACGGGCGGGGCTGGCAGCGCGGCGACCGGATCGGCCAGGCCGGGTGGACCACCACCGCAGGTGCCGCCGGCACGATGAGCGGCGCCGAGGGCGTGGCGGTCCTGGACGCCCGCACCGGGGCGGTGACCCGCCTGCTCGACCTGGGACGCGAGGGCCGGGCCAAGGGGTGCTGCGAGGTGTACGCCTGGACCACCGACGGTGACCTGCTGTTCCGCTACGACGCCGGGCTGGCCCGGTGGCGTCCGGAGACCGGCGCCGTCGACTGGGTGGCGAGCAACGTCCCCGGCCGGCTGTCGATAGCCGCCCGCTGACCGGCCTGGAACGCGGCCGGCCCCGCCGCGGTGACGGCGGGACCGGCCGGGACGTTCAGCGGGTCAGGCCGCCGGGCTGGTCGCCCTTCACGACGGGCGCCCGGACCAGGTTGCCCCACTCGGTCCACGAGCCGTCGTAGTTGCGCACCTGCGGGAACCCGAGCAGGTGGTGGAGCACGAACCAGGTGTGGCTGGACCGCTCACCGATCCGGCAGTACGCCACCACGTCGTCGGACGGGCTCAGCCCGAGCTGGTCGGCGTAGATGGCGCGCAGTTCGTCGGCGGACTTGAACGTGCCGTCGTCGTTCGCGGCGGACTTCCACGGCTTGCTCACCGCGCCCGGGATGTGCCCGCCGCGCAGCGCGCCCTCCTGCGGGTAGTCCGGCATGTGCAGCATCTCGCCGGTGTACTCGCCGGGCGACCGCACGTCCACCAGCGGACGGCCGGCCGCCACGTGCGCCATGACCTGCTCCCGGTACGCCCGGATCGGCGCGTCGTTGCGCTCCGGCACCGGGTACGAGGCGCGGGGCCGGCTCACCTTGTCCCGGGTCAGCTCGCGCCCCTCGGCGATCCACTTCTGCCGGCCGCCGTCGAGCAGCCGTACGTCCTGGTGACCGAAGAGGGAGAAGACCCAGAGGGCGTACGCGGCCCACCAGTTGAAGTTGTCGCCGTAGAAGACGACCGTGTCGTCCCGCCCGATGCCCTTTGCGGCGCACAGCTCGGCGAAGCTCGCGGCGTCCAGGTAGTCGCGGGTGACCTGGTCGTTGAGTTCGGTGTGCCAGTCGACCTTGACGGCGCCGGGGATGTGGCCGGTGTCGTAGAGGAGCACGTCCTCGTCGGACTCGACCACCACGAGCCCTTCGTCGCCCAGGTGCTCGGCCAGCCACTCGGTGGTGACCAGGCGCTGCGGGTCGGCGTACGACTGGAGGCGGGGATGCGGATCGCTCGGCACAGGCATGATCCCCAAGGTACGCCGGATCCGCGGAGCGCGGTGCCGGTCAGGCGCGGCGGTGCACCAGGCGGCCGGCGACCACAGTCGCCAGGCAGGACCCGTCCGCGTCGAACACGGCGAGGTCGGCGCGCCCGCCGGTCACGAGCGCGGGCGGCCGGGCAGCGGGCAGCACCGACACCTCGTTGCGGGCCGCGGCAGCCCGCAACGCCGGATCGGTGACATGTTCGTCGAGCACGGCGGCCACACCGAGCCGGAACAGCGCGTGCACCCGCTCGCGGGGCGTGGGCGCCGCTGGTAGCGGTCCGTCGTGCACCAGCGCCGGCCCGAGCGTGCCGGCCCACCGCCGCACCCGCACCCGGGGGTACGCGCCGGACAGCTCGGCCGTGGGCACGATCGCCTCGACCCGGTCACCGGCGATCACGACGGCGAGCCCGGCGCGGGGTGGGTCGCCGGGTGTCAGCCGCAGCAGGTCGGCGGCGTGGACGGTACGCACGCTCAGTCGCGCTCGACCGGCCCGAGCACCGGCCGTTTCGCAGTGATGAAGTCGCCGGAGGACCGCCCGGTCAGCCGGCGCCTGATCCACGGCGCCAGGTGCTTGCCGGCCCAGCGCAGGTCGGCGGCGCGCGCGGCGAGCCACGGGCTGGGCGCCGGGTGCGGCGGCACCAGCAGCCACTCCTCGTCGCAGCCGACGCCGAGCGCGGTGAGCACCTGCGCGGCGACCCGGCGGTGCCCCTCCGCCGACAGGTGGATCCGGTCGGTGCTCCAGAGCAGCGGGTTGAGGTAGGTGTCGTCGGCGTACAGGTCGACCAGGATCGCGCCGTGCCGCTCGGCCACCTCGCCGACGACCCGGTTGAGCAGCGTCACGCGCGGGGCCATCAGCCGCTGGCCGGGCAGCCGGGACATCACGTCGGCGAACCGGAACAGGATCACGTCGCTGCCGCCGGACCGCAGCCGCTGCACGACCGCGTCGAAGCGGGGGACGAACGCGTCCGGGTCGAAGCTGCGGCGCAGCACGTCGTTGCCACCGGCCGCGAAGCTGATCAGGTCGGGCTTCATGGCCAGCGCGGACGGCACCTGCTCGGCCACCACGTTGGGGAACAGCCGGCCGCGGATGGCCAGGTTGGCGTAACCGAAGTCGGGCCCGGCCTCGGCGGCGAGGCGGGTGGCGACCAGATCGGCCCAGCCCCGGTAGCTGCCGTCCGGATACGCGTCGTCCATGCCCTCGGTGAAGCTGTCGCCCACCGCCACGTAGCTGCGCCAGCGCACGGCGCCTCCCTCAGACGTCCCGGCAGAAGTGCGTCGCACAGTCTGTCACCGCGCGGGCCGGTCCCGCTGGCCCTGAACCCCGGACGTGGCGGATGTCTCGACGTCCTGTTCACGACAGCCACCCGAGGGGACAAATCCACCGGACACGACCGGCGGGGCAGAATCCGTCGCCCGGACCGGGGATGATGTCTGCCGTCATCCGGCCGGGCGAACCGTCCGGCCGGTCCCGCACCCGGCACGAGCGAGGAACCACATGACGCAGGGGCACCCACCGCCCGGCCACGCCGACCCCCGGTACGGCGTGTCGCCGCCCGCGCAGCCGGTGCCGTGGGCGCCGCCGCCCCCGGCGCCGAAGTCCCGCCGTGGGCTCTGGATCGGGCTCGCGGCGGGTGCACTCGCGCTGGCGGTCTGCGCCGGCACGGCGGTCGGCGTCGGGCTGGGCCTGCGCGGCAACGACGAGGACGCCCCCGCGCCGAAGGCGGCAGCCGGCGCGAACGGCGTCACCGTCACGAACGCCGAGTTGGCCGGACTGCTCGACCGGCACAGCAAGGCGCTCGCGGCCAAGGATCTGGACGGCTACCTGGCCGCGTTCGATCCGGCCCGCAAGGATCTGATCGCCGGGCAGACCCAGCTCTTCCGCAACCTCATGAAGTTGCCGCTGTCGGTGGCCCGCTACGAGACGGTCGAGCAGCAGGGCCGCGTGAGCGACGCCTTCGGGCAGGGCGTCACGTTCCAGCTCGACGTCTCGTTCGTGCACCAGTTGGACGGCTTCGACCGGGCCCCGGTCTCCGAGTGGTACCGGTGGACGATCGTCCGCGCCGGCAAGGACGCGCCGATCCGGGTCGTCGCTGTGACCGGAGCGCCGGCCGGTGGCAACGGCGACTCGAAGACCGTCTACTACCCCGGGCCGTGGGACAAGTGGCGGGACATCCACGTCGAGCGGACCCCGTACGCCCTGATCATCACCGACGCGGCCCGGGGCGACCTGGCGAGGCGGTACGCCCCGGCCGTCGACAAGGCGGTGACGAGCAACCTGGCCGTGTGGCGGGCCAACGCGCCGCCCGAGCCGATGACGGACAAGTTCGTCGTCACGCTCGCCGACGGCAAGGACGAGATGACCTCGCTCTACCGAATCGGCACCGAGAAGGCCACCGAGGCGGGCATCTCGCTGGGCATGGTCGCGGCCGAGCGGAAGGACGGCAAGGCCACGATCGGCGGCACCCGCATCGTGGTGGACACCACCGATCGCTACTTCACCCGCTCCGGTGGCGACAACGACGCCCGCATGGTGTTGCGTCACGAGATCGCGCACTCCCTGATGACACCCCGCACCGACCTGACCGCTGTGGACGAGTTCAGCAAGCTCGACGAGTGGGTGGTCGAGGGCTTCGCCGAGTACGTCGCCTTCCACGGCCGCCCGCTCGGTGCCAGCGAACGCACCGCGCAGGCCCGGAAGCTGGTCCGCGACGGGTGGAACGGCACGCTGCCCGGCAACGGCGACTGGGACGACCCCGGCCGGCTGAGCTTCCACTACTGGCTCGGGCACGCCGCGATGAACCACCTCGCCGAGAAGCACGGTGAGCCGAAACTGTTCCGCTTCGTCGAGGCCGTCTACGCGGGCACCCCGACCGACCGCGCCGCCCGGGACGTGCTGGGCGTGTCGCTCGACGAGTTCCAGGCCGGCTGGGCCGACTACGTCCGCGCGCAGGCGCGCTGACGGGAACGGAGACGACCGATGACGTACCAGCATCAGCACCAGCAGCCGCCCGCGTACCCACCGGCGGGCCGGCCGGGTGCGGCCGGTGCGCCGCCGGTGGCGCCGAAGCGGCGCGGACGCGTGGCGTTGCTCGTCGCCGGTGGCCTGGTGGCGGTGCTCGCGGTCGCGGCCGGCACCGCCTACGGCGTGTCCCGGCTGGTCGGCGGCGGTGACGACGGGAAGAAGCTGCGCACCGCGTGGGTGCTCGACTTCCCGGAACTCCAGCGCAACGGGCTGAAGACGTACGACGGGCAGGACATGTTCGGCGCCTGGCTGATCGGCGACGCGGTGGTGCGGGCGCAGCCGGACGGCGTCATCGCCTACCGGCTCGGCGACGGCGGCCAGGCGTGGGGCGTGCCCGCGCCGCAGGCGTCCTCGCTGTGCGCGGCCGCGCAGACGCTCGCCGAGGGGCGGGGCGTGGTGGCGCTCGGTTCCGCCGACTCGTGCGACACGCTCGTCGGGTTCGACGCTGCCGGGGGCACGCAGACGTGGCGGGCGACGTTCCCCGTCGAACGCCGGACGGGCCGCTCCGAGATCGTCGCCCCGGACCTGTCGGTGACCGCCGGGCAGGTGGTCGTCCGCAGTGGCGAGAGCGTGCTCGGCTACGCGCTGGCCGACGGCAAGCGGCTGTGGCAGACCGACGCGGACCGCCTGCTGCCCGGCCGGGACTGCCGTCTGACCCAGGCGCAGGCCGCCGGGGACCAGGCGGTGGTCACCGCGCGTTGCGACGGCGACCAAGGCGCGCTGCTCGGCCTGGACCCGGCCACCGGCAAGCCGCGCTGGAAGCAGGACCTGCCCGCCGCGCAGCAGAGCGACGGGGTGCTCAGCGTCGACCCGCTGGTCAGCCGGCCCGGTCTGGTCACCGAGACGTTCGTCGCGCGCGACGCCACCGGCAGGGCGCGGGCCACGTTCGGCAACCCCGTCGACGGTACGGGGTTCAGCGACCTGCCGGTCAACCGTTCCAACACGGTGAGCGGGCCGGAGGTCCGGCCGTACCTGGCCGACGCGGACACGCTGTACCTGCCCACCGAGTCCGCTCCGGTCGGCGACAAGATGCGCCAGGCCAACCAGGTGGTGGCGATCGACCTGACCACCGGGAAGCGGCGTTGGGTGTCGTCCGGGCACACCGACAGCGAGGTGGAACTCGTGCGCCTCGACGAGCAGGGCGTGCTGGCGTGGGAGGTGGGCGACCGGCGTGACCTCGCCCCGCGGCTGGTCCGGATCGACGCGGCCACCGGGAAGGTGAGCGTGGTGGCCGAGGCACCGCTGTCGGCCGGCACCGAGGGCAGCGACGCGAAGGTGCTGGAACGCGACGGCACCGTGGTGCTGGTGCCGTGGAAGCAGGTCACGGCGGACGCGGCGATCACCGTGCTGCGCTGACCGGCGCAGCGGCGTCAGCAGTCGAAGACCGACCAGCAGATGTCGTTGCGCAGCCGCTGGTCGTCCAGGACCAGCTCGCGGATCTCGGCCGGGAGCTGGTCGCGCTGCCACCGGCACTCGGCCCGCCCGGCCGCCTCGGCGAGACCGGCGGGCGCCGCCGCGCGTACCGCCTTGATCGCGTACGCGGCGGCGCCGAGTTCGTGGGCGGCCACGTGGGCCACGACGGCGGCCTGACCGGCGGCGTACGCGGCGTCGCGGGCCGCGCCGCGCAGGTCCCGGGCCGCGCCCATGGCGTGCCCACCCGCCGCACGCGCCTCCATCATCCTGACCTCGCCCCGCACCCAGGCGCGGGCGTGCTCGATCGCCTCGCGTGGGCGGCTGTCGTCCGGCCGGACCGCCTCGAACAGGCCGAGGACGTGCTCCGCGCAGGTGGCGGCCCAGAGCGCCAGCAGGTGGTGGTGCTCGTCGGTGAGCGTGCCGCCCCGGCGGATCGTGGTGAACCGGGGATCGCGGACCTTCGGCAGGATCACGACGCGGCCTCCGGCCCGGCGGCGCCCTGGCGCAGGTCGTGGTCCAGTTTGCTCATCAGCCGGGCGACCCGGCTGCCACCGCCGGTCAGCTGCGGATAGCGGCGCAGCACGTCGACGAGCACGGGGGTGGCGAGGCGCCGGTACCCGTCCAGCGCCGCCGTGCCCACGGTCTCGTCGCCGCCGGCCTCCAGTTCGGCGACACGCGCGGCGTTGGCGGCGGCCCGCAGGATGTGGCCGACCTGGGTGGCCTTCGCGATCGGGTGCAGGTACGCGGCCGCCGCGGCGTCACCGGCGGCCCGGGCGGCCAGGCGGGCGGCCTCGGTGGGCGCGGACCGGGCGGCCCGGTGCGCGTCGAGGGACGTGACCCGCTGGAGTCTCGTCCGGGCGGCACCGCGCGCGAACGTCCAGGCCGCGTCGACAGCCGCGCGGGGACGCGGGTCATCGGGGACCGCCCGCTCGTAGACCGGGAGGACGTCCTCCGCGTGGCGGACCGCGTACCGCGCCACCTCGCGCAACTCGTCCATCGTCAGGTCGAAGTCCCCGGGCGCAGTCATGTCGCGGGCATCGTATCGGTGATGGTGACCTCGTGGAGCTGACCGGAGCGATCTGGCCGGGGTGGTCGGGTGCGGGACAGCAGGACCCGGCCGGGCCGGTGCTCACCTTCACACCCGACGCCTGGCGGGCCTTCGTCCGGGTCAGCGGGAGCCGCGCGTCGCGCTGATCAGCACCGTGTGCTTGCGTACCCGAAAGGCGCCCTCGGCGTCGATGCGGGCCTCGATCGCGGCGCGGGCCGCCGCCTCCTGTGCGGCGGTGAGCGGCCCGATCATGCTGGCGACGTACGCAAGGATCGGCTCGGCGGCGGGCACCACCAGCTCGTCCGGGTAGCGCTCGACCGTCACGTCGTCGAAGTGGGCGGCGACCCGTGCGGGTGTCGCCTCGGCGGTGACGTCGTTCTTGTCGTGGAACCGGACGGCCAGGTCGGAACACCCGATCACCGGGCCGAGCGCGTTCAGCTCGGCCATGTGGTCGCGGCCGTTCACCGCGACGGTGAGCCGGCCGCCGGGGCGTAGCACCCGGGCGAACCCGCGCAGCGCGGCATCCGGGTCGTCCAGGTGGTAGAGCATGCTGTTGGCGATCACCGCGTCGGCTACGCCGGCACCGAACGGCAGGTGCGTGGCGTCGCAGCGCAGCACCCGCGCGCCGGGCACCTCGCGCAGTCGCGCGCACATGGCGGGCGAGAAGTCGGTGAGGGTCAGCCGGGGTCGGTGGCCGACCCGGTGCCACAGCTCGCCCGTGCCGGCCCCGACCTCCAGCACGTCCCCGGCCAGTGGCAGCCGCTCGCCCAGCCAGGCGAACCAGCTCTGCGGATTGGTGCCGTACGCGTGCAGCGCCATGCGGGCGATCAGGTTGCCGGTCGTCGTCGCGTACTGGCTGGTCGCCCGAGCCGCCGCGCTGGCGCCGCCGGTCATGAGAGGTAGAAGCAGAACGGGTGACCGTCCGGGTCGAGGAGCACCCGGACGTCGTCCTGCGGCTGGAAGTCGGGCAGCGTCGCGCCCACGGACACCGCGTACGCCACGGCTGCCTCCAGGTCGCCGACCTTGATGTCCAGGTGGACAGACATCTGCTGGTCGCCGGGACCGGCCGGCCATACCGGCCGCACGTAGGCCGGCTCGTCCTGGAAGGCCAGCCAGTGGCCACCCTCCGGCGGGGCGAGGAGGACCCAATCGGCTTCCTTCTCGCGCCGGGTCCAGCCGAGCAGCCGCTCGTAGAACGCGGCCAGGTCCTCTGCGGACGGCGCGTCCAGCACCGTTGTCGTCAGCTTCATCAGCGGTCGCTCAGCCATGCCGCATTCCTACCCGGCACCCGCGACATTTACCGGCCCGTCCGCACCATCTCGGCGGGGTGGCGGCATCGACACCAGTCGGATGCCGCCACCCCGCCGAGCCGGCGACGATCGGTCCGCGCGGACACCGAAAGGGGTCGCCCGGCCCTCCGCTCGCACCATAGGCTGCGCCAATGCTGCTGCGCATGTCGACCCTGCTGCTCCGGACCCTGCGCGAGGACCCGGCCGACGCGGAGGTGCCGAGCCACCGGCTGCTGCTGCGCGCCGGCTACGTCCGCCGGGCCGCGCCGGGCGGCTACACCTGGCTGCCGCTGGGCAAGCTCGTGCTGGACCGGATCACCGCGATCGTGCGGGACGAGATGACCGCGATCGGCGACCAGGAGGTGCACTTCCCGGCGCTGCTCCCGGCCGAGCCGTACCGGACCAGCGGGCGGTGGACCGAGTACGGGGACGACATCTTCACGCTCGCCGACCGCAAGGGCGCCGACCACCTGCTCGCGCCGACCCACGAGGAGTTGGCCGCGCTGCTGGTGAAGGACCTGTTCACCTCGTACCGGGACTTCCCGGTGACGCTGTTCCAGATCCAGACCAAGTTCCGCGACGAGGCCCGCCCCCGGGCCGGTCTGCTGCGCGGGCGCGAGTTCCTGATGAAGGACGCCTACTCGTTCGACCTGGACGAGGCCGGGCTCCAGGCGGCGTACGACCGGCACCGGGCCGCCTACGAACGCGTCTTCACCCGGCTCGGCCTGGACTTCACCACTGTCCACGCGATGTCCGGCGCGATGGGTGGGTCCGCGTCGGAGGAGTTCCTGGCCGCCACGCCGGTCGGCGAGGACACGTTCGTCGGCTGCACCGCCTGCGCCTACGCGGCGAACACCGAGGCGGTGGTGACCCGCCCCCCGGCCGCCGGTGACCCCGACGCGCATCCGCCCGCCGAGGTGCACGACACCCCGGAGACGCCGACCATCGCCGCCCTGGTCGAGCTGGCCGAGGCCCGGAAGCTGGGCGGGCGCACCGGCTGGACCGCCGCCGACACGCTGAAGAACGTGGTCCTCACCGTCCGCCGGCCCGGCGCCGAACAGGGCGAGCCGCTGGTGATCGGCCTGCCCGGCGACCGCGAGGTGGACCTCAAGCGGGTCGAGGCGGTGCTCGCCCCGGCCACGGTGGCGGTCTTCGAGGACTGGGACGCCCACCCCGAGCTGGTCCGCGGCTACATCGGGCCGCAGATCCTCGCCAAGCACGGCATCCGCTACCTGGTCGACCCCCGCGTGGTGCCCGGCACCGCCTGGCTGACCGGCGCGAACGAGCCGGGCCGGCACGCCACCGACGTGGTGTGCGGGCGCGACTTCGTACCGGACGGCACGATCGAGGCGGCCGAGGTGCGGCCCGGGGACCCCTGCCCGGCCTGCGCCGACGGTGAGCTGACCATCCGGCGTGGCATCGAGGTCGGGCACATCTTCCAGCTCGGACGCCGGTACACCGACGCGTTCGCGGTCGACGTGCTCGGCCCCCAGGGCAAGCCGGTCCGGCCCACGATGGGCTGCTACGGAATCGGCGTTTCCCGGGCGGTCGCCGCAGTGGCCGAGCAGCACCACGACGACCGAGGGCTGGTCTGGCCCGCGGCGGTCGCGCCGTGCGACGTACACCTGATCGCCGCCGGGAAGGGGCCGCAGCTCGACGCGGCGCTCGACCTCGGCGGGCGCCTCGCCGCCGCCGGCCTGCGGGTGCTTGTCGACGACCGCACGCACGTGTCCGCCGGGGTGAAGTTCACCGATGCCGAGCTGATCGGCATCCCGCGCGCCGTCGTGGTCGGCCGCCGCCTGGCCGACGGGTACGTGGAACTGCGCGACCGGGCCACCGGCGAGCGCACCGAACTGCCGGTGGAGGCCATCGTGGAGCGCCTGCGGGACGAGGTGGGCGCGACGCGCCGCGACGGGGTGTAGCGATCGCGCCACCGGGTACCGCAGACGGATCGACCGAAGCGTTCGGAGGCTCTCATGTTCCGCGTCAGTGACGTCATGACCAGACAGGTGGTCTACCTCCCGGCGGAGACCCCGTTGGACGAGGCGGCCCGGGTGATGAAGGAGTCGGACATCGGCGACGTCGTGGTGACCGACGGCGCCACGCTCGCCGGCATGCTGACCGACCGCGACATCGTGGTCCGGGCGGTGGCCGAGCGCGCCGACCCCGGCACCACCACGATCGGTTCGATCATCACCCGCGAGGTGGTGATGATCGAGCAGCACTGCACGGCGAACGAGGCGGCGGCGCTGATGCGCGAACGCAACATCCGCCGGGTGCTCGTGTGCGACAACGAGCGCAAGCTCGTCGGCATCGTCTCCCTCGGTGACCTCGCCATGCAGCTCGACCCCCAGTCGGCGCTCAGCGACATCAGCGAGGCCGCACCGAACGTGTGACGGGCGGGCCCCGCTCGCGTGACGCGGGGCCCCGCCCGGCACCGCCGGGTGGTGGAGCTCGGCGACGGATAGCCTCGACCCATGCCCGAGATGCCGACCAAGCTGGCCGAGATCGTCGACGAGTTCGCCGCCGCGCCCCGCGACGTCGTCCTGGAGATGCTGCTGGAGTTCGCCGACGTGATCCCGCCCCTGCCCGAAGGCGTGAACCGGGAGGAGCTGGAGCAGGTCCCCGAGTGCCAGACCGCGTTCTTCCTGCGCGCCGAGGTGAACGCGGACAAGACCGTGAGCACCGTCTTCGACTGCCCGCCGGAGGCGCCCACCACCCGGGCGTTCGCCGGCATCCTCGCCGAAGGGCTGGCCGGGGCGAGCGCCGAGGAGGTGCTCGCCGTACCGGACGACCTCTACCAGCGGATGGGCCTGGCGCAGGCGATCAGCCCACTGCGCGTACGCGGCGGCACCGCCATCCTGGCCCGGCTCAAGCGCCAGGTCCGGGAACAGATCTCCTGACCCGCGGGTTGTCGCTGGTCATGGACATCGAGATCTACGCCGACGTGGTCTGCCCCTGGTGCTGGATCGGCAAGCGCCGGCTGGAACAGGCTCTGGAGTCGTACGACGGCGAGGTGAACGTCCGGTTCCGGCCGTTCCAGCTGGACCCGACGCCGGTCACCGAGCCGAAGCCGCTGCTGGAGGCGCTCGGCGACAAGTTCGGCGGGCGGGACAAGGCCGAGGGCATGGCCGCGCACGTCACCGGCGTCGCCGCGGGCGCGGGCCTCGACCTGCGGTTCGACCGGGCGGTGGCCGCGAACACGTTCGACGCGCACCGCCTGGTGCGCTTCGCCACCGAGCACGGGCGCTCCGCCGAGATGGTCGAGCGGCTCTACCGGGCGCACTTCCACGACGGCGTCGACGTCGGCTCGATCGACGCGCTCGTCACGCTGGCCGGCGAGGCCGGACTGGACGAGACCGAGGCGCGGCAGTACCTGGAGTCGAACCTGGGCCGCCGGGAGGTCGCCGCCGACCTGAGCACCGCGCACCAGCTCGGCGTCTCCAGCGTGCCGACGTTCGTGCTGGCCGGGAAGTACGCGGTCACCGGCGCCCAGGAGCCGGAGACGCTGCTCGCCGCGCTGCGCGAGGTGGCGCAGCGCGAAGCGGCAGCCTGATGTTTCACGTGGAACAAGATCGATGCGGATGAGAACCTAGGCCGGCTTGGCCAGGTCCTCCACCACCCTCGCCCCGGGCAGCGCGCCGAGCGCCGGCCCGGGCAGGGCGATCTTGCTGTGCCGTACGCCCGAGCCGATGATGACGTGCGGCGTGGCGATCACCCGCGAGTCGACGAGGATCGGCCAGTCCGCCGGCAGGCCGATCGGCGTGATCCCGCCGTACTCCATGCCGCTCGACTCGACCGCCTCGGCCATCGGCGCGAAGCTCGCCTTGCGCACGTCGAGCAGCTTGCGGACCACGCCGTTCACGTCGGCGCGGGTGGTGGCGAGCACGACGCAGGCCGCGTACCGGATCTCGCCGCCACGCTTACCGGCGACCACCACGCAGTTGGCCGACTCCTCCAGCCCCACCTCGTACGCCTCGCAGAACGCGGCGGTGTCGGCCAGGTCGGCGTCGATCGGGGCGACCAGTACGTCGTCCACGTCCACCGGGGCCTCGGCCGGCCACTCCCGCAGGGCCGCGGCGACCGGCGGGGCCAGCAGGTCGAGCCGGGTCCGGGCCGGCTCCGTCTTCAGCGTCCCCATCATGCCGCGATCCTCGCACCCGTCGGACGGATCGACCGGCCGGACCCCGCTCCCGCCCTTCAGTTGGGATTGGTGAGGAACGCGTTCTCCTGCGCGAAGTCCCGGCTCTCGGTCGTGGTGAGCTGCCGGCGGCGGAGCACCTCGGGACGGTTCGCCTCGGCGTCCTCGATGCCGTGCCGGACGCCGACCCGGATCACGCCGTAGAGGAAGACGAAACCGAAGACGTACAGGACCACGGTGGCGACGAAGACCAGCATGCGGTCACCGTAGGCCGGTGCGGACCCGACCGTTTCTCATCTTCCGCCGGTTCCCCCGTACGTGTCAGCGAGGTGGTCGGCCCAGGTCCGCACGCCGGTCGGCGTGGCGGTCGTGGTGAGACCACCCGCCCGCAGCTCCCGCCCGAGCCGGCCCGGGATCCGGACCGGCAGCAGCGGACGGCGTACCCGCCGGGCCGCCAGCCAGGCGCGGGCCGCGTCGTCGTAGCGCAGCACCTCCGGTCCGCCGAAGTCCTCCACCCGGTTCGACGGTCCGGCCAGCAGCAGGACCGCGAGCCGGTCCGCCACCTCACCGCTGTCGACCGGCTGGGCGAGCACCGCCCGGTCCCCGATCACCGGGCCGAGGCGGCCCGCGCCGCGCAGCAGCCCGTCCAGGAACTCGGGGAACTGGGTCGCCCGCAACACGCTCCACGGCACCGGCCCGGCGGCCACCACCTGCTCGGCCGCGAGCTTGTGCCGGTAGTAGCCCAGCGGCACCCGGTCGACGCCGACGATCGAGACGAAGACCAGGTGACGCACCCCGGCGTGACCCGCGGCCACCGCGAGCCGGCGGGTGCCGAGCACGTCGATGTCGTGGGTGCGCCGCTGCGGCGACGAGGCCAGGTGCAGCACCGCGTCCACCCCGGCGACCGCCTCCGCCAGCCCGGCGCCGGTGGCCAGGTCGGCGGTCACCCACTCGACCCCGTCCCCGGTACGCGGCCCGCGGCTCATCGCGCGCAGCGTGAAGCCCTCGTCCCGCAGCCGGGGCACCGCCACCCGTCCGAGCCGCCCGGTCGCCCCGGTCACCAGCACCCGCATCGCCACTCCTCCCGCTCACACCGCAACCGCCGTGCGCGTCGTTCCTGCCGACTCCACCGACGCCGCAGTGGGTTCGCGCCGTAGCCGATTCGTCCGGCTGCATTCCCAAGGACGGGGGCCGGGCGCGGATCGTGACCGCGCGGCGGGTCGCCGTGATCACACCGATCCTGCGGCACGAGGAGGACGGCGGAGGGCGTATTCGGCTCGCCCGTGACGATGCGTGAGGTCCACGCGAACAACATCCACCTCGATCGACATACCTCTGAGTCATAAATATGACCAGGAGTCATACCGATCTCCGGTGATGCCTTCGATCGGCGGCGTCACCGAACGTGACGGACGGCAGAGCCGATGCCGCTCAGCCGACAGGGCGTGGCACCACCCGGCCGGCCAGCAGCAGGCCCAGCAGGCCGCATGCGGCTGCCACAGCCAGCGTGGTCGCGAAGCCGGCCGGGCCGGGGGACGCGCCGGCGGCCAGCACCGCGCCGGTGAGCGCCAGCACGCTGGCGGCGGCGAGCGAGTCGCCCAGTTGCAGCGCGGAGCTGTTGCGGCCCTGCTCGGCCGGGGCGGACTGCTCCAGGGTGAGCACCGACAGCGACGGATAGAGCAGGCCCATGCCCAGCCCGGCCACCGACCAGCTCAGCACGGCCGGCAGCACCGGCAGCCCGGGCACCAGCGCCGACGCGACGCCCGCCGTACCGATCGTGATGCAGGCCAGCCCGGCCCGGGGCAGCGTCGCCGCCGAACGGGGTGAACCGATCCGGCCCTGGATCCACGAGCCCACCGACCAGGACAGCGCCCCGACGGTCAGCACCAGGCCGGCGCCGGTGGGCGAGAAACCGCGCTCCCGGGACAGCATCAGCGGGATCACCACCTCGGCGGCCACGAACGCCGCCGACGCCAGCGCGCGCAGCCCGATCACCGTCGGCAGTCCCCGCGCCGCGCGCAGGAACCCGGCCGGCAGCAGGTGCGGCACGCAGACGAACAGCCCGGCCAGCGCCCCGGCGATCAGGGCGGCGGCGAGCACGCCGCGCTGCTGCCCCCCGTAGTGCAGCAGTGCGGCGCTCGCCCCCGCCCCGCAGGCCCAGCCGATCCGGGCCAACGCACCCGCCGGCGGGCGGGTCGCCACGGTGGCGGTCAGCGCCCGCAGGCCCGGCTGGACCAGCAACGCCGCCGGGATCGCCACCGCCGGCACCGCGAGGAACACCCACCGCCAGCCCAGATGTTCCACGATCAGCCCGGCCAGCGCCGGGCCGACCAGCGACGGCACCACCCAGGCCGCGGCGAACGCGGCGAAGATCCGCCGCCGCAACTGCTCCGGGTACGCCTGACCGACGACCACGTACAGCGCCACCGAGACCAGTCCGGACCCGAAGCCCTGCACCACCCGCCCGACGACCAGCACCTCCATCGTCGTCGCAGCACCGGCCACCACCAGCCCGGCGACGAACCAGACGACCCCGTGCCACATGGCCGGGCGCGGCCCGCGCGCGTCGCACCAGATGCCGGAGGCGACCATCGCCACCACGCCGGAGGCGAACGAACCGCCGAACGCCAGCGCGTACAGGCCGAGCCCGTCGAGGCTGCGCGCCACTGTCGGCATGGCGGTGCCCACCGCCAGCGCCTCGAACGCGAGCAGGGACACCAGGGCGACACTGCCCACGGTCATCGCCCGCAGGCGCGGCGACCAGAGGTCGACGGGTGGGTCAGCCGGTACGGCGGTGGTGCTGGTCATGGCGTTCAGCCTCGGACCTCACCCCCGGTTGAGGTCAACTGTGGCGCGCGTCTCGTCCGGCGGGAACAGCGGGGTGATGCCCGGAAACTTCTGCCGTCGGGGTGGCATAACGGACTCCGCGCCGGGAAGTCGGGCCGCCGGGACGAGACCGGGAGGCGAGATGGCGCTGGGACGGTTCGCCGGCCTCCTGCTGTCTCCGACTGTCGTACCGGAGGCCGCCGCGCGTGTCGCGCGTACCGTCGGTTCGGCCCTGCCCACTGACGCCGTGCCGGCCCGGGTCAGCGAGGTGGCGGGCAGCGTCGGTACGGCGGCGGCCCGGCTGGCCCGACTCACCGGGCTGACCAGCCGCCGCGTGTGGTCGCAGGACGGCCGCCACCACATCGAGGTGCACGGCGTCTGCCAGGACGGCGGCGACCGGCTGGCCCGCCAGGTCGAGGCGGCGCTGGAGTCGATGCCGGGCGTGACCTGGGCGCGGGTGAACGCGCCGTCGGGCCGGGTGGTGGTGGCGACCGGGGATCCGGCGCCGAAGCTGCGCGACCTGATCGCCACTGTGGCGCGCGTGGAGCAGACCTGCCCGTACGAGCCGGACCCGGAGATCGAGCCGCCGCAGCCGCCCGAGGACGGACCGCGTACGGCCCGGACGTTCGGCGCGCTGCTGTCCGATGTGCTCGGGTTGAGCATCTCCGCTGCTACCCGGGTCCTGCCGCTCACCCCCATCCCGGCCGAGGTGGCCGGGCTGCTCGGCGCCGTCGACCTGCACCCGAAGCTGCACGCGCTGGCCGGCCTGGGCATCCGCGCCGATCCGCGCGCGGAGGTGCTGTTCCCGCTGGCCGAGGCCGTGGTGCAGGGTCTCACCGGCGGCTGGGCCGGCATCGTGCTCGACGGCGCGCAGCGCGTGGTGCAGTGGGGCGAGGGCGCCGCGCAACTGGCCGCGTGGCGGCGGGCCGAACCACACCTGACCGGTGACCCGGAGCGGGCTGTGGCCCGGGTGCCCGACGGCGAACGGCCCTGCCCGGTGCCCGACGGGCAGCCCGAGCGGTACGCGAAGCGGGTGCTCCCGGCCGGCGTGGTCGCCGGGGCGGCGGCGCTGCCGGTGCTGGGGCCGAAGCGCGCCGCCGCGCTGGCGCTGTCCTCGCTGCCGAAGGCGCCCGGCTCCGGCCGCGAGGGGTACGGCGCCCAACTCGGCCGGATGCTCGCCCGGCGCGGCGTGATCGCGATGGACCGCAGTGTGCTGCGGGAGCTGGACCGGATCGACACGGTGGTGCTCGACGCGGCGGTGCTCGGCTCGGACCGGGGCGTCCTGGCCGACCTCGCGCCGCTGGCCGACGCCGACACCGGGCAGGTCGCCGCCCGGGCGTTCGCGTTGTTCGACCCGGCCGAGCCGGATGCGGTACGCGCCGCCGACGGCTGGCGGATCGGCCCGCTGGACCGCCTCGGCGCCGACGATCCCGGTGACACTCCGGACAGCGCCCGGCTGCGCGCCGACGGTGGACGGCTGCTCGGGCTCGCCGAGAACGGCCGGCTCGCCGCCGTCCTGCGGGTCGAGCCGGAGCCCGCGCCGGGTGTGGACGCGCTGGCGTCGGCCGCCCGGCAGGCGGGCCTGCGGCTCGTGGTCGGCGGCGCGGACGACGGCCGGTACGACTTCGCCGACCTGCTCGTACCCGGTGGTGCCCGGCTCGCCGACGCGGTGCACGACCTGCAACGCGAGGGCGCGGTGGTGATGGTGGTCTCCGGTGAGCGGTCGGCACTGGCCGCCTCGGACTGCGGCCTCGGCGTGTACGGCCCGGACGATCTGCCGCCGTGGGGCGCGCACCTGCTGGTCGGTGACGACCTGCGGGTACCCGCACTGCTCGTCGACGCCGCCGGGGTGGCCCGCCGGATGACCGAGCAGAACGTCCGGATCTCGATGGCCGGCAGCGGGCTCGGCGCGCTCGCCGCGTTCACCGCCGACCGGCGGCGGCTGCCCCGCCCGACCCTGGCGGCGGTGAACGGCGCGGCGGCGCTCGCGTTCGCGCACGGCGTGTTCCGGGCGCACCGGCTGCCGGACCGGACCGGCGCACCGACGCCCGCGCTCACCGCCTGGCACCTGATGCCGGCGCAGACCGTCCTGGACCAGCTCGCCACCGGCCCGTCCGGGCTGGCCGAGGAGGAGGCGGCCCGCCGCCGGCGCGTCGAGGTCGGCGACGAGCACGGCCCGGCCGGGCTGCTCCGCGCGTTCGTGGAGGAGCTGTCCAACCCGCTCACCCCGGTGCTGGCCGCCGGTGCGGTGCTCTCCGCCGCGTTCGGCTCGCTCGTCGACGCGGCACTGGTCGGCGGTGTGGTGGGCGGGTCCGCGCTGGTCGGCGCCGTGCACCAGCGCAACACCGAACGCTCCCTGGCCGAGCTGCTGTCCCGCTCGGCGGTCACCGCCCGGGTGCTGCGCGACGGCACCGAGCGGGTGGTGCCCGCCGAGGAGCTGGTACGCGGCGACGTGATCACGGTCAGCTCCGGGGACGCCGTACCGGCCGACTGCCGCGTGCTGACGAGCGAGGGGTTGGAGGCCGACGAGTCGTCGTTGACCGGCGAGTCGCTGCCGGTGGCGAAGAGTCCGGAACCGGTGGTCGCGGCGGCCGTCGCCGAACGGCACTCGATGCTGTTCGAGGGCACCACAGTGGCCGCCGGGCACGGAACCGCCGTCGTGGTGGCGACCGGTGCGGAGACCGAGGCCGGGCGGAGCCTCGCGATGGCCCGGCAGGCCCCGCCGGTCAGTGGCGTGGAGGCGCGGCTCGGCAGGCTGACGAGCAGCGCCGTACCCCTGGCGGCCGCCTCGGCGATCGCTGTCGCCGGGGCGGGGCTGCTTCGGGGCGTACCCCTTGCCGAAACGGCGGCGACCGCCGCGAACCTGGCCGTGGCGTCGGTGCCGGAGGGGTTGCCGTTCCTGGTCAGTGCCGCGCAGCTGGCGGCGGCGCGGCGGCTGGCCGAGCACGGCGCCCTGGTCCGCAACCCCCGGACCATCGAGGCGCTGGGCCGGGTCGACGTGCTCTGCTTCGACAAGACCGGCACGCTCACCGAGGGGAAGTTGCTGCTGGCGGGGGTGGGTACCGGTGACGGCCGGTACGCCGTGCTGGACGAACTGGACGAGCCGCTCCGGTCGACGCTGGCCGCCGCCGTGCGGGCCACCCCGGCCGCGGACGACCCGGACGAGTTGCCGCAGCAGACCGACCGGGCGGTACGCCACGGCGCCGACGCCGCCGGGGTGACCGAGCGGACCGGCGCGCCGGAGTGGACCGCCACGGCCGGGCTGCCGTTCGAGCCGTCCCGGGGCTACAGCGCCACAGTCGGCCGTGGCACCGGCGGGCTGCTGCTGAGCGTGAAGGGCGCCCCCGAGTCGGTGCTGCCGCGCTGTGCGTCCCGGCGCACCGCCGAGGGGGACCGGCCGCTCGATGAGGCTGGGCGCGAGGAGGTGCAGGCCATGCTGGCCGGGCGGGCCGGTGCCGGGCACCGAATCCTCGCCGTGGCCGAGTGCCGGGTCTCCACCGAGCAGGTCAGCGACGAGCAGGTGAACGGGCTTGTCTTCGTGGGTTTCCTGACGCTAGCCGACGGGGTGCGGGACAGCGCCCGGCCGGCGGTGGCCCGGATCCGGGCCGCGGGCGTGCACACCGTCATGATCACCGGCGACCATCCGGCCACGGCCGAGGCGATCGCCGCCACGATCAGCCCGGACGACGGCGGTCAGCGCGTCGTCACCGCCACCGACCTGGACCGGCTGGACGACGCCGCGCTCGCCGAGCGCCTGATGGCCACCGACGTGGTGGCGCGCTGCACGCCCGCGCACAAGGTACGGATCATCCAGGCGTTGCAGCGCCAGGACCGCACCGTCGCGATGACCGGTGACGGCGCGAACGACGCGCCGGCGATCCGGCTGGCAGACGTCGGCATCGCGCTCGGTCAGCGGGGCACTCCCGCCGCCCGCGCCGCCGCCGACCTGGTGGTCACCGACGACCGGCTGGAGACGATCATCGCCACGCTGGTCGAGGGACGCGCCATGTGGTCGTCCGTGCGGCACGCGCTGAGCATCCTGGTCGGCGGCAACCTCGGCGAGATCGCGTTCAGCGTGCTCAGCGCCGCCGCGACCGGCCGGTCCGCCCTGGGGGGCCGGCAACTCCTGCTGGTCAACCTGCTCACCGACCTGGCACCGGCGCTCGCCATCGCGGTCCGCCCGCCCGCCGACGACAGCGCCGACCACCTGCTGCGGGAAGGCCCGGACTCCTCGCTCGGCGTCACCATGACCCGGGAGATCGGGCTGCGCGCGGCGGCGACCACGCTGGGCGCGACCGCCGGTTGGACGATCGCCAGGTGGACCGGAACCCAGCGGCGCGCCAGCACCGTCGCGCTCGCCTCGCTGATCGGCACCCAGCTCGGGCAGACCGTGCTGGCCGGCGGCACCAGCCCCAGCGTGCTCGCCGCCACCGCCGCGTCGGTGGGCGTGCTCGTGGCGGTGGTGCAGACGCCCGGTGTCAGCCACTTCTTCGGCTGCACCCCGCTCGGCCCGGTGGGCTGGACCATCGCCACCGGCTCGGCGCTCGGCGCGACGTTCGCCAACGGCGCGCTGACCAAGCTGGTCGACCGCCTGCCGCAGCCCGGTTCTTAGTGCCAGGTGGCGGCGGCCCGCCGCAGCCTGTCGTTTATCGCGCGGCCCACGCCGGTCTCCGGCACCGGCTCGGCGACGATCTCGGTCACCCCTGCTGCGTCGAGCCGGTGCAGCGCGTCGAACAGGCGCGCCGCCGCCGCCGTCACGTCGCCGTCGGGCGACAGCACCTCCACCGCGGCCCAGTCGCCGTCCGCCGGTGGCTCCCGGAAGGCCAGGAATCCCCGTCGGCCGCCGCCGGGCTCGGCCGCCGCGCCCAACCGCAACGGGGTACGCGGCGCGTAGTGCGCGGCGAGCGTCCCGGGCGCGACCGGCTGACCGGAGCTGCCCTGGCGCACCTCGACCGGGCCGACCGCCTCGATGATCGCCTCCACCGGCAGCGCGCCCAGCCGC
Organism: Micromonospora sp. WMMA1976; assembly: GCF_027497335.1. NCBI lineage: Bacteria > Bacillati > Actinomycetota > Actinomycetes > Micromonosporales > Micromonosporaceae > Micromonospora > Micromonospora sp. WMMA1976. The sequence continues at coordinate 6,269,246 of NZ_CP114912.1, read as the reverse complement.
AGCACCACCGGCCGGTCGCCGCGCGCGTCCACGATCGTCGACTCGATGCCGCACCGGGTGGGCCCGCCGTCGAGCACCACGTCCACGGCGCCGCCCAGCCCGGCCACCACGTGCTCGGCCCGGGTGGGGCTGAGCTGGCCGAACCGGTTCGCGCTCGGCGCCGCCACCGGCACGCCCGCCGCCGCGATCAGCGCCCGCGCCGACGGCTCGTCCGGTACGCGTACCGCCATCGTGTCCAGGCCGGAGGTGACGATCGGCGGGATGATCTCCGGGCGGTCCACGATCAGGGTGAGCGGGCCCGGCCAGAACCGCTTCGCCAGCTCGGCCACCACCGCGGGTACCTCGCCCACCAGCGCGGCCAGGTCGGCGGCGTCGGCCAGGTGGCTGATCAGCGGGTCGAAGCTGGGCCGGGCCTTCGCCTCGAAGATCCGCGCGGCGGCCCGGGCGTCGAGCGCGTTGGCGCCCAGCCCGTAGACCGTCTCGGTGGGGAAGGCGACCAGCCCGCCGACGCGCAGGACGGCGGCTGCCTCGTCGATGCCGCGCTCGGCCGGCAGGACGCGCGGGGATCCGGTGCTCACGCTTCCGACGCTAGCCTGCCCGGTTCGCCGCACCGGCAAGACCCTGCCGTCGCGTGGCGGGGCCGTCAGTCGCGCCTGTCGGTGGCGGGGTCCGTGTCGGGGAGCGTGGGCGCGTCGGTGGGGTAGAGGCCGGCGGCGAAGCCGTACACCTGGTCGCCGGCGCGGGGGATCTGCGCGAACCGCCGGGCCAGCGCCTGCACCTCCGCCCAGAACTCGCGGACGTCCTCGATCGGGATGCGCGCGTGCACGAGGGTGCACCGCAGCTCGTCGGCGGCGTGTGCGGCAGCCGCTTCGGCTGCCGCCTCGGCGAGCCCGTTGATCCGGGACACCACCTGTTTGTCCTCGGCCCGGCTGAGCGCGCCGACGTAGTAGGTGCGGGCCACCCGCCCGTAGAACCGCTCCTCGATGGCGCGTACGCGGCGGGTCCGCACCACGCGCAGCAGACCGGCGTCCACCAGTTGGTTCACGTGGTACGCCACGCTGCTCTTCGGCCGGTCGACCGCGCGGGCCATCTCGTTCACGGTGGCGGCGCGCTCCAGCAGCAGTTCGAGCAGCGTGCTCCGCAGCGGGTCGGCGAGCGCGCGCAACTGCTCCGGAGCGGTGACCACGAGCAGGTCGTCGAGGTCGTAGTCCGGGATTCGCTCATTGACCGACATTTCTCGACCGTTCTAAGATTCTGGTTCGTTCGATAACTCTGGTCTGACAACTCAGGAGTGTAGTGATGGCCGAGATCGTGCTCTTCCACCACATTCAAGGGCTCACGGACGGCGTCCGCGCGCTCGCCGACGCGCTGCGGTCCGGTGGGCACACCGTCCACGTCCCCGACTTCTTCGACGGCGAACGGCCGGCCACCATCTCCGACGGCGCCGCGCTGATCAAGCGGATCGGCGGCGACGTCCTCGACCAGCGCGCCGACGCGTACGTCGCCGGCCTGCCCGCCGGCCTCGTCTACGCGGGCGTCTCCTGGGGCGCCGCCATCGCCCAGCGGCTCGCCCAGACCCGGGCCGGCGCCCGGGCCGCCCTGCTCTACGAGGCCTGCCTGCCGGTGACCGGCGAGTGGGCGATCGGCCCCTGGCCCGACGGGGTGGCGGTGCAGGTGCACGGCATGGAACAGGACCCGTTCTTCGGGCTCGAAGGCGACGTGGACGCCGCGCGCGAGCTGGTGTCGATCGTCGGTCCCGAACGCGGCGAGCTGTACGTCTACCCCGGCGACCGGCACCTGTTCACCGACAGTTCGCTGCCCTCGTACGACGCCGAGGCCACCGCGCTGGTGGTGAGCCGCAGCCGCGAGCTGCTCGACCGGCTCGGCTGACGCCTACCCGTCACCGCGCAGACGCGCCAACGCGGCCGCGTACTCGGCGTCGGTCAGCACCCCACGCTCGTACTGCCTGGTCAACGCGTGGAGGTCACGCCGCTGCGCGGCACTCGGAGCGGGCCGCCGAATCTGCTCCGGCGGGTCCGGACGGCCGACGCGGACCGGATCCGGCGCCGGGCTCGCCGGCCTCGCCGGACCGCGCTGCTCCGCGGGCCGGGCATTCCGGTGGCACTCCCGCAGGTTCGCGAGGATCTCGTCGTAGTGCTCCGGCCAGGTGACCAGCCGGGTCAGCTCCAGGCGGAACGGCCGGACGATGGCGCCGGACTGGATCGGCGTCTGCACCGGCTCGCCGTCGATCCGCTCGATGACGATCGCGTCGCGTCCCATGTCCAGACCCGCTATCGAAGCCGTACCGCTGTGGATCTCCACGACCGAGGCCCACGGCACTGTGGTCGTGCGGAGCAGCGAGCGCGAGCGTACGCCGACGGGGCTCACCCAGACGCCGAGCATCGCGCGGCGGACCGCGACGGCGAGGACGCCGGCGTTCCACACTCCGAGGACCACCGCCTCCCCTTCCAGGAGTCTGCCGCTGCGGAACCCGAACACGATGAGCACGAAGAAGCCGACCGCCAGCCCCGCCACGACCATGAAGCCGGAGGTGGTCAGGTCCAGCGAGTACGGGCGCCGCCACACCGTCATGCCGCCAGGATGACCGATCGTGTCCAGCGGTTCCGCGCGGAGTCAACGCCCTCTCGCCAGTTCCGCGACCTCGGCGAGGCTCGCGACCCGGTCGCACTCGTCGTCGGTCAACGTGTTGATGAGTGCCTTGGCGGCCTGGGCCTGGGGAGTCGTGGGCAGGGCACCGGCCAGCAGGTCCGGCAGGACCAGCTCGTAGCCGACCCGCGCCCGGGGTGAGTAGCGGTGGCGGCTGCGGGTCACCGCCGTGGCGACGCGCAACGCGTGCTCGTTGCCGGGCGGCACGTGCGGGCGGTCGCGCTCCCGGGCGCCGAACCGCATCCGGTGGCGGAACTCGCACGTCTCGCACGTCGCCGGTCCGGCGGTCAGCCGCGCCCCGCAGTCCGGACAGGTCAGCCGGTCCACCGCGCCGTCCACGGTCCGCCAGTCGTACGCTCCGGGGTCGTCGACGACGAGCCAGGCCAGCTCGCTCTCCTCGGGCGAGCCCGGCGCCACGTCCAGCTCACCGCGCAGCCGCGCCCAGGCGTCCCGGATCTCGTCCTCCAGGCGAGCCACCGCGGCGGCAAGCGCCGGGTTACGCCACGGTCCGGCCATTGTCGACCCGCTACCGGTACTGTGCGATCTGGATCAGGTTGCCGCAGGTGTCGTCGAACACGGCGGTGGTCACCGGGCCCATGTCGACCGGCTCCTGGGTGAACAGCACGCCGAGGCCCCGCAGCCGGTCGTGCTCGGCGGCCACGTCGTCCACCGCGAACTGCGTCAGCGGGATCCCGTCGCCCGCGAGCGCCTCCTTGAACGCCTTGGCGGCCGGGTGCGCGTCGGGTTCCAGCAGCAGCTCCACGCCGTCCGGGGCGTCCGGCGAGACCACGGTCAGCCAGCGGTACTCGCCGGTCGGCACGTCCGTCTTCTTCACGAAGCCCAGCACCTCGGTGTAGAAGCGCAGGGCCTTGTCCTGGTCGTCGACGTACACGCTGGTGAGGTTGATTCTCATGGGTTCTCCTGGGTGGGTGCGTCGGGCCTGAGCCATCGCTCGGTGATGGACCGCAGCGGGCGGGTGTCGAGGTGGTGGAACTTGTAGCGGCCCTGCCGCCGCGTGACGATCAGGCCGGCGGCCTCCAGGACGTCGAGGTGCTGGGAGATCGCCTGCCGGGACGAACCGACCTGGTGCTTCGTGGCCAGCCGGCCGCAGATCTCGAACAGGGTCTGACCGTCGCGCTCGGTCAGCTCGTCGAGGATCAGGCGGCGGGTGGGATCGGCCAGCGCCTGGTACAGATCGCCCACGTCACCCACCATAGGCAAGTAACAGCTTGCCTATCAAGGGGTTGCCCGCAATCGGAGGACGTCATGCCCGGATACATCCTCACCGGCGCTCCCGGCTCCGGTAAGACAGCGATCCTGCGCCACCTGGAGATCGACGGCCACCCCGTCGTGGAAGAGGCGGCGACCGACGTGATCGCGCTGCACCAGGCGCTCGGGCGGCCCGAGCCGTGGCGTGAGCCGGGCTTCGCCGAGTGGGTGCTGGATCTCCAGCGGAGGCGTCGGTGCCGAGCCGAGATGTTCGGCGGCGACGTGGTGTTCCACGACCGCTCACCCGTCTGCACGCTCGCGTTGTGCCGCCACCTGGGGCTGACGCCGCCACCCGCGCTGTTCGATGAGATCGAGCGCATGACGGCGGAGCGAACCGTCTTCTTCGTACGGAATCAGGGCTTCGTCGAGGCGACGGCCGCGCGTCGGATCAGCTTCAAGGAGTCACTCGTCTTCGAACGGATTCACGAGCTGACCTATCGCGAGGCCGGATTCGACCTCGCCGACGTGCCGGCGGGCCCACTGGCAAACCGGGTGGCATCGATAGAAGAGGTAGTTGATCGACTGCGTCGTTAGCGCAATCAATGCCCCTTGCTTTTCGGACCGACGCCGGTAACATCTGCATGTTTTGATCTCCACGGGGAGGAAAGTCCACATGCAATGGAAGATTCCGGCCGGTGCCCTGGTGGCGCTGGCCTTTTTGATTCCGGTGGCGCCGGCGGCGGCGGCGCAAACCGCAGCGCCCGGGCTCAACGAGTCCTGCCAGACTGTCGAACGCGAGGTGTACAAGGACTTCCGCGAACTTGTCACAATCGACCTCGACAGCGCCCCCGTTTCCGAGCTGCGGCTGCTGGCCTACCGGATTCTGGACGAAGCGCAGGCCGAATCGCTGCCCGTTCTGCCGAGCGAGATCGAGGAGCGACTGAAGGGCACCTCTGACGACCTTCGCGCATACCTCAAGAACCTGGAGAATCGCTGGGCGACGGCTCTGCGCGTCAGGATCGGCCAGACGATGACGGGCGCCGGCCCCAACGTGCGGGCCGCCGCGCAGAAGGTGCTCGACGACCCGTCCGTCGAGGTCTACCTCGCCTACCTGAACATCGGCCTGTACGAGGCTCGCGCGCTCGACTGCGCGTCCCAGCCGACGGCGACTCCGACGCCGTCTCAGCCCACGACCACGCCGACCGCGACGCCCAGCGCCACGTCGACAGTCGTACCGCCCGTCACTCCCTCCGCCAGCCTCGGCGCGCCCGGTGGCGGCGAGGGCGGCGGGCTGCCGGTGACCGGCGCCGACACCGCGACCGTGGCCGGCGTCGGCGGGGCGCTTCTGCTCCTCGGCGGTGTCGGCTACGTCATCGGACGCCGACGTCGTTCCCGCTTCGTCGCATAGTTCCCCTGGGCGCGCCCAGCTCGATGCCTCATCGGGCTGGGCGCGCCGCGTTTTCCGGATCCCCCGTCAGCCGGCGAGCTGCCGCCGCACCGAGTCGGTGTCCATCAGGTACGACATGAACTTGAACTTGCCGTCCTGGACCCGGTAGAAGGCGGTCTCCGTGAACGCCACCGACTTGCCGGTGGGGGTCAGGCCGTTCCACTCCTTGACCGGGGTACCCGTGTCGACGAGCCGGGCCGCGATCCGATCGCCTTCGACGACGACGTCCTGGATCTCCCAGTGGAGGTCCGGCACCGCCTCCACGTGCTTGTAGAACTCCGCCACCATGTCCGCCGTCTTGACCGGGGTGCCGTTCATGATGACTTCCTCGTGGGCGAAGTCGGCCATGCGGGTGAACTCCCGCTTGTTGGCCAGCTCGACGTACCGCAGGTAGAAGTCCCGCAGTTCCTGGGTGGACATGCCTGCATCCGTCGCGGTGGAGCTCATGATCGGTATTCCTCATCTGTTGATGCCGGCCCCGTTCCCCGGGCCGATCGCTGGAGCGAATTTTTGTACCGCTCGGTTCTGCAACGACCGTAACAGACTTCTGTACCGATCGGTCCATGATCAGGGTCACTTTCTGTACCGAGCGGTAGGGCACCGCCTCCGTTACCGTCCTCGCCGTGGACGAGGCGGAGTTCTGGACGCTCCTGGAGCGGTCAGCCGAGGAGACGACCGACCCGGACTACCGGCTGACCTGGTTGACCCACCACCTCAGCCGGCTCTCCCTCGCACACATCGCGGACTTCCAGCTCAACCTGGAAGCCGCCCGCCGCCCGATCGACACGTACGCCATGTGGGGTGCGGCGAACCAGATCCTGGACGGCCTCTGCAGCAGCGACACGTTCTGGTACTTCCAACCGTGGCTGATCGGCCAGGGGCAGCGCCTGTGGCATCACGTCGCCAAGAACCCGGACAACCTCGCCGACCTGCCCGCCGTTCGTGTGCTCGCCGGCCGCAGTCACGACGAGTGGGCAGACGCGGAATGGCCACAGTGGGAGGAACTCGCCTACGTCGCGGCCGACGCGTACGGACGCGCCCCCGGCCAGAGTGACGGGCTCCACGAAGCGCTGGACGCCCGAGGTCACCGCGCGTACGCCGACCCGGAACCGAACGATCAGCCGTGGGACGGCGACAGCCTCACCGAGATCGCGCAACGCCTGCCGCGCCTCGCGCGCCTGTTCCCCCGCCGGCAGTACGTGACGCCCTGACGCGAAAGACTTCGATAACCTCCACGGGTGCCGTCGATCCGCCCGGTTGCCCTGGCCGTACCCCGGCGCCGTGAGGACATGCTCGTGTTCGAGTACCACGACTCCACCAAGGATCAGACGCTCTACCGGCCCCTTGGGTGCGGGCATCGACTTCGGTGAGATACGCGACGACGCGGGCACCAAGGTGATGTGGCGACCGCTGGACAGCTTCGACGCCAGGAGTCCGCTCTACCCCGCCGGCATCATCGAGTTGCTCCACGGAGAAACCCGTTGTCGTAGGTAGTGCCGCCCGCCGAGCATGGCCGCTGTGAGCCGAAGCCTCCGAACAGATCCCCGCTCCCGCCAGGCACTCCGGCGGGCACCCCGGCTCGACCGGGTGCGGATCCACGTTCACGCACCGCGGCCCGGGTTCGCGCACCCGGCGAGCGGACAAGACGTTCGCGACGTGCTGGAGGCCCTCGGGTCCTGGGCGTGGTACGGGTTGCGCGCTCTCGAGCTGCGGCAGACCGAGGACTTCCGGCCCGGATTCGTCGTCTACGGCAGGACCCGAGTGCCAGGCGAGATCGTCCTCTACGAGCAACCGTTATCGGAGGCCGTAGCGTTGCGGGACTTCATGCGGTTCGACGTACTGCTGCACGAGCTCGGACATCACGTGCTCCAACACCGCAGCCGGAAGGTCGGCCGGGTGCAACGCCGATCAGATCATGAACGGTTCGCCGAGGCTTTCGCTGATCGATGGAAGCCGACCGCCCAGGCGGCACTCGAAACAGCCGCTGGTAATCAGGCGAAATGATGTGGTGGAGCCCAGGGGACTCGAACCCCTAACCCCTGCCTTGCAAAGGCAGTGCTCTGCCAGTTGAGCTAGGGCCCCGTGACGGCGTCAGCGCAGGTCGGGCGCCGTGGTCGCCTCGTGCCACAGGGCGCGCTCGTCGTTCGAGGCCTTGACCTTCTTGGCCACGACGGCGGCCACACCGACGATGCCGGCCAGGATCAGGAGCTTCTTGAACATGTGCTTGACCCCTCGCGCTCGACTGTCGTCGGACGATGTGCGGTGGGGCTAGCTGGAATCGAACCAGCGACCTCAGAGTTATCAGCTCTGCGCTCTAACCGACTGAGCTATAGCCCCGCGTAGCGACGAGCTAGGTTAACCCATCGCCTCCACCGCGCCCAAATCGGGGGTGCGTAGTGGAAGCGCCCGCGCCATCTCGAACCTACCCGGACGTACGACGCCGGGGCGACCGCTTTACGCGGTGCCCCGGCGCCGGTCGATCAGTCCCGCTCGGCGAGCGTCAGCTCGATGCCGCCGACCAGGTCGGCGCAGACGTTGTAGACGAACGCGCTGAGCGTCGCCAGCGCGGTGAACAGCACGACGTTCACCAGGCCGATCAGCGACGACGTCAGGATCACGCCCTTGGCGGTGATCCGGAAGCCACCGCCGCCCTGGCCGCCACCGGCGTTCACCAGGTCGGTCAGGCTGTCGTTGACGCTCTTGAACACACCCATCGCGTCGAGCGCCAGGTAGAGCACCGACGTCGCCACGACGACCACGATGAAGAGCACCACGGACACCGCGAAGGCGAACTTCATCACCGACCACGGGTCGATCCGCTTCAGGTTCAGCCGGGCCCGTCGCGGTCCGCGCGACGCGGCCGAGCTGACCGAGGTACGCGCGGCGCGTACCGCCTCACCCACGCGCGCGGCGCCGACTGCCGCCGCGCCGCTGATGCCCGGCGGCAGGCCGCCGCCGTTGGCGGGCCGGGACTGGACGTTCGCGGCGCCGCCCGGGCGCGAGCCGTCGGGCGACGCCTTCGGGGCGGTACCCAGGCCGGCGCCGATCCGCGGCTGCGTGCCGGTCGTACCGGTGGAGGCCCGGCCGGCGGCCGACGGCGCCTTGATCGGCTGGGTGCTCGTGGCGTTCGTGGGCTTGGCGGCCGGGGCGGCCAGACCGTCGGCCGACGTCGGCGCGTCGACCTTGGTCTCGGCCGAGTCCCGGGAACCGGAGTCCTCGGCCGGCTTGTCCGGAGGCGGGGCCATGCCGGGAGCCCGGGTGAACTTCGGGGCAGGCGCGTCGGCGGGAACCGTGGCCCGGCCCACAGCCGCGCGGCCGGTCGCTGGTGTGCCGCCCTGCGCGGCCTCCTCCTCGACCGGAGTGGCCGAGGTCCCCTTGTTCCCCGACTTCGCCTGTGTCTCCGTCATCAACTAGTCCTGTTCGTCAGGCTCGTCGGCATTGCGAGCAATCGCCACGATAGTCACGCCGTCCGGGAGGTCCATCAGCTTGACCCCCATTGTGTTCCGGTCACGCGTACGGCGTACAGGCTTCACCGGAGTCCGGATGACGCCGCCGTTGCTCGTGATGGCGAACAGCTCGTCCTCCGGATCGATCACGACCGCGCCGACCAGGCCACCGCGTCGCTCGGTGATCTTCGCGGTCAGCACGCCCTTACCTCCCCGGCCCTGGACCGGGTATTCCTCGATCGGGGTACGTTTCGCGTAACCCCCGTTCGTCGCGACCAGAACGTCCAGACCCTCTCGCACCACCTCGACCGCGAGCAACTCGTCCTCGCCGCTGAAGCGCATGCCGATCACCCCGGACGTGGCCCGGCCCATCGGGCGCAGCGCCTCGTCGGTGGCGTTGAAGCGGATCGCCTGGGCGTTCTTCGACACGAGCAGCAGGTCGTCCTCCGGAGCGGCCAGGACCGCACCGACCAGTTCGTCCTCATCGCGCAGGTTGATCGCGATGATGCCGCCGGAACGGTTGGAGTCGAACTCCTCGAGCCGCGTCTTCTTCACCAGGCCGTTCTTCGTGGCCAGTACCAGGTAGGGGGCCACCTGGTAGTTCGGGATTTCAATGATCTGCGCGATCTGCTCGTCGGGCTGGAACGCGAGCAGGTTGGCCACGTGCTGGCCCTTGGCCACCCTACTGGCCTCGGGAAGCTCGTACGCCTTCGCCCGGTAGACCCGACCCTTGTTCGTGAAGAACAGGATCCAGTCGTGGGTAGAGCATACGAAGAAGTGGCTGACGATGTCGTCCTGGCGGAGCGTCGCCCCGCTGACGCCCTTCCCGCCGCGCCGCTGCGACCGGTAGAGATCGACCTTGGTCCGTTTGGCGTACCCGGTGCGCGTGATCGTCACCACCACGTCCTCGCGGGCGATGAGGTCCTCCATGGAGACCTCGCCGTCGAACGGGACGATCTTGGTACGCCGGTCGTCGCCCCACTTCGCGACGATCTCGCCCAGCTCCTCCGAGACGATCCGCCGCTGCCGCTCCGGCTTGGCCAGGATGTCCTTGAGGTCGGCGATCTCCAGTTCCAGCTTCGCCAGGTCGTCCAGGATGCGCTGCCGCTCCAGGGCGGCCAGCCGGCGCAGCTGCATGTCCAGGATCGCGGTCGCCTGGACCTCGTCGATGTCCAGCAACCGGATCAGACCCTGCCGGGCGTCCTCGACGGTGGGCGAGCGCCGGATCAGGGCGATCACCTCGTCCAGCGCGTCCAGCGCCTTTGACAGACCGCGCAGGATGTGTGCCCGCTCCTCGGCCTTGCGCAGCCGGAACGCGGTCCGCCGCCGGATCACCTCGATCTGGTGCTCGACGTAGTAGCGGATGAACTGGGCCAGGTTGAGCGTGCGCGGCACGCCGTCGACGAGCGCCAGCATGTTGGCGCCGAACGTCTCCTGGAGCTGGGTGTGCTTGTAGAGGTTGTTCAGCACCACCTTGGCGACCGCGTCGCGCTTGAGCACGAGCACGATCCGCATGCCGGTACGCCCGGAGGACTCGTCCCGGATGTCGGCGATGCCGGCGAGCTTGCCCTCCTTGATCAGCTCGGCGATGCGCTCGGCGAGGTTGTCCGGGTTGACCTGGTACGGCAGCTCGCTGACCACGAGCGCCGGCCGGCCCCGCTTGTCCTCCTCGACCTCGACCACGGCGCGCATCCGGATCGAGCCACGCCCGGTCCGGTACGCGTCCTGGATGCCCGCCTGACCGACGATCAGGCCGTGGGTCGGGAAGTCCGGGCCCTTGACGATCTCGAGAAGGGCTTCCAGCGTGGTGGCCTCGTCGGCCTCCGGGTGCTCCAGGCACCACTGCACCGCCGCGCCGATCTCGCGCAGGTTGTGCGGCGGGATCTTGGTGGCCATGCCGACCGCGATGCCCTCGGAGCCGTTGATCAGCAGGTTGGGGATCCGCGACGGCAGGATGGTGGGCTCCTTGGCCCGGCCGTCGTAGTTGTCCTGCAGGTCGACGGTGTCCTCGTCGATGTCCCGCAGCATCTCCATCGCCAGCGGGTCGAGCTTGCATTCTGTATATCTCATGGCGGCAGCCGGATCGTTTCCGGGCGAGCCGAAGTTGCCGTTGCCGTCGACCAGCGGGTAGCGCAGCGACCACGGCTGCGCCATCCGGACCAGCGCGTCGTAGATGGCCGAGTCGCCGTGCGGGTGGAACTGGCCCATCACGTCACCGACGACGCGGGAGCACTTCACGTACCCGCGGTCCGGACGGTAGCCGGAGTCGAACATGGCGTAGAGGATCTTGCGGTGGACCGGCTTGAGCCCGTCCCGGACGTCCGGCAGGGCCCGCCCGACGATGACGCTCATCGCGTAGTCGAGGTACGAGCGCTGCATCTCGACCTCGAGGCCGACCGGCTCGATCCGGTCGTGCTGGACGACCGCGGCCAGTGTCTCCGGGGTCTCCGGCTCGTTCGGGGTGGACTCGGGAGTATCGGTCACTGTTAACCCTTATCAGACTCTTCAGTCGTGGTCTCGCTGTGGATAACGGCTGTGGAAAGCGTTCAGGCTGTGGATAACTCTGTGGACTCCCGGGCCGACCGGTGGATGCCCGGCCGGCCCGGGTGGGTCCGTCAGATGTCCAGGAACCGCACGTCCTTGGCGTTGCGCTGGATGAACGACCGGCGAGCCTCGACGTCCTCGCCCATCAGGACGCTGAACAACTCGTCCGCGGTTGCGGCGTCGTCGAGCGTGACCTGGCGCAGCGTACGCGTGGCCGGGTTCATCGTGGTCTCCCACAGCTCGGGGTAGTTCATCTCGCCGAGACCCTTGAACCGCTGGATGTCGTCCGGGCGGGCGTTGGGCTTCTTCTGCTGGCGCAGGGCGATCAGGCCATCGCGTTCCCGGTCCGAGTACGCGTACTGGGCGTCGTCGCCCTTCTTGTTCCACTTGATCTTGTAGAGCGGCGGCGCGGCCAGGTAGACGTGGCCCAGCTCGACCAGCGGCCGCATGAAGCGGAACAGCAGGGTGAGCAGCAGCGTCTGGATGTGCTGGCCGTCGACGTCGGCGTCGGCCATCAGCACGATCTTGTGGTAGCGCAGCTTCTCGATGTCGAAGTCGTCGTGGATGCCGGTGCCGAGCGCGGTGATCAGCGCCTGCACCTCGTTGTTCTTCAGCACCCGGTCGATCCGGGCCTTCTCCACGTTGAGGATCTTGCCGCGGATCGGCAGGATCGCCTGGACGCGCGGGTCGCGGCCCTGCTTGGCCGAGCCGCCGGCCGAGTCGCCCTCGACGATGAAGACCTCGGACTCGCGCGGGTCGGTGGACTGGCAGTCGGCCAGCTTGCCGGGCATCGAGCCGGACTCCAGCAGCGACTTGCGCCGGGCGAGCTTGCGCGCCTGCTGGGCGGCGATTCGGGCCCGTGCCGCCTGGGACGCCTTCTGGATGATGATCTTCGCCTCGGCCGGGTTGCGGTCGAACCAGTCGACGAGCGACTCGTTGCAGACCCGCTGCACGAAGCCCTTTACCGGGGTGTTGCCCAGCTTGGTCTTGGTCTGACCCTCGAACTGCGGGTCGGTGAGCTTGACCGAGATGATCGCGGCCAGACCCTCGCGGATGTCCTCACCCGAGAGGCGCTCGTCGCCCTTGAGCAGCTTCTTCTCGGCACCGTAGCGGTTGACGACGCTCGTCAGCGCGGCCCGGAAGCCCTCCTCGTGGGTGCCGCCCTCGTGGGTGTTGATGTTGTTGGCGAAGGTGTAGACCGACTCGCCGTACGACTCGTTCCACTGCATGGCGATCTCGACCGACATGCCCGTCTCCTCGGCCCCGAACTCGACCACCGTCTTGTGGATCGGGCTCTTGGAGGCGTTGAGGTGCCGGACGAAGTCGGCGATGCCGCCCTCGTAGTGGAAGGTGACCTCGCGGGTCTTGCCGTCCTCGTCCTCCGGGACCCGCTCGTCGAGCAGGTGGATGGTCAGACCCCGGGTGAGGAAGGCCATCTCCTGGAGGCGCCGGTAGATGGTGTGAAAGTCGAAGTCGACGGTCTCGAAGACGTCCGGGTCGGGCCAGAAGGAGACGGCCGAACCGGTGCGGTCGGTCTCCTCGCCCTTCTCCAGCGGCGTCGGCTTGGAGTGGTCGTACTGCTGACGCCAGACGAAGCCGTCCTTGTGGATCTCCACGGCCATCCGGGTGGACAGCGCGTTCACCACGGAGACGCCGACGCCGTGCAGGCCGCCGGAGACGGCGTACGCCTTGCCGTCGAACTTGCCGCCCGCGTGCAGCACGGTCAGGGCGACCTCGACACCCGGCTTCTTCAGCTTGGGGTGCAGGTCGACCGGGAAGCCACGGCCGTTGTCGGTCACCCGGACACCGCCGTCGGCCAGCAGCACCACGTCGATGGTGTCGCAGTGCCCGGCCAGCGCCTCGTCCACCGCGTTGTCGACGACCTCCCACACCAGGTGGTGCAGACCGCGCTCGCCGGTGGACCCGATGTACATACCGGGCCGCTTCCGGACCGCTTCCAGGCCCTCGAGCACGGTGATCGACTCGGCACCGTACTTCTTGTTGTCCTCCGCTGCCACGCTCGGCCACTTTCTCGCACCGGCCGCGCGTGGGCGCGGGGGCGCGGGTTCGGCGGACAGGACGCGACGTCGGCGCGCATGGTCCGCCCCTGGGGTCGCCAGGCTCGGATCGTGTGCGCCGGGCGCCGCGGTTGCCCGCGGATCGCGATCGGCTCGGACCTGATACGGGACTATGATCGAGGGCTCATGCGGGCCCCTGTCCGTCGCTCCGTCTCGGGTCTTTCGTCTCGCCCTCAATCTTACTGTGCGGAGCCGACCAAACCGCCACTCGGCACCCTCTCCGGGGCGGCTGAGAATGCCGTAGCCGGACGAACCGCGTCGCCCGCGACTCCCCCTACACGCCAACGGGCCGGTACCGCGCCACCGGCCACCGTGAGCCGTGACGATCATCCGACCGGTGATCGGCGGGTGCCCCGACCGGGGGTCGCGGCCGGGCCCGGCGTGCCGTAGCTTTTGCGGCGCCGCCGTTGCGGTCTTGATCTTTTGCGCCCGGAACCGGGACGATCGTCGGAGATGATCCGAAAACGCTTGGTGAGAGGTGACGCCAGATGGGGCTGGACAACGTCGCGGTGCACTGGCCGCGGACCGGCCGCTTCTACGACCCGGTCGCGCCGGCTGAGTTCGTGGACTTCGGCGAGATCGTGGACATGCCCCGGATCTCCGCGCCGACCGCGGCGCTCGCCGAGCTGATCGCGAAGACCGGCACGGTACGCGCGACCGCGTACACCGAATTGGTCGACCTGATCCTCGGGCTGGAGAATGTGCTCTACGCCACGGAGAACGCGGTCGAGGACGAGGACCCGGTGATCGACCCGGACGGCTGCTCCTGGATCGCCGAGGGCGTGGAGAAGTTCGTCGCCCGGCACCGGCCGTACGGCGAGCCGGTCACGTTCGAGTCGGTGAGCGAGGTGCTGCGCGCGCTTCTCGGCGACGGTCGGCTGGCCGAGCAGCAGCTCCGCTGGCTGGACAGCCGCCTCGACCGGCTGCGGGACGAGAGCGGCGATCCGCCGCAGTGGAACTTCACCTGCGCCGAGCTGAGCGTGCTGGCGGCCTTCTACCGGCGCTGCGCGGAGCGGGGTTTCGCGGTCTACGCCGACGCCTGACCGGGCGCCGCAGTGCCGGGAGGAGACGTGGCCCGGTTGGCGGCCGCGATCACCTCGGTCAGCGCTGTGTGCAGGTGCCGCAGGTCGGCCAGCGGCAGGCCGAGGCGCTGCACGATGGCGGGCGGGATCCGCTTGGCCTGCGCCCGCAGCGCCTGCCCTTCGTCGGTGAGCGAGACGGCCAGGCTGCGCTCGTCGGCGGCGTCGCGTTCCCGCCTGATGTAGCCGGCCGCCTCCAGCCGCTTGAGCAGCGGTGACAGCGTGCCCGGGTCGAGCTGGAGCAGCCGGCTCAGATCCCGCCCGGACAGCGGCGCGTGCTGCCAGAGCGCCAGCATGACCAGGTATTGCGGGTGGGTGAGCCCCATCGGTTCCAGCAGCGGGCGGTAGACCGCGACGACGCTCCGGGCGGCGACGGAGAGCGCGAAGCAGACCTGCTGCTCCAGCGCCAGGGGGTCCTCCTCGATGCCGTCGGTCACCGGCGTCCTCCTCGTCGTCGTTGCGATGGTAGCAACGATTGGTGTACCAATGGTTTGCACACAAAACAGCGAGAGGGCGGCGGGATGAGCGACGACGAGCAGGTGGGCGACGCCTCCGGCAAGGGTGGCCGCCTGTTGGGCTGGGTGTTCCGCAACCTCGCCGGCCCGTCCCAGGTGCAGGGCGCGGTGCAGGGCGGCTCGAAGCTGGCCCGCGACGCGTGGAAGGAAGACCTGGAGCGCCGCAAGCAGTGGAGCCGTGAGCAGCGCGAACTCAAGCGCGCCCGGCGTGAGGCACGGCGCTCGGGCGGTGTCGGTCAGCCGTAGGTGTCGCGGGGGCCGCGCCCGCGTACCCGTCGGGGGCCGCGCGACCACGACGGCGCCGCCGGCCCGTGGATGTGCAGCTTGCGCACCACGTTGTGGCCCACCTCGCGGGCGATCTGCTGCAACAGCGAGCCCGCCAGCAGGCGCAACTGGGTCGCCCACGCCGTCGAACGCGCCTCCACGGTCAGCTCCCCGTCCTCCAGCTTGACCGGGCGGCTGTGCTGCGCGACCTCCGGGCCGACCACCTTCTCCCACGCGCCGAACACCGTCGCCTCGGCCGCCGGCTTCTGCCAGCCCCGCGCCTTCATCAGCTTGTCCAGCACCGCGCCGAGCGGCTGCGGGTCGCGCGGGTCCGGACCCGGGCCGGAGTAGCCGCGCAGCCGCTTCTCGCCGTCGCCGCGGACCGCGCCGCGCCGTCGCGGGGCCGCCGCCTGCCGCCGGGCCTTCGCCGCGTCGAGCACCGCCCGGGCCAGTTCCGGCCCGGTCGAGCCCTCCGGCAGGTTCGCGGCCGGCTCACCGCCCGCGGGCTTTCCCGGGGTACGCGCGTCGCGTCCCGGCCCGAGCCGTGCGGGCGGGAGCTGCACCTCGTCATCAGGCACGCCGCACCGTCCCCTCGCCCACCGCGTACCGGGTGCCGCGCAGCGTCGCCGGCACGTCGTCGTCCACGGCACAGGTGACCAGGAGCTGGCTCGCGCCGCCGACCAGTTCGGCCAGTCGTTCCCGCCGGCCGGTGTCCAGCTCGGCGAAGACGTCGTCGAGCACCAGCATCGGCTCGATCCCGTCGGCGCGCAGAAGGTCGTACCCGGCCAGCCGCAACGCCAGCGCGTACGACCAGGACTCGCCGTGGCTCGCGTACCCCTTGGCGGGCAGCGGGCCGAGCGTCAGCGCCAGGTCGTCGCGGTGCGGGCCGACGAGCGTGGTGCCGCGCTCGATCTCGGCGGCGCGGTTCGCGGTCAGCGCGGCGGCGAGCGCCTCCGCCAGCGCCGCGCGGTCCGCGCCGGGTTCGGGCAGCTCCACCGAGGGCCGGTACGCGATGCCCGCCGCGCCGCGGCCGGCCGCCACCGCGTCGTACGCCTTCGCCACGTGCGGGGTCAGCGCGGCCACCAGTTCCAGGCGGCCGGCGAGCAGGTCCGCGCCGTGCTGCGCCAGATGCGCGTCCCACACGGCCAGCGTCGACAGGTCACCGCCGCGTGTGCCGCCGGTCTTCCGAGCCAGGTACGACGTACGCAGCAGCGCGTTGCGTTGCTTGACCACCCGTTCGTAGTCGGCGCGGACACCGGCGTAGCGGGGCTGGCGGGTGACCAGCAGGTCGTCCAGGTAGCGGCGGCGTTCGGCCGGATCGCCGCGGACCAGTTCCAGGTCCTCCGGCGCGAACAGCACCAGGCGCAGCGCGCCGAGAACGTCCCGGGCGCGCCGGGCCGGAGACCGGCCGAGCCGGGCCCGATTGGCCTTGCCCGGCACGATCTCCAGCTCGACCAGCAGCTCCCGACCCTCGTGCACCACGGCGCAGCGGATCACCGCCGAGGCGGCGCCCATCCGCACCAGCGGGGCGTCGGTGGCGACCCGGTGCGAATCCAGGGTCGCCACGTAACCCAGCGCCTCGACCAGGTTGGTCTTGCCGACGCCGTTCGCACCGACGAGCACGTTCGGCCCCGGCTCCAGGTCGACGCCGACGCGCTCGTACGAGCGGAAGTCGACCAGTTCGAGCCGGCGGACGTACACAGCCTGTGGATACCGGTCAGCGCTTGTGGACGGCGTGGCCGCCGAACTGCTGGCGCAGCGCGGCGACGGCCTTCATCGCGGGCGAGTCGTCCTGCCGGGAGGCGAACCGGGCGAACAGCGACGCGGTGATGACGTTGAGCGGCACGGCGAGCCGGACCGCCTCGTCCACGGTCCAGCGGCCCTCGCCGGTGTCCTCCGTGTAGCCGCTCAGCTCGGCCAGCTCCGGGTCCTCGTCGAGTGCCCGGTCCAGCAGGTCGAGCAGCCAGGAGCGCACGACGGTGCCCTCGCGCCACGACTTGAACACGCCGGGGACGTTGGTCACCAGCTCCGAGGCCGCCAGCAGCTCGTAGCCCTCGGCGTACGCGTGCATCAGGCCGTACTCGATGCCGTTGTGCACCATCTTGGCGTAGTGACCGGCGCCGACCGGGCCGGCGTGCACGAAGCCGAACTCGCCCTCGGGCTTGAGCGACTCGAAGATCGGCATCAGCCGCTCGACGTGTTCCTGCGCGCCGCCGACCATCAGCGCGTACCCGTTCTGCCGGCCCCAGACGCCGCCGGACACGCCGACGTCGATGTAGCCGATGCCCTGCTCGTTCAGCCGCTCGGCGCGCGGGGCGTCGTCGCTGAACCGGGAGTTGCCGCCGTCGATGATGATGTCGCCCTCGCCGAGCACACCGGCGAGCTCGTCGATGGTGGCGTCGGTGACGCCGGCGGGGACCATGACCCACACCGCGCGGGGCGACTGGAGCTTCTCGGCAAGCTCGGCCAGGCTGGCGGCGTCGCTGATCTCCGGGTTGTGGTCGTAGCCGACCACCTCGTGCCCGGCGGCCCGCAACCGCTCCCGCATGTTGCCGCCCATGCGGCCGAGTCCTACCAGGCCGAGCTGCATCTGCTCCTACCTCCGTACGTCAGGGTCGTGCTGCTGCGATCAGCGGGACACGCGGATCGGCATGATGAGGTACCGGTACCCCGGGATGACCTCGCCATCCTCGCCTGCCGGGGAGATGACCGCGGGCTTGAACGCGTCGACGAACCGGAGCAGGGCGTGCTGCGCGCCCAGGTTGGCCAGACCGTCGATGAGGTACTGCGGGTTGAACCCGATGGTCAGCGGCTCGCCGCTGAAGGTGGCCTCCATGGCCTCGCTGGCCCGGGCCTCCTCGGTGCCGCCCGCCTCGACCACGAGACCGTCGGCGCTGAAGCTGAGCAGCACCGGCGTGGTGCGCTCGGCGACCAGCGCGACGCGCTTGACCACCTCGATGAGCGAGGAGACGGCGACGCGGGCCTCGGCGTTGTGGTCGGCCGGGAACAGCGAGCGCACCGGCGGGTAGTTGGCGCCGTCGAGCAGCCGGCTGGTGGTGCGGCGGGTGCCACCGGAGAAACCGATCATGCCCTCACCGGCGCCGCCGGAGGACAGCGCCATGGTGACGTGGCCGCCGAGCGGGCCGAGCGCCTTCGCGGTGTCGTGCAGCGTACGGGCCGGCACCAGCGCGTTGAGGCTGATCTCCGGGTCGTCCGGGTTCCACTCCATCTCGCGCAGCGCGAGGCGGTAACGGTCGGTCGCCAGCATGGCCATCGTGCTGCCGCTCAGCTCGATCCGTACACCGGTCATCATCGGCAGCGTCTCGTCGCGGCCGGCGGCGACAGCCACCTGGGCCACGGCGGAGGCGAAGGCGGCGGCGTCGACGGTGCCGGCGCTCTCCGGCATCTCCGGCAGCGTCGGGTAGTCCTCCACCGGCATGGTGGGCAGCGTGAACCGGGCGCTGCCGCAGACCAGTTCGAGGTGGGCGCCGACGGCGGCGATGTCCACCGGCTTGGCCGGCAGGGCCTTGGTGATCTCGGCGAGCAGGCGGCCGGAGACCAGGGCGGCGCCGTCCGCGTCACCCTGCACCTCGACCGTCACCTGGCTGGAGACCTCGTAGTCGAAGCCGGAGACCTGCAGGTTGCCGTCGGTGACGCGGAGCATCACCCCGGCCAGCACCGGTACGGAGGGTCGGTTGGGCAGGCTCTTGGCGGTCCACGCGACCGCCTCGGCGAGCGCGTCGCGCTCCACTCGGAACTTCATCAATGCCTCCGCGTCGACGTCAGCGACAACTCTCTCATGCCGACCGCTGCCACCCGTCCCGCCCGACCGTGCGGGTACCCATCGCACCTTAAGGCGCTGGGGCATCGGCTGTGCGCCCGACCCCGTGGATCCAGGTGCCCCGGGCGACTGCCGACAGCAGTGCTCCGGCCCGATCCACAGGAAGTCCAACGGTGATGATTGGTTTTTGTTGTTTAGAAGAGATAACTCATCGTCTTCATCGCACCTGTGCAAACTGTGGAGAACCGCCGTCCGCGCAGGTCATACACGTTATCCACCGGTGGTTTGGCTGTGGAGAACCAGGGGTAAAACTCGTGTCCCGGTCCACAGCCCTCGCCGGCCGCCGGGTTTTCCACGGCTGTCCACTGGTTGTCCACCGGTAATCCACCGGTTTTCTCCCCAGCGCTGTGGACAGCGCCGGAGACGTCCACAGCCGTCGTCCCCAGAACCTTCAACAGCTCGCCCACAGGTTGGCCGCTGTCTGGGGACAACGGGACCGTCATCCCCAGGCGTCCACAGCGTCGTCCCCAGGAGTTGTCCACAGTCTGTGGGTAACCGGCCGAGTGCAAAGGGTGGTTGTCCACCGCCTGTGACACAGGGGTTGTGGACAACGGGTACGAGCTGTGGACGAACACACGACAGATCCTGGGCCCTCCACCGGGTCGAGGGTCAACAGTTCCCCGCTGTCGGCTACTTGCCACCCGCCATGCCCGCCCGGCCGCGCCCAGCCCTGCACGGGTTGACCATGAAGTTGGCGGCATCTGGCGTCCGGTTTGTCGCCGCTAACCTCATGATCGACGCGAACGGTCGGCCGGTGAGGGCGGGACCGTGGCTGCTTTCGGGGCACGCGTGAGCGTGACGCTCAGCTCTGGCGAGATCGCTCGCGCGTCCGCCCCTTCTTGTTGACCAAGGAGTCTGGGGGCAGGAATGACGTGTGTTCGCTACCCGAACTCCTTGATCACCGCTGGAGCGGCGGGAGCGGCGGGAGCGGGACGGTCAGGTGTTCTGCTTGATGCGGTTCGTCAGCTCGGCGATCTGGTTGTAGAGCGAGCGCCGCTCCGCCATCTGCTGACGGATCTTGCGGTCCGCGTGCATCACCGTCGTGTGGTCCCGGCCGCCGAACGCCTGCCCGATCCGGGGCAGCGACAGGTCGGTCAGCTCCCGGCACAGGTACATGGCCACCTGGCGCGCGTTCACCAGCACCCGGGAGCGGGAATGGCCGCGCAGGTCCTCCAGGCTCACGCCGAAGTAATCGGCCGTCGACACCATGATCTGGTCCGCGGTGATCTCCGGGCCGGCGCCGTCCGGGATGAAGTCCCGCAGCACCTCCTCGGCCAGCGACAGCTCGACCGAGGAACGGGTGAGGCTGGCGAAGGCGGTGACGCGGATCAGCGCCCCCTCCAGTTCGCGGATCGAGTTCGACACCCGGGACGCGATGAACTCCAGCACGTCCGGCGGGGCGAACAGCCGCTCCTGGGCCGCCTTCTTCTGCAGGATCGCGATCCGCGTCTCCAGGTCCGGCGGCTGGATGTCGGCGAGCAGACCCCACTCGAAGCGCGTACGCAGCCGGTCCTCCAGCGTCGCCAGCTGCTTCGGCGAGCGGTCCGAGGTGATCACGATCTGCTTGTTGGCGTTGTGCAGGGTGTTGAAGGTGTGGAAGAACTCCTCCTGCGTCCGCTCCCGGTTCTCCAGGAACTGGATGTCGTCGATCAGGAGGATGTCGACGTCCCGGTAGCGGCGCTGGAACGCGCTCGTCTTGTCGTCGCGCAGCGAGTTGATGAAGTCGTTCGTGAACTCCTCGGTCGAGACGTACCGGACCGAGCGGGCGTTGCCGAGCGTCGTGGCGTAGTGCCCGATGGCGTGCAGCAGGTGGGTCTTGCCCAGCCCGGAGCTGCCGTAGATGAACAGCGGGTTGTACGCCTTCGCCGGCGACTCGGCCACCGCCACGCTCGCGGCGTGCGCGAATCGGTTGGACGAGCCGATGACGAACGTCTCGAACATGTACTTCGGGTTGAGCCGGTTGCCGCCGCTCTCCGTACCGCCGGGGAGCCTGCGGTCGGCCTGGCCGCCTCCCGGACGGTGGTGGTCGGCGCCACCCCGGCCGGGGCCGTTGTCGGTGGCGCCGTCGCGGGGCAGGCCGCGCATCGGCGCGGGGTCGGCGGGCGGGCTCTCCCGGTAGCGGGGCTCGTATCCGCCGGCGTCCGGCACGGGCGGCTCGATGCGGGTGCGTTCGTCGAAGGCGCGGCGCTCGGGCGCGGTGCGTACCGGCTCGGCGAACGCGGCGCTGAAGAGCGTGTCCTGCGCGTCCCGGCCGGCCGGGATGAGGTGCGGGCGGCCGCCGTCTGCGGTCCGCTGCCGCGGGGCCGGCTCGTCGAGTGGCTGCTCCGGGCGCGGTTCGCCATATCCGGCCTCGGCGTACCCGGGTTCCGGGCGCGGCGACGGGAAGGCCTGGGCGGAGGCGGGCGGGCCGGGCTGGTCGAAGCCGGGCAGCGGGGCGGCGCCGTCGTGCTCGGGCAGCGGCTCCGGGCTGCTGCGGTAGACGGTGCCGGCCGGGCGGGCATTCGGGTCGTCGGCGACCCGTACGGTGACCGCCACCTGGATCGGCCGGCCGAGCCGGCGGCTCAACGCCTCGGTGATGGCCGGGCGGAGCCGGGACTCGATCACGTCCCGGGTGAAGGCGTCCGGCACCGAGAGCAGCGCGGTGTCCTCGACGATCGCCCGCAGGCGGGTGAGCCGGAGGTACGCCCGTTGCTGCGCGGAGATGATCTCGTCGGCGAGTTCGTCGGTGGTCGCCGTCCACACCGCGGCAAGGTCGGTCGCTCCGGTCACCGTCGTGCCACCCCCTCGCCTGCTCCTTCTCACGCCCGCCCGGACGGCTGACCGGTCGTCATCCACAAGTTATCCACAGCCTGTGTACCGACCGATTGTGGCCGCCCACCGGACGCGGGTCGGACCTGCCCCCCTCGATCCACGGAGGCGTTGAAGCGGGTTCACCGTGCCGAACGATTCAACAGCGTGTCCGGTCTTGCCGATCGGCGACAAACCCCGGACCCCCGACGCCGACCGCAATCGCGCACGCTAACAGCGCGGACCCCACAGCATCAACCGGCGACACCCTGACGACCTTGGCAACATCAGTGAAAACCGCCCCTTCGGTCGCGCTTGCCCGCAGGTCGGACGCCCGAGTGTGACGTTTGACGGTCATTGCGCCCCTGCGTAGGCTGGAGCGGCTGCTCTCTCGCCCTCTGCTAGGGTGATTGATGCTTGCTGTCCGTGGCTGTCATCCCGCATCGCCGGGGAGCGTGTCACGGCAGCGCCGATCGGAGGTCACCGACAGGTGATCTGGACCAGCACACGACCCCGGGCGATCCGCCGCGCGGGGCGTACGACAACGGAGAGCCTGACGTGAGCAAGCGCACCTACCAGCCGAACAACCGCCGGCGCGCGAAGACCCACGGCTTCCGGCTGCGCATGCGCACCCGTGCCGGCCGCGCCATCATCGCTACCCGTCGCTCCAAGGGCCGCGCGCGCCTGTCGGCCTGACGCCGACAGGTCCGGTCCGGGGACGTGGGCAGTCGTGCTGGCCGCCGCGCAACGACTGCGGCGCAGTAGCGACTTCGCCGCAGCGGTTCGCGGTGGCCGACGCGTCGGCCGCGGCGCCGTCGTGGTCCACCTGACCCTCCCCGAGCCGATCGGCACCACCGCGACACCCTCGCCGGAGCCGGCGCGGACCCTCGATGCGGAGACCTCCGCACCGAGCCGCGCCGGCTTCGTCGTGTCCAAGGCCGTCGGCGGCGCGGTGGTCCGCAACAAGGTCCGCCGCCGGCTCCGGCACCTGGTCCGCGAGCGGCTGGCCGAGCTGCCCGCCGGCACGACCCTCGTGGTACGCGCGCTGCCCGCATCGGCCGACGCGACGTACACCCGGCTCGGGGCCGACCTGGACGCGGCCATCGCCGCCGCGCGGGCCCCCCGGGGACGGCGGTCGCGGTGAGCGGCCCGACGACGGCGACTCCGCCGCCCACAACCGGTGCCCGCATGCTGCTGGCGCCCATCATCGCGTACCGTCGGTGGATAAGTCCGGCACTGCCGGCCCGCTGCCGGTTCTACCCGTCGTGCAGTGCCTACGCCGTGGAGGCGGTGTCCCGGCACGG
Organism: Micromonospora sp. WMMA1976; assembly: GCF_027497335.1. Lineage (NCBI taxonomy): Bacteria > Bacillati > Actinomycetota > Actinomycetes > Micromonosporales > Micromonosporaceae > Micromonospora > Micromonospora sp. WMMA1976. The sequence continues at coordinate 6,246,065 of NZ_CP114912.1, read as the reverse complement.
TGCGCTGCGGGGAGCCTGGCTGACGGTCCGTCGGCTGTCGCGCTGCCACCCCTTCCACCCTGGTGGACACGACCCGGTTCCGGAGCCGGGCGACCGCCGCCGTTCCGACGTGACTGGAGCCTGAGTGTTTAGTCTCGACTGGATCTACTACGCGATCTCGTGGATCCTGCTGACCTGGCACTCGGCCTGGGACGCCATCGGAGTTCCGGTCGGGGCCGTGATCGGTACGAACTGGGCCTGGATCCTCGCCATCGTCTTCCTGGTGGTGACGGTCCGGGTGATCCTGTTCCCGGTCTTCGTCAAGCAGATCAAGTCGCAGCGTGCCATGCAGGCGCTCCAGCCGAAGGTCAAGGAGCTCCAGGAGAAGCACAAGGGTGACCGGGAGACGCTCCAGAAGGAGATGATGGAGCTCTATCGGAAGGAAAAGGCCAACCCGCTCATGGGCTGCCTTCCGATGTTCCTCCAGATCCCGGTCTTCCTGGGCCTGTTCCACACGCTGCGCCGCCTCAGCCCCGACAACCAGGGCAAGACCCTGTACGGCTGGACCGTCGACCAGTTCAACAGCGCCTCCAACGCGACACTGTTCACCGCGCCGATCTCCGGCAAGTTCGGCTCCACCGCCGAGGAACTGAGCCGGCTGGGTGCGAACACCGGCACGGTCAAGGTGGTCGCCGGCATCCTGGTGCTGATCATGATCGCCACCACCTACCTGACCAGCCGTCAGATGATTCTCAAGACCGGGTGGGCCGAGGACCCGCAGCAGCGCATGGTGCAGCGGCTGATGCTCTACGGCATCCCGCTGTCGCTGCTGATCTCGGGTGCGATCTTCCCGATCGGTGTGATCATCTACTGGGTCACAAACAACCTCTTCACGCTCGGCCAGCAGCAGTGGGTGCTGCGGAAGTTCCCGCCGCCGCCGACCGCGAAGAGCACCAGCGCCGCCAAGAGCACCTCCGGCAAGAACCCGGTGCAGCAGGCCAAGGCCGGTGGCCTGTTCGGCCGCAAGGCGGCCCAGCCGCCGGCGAAGGCTCCGGCCGCCGCGCCGAAGGTGGCCGGCCCGAAGCCTGGTGCCAAGCCGGTCAACCCGAAGAAGGGTGGCAGCAAGCCCGCCAAGCGACAGGGCTGAGCCCACAGGGCCACCGTCGGCGACGTCGGCGGTGGCCCGTTCCGGCCGCGTGCTGCCATCCGAGGAGTCGGCGCCGGGCCGGAATCACCGCGCGGAGCGCGGACACGGGCGAAACTGGCCCGTACAGACGTGCCCGAGGGCACCCGGCGAACCTCCCGCCGGCCCCGGGAGACCAGCGGACCCCCGACGGTCCGGCCGAGCGAGTACGGAGATGAGACCCGTGACCGAGACCAGCATCCCCAGCGCCGACCAGTCCCTGGACGAGGAGACCCCCGTTACCGCCGCCACCGAGACCGAGGACGCCGCGGGCGAGGCCCGGGAGAAGAAGGCCCCGGCCGAGAGCGACCTGTTCCGGCAGAGCGAGATCGCCGCCGACTACGTCGAGGGTCTGCTGGACATCCTCGACTACGACGGTGACATCGACGAGCTGGTGTCGGGTGGCCGCCCGGTGGTCGAGGTGGTCGGCGGCCGGCTGCAGAACCTGGTCGGCCAGCGTGGCGCAACCCTGGAGGCGCTCCAGGAACTGGCCCGGCTGGCCGTGTTCCGCCAGACCGGTACGCCGAGCCGGCTGCTGCTCGACGTCGGCGGCTACCGGGCCGCCCGCCGCAAGGAGCTGGCCGCCGTGGCGAAGAACGCGGTCGAGAAGGTCAAGGAGCACGGTGAGCCGGTGCGCCTGGAGCCGATGTCCGCGTTCGAGCGCAAGTGCGTGCACGACGTGGTGAACGCGATGAGCGGGGTGGAGAGCGAGTCCGAAGGCGTCGAGCCCAACCGCCGCATCGTCGTCCGGCCGGTGGACTGAGGTCCGTGATCTCCGACGAGACGACGGCAGGAGCCGTGACCGGCCCGGGCGGTACGCCGCCCGGGCCGTCGGCTGTGCGCCCCGACCCCACTGTCGACCCGGTCTTCTCCGACGACGACGGGCCGGCCGACCCCGCGTACCCGGGAAAGGCAGTGACCGACCCCGGCGAGCCCGCCTTCTCCGGCGAGCCGGGGGTGGTGACCGGGGTCGAGCCCGCAGACCCGGCGGTGGACGTGATGCCCGCCTTCTCCGGTGAGCCGGCGGCGGACGTGGCACCGGCGGCTCCGGCCGCGGCGGCCGACCCGGTCTTCGCGGAGCCGTCGGCGGATGCACCGTCCCTCGTGGACGGTGGCGACGCCGGTGCCCCCGACCCGGCGACGGCGACGCTGCCGCCCGAGCTGGCGGAGGCCGCCCGCGCGTTGTTCGGCGACCGGCTCGACCTGGCCGCCGCGTACGCCGAACTGCTCGCCACCGACGGCGTGGTCCGCGGCCTGATCGGGCCCCGCGAGACGCCGCGGCTCTGGGAGCGGCACCTGCTCAACTGCGCGGTGGTGGCGGAACGGATCCCGGAGGGAGCCAGCGTGATCGACGTCGGCTCCGGCGCCGGGCTCCCAGGTCTGGTGCTGGCGATCGCGCGCCCGGACCTCACCGTGACGCTCGTGGAGCCGCTGGCCCGGCGGACCGCCTTCCTGATCGAGGCGGTGCAGCGCCTCGGCGTGACCCGGGATGTGCGTGTGTTCCGTGGGCGGGCCGAGGAGGCGGCGGCCGGCTCGCGCGACCGGGAACCGCTGAGCGCCGACATCGTGACCGCCCGCGCGGTGGCCCCGCTGGACCGGCTCGCCTCCTGGTGCCTGCCGCTCGTGGCTCCCGGCGGACGGCTGGTCGCGCTCAAGGGCGCCTCGGCGGCCGACGAGATCACCGAGCACACCGAGGCCGTGATCCGCCTCGGCGGCGGGACCCCCGAACTGCACCGCTGTGGCGAAGGGGTGATCGACCCCCCGGCGACTGTGGTCGAGGTGGTCCGGGAGCGCGTGGTGAACCCGCGCCGTCCCAAGAAGCCGAAGCGGTCGCGTGGCGGTCGCCGTCGCGGCGACCGCTGAGCGGGTACGCCATTCCGCATGCCCGGTCCGGTCGTTGGACCGGTGGGCGTGACGCGATCGATCGCAACCCGACATGGACCCACCGCGCCCGTCGGCCGTAGGCTGACCGCGCGTCGATAGTGTGGAACGGCGGTGCCGGGCGGCACCCGAACCCGATGGTTCCCGCCGAGCCGACGGCGCCGTGCAAGGCGCGGACGCGATTCGACGGGTGCGGACCGACCATCCGGAGCGGGTAGGGATGACAGGTGCATGACGACGGCAGGTACGACGATCCACGTTTGACCGGACCAGGAGGCCAGCCCTCCGCCGACCCCGTTTCACGTGAAACCAACTACCAGGAGTGGACGGTGAACGAGTCCGGCGAACCGTCCTCCCCGCATCCGGCACAGCCGCCCAAGCGACGGGAACCGTCCGTCGGCGGGCCGGCGCGTCCCGTCTCGTCCGCGCCGGCGAATGTACCGCCGGCCCGCGATCCGCTCGATCCGGCCGACGGTCCGGTGAACGCACCGACCCCGCGCCCGCCCGCGGTGCGAGCGAACGCCGCGGTACCCACCCGCTACGAACCCCAGCCGCCCGTCTCGGCCGTGCCGTACCCGGCCGCCCCCGAGGCCACCGTGGCGCCGTCCGACACGCCACAGGCAGACGGGTACGGGGACGAGGTAGACGTCAGCACGTACGTTTCACGTGAAACCCCGACGCGCGAAGAGGATGATCCACCGTTGGCTATGGAGGCGATGCGCGCCGTGCAGATCCTGAATCCCAGTGGCGAGGTCACCATGCCGCGCCCCGACCGGACCCGGGTGATGTGCGTCGCCAACCAGAAGGGCGGCGTGGGTAAGACGACCACCACCGTGAACCTCGCCGTGGCGCTCGCGCTGCACGGCAACCGGGTGCTCGTGGTCGACCTTGACCCCCAGGGCAACGCCTCCACCGGCCTGAACGTGCCGCACCACACGGGCGTGCCCGACGTCTACGACTGCCTGATCGACAGCGTGCCGCTCGAAGAGGTGGCCCAGGCCGTCGAGGGCATCCCGAACCTCTGGTGCGTACCGGCGACCATCGACCTGGCCGGCGCCGAGATCGAGCTTGTCTCGGTGGTGGCGCGGGAGTCGCGCCTGGCGCGGGCCATCGCCGCGTACCCGGGGCACTTCGACTACGTCTTCATAGACTGTCCGCCGTCGCTCGGCCTGCTGACCGTCAACGCGCTCGTGGCCGCGCAGGAGGTGCTGATCCCGATCCAGTGCGAGTACTACGCACTGGAGGGTCTCAACCAGCTCATAAACAACATCAACCTGGTTCGTCAGCACCTCAACCCGAAGCTCGAGGTCTCCACCATCCTGCTCACCATGTACGACAGGCGTACCCGGCTCGCCGACGCGGTGGAGCAGGACGTCCGGAACCACTTCGGCGACAAGGTGCTCCAGGCGGTCATCCCCCGCAACGTGCGTGTCTCCGAGGCGCCGAGCTACGGCCAGTCGGTGATGACCTACGATCCCGGTTCGCGGGGAGCCACGAGTTACTTCGAGGCCGCCCAGGAGATCGCGGAGCGAGGCGTCAAGGAGCCGGTGAGCCGGAATGCGTAGTGCGGAGATGTCGCTGGGAGGCGTCGCATGAAGAACCGTCCCCGCGGCGGACTGGGCCGAGGGCTCGGCGCCCTCATCCCCACCGGCCCGGTACCGGGCGCCGAACCGGCGGCCACCGAACCGGACTCGTCGCCGGCTGCTGCGGCGCCGTCGGCTCCGGCCGCTGGTGCGACTGCTGCCATCACCGGTGGCGTCGCAAGCACCCCCTCGCCGGCCGCCGAGCCCGAGCCGCAGCTGAGCCCGGTTCCCGGCGCGCGCTTCGCGGAGATCCCGGTCGACGCGATCGTGCCGAACCCGAAGCAGCCCCGGCACGTCTTCGACGAGGAGGCACTGGAGGAACTGAAGACCTCGATCCAGGAGGTCGGCTTCCTCCAGCCGATCGTGGTTCGCCAGCTCGACCCCGACAAGTTCGAACTCGTGATGGGCGAGCGGCGCTGGCGTGCCGCCCAGGCGGTCGGCCGGGAGACCATCCCCGCCATCGTCCGGGACACCAAGGACGACGCGATGCTCCGGGATGCGCTCCTGGAGAACATCCACCGCGCCAACCTCAACCCGCTCGAAGAGGCGGCGGCGTACCAGCAACTGCTGGAGGAGTTCGGCGCTACACACGAGGAACTGGCCCGGCGGATCGGCCGCAGCCGTCCGCAGATCTCCAACACGATCCGGCTGATGAACCTGCCGCCCGCCGTGCAGCGCCGCGTCGCCGCCGGTGTTCTCTCCGCCGGTCACGCCCGAGCTCTGCTCAGCCTCGACAACGCCGAGGCGCAGGAGGCGCTCGCCGAGCGGATCGTCCGCGAGGGCATCACCGTACGCGGTGCCGAGGAGCTGGTGCACCTGGCGCTCGCCGAGGAGCCGGCGAAGTCGGCCGCTGCCAAGCGCCGGCCGAAGCCGCACGCCCCGGCGCTCACCGATCTCGCAGACCGGCTCTCCGACCGGTTCGACACCCGGGTGAAGGTCGACATCGGCCGCAGCAAGGGCAAGATCACGATCGAGTTCGCCACCGTCGACGACCTGGAGCGGATCGTCGGGATCATCGGCATGGGTGAGGACGGGACGCCCGAGGCGTAGTCCTTCCTTCTCCGGTTGTCGATCCGGCCGCATCCCGACGAGAGGATGCGGCCGGATCCGTATCCGGGCCGGTTCGGTGCCGCTCGTTCGCCGGCGGCGGCATTGGGTCACCGCGATTCCGGTCGACGGAGAGAACGACCACTCGGAAGTCGGCGTCTCCGACGACGGGCCGGGCTGTCCGGTGCCGATGGTGCTCACTGAAGGCCCGGGGCGCCCCTCCCGCGCTGACGCGGCCGAAGCGGGCGGGAGCGTCGGGTCGCATCCGTTGGTGAGCTGTCGCGCCTCGTTCCGCGTTTCACGTGAAACGGGGACCGGTGACTGGGAGATGGGGCGCGGGTGGACCCACTCGCCGCGCTGCTGATTGGTGGCACGCCGTGCGCCCGAGCGCTGAGCGGCCTAGTGCGCGAGGGCGGAGTGCGCAAAGGTTCCGAGGGCGCCTTCGGCGTTGACGAGTCGGTGCGCGCCCACTTCGCTGGTCTGGCAGGAGGGCTGACGGCGACGGCCCAGACCCAAGGGGCTGAGCACACTAGGCCGTGGCGGTCGCGCGGGAGTCGCTCTGCCGAGCCCGATCCGGTTGCGCATGTGAGCCGATCCCGGCGCACCGAGCCGCGCTCCACGGAACCGGGGAGCGCCGAGCGAGGGTCGCTGAGCCGAGGAATGCCGAACCGGAGAGCTGCCGAACCCGGGACGGGACGGAGCCGGGAGGGGACGGAGCCGGGGAGCGCCGAACCGGGGACCGCCGAGCCGAGGACTCTCGCGAGGAGCCCGGGCAGCGGGCCGAGGCGTGCGGCCCGTCAGCATTCCCGGGACGGCTTCCCGCTGAGTCGTCGGTGCCGCCCTCGAATGACCTGCCAGCTCTCCCCGCCCCGGGCCGGATGGTCGCAGACTTCAGGGCGGTGGCGAGCCCTATCAGCGATCGAGCGCAAACCCGAGGCCGTGTGGCCCGGCTCGGCCGGTCGGCTCGAACCCGTCTGCTGTTTCACGTGAAACGCGGCGACCGACCCGATCCTCATCCGATCGAGTGCCGGCTGTGCCGAGTACAAGCCATGAGGCGCGGCGCCGGCCATTAAGCCGAGCGGTGATCGGCGCGGCTTGAGATCCGCGCGGCCCGGTCCGTTCCCACCGAACAACCGCGGGATGGTTCGCCTCCCGACTTACTTCCCCCGTCGCCTCGCGGCGCCTCGTTCGATCGGCCGGACCCGCCGAGGACTCAGTCACGGAACACGGCCGGCCCGGCGCCGGTGAGCCGAGCCACCGAGCCGAGAAGCGCACCGACGCGCACTCGCGTTTCACGTGAAACGGCTAGAAGGAGCCGCCGACACCCCGGTGCGGATCGGTCGCCGGATCGTTGGAAGAACGAGCCCGGAGACACCCGAGGTTATCCACAGCAGTTGTCCACAGGCACTCCCTGTTTCACGTGAAACGAAGCGAGGAAACCCTTGCTGAGCAGTGCATGACGCGCTGTACTGGTGATCTCGGCAGCCTGTGGACAACGCGGTGGACAACCGGTGGGCGGCCAGTGGAACAGGTAGGGACAGGCGTCGCCAACTCGGTTAGGGTCAGCGTCGTGCCGGACACCCCTCCCTCAGTTCCCGACTTCACCCAGTGGCCGTCCTTCCCCTTCGAGGGCGATCTCCGCGTCAAGCAGCTCGACGAGCCCGTACCGTTCGAACCTCCCCGCCGTGGCGAGGCGGACCGGGAGTGCACCGCCTGCAACGCGCCCGACGAGGCGTACATCTGGGTCGGCGAGCGGTGGCGCGTCCGCGCCATGGACCGGCCCACCGGCCTGCCGATGGTCCTGATCCTGGAGTCCCGTTCCCACCTGGATCTGGGCGACCTGCCGAACCTGCTCGCCGCCGAACTGGGCGTGATGACCGTCCGCCTGGAGCGGGCCGTGCGGTCGCTCGACGGGGTGGCCCGGGTCCACGTGAACCGGTGGGGCGACGGGTCGGCGCACCTGCACCTGTGGTTCCTGGCGCGGCCGTACGGGCGGCTGCAACTGCGGGGCACGTTCCTGTCGCTGTGGGACTCGATCCTGCCGCCGATCTCCGAGGACCAGTGGCGGGAGAACCTCGCCATGGTGGCCGCGTGGCTCGCCGAGTTCGGCGGTCGTCCGTTGGCCGAGCCGCCGCGCATCCAGTGGCAGGCGCCGTCGAGTCTCTCCGCGACCTCGCCCGCGAACGCCGCTGAGGAGCCCGAGGAGGAGTCCGTCTCGGTGATCGAGGCAGCGGACGAGATCCCGGAGTCCGACGCGGCAGCGGACGTCTCAGACCCCTCGGCGGGCCCGTCGGAGCCCGACCCGGCACCGCAGGCCGGCTCGATGCCGGTATCCGCGCCGGGCAGCGCGCCGACGAGCGAAGGCGACGACGAGTCGGGGGACGAGGGCGGAGACGAGAACGACCGGCCGGACGCAGCGCGTACCCGGGAGAGCTGAGGTCAGCGGCGGGCGGCGGCCCGGGTCACGAGCGTGCCGAGGACCCGGCCGAAGTCCAGCCCCGCTGCCTGGATCGCCAGCGGTAGGAGCGACGTCTCGGTCATGCCCGGGGAGACGTTCACCTCCAGCACGTGCGGGTCACCGCCGGCGTCGACGATCAGGTCGACCCGGGACACGTCGCGCAGCCCGAGCGCGGTGTGCGCGGCGAGCGCCACCTCGGTCACCCGAGCGGTCGTCGCGGCGTCGAGGCGGGCGGGCGCGTGCCAGGTGGTACGCCCGGCGGTGTAGCGGGCCGCGTAGTCGTAGACGCCGTTGCGCGGCACGATCTCGACCGGGGGCAGGGCCTGCGGCCCCTTGCCGAGGTCGAGCACGGAGACCGCCACGTCCATCCCGGGTACGTAGCGTTCCACGAGCGCGGTCTGGTCGTACGCGAAACAACCCACCATGGCGGCCGGCAGCGACGCCGCCTCCCGGACCACGGCGGCGCCCAGTCCGGAACCGCCCTGCGCCGGCTTGACCATCAGCGGCAGCCCGAGGCGGTCGACGATCCGGTCCAGGACGGCGACGGCGCCCAGCTCGGAGAAGCGGTCGTGCGGCAGCGCCACCCAGTCGGGCGTCGGGATGCCCGCCTCGCGCAGCACCGCCTTCGCGGACGGCTTGTCCCAGGCGAGGCGGGACGACCGGGCGTCGCAGCCGACGTATGGCACGTCCCAGAGGTCGAGGACGCCGCGCAGCGAGCCGTCCTCGCCGGTGGCGCCGTGCAGGGCGATCACCACCGCGTCCGGCGGGTCGGCGGTCAGCGCGGGCAGCAGCGCCACATCGGCGTCGCGCAGTTCCGCCTCGACGCCCACCGCGCGCAGCGCGTCGAGCACCCGGCGGCCCGACCGCAGGGAGACGTCCCGCTCGTAGGAGAGGCCGCCCGCGAGTACGAGCACGTGCAGCTCGTCGACGGCGGATCCGGTCACGGGAGGCGTTGCGGCGGGGCTGTCGGACATGCGGGCATCATGCCAAGTCGGGGCCGGGCGCGTCCGAGCCGCCCTGGCGGCGGCGCGGTCCGGCACCGCCGACCGCGCCGAAGACCTTGCGCATGGCGATCTCCTGCTCCATCACCCCGGCCAGCCGGCGGACGCCCTCGCGGATCCGCTCCGGCGTCGGGAAGGAGAAGTTGAGCCGCATGTGCCCGGCGCCGGTGCCGTCGGCGTAGAAGCCCGTCCCCGGCACGTACGCGACGCGCGCGGCCACTGCCCGCGGCATCATCGCCTTGGAGTCGAGCCCGTCGGGCAGCGTCGCCCAGACGAACAGGCCGCCTTGCGGCCTGGTCCAGGTGGTGCCCTCGGGCATCAGGTCGGCCATCGCGTCGAGCAGCGCGTCCCGGCGCTCGCGGTAGATCTCGCGGTAGACCTTGAGCTGCTGCCGCCAGGGCATGGTGCCCAGGTAGGTCGAGACGGCCGACTGCGCGTAGGCGCTCGGGCAGAGGATCTGCGCCTCGCTGGCGATGACCAGCTTGTCGCGGACCGCGTGCGGGGCCAGGATCCAGCCGACCCGCAGGCCCGGCGCGAACGTCTTGGAGAACGTGCTCAGGTAGAAGACCCCGTCGCGCCGCCGGGCCCGCAGCGGCCGGGGCGCCTCGCCCTCGAAACCGAGCTGACCGTACGGGTCGTCCTCCACCACGAGCAGACCGGCGCGCTCGCAGATGTCCAGCACCCGCTCGCGCCGCTCCTCGCTCAGCGTCACGCCGGCGGGGTTCTGGTAGGTGGGGATGGTGTAGAGGAACTTCACCCGCCGGCCGGCCCGGGCCAGGTCGGCGATGGCCGTCTCCAGCGCCTCCGGGATGAGCCCCTCGTCGTCCATCGGCACGTGGGCCACCTGGGCCTGGGCGGCCTGGAACACCCCGAGCGCGCCGACGTAGGTCGGGCCCTCGGCGAGCACCACGTCACCCGGGTCCAGGAAGAGGCGAGCCACCAGGTCGAGGGCCTGCTGGCCGCCGACCGTGACCACCACGTCCTCCGGCGAGGCGCCGCAGGAGGCGTCGATCCCGGACAGGGACATCACCTCGCAGATCCGCTCGCGCAGCTCGGGGGCACCCTGGCCGACGCCGTACTGGAGGGTGGTGGCGCCGTGCTCGGAGCCGAGCCGGCCGAGCATCTCGCCTACCGCGTCGAGTGGTAGCGCCGCGATGTAGGGGGCCCCACCGGCGAGCGAGACGACCTCCGGCCGGTTGGCCACCGCGAAGAGTGCCCGGATCTCCGAGGCGGTCATCCCGCGGACGCGCCGGGCGTACCGGTCGGTGTAGTCGTCGAGCGTCGTGCCGGTCATGGACATCACCTCGATCGGGTGTCGGCGGGGCTGCCGCCCGGTGTGGTACCCGCGATGCCGACATCCATTGGCGGCGGGGGCCGGTTGGTCGATCGTAGTCCCCGGTGACGGTCGCGGCACCGGCCGTGTGGACACGTCCACATCCCGGACCCGCCGTCGGCCGTCCGGGCGGGGGTTCGCGCGTTCCCTCCCGTACCGTCGGACAGGGGCGTACGATCGCTCGTCGGGAGCAGGAGGGCGCGGGAGGAACCGGCGCTCCGAGCCTAGTGGTGGGGTGCGCTCATGTCGCGACGTCTGGTCAGCCTGACCCTGGACACGCTGGAGGACCTGCCTCGATCCTGCCGGAGCTGCGTCTACTGGGAGCTGGATCCGGTCTCCGCGGAGCGGGCCTGTGCGGCCGGTGACCCGGGCCTGGAGAAGGAGGCGTGGGTCTCCCAGACACTGCTGGAGTGGGGTTCCTGCGGCAAGCTCGTCTACGTCGACGGCATGCCGGCCGGTTTCGTCATGTACGCCCCACCGGCGTACGTCCCGCGCTCGATGGCGTTTCCCACCTCGCCGGTCTCGGCGGACGCGGCATTGCTGATGACGGCGCACGTGGTGCCCGCCTTCGCCGACGGCGGCCTGGGCCGGATGCTGGTGCAGGGCGTGGCCCGCGACCTGACCAAGCGCGGCATCAAGGCGATCGAGGCGTTCGGCGACGCGAAGTTCGGCGACGACCCGGCGCGCGCGTGCGTGGCGCCCGCCGACTTCTTCCTCTCGGTGGGCTTCAAGACGGTCCGGCCGCACCCGCGCTACCCCCGGCTGCGGCTGGAGTTGCGGACGGCGCTGAGCTGGAAGTCGGACGTGGAGTACGCGCTGGAGAAGCTGCTCGGCTCGATGAGCCCGGAGACGCTGCTGCGGCCGGTCCGCCCGGCGCCCGCCACCCGCTCGACGAGCTGAGTCGCGGCTCAGTCGACGACGGTGCCGGCGGCCACGATCGCCCGCAGTTCGCTCACGTCGATCGAGCCGGTCGGCACGTCCCGCTCGATCGGCAGGTACATCCGCTGCACGCCGGCCACGATGGCCTCGACCACCCGGTCCCGGAAACGCGGGTCGACGAGCCGCCCTCTGTCGTCCGGTGAGGTGAGGTAGCCGACCTCGACGCGTACCGCGGGCATCCGGGTGAGCCGGAGCAGCTCCCACGCCTTGGCGTGGGTACGGCAGTCGCGCAGCCCGGTGCGGGCCACGATCTCCCGCTGTACGAGCCCGGCGAGGCGCTCGCCGGTGGCCGACGTGACGCCGTTGTCGGTGCCGTAGTGGTAGGTCGCCACCCCCTCGGCCTCCGGGTTGGCGTGCCCGTCGGTGTGCAGGGAGATGAACACGTCGGCGCCGAGGGAGTTGGCGAGCTGGGCCCGGTCCGCGTCCGGCAGGCAGGCGCCGGGCGACGGGCCCCGGGTGAGCTGTACCCGTACGCCGGCGGCGGCGAGCCGCCCCTCCAGCCGGCTCGCGAGGTCGTGCACGAGGTCCGCCTCGGTCCAGCGCAGCGTGCCGTCGGGCACCACCACGCCCGGGTCGGTGCCTCCGTGCCCCGGGTCGATCACCACGGTCCGCCCGACGAGCGTCGGACCGGCCTGCCGGATGGCGTCGGACTCGCGCAGCCACTGCGGGCGGCCGCCGACCACCTTGCGGCCCAGGCGGCGCAGCGCGTTGACGGTGTGCGGCCCGCACGAGCCGTCCGGTTTCAGGCCCATCTCCCGCTGGAACTGCGCCACCGCACGGGAGGTACGGATGCCGTAGATGGCGTCGGCGCGGCCCACGTCGTACCCCATCTCCAGCAGCCGTTCCTGGAGCGAGCGGATGTCCTCGCCGGTCAGCGGCTCGGGTACGGCGTGGTAGAGCGCGCGGGCGCCGAACCGCCAGCGGGCCGCGTCGAGCGCCCGCCAGGTCTCGGCGCCGACCCGCCCGTCGACACTGAGGCCGCGGGACTGCTGGAAGGCCCGTACCGCGCGTTCGGTCTGGGCGTCGTAGTCGTCACCTGCGGCCTCGGCGGGGAGAAGCTCCAGGCCGGCGAGGACGGTACGGATCTCGGCCACCGCCGGTCCCTGGTCACCGGGTCGGATCGGACGCACGACGACCCCCTCTGCACGGACGTTGGCGGACCGGAACTCCGACGGATGCTTACGGAGCGTACCGTGGCCGATACCCGGCGGGTTCGCGTTCATGCAGGTCAGGTAAGCCGGAACCCCCGCCACCGGGGGTGGTGACGGGGGTTCCGGCAGTGTCGGTACGGCTCAGAGCGCCGACTCGATGAGCTTGACCAGCTCGCCCTTCGGCTTAGCGCCGGCGATCGACTGCACCGGCTGGCCGTTCTTGAAGATGGTCAGCGTCGGCACCGACATGACCCGGTAGGCGCGTGCCGTCTCCGGGTTCTCGTCGATGTTGAGCTTGACGATGGTGACCTGGTCCTTCATCTCGCCCGCGATCTCCTCCAGCAGCGGCGAGACCTTGCGGCAGGGGCCGCACCACTCCGCCCAGAAGTCGACCAGCACCGGCTTGTCGGACTGCAGCACGTCACTGACGAAGCTGGCGTCCGTGACCGCCTTGGTTGCTCCCACTATGAACTCTCCTCCTCCGAACCTTGCTCGTGGAACTCTCAGCCCTGGATGGTGGCGATGAACCGCTCGGCGTCCAGCGCGGCGGCGCAGCCCGTGCCGGCCGCCGTGATGGCCTGCCGGTAGGTGTGGTCGACGACGTCACCCGCCGCGAACACACCGGGCACGCTGGTACGGGTGCTGGGGGCCTGCACCTTCACGTACCCCTCGTCGTCCAGCTCCACCTGACCGCGGAACAGCTCGCTGCGCGGGTCGTGCCCGATCGCCACGAACACGCCCGTGACGTCGAGCACCTTGCTCTCGCCGGTGTGCACGTTGCGCACCCGTACGCCGCTCACTTTGCCGTCGTCGCCGAGGATCTCCTCGACCACGGTGTTCCACTCGACCTTGATCTTCTCGTTGCTCAGCGCCCGGTCCGCCATGATCTTGCTGGCGCGGAACGAGTCGCGGCGGTGGAGGATCGTCACCGACTCGGCGAAGCGGGTGAGGAAGCTCGCCTCCTCCATCGCCGAGTCGCCGCCGCCGACCACCACGATGTGCTGGTTGCGGAAGAAGAAGCCGTCACAGGTGGCACAGGACGACACACCGTGGCCGAGGTATTCCTGCTCGCCCGGCACACCCAGCGGACGCCAGGCCGAACCGGTGGAGAGGATGACGGCGCGGGCGCGGTACGCGGTCTCGCCCACCCACACGGTGCTCACCGCGTCGGAGCCGATCTCGCCGGTGTCCTTCAGCTCGACCCGGGTCACGTCGTCGGTGAGGAACTCGGCGCCGAAACGCTCGGCCTGCTTGCGCATGTTGTCCATCAGCTCGGGGCCGAGGATGCCGTCCGCGAAGCCGGGGAAGTTCTCCACCTCGGTGGTGGTCATCAGCGCGCCACCCGACTGCACGCCCTCGATCACCAGGGGCTTCAGGTTGGCGCGGGCGGCGTAGACCGCCGCTGTGTAGCCGGCCGGACCGGAGCCGATGATGATCAGGTTGCGGACCTCGTCCACTGCCGTCTCCCGATGTGTGTGTTCGTCACCGGCCGCACCGATGTCGATCCCGAGTGCCGACGGCTCTAGGGACGCCGGCGCCTGACTTGCAGAACGCCATCGTACGAAGCGGGGATTCCCGAGCCGGTCATCCGGTGGGTCAGGTCACGTGGCGGGACAAGCGTCGGGACCGCGTTTTCACCCTACCCGCGTACGGAACCGCGTGTCCGCGCCGGACCCGGGTACCCCGCACTCCGGCCCGCTCACCCAGCCCCAGCGGGCGCCGCCCGCGTCCGCGAACGTCACCACGAGCGCCGGGGCGCCCCGGAAGCGGGCGTAGTCGACCATGTTCACGGTGAGCGGCCCGCCGCCGTGCTCGGCCCCGATCGCGGTGAGGCACGCGGCGAGCGTCTCCGGCCGGGACAGCCGGTCCAGCCCGCCGAGCGCGCTGAGGCGCTGATCCTCGCGGAACAGGGGCGTCTCCGCGCCGTCCTGCGCCGCGCCGGACGGGCCGGCCATGTCTCCCGGGATCGACTTCGCTCCGGTGGCCGCCCGGTCGGCGGCGAGGCGTTCCGGTGTCCAGTCGGTGCCGCTGCGCACTGCCGGTCCGGTGGTCCGGTACGGCGCGGCGGCCATCGGTGCCGCCTCCCCGCCCGCCCGGTCGGCGGTGCTGACGCCGCCGTCGCCCGAGTCGGCCATCCGGCCCACACCGAGCCCCACCGCGGCGACCGAGGCCGCGGCCAGCGCCACCGGCCCGGCGATGCGGGCCCAGCGCCGAGGACGGCGACCGGGTCCGCTGTGCCGGTCGGGACGGAGGGCCGTGCCGGGTGGCCGGCTCGCGCCGCCGGGCTGCGCCGGCACGAGCGGCGTACCGTCGCGCAGCGCGGGACCGGCCCCGGCGAGCGCCGCGGTGATCCGGTCGGCCACGGCCTGCGGCATCTCCGGCGCGGGGCCCGCGGCCCAGCCGGCCAGATCCGCGCCGACCAGGTCGACCGCGTCGGCGAGATTCGCGTACGCGGCCCGCCACGCCGGGTCCTCCTCGACCAGCCGGGCCACTGTCGCCTGCTCGGGGGTGCCGTCCAGCGCCCCGCCGAGGTAGTCGGCGAGCAGGTCGTGGTCGACCTCGCTGAACTCCCGGGAAGTCACGGCTCCTCCTGGCTGACGGCCTGACGGGACGCTCCCGACGAGGATCCGACGCCCTCGGGGCGCCTGCGGTTCCCGTGAGTGAGCCGCGGCACGTCCTCGGCCGGTGCGTCGGTGCCGGTCCGCAGGTGCCCGAGCAGCACGGCGAGGCGGGCCCGGCCCCTGGCGCACCGGCTCTTGACAGTTCCCTCGGCGACGCCGAGCACGGCGGCGACCTCGGCCACCGGGTAGCCCTGCACGTCGACCAGGACCAGCGCGGCCCGTTGTTCGGCCGGCAACGCCGCGAGCGCCTGCCGGACCACGAGCGCGGTGTCGTGGTCGCGGGCCGGTGCGGCCGGTTCCGGGCCGCCGGTGTGCCGGCCCGGTTCGCCGTCGGTGTGCACGCCGTCCGGCAGCGGGACGGTGGCATGGGTCTGCCGCCGCCGGATCCGGTCCAGGCAGGCGTTCACCACGATGCGGTGCAGCCAGGTGGTGACCGCCGAGTCGCCCCGGAACCGGGCCGCGGCGCGGTGCGCCGACAGCATGGCGTCCTGGAGGGCGTCGGCGGCCTCCTCGCGGTCGCCGATCGTCCGCAGCGCGACCGCCCAGAGGCGGTCCCGATGCCGCTGGAACAGCTCGGTGAAGGCGTCCCGGTCGCCGGCCGCGTGCGCCCGCAGCAGCTCCAGGTCGGAGCGGCCGGGACGCGTGCCGTCGCGGTCCGCCATCACCACATCCGGCGGCGGTGGCGCGGCGGGGACTGCGGCCGGGTCACGAGCCCTGGACCACGATCTCCTGGACGCCGAGCTTCCAGGTGTTGCCGTTGTCCTTCACCGGCAGCTTGGTGATCCAGAACAGCAGGTACTGGTACTTCTGGTCCGGCTCGAAGGCGTTGAAGATCATCTTGGTGCCGCCGTCCTCGTTCGCCGGCCCGATCATCGTCGAGTAGGCGTTGACGAGCTGCTTGTCACCGGAGGACGTGGACGGGAAGTCGCCGCGGGTGCCGGCGCGCAACTCGACGGTGGCGCCGGTGGCCGAGAGCGTGGCCTCCAACTGCTTGACCGAGTGCGGGGCGCCCAGGTCGATCCAGACGCCCATGCCCTTCTTGATGCCGCCGAACTTGGCGTTCGTCCGGTAGGTGTTGGTCTCCCAGCCCTCGTCGTCGTCCCCGTCGATGACCTTCTCGGCGTTGCGCACCTCGGCGCGGTCGCCGTCCGGGTCGATGATCCGTACGTCCTGAATGGTGAGCTTGCGGACCTGCGCGGCGGGCTCGGCCCCGCCCTCGGTGGCCGGCGCGCTGTTCGACGGCTGGGCGACCGGCTCCTTGTCGCCGTCGTCGCCGCCACCGAGCGCGTTGATGCCGATGAGCAGCCCGACCAGGGCGACCGCCAGCAGGCCGGCGATGCCGATGGCGACCTTGCGGCCACCGGCCGCGGCCAGCGGGGAGGGCTCCTCGCCGGGGTCGGCGGCGAATCGCAGCGGGCCGGCCTGCTCCAGGAACTGCTCGTCGGCCGGAATGTCGAGCCGGCTCAGCTCGGCGGCCAGCACGTCCGACGACGGCGCGGGGATCTCCGGGTCGAGCAGGTCCATGGTCAGGTCGTCGAGGTAGGCCGGCACCCCGGCGCGCATCTGCCGGGGCGCGGCGATGGCGCCGCCGGCGTCCCGGACGGCGTCCGGCAGGGCGGCGCGGCCGTGCCCGGCGGTGGCGCCGTGCAGCGGGGCCTCGCCGTGCGGCCAGTGCCCGGTCAGGGCGAAGTAGAGCACCCCGCCGACCGCGCGCAGGTCGTTCTCCTGGCTGTCCGCGCCGTCGGTACGCGCGTCGGCGAGCACCACCCGGCCGTCGTCGCTGATCATGACGGTGCCGGGGTGGAGGTTGCCGTGCACCATGCCGGTGGCGTGCACGGCGGCGAGGGCGCTGGCGACGGCGTTGCCGATCGCGGTGGCCCGGGCCGGGTCCAGCGGCCCGTCGGCGGCGACCATCTCGCGCAGCGACTGCCCGTCGACCCACTCGCGGACCACGTACGCCCGGTCGTCCTCGTCGATCGCGTCGTAGACGCCGACCAGGTTGGGGTGGATGACGCGGCTCGCGGCGACCGCGGCCTGAAGCATCTCGGTGGCGGAGTCGCCACCCGGGTAGCGGAGGACCACGGCGACGGGACGGCGGAGCACCACGTCGACACCGCGCCAGACCAGCCGGCCCGCGCTGTCGTTGTTGATGTGCTCGACCAGTTCGTACCGCTCGGCGAGCAGCTCACCGACCGTGGGAGCACCGAAGGTCACGACCGCAGGAGAGGTCTCCTCCGCTTCCTGACCCTCGCCGACCTGGGTCACCCGTCCTCCCTCGGTGATCGCGTCGATCGATGGACCCGTGCTGCTGGGCATGTGGCTTCCCGCTCTGCCTTCGGTGGAACGGCCGCGGTGTCGACACCCGCGTCGATCCCGGTCGTACCCGTCGAGAGCGACCTTACCCGGGATGCCCGGTTCTCCGACATGTCATCTTCCCGCTGTGACCGGCCGGAAGGCCAGTCGCCGCGGGCCCCGGCCGGGTCGCCCGCCCACCCGGCGGGCGAGCCGGACACGCACCGCCAATCTAGAGGTTGACGGCAAGGAGGCGGCACAGGGGCGTACCGGTGCGGCGGCGGGGAGGTTTTCCCCGCCCCGGCCTGCGCTCCCTCGTCCGTACGGTTGGTTGTCCACAGGCCGAGAGGCCCATTGGACGGCGGAATTCCAAGTTATCCACAGCCGTATCCCCAGCCTGGTGATCCTCGTTCACCGTCGGTCACCGCGAGGGGGTCAACGCCCGAGGCGCCGCCGGACCATCCCGACCACCTCGGTGATCTCGCCGATCCGCAGCACCACGGCGAGCCCGAGGTAGGTCGCGCCGATCGCCGCGCCGCCGATCACCAACTGGACCGCTGCGGCGAGCCAGCTCAGGCTCTCCGGGTCGCCGGGGAGCACCGCGACCACGAGCACACCGACGACCGCCGCGCCGAGGGCGGCCACGACCACCCGGCCGAGCGTCCGCATGATCCCGCCCAGCCCGATCCGGCCCACCCGGGGCCGCAGCAGCATCGCCGAGATGATCGCCGCCGCCAGGTACGACACCGCGTTGCCGAGCATCATCCCGGCCGCCGCGAACGTGTTCGAGAAGAGCAGGAACAAACCCACCTGGAGCAGCACGCGCAGCGCCACCACCGGAATGTTGATCAGAGCCGGGGTACGGGTGTCCGGCAGCGCGTAGAACGCAAAGGTGAAGAGCTGGCTCACCGCGAACGGCACCAGGCCGAGCGCCGCCACCAGCAGCACCGTCGAGGTGGCCACCGCGTTGTCGCCGGTGAACGCGCCGTACCGGAACACCACCACCGAGATCGGGGCGGCCAGCACCGCGTAGCAGACCGCGATGGGCGCGAGCACCGCGGTGACCATCCGGGTGCCCCGGGACAGGTCGGCGGTGACGTCGTGGAACCGGTTCTCGGCCGCCGCCGCGCTCATCCGCGGCATCAGCGCGGTGATGATCGAGACGGCGATGATGCCGTGCGCCATCATCAGCAGCAGGAACACGTTGTTGTAGATCAGCAGGCCGGCGTTCTCGCCGTCCCCGCCGGTGGCCCGGTTGAGCAGGTTGACCACCACGAAGAGGCCGAGCTGGTTGACCGCGACGTAGCAGAACATCCAGGCGCCGAGCCGGGCCAGCTCGCGCAGCCCCAGCTCGCGGAAGTCGAACCGCGCCTTCCACCGGAAGCCGACCTTGCGCAGCGCGGGCAGCAGGCCGACGGCCTGCACCGCCACGCCCAGCAGCGTGCCGCCGCCGACCAGCAGGATCCGGTCCCAGCCCACCTCGTCGGGCCGGAGGCCGGTCGCGCCGAAGACGACGATGTACAGGCCGAACGTGCCGATCGAGACGAGGTTGTTGAGGATCGGCGCCCACATCGGGGCGGCGAAGTGCCCCCTGGTGTTCAGCACCGCGGCGATCAGCGCGCTGATGCCGGTGAAGAACAGCATCGGCAGCATCAGGTACGACAGCCGGGTGACGAGCTTGGTGTACGCCGGATCGTCGCCGCCGGCCGCGTACACGGCGGTCAGCAGCGGGGCCAGCAGCACCGCGATCAGCGCGGTCACGGCGAGCGCCAGCACCGCGAGCGTCAGCAGGCGCTGCGCGTACGCCTCGCCCCGGTCCGCGTCGATCCTGCGGCGGCGCACCAGCACCGGCACCAGGACGCTCGTCAGCACGCCGCCGAGCAGGAACTCGTACACCTGGTTGGGCAGGAACTGGGCGGTGGTGAACGCGTCGCCGACCATCGTGCCGAGCGCGGCGCCGATCATCAGGTTGCGGATGAACCCCGTACCCCGGCTCACCAGGCTGCCGATCGCCATCACCGCGCTGTTCGCCGCGGCGCTGGTCTCGGCGACCACCTCCTGCGGCGGCGCGACGGCCTCGACGCCGGGCTGGTTCAGCGGCTCGGCGGAGATGAAGGTGGCGCCGTCGTCCGGCGGCAGGCCGCCGCCGGACGCGTTCGCGCTGCGGTAGAGCCCGCCGCTCATCTGCCAGCCTCCAGTGGGTACGTGGCGACCGGGCCCGGCCGGCCCTGCCCAACCGGAACCTTAGTCAACCCGGACCCGTTACCCGCGCCCGGCGCGGTCGATCCACCTCCGGCCCGATAGGCTGGCGATCCCATGTCCGAAGCCTCCGCCTCCCACGCCGCCGACCGCCGCGAACTGACCGCCGCGCAGCGCAACGCCGTCGCCGAACTGCTCCGAGTCTCGCCGGTTGCCGACGAGCTGGGCCGGCGCTTCGCCCGGGCCGGTCACGAACTGCACCTGGTGGGCGGATCCGTCCGCGACGCACTGCTCGGGCGGCTCGGCAACGACCTCGACTTCTGCACCGACGCCCACCCGGACGAGACCATCAAGGTCATCCGCGGCTGGGCGGAGTCGATCTGGGAGACCGGACGCGAGTTCGGCACCATCGCCTGCCAGCGCGACGGCCTCAACCTGGAGATCACCACGTTCCGGGCGGAGGTCTACGACCAGGTCAGCCGCAACCCGGTGGTGCAGTACGGCACCAGCCTGACCGAGGATCTCAAGCGCCGCGACTTCACCGTCAACGCGATGGCGGTCAGCCTGCCCGACCACCGGTTCACCGACCCGTACGGCGGGCTGGCCGACCTGGCCGCCAAGATCATTCGTACCCCGGGGACGCCGCAGGAGTCGTTCCGCGACGACCCGCTGCGGATGCTGCGCGCGGCCCGGTTCGCCGCCCAGCTCCGCTTCGCCGTCCACCCGGACGTCCGGGCGGCGATGACCGAGATGGCCGGCGACCTGGACCGGATCACCGCCGAGCGGATCCGGGACGAGTTCACCAAGCTGCTCTGCGGCGCCGACCCGATCACCGGGCTGCGCCTGCTCGTCGACACCGGGCTGGCCGAGCGCTTCCTGCCCGAGCTGACCGGCCTGAAGCTCACCATCGACGAGCACGCCCAGCACAAGGACGTCTACGAGCACACGCTCACAGTGGTCAGCAACGCGATGTCGCTGGAGTCCGACGGCTGCGACTTCGTGCTGCGGATGGCCGCGCTCATGCACGACGTCGGCAAGCCGGCCACAAAGGCGGTCGGCGCGGACGGCCGGGTCAGCTTCCACCACCACGAGGTGGTCGGCGCCCGGCTGACCAAGAACCGGATGAAGGCGATGCGCTACTCCAAGGAGATCACCTCCCAGGTGGTCAAGCTGGTCGGGCTGCACCTGCGCTTCTACGGGTACGGCCGGGGCGAGTGGACCGACTCGGCGGTGCGCCGGTACGTCACCGACGCCGGTGACCTGCTGTCCCGGCTGCACAAGCTGACCCGGTCCGACTGCACCACCCGCAACCGGCGCAAGGCCGCGCAGCTCGCGGCCGACTACGACGCGCTGGAGGAGCGGATCGCCCGGATCGCCGCCGAGGAGGACCTGGCCCGGGTCCGGCCCGACCTGGACGGCAACGCGATCATGGAGCTGCTCGGCGTACCGCCGGGGCCGGTGGTCGGTCGCGCGTGGCAGTACCTCAAGGAGTTGCGCCTGGAGCGCGGGCCGCTGGACCGCGACGAGGCCGAGGCGGAGCTGCTGCGCTGGGCGCGCGACGAGGGCATCACCGGCTGAGACCGGCGTCCGTGATCTGACGACGATACGGCGGCGTGTCGACCGAACGGGTGACCCGTTCCGGTCGATGTCTCCCGCATGATGAGTCATCGGCAGCCGCCGGATCGACAGATGCGGCTGGTCCGATCTCATCCGCCCGTCCGCTCCGGACGGTCGCTGGACACGGGGAGTCGATTCATGACACGTCACGGCGGCCTGCGCCGCTCCGCGCTCGTGGGGCTGGCCCTCACCAGCGCCACCTCCATCCTCTGCGCCACAGTCGCCGGGCCGGCCCTCGCCGACCCGAAACGACCGTCGGTCCGTGGCGCCGGCACGGCCGAGGCGGTGCCCGGCCGCTACGTCGTGGTCCTCAAGAAGGGCAAGACCACCCCGGCCAAGGTGAAGTCCGCCGCGTCCGCGCTGGCCGGCGAGCACGGCGGCACCGTCCGCCGGGTCTTCGGCAAGGCGCTGAACGGCTACTCGGCCACCATGGACGCCCGGCAGGCCGCGCGGCTCGCCGCCGACCCGGACGTCGAGTACGTCCAGCAGGTTCAGCGCTGGAGCACCGCCGGCACCCAGACCACTCCGCCGTGGGGCCTGGACCGGATCGACCAGCTCAAGACCCGGACCGACGGCAAGTACACCTACCCGGCCACCGGCGCCGGGGTGACCGCGTACGTGATCGACACCGGCATCGACATCGACCACCAGGACTTCGGCGGGCGCGCCCGCAACGGCTACGACGCGGTCGAGCAGGACGACGTCGCGCAGGACTGCGACGGGCACGGCACCCACGTGGCGGGCACGATCGGCGGTACGACGTACGGCGTCGCGAAGGCCGTCGACCTGGTCGCCGTCCGGGTCCTCGACTGCTCCGGCAGCGGCGACACCGAGCAGGTGATCGCCGGCATCGAGTGGGTCACCGCCAACGCCACCGGGCCGTCCGTCGCCAACATGAGCCTCGGCGTCGATCGCGTCGACCAGGCCGTGAACGACGCGGTCACCCGCTCGATCGCCTCCGGCATCACCTACGCCGTCGCGGCCGGCAACAGCATGCAGGACGCCTGCGGCTCCTCGCCGGCGAGCGTGCCCGCCGCGATCACCGTCGGCGCCACCGACCGGGTCGACATGCGTGCCTGGTTCTCCAACTACGGCCGCTGCCTGGACCTGTTCGCGCCCGGCACCGGCATCGTCTCGGCCAAGGCCGGCAGCAGCGCCGGCACGGAGTCGATGAGCGGCACCTCGATGGCGTCCCCGCACGTGGCGGGCGCCGCCGCGCTGCTGCTGGAGGAGCACCCGGCCTGGTCGCCGCAGCAGGTACGCGACTCGGTCGTGACCACCGGCATCGGCGGCGCGGTGCACGACATCATGGGCTCCACCGACCGGCTGCTGCACATCGGCTCGGCCGTGACGGCCCGCGGCTCGTACGGGCTCAAGGCCCGCGTCAACGGCCGTTACGTCACCGCGGAGAGCGCCGGGGCGAAGCCGCTGATCGCCCGGGGCACCTCCATCGGCGCCTGGGAGAAGTACGACGTGGTCGACGCCGGCGGAGGCCTGTTCGGCCTGCGGGCGCGGGTCACGAACAAGTTCGTCACGGCGGAGAGCGCCGGAGCGAAGCCGCTGATCGCCCGCTCGGCCACCATCGGCGCGTGGGAGAAGTTCCAGATCGTCGACAACACCGACGGCACGATCAGCCTGAAGGCGGCGATCAACGGCAGGTACGTCACCGCGCCGAGCGCCACCTCCCCGCTGATCGCCAGCAAGACCGCGATCGGCACCGCCGAGAAGTTCGACTTCGACGCCCCGGCGCCCCTCGTGAGCATCAAGTCGGTGGCCAGTGGCAAGTTCGTGACGGCGGAGAGCGCCGGGGCGAAGCCGCTGATCGCGCGCTCGGCGACCGTCGGCGCCTGGGAGAAGTACGAGCTGGTGAACGTCGGTGACGGCTACGGCACCTTCGGCCTGAAGGCCCAGATCAACGGCAAGTTCGTCACGGCGGAGAGCGCCGGGGCGAAGCCGCTGATCGCCCGGGGCGCCTCGATCGGCGCGTGGGAGGGGATGTCGTTCCTCGACTACAACGCCGACGGCTCGGTCTACCTGTACGCGAACATCAACGAGAAGGCGGTCACCGCCGGCAGCGCCGGCACCAGCCAGCTCATCGCCGGCCGGACGATCGACTGGAACAGCCCGACCCTCGGCCTGGGCGCCGGCGAGAAGTTCGTCGTCGCCGTGCTCTGACCCGTACCACAGCACGACGCCCGCCGGCTCCCGAGGGGAACCGGCGGGCGTCGTCGTCACTGGGTGACGGTGCTGCCGTCCACAGTGGTCTTGCCGTTGTGCTGGGCGCTGCTGCCCAGCCGCGCCAGCAGCCCGGCCAGGTCGATGCCGGTCAGGTCGCTGCCGAGCTGGAGGCCCTGGGCGACGTTGCCGGCCACCGACTTGGTCAGC
Source organism: Micromonospora sp. WMMA1976 (assembly GCF_027497335.1). Lineage (NCBI taxonomy): Bacteria > Bacillati > Actinomycetota > Actinomycetes > Micromonosporales > Micromonosporaceae > Micromonospora > Micromonospora sp. WMMA1976. Next base: position 6,222,396 of record NZ_CP114912.1, on the reverse strand, counting down.
GAGGACGCGCCGTCGGTGGAGATCACCGTCATCTTGTCGATCGCGCCGATCGGGGCGCTGGCCGCGCCGACCACCTCGGGCAGCACCTTGACCAGCAGGTCCAGGACGGCCGCCTCGCCGTACGCGGCGAACGCCTCGGCCTTGCGGGCCATCGCGTCGGCCTCGGCCTGACCCTTGGCGAGGATCGCCGCGGCCTCGGCCTGGCCCTCCCGCTCGACCGCCTCGGCGATCGCGGAACGGCGACGCTGCTCGGCCTCACCCTCCTTGGCGCCCTCGATCGCGTTCGCCTCGGCCAGCGCGGCCCGGCGGGCCCGCTCGCCCTCACCGGTGAGGCGGGCCTGCTCGGCGGAGGCCTGCGCGGCAGCGATCGTGGCCTGCCGCTGCGCGTCGGCGTTGAGCACCGCCGCGTTGCGGTTCGCCTCGGCCTCCTGCTCCACCTTGTACCGGGCGGCGTCGGCCGGCTTGCGCACCTCGGTGTCGAGCTGGCGCTGCTTCAGCTCGGCGTTGCGCTCGGCCACCTTCTGCTGCTCGGAGAGGATCGCCTGGTCCCGCTCGGCCTGCGCGAGCGGACCGGCCGCCGCCGACTTCGCCTTCGCCGCGTCGATCTCGGCCTGGATGCCTGCCTGCTTGAGCGCCAGGTTCCGGTTCGCCTCGGCGATCGCCTCCTCGGCGAGCAGCCGCTCCTGCTCGGCCTGCTGGCGGGCCCGCGCCTCGGCGATGGCCGCGTCCTTGAGCACGCGGGCCGCCTCCGGCCGTCCCAGGTCCTGGAGGTAGGAGCCCTCGGCCAGGATGTCCTGAAGCTGGAAGGTGTCCAGCACCAGGCCCTGGTTGGTCATCGAGTGCTCGGCCTCCTCGGCGACCGCGCTGGCGAACGCCGCCCGGTCCCGGATGATCTCCTCGACGGTGAGCCGCCCGACGATCGAACGGAGCGCGCCCGCGAGCACCTCGCGGGTGAAGTTGTCGATCTCCTCCTGCTGGTTCAGGAAGCGCTGGGCGGCGGCCCGGATCGCGTCCTCGGTGCCGCCCACCTTGACGATCGCGACGCCGTGCAGCTCGGTACGGATGCCCTGCTTGCTCACCGCGCCGCGGATGCTGACGTCGATCCGGCGGCTGGACAGGTCGAGCGACTGGAGCTTCTGCACCACCGGCAGCACGAACACCGAGGCGCCGAGCACGACCTTCTGCCCGGACATGTCGGTGGCCCGGCCGCCGTCGGCGGTCTGGGTGGTGCGGCCCTTGCGGCCGGTGACGATGAACGCCTGGTTCGGCCCGGCCACCTTGATCCGGGACAACACGAAGAGGACGAGGACGACGGCGAGGAGGACCGCGCCGCCGATGGCGACGAGCAGGGGCATGGGGGTTCCCGTCTGTGTGGTGGGGTCAGTAGGTCTCGACGTGCACGCTGGTCTCGCTCAGGGCTTCGACCACGAAGATCCGGGTGCCGACCGGCATCGGCCCGTCGGCGCGGGCGTTGAGCTTCACCGGCTGACCGGCGAGGCGTACCCGCACCTCGCCGTAGCCGCCGCTGGGGATCGGCGTCACCACCAGCCCGATCGCGCCGGCCAGGTGGTCGCGGGTGGGTGTGGCGTCGGTGCGCATGTTGCGGGCCGCGCGGCTCAGCCGGGCCGCCAGCCAGCCGGTGGGCACGGCGGCGAGCGCGCCGCCGGCCACCGCCGCCGCGACCATTCCGGGGGTACGACCCCCGAGCAACTCGTTGACGATCGCGCCGCCGAACCCGAACGCCCCGGTGAACCCGGCGGCCGCCTCCAGCGACACCGGCCCGTCGACGTCCGGCTGGCCGAGGTGGAGCACTCCCGAGCCGAGCAGGGCGAGCGTCAGCACGCCCACACCGACCCCGCCGATGATCAGGAAAATGAGCGTCCCGGTGGCCATGACCTGCACGGTATCGACGCCGTGCAACATCGACTTCGTTCAGCGGACGTCCAGCGGCGGGTCAGGGCCGGTCGGGGAGAATGTCGGCGGCCGCGCGACAATAGGTGACATGCGCTGGACCGTGCTCGACTCCCCGATCGGGGAGTTCTCCGTCGGCACCGACGACGACGCGGTGCGCGGCGCGCACTTCGGCCGGGTGGACGGGGCCTCGGGCGAACCCGGCGAGGCGGTGGCCCGGCTGGCGGTGGCGGAGCTGCGGGCGTACTTCGCCGGTGAGCTGACCGAGTTCACCGTCCCGGTGTCGGCGCCCCGGGGCTCGGAGTTCGAGCGCGCCGTCTGGCGGGAGATGACCCGCATCCCGTACGGGGAGACGGCTACCTACGGCGAGGTGGCGAAGGCGGTCGGTGATCCCGGCGGCGCCCGGGCGGTCGGGGTGGCCTGCAACCGCAATCCGGTGCCGGTGATCGTGCCCTGTCACCGGATCGTCGGCGCGGGCGGCAAGCTGGTCGGCTTCGGCGGCGGGCTGCCGCGCAAGGTGACGCTGCTGGAGCTGGAGGCGTCGGTGGCGCTGCGGCGCGCCTGGTCCTGACGTACGCGAAGAAGGAAGGCCGGGTCCGCGCGGACCCGGCCTTCCTTCCTGTGCGTGTCAGCGTGTCAGCGCTCGATCTCGCCGGCGATGAACGCCTCGACGGCGGCGTGCGCGTCGTGGTCGGCGTACTGCTCCGGCGGGGACTTCATGAAGTACGAGGAGGCGGAGAGGATCGGGCCACCGATCTTCCGGTCCAGCGCGATCTTCGCGGCGCGGACGGCGTCGATGATGACACCGGCCGAGTTCGGCGAGTCCCACACCTCGAGCTTCAGCTCAGCGTTGAGCGGGGTGTCACCGAAGGAGCGGCCCTCCAGGCGGATGTACGCCCACTTGCGGTCGTCCAGCCACGGCACGTGGTCGGACGGGCCGATGTGCACGTCGCTCTTGCTCATCTCGTGCGGGATCTGCGAGGTCACCGACTGGGTCTTCGAGATCTTCTTCGAGACCAGGCGGTTGCGCTCCAGCATGTTCATGAAGTCCATGTTGCCGCCGAAGTTGAGCTGGTACGTGCGCAGCAGCTCGACCCCGCGGTCCTCGAAGAGCTTCGCCAGGGCGCGGTGCACGATGGTGGCACCGACCTGGCTCTTGATGTCGTCGCCGACGATCGGCAGGCCGGCGTCGGTGAACTTCTTCGCCCACTCCGGGTCCGAGGCGATGAACACCGGCAGGGCGTTCACGAACGCGCAGCCGGCGTCGATCGCGGCCTGGGCGTAGAACTTGTCGGCCTCCTCGGAGCCCACCGGGAGGTAGGAGACGACCACGTCGACCTGCGCGTCGCGCAGCGCCTGCGCCACGTCGACCGGCTTGGCGTCCGACTCCTCGACGATCTCGCGGTAGTACTGGCCCAGACCGTCGAAGGTCGGGCCGCGCTGCACGGTGACGCCGGTCGGCGGCACGTCGCACAGCTTGATCGTGTTGTTCTCGCTGGCGACGATCGCCTCCGCGAGGTCCATGCCCACCTTCTTGGCGTCCACGTCGAACGCCGCGACGAACTTCACGTCGGAAACGTGGTAGTCGCCGAAGGTGACGTGCATGAGACCCGGGACGCGGTCGTTCGGGTCGGCGTTCCGGTAGTACTCCACGCCCTGTACGAGGGACGAGGCGCAGTTACCCACACCGACGATGGCGACGCGGACGGAGCCCATAGCGTCTGCCTCCTTCTTCTTCATCACGGCCGCTCTGTCCTGGACGTTCCAGGCGTGGGCGGGCTGTCGTTGTCTCCTCGGCCACCGGCCGTCCCGGGTCGCGGGTCGGCCGGGGCCCGGCCGGAGCGCTCGTTGGCGATGAGCTCCTCCAGCCAGCGGACCTCGCGCTCACAGGCGTCGAGCCCGTGGCGTTGCAGTTCCAGGGTGTACGCGTCGAGGCGCTCGGCTGCCCGGCCGAGCACGTCACGAAGACCTTCGCGACGTTCCTCGATCTTGCGGCGACGACCTTCCAGGATCCGGAGCCGGGTGGCCTGGTCGGTCCGGGCGAAGAACGCGAAGTGCACGCCGAAGCCCGTGTCGTCGTACGTCTCGGGTCCAGCCTGCGCTATGAGCTGGGCGAAGCGTTCCTTGCCCTCCGCGGTAATGGTGTAGACCACCCGACCGCGTCGGCTGGTCAGCGCGGGAACCTCCTCGGCGGTCGCGGGTGTCTCGGCGGCTTCGGCGATCCATCCCGCCGCCTGCAGCCGGCGCAGGGTCGGGTAGAGAGAGCCGTAGCTGATCGCCGCCCGGATGGCGCCGAGCTTGGCGGTCAGCTCCTTGCGCAGCTCGTAGCCGTGCATGGGCGCCTCCTGCAGGAGGCCGAGGATGGCGAGCTCGAGCACGGGCCATCCCTTCTTTTCCCCCTGCGCGGAGAGCTAACCACCGCGATGTATCGGACCGATACATCGCACGTTAGCGGAGAGGGGAGGGTGGGGCAAACCCCTGCTTACGCGACGCGATCATCACGGATCGTGACCGTGGTCGCCTGGGTTCGCCGGAGCGCGTACCCTTTCCCGCATGCGTACGCAGCGCCAGGTCGTCGACTACTCGCTTCAGAAGCGGGCTGTGCTGCGTGAACTGCTCGCCGGGCGGATCGGCACGTACGACGTCTGCGACGCCTCGCCGTACCTGAAGAACGCTGCTCGTTTCCACGGCGAGCCGACCGACCACCGCTGCCCGATCTGCCGCAGCGAGAACCTGATCCACGTCCACTACATTTACGGGGACGAACTCAAGCAGTCGGCCGGCCAGGCGCGTACCCGGGCCGAGTTGCCCGTCCTGGCCATGACGCTGCGTGAGTTCCAGGTGTTCGTGGTGGAGGTCTGCCCCGGCTGCGACTGGAACCATCTCGTCGAGCAGTTCCTGCTCGGCCGGGACGGTCTCGCGGGCGAGGCGGAGGACGCGGACGAGTCGGTCGCGGCCAACGGCTCCACCCCTCGGCGAAGGCGAGAGGCGCAACGGTGAACGTGGCTGTCCCGATCGCTGCCGGCCCATTCCCCGGGTGGCAGAAGCGACAGCCTTTAAGCGTAATTGGTCCGAATAGGTCGGATTTGACGGGCACGCGCCGGTACCGCCGGCGGGTAACGTCCCGTGTTCCAGCTCACGGCAACCCGGTGGCGGCGCCCCCGCGCCCCACCGCGACCGGCAGGGTGTGAGGAATGAACTACGGCGATCCCAGTTCTTCGCGTGGGCGGGCCCAGATCCCGGGCCCGAACGGCGACCCCGGTTCCGAAGGGAGCCGGGGCGGGAACGGTTGGTCCGGCGCGGCGGACGGCGGCGCCTCGGCGCGCGCCTCCGCGACACCGTACGGCGCGGGCGGCCGGGCCTCGGTCGGCGGCGCCGCTCCGGCCCCGCGCGGCTCGGCCTCGGTCGGCCGGGCCGGTACGGGCGGCCGCGCCTCGGTGCCCGTCTCGCCGGCTCCCGGCGCCTCCGGGCGCGCCGGCGCCGGCCGGGCGTCGGTGCCGGTGTCCCCGGCCGCTCCGGCCGGGCGGGCCTCGGTGGGCGCGGCGAGCGTGGGCGGGCGTGCGAGCGTGGGCGGACGCGCGAGCGTCGGCGCGGCAGCAGTCGGTGGCCGCGCCCGGGTACCAGGTGCCGCCGGCGGTGGCCCCGGTGGTCCCGGCGGCCCCGGCGGTCCGCTCGGTCCCGGCCGGCGTGGCCGCGGTGAGGACCCGGCGCGCGCCAAGAAGCGCCGCCGGATCAACATCCTGATCGCCGGCTTCGCCGTGTTCATCATGCTCGCCGGCATCGGCGTGGTGAGCTTCACCTGGTACTCCACCAAGGTGGTGCTCCCGGAGGACACCATCCCGCCGCTGTCCACCACCATCTACGACTCGACGGGCACCGCGATCGCCCGGATCGGCGACCAGAACCGGCAGCTCGTCACCATCGACCAGATTCCGGAGCACGTCCAGCACGCGGTCGCCGCGGCGGAGGACCGGAACTTCTACAAGCACTCCGGTGTGGACTACAAGGGCATCGCCCGGGCCGCGTGGAACAACCTCACCGGCGGCGACAAGCAGGGCGCCTCGACCATCACCCAGCAGTACGCGCGCAACGCGTTCGAGAACCTGAACCAGGACACGTACGGCCGCAAGGTGAAGGAGGCGATCCTCGCCTCCAAGCTGAACGACAAGTACGACAAGCGCGTGATCATGCAGCACTACCTGAACGTCATCTACTTCGGCCGGGGCGCGTACGGCATCCAGGCGGCGGCACGGACCTACTTCGGCAAGGACGTCAAGAGCCTGAACGTGGCCGAGGCCGCGGTGCTCGCCGCACTGATCAAGCAGCCGGAGCCGAGCGCCACCCACCAGGGCTACGACCCGGCGATCAACCCGACCGCCGCGCTGGACCGGTGGAACTACGTGATCAACGGCATGATCACGGAGAAGTGGCTCGATGCGCCGAACACGCCGGTGCACCCCACCGAGTACCCGACGAACATCGCGAAGCCGTCGAAGAACAGCGGCGGCGGCTTCGGCATCGACACCCCGTACGGCAACATCGTCAACTACGTCTCGCAGGAACTGCGCGAGATGAAGCTCTGCACCGACAAGGAGGCCGAGGCGACCGAGAAGAAGCCTCTGTGCTCCAAGGCGCTGAGCCGGGGTGGTTACAAGATCACCACTACGATCAACCGGAAGATGCAGGAGGCGGCGCTCGCCGCGGCCCAACGGGCCAAGAAGGGCTCCGAGCTCGCCGGCCAGCCGTCGAACCTGATGGCTGCCGTGGTGGCCATCGACCCGAAGACCGGCCGGGTGCTCGCCTACTACGGCGGCGACAACGGCACCGGCACCGACTACGCCGGGAAGAACGTCGACAACGGCGTAGTAAGCGGCGGGCACTCGCCGGGTTCGAGCTTCAAGATCTACACGCTCGCCGCGGCGCTCAAGGAAGGCATCTCGCTCAAGTCCCGGTGGAAGGGGACGGCGTTCACGCCGAAGGGCACCAAGTTCAAGGTCAGCAACGCCGGCGCGGACACGGTCAAGTGCGGTGACTCCTGCACCCTCGAACAGTCGACGCTGAAGTCGCTGAACGTGCCGTTCTACTACATCACCGAGCAGATCGGGCCGGACAAGGTGCTCGACATGGCCAAGCGGGCCGGCGTCACCACCATGTGGCAGACCGACACCAACCCGGCCAAGGCGCACGACCTGACCAAGGCCGACCCGAAGGACCTGGCTCCCTCGCCGTTCTTCCACGTCATCGGCTACGGCCAGTACCCGATCACGGTGCTCGACCACGCCAACGGCGTCGCCACGTTCGCCAATGAGGGCATCTACCACAAGGCGCACTTCGTCCGGAAGGTGCAGAAGCAGAACCCGAACACCGGCCAGTGGGACACGCTCGGCGGGGAGAAGCTCGATCCGCAAAAGCGGATCGACAAGGAGATCGTCGCCGACGTCACCTCCGTGCTGAAGCAGTACCCGGGCCAGATCAACAAGAAGCTCGAGGACGGCCGTCAGGTCGCCGAGAAGACCGGCACCTGGGAACTCAACGACAAGACGACCGCCAACGGTGACGCCTGGATGATCGGCTACACGCCGCAGCTCGCCACCGCGGTCTGGGTCGGAAACGTCAAGGACCGCAAGGCGATCAAGTACAAGGACGGCCGGGACATCAGTGGCGCCCGGATGCCGGGTGACATCTTCCAGCGCTTCATGAACGACGCGCTCAAGGGCAAGGACAAGGAAGAGTTCCCGCCCGCGGCGAACATCGGCAAGGACGACGCCGGCAACGGCGAAGTGCCACCGCCGGCGAACGAGCCCGGCCAGCCGGGCCAGAACTGCGACCCGCTCGGCCTGTTCTGCCCCGGCGGCACGCCCGGCGGCGGCACCCCGGGTGGCGGCGACCAGGGTGGCACCAACCCCGGTGGAGGCGGGCTCCCCGGCGGTGGTGGACGGCCCGGTGGCGGCGGTGGCGGCGGTGGGTTGCTACCGAGCACACCACCGACACGACAGAACTGACGCGTACCACCTGACGGCGGCGGCCGGACCTCGGGTCCGGCCGCCGCCGCGTTTCGTGTACCGGAATTTCTCCGCGCGCGACGGGACGGCGACCCCCGGTGTACGGCAGGATGCCTCTCCATGAGCACTCAGTCGCCCGCAGGCATCGATGAGCCCGGCGCGTCCGAGGCGGCGCCACGACCCGCCGAGACGGTGGACCATCCCTCCCGCTCGGACTGGTTCGTCCGCGGCGCCTCCGGCCTGATCGGCGGGCCGCTCGGCGACCACGCCGCCGCTCTCGACCGGCGCGCCGGCCGGGAGAGCCGGTTCTGGACCGCCGGCCGGATCGTGCTGGCCCTGGTGTGCCTGACGCTGGCCCTGCACTGGGTGCAGAAGTCGCCCTGCCAGGACGGCGCCTGGCAGAACAACATCCAGTACACCCGGATGTGCTACACCGACGTGCTGGCGCTCTACTACGCCGAGGGGCTCAACGAGGGCAAGGTCCCCTACGCCGACCACCCGGTGGAGTACCCGGTGCTGACCGGCTACTTCATGGGCGCCCTCGGCCTCCCGGTGCACGCCCTCGGCTCCGACAACCCCGCCATCAACCAGGGCCAGTGGTTCTACAACCTGAACGCGCTGGTGCTCGGCGCGCTCGCCGTCGCCACCGTCGCGGTGATCCTCAGCCTGCGCCGACGACGACCCTGGGACGCCGCGTTGTTCGCGCTCTCCCCGGCGCTGGTGCTCACCGCCACCGTCAACTGGGACCTGCTCGCCATCGGCCTGGCCGCGTTCGGCCTGCTGGCCTGGGCACGCGCCCGGCCCGACCGGTACGCGCTGCTGCTGCCCGGAGTAGCAGGCGTCCTCATCGGACTGGGCGGCGCGGCCAAGATGTGGCCGCTGTTCATCCTCGGCCCGATCCTGGTCCTCGCGTTGCGCGCCGGCAAGATGCTGGCCGGGCTCGTCGCCACGGCGACCGCGCTGGTGACGCTCGTGGCGGTGAACCTGCCGGTGGCGATCCCGTACCGGGAGAACTGGGAACGCTTCTTCGACCTGAACACCACGCGCCCCATCGACTGGGGCACGCTCTGGTACATCGGCCGCTACCTGGACGGCCGGATCAGCCCGTCCGCACCCGGCGAGCTCGGGCCCTTCGAGTGGCTGAACGCGAACATCCCCACCCTCAACTGGCTGTCGTACCTGCTGTTCGGGCTGGCCTGCCTCGGCGTGGCCGGGCTGGCCCTGCTGGCGCCGCGCCGGCCCCGGCTGGCCCAGCTCGCCTTCCTGGTGGTCGCCGCGTTCCTCATCTTCAGCAAGGTCTGGTCCCAGCAGTTCGTGCTCTGGCTGCTGCCGCTCGCGGTGCTCGCCCGGCCGCGCTGGGGTGCGTTCCTGGCCTGGCAGGTCGCCGAGGTCGGCTACTTCGCCGCCTTCTACGGCGAACTGCTCGGCACTGCCATGTCCCGGCCGGTCTTCCCCGAGGGCGTCTTCGTGCTCGCGTCGAGCCTGCGCCTGATCACCGTGGTGGTGCTCTGCGGGTTCGTGATCCGGGACATCGTGCGGCCCGAGCTGGACGTGGTCCGGCACACCTACGCCGACGACCCGGACGGCGGGGTGCTCGACGGCGCGCCCGACGCGCCCTGGCATCAGCGCTGGCGCGCGCGAGCCGCCGAACGGCCCGTCGAACCCGTTCCGGTGTGACCGAGCCGGTCGTGTTCCGGTCTACAGCCGGAACACGACCGCCTCGCCGACCTGCTCCCGGGTCACGCCCGGCGTGTCGACCGGCCGGTCGAGCATCCCCTCCCACGGGGTGCCCGCCAGCTCGTCGCGCAACACGACCACGTTCTTCACGCCGATCTGCCGCAGGTAGTCGACACTCGCGTAGTCCGGGAAGCTGACAGTCGCCTCGCGGATCTGGGCCTGCGAACGCGGCGTGAAACCGCTGCCGCCGTTGACCATCGGCTGGAACCGGTCGGTGGACCAGAGCATCACCGGCTGATCCAGGTTCTGGCTGCTCGGCAGCACCAGCATCGGGCCGTCCACCGTCCGCATCGCCGCCGGCTGCCGCGGCACCACCGGCTGCGGCGTCGCGTTCAGCCCTTCCACGATCACCAGCGCCAACGGCAGCAGCGTGGCCAGACGCAGCCACGGGCCCGGCCACGGCGGCACCCGCTCGGCGGCCAGCTCGCGTACCCGCATGCAGAACGCGGTGACCGCGCCGGCCGCGAGCAGGCCCAGCAGCAGCGTGGCCCAGAGCATCATCCGGCCCGGCGTGCGCAGCCCGCTCCAGCCCGGCAGGTAGTCGAACAACGGCACGTAGGTGAACCGGCCGCCGAAGAACCGGGTGCCCATCGCCAGCGCCATCGTCACGAGCACGCCGGCCAGCAGGAAGATCCGGTGCCGGACCCGCCAGACCGAGAAGAACAGGCCACCGGCGGCGAGCGCGTAGAGCACGAAACCCGGCAGCAGCGTCATCTCCGGATGCCAGGGCAGCACGGCCCGGGCGCCCTCGTGCAGCCCGCCCCAGACCCGCGACTCGGCCGGCGCGGTGAAGAACCCGCTCGCCGGCGGCGAGTAGAGCGCGATGTCACCGAGCGTCCGCTCCGCGTTCGGGTGCAGCTCGGCGACCTTGAAGTACGGCACCGCCAGCGCCGCGCCCACCGCGGCGAAGGCCAGCCCGCCGAACACGTCGGCCAGGAACAGCCGCCGCCCGAACGGACGCCGCACCCGGCGCCGCCGCACGAACCACAGCACCACCGCCACCAGAACGGTGCCGGCCAGCATGTACGCGAACGGCAGCCCGATGCCGAACCCCAGGCTGAGCTGCCACGCGGCCACCAGCCACCCGGCGAACGCCCAGCCCGCCTGCCGGCGACGCGGCCGGTAGCCGTAGCGCAGGGACCAGCCGTGACCCCGGGCCAGCATGGCCAGCGCCAGCGGGATGCCGCCGTTGGAGAGGATGTGCAGGTGCCCCGCCTGGGCCAGCAGCCACGGCGCGTAGGCGAAGCCCGCCCCGGCCACCGCGCCGCCGATGCGGCCCGCGCCGAGCTGCCGGGCCAGCACGTACGCGCCGAACGCGGCGAGCGCGTGCGCCAGCACGAACATGATGTTGTAGCGCAGCACGGCGTGCTCCGGGCCGACCCCGATCAGGCCGGCCGGGGCGTACCCGAGGAGCGTGTCGGAGAACGCGAAGCTCCAGTTCTCCGGATAGAACGTGTTCGCGTGCCACAGCATCGCCGGGTCGGTGCGCAGGATGTGGCCGGACCACGCCATCTGCCACGCCTGCAGGCTCGGATCCCAGTAGTCCTGCGGCAGCGTGTGCCGCGGATAGCGCAACGTGGGCCAGGTCATCGCCGCGGCCAGCGCCAGCGCGGCGACGGCGGCGAGCGTCCACTCGTGCACCAGGAACCGGCCGACCGCGCGGATCGCCCGCCGGGGCCGGCCGAGCACCGGCTCCGGTGCGGGCCCGAACGCGGACCACGGATCGGCGGGCTCGTCACCGGCCGTACCCGTGGTGTCCTTGTCGCCGCTCCTGGCCTTCTCGGCTGCGGCGGCATCTCCGGCGGCGGCGGCGCCGTCCTTGGCGTCGCCCGTGTCGTCGGCGCCCTGGTCCCGGGCGTCGGTCTTCTCCCCGCCGGTGGCCTCGTCTGCGGTGCCGTCGCCGGGCCCGGCGTCCGCCGCCTCGGCGCCGCCGCCTGCCTTGCCGGACTGCTCGGTCGTCACGCCGCCGCGCCCAACTGCCCGCGCAGGAACGCGATGTCGGCGGCCTGGCCCTCGACGCCGCCGGGGGTCTCCACGATCACCGGTGCGCCGGCCGCGCGGATCAGCGCCACCAGCAGTTCCGGGTCGATGGTGCCACCGGTGAGGTTGTCGTGCCGGTCCTGGCCGGAGTTGAACGCGCCCTTGGAGTTGTTCGCGTGGATCAGGTCGATCCGGCCGGTGATCGCCTTCACCCGGTCGACCAGGCCCAGCAGTTCCTCGCCGCCCGCGTACGCGTGGCAGGTGTCCAGGCAGAAGCCGACCTCGTGGTCGCCGAGCGCGTCCCAGAGCCGGGCCAGCGAGTCGAGGTGCCGGGCACAGGCGTTGTCACCGCCGGCGGTGTTCTCGATCAGCACCGGCAGCGGGAAGCCGCCCGAGTCCGCCGCGTACGCGAAGGTCTTGCGCCAGTTGTCGAAGCCGACGGCGACGTCGTGGCCCGCGTTGACGTGGCCGCCGTGCACGATCAGGCCCTTGGCCCCGACGTCCGCCGCGGCGGTGGCGTGGGCGAGCAGCAGCTTGCGGCTGGGGATGCGGATCCGGTTGTTGAGCGTGGCCACGTTGATCACGTACGGCGCGTGCACGTAGAGGTCGACGTCGGCGGAGCGCAGGCGTTCGGCGTCCTCGCGCGGCTTCGGGGCCTTCCAGCCCTGCGGGTCGGCCAGGAAGAACTGGACCGCCTCGGCCTGCCGGGCGGCCGCCTCGGCCAGCGGGTCGGTCGGGTCGACGTGGGCTCCGATTCGCATGCAGGGCAGCCTACGTCGCGCCTGCGACGGCCGGCGCGCTCGCGGGAGGCACCCGGCGGGTCGGACGCGTCACCACCCGGCCCGGCGGTCGTTGTGCGAGGTGGGATCGATGGTCGACGCTCCGCCCGCACGTGGTCCACAGCACGGACGGGCGAGGGTGGACCCCCGGCAACGGGACGCCCCGCCGTGCGGCCCGGCACGACGGGGCGGGATCCGCTCGTCATCCAGGCACGGGAACCGGCAGTCGGACCAATTCCTCCATTTACCCCAAGCGGTGACGATAGCCATTGTATGGTCAGACCAGGTGACAACACGATAAAGCTCCGCGGGGCGTCTTCGATCCAACCTCATCGGTGTGGTCGTTCCTCCCCAGGTCCCACCCAAGGAATGCGGACGGGACGCCCCGCGGTCCCGTGGACAGGGGTCCACCCGCCGGTTCGCCCGGGGGTGGGCCCCTGTCGCCGCACCGGCACCGGGACCACCGGCCCGTCCATGATCGTCCGGACCGGCTATCCTGGTCCGGTTGTCCGTGTGTCCGGCCGGGTTCCCCCGGTATCGGCGCGGGCAACGACGCACGACCTCCTGCCACGGAAGGACCGTGGCCGCTTAGCCCACAGGAGGTGAGCACGTCTTGCGTCATTACGAAGTCATGGTGATCCTCGACCCCAGCCTCGAGGAGCGCACCGTCGCCCCGTCGCTCGACACGTACCTGAACGTGATCCGGACCGCGGGTGGCTCGGTGGAGAAGACCGACGTGTGGGGCCGCCGGCGCCTCGCGTACGAGATCAACAAGAAGGCCGAGGGCATCTACGCCGTCATCGACCTCCAGGCGACGCCGGAGGCCGTTGGCGAGCTGGACCGTCAGCTCCGACTCAACGAGTCGGTGCTGCGCACCAAGGTCATCCGCCCGGAGATGCGCTGAGCATCTAGACCCGGCACGTCCGGATCACAAGCCTCATCCACGCTGTCGTACGGCTCTGAGAGCCTGTACGACACAAAGATGAGTGCGCGAGGAGATGGTCATGGCAGGAGACACCACCATCACGGTCATCGGCAACCTGACCGATGACCCCGAGTTGCGATTCACCCCCTCCGGCGCGGCGGTCGCCAAGTTCCGGGTCGCTTCGACGCCCCGTTTCATGGACAAGGCCTCCGGCGAGTGGAAGGACGGCGAGCCGCTGTTCCTCTCGTGCACGGTCTGGCGCCAGGCCGCCGAGAACGTCGCCGAGTCGCTGCAGCGCGGCGCTCGCGTGATCGTGTCCGGCCGACTGCGCCAGCGGTCGTACGAGACCCGCGAGGGTGAGAAGCGCACCGTCATCGAGCTGGAGGTCGACGAGATCGGCCCGTCGCTGCGCTACGCCACGGCGAAGGTGCAGAAGATGTCCCGCTCCGGTGGCGGTGGCGGCGGCTTCGGTGGTGGTGGCGGCCAGGGCGGCGGCGGAGGCAACTTCGACGACCCCTGGGCCTCTGCTGCCCCCGCCCCCTCCCGCGGTGGTTCGGGCGGCAACTTCGACGAGGAGCCTCCGTTCTAATGGCGCCGAGCGCCCGCGATCGCAAACCAGGAGCACGAGCAATGGCTAAGGCTGCGGCCCTTCGCAAGCCGAAGAAGAAGGTGAACCCGCTCGACAAGGACGGGATCACCTACATCGATTACAAGGACACCGCGCTGCTGCGCAAGTTCATCTCCGACCGCGGCAAGATCCGCGCTCGGCGGGTGACCGGCGTCACCTCGCAGCAGCAGCGGCAGATCGCCCGCGCGGTCAAGAACGCCCGCGAGATGGCGCTCCTGCCGTACACGGCCACGACCCGCTGAGAGGAGGCACGGACATGAAGATCATCCTGACTCAGGAGGTGTCCGGCCTCGGCTCTCCGGGCGACATCGTCGAGGTCAAGGACGGCTACGGCCGTAACTACCTGCTGCCGCAGGGCTTCGCGATCGCCTGGACCAAGGGCGCGGAGAAGCAGGTCACGGTCATCAAGCGGGCCCGCTCGGCCCGCGAGATCCGCGACCTCGGCCACGCCACCGAGGTCAAGACCCAGGTCGAGGGTCTCAAGGTCAACCTGAAGGCCCGCGCCGGCGACGGCGGGCGGCTCTTCGGCTCGGTCACCCCGGCCGAGATCGTCGACGCCGTCAAGGCCGCCGGCGGCCCGACCCTGGACCGCCGCCGGCTGGAGCTGCCCGGCCACATCAAGGCGCTCGGCTCCTACCCGGTCAGCATCCGGCTGCACCCCGAGGTGACCGCCAAGTTCGACCTGAACGTGGTCAAGGGCTGACACCCGACGCACGACGCGAAAGGCCCGCACCGGCTGCCGGTGCGGGCCTTTCCGCATCCCCGCCGGTCAGCCGAGCGGATTGCCCGTCACCGCGCTGATCACCACCGTGGACAGGCCACCACCCACCACAGCGGCCGCCAGCGCCACAGTCGCCGACCGCCACGTCGTACCGACCTGCCGCAGCAGCACCGCCACCACCAGACTGCTCACCATCGCCAACCCGAACCGCGGCGCCGCCGACACCAACGACTCCAGGGCGTGCGCACGCGGCGAGTCACAACCCCCACCGGTGATGTCCGTGACGCACCCCGCCGGGGGCTGACCACTGAGGAACAGCAGACCGAGCACGAGCAGCACCGCCGGCACCAGATAACAGGCCACCGTGTAGACCAGCGGCCGCAACGGACCACCCGGATCCGGGTCCAGCAGGTCGTCCTCCAGCCGACGACCCCACGAACCGCCACCGATCGAGTCCACCCCACGCCGCAACGTCGACGGCGCCGGCTCCACCGGGCGACGGCGAGGCACGACACGCGGACGCGGCGCCGAGTACGCCACCGCCGGCGAACGCGGAGCCGTCGACGGCGTCTCCATCCACCGCGGATCGTCACCCGAGAGCCGGGTACCCGACCAGAACGCCTCGGCCCGCGCCGGCGACGCCCAGCCCTCCCGCACCGGCGGCGCAGAACGATCCCACGGATCCGCCCCCGTATACCGGTCGTCCGTGTCCCGCACCGGCTCCAGGAAACCGGTGTCGGTGAACCGGTCCCACTCACCCGTGTGCTCTGTACGGTCCCACCCGCTCTCCGCCCGCTCCCAGCGGCTCGCGGGTACCGGCCGGTCCCAGGCGTGCACCCCCGACGCGTCCCACGGGTCGACAGCGGGCGGATCCACCGGCTCACGCTCAGCACCCCGCCGACGCTGCCACGGATCCGCCGCCGGTTGCGGCCGCGCCGACTCCGGCGCCGCCCGTGACCAGGTCGGCTCCGAATCGGTCGCCCGCCCCCAGGCAGGCTCCGAATCGGTGACGCTCGACGGCGACCGGCCCGCGTCCGACGCCGCCGGCCACTCGGCCTCCGTCGCCGAGCGCGACCACGCGCCGTCCGAGGCCGCCGGACGCGACCAGGTGGAGTCCGACGCCGCCGGCGGCGGCCAGGAGGAACCCGGCGCCGACCGACGCCGCCGACCCGCCGGCCGTCCACCGTCCGGCCCGGCCGGCTCCTCGCCCGAACCCGCCGACTCCGGCAGCCCTGACCAGATCACCTGCGGCCGGCGCGTCGCCGCCCGGCGCGGACGGCTTCGAGGCGCCGCACCCGACACCGGCTCGTCGTCCTCGTCCGCCCGCCGGTTACCCACGTACCCCCGCTCCTGCGGGGCGTCCATCGTCCACTCGGCGGTGTGGTCCGACAACGGACCCGCGCCGATCGCGCGCAGATCCCGCCGGCCGGCCTCCGCCCGCCGACCACCACCGGAGGACGGCGTCTCCACCTCCTCGTCGTCGGGCGCGGCATGCCGGCCACCGCCGTCCGCCCGGCTCACCCCGGACTCCAGCGCCCACCGCGGAAGGTACGTCTCCACCGGCTCGTCCTGGCCGCGCTCGATCGCCCGCCGCCGGCTTGCCGTGCGGTGGCCCTCCGGCGCGTACGAGTCGACCCGGCGCGACCCGGCGGGCTCATCCCAGGAACCGCTCGGTCGTCGCTCGCGCGGGCTGTCCTCCCCGCTTCCCCAGTCCCGGTGTCTCACGGCCGGAGCGTGACCTCTCTCAACCCGAAAGTAAACCCGCTGTCCCAGGTGTCGCCGTTCGCAGCGATAGTACGGGACGAACGACGACAAAGCTTGGCCGGAAATCTTCCGTCCACAGGGTGGGGATAGGAAAAGCCCAGGTCAGAGGCGATAAGCCCGGAATTCCCCATCACTTTTCCACACCCCTGTGCACACCCTGCGCACATGCCTGTCCCCAGGCGTCCACAGGTTGTCCCGAGGCTCATCCACCGGCCTTGTTGAGCGGCTGACCTCGGGTTCCGTATCGTGGTCCACCGACCGCCGGGCGATGACCCCCGATCGACCGGAGGGTCGGCGGAGAGTTGTCATACCCCGGCGATAGAGCTGGACTCGATCCGACGCAGCGAGGGGGGAACCCGTGTCGGTCACCGACGAGACGCGTGCGGAACGGACCGGGGGACAATCGCCCGAGCCGCCGCCACGCGAATCTGCGTTCGAGAAGACACCACCCCAGGACGTCGCCGCCGAGCAGTGCGTACTCGGCGGCATGCTGCTGTCCAAGGACGCCATCGCGGACGTCGTGGAGATCCTGAAGACGAACGACTTCTACCGCCCGGTCCACGCCACCATCTTCGACGCGATCCTGGACATCTACGGTCGCGGCGAACCCGCCGACCCGATCACCGTGGCGGCCGCGCTCGCCGACTCCGGCGACCTCGCCCGGATCGGCGGCGCCCCCTACCTGCACACGCTGATCGCCAGCGTGCCCACCGCCGCGAACGCCGCCTACTACGCCCGCATCGTCGGCGAACGAGCAGTGCTCCGCCGGCTGGTCGAGGCCGGCACCCGGATCGTGCAGCTCGGCTACGGCACCGGCCCGAGCGGCAGCCGCGACGTCGACGACATCGTCGACCTCGCCCAGCAGGCCGTCTACGAGATCACCGAGAAGCGCGTCAGCGAAGACTTCGCCGTCCTGGCCGACATGCTCCAGCCGACGCTCGACGAGATCGAGGCGGTCGGCGCCCAGGGCGGGGTGATGACGGGTGTGCCGACCGGGTTCACCGACCTCGACCGCCTGCTCAACGGCCTGCACGCCGGCCAACTCATCATCGTGGCCGGCAGGCCTGGCTTGGGCAAATCGACCGCATCTATGGACTTTGCCCGAAATGCGGCGATTCGAGCCAATCAAGCGTCGGCGATCTTCTCGCTGGAAATGAGCAAGGTCGAGATCGTCATGCGACTCCTCTCGGCCGAGGCGCGTGTTCCGCTGCACGTCCTGCGGAGCGGGCAGCTCTCCGACGACGACTGGACCAAGCTGGCCCGCTGCATGGGTGAGATCAGCGAGGCGCCGCTCTTCGTCGACGACACGCCGAGCATGAACCTGATGGAGATCCGGGCGAAGGCGCGGCGGCTCAAGCAGAAGCACGACCTGAAGCTGATCGTCGTCGACTACCTCCAGCTGATGACCTCGCCGAAGCGCACCGAGAGCCGGCAGCAGGAGGTCGCGGACCTGTCGCGTGGCCTGAAGCTGCTGGCCAAGGAGGTCGAGTGCCCGGTGATCGCGGTGAGCCAGCTGAACCGTGGCCCCGAGCAGCGCACCGACAAACGACCGCAATTGTCCGACTTGCGTGAATCTGGCTCGATTGAGCAGGATGCAGACGTTGTCATCCTTTTGCACCGCGATGACTACTACGACAAGGAGTCGCCGCGAGCGGGCGAAGCGGACTTTATTGTTGCAAAGCACAGAAATGGTCCTACCGACACGGTCACGGTAGCGGCCCAGCTGCACCTGTCGCGCTTCGTGGACATGGCGATCGTCTGAGCGGCGTCAGCCGAGCAGCGGGAACCAGCCGGCGGCCTCGCCCAGCTCCAGCCGGTCCCGGTCGGTGAGCGGCACCCGCCCGGCGGCCTTCAACAGGTAGTCGTGGTCGTCCCAGCCGACCGGCCGTACCGCGTCGTCGCTGAGCAGGCCGTCCATCGTGGTCACCGCGACCCGCGTCGGGTCCGTCGCCGGCCGCGGCGCGTCCGGCAGGTCCACCACCAGGTCCAGGTGATGGATGACCGCCTCGGTGGTCAGGGTGGCGAGCAGATGGGGTACGCGCAGCACGTGACCCTGCGTGGTCACGTGCCCGTCGGGGTCGGCTGCGGTGGCCGCGCGGACGGCGGCGGGCGCGGTGTCGGCCCAGAGGCGGACCACGCCGGTGGGCCGGTCGAAGGCGGCGGCGGAGCGGCGTGCCCACCAGGCGTGCCCGCCGGCCGCGTCGTCGTCGCCGGGAGTGAACGCGCGCCAGTAGCTGACGTCGTCCACGTCGGCCGGTCCGGGTGCGGGGCTGGCCAGGGCGACGAGTGCGCGCTGGGCGTCGCAGAGGACGTGGAAGAGCAGGTCGGCGACGAGCCAGCCGCGGCACCGGGTGGGCCGTTGCAGGCCGGCGTCGTCGAGCGGGGTGACCACGGCGGTGATGCCGTCGTACGCCTGGGCCAGCGCCTCGTGCTGCCGGATCGGGCTCATGCCGAGCAGCCTGCCACGGTGTGGCAGGCGCGGCACGGCGACGAGCGCGCCGGGTCGATGCGGTGCACCGGCCCGGCGTGCGCGTGCTCGGCGGTCAGTCGAACAGTTCGCCGAGGAAGCCGTGCTTCTTCTTGCGCCGGTAGTGGCCGTGGTAGCCGTAGTGCTGCTGCTGGCTGTGGCCGTACGCGGGCTGCGCGTAGCCGTGGCCGGGCGGCGGCGGAGGAGGGGGCGGGGGGACGGCGCCGTAGCCGGGCTGGTGCGGCGCGGCGGGCGGGGGCGGCGGGGGCGGTGGGTAGCCGGCTCCGGAGGGCGCGGCCTGCCGGGCGCCGCCGTGCTGCTGGTTCCAGTTGGCCTCGGCATCGAACAGCTTTTCCAGCTCGCCGCGGTCGAGGAAGATGCCCCGGCATTCGCCGCACTGGTCGATGACTACTCCGCTGCGCTCGTACTGGCGCATTTCTCCGCGGCACTTGGGACAGGTCATCTGCATGACAACGACGGTACCGGGTGTTTTCACGCAGTGGCGGTCAGCGCCTGCGTGACCTCGTCGTCGGAGACCTCGTGGAAGTCCTCGTAGTACGCGCCGACGGCGGCGAAGTCGTGTGGGAGTTGGCAGCTCACGACCGTGTCGGCCTCGGCGGCGAGCATGTCGTACGCCTGCTCGGAGCCGACCGGGACGGCGACGAGGACGCGGGCGGCGCCGAGGTGGCGGGCGACCTGGGCGGCGGCGCGGGCGGTGGCGCCGGTGGCGAGCCCGTCGTCGACGATGACGGCGGTGCGGCCGGTGAGGTCGAGCGGTGGGCGGCCGCCGCGGTAGCGCTGTTCGCGGCGTTCCAGTTCGGCCTGTTCGCGGCGGCGGACCTGGGCCCTGTCGTTCTCGCTGATCCGGCCGGCGACCATCTCGTTGAGGACCTGGACGCCGCCGGGGCCGAGTGCGCCGTACGCGACCTCGGGTGCCCAGGGCACGCCGAGCTTGCGGACGACGAGAACGTCCAGTGGTGCGCCGAGCCGGTCGGCGACCACCCGGGCGACGGGTACGCCGCCACGGACCAGGCCGAGGACGATGACGTCGGGGCGGCCGGCGAGGTCGGTGAGTCGCTCGGCGAGTTCACGTCCCGCTTCGGCCCGGTCGCGGTAGGTGGTCATTCCTCAGGTGTACGCCTTCCGGCCGGGTCGCGCGGGGCGGTTGCCGGGAATGTCGCCCTGTCGTCCGGTCGGGTGAGTGCCAGTGCGGGGGCGAGGACGAGCAGGGCGGCCGGGTAGAGCAGGTACCCGAAGCGGGTGGAGGGCATCAGCAGGATCGCGGCGAGCAGCCCGTACCCGCAGATGAGGGCCGTGGCGGCGGCGGTGCGGGGCGGGCGGCGCAGCAGCCGGACGGCGATGGCCAGTCCGGCGGCGACGAGCAGCGCGGCGGCGACGGCGCGGCCGGCCGGGAGTGCCTCGGCGATGAGGTGCCCCGGGAACGGTGACTGGGCGGGGCTGGTGACGAGGCCGTGGCCGAGCGGGAACCGCAGCACGTTCTCGACGAGGGCGTCGCGGTCGACGAGGAGTACCGGGATCAGGGCGAGGACGGGGAGGCCGATGGCGCCGAGGGCGGTGCGGAGCGCGGCCCGGCGGGTGGCGGCCCAGACGATCAGCACGACGGCGACCGGCCAGGCGAAGAGCTTCAGGGCGCCGGCGGCGCCGACTGCGAGGCCGGCCCGGCCGGGTCGGCCGGCGGCGGCGAGTGCGAGGGCGAGGAGGCAGAGCGCGAGTACGGGGAGGTCGTCGCCGCCGGTGGCGAGGGTGAGCGCGCAGACGGGCAGGACGGTGGCAGCCTGGACGGCGCGCAGGACGGCGGCGTCGCGGCGGGGCGCGGCCGGGCCGCCGCCGGTGCGCAGCGTGGCGACGAGGGCGACGACTGTGAGTGCGGTGACCACGGCGAACCAGACGCGCGAGTCGGTCCACCAGGCGTCCACGGCGGCGCGGGGCAGCCCGAACAGTGCCATGCCGGGCTGGTAGGGGGTGTAGCCGAGGAGCTGTTCGCCGGGGGGCAGGGCGGCGATGGCGTCGGGTCCGAGGTAGGGGGTGCCGTGTTCGGCGAGGCGGGCGCCGGCGTGTTCGACGACGATCACCTCCTCCTGGGCGCGGTCGGTGCGTCCGCCGGCGCGTTCGACGCTCTGCGTGACGATCGGCAGGAGCGCGGTGGCGGCCCAGGTGAGGCCGGCGACGGTCCAGCGTGCGGGCAGGCCGGCCAGGGGCGTGCCGGGGTCGCGGCGTCGGGCGAGCAGTTGGGTGGTCGCGGCGAGCGTGGCGAGGGCGTACCCGATGGTGGCGACGGCGCCCCAGGCGCGGTGCGGCGGCAGCGTGGAGGTGGCGGCGGTGATCGCGGCGAAGACGGTGGCGGCGGCGTAGAGGCCCAGGTCGAGGGCGAGGCCGCCGGCGGCGGTGTCGAGTGCCGACCAGCGGCGGGAGACGGGGGTTGCCGGGTCGGCGTGGGCGGTCACGCGGGCCAGTGTGGCAGACCGGCGGGGTGCCCCGGCCGGGTCAGGGTTGCCGGGCGTCGCTGGCGGCGGGGGGTGCCGGGCGGGTGCGGCCGGTGCGGCGGCCGGGGAGGCGGATGACGGCGCCGGTGTCGTGCAGTGCGGGTGCGAGCGCGCCGGTCCGGCCGCCGTGGCCGCGTTGGAGGGCGGCGAGGAGGGCGGCGGCGGGCAGTGGCCGGGCGAACAGGTGGCCCTGCCCGGCGGCGCAGCCGAGTTCCCAGAGCGCGCGGCGTTGCGGTTCGCTCTCCACGCCTTCGGCGACGACGGTGAGGTCGAGGCTGCGGCCGAGGTCGAGGGTGGAGCGGATGACGGCGGCGGCTTCGGGCGCGGTCTCCATGACGCCGACGAAGCTGCGGTCGATCTTCAGTTCGTGTACGGGGATGCGGGAGAGCAGGGAGAGCGACGAGTATCCGGTGCCGAAGTCGTCGAGCGCGAGCCGGACGCCGGAGTCCCGCAGCCGGCTGAGGACGCGGTCGACGACGTCGAGCTGGCTGAGGGTGAGCGTCTCGGTCAGTTCCAGGACGAGCCGGTCCGGCGGTAGGTCGTGGGCGCGGAGCCGGGCCAGTACGGCGCCGGGGAAGCGGGCGTCGAGCAGGCTGCGCGGGGACACGTTCACCGAGACGGGCAGGTCGAAGCCGGCGTCGCGCCAGGAACCGGCGGCGATGAGGGCCTGGTCGAGGATCGCCTCGGCGAACGCGGGGAGGAGCCCGGATCGTTCGACGGCTTCGAGGAAGCGCAGCGGGTCGATGAGCCCGTGGGTGGGGTGGTGCCAGCGGGCGAGTGCCTCGGCGCCGATCACCTCGCCGCTGCCGAGGTCGACGATGGGCTGGAAGTTGACGGTGAACTCGTGGTCGGCGACGGCTCGGGGCAGTTCGCCGCCGAGGGTGAGCCGGCTCAGGTCGGCGGTGTCGCGGGCCGGCGCGTAGGTGGCGACGCGTTGGCCGGCGCGTTTGGCCTGGTACATGGCCACGTCGGCGCGGCGCAGCAGTTCGGCCATGCCGCCGGTGGCGGGGGCGACGGCGATGCCGCCGCTGGCTTCCACGCTGATCCGCATGCCGTCTAGGTCGAGCGGGTCGTGCAGCGCCGCGAGCAGGGCCTCGGCGCGGTGGGCGGCGACGGCGGGGGCGGGCAGGCCGCGCAGGAGTACGGCGAACTCGTCGCCGCCGAGGCGGGCGACCAGGTCGTCGGGGCGCGCGGCACCGCGGAGGCGTTCGGCGACCTGGATCAGCACCTGGTCGCCGGCGCCGTGCCCGAGGGTGTCGTTGACTTCCTTGAAGTGGTTGAGGTCGATCAGCACCAGGGCGGTGACGCCGTCGGCGTGCCGGCTGGTGAGCTGGGCGCTGCCCTCGTCGAGCAGGTGCCGCCGGTTGGACAGGCCGGTGAGGGCGTCGTGGGTGGCGGCGTAGGCGTGGTCCTCGGCGATGCGGGCGAGTTCGGCGTACGCCTGGGCGTTGCGGACCGCGGTGCAGAGGGCGGAGGCGAAGGTACGCAGGGTGTACTGCTCGCGTTCGGAGAGCTCGACCGGGCCGGCGAACCGCAGCCGCAGCACGCCGACGTCGTCGGTGCGGTCGTGGCCCTCCAGCACGACCGGCATGATCTGACCGTCGACGGCGCTGGGCCGGGGGGCTGTTCCGTCGTAGGCGATGTCCGTGCCGTTGCCCCGGATGGTGCGTCCGCCGTCGCGCAGTTCGATCTCGACCTCGTCGGCGGAGAAGAGTTCGCTGGCCTCGGTGACCGCTGTGGTGAGCACCTGGTCGAGGTCGACCACGTTGAGGGCGTCGGTGGCGCGGGCCAGGCGCTGCCATGCCTGCTGCTCGGTGCGGGTGCGGATCCGGCTGGAGTAGGCCAGGTGCAGGCTGAGTACCAGCGCGGGTACGGCGGGCAACAGGCGGGGGTCGACCCGCAGGATGAGTACGGTGCTGGCGGCCACCAGGAAGCGCAGGCCGAATCCGGCGATCCGCAGGTCGAGGTCGTCGCGGAACTGCTGGAGGATCGGCGTGCGGGAGGCGAGCGCGATGACCGGGATCGCGAGGACGTCGTCGAGGACTGCGGCCACCAGGTAGACGAACCCCAGCAGCAGGACGATGCCGAGTGGCTCCCGAGGGGGCCAGGCGCTTCCCAGCAACAGGGTGGCGACAGTGGCTCCGCCGGCCACCAGGGTGTGCTTCGCGATGGCGAATGCCACCTTGATGGGTGCCAGGCGGGTGACTGATCCGCACGCCACGCCGATCCCGGTGGCCAGGACGACCCACGAGGGTGGAGCGACGGCGAGGCCGATGACGATCGCGGTCTCGACCCAGGCGAAGTAGAAGGTGGTGGAGCGGATCCGCAGACGGGTCTTGATGACGGTGGCCAGCGTCACCGTGACGACGAGTGCGATGACGGTGACGAAGTCACGTGCGGAGTCGGGGGGTTGCGTACGGGCGGAGTGGATCGCGGTGAGGGCGACGATCGTCGCCCCCGCGACCAACGTGTAGATGATCCCGCGCAGGTGCGGGCCGACAGCCGTCCGGCTTTCCGTGGTTCGGCTCAACCCGCGTCACCCGCCGCTCACCGTCGGTATGCGATGAGCGGCAGCCTACCGCTTCACCCGGGTCCGGGAAACTCATCCCCATTCGGTGCTGCGCATTGTGCTGCCCTCCTCAAATATCGCTCCGGGGCGGAATGGTCACGGACCGAAGTCGTTACTTCGATCCGCTGCCGCGCATTGCCGCCGGCTGCCGTGTGCCTTCTCGGTGCGTTTCCGCGCCTTGCTGACTGAGGGCAGGTTAGGGGATATTCGAGTGAGTCTGAAAGAATTAATGTCGGTATGCGCAATATAAGTAACTATTGCAGCTTAAATGACGTTCTGTCCATGACCTGCTCGCAGAGCGAAGCCAGGCTGTCTCCTTTGGGTACCCGCGCCGTCGCTGAATGCATCGAATAGCGCGGGACCGCTCAGTCCGTCAGTAGCGTCGCGTCGGCGGCGAAACATTACAACCGTGCTTCGGGCCACTTCGGCAGCCGTGTCGGACGAGTGCGCCGACCGTCCGTCCGCCCGGCGTCTGAGCCGGGGCGACGCCTTTGTGACGAATCGATTACGCTGTCGCTGAAGGTGGGCAGGTTGCCGGCCGAGGCTGGAACAGCGGCGTGGAAATCCGGGTACTCGGGGGTCTGGCGGTACGGCTCGGCGACGTGGACCTTCCGCTTGGAACCCCCAAGCAGCAGTTGGTGTTCGCGCTACTCGCCGTACGGGCCAACCAGTTGGTCACGCTGCACCATCTGGTGGACGAGCTGTGGCCGGACGCGCCGCCTCGGTCGGCTGTCGCGAACGTCCGGACCTACGCCGCCAATCTGCGTCGGAGCCTCGACCCGGGTGTGGGCGACGCGCCGAGGATCGTCCGGGAGTCCGGCGGTTACCGACTCCTCGTCGATGCAAGTCTGATCGATCTTCATCGATTGAGCTTCCACTTGCGCCGTGCCCGGGATCTGATGCGCGACGGGGAGGCCGCGCAGGCGGCCCCCGTGCTCGTCGAGGTGGTCGACGCGTCGGCCCCGCTGCTCGCCGGCTTGGCGCTGGGGCCGGCGCTCGCCGTTCAGCGCGAGGCCGTGAGTGAGGAACACCAGGCGGCGCTGGAACTGTTGGCCGAGGCGTATCTCAGCCTCGGGCGCCCCGAATCAGCGGTGTCGTTACTGCGTGACCACGTCTCGCATCAGCCGCTGCGCGAGCGGGCGCAGTGTCTCCTGATGCGCGCGTTCATCCAGGCGGGTGACCCGGGAGGCGCCCTCGCCGTCCACCGCGCCACTCGCGAGGCGTTGTCCGACCAGCTCGGCGTGCCACCGAGCGCGGAGATGGAGCGACTTCGTATGGTCGCGGCCCGGGCCCGACGCCGGATTCCGGAATCGGCGCACGAGGTGGAAGCGATCCGGAGTGCTGCGCATAAGCGCAATTGGTTGCCCCGGACAGTGATGGATTTCGTCGGCCGGGAGGAAATGGTCGATCGATTGTTGCGCGAAGTGCGCGAGGCGCCCGGCTCCGGCCCGACGATTCGCGTGATCGACGGCATGGCGGGCTGCGGCAAGACCACTCTCGCCCTGCACGTGGCCGCCCGGTCGACCGAGCGCTTCCCGGACGGGCAACTCTTCGTCGACCTTCGGGGACACAGCGTGCGAACGCGGATGCGGCCTGCGGCGGCCTTGGACACGCTGCTTCGCCAACTGGGTGTGCCGACCGGCCGGATACCGCTGGAACTGCCCGACCGGCAGGAGATGTGGCGGCGCGAACTGGCCGCGCGTTCGGTGCTGGTGGTGCTCGACAACGCCGCCGACAGCCGGCAGGTCGAGCCGCTGCTACCCGTCTCCGGATCGGCAGTCGTCCTCGTCACCAGCCGGCGGCGCCTGCTGGCACTCACCGAACGACCGCCGGTGTCCCTCGCCGTCCTCACCGAGGCCGAGGCGCTCGAACTGCTCGCCACCCTCATCGGGAGCGGCCGGGTGGCGGCCGAGCCGAAGGCCGCGCGACAACTTGTCGACATCTGCGGCTGCCTCCCGCTCGCCGTCAGACTGGCCGGCACCCGGCTGGCACATCGGCCCGACTGGCGGATCTCCGACCTCGTCGACAGGCTGAGCCACAGGTCGATCTTCCTCCCCGGTCTCCGTGCCGAGGCGCGAAGCGTGATGGAGGCGTTCGCCGAGTCGTACGAGCCGCTCGACGAGGCGTGCCGGAAAGCCTTCCGATCCTTCGGGCTGGCGGCCGGGAACCACCTCGACACCGCCATGGTCGCCGCCCTCACCGACCTGCCCCTGCGGGACGCGGCGGACGTCCTCGACGAACTGGTGGACCGCCACCTTGTGCAGGAGACCTCGGCCGGCCGGTACCGCCTGCACGACCTGATGAGGCGTTACGCCGCCGAACTGGCCCGGCAGGAGGACGAGCCGACGACCGGACGACCGGCGATCCGGAAGCTGCTGGATCACGTGTTGCACTCGGTGGTGCGGGCGTCCGCGTCGATCGAGGACGGCCGGGTGCTCGCGCAGCACCTGCGGCTCGGAGAACCGCTTCGACCGGATCTGCTCGCCGGACGCGTCGACCGCGACCTGGACTGGCTGGAGGAACAGCGGTCGAACCTGGACGCCTTCGTCCGTCAGGCGGCTGACCAGGGCCATGAACCGATGGCATGGCGCCTGGCTCGCGCCGGTTGGCGGTTCTTCTACATCCGCGGTTACTTCGACGACATATCGGCCACGCACGCGGTGGGTCTCGCCGCCGCCCAGCGGTGCGGGGACCGGCACGCCGTGGCCCTCATGCACAACTATCTCGCCTCGGCGTGCGTACGCACCGGCGCCTACCAGGACGCCTCGACACACCTGCACGAGGTCGTGTCGATCCTCACCGGGCTCGGTGACGAATCGGGCGCGCAGCGGGCACGGTTCAACCTCGGCGCCGTGCACTGGCTGACCGGGCGACTCCACCAGTCGCTCGAAGCCAATCGCATGACGTTGCGCAGCTACGCGCTGGACACCCTTCCGGTCCTGCCGAACCTCGGCCTCACCTTGCGCCACCTCGGTCGTTACGCCGAGTCGATGGCGGTTCATCGGCTGCACCTCTTCGCCGCCCGGATCAAGCAGGATCCGTTCCACATGTCGAACGCACTGGGGCATCTCGGTGGCCTCAGATACCGCCTGGGACAGAACGCCGCGGCGGAGCGCCTGCTCCGAGCCTCGCTCGCGCTCCGGGATCGCACCGGCAATGGCTTCGGCCGTGCCGAGACGCTCAGCGACCTCGCCGGCACCTACCGGCAACTCGGCCGCTACGACGACGCGCTGCGGCATCACGAAGCCGCCATCGAGGCCGCCGCCGCGTCCGGCGAGCGGGACGTCCAGGCTCGGGCACGAAACGAGCTGGCCGTCACCCTGGGAGCCACGGGGCGAGCCGCCGAGGCGGTGGCCGTCTTCGAGGAGGCACTCGCCATCGCCACTCGGATCGGCCATCCCTACGAGCAGGCCCGCGCCCTCGACGGCCTGGCCGGACACCTGGCGGAGAAGCAGCCGGCGCAGGCACGACGGTACCGGCAGCGCGCGTTGGCGATCTTCGAGCGGATGGGTGCGCCCGAGCGCCACGACCTGCGCCGACAGCTCGCCGAGACCCCTGCCTGAACCGGCTTATCGATTTCTTATCGCGGCGTTCGTTAGCGTCCCGGGGCATCGGCCACGGGGAGGGTTCACCGCCAGAGCGGACCCGGCCGAACGAGGCCCCCACCGTCAGTTCCCCCCAGCGAATCGGCGGTGGGCAGGTGAGGGAGGAGCGTCGTGCACCGGCACCCGACACGACGTTCCTCCCCGCCGCCGGCCGGAGCACCCACGCCGTCGTACCCGGCGGATAGGGTCGGGCCGTGACCGAACCCGCGCAGCTCACCCACGTCGACCCGGCCGGTGCGGCCCGGATGGTCGACGTCTCCGCCAAGCCGGTCTCGGGCCGGCTCGCGGTCGCCGCCGGCCGCCTCCGCACCACCGCCGAGGTGGTGGAGTTGCTGCGCCGCGACGGCCTGCCCAAGGGCGACGCGCTCGCCGTCGGCCGGCTCGCCGGCATCATGGGCGCCAAGCGCACCCCCGACCTGATCCCGCTCTGCCACCCGATCGCGCTGCACGGCGTCACAGTCGACCTCGACCTCACCGCCGACACGGTGGAGATCACCGCAACCGCGAAGACGGCCGACCGCACGGGCGTCGAGATGGAGGCGCTGACCGCGGTGGCGGTCGCCGGGCTGGCGCTTGTCGACATGGTGAAGGCGGTCGACCCGGCCGCGTCGGTGGACGCCGTCCGGGTGCTCCGCAAGGAGGGCGGCAAGACCGGCGAGTGGGTCCGGCCGGAGGACCGGCCGTGATCCGGGCCCGGGTGATCGTGGCCTCGAACCGGGCCGCCGCCGGGGTCTACGAGGACACCAGCGGCCCGCTGCTCGTGACCGGGCTGCGGGAGCTGGGGTGCGAGGTCGACGCGCCGGTGGTGGTGCCGGACGGCGAACCGGTCGGCGACGCCCTGCGCGCGGCCCGCGCCGACGGCGTCGACGTGGTGCTGACCAGCGGCGGCACCGGCATCACCCCGACCGACCGCACACCCGACGTGACCCGCACGCTGCTCGACTACGAGATCCCCGGCATCGCCGAGGCGATCCGCGCGCACAGCCGCGACACGGTGCCGACGGCGGCGCTGTCCCGGGGCCTGGCCGGGGTGGCCGGCCGGACGCTCGTGGTCAACCTGCCCGGTTCACGCGGCGGCGCCCGGGACGGTCTGGCGGTGCTCGGGCCGATCCTGCGGCACGCCGTCGACCAGCTTCGCGGCGGCGACCACTGAACCCGCGAGGCACGTGCCCCGGCGTTAGGCTCGCCGGATGAGCACGGAAACCGAAGCCGCCGCGGTCGAGGCGGGTACGCCACCACCGGCCGGGTGGGAGGAGGCCCGCTCCCGGGTGTACGCGGTGGGCCTGTCCGCCGCGCTCCCCGCGGTCGCCCGGCCGCTGGCCGAGGCCGACGGGCACACCCTGGCCGAGCCGCTGACCACGCGTACCGACCTGCCGGCGTTCCCCACCTCCAGCGTGGACGGCTGGGCGGTGCGCGGCGCGGGGCCGTGGCGCGTCGCCGGCCGGGTGCTCGCCGGGCAGACCGCACCCCCGTTGGAGACCGACGGCAGCACGGTGGAGATCGCCACCGGCGCGATGGTTCCCGAGGGCACGACGGCGATCCTGCGGATCGAGGAGTCGACGCGTACGGCGGACGGCCTGGTGGCCGGCACGCCCCGCCCGGCGCCGGAGTGGCGGGAGCCGGGCGAGGAGGCGTACCTCGGGGAGGAACTGCTGCCCGCCGGCACGCCGGTGGACCCGGCGGTGATCGGCCTGGCCGCCTCCTGCGGGCACGACACGCTGCGGGTTCGCCGCCCACCCCGGGCCGCGCTGCTGGTCTTCGGCGACGAACTGCTCACCTCGGGTCCGCCCGGCGCGGGCCGGGTCCGCGACGCGCTCGGCCCGTCGGTGCCGGCCTGGCTGCGCCGCTACGGCTGCCAGGTGCGTGCCGCCGACGTGGTCGGCCCGGTCGCCGACACGCTGCCCGCGCACGTGGCGGCGCTGCGGGGCGCGCTCGCCAACGCCGACCTGGTCTGCACGACCGGCGGCACCATGCACGGCCCGGTCGACCACCTGCACCCGACGCTGGAGGCGCTCGGCGCCGACTACGTGGTGAACACCGTGGCGGTGCGTCCGGGCTTCCCGATGCTGCTGGCCAGGCTGGTGGACGGCGACGGGCGGGTGCGGTTCGTGGCCGGTCTGCCCGGCAATCCGCAGTCGGCAGTGGTGGCGCTGGTGTCGCTCGTCGCGCCCCTGCTCGCCGGTCTCACCGGCCGGCAGATGCCGGTGCTCCCGCACGTGACGCTGGCCGAGCCGATTCCCGGGCGCGGCGACTACACCCATCTGGCGCTGGCCCGCTGGGACCGCGTCGCCGGCACCGCGTACCCGGTGCGGCACGTCGGCTCGGCGATGCTGCGCGGGCTGGCCGGCGCGGACGGGTTCGCGGTGATCCGGCCCGGCACCAGCGGCGCGGCCGGCGACCGGGTGCCGCTCGTGCCGCTGCCGCTGACCCCCGGGGAGCGGTTCGGGTGAGCGCGACGAACGAGCCGACGGGAGACGTCGTGACAGTGGAAGCAGGCGTGGTGCTCGGCGCGGTGACCGACCGGCCGCTCGACCTGGCCGAACACGAGGCGGCGGTCGCCGACCGCCGGGCCGGTGCGGTGGTGTCCTTCCAGGGCGTGGTCCGCGACCACGACCACGGGCGGGCGGTCACCCGGCTGGAGTACGAGGGCCATCCCACCGCCGAGGCGGTGCTGCGCGAAGTGGCGGCCGAGATAGCGGCCGACCCGCAGGTGTACGCGGTGGCGGTGTCGCACCGGATCGGCCCGCTGGAGATCGGGGACGTGGCGCTGGTGGCGGCGGTCAGCACGGCGCATCGCGCGGCCGCGTTCGCCGCCTGCGCCCGGCTGGTCGACGAGGTGAAGTCACGGCTGCCGATCTGGAAGCGGCAGGTCTTCGACGACGGCACCGAGGAGTGGGTGAACTGCCCCTGAACCGGCCGGCTCAGCGCCGGCCGGCGAGCGCGGCGGTGCGGCCCAGCCGCTCGTGGTAGAACGCCGGCTCGGCGCCGGGACGCCACGGCAGCGCCGCGACGAGCACGATCAGCGCGATGGCCAGGGAGTTCTCCATCAGCGCGCCGAACAGGCCGTCCTGGTAGTGGGACACCTCGGGGAGCTGGTGCTCGTACGGCCAGATCGGTGAGATCAGGAACAGCAGGTAGAGCCCGAGCGCGCCGACGCCGTGGCGCAGGCCGGTCAACGTCGGGTACCAGATCGGTGGGCGCAGTGCCGGCACGCCGTTTGCCGAGGGGCCGCCGGTGCCGCGCAGGGGCAGGCCGCGGCTGGCTTCGCGGCGGCGTACCGCGGCGTCGGCCAGCACGATGATCGACGGGATGACCCAGATCAGGTGGTGCGACCAGGAGATCGGGCTGATCACGTTGGCGGTGAGCCCGACCAGCGTGAACGCGGTCAGCTCGTCGCCGTCGGCGCGGGCGCTCATCGCCCGGGACAGGCCCAGCGCCAGGATCAGCACCGAGAACGCCAGCCAGAGCAGGCCGGGCGTCTCGATCGAGTCGTAGAGCCGCGCCAGCAGACCGGCGAGGGACTGGTTGGCGGTCATGTCCGCCGCGCCGACCCGCTCGGTCTGCCAGAGCACGCCGGTGAAGTACGCGCGGGACTCCTCACCGAGCACGCCGAACGTCGCGATGGTCACGCCGATCGTGGTGCCCACAGCGGTGAGCGCGGCCCGCCACTGCCGGGTGAGCATCAGGTAGGCCACGAACAGCGCCGGGGTGAGCTTGACCGCTGTGGCGAGCCCGATGCCGACACCGGCCCAGGCGCCGCTGTAGACGAACCGGGCCAGCGGCGAGTCGGCCGTCTCGTAGTGGGTGCCCCGCTTGGCCCGCCAGCGCAGGCCCACCATGTCCGCCATGATCAGCGCGAACAGCAGCAGGTTGACCTGCCCGTAGCCGAGCGTCTCCCGGGACGGCTCGATGGCGACGGCGAGCGGGGTGGCGATGCCGACGGCGAACCAGAGCGGCCAGCCGAGGCGGTCCACGATGGGGCGTAGCAGCGCGGCGAGGACGACGGCGAGCGCGCCGATGCTGGCGAGCGCGTTGACGAAACCGGCGCCGTCCACCGGCAGCCACGTCATCGGCAGCATGACCAGGGCGGCGAACGGCGGGTAGGTGAAGCCCAGCGTGGTCGACGGTGCGACGAAGTCGTACAGCTCGTTGCCGCCGGCCCACCACAGCACCGCGCCGTGGTAGATCTTCATGTCGAAGAAGTTGTACGGCCGTCCGAAAGCGCCGATGGCGAGCCACGCGGCGTACGAGACGGCGGCGACGACGCCGAGGCGCACCACGATCCGGCGGTCGACGCGGGAGGTCGGGGCGAGGCGGTTGGTCCGTCTACCGACTGTCGTCGGCATGGCGTGGCCACCCCCGTACCAAGGTCGTCGTACCCGTCCAGGTCCAGCACGGAGCCTAGAACGGCGCCTCACGTTGCTGCCTCCCGCGTTACGCGACCGTGTCCGATCCCACACGTGTTTGCGACATTTCCACCGCGTTAACGGGTCTCGGACGGTTCAGGTGATTGATGGCCTTGCGGGGGGTGGTGGGTCGTACGAAATGCCTGGTCAGCCGGGCATGCGGCGGGCGGTGGCTGCGGAGCGTACGGCGATCTTCGCCTCGCGACGAGCGGTGCGGACCGCGCGTTTGACCGACCGGCGTGAGTGGTCGATGCGGTGGCCGGCGCGCCAGCGCAGGCCCGGCTTGCCCTCGGTGTCGGCGGCGGCGAGGAGGAGGCCACCGAGCAGGCCGAGGTTCTTCAGGAAGTGGACCTGGTTGTTGTTGCGCGCGGCCGGGTCGTCGTTGTTCCAGAAGGCGTGCCCGGCGGCGGTGGTCGGGATCAGGGAGCCGGCGAGCACCAGCGCGGCCGGGCGGGTGAACCGGCCGGTGGCGAGCATCAGGCCGCCGACGAGTTGGGTGGCGGCGTTGGCGCGGATCAGCGAGACCGTGTCGGTGGGGATTCGGGGGTGCACGTTCCGGATCAGCGGGGCGACCTTCCCGGTGACCGGTTCCGCGGCCTGCACCAGGCGTTCCGGGTTGCGCAGGTTG
Organism: Micromonospora sp. WMMA1976; assembly: GCF_027497335.1. Lineage (NCBI taxonomy): Bacteria > Bacillati > Actinomycetota > Actinomycetes > Micromonosporales > Micromonosporaceae > Micromonospora > Micromonospora sp. WMMA1976. The sequence goes on along the minus strand of NZ_CP114912.1, from coordinate 6,189,770 downwards.
CGGGCGCCGCTGACCACGAAGATGCCGCTCAACATGACTCGGGCGAGGGAGCGCACGGGCTTCATGGCTCAGTCTTACCCCGTCGGGGGCGTCGTCATCCCCGCAACACACGAAAGGTATCGGCCGACGTGGACGTCCGAACGGTATCGATTTCAGCGACCGTCGCGGATGGACCGGTCGCGTTCGGTAAGGTCGCGCGGGTGACGACGCTGCGACTGCGCCCGGAGGGCCCCGCCGACGAGGCGCCGGTGGCCCGGGTGCTGGCCGCCGCCTTCGCCCGCCCCGACGTGGCCACCCCACCGGAGGTCGGTCTGGTCGAGGAGTTGCGGCACAGCCCGGCGTGGATTCCGGAGCTGGCCGTGGTCGCCGAGTACGGCGGCGAGGTGGTGGCGTACGCGCTGCTCACACGCGTCGGTGTACGCACCGACGACGGTCGTACGTGGCCGGCGCTCGCCCTGGGTCCGGTGGCGGTGGCGCGGCACCGGCAGCGGCTGGGGCACGGCACGGCGGCGGTGCAGGCGGCGCTGGACGCCGCGACGGAGCTGGGCGAGCGGCTGGTTGTGGTGCTGGGCGACCCGGCCTACTACCGGCGGTTCGGGTTCGGCCCGGCGGACCGGCTGGGGCTGACCAGCCCCTGGTCCGGGCTGGGGGAGCCGTGGCAGGCGCTGGTACTGCCGCCGTCGGCGAGCGGCGAGCCGTCACCGCCGGCCGGCGAGGTGGTCTTCCCGCCACCGTGGTCGCGGGTCTGAGGCCGTTTCAAGAGCAGCGGTCAGGCGGGCTGGGTACGCAGGTAGCGGCCGAAGTGCGGCACGGTGAACGCCACCGTCCCCCGCTCGCCGGAGTAGATCAGCCCCTTCTTGATCAGCGCGTCACGCGCCGGGGAGAGGCTGGCCGGCTTGCGGCCGAGCGCGCGGGCGATCTCGGCGGTCGGCACCGCCGCGTCCATGTCGTCCCGGCCGCCCTCCTCACCGTCCACCAGCGCCAGCGTCGCCATCGCGCGCATGTACTCGCGTTCGGCAGGGGTGGCCCGTTCGAACCGGGAGCCGAAGAACCCCACCGCCAGTTCGGCCTCCGCCTCGGGCGCGGCCACCCGGACGTCCGCCGCGGTGATCGGTGAGCGGGGCGCGTGGTCCCAGGTGGCCTTCCCGTACGCCTGGACGAAGTAGGGATAGCCACCCGACTTCTCGTAGAGCAGGTCGAGCGCCTTCTGCTCGTACTCGACCTGCTCCCGCTCGGCCGGCGCGCAGAGCGCCTGGTCGGCGGCGATCCGGTCGAGCCGGTCGATGCGCTGGTAGCGGTAGAGCCGCTCGGAGTACGACTTGGCGGCGCTGAGCACGGCCGGCAGGTGCGGCAGACCCGCGCCCACGACGATGAGCGGCGCGCCGAGCTGGGACAGCTCGTGGCAGGCGGCGCAGAGCGCGGAGACGTCCTCGGCGCCGACGTCCTGCATCTCGTCGATGAAGATCGCGATGCCGGTGCCGACGTCGGTGGCGACCGCCGCCGCGTCGCTGAGCAGCTCGACAAGGTCGATCTCGATGTCGCCGGAGTCGGCGCGTCCGCTGCTCGCCGGTACGTCGATGCCGGGCTGCCAGCGGTCGCGCAGCTTGGGCGCCGCGCCGCCCCGACCGGTGGGCGCGGAGCGTTGCGCGAAGGCCTTGAGGACGCCGAGGAACGCGTCGATCCGGTCCGGGGCGCGGTGCCGGGGCGCGAGTTCGCGGACCGCCATGTGCAGCGCGGCGGCGATCGGGCGGCGCAGTGACTGGTCCGGCCGGGCCTCGATCTTGCCGGTGCCCCAGAGGTGGTTGATCGCCTCGGAACGCAGCGTGTTGAGCAGGACCGTCTTGCCGACTCCCCGCAGGCCGGTGAGCATCAGGCTGCGTTCGGGGCGACCACGGGCGATCCGTTCCAGCACCACGTCGAAGACGTCCAGTTCCCGCCCCCGCCCGGCGAGTTCGGGCGGGCGCTGCCCGGCGCCCGGTGCGTACGGGTTGCGGACCGGATCCACGAATCGCACAGTATCGGGTTCTCTAGCGACCAGGCTAGATGCGCGTAGAGGCGGCTACCGCGTGTCGGCCTCGATACAAAACTAGGGCTGTCTAGCGTGGATGCTAGACAGCCCTAGTTTTGGTTACCGACAGGCGGACAGGGTCAGCGGCGCTTCAGGCAGAGCACGAAGTCGAGCGTGTCCAGCTCGCTGTCGAAGAAGTACCAGTCGGTGTAACCGGCCACCTTCCCGCACTTGGCCTCCGCGTCCTTCTTGCCGCTCGTCGCGCCGTCGATGCGGCGCAGCACCTCGTACGTCTTCGGGGCGCAGTCGGCGATCACCAGCTTCGGCTGGCCGCCGCCACCCTCGTTGGCGACGCACTGGCCCGCCTTGACGAAACGCGGATCGGTCGACGAGGCCGGAGCCGCCGTCGTAGGCGTCGTGTCGGCCGGCTCGCTCGGCGGCGCGGCCTCGCCGGTCGGATCCGCGGCCGGTCCAGTGGCGGCCGTGGTGCCGCCGGTCGGCGTCTGCTCGTCCCGGCCCAGCATCCAGTACGCCCCGGCGCCGCCCAGCAGCAGCACGGCCAGCACGATCACCACCACAAGCAGCGGGCCCTTCCCGCGCTTCGGCGGCGGCGTCGGCTCGGCGTACGGCGGCTGACCACCCCCGTACTGCGGCCCGGCATAGAGGTCACCCGGGTGACCCTGCTGCGGGGACCAGGCCGGGCCCGGCTCGAAGCGCTGCGTCGGCGGCCCGTACTGATCGGCCGGCGGGCCGTACCGGTCGGCGGGCCCGTACTGCTGGGTGGGCGGCCCGTACTGGTCGGGCGGGCCGTACTGGTCGGCGGGCGGCCCGTACGGCTGCGCGCCCGGCGGGCCGTACCGCGGATCCGGCTGCGGGGCGTAACGCGGGTCGCCCTGCGGAGCGTAGCGGGGGTCGGGCTGCGGGGCGTAGCCGTCGTCGGGCCGTCCCCAGGGGTCGGGAGAGCCGCCGCCCGGTGGACCGAAGTTCGACATGAACGCCTCCTGCGTACGCCAGTGCTGAGAGGCCGGCCACCAACTGGGGACGCCGACGCCGTGGCCACCGTAGCGTGGACAGACGATGAGCTCACGCCCCACGAGTGCGACGAACGTCGTCGATTCCGCGACGCCGCCGGCCCGCACCGCGCTGATCTGGACCGCCCTCGTGCTGGTCTACCTGCTGTGGGGCTCGACGTACCTGGGCATCCGGGTGGCCGTCGAGTCCCTGCCGCCACTGATCTCCGCGGCGATGCGGTTCGCCGGCGCGGCCGTGGTGCTCGCCGTCGTGCTGCGCCTGCGGCGGGGACCCGGCGCGCTGCGGGTGCCCGCGCGTCGCGTCGGCTCCGCCGCGCTGATCGGCGTGCTGCTGCTCGCCGGCGGCAACGGTCTGGTGGTGCTCGCCGAGTCCGGCCCGCCCGGGACCGCCGTACCGTCCGGTGTGGCGGCGCTGCTCGTCGCCACCGTGCCGCTGCTCGTGGTGCTGCTGCGGACGACGGGCGGGGACCGGCCGCGACCCTGGACGTTCCTCGGGGTGGCGCTCGGCTTCGCCGGTCTGGTCCTGCTCGTGCTGCCCCGCGACGGGGTCGACGGCGTGCCGGTGGCGGGCGCGCTGACTGTGGTCGCCGCGGCGACGAGCTGGTCGGTCGGCTCGTACCTGTCCGGGAAGATCCTGATGCCCGCGGACCCGTTCGTGGCCACCGTCTACGAGATGGTCGCCGGCGCGGCGGTGCTCGCGCTCGTCGGTGTGGCCCGGGGTGAGCTGCGCGGCTTCTCCTTCGCGGAGGTGACCGGCCGGTCCTGGGCGGCGATGGCCTACCTGATGGTGGCCGGATCGCTCGTCGCCTTCACCGCGTACGTCTGGCTGCTCGCCCACGCGCCGATCTCCCTGGTCTCCACCTACGCGTACGTGAACCCGGTGGTCGCGGTGGCACTCGGCGCGTTGTTCGTCGCCGAACCGATCACCTCGCAGGTGCTGATGGGCGGCGCGGTCATCGTGGTCGGCGTCGCGGTGGTGGTGAGCACCGAGCGTCCCCGCCGGTCCCCGCCACCAGCCGTCGACGGGACGGCCGGGGAGCCCGCCGGGCGGTAGCGTCCCCGCCCGTGTCGGCGCTGCTGGTGACGGGGATCGCCCTGCTCGGCGCACCAGCCGGGTGGGTGGCGGTGCCGGCCGGCCGGTCGCTCGTCGCGGTTCCCCCTGGCGGCGCTCCGCGCCGGAGCACGCTCGCCCTGGTCGGTGTCGTGGTGTTCGGCGGGCTCGCCGCCACCAGGGGCACCGACCCGGCACTGCCCGCGCTGCTGCTGGTCGCCGCCGCCGGGCTGGTCCTCACGGTCACCGACCTGACCGCGCTGCGGCTGCCCGATCCGCTCGTCGGCGTGGTCGCGCTCGGCGGCGGGCTCGGCCTCACCGCGGCCGCGACGGCGACCGGCGAACCGCGCCGCCTGGCCGTCGCGGTGGCCGGGGCCGCGCTCTCCTTCATCGGGTACGCGCTGCTGGCGCTGCTGCCTCGCGCCCGGCTCGGCTTCGGCGACGTGAAGCTCGCCGCCGCGCTCGGGCTGCCGCTGGGCTGGCTCGGCTGGCCGGCGCTGCGGCTCGGGCTGCTCCTGCCGCACGTGCTCGCCGGAGTCGCGGTGCTGGTCCTGCTCGCCGCCGGCCGGGTACGCCGGGACACGCCGGTGCCGTTCGGCCCGGCGCTGCTCGGCGGCGCGTGGCTCGCCGCCGTCCTCAACTGACCTGCGCGGTCGGCCGCGCGCCACGGGCGGTCAGATCAGCCGGAGCTGGTGGTCCTTCGGGCGGCGGGGCTCGGTTGCGTCCAGGCGCTCGAACAACGCCGGGTCAATTACATCGAGGAACGGCGACGGGCGGGTGTCGCGTTCCGCGCCGTGCCGGGCGCGGCGGCCCGCGTGGCTGACGTAGAGCCGGTCCTGCGCCCGGGTCAGCCCGACGAAGAACAGCCGCCGCTCCTCGGCCACCGCGTCGTCGTCCGGCTCGGAGCCGGGCCAGCGCAGCGGCAGCAGGCCGTCCTCGGCGCCGACCAGGAACACCACCGGGAACTCCAGGCCCTTCGCGGCGTGCAGCGTGAGCAGCGTGACCGCCTCGGCGCGCGGGTCCAGCGCGTCCACCTCCGCGCCGGTGGCGAGCTGGTTGAGGAACAGCTCCAGGTCGTCGCCGCAGCGCCGGGCCAGCGGGGTGAGCAGGTCCACCGCGGTGCGGACGTCCTCGGGGCGTACCGCGCCGGAACCGTCGAGCGTGGGCACCGCGAAGCGCTCGGCCAGGATCTGCCCGGCCTGGCGTACCCGGGCGGCGAGCGAGCCGTCAAGACCGGCGTGGCGCAGTTCGCGGGCGATCGCCGGCACGCCGGGACGGTCGCGCAGCCGGTCGTGCGAGCGCTTCTGCACCGGGATGTTCGCCCGGGCCAGCGCGTCCACGATCGGTGCGGCCTGAGCGTCGGTGCGGTACAGCACCGCGATGTCGGAGAAGGACAGCGAGGTGGCCCGCCCGTCGATCCGCCCCGAGTCCAGCGAGCGGTGGGACAGGCCGCCGACCAGCTCGTCCACGGTACGGGCCACGAAGTCGGCCTCGTCGTGGGCGGAACTCGCCGCGTACCGGCCGACCAGCGGCGCCTCCGGGTCGAGGCGGGCCGGGTCGAGGCGCCGGCCGCGCACCAGCGACGACGGCGCGATGGCCTGCACGGCGGCGGCCAGGATCGGCGCCGAGGAACGGTAGTTGCGGTTCAGGCGGACCAGCCGGGCGTCGGTGAAGTCCTGCGAGAAGCGCAGGAAGTAGCCCACGTCCGCACCCCGGAACGAGTAGATCGCCTGGTCCGGGTCGCCGATCGCGCACAGGTTGCCGTCCGGCGGGCTGAGCAGCCGCAGCAGGTCGTACTGCACCGCGTCGACGTCCTGGTACTCGTCGACGAAGATCCACTTCCACCGCTCGCGGTACTCCCGCACCAGCTTCCGGTCCCCCTTGAGCAGGGCCACCGGCAGCGTCAGCAGCTCGTCCAGGTCGACCAGGTCCCGCTTGCGCAGCAGTGCCACGTACCGCTCGTCGTCGTCACCGGCCTCGGCGCGCGCCGCCGCCCGGTCCGCGTCGTCGGCGATCCGGAAGTCCGCCGGCAGCCCGGCCGCCGCCGCGTTCTCCCGCAGCACGGTCAGGCCGAGCGAGTGGAACGTGCCGACTGTGACGTCCTCGGCGACCGGGCCGAGCAGCCCGTCCAGCCGGTGCCGCAGTTCCTCGGCCGCCCGCCGGGTGAACGTGATCGCCAGGCACTGGTCGGGGAAGACGTTCAGCTCCGCGCAGAGGTACGCGATCCGATGGGTGAGCGTCCGCGTCTTGCCGGTGCCCGGACCGGCCACGATGAGCAGCGGACCACCCGGCGCCGACGCGGCCACCCGCTGCATCGCGTCCAGCCGGTCCAGCAGGCCGGTGCCGACCTCCTCCATCCCGGCGAGCATCGGCTCGAACGGCTCGTGCGGGGACGGCGGCGGCGCGATCGGGGGCGCGGGCGGCGGCGTGCGCTTCGGCTCGGGCCGGGCCGCCGCCGGGCGCTTGGCCTTCGGCTTCGGCGCCGGCTCCGCCGGCCGCCGCTGCGCGGGCACCGGTACGTCGAACAGCGTCTCCTGCCCCGCGCGGGCACCCGAGGCGCCCAGCTCCGCCGGGTCGAACAGCGTAATCACGCCGTACTCGCCGTCGTAGCCCGGCACCCGGCGCACGTCGCCGCGGCGCAGCCGGCCGATGCCCTCCGCGAGCAGCTCGCCGCCGACCCGGCCGATCTCCTCGATCGGGGTACGCGTGAGGATCTCCAGCTCCGGGCCGAGCGCGGCGATCAGCTCGTTGAGCTTGCCCTCGACCTTCTTCGACCGCGCGCCGACCCGGTTCAGCTCACCCAGGATCTCGGCCAGCGGCACCAGATGCGTCACCTCGCGCGCGTGCGCCGGACGGTGCCCCACCGGCCGGTCCGCCAGCTCCTCGACCCGGCTGAGTACGCCCACTGTCAGCGGCTTGCCGCACTCCGGGCAGCGCCCACCCGCCTCGCGGGTCCGCTCCGGCGACCAGTTCACGCCGCACAGGCGGTGCCCGTCGGCGTGGTACTTGCCCTCCTCCGGGAAGAACTCCACGGTGCCCGCAAGACCGTCGCCGGTCCGCAGCGCCTCGCGGATCGCGAAGTAGTCGCGGGCGGCGGTCAGGACCGTCGCCTCCCGGGCCAGCGCGGGCGGCGAGTGCGCGTCCGAGTTCGACACCAGCTGGTAGCGGTCCAGGCTGCCGACCCGCCAGTTCATCTCCGGGTCGGACGACAGACCGGTCTCCACCGCGAAGATGTGTTCGGCCAGGTCGGCGTAGCAGTCGGCGATCGCGTCGAAGCCGGACTTCGAGCCGAGCGCGGAGAACCAGGGCGTCCAGATGTGCGCCGGCACCAGGTAGCCGTCCGGGCTCGCCTCCAGCGTGATCTCCAGCAGGTCGCGGGAGTCAAGCCCGAGGATCGGCCGGCCGTCCGAGCCGAGGTTGCCGATCCGGCCCAGCGCGGTGTTGAACCGGGCCACCGCGTCCAGGTCCGGCAGGTAGATCAGGTGGTGCACCTTGCGGGTGCGGTCGTCACGCTTGTAGATCGTGGAGATCTCCACGCTCAGCATGTACCGGACCGGGTCGGCCTCCGCCTCGCTTGCGAGCCGGGGCGGCAGCCGCCGGGCGACGTCCCGCTCCGCCTCGGGCGAGAGCCGGTACAGGCCCGGCTCGGCCGGGTGCAGCGTCTCCCGCAGGTGGTCGTACCAGGCGGGATGGGTGAAGTCGCCGGTGCCGAGCACGCCGATGCCCTTGCGCCGGGCCCACCAGGCCAGGTTCGGCAGGGTCAGGTCGCGGCTGCACGCGCGGGAGTACTTCGAGTGGATGTGCAGATCCGCGACGTACGGCGGGAGGCCACCGGGGGGTGCGGCGCTGAACGGAGGCACGCCGCATCCTGTCACGTCCGGTCCCCCGCCCGCCCGTCGCCACGCGTACGGGTGACCTGAGCAATGCGGTGCTGGACTCGGCGGCCCATGCACGCTATTGAGCGCGCAGCTCGACGAGCGTCACCTGGGGAGGCGCGCCCACCCGCACCGGCGGGCCCCAGAAGCCGGCGCCGTTCGTGACGTAGACCTTCGTGCCGTCGACCTCGCCGAGACCGGAGACGACCGGCTGTTCGAGCTTCACCGCCAGGTTGAACGGCACCATCTGGCCGCCGTGCGTGTGCCCGGAGAGTTGCAGGTCGACGCCGAACTTCGCCGCCTCCTGCGCGGCCACCGGCTGGTGCGCCAGCAGCACCACCGGGCGGCTCGGGTCGCGGTCGCCGAGGGCGGCGGCGTAGTCGGCGGGCGCGGCCACCCCGGTGCCGGCGGCGCTCACGTCGTTCACCCCGGCCAGGTCCAGCACACCGCCCCGGGCCTGGATCTCCTGCCGCTCGTTCTGAAGCACCCGCAGGCCGAGCCGGTCCACCTCGCGGACCCACTCCTCGACGCCCGAGTAGTACTCGTGGTTGCCGGTGACGAAGAAGCTGCCGTACCGGGACTGCAGGTCGCGCAGCGGTTCGGCGGCCTCGCCCAGCTCGGCCACCGTGCCGTCGACCAGGTCGCCGACCACCGCGACCAGGTCGGCGTCCATCCGGTTGATCATCGCGACGATCCGCTCGGTGTGCGCTCTGCCGCGCAGCGGCCCGAGGTGGATGTCCGAGACGGTGGCGATACGCAGGCCGTCCATGCTCCGGGGCAGCTTGGCCAGCGGGATCTGCACCCGGTCGAGCCGCGGCGGGCCCATCGCGGTGCGTACGCCGTACCCGGTGACGCCGGCGGCGGTGAGCCCGGCGAAGATCGCCGCCCCACGGGCGAGCAGCAACCGCCGGGAGGGGTCGTGGTCCGGCGCGGGGGTGCCGGCCGGGGGCACGTCGGCGTTGTCGACCGGCGGCGTCGTCGCACCCTCCGCCGTCGCCGCGCCCACGAGTGCGGGCTCGGGCTCCGGGCCGGCGGCGACCGCCGCGCGGGCCCGGCGGCGCAGCACGAGCCGGACGACAGCGGTCGGCACCTCCAGCACCAGCAGCAGCACCAGCAGGTAGAACATGAGCGCGACCCAGAGGTAGCCCGGCCAGGCCAGCCAGTACCAGCCGCTGCGGGTGCCCGCCATCGTCACCGGTACGAGCACCGCCAGCGCCGCGATCGCCACGCCACCGGCCCGGCGCCACCGCCCGGGACGCGTGGTGTCCCGGACCAGCCGCTGCCACAGGTAGAAGTGGATCAGGCCGATCACGAGCACGACGAAGCCCAGGAATGTCGCCATGGCCAGCACGTGTGCCCCCCTCAGCCGCCCGCGAAGGGCGGCAGCACGTCCACCGTCACCCCGGCCGGCAACAGTGCCCGTCGATCATGACAGGCCACGCCGTCGACCAGGAAACTCGCCGCCTTCAGCACCACCGCGAGGCGTTCGCCGTGCCGGGCGGCCAGTTCATCGAGGAGTTCGTCCAGGGACACGCCCGCGGATGCGGTCTCCTCGGGTCGTCCGGCGGCCGCGCGGGCGCCGGCGAAGTAGCGGACTGTGAGCTCCACCCTCAGCCTCCGATCGCCGACATCGAGCGCGCGGGCTGGAGGAACGTCGGGTCGTCGATGCCGTGCCCGGCCCGCTTGGCCCACATCGCGGACCGCCAGCGCCGGGCCAGCTCCTCGTCGTCCGCGCCGGCGCGCAACGCGCCGCGCAGGTCCGACTCCTCGGTGGCGAACAGGCAGTTGCGCACCTGGCCGTCGGCGGTGAGCCGGGTGCGGTCGCAGTCGCCGCAGAACGGCCGGGTCACACTGGCGATGACCCCGACCCGGGCCGGCCCGCCGTCCACCAGCCACGTCTCGGCCGGTGCCGCGCCCCGCTCGGACGGGTCCGGCGTCAGCGCGAACGCGGCGTGCAGGGAGGCCAGGATCTCGTCGGCGGTGACCATCGTCGATCGGTCCCAGCCGTGCTGCGCGTCGAGCGGCATCTGTTCGATGAACCGCAGCTCGTAGCCGTGCGCGAGCGCGAACCGCAGCAGCGCGGGCGCCTCGTCGTCGTTCGTGCCCCGCATCAGCACCGAGTTGATCTTCACGGGGGTCAGCCCGGCTTCCGCCGCGCCGGCCAGGCCGGCGAGCACGTCGCCGAGCCGGTCGCGGCGGGTCAGCGCGGTGAACCGGTCCCGGTCGAGGGTGTCGAGCGAGACGTTGACGCGGTCCAGCCCGGCCGCGCGCAGCGCGGACGCCATGCGGGCCAGGCCGATGCCGTTCGTGGTCAGCGAGATGCGCGGCCGGGGCGTGAGCGCGGCGACCGCCGCCACGATGCCGGGCAGGCCGGGCCGGATGAGCGGCTCACCGCCGGTGAAGCGCACCTCGGTGATGCCGAGCCGGGTCACCGCGACACCCACCAGCCGGACGATCTCGTCGTCGCTGAGCAGTTGCGGACCGGACAGCCAGGGCAGGCCCTCGGCCGGCATGCAGTAGGTGCAGCGCAGGTTGCACTTGTCGGTGAGGGAGACCCGAAGGTCCCGGGCGACACGGCCGTACCGGTCGGCGAGAACGCCGTCGGTCGTCGTCCGGGGGGTGCTCATCGGTCGACCGTAGCGCGGTCGAGCCCGCGGAGGGCGGCACGAGCGGTGGAACCCACGGCGTCCGCGTACGCCGCGCCGAAGATCGCGGCGTGCACGAGCAGCAGATGCAACTGGTGCAGCGGCACCCGCTCCCGCCACCCGTCGGCGAGCGGCCACGCCTCCCGGTAGGCCGCCATGATCCGGTCCAGGTGCGGCGGGCCGCCGAACAGCGCGAGCTGCGCCAGGTCGGTCTCGCGGTGGCCGCCGTGCGCGGCCGGGTCGACCAGCCACACCCGGTCGTCGGCGCCCCAGAGCAGATTGCCCGGCCAGAGATCGCCGTGCAGCCGGGCCGGCGGCTCGTCACCACCGAACTCACCGATCCGGTCGACGACCTGCTCGACGAGCGCCACCCCGGCGCTGTGCAGCGCGCCACGGTCGACCGACAGGCGCAGGTAGGGCAGGAGTCGGCGCCGGGCGAACCAGTCCGGCCAGGGACCGGGGTCGGGCGTGTTGTCCTGCGGCAGCGAACCGATGAACCCCGGCCAGTCCGCACCGAACGCGGGCGCGCCGGCGCGGTGCAGCCCGGCCAGGTCGCGGCCGAACGCCTCCGCGGCCTCCGGCGTCGGCTCGCCGGGCTCCACCCAGTCGAGCGCCAGCAGGTCGGGCAACACGACGAACACATCCGGTACGGGCACCGAGCCGGCCTCGCGCAGCCAGCGCAGCCCGGCCGCCTCGGCGGCGAAGAAGCCCTCCGGCAGCGGACGCGCGGCCCGTTCCGGCCACGTCTTGGCGAACACCGAGTGCCCGTCGTCCAGCGTGAGCCGGGAGGCGGCGCAGATGTCACCACCGGAGACCGGCGTCTCCCGGATCCGCTGGTGGGTCAGGAAGGTCGGCAGGTGCTCCGGGTGTGCCCGCAGGTACGCCAGGTCCATGTGCGCAAGGTAGCCGGTACCCCGGACATCCGTGTGCCGAGCGACGCCGCCGATCGCCACTGAGCTGGACAGATACGCTCCGTATCTGTGGACGGACGGCGTGTCGTCCACAGGGGCGGACGCGGTGGCACTGCACCGCCCACGCTCCCGGCATGAACTCCACCGAGCCAGCGCGCCTCTCCGTCCGCTCGCCGGCCGACATGGTCGCGGCCGTGCCCTACCTGCTCGGCTTCCACCCCGCCGACAGCGTCGTGGTGGTCGCGGTACGCGGCCGCCGCGTCGTCTTCGCCGCCCGAGGCGACCTGCCCGCACCGGGCGCCGACCCCGGCCCGGCGGCCCGGCACCTGGCGCAGGTGGTGGCCCGGCAGGACGCCGACGCCGCCACAGTCGTCGGCTACGGTCCGGCCGCCCGGGTGACGGGGATCGTGGACGCGATCGGTGACGCGCTGACCGCCACCGGGCTGGTGGTCCTCGACGCGCTGCGGGTCACCCACGGGCGCTGGTGGTCGTACCTGTGCGCCGAGCCGTCCTGCTGCCCGCCCGAGGGCACCCCGTACGACCCGGCCGCCAGCGAGGTCAGCGCGGCTGCCGTGTTCGCCGGTCAGGTCGCGCTGCCCGACCGGGCCGCGCTCGCGGCACAGGTGTCCCCGCTCGACGGGCCGGTCCGGCTCGCCATGCGCCGGGCCACCGCTCTGGCCCGTCTCCGCCTGGCCGCGCTCACCGGATCCCCGTCCGCATCATCGGCCGGAAGCCAGGTGAGCGGCGTACCGGCCGACGGCTCCGGGTCGGGCGGACAGTCGCCGGTCCCGGCCGACGGCCCCGGATCGGACGGGGAACTGCCGGTTCCGGCGGACGGTCCGGCATCGGGTGCGGCGCCGCGTGCGGTGCGGGCGGCGGGCACGGCAGCCGTGCGAGCCGCCTTTCGCCGCCAGCGGCGCGGCGAGCGGCTGGACGACGACGAGGTCGCCTGGCTGTCAGTGCTCCTCGTCCACGTCGCGGTACGCGATCACGCCTGGTCGCGCACCGACGGCCGGGACGAGGACATCAGCCTCTGGACGGACGTGTTGCGACGCGCCGAGCCGGACCTGATCGCCGCGCCGGGCTGCCTGCTCGCGTTCGCCGCGTGGCGCTCGGGGCACGGGGCACTGGCCGCTGTCGCCCTGGAACGGGTTTTGTCCGCCCACCCCGGCTACTCGCTCGCGGTGCTGCTCGACGAGGCGCTCCGGCGCGGAGTCGCCCCGTCCGCGCTGGACGGCCGGGGCGGTTCGAACGACGGCGCGGTGCTGCGGCGCCGCCGACGCCGGCCACGCGGATGAGCGCCCGCCGGGCCGGCCACGTCCGCGATCCCGGTGCCGTCAGCCGGCGACGCGCGCCGCCCCGGTGTAGACGTTCATGGTCGGTCCGCGCAGGAAGCCCACAAGCGTCATTCCGGCCTCCTCGGCCAGTTCGACCGCGAGCGTGCTCGGCGCGGACACCGCCGCGAGTAGCGGCACGCCCGCCATCCACGCCTTCTGGGTGAGTTCGAAGCTGGCCCGTCCGGAGACCAGCAGCACGTGCCCGGCCAGCGGCAGCCGCCCTTCCCGGGTGGCCCAGCCGAGCACCTTGTCCACCGCGTTGTGCCGCCCGACGTCCTCGCGCAGCACGACGAGTTCCCCGGCGGGGGTGAAGAGGCCTGCGGCGTGCAGGCCGCCGGTGCGGTCGAAGGCACGCTGCGCGGCACGCAGCCGGTCCGGCAGCCCGGCCAGCAGGTCGGCGGTGACCACCAGCGGGTCGTCCTGCACCGCGAACTGCGAGCGGGTGCGTACCGAGTCGATGCTCGCCTTGCCGCACACGCCGCACGAGCTGGTGGTGTAGAAGTTGCGCGACGGGTCGGTGACGGGCTCCGGAACGCCGGGCGAGAGCACCACGTCGACCACGTTGTACGTGTTCGGGGTCTCCGCCCCGGCGCAGAGCTGCGCGGTGTGCACGTCCTCCGCCGACCGGATCAGCCCTTCGGTGAGCAGGAAGCCGATGGCCAGGTCCAGGTCGTCGCCGGGGGTACGCATCGTCACCGCCAGCGGCCGGCGTCGACCCGGGCCGGCCGCGCCGACGCGGATCTCCAGCGGCTCCTCCACGGCCAGGGTGTCCTGCCGCCGGATCCGTCCTCGGCCGTCCCCGGCCGCGTCGAGGTCGATCCGCAGCACACCACGCCGATCAGTCGCCCGTCCCATGCCGCCATCCTCCCCGGCCACCCCGCCGCCCGCACCTCGCCCCAGGTCTTCCCACCCCCCACCCACCCCGGCCCCCGGCCGCCCCAGGGCCGGCCGGGGCCCGATGATCGACACCAGTTCGGCGAAGTGGCGGTATCGGAGGGCCCTGGATGCCACCACTTCGGCGGAAAGCAGTCGATCAACGTCGGAAAACCGCCGACAACGCCGGGCAGAGGTCCGAGCCGGGATGCGGCGACGTGGCTGTGGCTACTGTGAGGCGGTGACGGGGTACGCAGCGATCCTGCTCGCCGGTGGCGCGGCCCGGCGGATGGGCGGGGTGGACAAGCCGGCCCGGGCAGTAGGCGGCCGGCCGATGCTGCACCGGGTGCTGGATGCGGTGGCCGACGCGGACCAGCGGATCGTGGTCGGCTCGTCCGGCCCGCTGCCCAGGGGAGTCCGGACGGCCCGGGAAGAGCCGCCCGGGGGCGGTCCGGTGGCCGCCACGGCAGCCGGGTTGGCGTTGCTCGACCCCGGTACGACGACAGTCGCGGTGCTCGCCGCCGACCTGCCGCTGCTCACCACCGCGGCGGTGGCCGAGCTGCGACGCGCGCTCGCCGCCGCTCACTCCCGCGACGATCCACCGCCCGCGCTCGCCGCCCGTCACTCCCGCGACTACCCGCCGCCCGCGCTCGGCGCCGCAGCCGCCGGGCCGGAAGACGCACCTGCAGCCGCCGGGCCGGAAGACGTAGCCGCCGCCCGGCGGGAGGCGCTGGACGGCCGGTCCGCCGCGCTCGCCTGCTACGTGGACGGGGACGGCCGGCGCCAGCACCTCTGCGCCCTCTGGCGGGTACCGGCCCTGCGATCCGCCCTAGACCGGCTCGCCGCGACGCGGGACGGCTCGCTCGACGGGGCGCCGGTACGCGGGCTGCTGGCCGACCTCGCCGTACGCGAGGTGTCCTGGTCCGGCTCGGGGCCGCCGCCCTGGTTCGACTGCGACACTGACGAGGACGTACGCCGGGCGGAGGAGTGGACGAGATGACGGTGCTGGACGACTGGGTCACGGCGGTCTGCGCCGAGCTGGACCTGGACCCGGCGGGGGTGCCCGTGCCGACGGTGCTCGACGTGGCCCGGGACGTGGCCCACCAGGTGGTCCGGCCGGGCGCGCCGGTCACCGCGTACCTGCTCGGGCTGGCGGTGGGGCGCGGCGCGGACCCGGCCGCGGCGGCCGAGCGGCTCAGTGCGCTGGCCGGTTCCTGGCCGGTGGACCTGGGTGGTTCCACGCCTGAGGATTAGCGCCTCGCGCGGGATTCGGTCCCCTTCGCGCCTGGGTAGGGTGGCGGGAACGGACGGAGGCGATCATGACGGCGGACCACCCCTCGGAGCCGGTCGACGAGCCTGCCGGCGGCGCGCCGGAGCACCACGCCGCCGGCGCGACGCCGGCGCATCAAGCAACCGGCGGTACGCCGGAGCACCACGAGTCGATCCTGCTCGACGAGCCGACCACAGCCGATCTGCGGGCCAAGGTCACCGAGGCGTGGCGGGAGTTCGCCCGGGCGCTCGCCGACCGGCTGCGCGGCCTGCCCACCGGTGGGCACCTGGAGGTCACGCTCGACCCGACGGCCTCGGGCACCGGCGACGCCGTCTACTCGGTGAGCGTGGACGCCGGCGAGGAGGGGCGGCTCTCGGCTCGCGCGGTCGGAAACGCCACGCTGCCGCAGGGCTACCGGCTGGACCGGGCGGCGGTGGCCGACATGGTGGCGCTCGGCTGGTCGCCGCCGGGCGTGGTGCCGGGTTCCGGCGAGCAGTTCGGGCTGGACTGCGGCACCGACGAGGCGACCCGGCTGGCCGCGGTGCTGTCCCGCACACTGCGTGACGTCTACGGTGCCCCGCACCCGGCCTTCCTCGTCTACCTGGTGCACGACGCAGAGGGCGAGGCGCTGCCGGTGGAGCCGCTCGGTACCGCGCGCAGCGAGTTCGGCCCGGACCGCGACGTCGAGGCCGACCTGGACGAGGCGCTGGCCGCGGCAGCGGCCGCACAGTCCGGCGAGAACGACGTGCTGGCCCTGGAGGAGCGGGTCCGCACCGTCGTGTCGACGATGCTGAAGTCCGCGTCCGACCAGCTCCAGATCGACTCCGACGGTGACATCAACATCCGGGCCGGCTCGGCCATGGTCTTCGTGCGGGTGCGGGACAATCCGCCGCTCGTGGACGTCTTCTCGCCGGTGCTGACCGAGGTCGAGCCGACCGAGCGCCTCTACGTGAAGCTCTCCGAGCTGACCAACCGGATGCCGATCGGCCGGCTCTACTGCGCCGACGACACGGTGTGGGCCTCGATCCCGGTGTTCGGCCGCAACTTCCAGCCCACCCACCTGATGCTCGCGGTGCAGGTGATGACCGGTCTCGCCGACGAACTGGACGACCGTCTGCACGGCGAGTTCGGCGGCAAGCGCTTCTTCGGTGAGGGCGACAAGCCGGCCCGGGCCGAGGAGCACCGCACCGGCATGTACCTCTGAGCGCTGCTCACCGTACGTCGAGCAGGGTCTTGCCCAGGGTTTCCCGGGCCTCGATCGCGGCGTGCGCGGCGGCGGCCCGGTCCAGCGGGAAGCGCTGCCCGATCAGCGGCCGCAGCCGCCCGGCCGCGCCCTCGGCGAGTGCCGCCTCGGTGAGGGCGCGCACCTCGTCCGGGCCGGGCCGAGGGCTCAGCAGCGTCACTCCGTGTGCGGCTGCCGACTCGGCCGGGATGTCGGCCCAGGTGCCGCCGGCCAGCCCGAAGCTGAGCATCCGTCCGCCGGGGTCCAGCAGGCCGAACGCCTCCCGGGCGAGCGGCCCGCCGACGCCGTCGAACACCACGTCGACGGCGCCCACGGCGTCCCGGACCCGGTCGGTCCAGCCCGCCTGCCGGTAGTCGACCGCCACGTCGAGGCCGGCGGCGCGGAGCAGGCCCACCTTTCGGTTGCCGCCGGCAGCGGCCACCACCGTCGCGCCGGCGGCCGCCGCGAGCTGCGTGAGCAGCGATCCGACGCCGCCGGCCGCCGCCTCGACCAGGACCCGGTCGCCCGGCCGCAGCCCGGCCGCCCGGGCCAGCATCAGGGCGGTCCGGCCGTCGGCCATCAGCGCCACCGCCGCGTCCAGCGGCAACCCCGGGGGTACGGGGACAGGCGCGCCCCGGTCGACGACGACGCGCTCGGCGTACCCGCCGGTGCCGCCGGTGGCGGTGACCACGACGCGGCCGGCGAGCGCCGGGTCGACGTCCGGTCCCAGCGCGGTGATCGTGCCGCCGACGCCGTTACCGGGAATCACCGGCAGTTCGGTGCCGAACGGCCCGAAGCCGCTGGCCCGGAACATCGTCTCGACGAACGTGATGTTCGCGTGTGCCACGTCGACGAGGACCTGGCCCGGTCCGGGTGCCGGGTCGGGTGCCGTCCCGGGCACGAGCACCTCCGGTCCGCCGAACTCCCGCAGCCACACCGCACGCATACCGCCCCCTCGCGTCTCGCCGGTCACGGGTGTCAGTGCACGACATGAAGCGGGGTTGAGGTCAAGGCGTGGACGGGCCGACGCCGGGGGACTCGACCAGCCGGGAGAGCACGATGGTGCTGCGGGACGAGGTGACGAACGATTCGGCGCGCAGCCGTTCCAGTGCCTCCTCCAGGTGGGAGATGTCCGCGGCGCGCAGGTGCACGAGCGCGTCCGCCTCGCCGGAGACGGTGTACGCGCCGACCACCTCGGGGTGGCGGCGGGCGGCGGCGCCGATCTGCGCCGGTGTGGTCCGGCCGGCGCAGAACAGCTCGACGAACGCCTCGGTGGTCCAGCCGACGGCGGCCGGGTCGACGACGGCGGTGAATCCCCGGATCACCCCGGCGGATCGGAGGCGGTCGACGCGTCGCTTGACGGCGGGGGCGGAGAGTGACACCCGGCTGCCGATGTCCGCATACGAGGCGCGAGCATCCGCGACGAGTAACGCAATGATTCGCTGGTCGACCGCGTCTATCTGCAACGTTCCGCTCCCGGGAAGCAATGCTTGTGGCTGTTACCAAAGTTGTACCGTACCTACTCTTGGTGACCGTGAACCAGCAGCGAGTCTCGCGAAAGCGGACATATCTCATGTGCTCGCCCGAGCACTTCACGGTCGAGTACGCGATCAACCCGTGGATGGACGTGACCACGCCGGTCGACGCCGACCTGGCGGTCAAGCAGTGGGACCGGCTGCGCGAGACGCTCGTCGGGCTGGGCCACGAGGTGAACCTGCTGACGCCCGCGGCGGGCCTGCCGGACATGGTCTACGCCGCGAACGGCGCGTTCGTGGTCGACGGCACGGTCTACGGCGCCCGGTTCAAGCACGAGCAGCGCTCCGCCGAGGCCGCCGCGCACCGCGCGTTCTACGAGCAGCAGGGCTGGCGGTTCATCGCGCCGAGCGAGACGAACGAGGGTGAGGGCGACTTCGCGTACCTGCCGGAGGCGCACGGCGGCCTGATCCTCGCCGGGTACGGCTTCCGGACCGAGCCGGCCGCGCACGCCGAGGCCCAGGAGGCGCTCGGGCGGCCGGTGGTCTCGCTGCACCTGGTCGACCCGCGCTTCTACCACCTGGACGTGGCGCTGGCCTCGATCGACGACGAGAACGTCGTCTACTACCCGGGCGCCTTCTCCGCCGCCAGCCAGAAGGTGCTGGCCCAGCTCTTCCCGGACGCGATCGTCGCGGACGACGAGGACGCGCTGGCGTTCGGCCTGAACCTGGTCAGCGACGGGCTCAACGTGGTGCTGAACAACGAGGCGACCCGGCTCGCCGGCAAGCTGAAGGCGGCCGGCTACCACCCGGTCCCGGTGGAGCTGGCCGAGCTGAAGAAGGGCGGTGGCAGCGTGAAGTGCTGCATCGCCGAGCTGCGGCACTGAGCCACGCTCGACGCCACGCCTCGGCGCGAAGGGCGGCCTCCCGGTGGGAGACCGCCCTTGCGCGCGTACGGGGGCCGGTCAGCCCAGCGTCGCCAGCTCGTTGATCACGACGTTGGAGAGCAGCCGGCCGTCGGTCTGCACCCGGCGCAGGTACCACTTCTGCTGCGGGGTACGGGTCTGGTTGAACTGCCAGGTGCCGCGCGGGCTGTCCACCTGGCCGACCTTGCCCAGCGCCAGGTTGACCTGCTGCGGCGAGGGGTTCCCCCCGGCCAGCCGGATCGCCTTGTCCAGTACCAGCGCGGCGTCGTAGGAGGCCATCGCGTACGTGGTGGGCGCCGAGTTGAACGTCTTCCGGTACGCCGAGGCGAAGATCCGGTTCGCGGTGTTGTTGAGGTCGGCCGAGTAGTTCAGCGCGGTCTCGATCCCGTACGTCTGGATGAGCTTGCGCTCGCGGCCCTTCTCGCCGTCGTCGAGCTGGTCGAGCGCGGTGCCCTCGGTGAGGAACCCGGGGGCGTAGATCGGACCCCGGTAGCCCTGGGCGTAGAGCTGCTTGACGAACTGCACGGCCTGCGCGCCGGAGTAGTGGCAGAACACCGCGTCCGGCTTGCGTTCGAGCGCCTTGCGGATCGGCCCCGAGTAGAGCGTCCGGGACGGGTTGGGGTCGTCCTCGGTGAAGATCGGGTCCTCGGTGAGCCGGCGACCCCGCTCGTACGCGCGCCGCAGCCCTTCGATGACGTCCTGGCTGCCCGGGCCGCGGGTGCCGAAGATGGCGATCCGGCTGGAGGCGTCCAGCTTCTGGCGCAGGTACTCGCCGAGCGCCTCGCCGGGCTCGGTCAGCACGTACGAGGTACGCCAGATGTAGACGACGCCCTGGAGCGTCGACGGGGAGGCGTTGGAGCCCAGCAGGGGCACCCGGGCCTCCTCGACCGCGTCCTTGATACCGGTCATCACGGTGGGGCTGACCACGCCGGTGAGCGCGAGCACGCCCTCTTTGAGCAGCCGGTCGACGGCGGCCTTTCCGGTGGCGGCGGTGTCGCCCTCCTCGGCGGTCACGAGCGTGACCGGGTGGCCGGCGATCTGCTGGCCGCGCATGCTGAGGAAGAGCTGGAAGCCGTTGGTGATCTCGTCACCGATGGCCTTGTTCGCTCCACTGCCGGGCACGATCAGCCCGACTTTGATCGGGCTGCCGGATCCGGCCTGGTCCCCGGACTCGTCGTCCCCGGAGCCACAACCCGCCGCCAGTCCGGTGGTACCCAGCGCGGCCAGCAGTTGCAGCGCCCGCCTGCGGTTCATCTGTGCCACCGAATTTCCTTCCCGACGGGGTGGCCATGGTGCACACCCCTTCGGCGTTCTACCTGGTCGACGACGCTGCGTCAATGCCTTGAAGATCATCGTGAAGCGACCGCAACGCCGCCACCACCTGCGGCCACGCGGTGGAGCCCGGTGCGATCAGCCCGAAATGCTCGCATTCGGGCAGCTCAATGAGCGTGGCGGAGCCTCCGGCAGCGTGATCTGCGGCCACCCAGGACCGGCTGATCGCGATCGGAACCTGGATATCTTGATCACCGTGAATGACTACTGTGCGTGTTCGGATGGGTACCAATGCGGATGGATCGGCTGCCGCGTACCGGTCCGGCACGTCGTCCGGGCCGCCGCCGAGAAGCGCGGTCACCGCACCCTCGTCCAGGTCCAGCCGGTACGCCTGCGCGAGGTCGGCCACCGGCGCCAGCGCGAGCACCCCGCCGACCGTCTCCGGGGCGTGCGCGGCCGCGTACAGGGACAGGTGCCCGCCCGCGGAGTGACCGACCAGGATCGGCGGTACGGGCGCCACCCGGCCGGGCAGCGCGGCGGCGGCTAGTGCCGGCAGCGCGGCGATCCCGGCGCGGACGTCGGTGAGCGTGTGCGGCCAGCCACCGCCCGGTCGGCCGGTCCGCCGGTACTCGATCTGCGCGACCGGGTGGCCGAGCGCGGCCAGCGCCGCCGCCATCGGGCCGGTGTGGGCCCGGTCGTACTCCGCCCGCCAGAAACCGCCGTGCACCACGACCACGAGCGGCCGCGGCGGCCCGTCGCCGGCCGGCAGTCGCAGGTCGGCGCACTGGTCCGGGTGGTCGCCGTAGGAGACGGTGGCATCCGGGGGCGGGGACGGGCGGGTCAGCACCTCGCGTGGGTCGGAGAGCATGCGGCGACCGTAGCGTCCCCCGGACCGGCCGCGTGCACATGGTCGGCGTGGGTAAAGATGGGTGCCATGACCGAAGCGCACTCCGCCGGACACGACGACGAACAGGGCAACGATGGCATCCCGGGCACCGTGGTGGTGGTCGGGCCGGACGGCCGCCCGGTCGGCACGGTGCAGACCGACGAGGGCAAGGGCGAGGACCCGACCCGTCTGGTCGAGCAGCCGGCCAAGGTGATGCGGATCGGCAGCATGATCAAGCAGCTGCTGGAGGAGGTGAAGGCGGCGCCGCTCGACGACGCGAGCCGGCACCGGATGCGGGAGATCCACGAGCGCTCGATCGTCGAGCTGAAGGAGGGCCTCGCCCCCGAACTGCGCGAGGAGCTGGAGCGGATCTCGCTGCCGTTCACCGAGCAGCAGGCGCCGAGCGAGGGTGAGCTGCGGATCGCGCACGCCCAGCTGGTGGGCTGGCTGGAGGGGCTGTTCCACGGCATCCAGGCCGCACTGGTGGCCCAGCAGATGGCCGCCCGCGTCCAGCTCGAGCAGATGCGTTCCGGCCGCCAGGCGCTGCCCAGCGGCCCGGGCGGCGTGATGCCGGGCATGCCGGGGATGCCCGGCGCCGGCGAGGGCCACGCGCCCGGCCAGTACCTGTGACCCGTCGGCCGGGGCGCCGCACGGTGCCCCGGCCGCTCAGTCCAGCTCGAAGACCTTCTCCAGGTACGCGGCCACGCCGTCCTCGGTGTTCGGCCCGGTGACCTCGTCGGCGATCTCCCGTACCGCCGGGTGGGCGTTGGCGACGGCCACCGCCCGTCCGGCCCAGGCCAGCATCGGCACGTCGTTGGGCATGTCGCCGAAGGCCACCACGTCCCGCTCGTCGACGCCGAGCCGCTCCGCGTACCAGGCCAGGCCGGCCGCCTTGGTCACGCCGGCGGCCGAGATCTCGATCAGCCCGCTGTACGACGAGTGGGTCGCCTCGGCCAGCCCCTCCAGCGCGCCCGCCACCACCTGGACGAACACGTCCGGGTCCTGCTCCCCGGCCCGGGCCAGCAGCTTCACCGCGGGCGCGGCCAGCAGCTCCTCCGGCGACTCGACGGCCCGGATCGCGTCGAGGTCGGCGTCCCAGCGCAGCGGGTAGTGCGCCTCGTGCCGCATCTGCCGGCTGTCCACGATCTCCACCGCGAAGCTCACCCCGGGCACCTCGGCGCGCAGCCGCCGGGCCACCTCCGCCAGCAGTTCCGGGGCGAGCGGGTCGGCCCGCAGCACCTGGTCGGTGGCCGGGTCGTACACCACCGCGCCGTTGGCGCAGATCGCCGGCAACGGCTCGGCGAGCTGCTCGTACACCATCTGGAGCCAGCGGATCGGACGGCCGGTGACCAGGACCACCGGCGTGCCGGCGGCGGCGATGCGGGCCAGCACCGCGGCGGTACGCGGGCTGAGCGTCCGGTCGTCGCGCAGCAGCGTGCCGTCGATGTCGGAGGCGACGAGCCGAGGTGGATCTTCCATCACCGGGAGAGTAGCCGGTCCAGGTAGACCGCGACGCCGTCGTCGTCGTTGCGCAAGGTGATCTCGTCCGCCGCGGCGCGTACCTCCGGGTGGGCGTTCGCCACCGCCACCCGGGCCCATCCCGCCCAGCCGAACATCGGCAGGTCGTTCGGCTGGTCGCCGAAGACCAGCACGTCGGCCGGGTCCACGCCGAGCCGTTCGGCGATGACGCTGAGCCCGCTGGCCTTGTCGGTACGCGGCGGGCAGATCTCGATGAAGCCGAGCCCGGCCTGGGTGAGCGTCGCCACGTCCGGCGGCACGATCGTCCGCGCCGCGGCCAGCAGCTCGTCCACGTGGTGGTCGGCGGTACGGGCGAACGCCTTGATCACGTCGCAGGAGAGGCACTCGACCCGGCTGCGGGCCTCGAACCGGTCCGGGTAGGGCCAGCTCGGGTGGTAGTCGCCCCAGAGCGGCGCGTCGTGTTCGTCCGACGCCTCCACCATGACCGTCAGCGGGCCGACGGCCGCCTCCAGGTCGGTGAGGATCCGGGCCAGCACCTCGCCGGGCAGCCGCTCGTCCCGCAGCACCAGGGGCCCCTCCGGGTCGCTCTGGTCCACCACCCGGCCGCCGCCGGCCATCACCAGGAAGTCGGCGGCCCGGATGTCGTTACGGGTGAGCTCGGTGAGGCGCGGTCCACGGCCGGTCGCGCCGACCACCGGGATCCCGGCGGACCGCACCCGGTCCAGCACCCGATGGGTGTACGCGGAGACGGTCTCGTCGCTGCGGACGAGCGTGCCGTCCAGGTCGGTGGCGATCAGCTTGGGCAGTCCCGGGCGGGTCATGGTTCCTCCTTCGCCCGCCGCCGTCACGCCGGCCGACCAGGTCCTCGGTGCCGCGACCATGGGACGGCGGGCAGCAACCGTATCTCGCGGAACGGGCGGCAACCACGGCTTTCCGGCGAATCGGCGGCGAAGCTCCGGTGGCCGCCGGACGCGCTGCCGGAGCTGGTTCAGTACGCCCGTTCGGGGCCTGCGAACGGCACCGTGGGCTGCACCGTCAGGTCCGCCGGGCCCGGCGGCACGTCGTCCTCGTCCGCCCGGCGGCGGCGCTCGGGCCGGTCCTCGTCCGGCTCCCCGTCGGTGGGCGTCCCGCCGGCTGCCCGGCCGGCCAGATGCAGCGCGGCCGCCAGCAGTGCGACGGCGACGAACGCGCTGACCAGGCCGCGTCCGTGCTCGACCTGAAGGCTCTGCTCGCTGACGAAGAACAGGATGCGCCGGGCCAACTGTTCGAGGGAGGCGGCGGTCGCGACCAGCACTCCGAGCACGGCCGCCGCGAGACCCAGCCCGGCCAGCCGGGCATGCTGCCGCACCGCCGGGGCACCGCGCAGCGCCAGCCCCACCGCCACCGACAGCCCGAGCAGGCCCACCAGGTACGCCGTACCGAGCCCGCCGATCTCGGAGATGCCGCTGGTCAGCCGGGCCGGTGCGTCCTCGCCCCGGGTCTCGGCCGGCACCGTGATCGCCAGCCACTCGCCGATCAGCGAGGCGAGCGCGGCTACCGCGCCGAGCCCGGTGAGCACGGGCGGCAGGCGGCGGTCCCGGCCCAGCGCGGCGAGCGAGCGCGCGGCCCGGCCGGACGACTCCGGCTCGGTGTCGCCCCACTCGACGATCGTGGTGTCGTCGGACCTGGTGTCCTGCATGGGGATTCGCTTGTCCTGCCGGGGAACGGGGAGATCCTGCGACATGGCCACCCTTCCCGTACGCGGGCCTGCGTCGAATCATGGCACAGCCCGCTCCCGCCGGCCCGGATCGCGACCCCGGGGTCCGGTGCGGGGCGGCTCGCTTTCGGTTAGCGTCGGTGCCATGCCTATCCGTACCGCATCCGCTCGCTGGCAGGGCAACCTCACCGAGGGGTCCGGCACCGTCCGCACCGGCAAGGGCGGCCTGTCCGGCAACTACTCCTTCAAGTCGCGCTTCGAGGAGGGCGAGGGCACCAACCCCGAGGAGCTGATCGGCGCCGCGCACGCCGGTTGCTTCTCGATGGCCCTCTCCAAGCAGCTCGCCGACGCCGGCGCCCAGGAGACCGCGGTGGAGACCACCGCCAAGGTGCACTTCGACAAGACCGACGCCGGCATGACAGTGACCCGCATCGACCTGGAGACCGTGGGCCAGGTTCCCGGCATCGACCAGGCCGAGTTCACCAAGCTCGCCGAGGCGGCCAAGGAGAACTGCCCGATCTCCCGGCTGCTGTCGCCGGGCGCGCAGATCACGCTGAACGCCCGTCTGGCCTGACATCGCGTACGGCACGGCGGGGGTGTCCTGCGGGACGCCCTCGCCGTGCGGTGTGCCCGATCCGGAGGGAGTGACCGGGCCGCGTGGCCGTGGAGATGAGCCGGGACCGGTTCGAGGAACTGGTCGGCGAGGCGCTCGACGAGGTGCCCGAGGAACTGCTCGGGTTGATGAGCAACGTGGTCATCCTGGTGGAGGACGACCCGCCGCCGGGTGAGGACCTGCTCGGCCTGTACGAGGGGCACGCGCTCACCTCTCGCGGCTGGGACTACTCCGGTGTGCTGCCCGACCGCATCCTGATCTACCGCAACCCGATCCTGGCGATCTGCGACACCGACGACGACGTCGTCGACGAGGTCGCGATCACAGTGGTGCACGAGATCGCCCACCACTTCGGCATCGACGACGATCGTCTGCACGCCCTGGGCTGGGGCTGACCGGCCTCCGGCGCGTCCCCGCCCGGCTGATTCCGGCGGTTGCGCCGGTCCCCTAACCTGCGGGTCAGGCAGATCCTGATGCAGGAGGAAAACCCATGCGCAGCGCGCTGTTCTCCGCGGAGAACCTTGAGAAGGAGTCCCAGCAGCCGGGCATGCGGTTGCAGAACTCCAAGATGCTGAAGATCGAGCTGAACGGCGAGGCGATGGCCCGGGTCGGGTCGATGGTCGCCTACCAGGGGCAGGTGCAGTTCCAGGCGCTCGGCTCCGGCGGCATCGGCAAGTTCATCAAGCAGCGGCTCACCGGTGAGGGCGTGCCGCTGATGAAGGTCTCCGGGCGCGGCGACGTCTTCCTCGCCGACTTCGCCAAGGACGTGCACGTCATCGACCTGGAGCCGGGCGACGCGCTGTCCATCAACGGCTCCAGCGTGCTGGCGTTCGACTCGACGCTCCAGTACGACATCAAGATGGTCGGCGGTGCCGGTTTCGCGTCCTCGTCCGGCCTGTTCAACTGCGTCTTCACCGGCCACGGCCGGATCGCCATCACCACAAAGGGCACCCCGGTGGTGCTGAACGTGGACGCCCCGACGTACGTGGACCCGCAGGCGGCAGTGTGCTGGTCGGCGAACCTCCAGACCGGCTACCACCGCGCGGAGCAGCTCGGCCTGGGCACGCTGCTCGGCCGCAGCACCGGTGAGGCGTTCACGATGAGCTTCGCCGGTCAGGGCTTCGTCGTGGTCCAGCCCTCGGAGGAGCCTCCGGTGGCCGGCAGCGGCTCCCAGCAGCAGGGCGGCGTGCTCGGCGGCCTGTTGCAGTGACCGTCCGGTGCCCGGGGCGTCCGCCGAGGTCGCCCCGGGCCGGTCAGCTCAGCTCACCGGACCGCAGCCGGGCCACCCAGGCCGCCGCGTCGGCGTAGTCGGCGTCGGTGAGCCCCGGCGGCACCGGCGTCTGCTGGTCGCCCGCCGCCGTGCTCCAGCGGTGCCGGGGGTACGACCCCAGGAACCGCACGTCGGCGCAGACCCGGCGCAGCCCCTGCAACGCCTCGCCGAGGCGTACGTCGGCGACGTGCCCGGCGCAGTCAAGGAAGAACACGTAGCGGCCGAGCGCCTCGCCGGTCGGGCGGGACTCGATCCGGGTCATGTTCACGCCGCGTACGGCCAGCTCCATCAGCACCGCCAGCAGCGCGCCCACCCGGTCGTGTGCGAGGCACACCGCGAGCGAGGTCAGGTCGTCTCCGGTGGGCGGCGGGGGCGGCCCGGGGCGGGACACCAGCGCGAACCGGGTCACCGCGTCGGGGTGGTCGGCGATCTTGTCGGCCAGCACCGCCAGGCGGTGCCGGCTCGCGCCGATCGGGGCGCAGATGGCGGCGTCGTACTCGCCGCTCGCCGCCCCGGCCGCGGCGGCGCCGTTGGAGAGCACGTCGACCACTGTGGCGTCCGGCAGATGTTCCCGCAGCCAGCCCCGGCACTGGGTGGACGCCTGCGGGTGGGCCGCGACGGAACGGACGCCGGACAGCGTGGTGCCGGCGCGGGCGGCCAGCACGAACTCCACTGGGAGGACCACCTCGCGGGTGATCACCAGCGGGTCGCCCTCGACCAGCTCGTCGAGCGTCACCCCGACCGCGCCGCCGATGGAGTTCTCCAGTGGCACCAGCGCCGCGTCCGCCTCTCCGGCGCGTACCGCGTCGAGCGCCTCACCGACGCTGCGGGCCGGTGTGCGGTCCCCGCGCTCGGCGGCGGGCACCGTACGCAGGGCCTGCTCGGCGAAGGTGCCCTCGGGGCCCAGGTAGACGAAGCGGGTCGGCGGTGTTCCCGGCATGTCGACCAGCCTACGCACCCGGCGTGCCGTCGCAGGCCAGGGTACGGATGCCGACCGGCGCCAGGGTCCGCACCTCGACGCCGCACACGTCCGTGCCGGCGGTGACCAGCTGCGGCGTGCCGGTCTCGCCGCGCGTGACCACCTGCAACTCCTCGTGCCCGGTGACCGTCAGCACGGTGTACTGCCAGCCCTCGGCGCAGAGCGGACCGGTCGCCACGGTGACCCGGACGTCGCGGGGCAGGACGCCGGCGGATCCGCGCAGCAGCGCGACGATCCGGTCGCCGGACGGCCGTCCCCGGCAGGGCGCCGCCGACACCGGCACGGCCGGCGAGAGCGTCGGTGCCGGCGGTGGCACGGGTGCGGCCGAGTTCGCGCTCGGCGTGGGCGTGGCGGACACCGACGGGACCGGGAGTGGCGTGGCGGCGGCGGACGGCGCGCGCAGCTCGGGCGGGGCGCCGCAGGCGGTGAGGGCGAGCAGCGTCAGCAGCGCCAGCGGGCGGTGGCGGCGCCGGGGGTGTGGGGTGCGGGGCACGGGGGCGTCCTCGGGGCATCGAGGGGTGTCGTCGTGTGGTGGGGCCGAGGCCATCGTAGGAGCAGGACCGGCCGGCGTGAAGCGCGCCGGGTCTGGTCGCGGATCAGACGGCGGAGAGGAAGGTGAGCGAGCCGGCCACCGTGCCGTCGGTCAGCACCGGCGTGGAGATGGCGTCGACGGTCCGGCCGGCGTCGGAGCCGGGCCCCTGCACCCGCAGCAGGCCGCGGGCGAGCCGCCCGGAGTGCAGCGCCAGCAACGGCGGGATCTTGTCGGTCTCCTGCTCGGTCAGCTCGCTCGGGCTCGCCGTGAAGTCGACGAGGCGCAGGCCGCCCTCCAGCAGCGGCAGGCCGATCACGTCCTCCGGGGCGCCCAGGCAGAGCAGGTCGCAGCCGGACGAGGAGATCGCCACGACAGTGGTGCCGGCGTCGATCAGCAGGCACGGTTCGGCGGCCCGGGAGACCATGCCGGACCAGTGCCCGAAGTTGTCGGACTCCTGCTCGGTGGATGCCGCGGGCGCGAACACTTCCGAGAGTGAGAGTTCGACGTGGGCCACCGCGCCTCCTATGTACACCGACGGTCTGTCCACGCTAGCCGGTCGGTGCGGCGGAAGCATCGGCTGCCGGGCGGCCGGCGACGGCGCGGACCGACGGAACCAGTCGGGGGCGGTGCCGTGGGCCGCGTGGCGTCGCCGGAGACGTTACCGGCGGGCGGCCCGCTTGTCAGCGGCCGTTCGGCCCTCGTCATACCACCGGTAGTCGGCGGTTGGACGGTACGTGCCGTTGAACCACGTGGCCGGCGCCTGCGCGACGCGGGAGAGCTTCTCGGCGGTGGCCGGACTGATCCGGTTCCCACCGGCCACGAGCAGGCGGTCCAGCTCGCGGTGGGTGGCCATGAGGCAGTCCTTCGGCAGGCCGTAGACGCTGATCACCCCGGAGCCGACGAACGTCAGCACCGGCGTCACCGGGATCGGCAGGCCGACCGCGTCGGAGAGGGCCTTGCTGGCGCGCTTGGCGTCCCGGCGGGCCTCCTGCACGTACGGCGGGCGCTTGCCGTTGATCTGGACCACGTCGCCGGCCACCAGCACGCGGGCCCGGCCGTGGTCGGCGATGGTGACCGCGAACAGACCGCTCGGGCCGATGGCCAGGAACCCGGCCCGGTCGTCGCGGCCGCGGTCGAGCAGCATGTCGGCCGGGTCCGTCCGGGGCCACTCGATGACGTGCCAGGCGGGACCGAGGTGGTCGAGTTGGCCGAGGGCGCGAGCCCCTGCCGCTTCCAACCGGCGGGCCCCCCGCTCCGCCCGGCGACGCCGGGCCCACTCCAATGGAGTCGGTCGGGCCGGCTCGAGCACCGAGGTGGGCTCGACCCGGGAGTGCGGCACCGTGCGGGGCGGCAGTGCCCTGCTCGGTACAGCCTGACGAGCGGGAAAGACAGTCATCGCGACCTCCGGCAAAAGGTCTCTCGAAGTTATGTCTCCACTACCCTACGTTGCGCCCCCGGGGGCTCGGCAAGTTGGACCGCCGGAGTGAGTGCGGATGAATGCCATATTCATTCACACTTCTTTTCCGGATGGTGCGTAAGCCTGCCCTAGGCTGCGGGGGTGACCCACTATGTGGACAGCGAAGTCGCCCGGCTCGGGACGGTGCTGCTGCACCGCCCGGGGCCGGAACTGGCCCGCCTCACCCCACGCAACAACGACAGCCTCCTGTTCGACGCTATCCCGTGGGTGGGACGCGCGCAGGAGGAGCACGACGCGTTCGCGGCGGCGTTGCGGTCGCGCGGGGTCGAGGTGCTCTACCTGGCCGACCTGCTGGCCGAGACGCTCGCCGTGCCCGACGCCCGGGCCGAACTGACCGAGCAGGTGCTGCGGTCCCGCCGGCTCGGCCACACCCTGCGGCGCCGCGTCGCCGACCATCTGGCGTTCCTCGATCCGGCCGGGCTGGCCGACGTGCTCACCGCCGGGCTCGCCCACGAGGAACTGCGGCTCGGCGCCGACCGCCCCGGCGGTCTGGTCTGGACGCTCATGGACCGGCACGACTTCGTCATCGACCCGCTGCCCAACCTGCTGTTCACCCGCGACTCGTCGGTCTGGATCGGCGACCGGGTCGGCGTGACGAGCCTGGCCATGCCGGCCCGGCGGCGGGAGACCACGCTCACCGACGCGATCTACCGCTACCACCCGCGCTTCGTCGGCACCGAGTTCGTCTACCACCCCCGGATGGAGCACCTGGAGGGCGGCGACGTGCTGCTGCTCGCGCCGGGGGTGCTCGCCGTCGGCGTCGGTGAACGCACCACCCCGGCCGGCGCGGAACGGCTGGCCCGGCAGGTGTTCGCGGCCGGCCTGGCGCACACCATCCTGGTGGTGCCGATCGCGCAGGAACGCGCCACCATGCACCTGGACACCATCTGCACGATGGTCGACGTGGACGCCGTGCTGATGTACCCCAACGTCGCCCACGAGCTGTCCGCGTACACGGTCATCGCCGGCGCGGACGGCGACGACCTGCGGGTCGACGGCCCGGCGCCGTTCCTGCGGGCCGCCGCCGACGCGATGGACCTGGACCAGCTCCGGGTGATCGACACCGGTCTGGACCCGGTCACCGCCGAACGCGAGCAGTGGGACGACGGCAACAACACGCTCGCGCTCGCGCCCCGGCTGTGCGTCGGCTACGAGCGCAACGTGGAGACCAACGCGCAACTGGAACGCGCCGGCATCGAGGTGATCGCCATCGCCGGGTCCGAACTGGGCTCCGGGCGGGGCGGCCCGCGCTGCATGTCCTGCCCGCTGGTGCGGGAGAAGGGCGGGGCCGCCTGACCCGGAGACGTCAGCGCAGCGTCAGCTGGCGGCCGAGCAGACCCTGGCGGGCCCGGCGGCCGGCCGCGTCGAGCGGCTCCCGCTCCGCGACCGCCTCGGCGTAGCGCTTGGCGAACTCCGCCACCGGCGCCTCCCACTCGGCGGCCGGGGTGTCCTCCGGCAGGTCCCAGACCGGCGCGAGGCGCCCGTGCGCCCGGAACATGCCCGCGAACTTCGTGTCGTCACCGAGCGTCAGCGCGCCCGCCGCGGCGAGCCGGGACAGCGCGTCGAGCGCGGTGTCCTCGTCCTCCGGCAGGACCAGGCGCACGTGGGCCTTCTCCGGCACCTGGCACCAGTACGCGGCCGGCGCGGCGGCCAGCTTGACGGTCGGGTAGATGGCCGAGTTGGCCCGCTCCAGGGACGCCTGGACGTTCGGGTCGTCGGCGGCGCCCGGGTCGAGCCAGAAGTCGAAACCGTCGTGCATGGTGATCTCCAGCGGGCCGTCCACCAGGATGTCCTGGAGGCGGGGGCCCGGCCCGGGCAGCGGCGGCACGCTCACCTGGCCGCCCGGCTCGGTGCGCAGCGCGGAGATCAGCGCGTCGGCCAGGTCGCGGGAGACGTCGCCGGACTGCTGGTGCCGCTGCAGGCCGATGAAGACGCGCCCGTCCGGCTTGGTCATCGCCGGTGCGGCCATCGGCAGCACTGTCGCCAGCGTGACCGGCCGGTCGCCGTACTCCTCGATCAGTTCCGGGGTCAGCCGCAGCGGCGCGGACGCCGCCGGGACCAACTCGCGCAGGGCGATCCACTCCGGCTCGTCCGCCAGGCCCTCGAACGGCCGGGGCACGAAGACGTCGCGCACCTTCTCCCGCTTCGGGGTGGCCTCGCCGGCCCGCTGGTTCTTCCGACGCTTGCTCATGCGCCCGCTCCGCTCCGCTCGGTCATGGCGAGACAGCCTAGATGCCGGGTCTCGGCGGCGGGGGCCGGACCCGTCCGCCGCGTCGGTCAGCCGGCGGCGACCAGGTCGGTCCGCTGCGCCGGGACCGGGTCGAACCGCGCCCACACGCTCTGGCCCAGGCCGTCGCGCTCCACGCCCCAGCCGCTGGCGAGCCCGGCGACGATGTGCAGCCCGCGGCCGTCGGCCGCGTCCGGCGAGGCGGTACGCATGCACGGGCCGGCACCGGAACCGCCGTCGGTGACCCGCAGCTCGACGCTCGGCCCCTGCTCGGTCGGGCGCAGCCGCCAGGCGACCCGCACCACCCCGCCGGGCAGGGAGTCGGCGTGCCGGACCGCGTTGCCGACCAGCTCGGCGAGAACCGCGACCAGGTCGGCCACCAGGACCGGGGGTACGACACCGGTCAGCTCGTCGGCGAGCCGATGCCGGGCCAGGCGCGCGCCGGTGGCGTCGTGGGGCACCACCACGCACCACGACCGTTCGGCCGGACCAGTCGACACGTCGTTCCTTCCCCGCCCGTGAGCGCCCCGGTCAACCCCGGGGCAGCCGCACCTCTGCGACCGTACCGCCACCGGCTCTGGGCCGGAGGGATACCCATCCATTCTGCTGTTCAACGATCTGGCGGACGAGATAGAGACCGAGCCCGGCACCGGGATACCGGCGGCGGTCGCCGGACTCCCCCTGCCAGAACCGGTCGAAGGCCCGCTCCACGTGTTCCGGCCGGATGCCGATGCCCCGGTCGGCGACCCGGAACGAGACGGTCCGCTCGTTGGCCTCGGCGGTGATCTCGATCGGTGTGTCCGGCAGCGAGTACTTCCCGGCGTTCGTACCCAGTTCGGTGAGGACCGTGGCGAGGCTGTGCCGGTCGCCGAGCGCCTTGGGCAGGTCGGCGGGCAGATCGAGCACGACCCGGTGCCGGACGTCCGCCGGCAGGTCCACCACCGCCGCGCGCAGCGCGTCGACCAGGTCGAACGGCGCGGCCGGCTCGCCACCGGGACGGTTCTCGGTGGCGGTGGTCAGCAGCCGGTCCACCAGGCGGGCCAGTTCGTTGGCGCGCTGGCCGATGATCCGGGCGGCCTGCCTGCGGTCGCCGTCGCTCAGCGAGTCCCAGTGGTCGGTGAGCGTGTCCGCGTACCCCTTGATGACGGTGACCGGGGTCCGCAGTTCGTGGCTGGTCACCGCGACGAACAGGTCCCGGTCGTGGTCGCGCCGCTGCTGGTCGGTGGTGTCGCGGAAGCTGACCACGCGCAGCGCGTTCGGGCCGGGCAGTTCGCCGGACGTGATTCGCAGCCAGCGGCCGTCCGGGAGCCGGTGGTCGAGCACCTGACCGGGCGGCGGCAGCGGGAACGGCAGCGGCCGGCTCAGCGCCTCGTCCGCCGGCCGCCCGGTCACCTCGACCGCGGCCGGGTTCCAGAGCCGGACCCGGCCGTCCCGGTCCACCACCGCGAGGCCGTCGGCGAGCGCCGCCACGACCGGGCCGTCCCCGTGTACGGGCAGGCCGGTCTGGTCGCCGTACATGTGGGCGATGCAGGCGGCGATGTAGCCGATGACGGCGCGTTGCGAGGGTTGCAGCGGTTCGCCCAGCGGGTAGAGCGCGTGCAGGCTGCCGATGGTGAGCCCGCCGATCTCGGCGCGCGCCACGATCATCCGGCAGAGGCCCCGGCCGGCGACCTCGTCGGCGAGCGCACCGGGGATCGCGTCGACCCGGACCTCCCGTACCGGCGGGCCGGCGAGCAGGCAGACGGTGGCCGGGTCGGTGGCGGGCAGCGGGCGGCCGAGGACGAACTCGGCGCTGCCGGTCGCGGCGACGACCCGTCCGCCGGCCGGGGTGAACTCCACGAAGACCAGGCCGGCCGCGCCGACCGCGGGTTCGACCTCGCGGAGCAGGCGGGTGAGGACGGCGAGGCCGGACTCGCCCGAGTTGATCATGTTGATCACTGCGGTGTGGCCGGCGATGAGGGCGGGGTAGTCGGTTCGCTCCGGCATGTCCCGAGTGTGCCGCGCCGTCCGCGTCCGGGACACCCCCGGCCGGTCGACCGTCTCCGGTACCGATCGACGGGGCTCACCGGCCCAACCGGGCCAGCGCGTGGGCCGGCCGGTCGGTGATCACCCCGTCCACGCCCGCTTCCAGCACGAGTTCCAGGTCCTCCGGCTCGTTGACGGTCCAGACGTACACCGAGTTGCCGGCGGCGCGCAGTGAGGGGACCAGGCGGGGGCGGGCCCGGACCAGGTCCACGCCGGGGCCGGCGATCCGGGCGCCGAACGGCAGCCGGCCCAGCGGCAGCAGGCGCGGCAGCACCTCCAGCAGCAGCACGGTGGGCAGCGCCGGTGCGAGTTCCCGGACCCGGCGTACGGCGAGCGGCGAGAACGACATCACCGTCACCTGGACCGGATGGTCCGGCCGTGGTTCGGCCAGCCCGTACCGGCGCAGCATCTCGACCAGGCGGCGCTCGACCTCGCCCCGGTAGCGGGACGGGTGCTTGGTCTCGATCAGCAGCCGGACCGGCCGCCCGGCGGCCAGCACCGCGTCGAGCAGCCGCTCGAGCGTGAGCAGCCGGGTGTGCGACTCGTCGAGCGGCACGTCGTCCTCGGCGAGCGTCGCGGCCCGGTGCCAGGAACCGAAGTCAAGCGACTCCAGCTCGGCGAGAGTCCGCGCGCTGACCAGACCGTGGCCGTTGCTGGTGCGGTCCAGCCGGCGGTCGTGCACGCAGACCAGGTGCCCGTCGCGGGTCAGCCGGACGTCGCACTCCAGCCCGTCCGCGCCCTCGTCCAGGGCGCGCAGATAGGCGGCGAGAGTGTGCTCCGGCAGGTCGTACGAGGCGCCGCGATGGGCGAAGACCAGGGGGACGGTCATGGCCGTGTCACCGGCTCAGGCGACCCGGCCCGGCTGCCCGTCGTCGGTGACCACCGGACGGCCCGCGGCGGCCCAGTCGCCCATCCCGCCGTCGACGTTGCGGACCTGGTCCCAGCCGTTGCGCATGAGGTAGCCGACCACCTGGGCGGACCGGCCGCCGGAACGGCAGATCACCGCCACGTCGCGGTCCTGCGGGATCTCGGCGATCCGGGCGGGCAACTCGGTCATCGGCAGGTGGTGGGCGGCCGGCGCGTGGCCGGCGGCCCACTCGTCGTCCTCGCGGACGTCGAGCAGGTAGACGTCGTCGGGCACGGCCGACGCGGGCACGCTGGGTAGTGAGGCTCCGAACACGGTAACCAAGCCTAGTCGCCCGTGGCGCTCACAGCCGGTTGACCCAGCGCGGGTTGGCGCCGGCCCACTCCGGCACGCGCGTGTCGCGCAGCGCGCCGAACAGCCCGGCGCCGCCGTCGTCCAGCACCACGTACGAGACGCCGTCGATGGTCTGCGGGTAGGAGGGCACCTGAACCCCGCGCACGGCGTCCGCGGGCAGGCCGCGCAACGCGAACAACAGCTCGTCCAGGGGTACGCCGTTGGTGTCCACGGTCAGCGCCCCGCCGGCGGCGCGCAGCACCCGGTCCAGCTTGACCGGGTCGCTGCGCAGCCGCGTCTCGCCCGCCCGGTCGAGCACCGCCCGCAGCATCTGCTGCTGGTGCCGCTGCCTGTCGAAGTCGCCACCGGGCAGGTCGTAGCGCTGCCGCACGTAGTCGAGCGTCCGCGCGCCGTCCATCTGCTGGCAGCCGGCCTCGAACTGGTACCGGGTGTGGATCGAGCGGACCGGCGTGTCCACACACATCCGGATGCCGCCGAGCTGGTCGATCACCTCCTTGAAGCCGGAGAAGTCGACGAGTGCCGCGCCGTCGAAGCGGATCCCGGTGAGCCGGTTCAGGGTGGTGCTGAGCAGGCGTGCGCCGCCCTCACCGCCGCCGCCGTGCTCGTACGCGGCGTTGACCTTGTCCTGGCCGCCGGGGAAGCCCGGTGCCGGGGGGAGCGCCACCAGCAGGTCGCGCGGCACGGAGATCAGGTACGCCTGCCGCATCCCGGCCGGCACGTGCACGATCAGGATGCTGTCGGAGCGCTGGTCCTCCGGGTTCGCGCCGGGCCGGTGGTCCGAGCCGATCAGCAGGTAGTTGAGTGCGCCGTCCAAGTCCGTCCGCTTCTTGCGGGCGGCCGGGTCGAGCAGTTGTTCCTTGGCGACGGTGCGGTCGTAGCGCGAGGTGAGCCAGTGCAGCCCGGCGACGCCGAGCGTGGCGAGCAGGACCAGGACGAGGCCGGTGCCGAGCAGGAACCGGGCCCAGCGGGCGGGTCCACCCCGCCCGCGTCGGTTCCGTGCTGGCCTGGACGTGACGATCCCCCCGTAGCCGCGACATGAGACCCGCTCACGTCAGGCTACGGGGGGATCGGCTGACCGGTATCGCTTTCGCGCAGGTCAGCGGGTCATTTCCGGGTGGAGAGGACGTCCGGGTTGTTCACCACGAAGTCGGCCAGCTTGTCGTTCTTGACCGCCTGGAACATGTCCATCGTCGTCTCGTTGAACGTCTCCCGGCCGTTGTCGTTGCCGGCGAAGGTGCCACCGTTGGTCCGCAGGGTGACCAGGTCGTTCCCGTTGAGGTTCTTGAGCGTGAAGATGAAGTCGGCGATCGGCACGCCGCCGGTGTCCAGGACGAACGCCTTGCCCGCGGCCTTCATCAGCGAGTTCAGCTTCAGCGGGTTGGTCAGCATGCCGCCCTCGGTGGCCTTCTTGGCCATCGCCTTGATCAGCTGCTGCTGGTTCTGCTGTCTGTCGTAGTCGCTGTTCGGCAGGCCGTAGCGCTGGCGGGAGTAGTCGAGCGCCTCCCAGCCCTCCATCTCCCGGCAGCCCTTCTTGTGCACCACTGCCTTGTACGGCTTGCCGGTCTTCTTCGCGTCGGCGTTCCACATCGGCTTGCCGTCGACGTACGACATGTGGTGCGACTTGACCTCGTGGCTCACGCAGATCCGCACCGAGCCGAGCGCGTCGATCACGCTCTTGAAGCCGCCGAAGTTGATGATCGCGGCGCCGTCGAAGCCGATCCCGGTCATCGACTTGATCGTCTTGGCCATCAGCTGAGCGCCGCCCTCCCAGCCGCCGCCGTTCTGGGCGCCGTGGAAGAAGGCCGCGTTGATCTTGTCGGTGCCGCCCCTGTAGCCGCTCTTCTCGAACGCCGGGATACGCGCCTCGGTGTCCCGGGGGATCGAGATCAGGTACGCCTGGTCGTGGCTGGCCGGGATGTGCAGGATGATGATCGTGTCCGACCGTACGTCATCGGCGGCCCAGCGCTCGCGGGCGTCCACACCGAGCAGCAGCATGTCGATCGGGCCTTCGAGGCTGTTACCGCCCTCGGCCTCGCTCTTGCCCGCTCCGCCGAGCAGGTTGCGCTGGGCGATGTTGTCGGTGGCCTGGCCGATCACCGCCTTGCTGCCGACGATCGCGACGCCACTGGTCACCATCAGCACGGCGCCGAGCACCAGCGTGAGCTTCGCCCAGAGCGGGTCCTTGCGCTTGGTGCGCTTCTTCTTGCCACCGCCGGGACCGCGACCGCCGGAGCCGGGCTGTGTGGGGATGACCGGAGGGACCCGCCCGGATGATCCGGGTGCCGGTGACTGCGGGCGACGGCTGGTCTGGACCGACATGCGTGCTCCAGCTCGGTGATCGGGGGCGGGACCACTTTACGTATCTGTTCCCGTATTCGCGACCTCGTAGGCCCGCAATTCCCGTCAATACCGGCCTACATCCTCGGGTTGTGGCCGAACGGGCAGGGGTAAGGAGCCGGTCGGCGGTTGGCCTCCGTGGTGGCGAGGCTCTAGCGCTCGTTGCCGGTCATGTCGTGCCGACGTCAGCCGCCCGCGTTGTCGCCCGAACCCTTCTTGTTGGCCTGCATCCACTCGGCCATCCGGTCCGCGGCGATCGCCTTGTACATCGCCAGCGCCTTCTCCCGGTCGGAGGCCACCACCGACTGGCCGTCGATGGTCTGGCCGCCCAGGTGCGGGCTGGTGACGAAGGTCAGGTTCTCGCCCCGCAGGCTGCGGAACTGCACTGCCATGTCGGTCAACGAGAATCCCTGGTCGACCGTGACGGCGGCGGTCACCGCCTTGAGGAAGTCGTTCAGCTTCTTCGGGTTGGTGAGCGTCCCGGTGCTGGCCGCCTTGTCCATCAGCGCCTTCAGGAACTCCTGCTGGTGCCGCATCCGGGCGAAGTCGCCGTCCGGGAACTGCTTGCGCTGCCGGACCCAGTCCAGCGCCTCGGCGCCGTTCATGTGGTTCACGCCCTTGGTGAACGTCCGGTACGGCTTGTGGATCGAGGTGATGGTCCGCTCCACCTTGAGGTCGACCCCGCCCAGGGCGTCGGTGACCTCCTTGAAACCGCCGAAGTCGATGGCCATGACGTGGTCGATCCGTACGTCGGTGAAGCACTCCACGGTCTTCACCGCGAGCGGCAGGCCGCCGAACGCGAACGCGGCGTTGATCTTGTTGCGCGAGCCCGAGTCGCAGGACGCGCCGGCGCTCTCCGGGATCGGCACGTACAGGTCACGCGGCACCGAGACCAGGTAGGCGCTCTTGTGGTCGGCCGGGATGTGCATGACGATCACGGTGTCCGCGCGCCACTTGCCGGAACCGTCGACAGGGGCGTCCGGATCCCGCGAGTCGCTGCCCACGAGCAGGATGTTGAACGCGCCCTCGACCTGCTTGGCCGGCCGGCCGCCGGTGATCCCGGCGAACGGGTCGGTGCGCGCCAGGTCGTCGTCCAGATTGCGGGCGTAGAACCACGCGCCGAGGCCGCCGAGCAGCGCCAGCACCAGCACCGCGACACCCGCCACCAGGCCGATGCGCCCCCAGCGCGGCCGGGGGCCACGCCGCCCGGACCCGCCTGGACCGTCACCGCCCGGACCACCGGGCCCGGCCGGTCCGGCCGGGCCGCCGGGACCGCCCGAGCGGGGCGCCTCGTCGTGTGCGGGGTACCACCTGGTGTCGGAGGGCCGGGCGCGCCCGGTGGCGGCCCGGCCGGAGCCGGGAACCGAGGCGCGGCCCGCGCCCCGGCTGAGGTGTCGGGGGATCGGGGCGCCGGCAGACGAGGTCGCTGACATGTAACCGAGGGTAGGTCGGCCGGGCCACCGACGCCCTCGTACGCGCGCCGATGTCAGCCGCGTCCCCGGCGGGTTCAGTACCCGAGACGCCCGCGGAAGTACTCGATCGTGCGTCGGAGGCCGTCTTCGGGCGTGACGCTCGGCTCGTATCCCAGCAGTTCGCGGGCGAGGGTCAGGTCCGGGCGGCGCATCTCCGGGTCATCGGAGGCACGAGTGATGTAGCTCACCTCGGATGTGCTTCCGGTGAGTGACACGATCGTCTCGGCCAGTTGCCGCATCGACATCTCGTGCTCGGTGCCGCAGTTGATCGGCCCGGTCTGGGTCGAGTCGAGCAGCAGCAGGATGCCGCGCACCAGGTCGTCGACGTAGCAGATCGAGCGGGTCTGGTCGCCGGTGCCGTGCACGGTGATCGGCTCGCCGCGCAGCGCCTGGGAGATGAACGTCGGGATGGCGCGGCCGTCGTCCGGGCGCATCCGCGGGCCGTACGTGTTGAAGATCCGCACGATCGCGGTGTCGGTGCCCCGGCTGCGGTGGTACGCCATGGTGGCCGCCTCGGAGAAGCGCTTCGCCTCGTCGTAGACGCTCCGGATGCCGATCGGGTTGACGTTGCCCCAGTACGTCTCGCGCTGCGGGTGCTCCTTGGGGTCGCCGTACGCCTCGGAGGTGGAGGCCATCAGGAACCGCGCGCCGTCGTCGGTGGCCCGCTCCAGCAGCGCCAGCGTGGCCACCGAGCCGACCCGGAGGATCTCCACCGGCAGCTTCTCGAAGTCGGTGGGGCTGGCCGGGGACGCCATGTGCAGGATCGCGTCGAACCGCTCGGCCATCGCCGGGTGCTGCGGCAGGCCGTCGGAGATGTCCGCCTCGACGAGCGTGAAGGTCGGCTGGTCCAGCAGGTGGGCCACGTTGTCCTTGGACCCGGTCACGAAGTTGTCCAGCACCACGACGGTGCAGCCGCGCTCGACGAGCCGGTCGACGAGGTGGGACGGGACGAAACCGGCGCCGCCGGTGACGAGGATGCGGTGTCCGGTACCGAAGCGGGGAGCGACCTTCATGGCGGTCAGCCTATACACGCGAGGCGGGGCCCCCGCGTAAGGCAGGGGCCCCGCTCGACCGTGGTGCTCAGTGGGCGCCGGCTCCGGTGAGCGAGCGCACCTCCAGCTCCGCGTACTTCTCCTCGTCGCTCTCCTTGGACAGGATCGTGCCGAGCCAGCCGCACAGGAAGCCGAACGGGATCGAGATGATGCCCGGGTTCGACAGCGGGAACCACTGCCAGTCGTGGTCGGGGAACATCGCCGTCGGCGCGCCGGAGACGACCGGCGAGAAGAAGACGAGCACCACGGCGGCGAGCAGGCCGCCGTAGATGGCCCAGACCGCGCCCGAGGTGTTGAACCGCTTCCAGAACAGGCTGTAGAGGATTGCCGGCAGGTTGCCCGACGCGGCCACCGCGAACGCCAGTGCGACCAGGAACGCCACGTTCAGGTTCTGCGCGTAGATCGACAGGACGATCGACACCGCGCCGATCACCAGCGCGGAGATCCGGGCGACGTTCACCTCCTGCCGCTCCGACGCCTGCCCGTTCTTCATCACGTTGGCGTAGAAGTCGTGCGCCAGGCTGGACGACGACGCCAGGGTGAGTCCGGCGACCACCGCGAGGATCGTGGCGAACGCGACCGCCGCGATGATCGCCAGCAGTGTGGCGCCGCCCAGGTTCCCGCCGAGGAAGTCCACACCCAGTGCCTCGGCGAGCTGTGGCGCCGCCGTGTTGCCCGCCTTGTCCTGCTCGGTGATCGCCTGCCCGCCGACGATCGCCGCCGCGCCGAAGCCCAGCGCCAGGGTGAGCAGGTAGAACGTGCCGATGATGCCGATCGCCCAGAGCACGCTCTTACGGGCCGCCCGTGCGGTCGGCACGGTGTAGAAGCGGATCAGGATGTGCGGCAGGCCAGCCGTGCCGAGGACCAGTGCGATGCCCAGCGAGAGCAGGTCCATCTTGCTGTAGAAGGTCTTCAGTGCGTCGCCGGGTGTCTCCACGCCGTAGCGCAGCCCGGGTTCGAGGAACGCCGCTCCCTTGCCCGAGGCGCTGGCCGCGTCGCCGAGCAGCGAGGACAGGTTGAACTTGTACTTGGCGAGCACCAGCAGCGTCATCGCCAGCGCGCCGCCCATCAGCAGGAACGCCTTGACGATCTGGACGTACGTGGTGCCCTTCATGCCGCCGACGGTCACGTAGATGATCATCAGGGCGCCGACCATGATGATGGTGGCGACCTTCGCGGTGTCGGCGTCCATGCCGAGGAACGTGGTGCCCGGCTTGATGCCGAGCAGCAGGGCGACGAGCGC
Organism: Micromonospora sp. WMMA1976; assembly: GCF_027497335.1. Classification (NCBI taxonomy): domain Bacteria; kingdom Bacillati; phylum Actinomycetota; class Actinomycetes; order Micromonosporales; family Micromonosporaceae; genus Micromonospora; species Micromonospora sp. WMMA1976. The sequence continues at coordinate 6,149,370 of NZ_CP114912.1, read as the reverse complement.
GCCGGCGCCGACCATCTGGGCCAGCAGGTAGAAGATCGACACCGTGATGGTGGAGACCGCCGCCGCGGTCCGGACCGGCCGCTGCCGCATCCGGAACGCCAGGACGTCCGCCATCGTGTACCGGCCGGAGTTGCGCAGCAGTTCGGCCACGAGCAGCAGCGCCACCAGCCAGGCGACCAGGAAGCCGATCGAGTAGAGGAAGCCGTCGTAGCCGTAGAGCGCGATGATGCCGGCGATACCCAGGAAGGACGCCGCCGACATGTAGTCGCCGCCGATCGCCATGCCGTTCTGGAAGCCGGAGAAGGACCGGCCGCCGGCGTAGAAGTCGGTGGCGGTCTTGGTCTGCCGGCTGGCCCAGACGGTGATCGCCAGCGTGATCGCCACGAAGACCAGGAACAGCGTGATGGTGAGGTTCCGGGCGGTGGTGCTGCCCGCCTCAGCCGCGAGGACCGTGTTCATGGGTCACCTCCCCCATCTCGTCGCGGAGCCGGTCGGCGACCGGATCGATCCGGCGGCTGGCGAACCGCGAGTAGAACCAGGCGATGAGGAACGTGGAGACGAACTGGAGCAGGCCGAAGACCAGGGCGACGTTGATGTTGCCGATCAGCTTCGTGCCCATGAATCCCCGCGCGTACGCGGAGAGGATGACGTAGAGCGCGTACCACAGGAAGAACGCGACGGTCATCGGGAAGACGAAGCCGCGCAGCGTGCGCCGCAACCCGGCGAACTCGTCCGACCGCTGGACGGCGAGGTACCGTTCCGCCGCCGACTCGGCGGGTGCGGACGCGGGTGTGTCCGTGGACATCTGTGGATCACCACCTTCGCAAGGCGTGGGGGGAGTTTCGCGCACGGTAGAGAGCGCGCTCCCGGCCCGGGAAGGCTCCGCCGAGGGCCGGTCGACGCTTGCGCCGAACGGCACCCCCACTGCGCCCAGTGACCCACGTCACTCCGCTAACCGGTCACCCCCACCCCGTCGATCATGAGGTTGACGGCGACAAATCGAACGCGGAACGCGGCCAACCTCATGATCGACGGAGCGGAGGGGTCAGCCGGGGAGGTCGCGGTAGCGGCCCCGGTAGTGCAGCAGCGGGGGTGTGTCACGGGGCAGGTCCACCGATTCGATCGTCGCCTCCACCAGCAGGGCCCAGCCGTACTCGCGGGCGGTGTCCAGGCGGCAGCCCGCCCACCCGCCGGCGTCCGCGGGCACCGGCCCGTACGGCGTCTCGGTCCAGGCGTCCAGCGCGAACAGGCCACCGGGCGACGGGAACAGTCCGGCGAAACGGTCGGCGAGCTGCCGGTGCTGCGGGCCCAGCGGGGCCACCGCGAACCGTCCCGCCTCCTCGATCGCCGCCCACAGGTCCGACTCCGCGTCGACCAGACCGAGCAGCCGGTCCGGCTCGCCCTCGGCGACCAGCGTGGAGGAGACGGTCAGCCCGGCCGGGCCGGGCGTGGTCCAGAGCGTCACCGGGGCGGCCAGCCGGCCGCGCAGCCGGCGTACCGGCGAGCGTTGCGCGGTCGGTGCCGCGAACGGGTCGGTGGAGTGGATCTGCGCGCCCGGCTCTGGATTCACGTGAAACATTGTGCCGCCCGCCGGCGGGCGAGGTTCGACGGAACGCCCTACCCTGCCGGGCATGAATCTCATCCCCCCGCAGCAGCTCGCCCAGGAACGGGTGGTCGCCGCCGACGCCGTCCTCGGCGGCCAGGTCGACCTGCGCGCCTATCCGCACCGGCACCTGCTGCTCCGGGCGAACAACACCTGGGGTCGCCGGGCGTTCCAGCCGCTGATGGAAGCGGTCGAGCACCTGTCCAACTACGGCTGGGAGCTGGTCACCATGACCAGCGTCGGCGACGGCCACCACGTCTACGCGGCGATGCGCCGCACCGCCTGACGGCGGGCCGAGACGCGCGGATCAATCGTCGGCGAGCAACCGGCGGGCGGCGGCCAGCACCTCCGGGTCGGCGCAGCCGTCCGCGTACCCGGCGATCCGGCGCCGGATGTCGCGCCCGAGCAACCACTCCCCGATCCGCTCGGCGACCGGGCGCAGGAACGCCGGGCGGCAGCGGAAGTTGTACCGCCACGTCGCGACAGTGGTGCCGGGATCGGGGCCGGGCGCGAACCGCCAGCCGCCGCCGAACCGTTCGAAGAACCACGGTCCGCGCACCATCTTCATGCCGACGTTCGTCGGCGGCGACCAGGAGACGTACTCGCTGACCATGACCAGGCCGTGCCGGGAGCGGGTGTACGTGCGCACGCCCCGGCCGGGCCGCGTCGCACCGTCGACGAAGTGCTGTTCCCGGACGAACGGGTCCCAGCGGTACCGCACCGGGGCGGTGGTCTGGGAGACGGCGAACGCCAGCTCCGGGGGAACGGGGACGGTGGTGACCGCCTCGACGACCGGCATCAGCGCCTCGGGGTGACGTTGGCGAGCAGCTCCGGCTGCCGGTGGTCGAGCGTGTCCCCGGCCATGTACGCGCCGAGCAGTGCCGCGCCCCCGCCGTACGCCAGGCCGAGCGGCAGCGCCAGCCAGAGCCACACGTCGCCGAGCAGCGCGGCGGCCACCACGAACGGCACCGCCACCACCGCCGAGCCGATCATGGAGACCAGCGTGAGCAGACCCTTGGTGAAGCCCGCGCCGCTGTTCAGGGCGAACGGGTTGCTCGACTCGGGCAGCGAGTACGCGCCGAGCACGGAGACGAATGCGTTGATCGCCAGCCCGCAGCCGTACGCCGCGAACAACGCGCCACCCATCACGCCGAGCCATTCGGGCCGGCCGAGGACGATCGCCAGCGCCACCGCGATCACCACGAGCATCGGCACCACGTAGATCGAGAACGCGGCCATCCGCGCCCGCAGCTCCACCCGCCCCGGCACACCGGCGACCACGTTCGCCGCGTACGAGCTGCCGTCGAAGCCGAACTGGTTGGCGAGCGTCAACGACGCGAGCGCCCCCACGAAGATCATGGTGAGGCTGACCATCGCCGGTGAGGAATCGGCTGTGGCCTGGTCGAACGCGGCGCCGCCCTCGGACAGGAACGCGGGGCCGCCCAGGTTGACCATCAGCGGCACGAACACGCCGACCACGGCGATGGTGATCAGGTTGGCCCGGCGGCGGGCGTCCCGCCACCAGTAGCGGCACTCCCGGGCGACGATCGCGCCGAACCGGTCCCGCCGGGCCCAGCCCACCGCGCGGGGGAAGAGCTGCGAGACCGCGCCGCCGGCCACAGCGCGCGGCGTCCGCGCGGGGCCGCTGCTCGCCGCGCCCACCATCGCCGTCTCCAGCGACCGGGACCACCAGAACAGGAGTACGCCGAGCGTCGCGAGCGCGATCAGCAGCTTCACCACCGCCGCGCCGGCCCGGCCCTGGGCCACGTCCAGACCGGCGGTCCACGGTGCGCCGAACGGCGTCCAGCCGACCACCCCTGCCACTCCGTCCAGCCGGTCCCAGTCGGTCTGCCGTACCGCGGCGAGCACCAGCAACTGCAACGGCCCGAGCAGCGCGGCCAGCACCGCGAGCAGCACGGCGGCCAGGTCGCGGACCCGGCGGGAGCGCAGCATCGTCGCGAACGCACTGGTCAGCGCCCGGGCACCGGCCAGGCAGACGAGCAGCCCGACGACCACGCCGAGCACGCCGACCAGTGCGGCCGCCCACCCACCGAGCGCGCCGGCGGTGACCACCAGCCCGGCCGCCGTGATCGCCGTCGCCAGCGCCGGCACGCTCACCAGCGCGGCGGCGAGCAGGCCGGTGACCAGGGTGCGGCGGGACAGCGGCAGCAGCGCGAACCGGGCCGGGTCGAGCGTCTCGTCCACGCCGAAGAAGACGAGCGGCAGGAGCAGCCAGCCGAGCGTGAGCAGGCCACCGCCGAAGGCGGCGATCATCAACGCGTACCGGGACTCACCGGCCAGGCCCGGAGCGGCCAGCAGGAAGAACCCGACGGCGGCGAACCAGAGCCCGAACAGCAGGCCGAGGACGAACAACGCGACCCGCCACGTCTGGCCCCGGAAGTTGTTGCCGAGCACCCGCAGCTTGAGCCGGACGAAGTGCCAGGGCGACACCCGCCGGGCCGGGCGCTCGGGCACGGTCACCGGGACAGCCACGACAGCTCCTCGCCGGTGGCGGTCCGGCCGCCGACCACCTCCACGAAGACGTCCTCCAGCGACCGGTCGCCGCGCACCTCGGTGAGCGTGCCCACCCGCTTGATCCGGCCCTCGGCCAGGATCGCCACGTGGGAGCAGAGCCGCTCGACCACCTCCATCACGTGGCTGGAGAAGATCACCGTCCCGCCGCCGCCGACGTACCGGTGCAGGATGTCGCGGATCAGCGCCGCCGAGACCGGGTCGACCGCCTCGAACGGCTCGTCCAGCACCAGCAGGCGCGGACCGTGCAGCAGCGCGCAGGCCAGCCCGATCTTCTTCTTCATGCCGGCCGAGTAGTCGACCACGAGCGTGCGGCCGGCGTCGGAGAGCGCCAGCACGTCGAGCAGCTCCGCCGCCCGCTGGTCGACCACCGCCGGGTCCATGCCGCGCAGCAGACCGTGGTACGCCAGCAGCTCCGCCCCGCTCAGCCGGTCGAAGAGGCGTACGCCGTCCGGCATCACGCCGAGCAGGCTCTTGGCGCGTACCGGGTCGGCCCAGACGTCGTACCCGAGGACCCGCGCCTCACCGGCGTCGGGCCGCAGCAGGCCGACGGCCATGGAGAGGGTCGTGGTCTTGCCCGCGCCGTTCGGGCCGAGCAGGCCGTAGAACGAGCCGGTCGGCACCGCGAGGTCGACGCCCGCCACCGCGACCTTGGTGTCGAAGCGCTTGGCCAGACCACGAAGGGACAGTGCCGGGTGCTGATCGGTCATGGTCCGACCGTATCGGGCTCCGGCCAGCGGCCGCTCGGGCGGCAGGATGATCTCGCATCATCCCTGAGAGGTACGAGTCGCATTGCCGACGGCCTGCAACCGGCGACCCGGGCGGTGGGTGTCAGTCCCAGGGACGGCAGCGGGGAGAGACATGGATCCGGACAGTGCGTTCGAGGAGTTCTACCGGAGCAGCAGACAACGCGTGGTGACGGTGCTGTACGCGCTCGGCGGTGACCGGGCCGAGGCGCAGGACGCCGCCCAGGAGGCGTACGCGCGGGCCTGGCAACGCTGGTCGCAGGTCAGCGAGTACGACGACCCGGAGGCATGGGTCCGTACCGTGGGCCACCGCCTGCTGGTCAACCGGTGGCGCAAGGTGCGCAACAGCGTCGTCGCCTACCGGCGGCACGGTCCACCACCGCCGGTGCGGCCACCCTCGGAGAACACCGTGGCGCTGGTCGCCGCACTGCGGCAGCTCTCCGCGGACCAGCGGCAGGCAGTGGTCCTCTATCACCTGGCCGACCTCTCGGTCGCGGAGATCGCCGCGCAGACCGGCGTACCCAGCGGGACGGTCAAGGCTCGCCTCTCCCGGGGCCGCAAGGCCCTCGCCGCCCTGCTCGACATGACCCTGCCGGAGGAGATCCGCAATGCCTGATCCGATCTTCTCGGACCTCTACCGGGACACCGAGCACCTCGTCTGGCCACCCACCGAGCAGGTGCGGCGTCGAGGCCGGCAGCGGGCGCGGCGTATCCAGCTCGCCGCCGGTCTGGCCGCCGCGGTAGCGGTGGGCGTCGTCGCGTCAGGTGTGGCGCTGGCCCGTCCCGACGCCGCACCGCCACCCGTGCCGCCGGCCACCGTCGTTCCCACCCCGCCGAAACCGACGCAGGCGCCCACGCCGAGTTCCACGCCGTCGGCCGAGCCGTCCGAGAGCGGGTCGCCGACGCCGAGCCGCACCACCGGACGGCCACCCGGCACGACCGGCGGCGAGACCGGCCGCGCGCCGACCAGGACGATTCCGGCGGCGGCGATGCTTCAGCTCGCCGACCTGCCGACGGGCTTCACGATGACGACAAAGGTGGAGGGGGACTGGTCCCTGGAGTCCGTGACCATCTACTGCGAGAACGAGTCGCCGGCGCTGAACGCCGGTCAGGTGGCCAGCAGGTCGGTGCAGTTCGACTCACCCAGCGACTGGATCGTCGAGCGGGTGACGCGGCACTCGGGCACCTCGGCCGACACTGTCATGAAGCGGGTCCGCCAGTTGGTCACGGGCTGCCGGCCGACGCGCCCGGAGGACTCGTTGTCCATCATGGCGGAGTCGCTCGGCGGCGACGACGCGGTGCTCGTGGGCGGCGACATGGGGACGCCTGCCCGCTGGGTGGTGGTGCGGCAGGGCGACCTGGTCGCCCAACTGCGAGTCGATCATCAGACCACGCCGAGCGAGGCCAGGCGAGTGGTCGGGTGGGTGGTCAACCGCCTCTGCGCCGGCACGGACACCTGCTGACCGGTGCTCGGGTGTGCGGCGTGGCCGGTGCGAGCGGCCCCGCCTCACAGGCGCAGGGACTCCGGGGTGTGCAGGCGGAGCATGGTCGCGCGGACGTCGCGGGGCAGCCGCCGCCGGCTCGCCATCGACACGACCACCATGACGGTGAACGCCAGCGGCACCGTCCACGCCGCCGGCTGGGTGGTCAGCGTCGCCGGCCAGCCGGTCAACGGCGGGCCCAGCACGGTGAGCAGGACCGCACCGACCGCCGCGCCGCCGCCGACCAGCACCCCGGCGGCGGCGCCCAGGTCGGTCAGGCCGCGCCACCAGATGCCGAGCACCAGCAGCGGGCAGAAACTGGACGCGGCCACCGCGAACGCCAGCCCCACCACCTGCGACACGTCCAGCCCGGAGACGTTCAGGGAGAGCACCGCCGGCACCCCACCGGCGATCACCGTGGCGAGCCGGAACCCGCGTACCGAGCCGCGGCCCAGCACGTCCGTCGAGATCACCCCGGCGACGCTGGTGAGCAGGCCGGACGAGGTGGACAGGAACGCCGCGAACGCGCCGGCCGCGACCAGCGCGGCGAGCAGCCGACCGGTCGTGCCGTCGCCGAGCGCCGCACCGGGCAGCAGCACCACCACCGCGTCGGTCTGGCCGCTCACCAGCAGTTGCGGGGTGTAGATGCGGCCAAGCACGCCGTAGACCGTCGGCAGCAGATAGAAGACGCCGACCAGCGCCAGCACCACGAGCGTGGTCCGGCGGGCGGCGGCGCCGTCGGGGTTGGTGTAGAAGCGGACCAGCACGTGCGGCAGGCCCATCGTGCCGAGGAACGTGGCCAGGATCAGGGAGTACGTGGCGAACAGTCCCCTGTCGTCCTCGCCCGCGGTGTCCGGCAGCAGCCATTCGGTGACGCCGGTCGCCGCGCCGGACACCTCCGGCACCGGGTCACCGGCGGCGAACTCGAGGCGGTCGCCGGGGCGTACCTCCCGGATGTCACCGTCGGGCAGGGTGAGCGTCGCGCGGTGCTCGACCACGACTGTGGTCGCGGTCCGGAACGTCGGCCCGTCGGGTGGGGTCACCGCGGGGCGGGCGTCGGCCTGCCACTGCAATGCCAGGAAGATCGCGGGTACGGCGAGCGCGGTGAGCTTCAGCCAGTACTGGAACGCCTGCACGAACGTGATCGCCCGCATGCCGCCCAGCGCCACGTTCGCCGTCACCACCACGGCGACCAGCAGCGCCCCGAGCGGATACGGCGAGCCGGTGAGCGTGGCCAGCGTCAGCCCGGCGCCCTGCAACTGCGGCACCAGGTAGAGCCAGCCGATGAAGATCACGAAGACGGTGGCGAGCGTGCGCAGCCGGCGGGAACCGAGCCGCACCTCGCAGAAGTCGGGCAGCGTGAACGCGCCGGAGCGGCGCAGCGGCGCGGCCACGAACAGCAGCAGCGCGAGGTATCCGGCCGCGAAGCCGACCGGGTACCAGAGCACGTCCACGCCGTACTTGAGGATCAGCCCGGCGACGCCGAGGAAGCTCGCCGCCGACAGGTACTCCCCGCCGATCGCGGCGGCGTTCCAGGTCGGGCTGACCGCCCGGGACGCGACCAGGAAGTCCGAGGTGGTGCGGGCCAGCCGCAGCCCGTAGAAGCCGATGCCGACGGTGACCAGGGTGACGGCGACGATCGCCGGGACCACGTAGCCGTTTGACATCAGCGTTCCGGCCGTCGAATCAGGTCGACGAAGTCCTGCTCGTTTCGTTCGGCCAGGCGCACGTACGCCCAGCCGACCACGATCAGGAACGGGAAGGACACGACGCCGAGCAGCAGCCACGGCAGGTTGACCCCGAGCACGGTGACCCGGCCTACGGTGGGTGCGATGGCGAACAGCCACGGCAGGCCGCCGAGCGCGACCAGCACCAGCAGGCTGAGCCGCAGCGCGAGGGAGAGCTGGGCGCGCATCAGCCCCTGCACCAGCGTCTCACCGACCGGAGTCTGCTGGGTCAGCTCGGAGCGGGTGCGGTCGGCCGGATTGCCGACCCGGGAGACCTCGGCCAGCACGATCCGGGTCCGCTTCGGCGCGGCGGCCGGCGCCGGCGCGCTTCCCGGCTCGGCGGTAGGTGGGGACGCGCGCGGACCGGGAACCGGGGCGGCCTCGGTGGGCCGCCCCGTCAGATGCTGTTCCTCGGCTCCGGTCACCTCCGGCAGTCTCGCCCGCTCAGCGGGAATGTCAAGAGCACGGTTCCGAGCCCTGTGCACAACCTGTGGATAACGCTTCACTGTTGTGGATAACCCAGTGGATGACGCGGAGACGTTGTGGACGGCCTCAGCCCAGGGCCATCCGTACCGGGTTGGCGGTCGCCGAGCCGAGCCAGGTGTGCGGGTTGCCGAACCAGCACCAGCCGAGCTTCGGCGCGCCCTGGCTGATCCACAGCGCGGGCACCCGGCGGTCGCCGCAGCGCGACCCCACGAGCGAGAAGCACCTGTTGCTCGCCAGTGCCTGCGGGTGCAGCGTGACGAACGCCAGCCCTTCGTCGATGGTGATCGGCAGCCGGTCCTTCGCGGTCATGTCCTCCAGCGCGGCAGACGGCGGCACGTTGCGGTACTCCTCGCCCCGGTCCACGTCGAACAGCAGGTACGCGGGCCCGGCGGGCACCTCGAGCTCCTTTATCGGGTGGAAGGTGGGCAGGTCGTCGGCGGGGAAGTTGCGGTCGAGGACGCCGGTCTTGCGCTTGCCGGCCAGCGTGGTGAGCGCGATGCGCTCCGGCACCGGCACCAGTTCCCGCGTGGTCACCAGCAGGAACGGCACCCGCGCGTCGGTGGGCCCGGCCAGGCCGGCGGCACCGGTGACCGCCGCGTCCCGCAGCGGGGTGAGCAGCGTCCGGAACTCCTCCTCGGTCTGCCCGGCCAGTGCCGGGTAGCCGAGCTGCACGAGGCGGTCGAGTTGGCTGTCGAATTCGGTAGCGGCGTCGAAGCGGTCGTCGGACATGCGGTCCCCCACCCTGTCGTACGGTCTGCCGTACATTGTACGCCAGCGCGCGGCAGCGACAAGCCGACGACCGCGCGCCGACGGCGGCCCGGCCCTCAGCGACTCCAGTCCTGCTTCGCGGCACGCACCAGCTTGTCCTTCAGCTCCCGGGTGTGCCGGCGGCTCACCGGCAGCTCGGATCCGTCGATCACCACCACGTAGCCGGAGTTGACCAGCCGCAACTCGGCGATGAGCCGCAGCTGCACCAGGTAGGAGCGGTGGATCCGGACGAACCCGGCGTCGGCCCAGCGCTCGGCCAGCGTCGCCAGCGAGACCCGGACCAGGTGCGACCCCTCCGCCGTGTGCAGCCGAGCGTAGTCGCCCTGCGCCTCCACCCACCGCACCGCCGAGCGGGGCAGCATCCGGGTGGTACCGGCCAGCTCGATCGGGATGGTCGGATCCTCCTCGGCCCGGGCCAGCGCGGCCGGATGCGACGGCACCACCCGGGAGCCGATCACCCGGCGCAGCGACTCGGCCAGCCGCTCGGCGCGTACCGGCTTGCGCACGTAGTCGGTGGCGCCCAGGTCGAACGCGTCCACCGCGCCGTCGTCGTACGCGGTGACGAACACGATCGCCGGCGGACGGGCGAACCGGCGCAGCACCCGGGCCAGCTCCATGCCGTCCAGCCCCGGCATCCGGATGTCGAGGAACACCACGTCCACGTCGTCGTCGCGCAGCACACGCAACGCCTCGGTCGCGTCCCCGGCCGTGTGCAGCCGAGCCACCCGGGGGTCGGCGCGCAGGTGGTACGCCAGCTCGTCGAGCGCGGGCGGCTCGTCGTCCACCGCCAGCACCCGGAGGAATCCGGTGCCGGTGACTGTCACGACGACGCCCGGACGCCGGGGTGGAACTTCGGTACGCGCATGCTGACCTTCGTACCCGAACCCAGGCCGGTCTCCACGACCAGGCCGAACCCGTCCCCGAAGACCGACCGGAGCCGTTCGTCGACGTTCGAGAGGCCGACGTGCTGCCCCGGGTCGTCGGCCGGGTCGCCGGTCGCGCCCGACACCTCGGCGATGCCGGCGGTAAGCGTCGTCGGATCCATCCCCACCCCGTCGTCCTCCACCGTGATGTGACACTCCGCGCCCGCGTCCCGGGCCTCGATGCTCACCATGCCGGTGCCCGGCTTGCGGGACAACCCGTGGCGGACCGCGTTCTCCACGAGCGGCTGGAGGCAGAGGAACGGCAACGTCACCGGAAGCACTTCCGGCGCGATCTGGAGGCGAACCTGGAGCCGCTCGCCGAAACGCGCCCGCTCGATGGTCAGGTAGCGGTCGATCGAGCGCAGCTCCTCGGCGAGCGTGGTGAACTCGCCGTGCGCCCGGAACGAGTAACGGGTGAACTCGGCGAACTCCAGGATCAGTTCCCGCGCCCGCTCCGGGTCGGTGCGCACGAACGAGCCGATCGCGGTCAGCGCGTTGTAGATGAAGTGCGGGCTGATCTGGGCGCGCAACGCGCGTACCTCGGCCCGCGCCAGCCGCTCCCGCGACGACTCCAGCTCGGCCAGCGCGAGCTGGTCACCGGCCCAGTGCGCGGTCTCCAGCGTCGCCTGCACCAGACCCGGGGCCGGGCGCTCGTCGGCCACCGCCACCAGCGCCCCGACCACCCGCCCGTCCGCGCGCAGCGGCGCCACCACCGCGCCGCGTACCGGACAGTCGACCAGGTCGCAGCGCAGCTCCGACTCGCCCAGCACGGTCGAGCGCCCGCCCTCGGCCGCCCGCCGGGCCGCCGCGACCAGCTGGTCACCGTGGTGCGCGCCCTGCCCGTCGATCGCGAGCAACGCGTCCCGGTCCGTCAGCGCCAGCCCGGCCGCGCCGACGAGGGCCCGCAGATGGCGTACGGCCTTCGCCGCGTCCGCCTCGGTCAGGCCGGCGCGCAGCGGCTCGGCGGCGAGCCCCGCGGTGTGCAGCACCTCGTACGTGGCCCGCTGCGTGGCGGTGGCGATGCCCCGCCGGCCGCGCAGCCGCAGCACCGCCCAGAGCGCCGCGGCCAACGCGGTGACCAGCGAGACGACGGCGAAGACGGCGGAGAGGTTGCCACCCACGCAGCGATCCTGCCGGGTGCCGGCCCGGTAGCGCTAGTACGCGCCCTTGCGGGCCAGCACCACGCCCACGGTCCGCCACAGGATGCTCAGGTCGTACGCCAGCGACCAGTTGTCGACGTAGTAGAGGTCGAGCCGGACCGCCTCGTCCCAGGACAGGTCGGAACGGCCGGAGACCTGCCACAGACCGGTCATGCCCGGCCGGACCAGCAGCCGGCGGCGGACGTCGCCCAGGAAGTCGCCGTCGTCGGCGGGCAGCGGGCGCGGGCCGACGAGCGACATCTCGCCCCAGAGCACGTTGATCAGCTGGGGCAGTTCGTCCAGCGACGTGGCGCGCAGGAAGCGGCCCACCGGGAAGACCCGGGGGTCCTGCTTCATCTTGAACAGCATGCCGTCGGTCTCGTTGCGGTCGACCAGGCCGGCCAGCCGCTCCTCGGCGTCGACGTACATGGTCCGGAACTTCCAGACCCGGAACGTCCGCCCCTCGTGCCCCACCCGGGGCTGGCGGAAGAAGACCGGCCCGGGGTCGGAGATCCGGATGGCCACGGCGACGGCGAGGAAGAGCGGGACCAGCAGCAGCAGGCCCAGCCCGGCGGCGACCCGGTCCATCAGGTTCTTGGCCAGCAGCGCCGGCCCGGACAGGGTCGGCTCCTCGACGTGCAGCAGCGGCAGGCCCTCGATCGGGCGGATGTGCACCCGGGGACCGGCGATGTCGGTGAGCTGGGGCGCGACCACCAGGTCGACGCCGGAGCCCTCGAGCTGCCAGGCCAGCCGGCGCAGCTCTCCCGGCTCGGCGCTGGCCGAGCCGCAGACCGCGATCGTGTCGCCGCCGACCTCACGCACCAGGGCCAGGACGTCGCGGCCCGCGTACACCGGGACCGGGGTCTCCAGGCCGCGCGCGGCGGCGTACCCGTCGGTGAGGTGGATGGCCACCGGCACCAGGCCGACGGACGGGTTCCGGGTGACCGTGGTGTAGACCTCCAGGCACTCCGGAAGCGTGCCGACGAGCACCATCCGGTGCCCGGCGTGGCCGGCGCGGCGGCGCAGCGCGTGCAGGCAGGCCCGGGCGATCATGCGGCCGAGCACGATCAGCAACATCGCGCCGAGCAGCGCGAAGCCGACCGTCCACCGGGACAGGGAGTAGGTCTTCGTGGCGAAGGCGATGAACGAGACCGCCGCCGCGACCGCGACGCCGGCCCGGATCACCCGCTTGAACTCGTCCGGGCCGAGGCCCAGGTAGCGCCGGTCGTAGGCCCGGTTACCCCAGAGAAAGAGCAGCCAGCCGAGCGGCAGGAGCACAAACGCCACGGTGTAGAACCACGCTTCGGGCGCGTCCCGGAAGCCGGAGGCGGCCTGCTCGAAGATCTGTACGGCCAGGAAGCTGGCCAGGGCCGCCGCACCGAAGTCGAGCAGCAGCAGGAGGGCGATGTAGGGCCGGTGCCACCGGGACACCCGCCGGCGGGCGCGGGCCCACGCCGACCGCGGTACGCCGTTGTGTGACGGCGGAGTCGGCGGCTGGATCTCAAAGCTGTCGACGTGCCGCACGCTCTTGCTCCGGCCTCTGTCGGTTACCGGGCGCTGGAGGCTTGTCGTCACCTCAACCCATGTCCTCCCGCATGACCCGCGTCCTCACTCGGCGTGAGGGCCCGGGTCGCTCACCGTCCCAGTCTCCCACGCGGGCCCGGCCCGGACCGGCCCCCGCGAGGAAGCCGTTCCGCTGGTGCTCGGTGAGATCTGGCCGGCTCCGAATCAGTTGTGAAGCCGGGGACCGAGCCACTATACCGATGGATGACGGCTCGGGTAGAGGGGCGGACCGGACCTTCGGCGATCGCCGGTCGATTCCGCTCGGTAACCGGCTAATCCGGTTACTCACCGTACGAGCCGGGACAACCTTCGGTCAGCCAGCGGCTTGCCGCCGGTCTGACAGGTGGGGCAGTACTGGAGGCTCGAATCGGCGAACGAGACCTCCCGCACGGTGTCGCCGCAGACCGGACACGGCAGCCCTTTGCGGGCGTGCACCTTCAGGCCCGAGCGCTTCTCGCCCTTCAGCTCCGCGGCCCGTTGCCCCATGGACCGGCGTACCGCGTCGCCGAGCACCGTCCGCGTGGCCGCGTGCAGACCGGCGAGCTGGTCGTCGGTGAGCCGGTCGGTGATCGCGAACGGCGAGAGCCGCGCCGCGTGCAGGATCTCGTCGGAGTACGCGTTCCCGACGCCGGCCAGCACCGACTGGTCGGTCAGCACGCCCTTCACCTGGCCCCGGCGGCTGCGCAGCCGCTCGGCGAAGGTCGGCAGGTCCGCCTCCAGCGCGTCCGGCCCGAGCTTCGCCACGCCCGGCACCGTCGCCGGATCGGTGACCAGGTAGGCGGCCAGCTTCTTCTGGGTGCCGGCCTCGGTCAGGTCGAAGCCGGAGCCGTCGTCGAGGCGTAACCGCACCGCGATCGGGCCCTTGCCGGGCCGCAGCGGAGTCGCCGACGGGAACGCCTCCCGGTAGTGCAGCCAGCCCGCCCGGGCCAGGTGGACCACCAGGTGCAGGCCCTCGTCGAACCGGACGTCCAGGAACTTGCCGTACCGGCCGGCGCCGGTCACGGCGCGGCCGGCGACCGCGCTCGGCGGCGGGTCGTACGTCTTCAGCGCGTTGATCGCGGCGACCTCGAACCGCTCGACGCGGCGGCCCACCGCACGCTCGCGCAGGTAACCGGCGAGCGCTTCCACCTCCGGTAGTTCGGGCACGGTACAACGGTAGCCTTCTTTCCCGTGAGAATCGTGGTGGCGCACAACCGGTACCGGGAAGCCCAGCCCTCCGGCGAGAACACCATCGTCGACGCGGAGATCGCCCAGCTCACCGCCGCCGGCGTGGAGGTGCTGCCGTTCCTGCGCAGCTCGGACGAGATCCCGTCGATGTCCAAGCCGGCCAAGGCGCTGCTGCCGATCTCGCCGATCTGGGCGCCGAAGGCCCAGCACGACCTCGACCGCCTGCTGACCGAGCATCGGCCGGACGCGTTGCACCTGCACAACCCGTACCCTCTGCTCTCGCCCTGGGTGGTGCGGACCGCGCACAGGCGCGGGGTGCCGGTGGTGCAGACGGTGCACAACTACCGGCAGGTCTGTTCCTCGGGCCTGTACTTCCGCGACGGCGTGATCTGCCAGGACTGCCGGGGCCGGGCGCTGGGTGTGCCGGCGATCGTGCACCGCTGCTACCGCAACTCCCGGGCGCAGAGCGCGCTGATGGCCACCACGCTCGCCGTGCACCGCCCGACCTGGAAGTCGGTGGACCGGTACATCGCGCTCACCACGGCGGTCGCTGATCATCTGCGCGACTACGGCATCCCGGACGCTCGGATCGTGGTCAAGCCGAACGCGGTGCCCGACCCGGGCACCCCGGCGCCGGCCGGGAACGGTTTCCTCTTCATGGGGCGGCTCAGCCCGGAGAAGGGCCTGGACCTGCTGCTCTCGGCGTGGCGGCGGCACCCGGTGGGCGCGCTCGGCCCGCTGCGCATCGCCGGTGACGGCGAGCTGCGTCCGCTCGCCGAGGCGGCCGCCGCCGAACGGCCCGACGTGCACTACCTGGGCCAGCTCGACCGCTCCGGGGTACGCGCGGTGCTGGCCGACAGCTCCGTGGTGCTGGCCACCTCCACCTGGCACGACGTGCTGCCCACGGTGATCATCGAGGCGCTGGCGTCCGGGCGGCCGGTGCTCGGCACCGCACTCGGCGGCATCCCGTACCTGGTGGGCGCGGACGGCCCGCGCGAGCCCGCCGGCACCGGCCCGGCCGAGGTGGCCACCGCGGCGCCGGGCGACGGGCGGGTCGCGTTGCCGGCCGGGGTGCAGCGCGGCGAAGCCGGCTGGGTGGTGGCGCCGGAGGTGGACGCGCTGGCCGCAGCGTTGCCGCTGGCCGCCGCCGAGGCGGGAATGCTCGCCGGTCCGGCCCGGTCCCGCTACGAGCGCACCTTCCACCCCGACGTGATCACCAAGCGCCTGATCGACATCTACGCCTCGCTCACCTGAGCGTCGGTCGGTGCGGCCGGCTTGTAGGTACAATCGCGCTGTTGTCGGCACAAGGGAGGTGCGTGGTGAGCACCGTGTCCGTGCGCGAGTTCTCCTACAACCCCAGCGCGATGTTCGCCCGGGTGGAACAGGGCGAGACGATCGAGGTCACGCGGCACGGCAGCGTGATCGCCGTGCTGCTGCCGGGTTCGGGGACGCTGGGCAGGTACGCGTCCCTGGTGGCGAAAGGGGTGATCCGCCTCAAGGCGACCACCACGAGCGACATCGACCGGCTGGCCCGCTACGACGTGCCGCCCGACGTGTCGCCCCTCGAGCTGCTGTTGGCCGACCGCGAGGACGACGAGCGGTGATCTATCTGGACTCGTCCGCCCTGATCACTCTGATCGCCGGCCGTACCTACGTGATGGAACTTCAGGAGTTCCTGGCGAGCCGGGCGGGCATGCCGATGGGAACCAGCTCAGTCGGATTCGTCGAGACGGTACGCACCCTCGACCGGATCGGCGACTACCCGGACGCCATGCAGATGCTGGTACGGAACTTCACCGAGATCCTGGTGACCGAGGAGGTCCGTGATTCGGCGGCTGCCCTGCCCGCCGGCATCCGGACGCTGGACGCGCTACACGTGGCGAGTGCCCAGGCCCTCGGAGATGCGCTCGACACGCTGGTCACATACGACAAGCGGATGTCGGACGTCGCAGTCTCGGTGGGCTTACCGGTCGCGGCTCCCGGCACCGACTAGGTCTCCCGCACCTCAGCGCAGGGAGGCGCGGGCGGAGAAGGCGATGCTCGCCAGCAGGAAGCCGCCGTTGACGACGGTGAACGCCACCATCACCCAGAACGCCAGCGCGGGCGCGAAGGCCAGCACCAGACCGGCCACGAAGATCACCGCGCCGTAGTCGCGGACCAGCTTCACGAGGCGTACCGGGAACGAGGTCGAGGTGACCATGCTGGCCGCGTTCGGCCCCGACTGCATCACCGAGGTCACCAGGTTGACCATCCAGGTGCCCGCGAACACCGCCACCAGCCACACCGGCGTGGACGGGCGCTGCGCCACGGCTGTCGCGCCGATGGCAGCCACCAGCGCGATCTGGGCGGCCACGTCGCAGAGTACGTCGATCCGGGCACCGGCCGCGCTGCCCTGACCGGTCACCCGGGCGAGCTGCCCGTCGGCGCAGTCCAGCGCGTACGCGATCTGCCACGCGACCAGCGCGAACAGCCCCACTGTCCAGGCCGGTACGGTGCCGGCGGCCACGTCGTCGGCGAGCGCCACCACGGTGACCGAGGCGGCCAGCCCCAGCACCAGGTTGGTCAGCGTCAACGCGGTCGGGCGCAACCCCAGGCGCTGGGCGGCAAGCGCGAAGGCCGCCCCGATCCACTGGCTGATCGACTCGCTGAACAGGCCGCCTCCCCGGTTGACCCGGTGGAAGTCGGCGACGGTGGGGCGGGGCTCAGCCAATGTGGTCGCGGAGGGCACCGGCGTAGTCTGCCAGCCGCTCCCGCGTCTCGGTAGACGACATCGTGAGGTGTTCGAGGATGGTGTAGCGGTCCGGCCGGGTGGCCGGCGCGAACTGCACCGCCTCGACGAACTGGTCGTCGGTCAGCTCGACCTCGGCGGGCAGCCGGGGCAGCCCGTGCCGGGTCAGGCAGGCCGCCATCTCGGCGAACCGGCGCTCGTCGCCGCGCAGGTACGTGCAGAACAGCGCACCGAGCCCGGCCAGTTCGCCGTGCGAGGCGGTGCCGGGGAAGAGCGCGTCGATCGCGTGCATGATCTCGTGGCAGCCGCCGCTGCACGGCCGGCTGGTGCCCTCGATCGCCATCGCCAGGCCACTGGAGATCAGCGCGTCGGCGAGCACGGTGACGAAGCCGTCGTCGTTCATGTCACCCGGGTGGTTGAGCACCGCCTCGGCACCTGCGCGCGACAGCGAGGCGGCCAGCCCGTCGACGCGCTCGCCGCGTACCTGGCGGGCGAGATCCCAGTCCGCCAGGGCGCTGATGTTGCTCACCACGTCGCCGATGCCGGCCCGGTTGTGCCGTTCCGGCCCGGCCTCCACGAAGTCCAGATCCACGATCACCGCGATCGGGATGTGCACGCCGTAGGAGCCCTTCAGGCCCTCGGTGATCAGGCTCGCCACCGGGGAGGCGATGCCGTCGTTCGCCAGCGCGGTCGCCACCGAGACCATCGGCAGACCGCGCCGGGTCGCGGCGTACTTGGCCACGTCGATCGTCTTGCCGCCGCCGATGCCGACGACCGCGTCGTACGACCGGGTGCGCAGCTTCGCCCCCAGGTCGTCGGCGGCGTCGAGCGTGCCCCCGGCGACCGTGAACACGTCGGCCGAGCGCAGCGACGGCCGGATCAGCTCGGCGATCCGCTCGCCCTGCCCCGGCCCGACCACCACGGCGACGTCGCCGCCGGCGGAGATCCGCCCGTCGGAGAGGATCGCCGCCAGGTCGGCCACCGCGCCCCGCCGCACGTCGATGTGCAGTGGGGTGAGGACGCTGCGGGCTAGTAGCGGCACGCGATCTCCCGGGCCCGGGCCAGATCGGCGTGGTTGTCGACCTCGACCCAGGAGACGTCACCGATCGGGGCCGCCCGCACCTCGCCGCCGCGCTCCGCGAACTCCTGGTAGCCGTCCTCGTAGTAGAGGTTCGGGTCGCGCCGCCAGGTCGCCTCCAGCGCGTCCGCGAGCGGCACCGCCACCTGCGGCTCGATCAGCGTCGCGCCGATGTACTCGCCGTACGCCTCGCCCGGGTCCATCAGCTTGGTGATGCGGGTGAGCTGGCCGGCGGCGTCGAAGGTGGTCTTCATCTCCTCCTCGGCCAGCGGCTTGAGCGTGTCCACGGCGAGCAGGATGCTTGGGCCGCGCTCGGCCAGCAGCGTCTTCTCCACGCTCACCGGGTGCACGGTGTCGCCGTTTACGAGCAGCACACCACGGGAGAAGTGCTCCCGCGCCAGCCAGAGCGAGTACGCGTTGTTCCACTCCTCGGCCTTGTCGTTGTGGACCAGCGTGATCGTGACGCCGTACTTCTCCTCCAGGGCGGCCTGGCGCTGCCGCACCGCGTCGGCCGCGTAGCCGACCACGATCACGACCTCGTTCAGCCCCACCTCGGCGAGGTTGCGCAGCGCGATGTCGAGGATGGTGGTCTCCCCGTCGACCGGCACCAGGGCCTTGGGCAGGGTGTCGGTGTACGGCCGCAGCCGGCGCCCCGCTCCCGCGGCGAGCACCATCCCGATCATGCCGACACGCTCCTCTTCTCGACCCGATTCCACCCGGCGAGGATATCGCCGGGCGCGGAGCGGCAGTGGTTCAGCCCGTCAGACCGATCGAGCGCAGCGCGGCGAAGCCGTCCTCAGCGATCCGCCGGATCAGCCCGTCGTTGACGTCCCGGTGCTCGTCGAGCAGCGCGATCTCCGACTCCGCCAGCCAGCGGAACTCGGTGTGCTTGCCGACCTCCAGCCGGGGCCGGCTGAGGTCGCCGTCCACCCGGATCAGGAAGTCGGTCTCCACCCGGGTCAGCCCGTCGTCGGCGGTGTAGCGGTATTCCCCGACCAGGCCGAGCACGTGCGACACGGCCCAGCCGGTCTCCTCGGTGACCTCCCGGCGCAGCGCGTCGTCGATCTCCTCGCCCGGTTCGAGGTGGCCGCCGACGATGTCCCAGCAGTTCGGGAAGAGGCGTCGGTCGGGGGATCGGCGTTGGATGAAGATGCGGCCGTCGTCGTCGACGATCAGCGCGCCGGCGCAGCGGAGGGGCTCGGTGGGCACCCTCCGACAGTAGCCATCCGGGCCGTCTCCGGCGATGCCCGTTCTTGTCCCGGTACGCATCGATGGCCCACCATGTCCGTACTCAGTCGCCGTCCCACAGGGGTGATGTGTGATGCAGGTACGGGAAGCGATGTCCAGCGAGGTACTGGTGGTCGGGCCGGAGCACACGCTCCGGCAGGCGGCCCGGATGATGTCGGCCCGCGGTGTCGGGTCGGCGGTCGTGATCGACCCGGACTCCGAGGGAGTGGGGATCATGACCGAACGCGATGTGCTGAAGGCGATCGGCGCCGGGCTCGACCCGGATGTCGAGCGCACCGGGGCGCACCTGACCTGGGACGTCGTCTACGCCGGCCCGGACTGGACGATCGAGGAGGCAGCCGCGGCGATGGCCCGCGGCGGGTTCCGTCACCTGGTCGTGCTCGACGGCCGGGAGGTGGCGGGAGTGATCTCGGTACGGGACCTGATGCGGGTCTGGGCGGGTGAGCACGCGCCGACCCGTACCTGATGTGGTCCGGCGCGAGCGGCGCCGGAGAAAGGGCGATGGCCCGGCCGATATCGGCCGGGCCATCGTCGTATCTGTTCCGTTTCGGTCGTGCCCGCCCGTCAGGGGCCGACGAAGACCGAGGTGCCGCGCCAGTCCACGTCGTCCACGCTCGGACCGCTGCGCACCGTGGCGGAGCCGGTCGGCACGCCGTCGGACCACGCCATCGTGGACAGGTTGCCGGTGCTCCGGGAGACGACGTAGAGCGTGTCGCCGTCCAGGAACAGGCCGCCCGCGTCGGCGAAGGCGGTGGTGCCGGTGACCGTGTTGCGCTCGGCGCCGACGGTGCCGGTGTCCGGCGTGAAGCCGCGCCAGAACAGCGTGCTCTGACCGGCCAGCGAGTAGTAGATCCGGCCGCTGGAGTAGAACATCGCGGTCACGTTCGGCAGCTCCGCGGAGAAGTTGCCGGTCATGCCGGCGTAGGTGGAGCCCTCCGGCGCGGAGCCGGTGACGACCAGGTCCCACTTGGCGTCGTGGTACGGGTCCAGCTTCTTCGGGGTGCCGAACTCACTGCCGTCGAACGAGCGCTTGTAGAGGTCGCCGCCGACGCCGTAGAACAGGTCACCGCCGACCCAGAACGCGCCCTTGATGTTCGACCAGCCGGTGTTGTCGCCGTTCGGCACCGACATCGCGTTGCCGACCGAGGTCGCGCCGTCGTACGTCCGCTTGGTGATGCTGTCGACGGTGGTGGCCGGCGGCACCGGGGGCAGCTTGACGATCTCGATGCCCTGCACCAGCGGGTTCTCCAGGACGCGACCGAAGTCGATGTCGATGTTGCCGTCACTGGTGATCGGGAACGCCCGCATGGTGCCCCGGTTGGTGGCGCCGATCGCGGCGATCGGGTCGAAGTTGCTCAGCTTGACCACACCGTCGATCGACACGTTGAACTTGCGCTTGCCGGCGGTGGCGGTGCCGGACCAGCGGTTCGCCAGGTAGAGACGCACCTGCACCGGCGTGCCGGCCGGGACCGGGAAGTCCCACTGCATGTCCGGCGCGGGCGACTCGTCCCACCGCTCCGCGTTGAACAGCTCCACCGGCGTACCCGACGGCACCGTCCCGTCGAGCGTGGCGTTGGTGGTGTAGCTGGTCACCTGGTTGCCGGCGTTGTGGTACGTGCTCGGCGCGGCGACGGTGTCGGCGGCCCAGGCCGGTCCGCTCGGCGCGGCCAGCTGGTCGCCGCCCGCGTTGACCCGGTAGAGCACGTCGGAGGCGTCCGGCGTGGGCGCGGTCTTCACGATCTCGATGCCGTGCAGCAGCGGGTTCTGCAGCACCCGGCCGAAGTCGATGTCGACGACGCCGTCGCTGACCACCGAGATGGACTGCATGGTGCCGCGGTCGGTTCCGCCCGCGGCGACGACCGGGTCGAAGTCGTTCAGCTTGAGGATGCCGTCGATGCTGACGTCGAACTTGCGGGCACCCGGCTTGCTCGTGCCGGACCAGCGGTTGGCCATGTAGATCCGGACGTCGACCCGGGTGCCTGCGGCGACCGGGATGTCCCACTGCATGTCCGGCGCGGTCGCCTCGTCCCACCGCTCGGTGTTGAACAGCGTGGCCGGCGTGCTCGCCGGCACGGTGGGGTCGAACGTCGCGTTCGTGGTGTAGCTGGTGACCTGGTTGCCCGTGTTGTGGTACGGGCTGGGCTCGGTGGCGCTGTCGGCGGCCCAGTCCGGTCCGCCGTCGGTCGCCGGGATGGCCGGACCGCCGGCGTTGACCCGGTAGAGCACCTCGGTCTGCGCCGCGCGGCCGGCCTGGTAGACGTTGCCCGGCAGACCCTTCGTGCTGGTCGAGTGCGGGGTGCTGCCCCCGTCCAGCGGGAAGAAGGCGATCCGCTTGCGCTGGTAGTCGAAGTTGCCGATGTACTCCTGGTCGCTGCCGAGCCAGAGGCCCTCCTGGGTCACCAGCATCTCGGTGACGCCGTAGCCGCGCGGGTGGCGGCCCGGGTTCCAGGACAGCGGCAGGCCGCTCACCGGGTCGAGCGCGGCGATGCTGGCCCGCGGCACCGCGCCCGGTCCGGCCTTGTCGCGGGCGAGCGGGTTGTTCGACCAGCGGAAGTGGCCGCCGACGTAGATGGCCTTCTCGCTGATGCCGACCGAGAGGAAGGTGTCGCCACCGCTGAAGTTCGTCCAGGTCGGCTTCTGGCCGGCGCCGGTGGCGGAGGTCTCCCAGCGGGCGGCGGAGTCGCAGAGCGTGCCCGGGTACGACGCGCCGGTGGTGACCACCACGAAGTACTTGCTGTCCGGGGAGAACTGGACGTCGCGCACCCACGAGTCGAACGCGGTGTACTTGCAGGCCGCGGAGTAGCCGTCGGTGTTCCAGTCGGCGACGGTCGCGGAGCTCTCACCGAGGTTGATCCGCACGATCTGGTCGTGCACGACGCCGTCGGCCTTCTTGAAGTTGCCGATCACCACGAGGTGCTTGCCGTCGGGGGAGACGGAGAGCTTCTCCACGCCGACACCGGCCGAGGCGCCGTTGTTGGTCGGGGTCCAGTTGTGGTTCTCGGTCAGCGCCACGGTGAGGTATTCGTCCACCGCGCCGGTGGTCGGGTTCAGCGAGGCCAGCCCGTTGCGGTTGATCGTCGCGGTCGCCGTGGTGAAGATGCCGCCGACCAGCAGGTGACCGTCGACGAGCGCGATGTCGTTCACCGTGCCGTTGAACGCCGGGCCCTTGAACCCCTCGACGGGGGTGCCGTCGGCGACGTTCAGCAGCACCAGCTTGCGGAAGTTCTTGTCGCCGACCTTGTTGAACTTGCCGGCGACGTACACCGTGCCGGGGGTCGGTCCGGCGATGATCGCGGTGACGTCGTTGTCCAGCACCGGCGCGAACGCGTTGTCGATCTTGCCGGTCGCCTTGTCGAAGGCGAGCAGTCCGCGGCGGTCGACCGGGGTGGGTGAGGAGCCCCGGTTCTGCGCGTTTGTGAACGAGCCGCCGACGATCACCTTGCTGCCGGCGTCGTGGATGGCCACGACGTTGCCGTCGTTGATGTTCGGCGTCTTGTCCGAGGGCACCTCGCCGACCAACGTGCTGTGGTCGGGCGCGGGCGCCGCCGCCGGTGCGGCCAGCGCCGGCACCGGTGTGAACAAGGTGGCGATGCCGAGCACGGCAGCGCCGAATGCGGACACCGAGCGGTGTCTCAGGATCGAGGAAGCCACAGGCTACTCCGGGGGGAAACGTCGGAGGCGCTGCGATCGTGGTCGGTGCCGACATGAGGCGGGGCGTCACTCGACCGACCGCAGACGTGAGAGCAATACCTTCTCGCATTCGGCCGTCGCCCGTCCACCCGGGTTCGGCCTTTTTGGCCGAGGAAAGGGCCCGGGTCACACGAAAAGACGAGCGACTATCAGTCCCCGGACACGGAGGGTGTTCCTGAGGAAACGCTCAGGTCGGGCATCGGTGGCTGGAAGTACGGATCGGTCGCCATCTCCCGGAAGACCTGCTCGCTCTCCGGGTCGTTGCCGAACGTGCTGTCGTAGATGGGCTTCTCCGTCTGCCGGGCCGCGAAGTAGACCGCCGCCTTGATCTGCGGGTGCTTCTTCAGGTACGGCCCGACCTCGCGCATCCATTCGGCCCGCTGGCCCGGCCGCCCCTCCTGGGTCAGGCCGTACTCGCCGATGATGACCGGTCGCGGGTGCTTCTTGGCGAACGCCATGAAGTGGTCCATCCGGTTGGAGAAGCTGTTCCACTCCGGACTGGGATAGACGTCCGCGCAGAGCCAGTCGACCTGGTCGTCGCCCGGGTAGTAGGCGGCGGCCCGGCGCTGCGGCTCGGCGAACCCGTCCGCGTGCGGGCACCACACCCAGCCCGCGTTGGTGACGCCCATCTCGGCGAAGATGCCGCGGACGTGCTTCCAGGCGGCGACGTAGTCCTCCGGCGAGTGCATGCTCGCGGCCAGGTTCGGCCGGTCCATCTCCCACCGGTAGCGCAGCAGCACCGGAACGCCGAACTCCTTGACGTCCTTCGCGCGTTCCCGGATCAGCGCGTCGTAGACGCCGCTGACTGTGGACCGGGTGTCGGTGCCCTGCCACGAGATCATCTGGAGCTTGCCCCGGGACTGGAACAACTTCTCGGTGGCGCTCGGGAACGGCTCGTTCCACTCGTGGAACATGTGCGCGATGGTGAGATTGCCGCCGGCCGCCTGGTTGAACGCGTCGAACGCCGCGGCCCGCCCGCTGGCGTTGTGGTACTGCGGCTTGACCCAGGTGCCGAGCCAGGCCCCCTTCTCCGGCGGCTCCGGCCCCCATCCGGTGGTGCGGACCGGAGCGGTCCGCGGTGTCACAGTCGGCGGGGGCGGCACCGCCGTCGCCGTCTCGTCGGATCGCTCCGAGCCGATGTCACAGGCCGCCACGGCCGGGGCCAGGAAGGCCAGGCCCAACACGGCAGCCATCGTCAGTCGTAACCGTCGTACCACCGCAACCTCTCCCCAGGACGGTCGCCGGCCACGGTATGGGGGCCCTGACGGATCCGCGTGGGCGGAGAGGCACGCCGGGCCGGGCGGGCGACCCCTGGCACTCTACCTGTGACGCGGCGCTCAGGCGGGGTAGCCGAGTCGCGTCAGCAGCGGCCCGGCCTGAGTCATCACGTCGGCCAGATCCTTTTCGGTCAGTCGCTGCCGCCAGCGGCCCACCGAACCCGGCCGCGCCTTGGCGAAGCGGGCGTGCAGCGCCTCCCGTCCGGCCGGGTCACCGACCTCCAGGAAGTCGGCCACGACCTCGGCCGCCTCGGCCGGGCGGGTGACGACGTCCTCGTACCGCAGGTGCCGCACCCGCTCGGCGGGCAGCTCGGCGAGCTGGGTCAGCGCGCTGCTGGTGAACCGCCGCCACATCCAGGCCGACCGGCCCAGGTCGGAGACCTGCGTGAACTCCTCGCGCCGCTCCGGCTCCACCCAGAACCGGGGCGCGGCGCCCCACGGCGTACCGCCCCGGCCGCTGCGGCCGGTACCGGTGGACGCGGCGTTCAGCCAGGGCTGCTCGGCGTGCGACACCGCTACGTCCCGCCCGTCCCGGTAGACGTGCAGGAAGACCGCGTCCGGGAAGACCTCGGTCAGGAACGGCACGATGAAGCAGTTCTCCGGGTCCTTCTCGGCGAACCGCAGTCCGCCGTGCCCGGACGCGGCGAGCAGCGCGCCGTAGTAGCCGCGGAAGTAGCGGGCCGCCCGCTGCGGCGTCCAGCTTCCCTCGTAGACACAGCGCGCGACGGCCTTCGTCAGGCGCGGCTCGAAGTGGTACGACACGTCCGGCAGCGCGCCGACGCAACTGCCGAGGAACGTGGTGCCGGAGCGCGGGGCGCCCAGGATGAAGATCGGACGCTCCACCTTCAGGGTGAGCCGGCGGCCGCCCCCCTCGACCGGCCGTTCCAGCTCGCGGCGTTCCTTGCGGTCCGCCAGCAGACCGACCGCGGCGAGCTTCGCGGCCTTCACGGTGGACAGGCCGGAGTGCGGGGCGGGGGAGTCGCTTGTCATCGAAGGTCCCATCGGTGCGCAGGATCGGTCAGGACTGGGCGGCCGGGTCCGCCCCGGCCCGGTTACGGCCACGGCGCAGGGACCGCAGCGCGTCGAGGTTCAGGGTGCGCCGCCAGCGCCAGACCCCCGCCGCGTACGCGACCAGCCCGGCGACCGTCACCAGTGCGAGCACGAGCGAACCGGCACCGAGCAGCGTCGCCACGCCGAGCGGCAGGCCCAGCGTCACGACGGCGAGCGCCATCGCGGCCCGGGTACCGGCGCCGAACGGGTGCAGCCGCATCGACCACCAGAGCTGGGTCAGCGGCACCAGGTTGGTGACCAGGATGGAGACGGTCCAGGCCAGGGCCGCGCCGAGGATGCCGTAACGCGGGATGAGCACCACGTTGCCGACCACGTTGAGGACGGTGCCGGTCATCGCGTTGTAGAACGTCCACGCGGTGCGCCCGGCCATGTTGAGCACCATGTCGACCATGCCGCACCCGGTGGCCAGCAGCATGGTCAGCGCCAGCAGCACCACGACCCGGCGGCCGTCGCCGTACCCGGATCCGAACAGCGCCAGCATCGGCGTGGCGAACGCCGCGAAGATCAGGTACGCGGGCCAGGAGAGGATCACGAGCCAGCCGGTGGCGACCTGGTAGAGCTGACCTGCCTCGGCCCGGTCGTTACGGGCGAACGCGGCGGCCAGCCGGTGCTGCACCGAGCTGGACAGCGCGACGCTGGAGAGCTGACCCAGCGCCAGGAACCGGGTCGCGGCCGTGTAGATCGCCGCGTCGGCCGGGCCGCGCAACGCGCTGAGCAGCACGATGTCGAGCCGCTGCACCACGATCGCGGCCAGGCTGCTGACCGCACGGGGCCCGGTGAAGCGCCAGAACGGTCCGGCCAGCTCACGCGCCGGCACCGGCCGGGTCACCTGCCGCCCGGCCCGGCCGACCAGCCGGCTCAGCCAGAACAGCGCGACCACCGCGGCGATCAGGTACGGCACCACCCAGGCCAGCGGCAGCGCGACGGTGGCGGACAGCCCGAGCCAGGCGGCCACCGCGACGGCCAGGAACTGCACCAGCGTGCGGCCGAGCCGCTCCACGGTCAGCAGCGGGCGCATCTGGCCGAAGCCGCGGCAGGCGGCGAGCGCGTAGTCGTTGAGCGCGGCCAGCGGCACGAACGCCAGCAGGATGCGCAGCGCGGTCACCGCCTCCGGCCCGGCCTCCGGCATGGTGGCCCGGGCCAGGGCCGGCGCGGCCAGCCAGCCGGCCAGCCCGAGCAGCGTGCCGACCACGAGCACCGGCAGCAACCCGACCAGGATGGTGCCCCGGATCTGGTCGCGCCGGTCGAGGGTGCGCTGGCGGCTGACGAAGTAGACGGTGCCGACGTCGGTGCCGAGCCGCGCCGCCGACGCGGCGATCATGAACGCGCTGGTGGCGGCGAAGAACATGCCCGCCTCGCGGACCGACCAGCCGCGGGCGATGACGATGTTCAGGCCGAAGCCGGCAACCGCGGCAAGCCCGACCCCGACCAGGTTGGCGAAGCCCTGCCGGGCCGCGCCGCCCAGCCCCGCGCCCGGCCCGGGGGGTGGTGCGGTGAGCGTCGGGGTGCCGCCGGCGTCCGCCCGCGTCACCGCCGCCACGACGGCACGCGTCCCCACCACGTCGCCAGCCGCTCGTCGTACGGCGCGAAGTGGTCCTCCAGCCGGGTCCGCAGCTCCGCCGACATGGGCGAACGGGACCGGGAGTTGTGCTTGCCGAACGCGATGTCCGCCCAGCGGGGCAGCCCGAGGAAGTCGCACACCGCGTCGAAGGAGGGACGCGGGTCGGCGAAGAAGTCGTCGCTGTCGATGACGTGCATGCGGTCCCGGCCGACCAGCGCCTCCAGGCGCTCCAGCTGCTCGATGTAGCGGCCCCGGGCCAGGTACGCGTTGTGCTGGAGGTGCTCGCTGGCGTACGACGCGGAGCTGATCATCCGCTCCCGCTCGCCCGCCGTACGGGACTCCTCCAGCGCGAGCGCTCGCTCGAAGTCCGCCTCGGTCTCGTAACCCCGGGCCAGCTCGTGCGAGTGCGCGGAGTAGGCGCGCTCCACCGGGTCACGCAGCAGCACCAGCAGCTTCACCGAGGGCAGGTCCCGGGCGATGCGCTGCCCGGCCAGCGGGTGGAACATGTAGTACGGGCTGGACTCGCCGGTGATCCCGCGTACCCCGATCTGTGCCTTCACCGCCTCGGCCTTGCCGGTGGTGGGGAAGTGCCCGAGGTACCAGCTCATCCCCCGGTGGTAGTCCATGTCGAAGTAGTGCACGCCCTTGTGGTACGCGGGCGGCAGCACACCGGGATGCTGCGACAGCGTCTTGAACAGCGAGGTGGTGCCGCAGCGCTGCGCCCCCACGATCAGGAATCCCGGCACCATCCGCGAACCGGCGGTCAGCCGGCCGACCGTCCGGCTCACCGACTTCACCGCGCGGAGCGCCTGCTCCTTGGCCAGCGTCACGTCCCCACTCCTCAACTCAGCCGGCCCGGCGGGCCAGGTGTTCCTCGACGGCGGGCAGCAGCCAGGTGTCGACGTGCCCCAGTCGCGCACCCGCCTCCGCCTGCCGGTCCCGCAGGTAGCGCGCCGCCAGCTCCACCAGGTAGAGCACGGCGACCAGATCGGCGCCCCCACCGGTCTGGTCGAACGGCGCCAGGGTGGCCCCGGCGCCGGCGATCAGTGCGCGGGCTGCCTCGACCGGTTCCACCCCGTCGTGGCTCATCGCGCCCTGCACCGCCAGGTGCAGCGCGTCGTACCCGGCCGGCACGTCCGCCTCGAACCGTTCCCAGTCCCAGACCAGCACCCGGCCGTCGGCCAGCACCGCGCTGTTGCCGCCGTTCCAGTCCCCGTGCCAGGCGCCGAAGGCCACCACCGGGTCGGCGTCCGCGACAGACTTCAGCGCCGCGCGCAGCCGCCCGGCCTCCGGCCGGGGCCCGAGCGCGTCCACCGCGGCGGTGAGCCGGGCCGCGTGCCCGCTTGCCGCCCACGACTGCCGGCGTACCCCGAGACAGCCCGCGACCGCCACCATCGCGTCGCGTTCGGCCGCCTCCGCGGCGGCCGGAGCGGCCCGGGGCAGCCGCACCGGCAGCGCCTCCTGCACCAGCAGCGCGTGGCCGTGCCAGTCGCCGTGGTGGCGTACCCCGGCCAGCACCACCGGGCCGAGCGGCACCTCGGCGAGGCGGCGCAGCGCGTCCGCCTCGGCGTGCACCAGCGCGCGGGTCAGCGGGTCGACGCCGAGCTTGGCGTACCCGAGGGCCCGTCCGTCCGGGGCGAGCAGTTGCAGCACCGGCTTGCGGTTCGCCCGGGCCGGCCCGATGTGCAGGCTCACCAGCGCCGGCTCGCCGAGCACCTCGGTCAGGTACGCGTCCAGCCCGCCGCCGTCGACCACCAGCCGGTCGCGGAACACCAGTGGGCCCAGCCCGAGCCGGAACGCGGTGGACAGCCCTTGCCGGACCAGCTTGGCCTTGCGGCCGACCGCCTCGGTGGAGTGCCGGACCGCGCTCGCCGCCGCCCGGCCCGAGCCGGTCGGCACGAGCAGCCGGGGGCGGGACGCCGAGGGCACCACCACCCAGCCGGCGCCGCCGCGGCGCAGGCTGGGCTCGGCCGGCGCGGGCCAGATCAGCCCGGCCAGTTCACCGAGGTACGCGGCACGGCCGTCGCCGTCCGGGGGTACGCGGAACACCATCAGCTGTCACCGGTCTTTTCCAGTCGGGCCCGTAGCCCGGCGATCGTGCCCTGGGGTGGCGCCGGCGCGAGCGACCGGCGTATCCGGTCGTTGCGGGCCAGCAGGGCGACAGTGATCAGGGCGTAGGCGAGTGTCGCTTCCATCGCACCGTAGGTGAACTGGAAGAAGAGCATGAGGATGAGCACCAGCGTGCCGGCGATGCCGACCGCGCTGTGGTCGCGGCGGTAGCGCCAGATGCAGTAGATGAAGAAGGCGTTGTAGCAGATCGCCCCGACCCAGCCCTGCCCGACGAGCAGCGCCCAGACCTGGCCGTTGCTGCCGAGTTCCCGGTTGCCGCACTGCTTGCAGTCCTCGGACTTGCCGATGGCGATGGACCGGTTGCTGCCGATCAGCGCCCGGTTGCCGCCGTACCCGAGGATCGGCGAATGGTTTGCCGCGGTGACCGCGCCCTGGGACAGCGTGGTCCGGATGTCGTCGCTGTGGCCGTTCTGGAGGCGTTCGTCGAAGGTGCGGCCGAGCGGTGTGGCGACGATCAGCACCCCGATCAGCCCGACCGCCAGGGCGAGCCCGCCGAGCACCACCATCCGGCCGCGCAGCGCGAGCCGCAGCGCGACGTACGCGGCGGCGATGCCGAGACCGATCCAGAGGCCCCGGTTCAGCGAGTAGACGATCGGAAAGATCGCCGCCAGGGCGATCGCCACGCCCGCGGTACGGCGCATCGGCTTGCCCAGCACGACCCAGCCGACGATCAGCCAGACCAGCAGGATGGCGGTGTTCTGGCCCCACGAGTTCGTGTAGGTGAACGGCGCGGACGGGCGGGGCGAACTGGCCTCCCCCTCGATCACCTGCTGCACCTGGGCGAACTTGATCTCCATGAGCGAGGTGACGTACGGGTGGCCGGCGATCGACTGGGGCAGGACGAAACGCAGCGGCGCGACGAACGTGAGGTTCGGGTACAGCGAGCCGATCCAGCCGCCCAGCACCACGACCACGCCCATGAACCCGAACAGGCGGACCATCCGGCGCTGGGACAGCTCCCGCTCCCGCAGGTTGTAGACGTAGAGCATGGTCACCGTCATGGCGACGTAGTTGGCGAGCCGGATGCCCCAGCCGATGTACTTGCCGCTGCCGCCCGGGGGCAGCGTGTTCGGCGCGGTGAGGTCGAGGGTGAGCACGGACAGGAACACCCAGAGCAGCAGGACCATCCAGATCCCGAAGCCGGGCGGCACCCGGATCGGGCCCCGCTTGCGCATCTGCACCACCATCGGCACCGCGAAGATGACGAAGACGAAGCTCGACACGCCGAGCACCCACCACAGCGGGTACAGCAGGAAGACCGAGATCAGCGGCCATGCCGTCGGCAGCCGCCACGACCAGCTCTCCGGCCGTACCGTCACCGTCCGCAGGCGGTTCCCGTCCGGAGGCGACACCGCCCCGACCGGAACCGTCCCGCGCGCGGTGCGGGGCGGGGTGGCGGTGCTCATTTCACGGTGACCTTGGCGGTGGTCGGCGCGTAGATCACCCACGCGTTGCCGGGCCGGGGGTGCAGGAGGTCGCCGCCGGTGTCGGCGAGCGTGCAGACCATGCTCAGGCCGGGCTTGCGCCACCGGCCCTTCGCGCTGTTCGGCCCGGACACCGCGACCACGGCACCCTCACCGAAGACGTTCGCCGACGGCAGTGAGCGGGCCGACGGCTTACGCACCTCCAGCGTGCGGTACTCCATCGTCAGCACGATGACGGAGGCGGCGGTCACGGTGACCTTGCCGACCTTGCCGACCCAGACGGACTTGGCCTGGTCGTACCGCCAGACCATCGGCGGGCCGCCGGAGACGGTGACGGTGAGTTCGGTGGCCGGTGCGAGGTCGCGGACGGCGAGCGCGTCGCCCTCGCCGGCGTGGTCGATCGGCGGGGTGGGCGGCTGGCCGCCCTTCGGGGCGGCCTTGAGCAGCGCGGCGGTCGACGTGTAGTCGCCGGAGAAGACCTTGCTGTCGTCGTCGGGCGTCACGCCGTCGAGGTCGGAGTTCTCGAACTGGGTGAGGAAGCCGGTGGGGCCGCCGTCGTAGCCGACGAACGGGCGCAGCACGGCGAGCGACCGGATGTCGACCGGCCGGATCTCGGTGACCGGGCCGATCTTGGTGGCGTCCTTGGAGTGGAACACGGCGGTCAGGTGCAGCGTGTCGGACTCGGCGAACTCGGCGTAGACCAGGTCGGCGGCGTCCAGGCCGGCCGGGGTGGTCGCGGGGCTCACCCGCAGCGGCACGGCGACCGCCTGGCGGGTGGCAGCGGCCGGGGTGCTCACCGGCGCGCCGGTGAGCGGGCCGGTGGGCAGGGTCGGCGAGGCACTGGCCGCAGAAGGCGAGGCGGTGACGTCGCCGGGGTCCACCACCTGGACCTTGCCCGGCTTGGGCTCGGGCTCGCTGCACCCGGTACCGACGCCGAGGACGACGGCGGGGGCGATGGCGGCGCGGAGCATCTGCCGGCGGTTCACCCCAGGTCCTCGCCGGAGTCGAGGGCGTAGCTGCGGCCGTCGCCGTCACCCCGGGAGCGGTACGTGCCGCCGGTGCCGTTGAGCGGCACCGGCTTGCCCGGCATGCCCTGGTTGCCGGGGCTCGGCGGCGGGGTGGCCTTGCCCGGTGCCGGCTTCGCCGGGGCGGGGCGGGACGACTGCATGCGCGGCAGCACCATCGTCGACTCGGCGGACGGGCCGGGGCTCGGCCGGGGCTTGGGCCGGTTGGCCGGTGCCACCGGGGTGCTCGGCGTGCTCGGCGTGCCCGAACCGCCCGAGGACGCCGGCCGGGCGGCGCCGGCCGGCTGGGCGGCCAGGCGCGGGGCCAGCACGGCACCGATCACCGGTGCGTTCACCTGCTCGAACTGCTGCAGAGCGGCGGTGATCTCGCCGCTGCGGGTCTTGCCCGCCTCGGCCACCATGATCACGGCGTCGACGTACCGGCCCAGGGCCTGGGCCTCCACGGCGAAGGTGGGCTGCGCGGTCTCGATGATCACGTGGTCGAAGCGCGCGGACAGCTCGTGCAGGATCTCCAGCAGACCGGCGACCGGCAGCTCGACCTCCGCGTCCAGGTCGCCCGGCACCAGCACCCGGAGCTGGCCCAGCCCCGGGACCGGCGCGAGCGCCTTGAGCGGGGGTACGTCGCGGCGCAGCACGGACGCCAGGTTGTGCCGGCCCTCGGCCACGCCGGTGATGGCGCCCACCGTCGAGTCGGGCTTGGTGGTGATCAGCGCGACCTGCTGGCCGGTACGGGCGTACGCGGCGGCGAGGTTGGCGGCGACGAACCCGGCGGCGGAGCCGGCCGAGGCGTCGCAGAGCAGCAGCTGGCGGCCGCGTCCGCCCTGTGCCGGCTCGGGCACGGCGGACAGCAGCACGTTCCGCAGCCGGCCCAGCTCGCGGGAGACCCGGTGGGTGGCCGGCAGGACGGCCAGCGACGGCGTCCGCGACGGCAGCTCCACGAGCAGCGGCAGGCCGACCCGGTCGGAGATGTCACGACCGCGCCGGATCCGGGTGTCGAGCCGGTCCAGCACCAGCGCCAGCACGATGCCGAGCAGCAGG
Source organism: Micromonospora sp. WMMA1976 (assembly GCF_027497335.1). NCBI lineage: Bacteria > Bacillati > Actinomycetota > Actinomycetes > Micromonosporales > Micromonosporaceae > Micromonospora > Micromonospora sp. WMMA1976. The sequence continues at coordinate 6,116,965 of NZ_CP114912.1, read as the reverse complement.
CCCGCGCCCATGCCGCTGGCGAGGTTGAGCGTGCGGTTCGGCGAGCTGGGCGAGTCGGGCAGCCGGGCGTCGGAGATGATCTCGCCCGGGTCGGAGCCGGCCGACACCAGCGGGCTGAGACGGTTGTTCAGGCCGGTGATCTGGTTGGTCAGGACGCTCCGCTCGGCCTCGGCCCGCTCCCGCTCGGGCGAGTTCGACGGCGCCGCCGCGATCCGCCCGGCGACCGCGCTGAGCTGCTTGTTCAGTTCGGCGATCTGCTGCTTGAGCGCGTTCGTCTCGTTCTCCAGCGTCTTCTGCGCGGTGGCCTTGCGCAGGTCCAGGTACGCCTGGGCGAACGCGTGCGAGCCCGACTGGGCGCCCTCGGGGCTGTTCGTCTCGTAGACCACCTGGAGGATCTGGCTGTTCGGCGGCACCTTGACGGTCACCGACTTGACGAGCTGGTCGGCCCCGGTGTCGACCTTCATCAGCGCCTTGGCCCGCTCGGCCACGACCAGGGAACGGACCACCTGGGCCTCGGTGTCGAGGTTGACCTTGGTGTTGGGGTTGCTCTCCGCGCCCGAGCCGAGCGGGCGCACCAGCAGCGACGTGGTCGAGGTGTAGCGCGCCTCCTGGATCTGGTTCAGCACGAGCCCACCGCCCAGCCCGAGGACCGCGGCGAGCAGCAGGATCCACCAGCGGCGGCGCAGCCAGCCCAGGTAGGCCATCAGGGCAAGACCGTCGGCGTCGCTCTCGGCCAAATGGGGTGAGGGCATCAGAGTCTGTCGCTCCCTTTCGACCGAGCCGGGCAGTCCACGGCACAGCTGGACCTGACCGTGGCCTTGAGTGTCCCCGATCCGAACGACGAGGGAAAGTCTGCTCACGTTCCGGTAAGCCTGCCCGGGTGTGGGCAGCCCGCGTAGAAATGGCCGATCGGCGCTGACCATTCGGCGGGTTTCCCGGTGTCGGGCCCGACCTGTCCCCGGATAAGCCGGCGTCGCCGACGGCTCTCGTGCGGAGCGGTGACGGAATCCTGACACATCTCACTTTCTTCCGGTGGCCCGCCCCGGCGGCGCGGGGCGAACCGGGCTGACCTGGACGGTGACCGGCGGGTGGGCATCCCAGCGACGGGAATCGAGAGGTGAGCCGACCGGCGCGCCAGGATCCGTCCAATGGCCCCTTCAGTTGCCCAGGGGCGCGCCAGTAGGTTGTCAGGACGCGTCCGAGGGGCTTTCACAAAATCCGGACGCGTCATCCGCGTACGGGAGGAACTCTGTGGTGAGCGGGTCAACCGAGGACTCGGGGCAGGTCCTGCTGGTGGGTTCCAGTGGCGGGCACCTGGCCCAGCTCCTGGCCCTGGAACCGTGGTACCGGGATCGGCGCCGCGCATGGGTAACGTTCGACACCCCCGACGCGCGCTCGCTGCTCGCCGGTGAGGACGTGGTCTGGGCGCACCACCCCACCACACGCAACGTCAAGAACCTGGTACGCAACGCGTTCCTCGCGCTTAAGGTGATCCGCCGGCGTCAGGTCGACGCGGTGGTCACCACCGGCGCCGGGGTCGCCCTGCCGTTCGTGGTGGCGGCCCGGATGCGCAAGATCCCGACGGTCTACATCGAGGTGTACGACCGGATCGACAGCGCGACGCTCACCGCCCGGCTCTGCCGTCCCTTCCTCTCCGCGATGCTCGTGCAGTGGGACGAGCAGCGCCGGATGTACCCGGAGGCGACCGTCGTGGGGAACCTCCTGTGATCCCCCGGCAGCGGGACCGGCGCTCCGCGGCGCCGTACGTGCTTGTCGTCGTCGGCACCGACGTGCACCGCTTCGACCGGCTGGTCGGCTGGCTGGAGCGCTGGCACGCGTCGCGGCCCGAGGTCCGGCTGGTCCTCCAGTACGGCCACAGCCGCACCCCGGCGTTGCCCGAGGCCACCCCGTTCCTCGGCCACGAGGAACTCCAGCGGGCGATGGCGGAGTCGACGCTCGTGGTCAGCCACGGCGGCCCGGCCACCATCACCGAGGCGCGGCGCAACGGCCACCTGCCGATCGTGGTGCCCCGCGACCCGTCGCACGACGAGCACGTCGACAACCACCAGCAGCTGTTCTCCCGCCGTCTCGGCGCGGCCGGCATGGTGCGGCTGTGCGAGTCCGAGGCCGAGTTGCTCGCCGCGCTGGACGAGGGCCTGGCCGACCCGAACCGGTTCGTGCTGGCCGCCGACCCGAACCGCCCGGACCCGCGCGCCGAGGCGGTCGCCCGGGTCGGCGCGGTGATCGACGAGCTGGTGGCCCGCCGGGTACGGCGACGAGCCGTCGGGCGTCGCGGATGAGCGCCCCGGATCCGGCGCCGCCGCGGGTCCTCTTCGTCGGCGGCCTCGGGCGCAGCGGCTCCACGTTGCTGGAGCTGCTGCTGGCGCAGAGCGCCGACGTGTGCGCCGTCGGCGAGGTGGTGCACCTGTGGGAGCGGGCACTCGGCGCCGACGAGCGGTGCGGCTGCGGCGAGCGGTTCACCGCCTGCCCGTTCTGGCGCCAGGTCGGCGACCAGGCGTTCGGCGGCTGGGCCGCTGTCGACCGGGACGACGTGCTGGCACTGAAGGACCGCGTCGACCGGACCCGGCACATCCCCCGGCTCGCGAAGGACGCGCTCCCGCCGGAGCAGCTGGCCGACGTGCGCCGCTACGCCGACCTGTACACCCGGATCTACCGGGCCGCGCTGTCGGCGACCGGCGCCCGGGTGGTGGTGGACTCCAGCAAGCACGCCTCGCTCGCCTTCGCGCTGCGCTGGGCCGAAGGGCTCGACCTGCGGGTGCTGCACCTGGTCCGGGACAGCCGGGCGGTGGCGTACTCGTGGGGCAAGCAGGTGCGCCGCCCCGAGGTGGTCGACGGCGAGGACTACATGCCGACCTTCTCGCCGTTCGAGGTGAGCAAACTGTGGACCGCGCAGAACGCCGCGTTCCACCTGCTCGCGTCCCGGGCGAAGGTGCTGCGGCTGCGCTACGAGGACTTCACCGCCGACCCGGCCGGCACCGTACGCCGGGTGCGGGACTTCGCCGGCCTGCCGGACGACCCGGCGGCGCTGCGCATCCTGGCCGGGGCCGACGACACCGGCGCGGCGCCCGAGCCGGCCGCGCCGTTCCGGGCGCACAGCGTCGCCGGCAACCCGCTGCGGTTCAGCGGCGGGCCGTTGACGGTGCGCCGGGACGAGGCGTGGCGGGACCGCCTGCCGCGCCGCAGCCGTGCCGTGGTCAGCCTGGCCACGCTTCCCCTGCGGGTCCGCTACGGCTACCTGGGCCAGCGGGGATCCGACGAGTCCGTGGAGAGAGCATGAGTGGGCCGAGCATCTCGGTCGTCGTACCGACGCGGGACCGTCCGGAGCTGCTGCGTGCGGCGCTCGACGCGATCCTCAGCCAGGCCCACCCGGGCCTGATCGAGGCGATCGTCGTCTACGACCAGTCCGAGCCGGACCGGTCGCTGGAGACCGACCGGGGTGACCGGCGGATCCGGGTGATCACGAATACCCGTACCGCGGGGCTGGCCGGCGCGCGCAACACCGGCATCGAGGCGGCCACCGGCGACTGGGTGGCGTTCTGCGACGACGACGACGAATGGCTGCCCGGCAAGCTGGCCGCCCAGTTCGGAGCGCTCGACGCGCACCCGGACGGCGCGCTGGTGAGCTGCGGCATCCGGGTCAGCTACGACGACCGTACGGTGGACCGTTCGCTGGACCGGGCCCGGATCTCGCTGGAGGCGCTGCTGCGCGACCGGCTCACCGAGCTGCACCCGTCCACGTTCCTGATCCGCCGCGCCGCGCTGCTCGACGCGATCGGCCTGGTGGACGAGCAGATCCCGGGCAGCTACGCGGAGGACTACGAGTTCCTGCTCCGCGCCGCCCGGTACGCCCCGCTGGTGAACGTGGAGAGCCCGTACGTGCTGGTCCGCTGGCACAAGCGGTCCTACTTCGCGCAGCGCTGGGAGACCATCTCGACCGCGTTGCAGTGGCTGCTGCGCCGCTACCCGGAGTTCGCCACCGTGCCGCACGGCGAGGCGCGGGTGGCCGGGCAGATCGCCTTCGCGCAGGCCGCGATGGGCAACCGGCGCGACGCGGTCCGCTGGGCCCGGCGCACGCTGGCCCGCAACCCGAAGGAGCCGCGCGCCTACCTGGCGCTGGCGGTGGCGAGCCGGGCCGTGCAGGCCGACCGGGTGCTGCGCACGCTGCACAAGCGCGGCCGGGGCATCTGAGCCGTACGCGAGACGGGCGGGCGACCTCGGTCGCCCGCCCGTTCTCGTTCCGCTGCGATCAGGCCGTGCAGAAGGACTTCCACGCCTGGATGCTCGGCTGGTCGAGCAGCCGGAAGTCGCCCTGGCTGACCGTCTGGTTGTAGTACGCCACGAACTCCGGCCGCTGGCCGTTGAGGAAGCCGGTCATCGACCGGATCCAGGCCGCCCGTCCGGTGCCCGCGTCACCGGGCACCAGGTCACTGCCGGTCTCGGCGACGCCCCACGGCTTACCGAGCGCCTTCGACTTGCTGATCATGGGGCCGTAGATCTCCTGCGGCGAGGCGTACCGCTTCCACTTCTTGCCCCAGTTGTAGCAGTCCCAGCCGAGCGCCTCGATCACGTCGCCGCCGGGGTAGAACGCGTCGAAGCTGCGGCCGGACTTCGGGTCGAGCGTCCAGCACATCAGGATCAGCGTGTTGATCAGCTTCGGGTTGCCGGTCCGGTCGGCCAGGCCGGCGATCCGCTTCCACGCCGTCCGGTACGCCGTCGTGCTGAACGCGCCGCGCTCGACGTCGTCCTCCGGCTCGTGGAAGTACGACCAGTAGACGTTGTGCTCGCGCGGGATCGAGGAGAACCAGGAGGTCAGGCGGGAGTCGAACTTGCCGGTGTTCACCTCCTGCGGCGACGCCTTGAACGACACCACGACGGTCCGGTCCACCACGTCGGCACGGCTGCCGGACCAGGCCGGCGGCAGGCCGGGGAAGAAGATCCGGGCCATCCGCAGCTTGCCGAAGGTCCGGTCGGACCGGGCCAGCGCCTGACCGAACGTCTCCCCGCTCTGCACACCGATCGAGGCGCCGGGCAGCGTCAGTCGCGTACCGCTGAAGGCCGGCCCGGCGGCGGCGGAGGGCGACGGGCGCGTCGAGGGCTTGCCCCCGAGACCCTGGTCGGCGGTCGGGGACGCGCCCGGGGTGGCGGGCGCGCCCGGGCCCATCGAGGTGGCCGGCCCGACCGAGCCGGGCGTCCCGCCGGCCTGCCGTTCCGCAGCGTCGGGTCGCAGCGTGGCCACCGCGACCCCGCTGCCGGCCACGGCCAGGACCAGTGCCGCCGCGAGGGCGACCCGCCAGCGACGACGGGAGCCGCCGGACGACGGCACGGGGGCCGGGGCGAGCGGCGGCGCGGGCGGGTCGCCCGGACCGCCGGTGGCCGGTCCGTGCGGAGCGTCCACCGGGGGCGGTCCGGTCAGCGTGGCGGTCGCCGTGGTGCTCGCCCCCCAGCCCGCCTCACCCGCCGGACCGGCCTGAGTGGCCCAGGCGTCGTCGTGCGGCTCACCCGGGGGCCAGGCGTCACCGCCGTGGCCCGCCGGCCCGTGCTGCGGCGCCCAGCCGTTCGTCGTGCCGGCAGCGGCGTCCCAGCCGGCCGGGTCGTGCCCGGGCCCGTCGTGGTGACCGGCGTCGGGCCGGTCGCGCTCGGGCCAGGGCAGGTCACCGCCCAGCCGGGCCGGTGGTGGCGGTGGCGCGCTCTCGGCCTCCGGCCAGGGCAGCGACGGGCCGCCCACCTGGCGTGGAATGTCCTGACCCGGCCACAGGCCGGTCGGCTGCCCGAAGGCATTGTGCGGCTCTCGGTCGGCCGGCATGACCCTCCCTGGCTGTCGGCGGCCCGTGGTCGGGGCTCAGATCGCCACGCATACCTGCCCGACGATAACCCTCATCCACCTGGCCGTACGTACCGTGACACTCAGCCGAACGCCTCACCCTGGTCACCGGTGACGGTCGAAGCGGGCATCTCGACCCCGGTCCGGGCGATCGCGTCGAGCAACTGGTCGGCCAGTTCGGGCCGGCAGACCAGCAGATCGGGCAGCCGCGGGTCGGCCCGGTTGTAGCGCAGCGGCGAACCGTCGATCCGGGACGCGTGCATGCCCGCGCCCAGCGCCACGGCGACCGGTGCGGCACTGTCCCACTCGTACTGACCGCCCGCGTGGACGTACGCGTCGACCTCGCCGGTCACCACCGCGCAGACCTTCACACCGGCCGAGCCCATCGGCACGGCGGTGGCGCCGAGCATCTCGACCAGCTCGCCCACGAACGCCGGCGGGCGGCTGCGGCTCACCGCGATCCGGATCGGCCCGTCGGACGCCTTCGGCTGCGGGCAGGTGGTGCCGAGCACGAGCGGCGCACCGTCCACCGTGGTCCGGGCCGGCATGCCGACCGCGCCGGCGACCAGGGCGCCGTCCGGGGCGGCGGAGCGCTGCCAGAGCGCCACGTGCACCGCCCAGTCGTCGCGTCCCTCCTCGGAGAACTCGCGCGTGCCGTCCAGCGGGTCGATGATCCAGACCCGGTCCGCCTCGTGCCGGGGCGCGCACTCGCCGTCCGCCCACGCGCGGCGCGAGTCGGCCTCCTCCTCGGAGAGCACCGCGTCGGCCGGCCGCAGCCGGGCCAGCGCCGCCGTCATCAGCTCGTGCGACGCGCGGTCGCCGGCGTCCTTGAGCGCCTTCGGGTCGGCGAAGCCCTGCCGGTCCCGCAGCGCGGTGAGCGCCTTGCCGGCCTCGGTCGCCAGCCACTGCGCGAACCGCTGGTCGTCGAGCCGTCCCGCCTCGTCCTCGGTCACGAGCCTCATCCCTTGTTCTCCCGGGTCTGCCGCGACCCGTCATCCTTCGGCGTCCGGTCGGACCGGCGCCAGCGTCCGTCGGATCGTAGACAGTCGCGAGGCGGTCTCGGATCCCCCGGACGCACCGGTGACCTGGCCGGCCGCCCGCATGTTGAACTTCGCGTGTATCGCGGTCGGACCCGCCGGGCCAGGCCCTAGGCTCTGCGCATGACCGCCGAGCAGCTGATCTCGTTCGCCCGTGGCGCGCCTTCGCTGGACATCGTCGATGTCGAAGGGCTCAAGGCCGCCGCCGTCCGCGCCTTCGACGCCGACCCCGCCGGGGTCACCGCGTACGGCACCTCCGTCGGCTACCCGCCCCTGCGGAAGTGGATCGCCGAGAAGCACGGTGTCGAGGCCGACCAGGTGCTGATCACCAACGGTTCGTTGCAGGCCGACGCGTTCCTCTTCGACCACCTGGTCCGCCGTGGCGACGCGGTGGTGGTCGAGCGCCCGACGTACGACCGCACGCTGCTCAACCTCAAGCAGATGGGCGGCGAGGTGCACGGCGTGACGATCCAGCCGGACGGTCTGGACACCGCCGAGCTGCGCAAGCTGCTGGAGTCCGGGGTACGGCCGCGGCTGGCCCACGTGATCCCCAACTACCAGAACCCGGCCGGCGTGACGCTCTCCCTGGAGAAGCGCCGTGAGCTGCTGGACCTGGCCGCCGAGTACGAGTTCACGATCTTCGAGGACGACCCGTACGCGGACATCCGGTTCCGGGGCGAGCCGCTGCCCTCGATGCTGTCGATGGACACCCGGGGCGTGGTGGTGCACGCCTCCAGCTTCACCAAGACGGTCTGCCCGGGCGTCCGGGTCGGCTACCTGGTCGGCCCGGCCGAGCTGATCGCGGCGATCGCCAAGCGGGCCACAAACCTCTACATCTCGCCCGGCATGGTGGCGCAGGCGATCGTGCACCAGTTCTGCGTCTCGGGCGCGATCGACGAGTCGATCCGGACGGTCCGTTCGGCGCTCGGCGAGCGGTCGGCGGTGCTGGCCGAGTCGTTGCGCCGGCACATCCCGGAGGCCCGGTTCGTGGAGCCGGACGGCGGCTACTTCCTCTGGGTGGAACTGCCCGAGGACGTCGACGTCGACCGGCTCGCCCCGGCGGCCGCCGAACGCGGCGTGGCGGTGGTGAAGGGCAGCGACTTCATGGTCGACGGCGGCCGGCACGCGCTGCGCCTGGCGTACTCGGCGGTGACGGCGGACCGGATCGACGAGGGTGTGCGGCGTCTCGCCGAGGCGATGGCCGCCGTTCGCGGCTGATTTTCTGTCGGGTTTCTGACAAAAAGGCCCCGCTGGCCGGTTCGGCACTCCCGCCGGACCGGCCGGCACCCCCACAATGCTGCGAGTGCCGCTCACCTTCTGCCGGTGACCAGCCCGCACGCCGGACGACCGGCCGGGCCGGCGGCACGCCCAGCATCACTCCCGCCCCCAAGGGGTGCCGGGTGGGCCGTGTCGCCCCTCACCCCCCTGACGCGGCCCGGCCCGCCCGGCGCCGCCGCGTGACGCCCGTCGCAACCACCAGTCCCCCGCACCCGCGGCCGCGCTGCGCTTCCCGCCGGTCGGCGTAACCTGCAAGCCGCAGCTTCAGGGGAAGGGGGCGAGAGATGACGGACCGGGTGGCACGCGACCGAACCGCCGGCACCGACGGCAGCCGGGCCCTGCGCCCCCGCGCCTGGTCGGCCCCGGTACGCGCGATGTCCCGCATCCTCAACGCGGACGGCTCCCCGCGTACGCCCCGGCCGGCCGGCCCGGAACGCAGCGGCATCGTCGACTGCGGGCTGTACGTCGACGGCGAGCGCCGCCCCGGCCGCCCCGGGTACGCCGAGGCCCTGGCCGCCGCCCGGCAGGAACGCGACGGCTTCGTCTGGCTCGGCCTGCACGAGCCGGACCTGACCGAGATGACCGAGATCGCCGCCACCTTCGGCCTGCACGAGCTGGCGGTGGAGGACGCGGTCAAGGCCCAGCAGCGCCCGAAGCTGGAACACTTCGGCGAGATCGTCTTCCTGGTGCTGCGTACCGCCCGCTACTGCGAGCACGCCGAGCTGACCGAGAACTCCGAGGTGGTGGAGACCGGCCAGGTGATGCTCTTCATCGGGCCGCACTTCGTGATCAGCGTGCGGCACGGCGACGCCTGCCGGCTGGCGCCGGTTCGCGCCGACCTGGAGGCGAAGCGGGACCTGCTGCGGCACGGCCCGTGGGCGGTCGCGTACGCGATCACCGACCGCGTGGTGGACCTCTACCTGGAGGTGGCCGACCGGCTGGAGGACGACCTCGACGTGCTGGAGGCGGACGTCTTCGACAGGCAGAGCAGCGGCCGGATCCAGCGGATCTACCAGATGAAGCGGGAGCTGGTCGAGTTCAAGCGGGCGGTGGTGCCGTTGCAGCGCCCGCTGATCACGCTCACCTCGCAGGTCAACCGTGCGGTGCCGCAGGAGGTACGGCGTTACTTCCGCGACGTGCAGGACCACCTCAGCCGCACCGTCGAGCAGGTGAACTCCTACGACGACCTGCTCAACTCGATCCTCCAGGCCCGGCTGGCCCAGGTCACCGTCGACCAGAACAACGACATGCGCAAGATCGCCGCGTGGGCCGCGATCGGTGCGGTGTGGACGGCGATCGCCGGCATCTACGGCATGAACTTCGACAACGTGCCCGAGCTGAAATGGACGTACGGCTATCCGGGCGTCTGGGCGCTGATGCTCGTGGCGTCCTTCACGCTCTACCGTCTGTTCCGCCGCAACGGCTGGCTGTAACCGCAGCGTCACGGCGGGCCGCCGCGCCGCCCGTACACGCGGAAGCGCCGGCCACGCGGGTCGCCCCGCGTGCCGGCGCTGATCCGACGGTACGAGGTCAGCGGCGGCCGCCGGCCTTCGCGGCGTTCTTGCCGGCCTGGACGGCCTTGGTGATGTCGTCGGCCGGGCGGCCGGAGACGTCCCGGGCGCCCTCGGCGACGGAGGGGACCTGGTCGGTCGGGTGGATCACCGGCTGGCTGCCGGAGGTGGCGGTCGACGCGCTGCTGCCCTTGGCCACCGCCGAGGAGCCGGCGCCGGTCGGGCCGGCCTGCGTCACCTTCGCGCTCGCGTCCGGGGTCTCCACCACGATCGTGTCCACGTCCTCCCGCATCGGCTCCAGCTTGTCCCGACCGCTCGCGCCGAGCGTGCCGGTCGGGTCGTACTCGGCCCACTCCTGCTGCTCGCGGCGGCGGCGCATGGCCATCGCACCGGCCAGGCCGGCGACGGTGCCGGCCACCATCAGGCCCGCGGTCATGCCCCGCGACCTGCGCTGCTTCTTCTTTCCGGCCTTCATGTTCTTCGCCTTCTTGGTCATCGCGGCCTGCTTCTTGGCCATCACCTTGCGGCCGTCCGACGCCTTGCCGGCGGCCTCGACCCGGGCGTTGCGCACGGCCAGCAGAACCGGCGCGAGCGCCGCGGCGGTCGACGCGAACCCGCTGGAGGCGCGGTCCCGGACCAGGACCGCGGTCGGCGCGACGGCGACCCGGGCTGCCTGGACCCGCGGGCCGACAGTGGCGCCGGCACCCTTCGCCGCGTGCGTGGCGGCCTGCCTCAGGTGACCGATGCCCTGGTTCAACTCGACCTTCGCGAGCTGGCCCTGGGTCTTTCGCCGCCCGATTCCAAACACGGTCCCACCTCCTGGGAGTTGTTCCTTCGTCATCCTCCACCTTCGAATGCCTCCGCATGGCCAGATCGGGCACATGGGAGGATCCGCAAGGAACTGAACTACGAGTGAGGAGTACCCGTGGCCGAGGCTGTCTACGCCACCTTGCACACCAACGCCGGCCCGATCCGGCTGGAGCTCTTCCCGAACCACGCGCCGAAGACCGTCCGCAACTTCGTGGAGCTGGCCGAGGGCACCCGGGAGTACATCGACCCGCGTACCGGTCAGCCGGGCAGCGGGCCGTACTACGACGGCACCGTCTCGCACCGCGTGATCAGCGGTTTCATGATTCAGATGGGCGACCCGACCGGCACCGGCCGCGGTGGTCCGGGCTACAAGTTCGCCGACGAGTTCCACCCCGAGCTGCGCTTCGACCGGCCGTACCTGCTGGCGATGGCGAACGCCGGGCCGGGCACCAACGGCTCGCAGTTCTTCATCACGGTGTCGCCCACGCCACACCTGAACAACCGGCACACCATCTTCGGCCAGGTGGCCGACGAGCAGTCCGCGAAGGTGGTCGACTCGATCGCCAACACCCCGACCGGCCCGAGCGACCGGCCGCTGCAGGACGTGGTGATCGAGCGGGTCGAGATCGAGCACAAGCAGTCCTGAGCGGCACGCGGGTACCTTTGCTCGCATGACTGAGCGCTCCGGCCAGCCAGGCGACGCCACCGGGGGTCCGGTGCCGACCACTCCGGTCTGCTACCGGCACCCCGGCCGGGAGACGTACATCCGGTGCACCCGGTGCGACCGGCCGATCTGCACCGAGTGCATGCGCGACGCGTCCGTCGGCCACCAGTGCCCGGAGTGCGTCGCCGAGGGCCGCCGCAGCGTGCGGCCGGCGCGTACCGCCTTCGGTGGCGGTGCCGCCGGCCGCCAGGGCAACGTCACGAAGGCGCTGATCGCGCTGAACGTGGTGATGATGCTGCTGTCCATCCTCTCGGCCCGCAGCGGGACCGCGGTGGCCGGCGGTGGCCTGGGCGGCCTGATGGGCAACGGGACGCCGCTCACCGAGTGGGGTGCGGTGCTCGGCCTGGCGCGCTTCCCTGACGGGCACGTCGGCGGGGTGGCCGACGGCGAGTGGTACCGGCTGGTCACCGCCATGTTCCTGCACTACGGCGTGCTGCACCTGCTGCTGAACATGTGGGCGCTCTGGGTGCTCGGCCGGACGCTGGAGGCGGTGCTCGGGCCGCTGCGTTTCCTGGCGCTCTACCTGCTCGCCGGGCTCGGCGGCAACGTCGCCGCGTACGTCTTCACCGAGCCGAACCGGTTCACGGCCGGCGCCTCGACCGCCGTGTTCGGCCTGTTCGCCGCCGTCTTCGTGATCATGCGGCGGCTCGGCCGGGACACCTCGGCGATCGTGCCGATCCTGGTGATCAACCTGATCTTCACGTTCACCGTGCCGAGCATCTCGGTGGCCGGGCACCTCGGCGGTCTGGTGGCCGGCGCGCTGGTGGCGCTGGTCCTGGCGTACGCGCCACGGTCACGGCGCACCGTGTTCCAGGTGGCGGGCTGCGCGATCGTGCTGGTCGCACTGATCGGCCTGACGCTCGTCCGCACCGCCGCCCTGCTCGGCTGAGCCTCAGCGCGCGGGGCGGGCCTCGTCCAGCGCCGCGGCCACCTCGTCCAGCGGGGCGTCCAGGTCGCGGCGGCCGAACAGGTGCAGCGACTCTCCGGCGTCGATCTCCAGCGTCTCGGCGGTGATCCCGCGCCGGCTGCGCCGGTCCAGACGGATCGCCTCCACGGCGTCCCACGGCAGCCGGCGCCGCCCGGCGAACCCCCGCAGCACGGTGAGCCCGTCCCTGTCGACGGCGAGGCGGACCGGGGCGACCACGTCGCGCAGCGCCCAGGCGAGCAGACCGGCGGCGGCCAGGCCGGCGAGCGCCGGCCGGACGGGGTCACCGCCGGCGAAGACCAGCCCCAGGGCCACGAGCGCGAGCGCGCCCACCGCCTTGAGCACCGGCACCTCGCGCGGTACCCGCCACTGCCTGATCGGCGGCGACTGTGGATCCATCCGCTCAGCATGCCAGCCGCACCTGCCGCACACCGGGGGAGGACGACCGGTCGGATCAGCACGTAGGATCGGGGCAAGCGAGGTTACCGGGGAGTAGACATGAGTGACGCGGTCATCGTCGGCGCGGTACGGACCCCGGTCGGGCGGCGCAAGGGCAGCCTCGCCGGAGTGCACCCGGTCGACCTCTCGGCGCACGTGCTGCGCGCGCTCGCCGAGCGCACCGGCATCGACCCGGGCCAGGTCGACGACGTCGTGTGGGGCTGCGTGTCGCAGGTCGGCGAGCAGTCCTGGAACGTGGCCCGCAACGCGGTGCTCGCGGCCGGCTGGCCGGAGTCGGTCCCCGGCACCACGCTCGACCGCCAGTGCGGGTCCAGCCAGCAGGCGCTGCACTTCGCCGCCGCGACGGTCCTCTCCGGCCAGGCCGACCTGGTCGTCGCCGGTGGCGTCGAGTCGATGACCCGGGTGCCGATGGGTTCCAGCGTCGCCGGTGGCATGCCGTTCAGCGCGGCGATCCTGGAGCGCTACCGCGGCGTCGAGGGCGTCGCGGAGGATTCGCCACTGCCGTTCAACCAGGGCGTCGGGGCCGAGCTGATCGCGCAGCGGTGGCGCTTCTCGCGTACCCAGCTCGACGAGTTCGCGCTGGCCAGCCACGAGAAGGCGGCCGCCGCGCAGGACGCGGGCGCGTTCGAGGCCGAACTCGCCCCGGTGGCGCTCGCCGACGGCGGCAAGTTCTCCGCCGACGAGGGCATCCGCCGCGACACCTCGCTGGCCAAGCTGGGCGAGCTGGCCACCCCGTTCCGCGCCGACGGCGTGGTCACCGCCGGGTCCGCGTCGCAGATCTCCGACGGCGCCGCCGCGCTCGCGGTCACCACCGCCGAGTGGGCCAGCCGGCACGGCCTGCGCCCGCTGGCCCGGGTGCACACCGCCGTGGTCGCCGCCGACGACCCGGTCACCATGCTCACCGCGCCGATCCCGGCCACCGCGAAGGCGCTGCGCCGCGCGGGGCTGGGCATCGAGGAGATCGGGGTGTACGAGGTGAACGAGGCGTTCGCCCCGGTGCCGCTGGCGTGGCTGGCCGAGACCGAGGCGGACCCGGAGCGGCTCAACCCCCGGGGCGGGGCGATCGCGCTCGGTCACCCGCTCGGCGGGTCCGGCGCGCGGATCATGACCACGATGCTCCAGCACATGCGGGACAACGGCATCCGCTACGGCCTGCAGACCATGTGCGAGGGCGGCGGCATGGCCAACGCCACGATCGTCGAGCTGCTCTGATCCGACGGGCCGCCGGTGTCGCACCGCGGGTGCGACTTGCACGTGTGGAAGTTCCAGAAATCGGGCGTGACCCATATCACCCCTGGTCATCGGCTCGTTGGACCGGGCATGGACGTGTTCTCGCGAACGTTCCTCCCGGCCGCCGCCGAGACCGGCCTGGCGACCCAGACCGTCACCCGGCACATGCCGGTGTTCCGCCGGTGCGTCGGCTCCGGCGACGCGACCATCCTGGTCACCCGGTGCAGCCGCCCGGACGACCCGGTGGGCGGCGACTACCTGATGCTCCTCACCCACCGGCGGCTGGTGGTCACCCGGCAGACCCGGGTGCTGCACCGGCTGCGCCTGCACCTCAACACCGAACTGCGCGAGCTGAGCAACGTGACGTGGAGCCCCGACGCCCGCGCGCACAGCGTGGAGCTGGCGGCCACCGCGATCGACGGGGTGCGCGAGCGCTTCGTCCTGCGTGCCCACCACCCGAAGCAGGTGTGGCAGCTCGACGCGCTGCTCAACCACGCCTTCCGCACCCGCCTGCGTACGCCGGCCGAGCGGGTGGTGGCGACCATCGGTGAGCCGGCGGCGGGCGCCCGCCCGACGGTGCTGCGGCCCGCCCCGGCCCGCTGACCTTCTCCTTACCTGATCCGAACATTTCCTGACCGGCCCGCCGGTCGCCGGTCGGTCATCATGAGCCGGTGACCACCGCCGCCCCGCCCGGGCTCGTCCTCGTGGTGGAGGACGAGCCGGCCATCGCCGACCTGGTCCGGCTCTACCTGACCCGGGACGGGTTCGGCGTACACCTGGAACGTGACGGCGAGGCCGGGCTGGCCGCCGCGCGGCGCCTGCGCCCGGTGGCCTGCGTGCTCGACATCGCGTTGCCCGGCCTGGCCGGCACCGAGATCTGCCGCCGGCTGCGCGCGGCCGGCGACTGGACGCCGGTCATCTTCCTCACCGCCCGCGACGACGAGGTGGACCGTGTCGTCGGGCTGGAACTGGGCGCCGACGACTACGTCACCAAGCCGTTCAGCCCGCGCGAACTGCTCGCCCGGCTGCGGGCGGTGCTGCGCCGCACCGCGGGCGTGCCCGCCGAGCAGCCCCGCACGCTCGGCGCCGTCACGCTCGACCCGGCCCGCCGCACGGTGACCGCCGCCGGTACGCCGGTGCAGCTCACCTCCACCGAGTTCGACCTGCTGGCCCACCTGATGGCGCGGCCCGGCCGGGTGTTCACCAGGGAGGAGCTGCTGGCGGGCGTGTGGGGGTACGCGGCGCACGCCGGCACCCGGACCGTCGACGTGCACGTGGCGCAGGTGCGGGCCAAGCTCGGCCCGGACAGCGTGATCCGCACCCACCGGGGCGTCGGGTACGCCGCCGATGCCTGACCAGCCGACCCGACCGATGCCGCGCCGACCCGGGCGGACGCTCACCGCCCGCGCCGTGCTCGCCACCTGCGCGGTGGCGCTGGTGTCGGTGCTCGTCACCGCGCTCGTCGCGGTGCCCCTCGCGGTACGCGGCGCGGAACGCCGGGACCAGGAGGCGCTCGCCGCCCAGGCCCGGCTCGCCGCCGACGTGCTCCGGGTACGGCCGGCACGCCAGCGCGACGGCGCCGGGGACCGGCTCATCCGGCAACTACGCCAGCAGCAGATCGAGGTGTACGTGATCCGGGACGGCCGGGCCGACCGGCCGGGCCTGCCCCGACCGCTCGTGACGCGGGTCGCCGGCGGCGAGAACGTCTCCGGCCGGCGGCTCGTCGACGGGGAACGCCGGCTGGTCGAGGCGCGGGCGCTGCCCGGCGGGGACGGTGTGGTGCTGACCCGGGCCCGCAGCGCCGCGCCCTGGCGGCAGGTGCTGCGGGGACTCTGGTTGCCGCTGCTCGCCGGGCTCGCCGCCGGGGCCGCCGCCGGACTGCTGCTCGCCCGCCGGCTGGCCCGGCCGATCCGTACCGCGGCCACCGCCGCCGCGCGGCTGCGTGCCGGGGACCGGGCGGTCCGCGTACCGGTCGAGCCGCCCGACGAGGTGGCCGACCTGGCGTACGCGCTGAACGGCCTCGCCGCCGCGCTCGCCACGAGCGAGGGGCGGCAGCGCGAGTTCCTGCTCTCCGTCTCGCACGAGTTGCGGACCCCGCTCACCGCCATCCGCGGCTACGCCGAGGCGCTGGCCGACGGCGTGATCGAGGCCGACGCGGTGCCGGCGACCGGCCGGACCGTGCTCGCCGAGGCCGAACACCTGGACCGGCTGGTCCGCGACCTGCTGGCGCTGGCCCGGCTGGAGGCGGTCGACTTCCCCCTGGAACCGGTGCCGGTCGACCTGGCCGGGCTCGCCGCCGACGCGGAGCGCGCCTGGTCCGGCCGGTACGCGGCGCTCGGGGTGCCGTTCCGGCTGGAGACGCCGGGTGTGCCGGTGCCGGCGTACACCGATCCGGGCCGGATCCGGCAGGTGGTGGACGGGCTGCTGGAGAACGCGCTGCGGGTCGTACCGCCGGGGGCGCCGGTGGTGCTCGCGGTCCGCGCCGACGGCCCGGCGGGCGGCGGGGTGCTGGAGGTCCGGGACGGCGGGCCCGGCTTCACCGACGACGACCTGCGGGTGGCGTTCGAGCGCGGTGCGCTGCACGAGCGGTACCGGGGCGTGCGCAAGGTGGGCAGCGGACTCGGCCTGGCGCTCGCCGCCGGGCTGGTCCGCCGGCTCGGCGGGGACATCGCCGCCGGGCACGCCCCGGAGGGCGGGGCCGCGTTCACCGTCCGGGTGCCGCCGGATCCTTACGCGGCTCGAACATCGGCTTGACCGTCTCCTCGCATCGGTGCGGAACGCTCGGGTCGTCACCGCGAGAGAGGACCACTGATGGCACGTCAGCGAATCGTCACCGGCGCCACCGCACTGCTCGCCGCGGCCGCGCTCGGGCTCGCCGGGTGCGGCGCGGCCCGGCCCGGCGCGGCACCGGACGACGCGGTCGAGGTGAGCGCGGCCCTGGGTACGGAGGGTCAGGCGCTCGCCGCGCTCGGCGTCGACGCCGGAGAACTGGACGTGGATCCGCTGGCCGCGCCGGCGCCCTCCGGCAGCCCGAAGGCCGGGCCGGGCGGCGAGGGCGAGCGGGCGAAGCAGGGACACCAGCGGCACCGGGCGCGGGTGCTGCTGCGGCGCAACACGCTGCACGGCGAGGCGGTGGTGCGGACCAGGGACGGCGGCACGAAGACCGTCACGGTCCAGCGCGGCGAGGTGACGGCGATCGACGACAGGTCGATGACCGTCAAGTCCACCGACGGCTTCACAGTGACGTGGACGTTCGGCGAGAAGCTGCGGGTGGTCGAGCGCCGGACCACGATCCGATCGAGCGACATCAAGATCGGTACGACGGTCGGGGTGGCCGGCGCCAAGGAGGGCGACCGGAGCGTGGCCCGGCTCGTGGTCGTACCACTTCGCCAGGAATAGGGTGCCCGGGCTGTCGTGACCTGAGCAATGTGCCAGGCTACGCTATGCCCCGACCTGCCATCGCCTCCGTGGAGATTCCGTGAAGCTCTCGATCCTCATGCCGGTCTACAACGAGGAAGAACGTATCGCGGATGCCCTCAAGCAGGCATTGGCGGTGGACTACCCCTGCGAGATCGAGCTCGTCGTCGTGGACGACGGCAGCCGGGACGGCACCGGCGAGGTTCTCGGCCGCGTGGACGACGCCCGCCTGCGGGTGATCACCCATCAGCGCAACGCCGGCAAGGGCGCGGCCATCAAGACCGCCGTCGACAGCGCCGAGGGTGAGTACATGGTCATCCTCGACGCCGACCTGGAGTACGACCCGCAGGACATCCCGCGCCTGCTGGAGCCGGTGCTCGACGGCCGGGCGACCGTCGTCTACGGCAATCGGACCTTCGGCAGCCACAGCTCGTACAGCTTCTGGTACGTGATGGGCAACAAGGGCGTCACGCTCGCCGCGAACGTGCTCTACAACTCCTACATCGGCGACCTGGAGACCTGCTTCAAGCTGATGCCGCTGGAGCTGTACCGCTCGCTGCAGGTCCGCTCCCGCGGCTTCGGCATGGAGGCGGAGGTCACCGGCAAGCTGCTGCGCCGCCGCATCCGCCCGTACGAGGTGCCGATCAGCTACCGCGCCCGGGGCCGCGAGGAGGGCAAGAAGATCACCTGGAAGGACGGCGTCGAGGCGATCTGGATCCTGGCCCGCGAGCGCGCCCGCCGCCGCCCGGCCGGTCCCGCCGCCGCGCACTGAGCCGTCGACGGAACTCCGCGAGCCCGGCACGAGCCGAGGTCGCGGGGTTCCGTCGTGTCCGGGCCGCTCAGGTGAGGAACGCGTCGACCGAGCGGCGCAGCCCGGCGGCGTCCAGGCCGTGCCAGCGTTCGTGGTCCTCGGCGCTGCCGTAGCGGCGCAGGTCCTTACGGCCCACGCCGAGCGCCAGCAGCCGGTGCGGCCGGTCGGCGAGCGCCTCCGACACCACCCGCGTCGAGGTGCCCGCCAGGTACGGCTCGACCACTATCACCTCGGTCGCGGCGAGCGCCCGCAGCCCGGCGGTGTCGAACGGCCGGGGCCGGTGGGTGTACGCCACGGTGACCGGGCGGTCGGCCGTCGCAGCCACCGCCGCGTCGAGCACCGGACCGACGGCCACCAGCAGCGGCGCGCCCGGCCCGGCGTCGCGCACCACATGCAGGTCACCCGCCTGCGGGTACGCCTGCGCGTTGGCCTGGATGGACAGCCGCAGGTACGCCGAGTCCTGCCCGCACACGACGTCGCGCAGCAGTGGCCGGACCTCGTCCGGGTGCCCCGGCACGTGCACCGTCCAGCCGTCGAGCGTGTCCAGCAACGCCACGTCCGCCGGCCCGAGGTGGGTGCGTCCCGCCGCCGCGCGATCGTACGAGCCGCCGATGCCGACGAGCACCGCGCCGACGTCCTGGTGGTCGAGGTCCAGCTTGATCTGCTCGTACGCCCGCTCGACCAGGAACGGGGCGTAGCTGTGCACGATCGGCCGCTGGCCGGTCAGCGCCAGCCCACCCGCGACCCCGATCATCAGCTGCTCGCGGATGCCCACGTTGACGACCCGGTCCGGGTAGCGGGCGGCGGCCGGCTCGAACGCGGCGGCGGAGATGTCGGCGAGCACTACTGTCGTCCGCGGATCGGCGAGCACCTCCTCGGTGCTGGTGACGAACGAGTCCCGCATGGTGCTGCTCATTCTCACTCCCCGTCCGTGACGACCGCGACGACGACGTGCGGCCGGTGACCGTCGTGCCCGGTGAGGGCGGCGTGCAGGGCGTCGTGGTCGCGCCCGTCGACTGTTGCGGCGCTCCACCCGTTCACCGTGAACCGGCTCGCCGCGCCGCCCGGCCAGCCGTACGTGGCCGAGCGGTTGTCCACCACGATCGCGGTGAGGTTGTCCAGCCCGGTCGCGCCCGCGTACGCGATCGCCTCGTGGTTGGAGCCCTCGTCCAGTTCGGCGTCGCCGAGCAGTACGTACACCCGGGGTCCGGTGCGGCCCCGGGCCCGGAGCCCGAGCGCGGTGCCCACGCCCAGCCCGAGCCCGTGGCCCAGCGAACCGGAACCGATCTCCACACCCGGCACGAGTGTGCGGTCCGGGTGGTCGCCGAGCCGGCTCGCCGGGCCGCCCTGGTCGTCGAGCCACTCGGCCGGCAGGAAGCCGCGGGCGGCGAGCAGCGCGTAGTACCCGGCGACCGCGTGGCCCTTGGAGAGCAGGAAGCGGTCCCGGTCCGGGTCGTCCAGGGTGGCCGGGGTGATCCGGAGCACCCGGTCGTAGAGCACCTGGAGCACGTCGAGCGTCGAGTACACGTTGGCGCCGAACTCGCGGCCGGCGCGCACCCGATCCAGGAACGCGCCCAGGTCGGTGGCGGTGGTCGTCGTCATACCGATAGCCTCGGACTTGAAGCGAACTTCAACTCAAGGCCGTGTGATGCACGAAGCAACACTGACCATCGGACAGCTCGCCGACCGCAGCGGCGTCGCCGCCTCGGCGCTGCGCTACTACGAGCGGCTCGGCCTGATCCACGCCGCCCGCACCGGCGGGAACCAGCGCCGCTACGCCCGCACCGAGCTGCGCCGGGTCGCGTTCATCCGGATCTCCCAGCAGGTCGGCGTCTCGCTGGAGGAGATCCGGGCGGCGCTCGACTCGCTGCCGGCGGGGCGTACCCCCACCCCCGACGACTGGGCCGCGCTGTCCCGCGCCTGGCGGGACCGGCTGGACGAGCGGATCCGGCTGCTAGGCAAGCTCCGCGACGACCTGGACGGCTGTATCGGCTGCGGCTGCCTGTCGTTGCAGCGCTGCACGCTCTACAACCCCGGTGACTCACTCGCCGCCGAGGGCCCCGGCCCGCGCCTCATGCTCCCGCGCCCCGGCCAGGGCTGACCTCACCGGACCAGCAGCACCTTGCCCAGGTGGTCGTTCGTCTCCACCAGGCGGTGCGCGGCGGCGGCGTCGGCCATGTCCACCCGGGCGTGCACCACCGGCCGGATCCGGCCCGCCTCCACCAGGGGCCACACCTGCTCCCGTACGCCCCGGGCAATAGCCGCCTTCTGCTCGACCGGGCGGGACCGCAGCGCGGTCGCGTGCACCGCTGCGCGCTTCGCCAGCAGCATCCCCAGGTCGAGTTCGCCCTTGCGGCCGCCCTGCATGCCGATCACCACGAGCCGCCCGCCGGTCGCCAGCGCGGCCACGTTCCGGGGCAGGTAGGAGGCGCCCATGATGTCCAGGATCACGTCCGCGCCCCGGCCGTCGGTGATCCGGCGTACCTCGTCGACGAAGTCCTGCTCGCGGTAGTCGATCGTGTGCGCGGCGCCCAGCTCCCGCAGCCGGTCGTGCTTCGCCGAGCGGGCGGTCACCACCACCGTCGCGCCGAGCGCCACGCCGAGCTGGATCGCGAACGTGCCGATCCCGCTGCCGCCGCCGTGCACCAGCAGCGTGTCGCCCTCGGCCAGCCGGGCCAGGTCCACCACGTTCGACCAGACCGTGCAGGCCACCTCCGGCAGCGCCGCCGCGTCGACCAGATCCACCCCGGCCGGCACCGGCAGCAACTGCCCGGCCGGCACCGCGACCTGCTCGGCGTAGCCGCCGCCGGCGAGCAGCGCGCACACCTCCTGGCCCACCGACCAGCCGGTCACGCCGGGACCGAGGGCACGCACCGTCCCCGAGCACTCCAGACCGGGGTACGCGGACGCGCCCGGCGGCGGCGGGTAGTGCCCCTGCCGCTGCAACAGGTCGGCCCGGTTCACCGCGCTCGCCCGCACCTCCACGATCACCTCGCCGGGACCGGGCTCCGGGTCCGGCACATGGGTCCAGACGAGCGCCTCGGGTCCGCCGGGTTCCGTGATCGTGATCGCGCGCATGACTCAGTCTTACCCGATCCGCCCGTCGCCGCGCAGGTGCACCGCCCGGGGCAGCCGCCTCGCCGGCCCTTCGGCCACTGTGGACCTGCCGGCGGCCATGATTCGGAGGTGGGACGGCGGCTTGCCCGGTACGGCGTTCGTGGCAGACTGGTCCCCGGTCGCGCACCCCTCGGGGGCGTGCCGGGAGGGTTCGCCTAGTGGCCGATGGCGCTGGTCTTGAAAACCGGTAAGGCAGCGATGTCTTCGTGGGTTCGAATCCCACACCCTCCGCCAGTAGTTGATCGCCTTTCACACAGCTCAGCCCATGCTCCAGGGGCGGAAGTAGTCGGCTGGTGGGCGGCCCCGCCGGGCGTGTCGGCTGGAGAGAAGTCATGACCTCTACGGCTTATGCCTCTCAGGCATAAATATGACCGAGAGGCATAAGCCTTAACGAGAGATGTTCTTTCTCCCGGGGCGCCGAGCATCAGACGTCGATGCTGCAACCGCGACTGCCAGCCGCCTCTCCGATCCCCCACTCCCCGATCACCCGTTACTGGGTCGTTGAGGGCAAGCGCGCATCCGTCGGTCAGCCCGGCATCACGACCAGCGCGACGGATATGGGATGCCGTGATGTGGCGACGGCACGACACGGCAGGGCGGCGGAGGGGAGAAACAGCGGGAGCGTCGCGCCGGTCGTAGGCTGCGGGTCGCGGCGACGGTGGGAGGCCGGATTGGCGGAGACGACGACGATGGCCGGGGTGACGGCCGAGCTGGCCTCGCTCGACGACCCGAAGATCCGTGCGATCAACGAGCGGCACGGCGACGACCACGGGGTCAACCTGGGCAAGCTGCGGGCGGTCGCCAAGCGGCTGAAGACGCAGCAGGAGCTGGCCCGCGAGCTGTGGGCGACCGGCGACAGCGCGGCGCGGCTGCTGGCGATGCTGATCTGCCGGCCGAAGGCGTACGGGCGGGACGAGCTGGACGCGATGCTGCGCGAGGCGCGGACGCCGAAGGTGCACGACTGGCTCGTGAACTACGTGGTGAAGAAGAGCCCGCACGCCGAGCCGCTGCGCCTGGCCTGGTCGGCCGATCCCGATCCGGTCGTGGCGAGCGCCGGCTGGGCGCTGACCACCGAGCGGGTGGCGCGGAACCCGGACGGGCTGGACCTGGCCGGTCTGCTCGACGTGATCGAGGCGGAGATGGCGGATGCGCCGGAGCGCCTCCAGTGGGCGATGAACCACTGCCTGGCGCAGATCGGGATCGAGCACGCCGCGTACCGGGACCGCGCGATCGGCATCGGTGAGCGGCTCGGGGTGCTGAAGGACTATCCGACGCCGCCCGGGTGCACGTCGCCGTACGCGCCGGTCTGGATCAACGAGATGGTGCGCCGGCAGCACGGTGGCGCGGACAACGGGGTATGAAGGGGCGCAGGACATTCGCGTACCCGGAAGGACCGTTTCGATGACCCTGGAACGACCGATCGCCCCGGACCCGTACGAGCTGCTGCCGACGGTGCCGTCGTTCGACCTCACCAGCGACGACGTGCACAACGGCGAGCCGATGGACGCGCGGTACGCGCACGGCAGCACCGGCGGCGAGAACGTCTCACCGCAGCTGTCCTGGTCGGGCTTCCCGGCCGAGACCAAGAGCTTCGTGGTCACGTGCTTCGACCCGGACGCCCCGACCGGCAGCGGCTTCTGGCACTGGGTGCTGGTGAACCTGCCCGTGTCCGTCACCGAGCTGCCCACCGGCGTGCGTGAGGCCGACCTGGACGGCGCGTTCAGCGTCCGCAACGACTACGGCGACACCGGCTACGGGGGCGCGGCGCCGCCGGCCGGGGACCGTCCGCACCGGTACGTGTTCGCGGTGCACGCGGTGGACGTGGACCGCCTCGACATCCCCGCCGGGGCCAGCCCGGCCTTCGTCGGCTTCAACCTGGCGTTCCACACCCTGGCTCGGGCGGTCATCCGCCCCACGTACCAGATCAAGGAGTGACCGGCGGCCGGGGGCCGTCGCGGCCCCCGGCCTCAGGCCGGTACGCGGGCGACAGCGAAGACGGACTGGCCGAACGGCGGCCGGACGCGCTGCTCGGCGGCCTTGGTGACCGGCAGCACGAGCGTGTCGTACACCTTGACCATCGGGCCCTCCTTCGGCATCAGCCGGAAGACCTTGGTGGCCATGAAGTAGCCGATCAGGCCGAGCGCGTTGGCGTAGTGGATCCGCTCGACGGTGAGGCCCGCCTCGGTCATCGCCGCGGCGAGCGTCTTCTTCGTGTAGCGGCGGACGTGGCCGGTGGCGATGTCGGCGGGGCTCATGGCGAACTGGAACGCCGGCACGATGATGACCACGGCGCCGCCGGGGCGGACCAGATCCCGCATGCTGCGCAGCGCGCCCACGTGGTCGTCGATGTGCTCCAGCACGTTGTAGGACACGGCCGCGCTGTAGTCACCGCGCTCGTGGTGCGGGAGCAGCATCTGCCGGACCTCGACGCCGGGGTGGTCGGACAGCCGCTCCTTGAGCTGGATCAGCCGGTCCGGGTCGGCCTCGGTGGCGGTGATCCGGGGTGCGTACGCCGCCCAGGCGGAGGCGTAGTCGCCGAGGCCACTGCCGATCTCGATCGGGTTGTCACCGAGGTAGGGCACCGCCAGTTCGACGAACCACTGCCGGTGGTTGACAGCCGTTGCCAGGCCTTCGAGCACCTCGGACTGGACGCGCTGATCCCCAGTGATTTCTGCCATGCGTCGATTCCTCACGATATGACTGACCCGCGCCTGGACCGTCAGAGTCAACCATCTGGATGGCTGAGGGGGAAATCGGGGGACGGAGGGGGGCCGAATTGTGATCCGGAGGGGTGCCTGTTCGGCGTTCGGCGAACTCGGCACATAGTACGTGATTCCCCGGAACATTGCACGTGCCCGCCATACCCTGACTACGCTCTGAAATGTCATGACTACTCCGGAAAGCGGCGCGAGTACGCCGAAATCGGGGCAGGGTAGGCGGATCGACGCGCTCGCCGTGCTCAGCTTCGTGCTGCTCGCGTTCTGGGTGACCGCTCGACTATGGGTCGATCCGCGCAATGGCATTCGGGACAATCGGACAGATCAGGCGCAATTCGAATGGATGATGGCGCATGGTGCTCGCGTCGTCACTGATTTCGCCTATCCGTTCACCTCGGACCGGATGAATGTGCCGGATGTCGTCAATCTCATGGCTAATACGTCCGTATTATCCGTTTCATTGCCGCTGACCCCGATAACGCTCTGGGCAGGTCCGCGCTGGTCCTTTCTGATTTTCCTCACTCTCGGGCTCGCCGCCACCGGCGTGTCCTGGTATTTCCTGCTCTCCCGAGTTGTCGTGAAGTCCCGCGGTCCGGCGTCGCTGGGTGCCGCCTTCTGCGCGTTCGCGCCGGCGATGATCTCGCACGCCAACTCGCACCCCAACATCGTCAGCCAGTTCGTGGTGCCGCTGATCATCTGGCGGACGCTGCGCCTGGCCGAACCCGGCCGGTGGCTGCGCAACGGCGTCCTGCTCGGCCTGGTGATCGTCTGGCAGGCGTTCCTCAACCTGGAGATCCTGCTGATGACCGCGATCGGGCTCGGCGTGGTGGTGCTCGCGTTCGCCCTCGGCCGTCCCGCGCTGCGCTCGGCGGTCCGCCCGTTCGCCGCCGGGCTCGCTGTGGCCGCGGTGGTCGCCGGGGCGCTGCTCGCGTACCCGCTCTGGGTCCAGTTCTTCGGCCCCGGCGCGTACAGCGGGCTCTCCACGCTGATCCGCGGCTACTCCACCGACCTCGCCGCGTACGTGGCCTGGTCCCGGGAGTCGGTGGCGGGCGATGCCCGGGGCAGCGAACCGCTGGTCAAGAACGCCACCGAGGAGAACGCGTTCTTCGGCTGGCCGCTGGTGGTCCTGGTGGTCGCGCTGGTCTGGTGGATGCGCCGCAACGCGGTGGTGCTCGGGCTGGCTGCGGTCGGGCTCGTGTTCGTGCTCTTCTCGCTCGGCCGGGAGATCCGCTACGACGGAGAGGACACCGGCATCCCCGGCCCGTGGGCGGCGCTGGAGAACCTGCCGGTCCTGCACTCCGTGGTGCCCACCCGCTGGTCGCTCGCGCTCACCCCGATCATCGGCGTGCTGCTCGCGCTCGGCGCCGAGCGGGTCCGGGAGTTGGCCGTACGACACCCGGACGCGCGCGGCCAGATCCGGTTCGCCACCGTCACCGTGCTCGCCATGGCGCTGGTGCCGATCCTGCCCACCCCGCTGCCCGCGAAGCGCCTCGACCCGACCCCGGCGTTCGTCACCTCCGGCGCCTGGCGCCCCTACGTCGCCGACGGGCGGAGCATCGTCACGCTGCCGCTACCCGACACCACGTACGCGGTCCCGCTGCGCTGGTCCGCCGAGACCCGGCTGGACATGCCGCTGGCCCGCGGCTACTTCCTGTATCCGGACACCCGCCCCGGCGGGGACCGGATCGCCCTCTTCACCGCGCCGCCGCGTCCCACCAGCACGTTCTTCGAGACGGTACGGCGCACCGACGCGGTTCCGCCGATCACGCCGCAGGACCGGGTGGCCGCCGTGGACGACCTGCGCTACTGGCGGGCCGGCGCGGTGATCCTCGACCCCCGGCTGCCGCAGGCCGAGGCGCTGCGCCGGGCGATGACGGAGCTGAGCGGGATCACGCCGACGCGTACCGGCGGGGTGTGGTTGTGGGACGTCCGGCCGCTGGCCGGCTGAGCGGTCAGCCCTGGCGGACGCAGCAACCCTGGCACACCTTGGGCCGGGGCAGCGTGAACGCCAGGCAGCAGGTGCGCCGCTGCACCGTCGGCTCGCCGGCCGGGCCGGGCACCAGCTCGACCAGGTCGCTCAGGTCGAGCGCGGTGAGCAGCGTGCCGACGGCCGCGGTGGCCGAGCCGGGCAGGGCGTCCGACGCGCGCAGGACGCCGTGCGCGATGCCGGAGGCCACCGAGCCGAGCAGCGTACGGGTGCCGATCCGGACCTCGCCCTGGATGGCGCCGATCAGCGGCGCGAAGTGGGCGTCGAGCAGGGACGCGCGCAGCGCGCCGAGCAGCGCCGCCTCGTCCGGGACCACAAGTACGCCCGGAGCTCCGGCGAGAGCCAGCGGGTCGCTCGGCAGCACCGCCACCGGGGTGGAGGCGCGCAGCCCCAGCGTGAGGAGCTGGTGGTGGTCCTCGAAGTGCACGAGCACGTCGGCCGGGTCGAGCAGCGGCACCCGGCGGGCGGACGCCCAGCCGAGCACGGCGGGGAGCGCGGTCCAGTAGCTGTAGGACTTCCAGGCCAGCGCGGCACACGCGTGCGGGGTGCCGCCCCAGCGGCGCCCGGCGCGGGTCAGGAACTCGGACAGCAGCGCGCCGTCGATCAGGCGGGTGGCGGGGGACCAGCGGTCCAGCTCGTCGTGCACAAGCAGGCCGGGCGCGAGCCCGGGCAGATCGTCGGTGCCGAACATGGCGCGCAGGGTCGCTGTCACCGGGGCGAGCGGGGTGGCGGCGTCGCGCCCCGCCATCACCGCAGTCACCTGGCCGTCCCCTGTCCTGTCGCCCTGCGGTCGGCGCGTGCCGTCGACCCAAGCTAAGGCTAGCCTAACCACCCTCCCGGCGGGAGGGGAAGAGATGCCGCGGTATCGAGGGGAGGCCCCCGTCACTCCACGGCCGTCGGGTACTACCCGGCCTCGGAGACGGAAAACGCCGCCGGAGAACCGGCGGCAGACGGCATAAGGATCGATGTGTGCCGCTGAAAAGTCAAGGTGAGTGTCGAATACGAGGCAGTTTCCGTACACGTTCGGCCACTCAACGTGAAAATGGTCTTCCCGCGTACGAGGAAGCTGATGACGACCTCACCGATCGAGCGTGCCGCCGACTCGTTCGCGGCCGAACTCGCCCGGCACCGGACCGGCCGAGGGCTGTCCAAGAAGCAACTGGCCACGATGATGGGCTTCGACCCGTCCTACGTCAGCCACGTCGAAGGCCGCCGGCACCGGCCCACCGAGGACTTCGCCCGCCGGGCCGAGGCCGTCCTGGAGGCCAGCGGCGCGATCTGGCAGCGCTTCCGGGAGTACGACGAGCTGCGGCACGGCCGCACCGGCGTGGCCCACCGCGACCCGCCCGTCCCCGGCCAGTGGCTGCCCCCGGGGACCGGCCTCGTGGTGGAACGGGAGGTCGCGACGCTCACCCACACCGGTGACGGCTACCACTGCGCGATCCGGCGGGAGCTGTACAACGCGGGCACCGAACCGGTCACCCGCTACCTGGTCCGGGTCGCCGTCGACCGCTACCCCAACGACCCCGGCCGCTCCAACCGGCACCACCGGGAACACCCGCTCACCTTCGCCGAGCTGCAACTCACCGCGTACCGGGACGACGGCAACGGACGCGAGCCGATGCACTGGCGGGCCAAACACGACCGGGACGCGTTCAAGGAGATCTGGCTGCTGTTCGAGAACGACGAGGGACGCTTCCCGCTCTACCCCGGCGACCGGGTCACCATCGAGTACGCGTACCGCGTCGGCCGGGACAAGTGGGGCCCCTGGTTCCAGCGGGCCGTACGCCTGCCCACCCGGCACCTGGCGGTGCGGCTCGACCTGCCCGCGGACCTCGACCCCAAGGTGTGGGGCGCGGAGACCTCGCTGTCGGCGGAGGAGGGGCCGCTGCGTACCCCGATCCAGCGTTCGGTGGACGGCGGCCGGGTGGTCTTCGACTGGGGGACCGACGACCCGCCGCTGAACGCCCGCTACCGGATGCAGTGGCGGTTCCGCAGCCCCGAGCCGGACGCCGAACCGGACAGCGCGCCCACCGGCGGCGCCCGGGTGCGGGCCAGCGACCGGATGCGCGCGGTGGGCATCGTGCAGCGCGGCGACGACCTGCTGCGGCAGCGGGCCCGCCAGTTCGACCTGCCGGCCGACGAGGCGCACGCCCGGCAGGTGATGGACCGGCTCGCCGCGATGCTGGTCCGGCTGGACGAGCTGCACCCGTTCAGCAAGGGCGTCGGCCTCGCCGCGCCCCAGCTCGGCATCGGCTGGTCGGCGGCGCTCGTGCGCCCGGCCGACCGGGCGGCCGATCCGGTGGTGCTGCTCAACCCCCGGGTGGTCGACGCCGCCGCCGAGACCGACGAGCAGTACGAGGGTTGCCTGTCCTTCTTCGACCACCGCGGCCTGGTGCCCCGGCCGCTGCGGATCGACGTGGAACACGCCCTGTGGGACGGCAGCCGGGTGATCACGTCCTTCGAGTACGCGATGGCGCGGCTGGTCGCGCACGAGATCGACCACCTGGAGGGGCGGCTCTACGTCGACCGCATGGCGCCCGGCGTGCCGCTGGTGCCGGTGGAGGAGTACCGCGAGACCGGCACCCCCTGGCGTTACTGATAAACGGGGGGCCGGGTCGCGTGCCCCAGGGGGCGGGGGCACGCGACCCGGCTCGGGGGGAGCAAGGTTCAGAGGTTGCCGAACGTGTCGTACCGGATGTGGTCCGGCGGGACGTCGTCGGCGGCGAGCGCCCGCAGGGTGGCCCGGACCATCGCGGCCGAGCCGGAGACGTAGCAGTCGTGCGTGGTCCACGGGCCGTACCGGGTGACCACCTCGGAGACGTCACCGAGTTCGCCGCCGAAGTCCGGGTCCTCGCTGCACGCCGGCGTCACCGACAACCACGGGTGGGACGCGACGAGGTCCTCCAGGCCGGGCAGCCCGTACAGCTCGTCCGAGCGGCGCGCGCCGTAGAAGACGTGCACCCAGCGCGTGCGGTTGACCCGGGTCAGCTCCTCCACCAGCGCCTTGATCGGCGCCAGGCCGACACCGCCGGCCACGCAGAGCACGTCCCGGGTGGACCCCGGATCAAGCGTCATCGAGCCCATCGGCGCGGCCACCCGCAGCAGGTCACCCGGCTTGGTACGGCGTACCAGCGCGCCGGACACCCACCCGGCCGCACCCGGTGGGGTCCGCACGTGGAACTCCAGCACGTTCTCCTCGTTCGGCGCGTTCGCCACCGAGTACGTCCGCCACACCCGCGGGTGGTAGCGCGGCACCTCCACGCTCACGTACTGCCCGGCCCGCCAGGGCAGCGGATCCTGGAGCGCGCGCACTGTCAGCACCGCGGTGTCCGGGCCGTGCCGCTCGTGCGTCAGCACCTCGGCGTGCCAGTACGGCGGGTTCTCGTCCGCCTCCGCGCCGGCCAGCATCCGCTCGCTGATGCCCGCGTACGCCTCCCGCCACGCCTGGTCGTACTCCAGGTTCCAGCCGTCCCCGGCGGTGCTGCGCAGCGCGTCGAGCAGCGCGACGCCCATCGTCGCGTAGTGCTCGGCCGACACGTGGTACTTGCGGTGGTCCCGGCCCAGCGCGCGGAGGTACTCGTCGAAGCTCTCCGGGTCGCCCACCGTCTGGGTGGCGGTGACGATGGCCTCCAGGATGCGGTCCCCCTGGCCGTTCATCTGCACCGGGAAGAGCTTGCGCAGCTCCGGATCGAGGAGGAACAGCCGGGCGTAGAAGTGACCGCTGAGCCGCTCCCGGTGCTCCTCGACCAGGGTCCAGCTCTCCTTCAGCAGCCGCGCGAAGTTCTCCACAGGGGCACGCTCCTTCTCCGTACGGGCGGATCGGCCCGCATAGAATGTCCACGGAGCGTGTACGCCGGTCGCACAGGCTGTGCGACCGTCCGGCCCGGTCACCGAAGTGCTTTCATGGTCCGGTGACGGTTGACGAGCTGGCCCGTCCGGTCTCCCGCCGGATGCTGGGCACCGAGACGCTGCTCGTGCTCGGTCTGTCCCTCGGCCAGTCGGCCGTGTACGCCCTGGTGTCCCTGATCGCGAAGCTCACCGCGACCGGCGGACTGTCCAAGCAGACCGCGGCCCTGAACACCTCCGCGTCGGCCCGGCCGTACCTCGACCTCACGTACCAGCTGCTCGGGATCGTCTTCGCGCTGCTGCCGGTGCTGCTCGCCGTACACCTGCTGGCGCGCGACCCCGGCGACCCGGCACGGACGCTCGGTGTCGACTTCCGCCGGCCCGGCTCGGACCTGGCCCGGGGCGCGGGCCTGACCGCGCTCATCGGCCTGCCCGGGCTGGCGCTGTTCTGGGCGGCGGCACAGCTCGGCCTGAACGCCACGCTGGTCCCGGCCGCGCTGCCGGACCTCTGGTGGACGGTGCCGGTGCTGATCCTCGCCGCCGTGCAGAACGCCGTGCTGGAGGAGGTGATCGTGGTCGGCTACCTGATCACCCGGCTACGGCAGCTCAACTGGCGGGTCGGTGCGGTGCTCGCCACGAGCGCGCTGCTGCGCGGCTCCTACCACCTCTACCAGGGCTTCGGCGCGTTCGTCGGCAACGCCGTGATGGGCGTGATCTTCGGGCTGTTCTACCTGCGCACCCGCCGGGTCGCCCCGCTGATCGTCGCGCACACGCTGCTCGACATCTTCGCGTTCGTCGGCTACGCGATGCTGCCGAAGTCCTGGTTCGACTGGCTCTGATCCGGCTGCCGGCCCGGCACGCGTTCCGTCCGCCGCCAGGTCGGGGAAGTGGCGGCATCGGGCCCCGCCTGACCACGCCAGCTCGCCGAACCGGTGTCGATCACACCCGATACCGGGCGACCGCCCGCGCGGCGAGGCGCTCCGCGGCTGCCGTACCGCCGGTCGCGGCCGCCAGCGCCGCCGCACCGGGCAGCAACCGGGCGGCCAACCGCAGCCCGAGCCAGCCACCCGCCTGCGCGGCCACCGGCGTGGCCAGCCGCCAGGCCGCCTCCGCCACCCGCCCCCACGGCCCGTCCGCCGGCGCGTCGGCAGCACGGGCCGCCGCCAGCGCCGCCCGCGCGGTGCCGTCATCCGGGTGCACCAGCGTGAGCACCAGCAGCTCGGCCGCCCGATCCGGGTGCGCCGGATCCCGCCCGTACGCAGCCGCCAGATGCAGCACCAGGTTCGCCTGCGTCCACAGCACCGACGCCAGCTCCGCGACCGGCGCGAACAACCCGGCGCCCGCCGCCAGCGCCCCACCCGTACCGGCCATCCGGACGAACCGCCGCGTCGCCAGCCGGGCCACCCCGTCGGCGTCCGCCTCCGGGTAGGCCCGACGGACCTGCTCCGCCCAGGCCGAGGCCCGCGGCCCGAGCGCGTCGACCGCCGCCAGGGCCAGCAGCTCCGGCGCGAACCCGGGGTGGTCGCGCAGCTGCGGCCCCACCGCCCGCCAGCCCGTTTCCGGGGTACGCGTGACGTCGGGTTGTCCGGGTGCCCGCGCGACGACCGTGCCGTGCGTCGTCTCGGCGGACTGCCCCGCGTGGGATGCCGTGGTGTCGGCGGCGGTGACCTCGATCTGTGGCGCTTCGTGTTCTGTGGGCTCCGGGGTAGTGATCGCCGTCTCCCGCCTCGGGGGCGACGCCTTCCGGGCGGCCTTCTTCACCGCCGGGGTCGCCTTCTTCGCGACCGGGGCGGCCTTCTTGGCGGCGGGAGCGCGACGCGTCCGTTTCGGCGCCTCTGCCCAGACCGGTGGCGACCCTGGTGCTGTCGGAGGCTCGACGGCTTGATCCTGTTCCGCCGTGACTGGCCTCTCATCGGTCGGGGCCGTGCCCTCCCCGGCGCTCGGCGGAGGTTGTGCGGCAGTCGTACCCGAAGGAGCCGTGGAAGCCTCCGGTGTGGCCTGCTCGGCGGGCGTACCCGGATCGGCTGGTGAGGGATCGGCGGCCGGACGCGGGCGCGGTGCCGGCGGTGCGGCGGTGGCCGGCGTCGGCGGCTGGAAGACGACAGTGGGCGCGGACCGGCGCGGACGCCGGGGCGGCGGTGTGTCGCTCGTCGCGTTCTCCGCGGCGGGATCCGGTGTCGGTGGGTTGAACGTCGGTCGTGGGGAGCGGCTCCGCCGGGCCTTGGGGGCGGGCTCGCGACGGGGCGGATCGCTCGGCGGCTGCTCCTGCATATCGATGGAGCGTAGCCGTGGACGTGATCCGGCACACGACGGAAACGCGGTGGCGAGGGCCGGTCCCGGTATCCGCTTTGCCCCGGGCGGGTGCGGGCCTGTATCCTCGGGCGCGGTGACCTCGTGGGTCACCAGGGAGACTTCGCCTAGTCTGGTCTATGGCGCCGCACTGCTAATGCGGTTGGGGTCTTAAAGCCCCTCCCGGGTTCGAATCCCGGAGTCTCCGCGCGAAAGCCGGTTGTGTAGACTGGCCGAGCACCAGGCGCCCGTAGCTCAACGGATAGAGCATCTGACTACGGATCAGAAGGTTAGGGGTTCGAGTCCCTTCGGGCGCACAAGATCGTGAAGGGTCTGACCTGTGGAAACGCGGGTCAGGCCCTTTGTGCTGTCTGGCCTGGGTGGACGGTGGCACCTGTTCCCCGCCGGCGACGCACGGCGACGCCGGGATCGCGCTGCTCGCGCCGGTCGGCTACCTGGCGTGCGCCGCGCTGGCCCGGTTCTCCTTCGCCCGAGCGGAGCTGGGCCCCGACCAGGCCCTGCCCCACCGGCCCGGCATCGCCGGTGTCTACGGGGCACTGCGGGCCGGAGCCAGCGGGTTCCTGCTCAAGGACACCCCGCCGGCGGAACTACTGGCCGGCATCCGGGTGGTGGCCGCCGGAGAAGGACTGCTCGCGCCGACGGTGACCCGGCGGCTCATCGACGAGTTCGCCCGTCGGCCCGAACCGGCCCGGCCGCTGCCACGACGGCTCGGGTGACCGAGCGGGAACGGGAGGTCCTCACGCTGATCGGCCGGGGCCTGTCCAACGCGGAGTTGGCCGGGCACCTCGGTATCAGCCTGGCCGCCGTGAAGACGCACGTCGGGCGGCTGCTGACCAAGCTGGCGGTACGGGACCGGGCTCAACTGGTCATCGTCGCCTACGAAACCGGCCTGGTCGGGCCGGGCGGCCCACGCTGAGCGGGTCGTCCTCCCGGAAAGTGCATGGATGGCGGGGCCCCTCCGCGGCTAGGCTTGGCCGTCATGACGACCCTCGGCGTGGTGTTCCGGCCCCAGAATCCACCCGAACGCCTCCGCTCCGTCGCACGCGCCGCTGACGAGGCCGGCCTCGACCAGTTGTGGCTCTGGGAGGACTGCTTCCTCGAAAGCGGCATCGCCACCGCCGCCGCGGCCCTGGCCTGGACCGACCGGCTGGCGGTGGGCGTCGGGCTGCTGCCGGTGCCGTTCCGCAACGTCGCGGCACTCGCCATGGAGGCCGCCACGCTGCACCGGCTCTTCCCCGACCGGGTGCTGCTCACCGTGGGCCACGGCGTCCAGGACTGGATGGAGCAGGTCGGAGCGCGGGTGGGCTCGCCGCTGACGCTGCTGCGCGAGCACGTCGAGGCGCTGAAGGCGCTGCTGGCCGGCGAGACGGTCACGACGTCGGGTCGGTACGTCAAGCTCGACAAGGTCAAGCTGGACTACCCGCCGGTGGGCACGGCCCGGATCTACGCCGGCGCGACCGGGCCGAAGACGCGTGCTCTCGTCTGCGAGGCCGCCGACGGGATCCTGCTGACCGCCGGCACGCCTCCGCAGGAGGTGGCCGCCGTCAGTGCGACGGCCAAGGCCGTCACCGTGTACGTCCATGCGGCGACCGGCCCCGACGCCGAGGCACGCATGGCACGCGAGCTGGAGTCGTGGAACGAGTCGGACGGCTGGGACGCCGCAGCGGCCGGCGACGCAGCCGCCATTGCCGCTGTCGTGAACCGCTACCGGGACGCCGGAGCCGACGCCGTGATCCTGCAGCCCACCGCTGACGAACCCGACCTCGAGGGCTTCGTCCGGTTCACCGCACAGCAGGTCGGTCCACTGGTGCGGTAGGCGGCCGATGTCGCTCCGCGCAAGGCCTGCCCGCGGCGTCCGGTGGGGCAGGCCTTGCGCGCGGCGGTGGTCAGCTCACCGCGCTCGGACTGCCGTCGAGCGTGGGGTAGTCGATGTAGCCGCGGGCGTCGCCGCCGTAGAAGGTGGCCGGATCGGGTGTGTTGTAGGGCCCGCCAGCGGCGAGCCGGGCGGGCAGGTCGGGGTTGGCGAGGAACAGGCCGCCGAAGCTGATCAGGTCGGCGGTGCCGTCCTCGATCAGCGCGAGCTGCTCGGGGCCGGTGACCGTTCCGGGCGTGAACGGGTTGAGGATCAGCGGGCCGTCCCACCGGCGGCGCAGCTCACGGGTGAGGTCGCGGTCGTCGGCCTCGGCGATGTGCAGGTAGGCCAGGCCGAGCGGGTTGAGAGTGTCGGCCAGCGCGGAGTAGGTGTGCTGGTGTGCGTCCTCGGTGATGTCGTTGAACGGGTTGGCGGGAGAGATCCTCAGTCCGGTCCGGTGGGGGCCGATCGCGTCGGCGACCGCGCGGACGACGTCGACGGTCAGCCGGATACGGCCGGCGACCGTGCCGCCCCAGCGGTCGCCGCGCTGGTTGGCATTGGTGGAGAGGAACTGGTGCAGCAGGTAGCCGTTGGCGCCGTGCACCTCCACGCCGTCGAACCCGGCGGCAACGGCGTTGCGGGCAGCGGCGGCGAAATCGCCGATGGTCGTGAGGATCTCCGCGTCGGTCAGCTCTCGGGGCGTGACGAAGTCCTGTGGGCCCTGCGCGGTGAACACCTTTCCGGCGGCGGCGACCGGTGACGCACCGACCGGGACGAGGCCCTCGGGCAGCAGGCTGGGGTGACCGATCCGGCCGGTGTGCATGAGCTGGGCGAAGATGACCCCGCCCTGGGCGTGGACGGCGTCGGTGACCTGACGCCACGCCGCGACCTGTTCGGCGCGGTGCAGACCCGGCGTACTCGGGTAGCCCTGGCCGATCACCGAGGGCTGGATGCCCTCGGTGACGATCAGACCGGCGGAGGCGCGCTGGGCGTAGTAGGTGGCTGTGTCGGCGGTCGGCGCGGCGCCCGGGCCGTGGGCGCGGCTGCGGGTCATCGGCGCCATCGCGATCCGGTTGCTCAGCTTGGTGCCGGCGAGGCTGACGGGTTCGAATGCGGTCGTCATCGTGATCTGTCCTCCGTGCAGGGGGTGGGTCGTGGCAGACGCCCCGCGAAGGGGGCGGGTGACTCAGGGAATGAGGACGGTCTTGCCGGCCAGCCGGCCGGCCTCGGACTCGTCGTGCACGGCGGCCAACTCGCGCAGGGCCCGCCGCTGGCCGACGTCGATGCGCAGGTCACCGGCGTCGACGCGGGCCACCAGCTGGGCGAGTTGGGCGGCGTCGCTGCGGGCGAACACCCGTACCGTGCGGATGCCGCGTCCGGGCTGCTCCGGGCCCGGAGCGGTGGTGCTCACGAAGGCGCCGCCGTCGGCGACCAGGTCCACGAGCTCGACGCCCTGTTCGGGAGTGATGGGCGCCAGGTTCAGCACCACGTCGAACCGTTCGCCCGCCACGGCGTCGGTGAGCGCGGTGGTGGTGTGGTCGACGATCCGGTCGGCACCGTAGGAGAGCAGCCGGTCGCGGCTGCGCGCACTGGCGGTTGCGGTCACCTCGGCACCGGCCTGCTTGGCCAACTGGACGGCGTATCCGCCGACCGCGCCACCCGCACCGTTGACGACGATGCGCTGCCCGCTGGTCAGGCCGGCGTGCTCGAACAGCGACTGCCAGGCCGTCAGGCCGGCGGAGGGCAGGGCCGCGGCGTCGGCGAGTTCGCCGGTACGCGGCGCGGCGGCAAGCGCTTCGGCGGGGACGACCGCGTACTCGGCGGCCGCTCCCGGCGCGGCCATCGGCGTAAACGCCAGGACCGCGTCACCGACGTTCCAGTTGCCGGCGCCCTCGCCCACCTCGGTGATGGTTCCGGCGACGTCGAAGTTCGGCGTGTGGGGGAAGGTCAGCGGGAAGACGTCCCGCAGGTAGCCGGCGCGGATCGCCACGTCCACCGGGTTGAACGAGGTGCCGGCCACCTGGACGACGACCTCTCCGGCTCCCGCCACCGGCCGTTCGGTGTCCTCATAGGTGAGCACGTCGCTGCCGCCGTGGGAGTGGTAGCGCACTGCCTTCATGGTGTCCTCCTCGGATAATCGCTTCGAACTCGAAGCATGACTCGACGCTAGGTCGCTTCGAGTTCGAAGCAAAGCCACGCGAGGCGTGACACCACTCACAATGCTGCGAGTTCGAAGCAGGTAAGGTGCGCACATGACATCCACCCGCACGGCGGGGGACGACAGCGACGACGGGGTGCCGCCGCTGCACCCCGAACAGCTGCAGACCTACTTCGCGCTCCTGGAGGCCGTCAGCCTGCTGCAACACCACGTCGAGCAGCAGCTACGCACCGAGGGCGGCATCAGCTACGTGCAGTTCCAACTGCTGGCCAACCTCGCGCGGTCCGAGACGCCGCTGACCATGACCCAGCTCGCTGACGGCGTCGTCTACAGCCGCAGTGGGCTGACCTATCAGGCCGGACTGCTGGAGAAGGCCGGCCTGATCACTCGCAGCAGCTTTCCCGGTGACGAACGGGCCACCCTCGTCGCCCTGACCGACGCGGGTGCTGCCCTGTTCCGCCGGATCCTGCCCGGCCACATCGAGGTGTCGCGGCTGCTGCTGTTCAACCCGCTCTCCGACGACGACGTACGTCACCTCGGCGACATCATGACCCGGGTACGCGACCACATGCGCGCGCTGCCGCCCCGCTCGGCCGCACCACGCAAGCGCCGCCCCAGGTCCACGCCGGACACCCCGGCCCAGGCCGACTGACGCGCTCCGCCGTCAGCCCGCCCGGACGGCAGTCCCCGCCGCTTTCCTCGGCACTACGCCGACGTCGGCGACCCGGGCACCGCGACCCGGACCTCCGGGTCAGGTGGCGCTGGTGCGGGCGGGCTGCCGGTCGATGTCGAGTTCGAGGTAGATCGCGGTGGCGATGGGCAGCGCCCGCCGGATCCGCGCCTCGGCGTCGTCGATGGTGGCGGCGACGTCCGCCCGCTACAGTCCTCAAGAGGTCGAGCCCCGGCGGCTGGCGCCGAGAGATGCCGCGACGGTTTCCGCAGGCCAGCCACATTGGTGCAGGTAGACCGTGGTCAGCAACTTGATCATCTCGTAATTCGTAGGTCACTGCGGTTACGGTCAGGACTTCTCGGCTAGCTGTTGCAGCCCGTCCGCCG
Source organism: Micromonospora sp. WMMA1976 (assembly GCF_027497335.1). NCBI lineage: Bacteria > Bacillati > Actinomycetota > Actinomycetes > Micromonosporales > Micromonosporaceae > Micromonospora > Micromonospora sp. WMMA1976. Next base: position 6,079,875 of record NZ_CP114912.1, on the reverse strand, counting down.
CCTGATCGATGCTGTCGAGCATGAGCACGGCCAGGAGGAAGAGCCCATCGTTGCGCGAGCGGGCAGACCGCCTCACGCTGATTGATCGCTGGCGCCACTTCGTACTGGACCAACCGGTCGTCGTGCATCCCGGCGAAACGATCTGGCGCGAAGACGACCACCTCTTGGTGGAGCGGCTCGATGGGCGAGTGGACGCGTACCGCGGCGTCATGAACCGCTGCGGGTGCCGGGACCGGGCGCAATGACTGACAGCAGCTGTTGACAGCAACAACTCGGACCACGGGGTACGGACGGAGCCACCCGGAGGGCTTTCTCGTATCCGTCCTCGGCGGGCTCGGTGTGGTTGTGGGAGCCATTGGCCCCCTCGCAGAGGCGAGGGCGTCAGTGACCCTGCATACTGCGAGCCACCATGACTGAGCCGTTCGTTCTGCAGCCCTACGGCGGCGCGCGATGGGTCGTCCATCCGCCGCAGGATCCGTACGGTGACGGCTACGTCTTCACGATCGCGACTGCGTTGCACGAAGAGGGTATGACCGCTTCGACGGTCGCCAAGATCGACGGCCGCTATGCCGACCTGGCGACGACGCTGCCGGCGTTCGTTGAGCGGCTCGCAGCGGACTGGCGTGGTTGGAACGGGACTCGTACCTGGACGTCCGTGGAGCGCGAACTCGCTATCGATGCCCGGCACGACGGACGTGGCTACGTGTCGCTGGGCGTGACTCTCCGGGCTCCTGGCCTCGATGTGGAGGACAAAGCCTGGTCCGCCAGGGCGGTCTTCGTGCTCGAAGCGGGGGAGGAGATGACCCGCTTCGCCGCTGACCTCACGCACCTCCTCCGTACGTAGCCGCCACGGCGACGACATGTCTCTGCGTGCCACTGGTGAGGGCAGACCGGTGGGGCAGACCACGTAGGACCGGAGCGACCAGCCCGCCGAGCCCCGGAACGGGCGATCGAGTTGCCGAGTGCTTGAGGACCCGGACCAGGCGACCCCCGGACGGCCTGGACATGCACTTGGGGATCACGTGGCCTTCTGGTTCTCGCAGCATGTGCAGGGCGGTTCCTTGCCGCCGCTGTTCGCTGCGCTACCGGTTAGGTGAGACGGTGAATGGCCAGTTCATGGGCATTGTCCAGGGAATCCGGCACGTCACCCAGGCACGTACTTCCGGAAAAATTCCGGAAAATCATTGACGTGCTCGAAACGCCGCTGCAATACTCCGAGCGCCGGCAACATCAATCTCTTTCGATTGACGCCATGCGTCGTCAGGTATCACCCGTCCCAAGGAGGACCTGCGCATGTACGCCAGCATCCGCGGCTCCCGCCGCCCGTCCGCACCTCGAACATCGCGTCTCACCGTCCGGTTGGCAGTGCTCGCCTCCACTGTGGCGCTGAGTGCCGCCGGTCTCGCGGTCGCCGCCACTCCGTCCAGCGCCGCCACCTGCAACGGGTACGTCGGCATCACCTTCGACGACGGGCCGACCGGCAGCACCAGCGCCCTGTTGTCCGTGCTGCGCGCGAACAACGTACGGGCGACCATGTTCAACGTCGGGCAGAACGTGCAGAGCAACCAGTCCGCCGCGCGGGCCCAGGTCGACGCGGGCATGTGGGTGGCCAACCACAGTTGGAACCACGCGCACATGACCTCGATGAGTCAGAGTCAGATGCAGTCGGACCTCTCCCAGACCAACTCGGCGATCCAGGCGGCGACCGGCGTCCGGCCGCAGTTGTTCCGCCCGCCCTACGGGGAGACCAACTCGACCCTCCAGTCGGTCGCCTCGTCGCTCGGCCTGCGCCAGGTGATCTGGGACGTCGACTCCCAGGACTGGAACGGCGCCAGCGTCAGCCAGATCGTCTCCAACGCCAGCCGCCTCCAGGCCGGCCAGGTGATCCTGATGCACGACGGCATTCAGAACACCCGCGACGCGATTCCGCAGATCATGGCCAACCTGACCAGCCGCAACCTCTGCCCGGGCATGATCTCACCGAGCACCGGCCGAGCGGTGGCCCCGGACGGCACTCCGCCGCCGACCACTCCGGCGCCGACCGGCACGCCGACCACTCCGCCGCCGACCACTCCGCCTCCCAGCGGCGGCGGGTGCACAGCGACGGCGACGACCCCCAACGTCTGGGGTGACCGGTACAACACCTCGGTGACGGTTCAGGGGGCCGGCAACTGGACCGTGGTCGTGGCTCTGACCCCGCCGCAGCGGGTCTCCACCACCTGGAACGGCTCCCCCAGTTGGGACAGCACCGGTTACGTGATGACGATGCGGTCCAACGGCAGCGGCAACACCTTCGGCTTCACCACGATGATGAACGGCAACAGCAGCGCCAGGCCCCAGATCCGTTCCTGCACCGCGGGCTGACCCCGGTAACCTGCCCAGGCCACTGGAAACGGCTCAGGGCTGGGCTCGGTCGAAAGCGGCGGACTTGACGTTCGGGCATCGCCCCATCGCGGCGTTCACGATGGGGCGATGTCGCCGTCGTCACCGTCTGCCACCACACCCCGTGCCGGAGGCCCGGGGCGGGCCGGCTCAGCCCGGGAGCGTGGCCCGCCTGATCTGCACGCTGTTCGCGTCGCCGACGGAGGCGATCACCAGGTCACCGCCCGCCTCCGTCCCGGCAACCAGGTCGACGGCCTCGCCGTCGTGCCCGTCGTAGGCGTCGCCGACCGGCCGGAGTCCGTCGTCGAGCAGCACGACACCACCCTCGTGGCCTGAGACGACCCAGGTCCGTCCGGCGGCGGTGATCAGCTCCACCGTGCTGCAACGGCCGTTCCCGTGATCGTCGAACTCGCGGAGGAGTTCGCCGGTCACGGCGTCCCGCAACTGCAGATCGTCCATGCCCGCCGGGTCGAAGTCGAAGTCGTCGGCGCCGACGTCCAGGCCCTGGACGAGCACCGCCCGGCCGTTCAGCACGCCGAGCACGGCGACGTCGGCGCGGTCGCTGAGCTGTAGCGGCTGCCTGACCCGCTCTGCGGCCCATACGTCCCACAGCGCAGCCATGGAATCCGCCAGGCAATCCGCGTCGCCGACAATGTCGCCGTGCACCATCGCCAGGAGTCTCTCGCCGGCTGCGGCCATCGACAGGGATCGGACGGTTTGGCCCACCGGAACCTGGGCCAGCGGTTCGGCCGTCACGATGTCCCAGATTCGCAGCGTCTGGTCCGCTCCGCTGACGCCGAGCAGGCAGCGGCCGCCGATGTCGACAGTGGCCGCCGCATACATCGGATGGTCGCCGTGATGCAGCGGGTCGCCCAGTTTCGCGCCCGAGTTGGCGTCCCAGCGCTGCACCAGCCCTTGGTCGGTGACACCCACCACGATGTCCAGGTCGGGCCCGCCGAAGGCCACCGAGGTGACCGCGCCGCCGGCGTCCAGGGAGTCGATGATTCCGCCGGTGGCCGCGTCCCACAGCCGGATCGTCGCGTCCTCGGAGCCGGAGGCGAACACCGGCTGACCGTTGCGGGTACCGGCGGCCAATGCGGTTATGAAGCCGCTGTCTCCGGTGTCCACCGCCACCGAGGTCAATGCCTGCCTGTCGTCCAGTTCCCAGTCCTGCGACATCCCGCTCCCATCATCCATGAAGATCGACGGGCCAGCTTCCCAGACGACGCCACGTGACCGTGGGCCGGTGGGGCCGACGCTTCCGGCGCCGTACATCTACGCCAGGGGGTCGGTGCTGATGGAGAGCACCATCCTGACCAGAGCCAGCACGTCCACCGCCAAGAGAACGAGGTGCACATACCGGTACCGGCGCGCCATCGTGCCGGCTACGAGCGTCGCCGGCGTGTGGTTCAAGAGCGCCGCGAGCCTGTTCAAGCGCGTCTGGTAATCCTCGGGACGCAGTCGGTTGTGGCCGCCCAGGGCCGGGATCAGGGCGGCAATCGGAATGGGCGCGTGCCCCGAGACCCGCAGCTCGATGTCGAACCCGTCGAGCCGGACTCCGTCGACCAGTGACCGGGGGACGCGGTATCCGACGAGCGGGTTACCCACGACGACGTGCGTGTGGGTCACCGCCACGAAGGCAGCCGGCCCCGCGAGGTACATGAACAGTACGAGCGTGCCGAGCAGCGTGAGACCCATCAGCAGCGTCTGTGGGGTATGGGGGACGCGGGAGGGCGTCACGAGGACGAAGGCGCCGGCCGCCGTGCCCATGGCGATCGCCAACAGGGCGAGCGGGTCATTCCGCCGGATCATGGCCTCAACTTCCCATCAGGTCGGCTGACCGCCCCGCGCGGATCGGGTGACCTTGCAAGGCAGGATCATGATGTACGCGTGGCGTGGCGTGCGCGAGAGGCACCGGGCCGCCGACGTGGGCGGAGGCTCGGGAAGTCCGCACGGATCGGTTGGTCCCTCGCTCTCCTTGCCGGCTATGCGCTGTGGAGTTGGGCCGTGCACGGCTGGGCCGACGCCCACGGCTACCGCGGGTTGCTCGACGGATGGCGTCCCTGGTATCTCGCCATCGCCGCCGTGACCTACTGGCCACCCGCGCACGTCCTGTGGTGGTGGATCTACCCGAGGGCAGGGCTCGTTCCATGGATGCGCGAATGACGATGGATGTGATGTACGTCGAGCAGAAAGCTGCTCAGTGTGCGATCGCTGTCGCCTCCAACTCCACCAGCACGTCCGGCTCGAAGAGGTGATCGACGCCGATCAGCGACGCCGGCGGAAGCGGCTGCGGCAGTCCGAGTTCCTCGGCGACCGATTCGATCCCGGCCATGAACGGCCCGATCTTCTCGGGCGTCCAGTCGGTGACGTAGAAGGTCAGCCGGACCACGTCCTCGAACGAGGCGTCGGCGCCGGCGAGGGCGCGGCCGGTGTTGCGCAGCACCTGCGCGACCTGCCCGGCCAGGTCCCCGGTGGCGACGGGTGAGCCGTCGCCCAGTCGTGCGACCTGGCCGCTGACGTGGATGTGGCGCGATCCGGTGGCGACTGCCACGTGGTGGTACGGCGTGTTCGGCTGAAGACCGGCAGGGCTGAGACGGGTGACGGACATCGGTGCTCCTCCACTGGGCAACTGAGGTTTACCATTGATACCTAGTTGACGGAGGACACTTCAAGGAGACCTGGTTTCATGAGCGATACCGCCGCCGCCGGTGCCGCCGAGCTGCGCATCGACGCACCGCACCGCGAACTGCTCGATCAGGTGCTGGACAAGTGGTCGCTGAGCGTCCTGAACGAGCTGTGCGAGCGTCCGTGCCGCTTCAACGAGCTGCGCCGCGCGATCCCGGCGGTGACGCAGAAGTCCCTGACGGCGACCCTGCGGCGACTCGAACGCAACGGCATCGTGGAACGGCACGTCGTGGCGACGCGCCCGGTCGCTGTCGAGTATCGGATCACCCCGCTGGGCAAGACGCTGCGTGCACCGGTCGACGTCCTGCTCGACTGGGCCGACGCCCACATGGCGCAGATCGAGCGCGCCCGCAGGGCATTCGACGACGAGCTGGAGTGACCACCGGGGCGGCACCGTCCGGTCCGCCCCGGTGCCGGACGTCACTCGCAGACCATGCCGTCGTTGTCCCGGTCGATGTACCAGTAGTACTCCGGATCCTTGCCCTGCCGGTACGGCCCGTACCCGTTGGCGTTCGCCTCCTTGCAGGTGCCGAAGCGCGGGTCGTTGCCGCCGCCACCCGAACTGCCGCCACCGCCCGTGCTGCCACCGCCGGACTCGCCGTTGCCGCCACTCGGCTCACACGCCTCGCCGTCGAGGTCGCGATCCAGCCCGGTCCGGTACCCCGGCTGGCCGCGCAGCAGCGGCGCCTTGCCGGCTGCGCGTACGGCATCGCAGTTCTTGTAGTAGACGGCGGGCTTCGTGGTCTTGCGCGGGCTCGGCTTCGACGCGGGCTTCGCGGTGGCCGGCGCGGCCGTGGTGGGTGACGGCGACGGCTCGGGCGACACGGTGCTGAGCTCGGGCGCTGGGGCCGTGGTGGTGGGCGCCGCCACTGTCGGCACCCCCTGGGCCGCCTTCTCCGGCGACCCGCTCGGCTCGGAAGTGGCGCATCCGGTCATGCCGATGCCCAGCAGCGCGCCGCTGCAGGCGAGGCCGAGGAACACCTTGATCGCAGCCGGTCGGCGGCTCCACCACGACGGCCGTGGCGGTGCCGAGAGCGGGATGCCGGGCTTGTCGGGCAGCGGCGCCTGTTCGCGCCGCGGATCCTGGGGAGGAAGTTCGGTCACAGCGGGCAGTGTGGAGCGACGCCTGCGGCCCGCAGTGTCACTGAGCCGACAGACCGGACCTTACCGGCGTGATAAGCGACGAAACGGTCGGCATCGGCCGGAACATCGGCATCGATGCGGCGGATGATCGGACTCGGCCCCTCGCCGAACGGCCGACGGCGAGGGGCACGGTGGATCAGGCGTACGGCCGGGCCGTGAGCCGTCCCGCTGCCGCCAGCCGCTCGACGGCGGCCCGATGGGGAACCGCGTGACTGGTACGGCCGCCCACACCGGTAGTGGTGACGGCGGTGAACAGCGAATTGAGCAGCGCCTCCTCGACCGTGTCCAGCACGCCGGCGAACACGGGATCGATTGCGGCGTCCGGGATCGGCTGCTGATCCGAGGTGGTGAACGCGATCGCGTAGTCCCCGCTGGTGTTGCTGAACGACGCACCCACCCGGGCCATCGCGAACACGGCCCGGCGGGCGAGCCGGCGGAGCTGGCGCGCGTCCACTGGTACGTCGGTCGCCACCACGATCATGCACGAGTTGCCGGGCGGCTCGGTCCGGTCGGCGGCCGGGACCAGCTCGTCGACCGGTAGCGGCACCCCGAGCGCGGTGAGGACGCCGCCGAAGTTGGACTGGACCAGCGCCCCGACCGTCCGCGTGTGGCCGGCGGTCTTGACCGTGCGGGACGAGGTGCCGATGCCCGCCTTGTAGCCCAGGGCGGTGGTGCCGGTACCGGCGCCGACGCAGCCTTCGGCGGGGAGTCCACCGCTCGCCCCGGCGAGTGCCGCCAGGACGTGGGCCTTCGTGATCGGGCGGCGGCGGATGTCCGACAGGTGCCCGTCGTTCGTCTCACCGACCAGCGGATTGAACGACAGCCCGTCCGGCCGGCGCTCCATCAGGTGCCCGAGCAGCGCGTCCGCCGCCCGGAACACCGAAAGCGTGGCGGTCAGCACGACCGGGGACTCCAGTACGCCGAGTTCGTCCACCTGCGTCGAGCCGACGAGCTTCCCGTGGCCGTTGCCGGCGTACACCGCGGCGGGCAGCGTCCACCGTCCGGGGCCGAGCCCGCTCGGCACGATCGCGGTGACGCCGGTGTGCAGGTCGGCGCCGTCGTCGACGGTGGTGTGACCGACCAGGACGCCGGGCACGTCGGTGATCGCGTTGTCCGGCCCGGTGGGCAGCGACCCGACGACGATCCCCAGGTCGCGGGCGCGCCGGCCGGACCGACTCAGGACGCCGCCGACCGGATCGCCTGCGCCATGCCGGTCGGGGAGTAGTCGTCGGGGACGCCCTCGACCAGGATGATGTCGCCCTCGATGTGCCGCGAGCGCAGCGGCGCGATCTCCTGGTAGGCGGGCGAGTCCCACCAGGCCCGGGCCTCGGCGATGCCCGGGAAGCCGAGCATCACGACGGCACCGGGCCACGTGCCCTCCTTCACCTCGTGCGGCGTGGCGTGCACGAGGAAACGGCCGCCGTACGGGGCGAGGGTGCCGGGGAGACGCTCGACGTACTCGGCGATGTCCGGGTGCGGGGCGGCGTCCTGGAGGTGGGCGATGGCGTACGCGGGCATGGTGTCCTTCCGGCCGTCGAACTACGAACGCCGATCCTGACACGGCGGTCAGCAGTTGTTCTCGCCCATTTCCGTGAACTCGTCGAGCGGGACCGTCCGCAGCACCTCCCCGTCGTCGTCGAAATCGGTGACCAGGACCGACCCCGGCCGCAGCTCGGCCAGTTCGGCGATCCGGAAGTCCACGCCCTCGGTCCGGAAGCTGTTGTCGTGGGTGGCGCCGGAGACCCGGAACGCCGCCTGCGCGTCGACCACCGGCCCGGGCGGGAAACCCGCAAGGGGTACGAGGGCGGGCGCGGTCGCGTCGCGCGGCACGTCGTACTTCCGTCTCGGCCGGTACGACCGCTCCGGCGTGGGCGCACCGGGCGAGGCGGACTCCGCCACGGAGGTGAGCACCACGAGGTCGGGCGGCCGGTCCCCGCACCAGGCGAGCGCCGCGTGCGGCCGGCCACGGGCGTCCACTGTGAGGCCGGTGACGCCCTTCACCTCCGGTGTGCAGGCGCTCAGCCCGGCCAGCACGATCAGGGCGGCGGCCGGTGTCGCGACGGCCCGGCGTGTCCTCGTACCCCTTGGCGCGGCCATGCTCCGACGGTGACAGCGCCGTGTCACTCCGCGATCCGCGTTCGGTTGCGGCCTGGTGACGATGGTGCGCGCTCAGGCCCCGGACGCCACGGCCGCGACGGCGGCGTGCGGACGGTGGGCCTCGTCGTCGAGGCGCGTCAGGCGCTCGACCTCCGCGAACCCCGCCCGCCGCAGGCGCGCGGAGAACTCTTCCACCGGCCAGCGGTACGCGGTGGCGACCTTGTGGTCGAAGGTGCCCACCTCGTCGCCGACGAAGATGCCGGCCACGAGCCGTCCACCCGGCACGATCGCGCGGCGGAACTCCGCCAGCACGCCGTCGAGTTCCGGTGGCGGGAGGTGGATCAGCGAGTACCAGGCGAGGATGCCGGCGACGGAGTGGTCGGGGACGGCGAGGTCGTCCAGCGACCCGAGCCGGTACGCGCCGTCCGGATGTGTCGCCCGCGCGTGCGCGACGAACTCGGGAACCATGTCGATCCCGGTGGCGTCGACGCCGAGCGAACGGAGATGGTCGGTGAGGTGACCGGGTCCGCATCCGAGGTCGAACACCGGACCGGTCCGGACGGTCAGGTGCCGGCCGATGAGGGCGAGGTCGTCCGCGTGCACCTTGCCGGTGGTGCCGAACAGTTCGATGTAGAGCGTCGCGACCGCCCCGTACGCCTGCCGCACCCGTGCGTGGTCCACCCGTCGACCATAGAGGTCGGACGCCTTCGCCGCATTTACCGGATGAATGAGATGAATGAATGGAAAAGTCGTCGTAAAGCCGCCGCCCGGTGAGGAATCGATAGCTTTCCGTCACTGAAGTTTCTATCCTTGAAGAATCCGATCGCCAGCAGCGGAAGGGGCGGCATGCCGCGCCGTTCGAGCCTCAGCTATCGAGATGCGTTACGACTGCTGGCCCCGGGCAGCACGCGCATCACCGAGACCGACAAGGTCGTCAGCGCGGGGATCCTGGGCGCTGGGGCCCTCTCCCACGGTACGGCGCTCGCGTTGCTCGGCCCGAAGAACGCACTCGTGCAGCTCGTCCGGGACGCCACCGGAAACCAGGCCGGCCGCATCCGGACAACCGGCGGAAAATCGTATTACGAGCTGCTGGAGGCCAGCCACACCGTGCTGGCGCTCTCCGCGTTCTTCGACGGTTTCCGGGACGAGGTCGGGCCGGGTTTCGACAGGCTGGAACTGACCGACGAGGAAAAGGTCGGCATGGTGTCGGCCGAGCGGCGGCACCACACGCTTCCGCAGGAGATCGACGGCGGCTACTTCCCGTTGCCCTCCTCGGTGTACGGCATGGACGACACCCGCCGGGACGTCGAGGTCGCGTACGTCCGGCTCTACGACGCCACCATCGCGTTCTGCGAGGGCCTGGCCGCCTGGCCGTCGGTGCGGCGCGGGCTCGACCTCACGTCGCTGCGTTCCCGCGTGGTGACCCGGGCCATGTCGCACTACCAGGACCGCTTCGACCGGCTCGCCACGGACCTCCCCGAGTTCGGGTTCCGCATGATGCGCCAGGCGATCGAGCACAACCTGATCGACAACCGCACGCTTACCACCGAGGTCTCGGCCCGGCTGGACGCACTGGCGGAGCTCTACCGCAACCTCGCCGAGCTGTCCGGGCCGGTCGCCGCCGACCGGCCCGACCTGCTCCGCGAGACCCTCGACCGGCTCACCGGCTCGCTCGCGGCGGTGTTCCGGCAGCCGCTGCTGCGGATCAAGGACGTCGACTTCCACCTGCGGCTGCCGAACGTCGACAGCGGCTTCATCAGCCCCGACTTCCGGGCCGCCGAGTACGGCAAGCACACGTCACCCGAGCGGGAGGCATGGTGGGACGACCAGCCGCGCCGGGGTGACCTCGTCGGGTTCCTCTCCCGGTACCTGACCGACCCGGCGAGCCTGCACCGTCCGCTGCTGCTCCTAGGCCAGCCGGGCGCCGGCAAGACGCTGCTGACCCGGGTGATCGCGGCCCGGCTGCCGGCGAGCCGGTTCACCGCGATAGTGGTGCCGCTGCGCCGGATGTCCGGGGACACGTCGCCGACCGAGCAGATCGAGGCCGCGATCGAGCAGGTGATGGACGAGCGCATCCGCTGGGCGGACCTGCGCCGGGCCACCCAGCACACCACCGTCGTGGTGATCTTCGACGGGTTCGACGAACTCGTCCAGGTCACCGGCACCGCCCACTCGCAGTACATCGACCGGGTGGCCGAGTTCCAGGAGGCCCAGTGGGACCTGGGCTACTCGATCATTCCGATCATCACGTCCCGGATCCTGGTGATGGACCGCGCCAGCGTGCCGCAGGGCACCGTGCTGGTCCGGCTGGAAGACCTGACCGACGCCCAGGTGACCGCCTGGCTGGCCGCCGTCAACGCGGCGAACGAGGACCGGCCCGGCTACCGCCGGCTGTCCGCCCGGGAACTGCTGTCGCACGGCGAGCTGGCCCGCCAGCCGCTGCTGCTCACGCTGCTCGCGATCTACTACAACGAGCACTGGGCCGACCGTCGTCCCGGCGCCGCCATCTCCCGGTCCGACCTGTTCACCGGCCTGCTGACCGCGTTCATCAGGCGGCAGGTCAGCGAGAAGGCGCCGACCGCGCTCGCGCACCACGAGCGGGAGGCCCGCGAGCACCAGCTCCGGCGCGACCTGGCGATCACCGCGTTCGCCATGTTCAACCGCAACCGGGAACTGGTGAACCGGGCCGCGCTCCGCCTCGACCTGGACTGCTTCGGCTCCCGCAGCGGTGACGGCTCCCGGTTCGAACTCGGCGACGTGCTCGGCCCGGAGCAGCTTGTCACCGCCGCGTTCTTCGTGGTGTACGGCCCGGACGACGTGCAGGGTGAGGACGCCCGGCGCACGTACGAGTTCCTGCACACCACGATCGGGGACTTCCTGATCGCCGAGTACGTCGTAGGGGCGCTGCGGAGCCTGGCCGAGCTGCGCCGGCACACCCGCAGCCCGGCCGGCTTCGGCTATCAGCTGGACACCGGTCAGTTCCGGGCGCTGCTCTCCCACCAGCCGCTGGTCAAGCGGGAGGCGCTGGTCGAGTTCGCGCGGGATCTCAGCTCCCGCCATCCGCAGGAGCGGGACGCGATCGTGGAGACCATCGCCGGCCTGCTGGCCGAGGCCCGGCAGCGGACCGACCTGGCCGGCGTGGACGGCTACCGGCCGGCGCCGTACGACCCGGTGCGGCTGCTCGCCGCGTACACCGCGAACCTGGTCGCGCTCGCCGCGCTGGTGTCACCCGACGGCGTACGCCACACCGACCTGATGGACGAGGCGACCTGGGTGTCCACGGTCCGGCTGTGGCGGGCGGGGCTGGACGAGAAGGGCCAGCTCGCGATGATCAGTTGGCTGAACCGGGACGCCGACGGCCGGATCATCGCCGAGCGGCGGCGCGAACGCCGGGGGGAGACGGTGAACGTGGCCGCCGAGGAGGCGCGGCTGCTCGGCGACATCACCACCTACGGCCAGTTGCAGGCGGGCGCGCGGACGTGGCGCGGCCAGCAGCCGGACAGTTTCGAGGCCGGCCGGTTCCACGCCGACCTGGTGTCGCTCGCCACCCGCCGCTGGCCGGTGCCGTCGCTGCACCAGCTCATCCTGTACGACGAGCGCAGCTACCGGCGGCTGTGGGCGCGTGCCGTCGAGTCACCGGAGGCGGTGTCCAGCACGAGCGCCACGGTCCTGCTGGAATGCCTCGCCGAGGACGGCGCGCAGTTGCCCCGCGAGGTGGTGTGCGGACTGACCCGGGTGGCGCTGAGCCGGCTGCCCGACTCGCCCACCGCGCCACCCGAGCTGATCATCTCGTGCCCGTACCTGATCGACGAGTTCCCGGAGCTGGTCGACTCGCTCGGCACGACCGACGACCACGCGGTGCTGCACGCCCTCATCCTGCGGCACGGGCTGCACCGGCTGCCGCAGCGGTACGTGCCCCGGGTCCGGCGGGTGCTCGCCGACATCGAGGACCGGCTCGCGGAGCTGCCGCTGGAGGACGGCGTGGTGTCGGCCGAGATGGCCGAGCAGTTCGCCGCCGCGCGGGTCGACAACCGCACCGCGCTGTGGCTGCTGATGGCGTTGGACGAGTACGCCGACCTGGCCTGGCCGAAGATCCCGCCGAAGACGATGCACGCCCTGCTCGCGCACCGGCTGCCGGACGAGTTCCTCGACGAGGCGAGCCTGTGCCGGCTGCTCGTGGACTACCTGCGGGCCCACGACCGGGTGCCCGCCGAGGTCTCGCTGGCGTCAGCCCTCGACACGCTGCGCGCCGCGGTGTGACCCCGTACCGCCACCACCCGTCCGGAGGCCCCGATTGGCACACTCGCCCAGGCACCGAGAGCACATCGTCCGGACGGGAAGGAGGAACCTGGCGGTCGACATCGCCGGGGCGGAACGCGGCTGGCCCGTGTTCCTCATGCACGGCACACCCGGCAGCCGCAACGGTCCACGACCACGGTCCATCGTGCTGTACCGGCTCGGTGTACGGCTCATCTCGTACGACCGGCCGGGTTACGGCGGCTCCAGCCGGCTGCCCGGCCGCCGCGTCGCGGACGCCGCGGCGGACGTCGCGGCCATCGCCGACGACCTGGGCCTGGACGGGTTCTCGGTGGTGGGGCGCTCCGGCGGCGGTCCGCACGCCCTGGCCTGCGCCGCGCTGCTGCCGGACCGGGTACGGCGGACCGCGGTCCTGGTCGGCCTCGCCCCGGCCGGCGCGACCGGGCTGGACTGGTTCGGCGGCATGACCGACGCCAACGTGCGCGACTACGGCGCCGCCGAGCACGACGTGCCGATGCTCGCCGAGCAGTTGCGGCTGCGGGCCGAGCGCACGATGGACGACCCGGGCTCGCTGCTGGCGCTGCTGGTCGGGCAGATGACCGAGGCCGACCGCCGGGTGGTGGCCGGGGTGCCGATCCGCCGGCAGCTCACCGACGCCTATGCCGAGGCGCTGCGCCAGGGGCCGCACGGCTGGATCGACGACGTGCTGGCATTGCGCGCCGACTGGGGCGTCACGCTCCCGGACATCCGGATGCCGGTACGTCTCTGGCACGGCGCGGACGACAACTTCGCCCCGGCCAGCCACACCCGCTGGCTGGCCGAACAGATCCCCGGCGCGCAGTTGCACGTGCAGCCGCGCAGCGCGCACTTCGGCGCGGTGGAGGTGCTGCCGGAGATCCTCGCCTGGCTGGCCGATCCGGTGGAGCGGGCCACCGTCAGATCGGATGCGGGTCGATGATGCGCCGCTGCAACCGGTTCTCCCGGAGGGTTTCGACCGCCGGGTGGCTCTCGCCCAGCCGGTAGGTCAGTTCGCGGGTGACCGCCTCCAGCTCCGCCCGCCGACCGCCCTCCACCCGCTCCTGCATCACCAGGAGGTTCGCCCGGCAGCGCAGTGTGTTCGGGTGGTCGCGGCCGAGCATCCGGTCCAGGCCGTCGTGGGCACGTCGCAACAGCGCCAGCGCCTCCAGGTCCGCCGCCTCCCGGCCTTCCGGCGGGTCGGGCTGCTCGGCGATGCAGATGGCCTGGTTCATCCACCCCGAGAGGGGGTACGGGTGTTCGTCGCCCAGCACGTCGGCGAGCGCGTCGGCGGACTGGCCGGCGAGCTGCCGGGCCTCGGCGAAGTCCCGGGCGCGGCGGGCCACCATGGCGAGGTTGACCAAGCAGACGAGCGTCAGCGGGTGCCCCGGGCCGAGGTTGTTCTGGTAGACGCGGTGCACTTCGGTCAGTTCCCGGCTGGCCCGCTGGAACAGGTCGACGGTGAGCAGGTTGACGGACAGGCTCAGCCGACAGGTCAGCGTCTCCGGGTTGTCCGGCCCGAACCGCTCGTTCAGCAGCTCGTACGCCGCTTCGAGGAGCTTGCCCGCCTCGACCGCGTGCCCCGCCGAGCGCAGCGACACCGCCAGGTTGGTCTGCGCGCGCAGGGTCATCAGGTGCTCGGCACCGGCCGTGCGCAGCAGGTCCCGGTGGACGCCGCGGAGCCGGGCGATGGACTGCTCGTAGTCGCCGGCGTCGCGCATGTCGATGCCCACGTACGCGGACGAGGCGAGCGTGTCCGGGTGGTCCTCGCCGAGGATCGCGCGGCGCCCGGCCAGCACCATCTCGTCGTTCTTGCGGGCCTCCCGGAAGTCGCCCATCAGGCGCTGGGTGGTGGCGAGGTTGTTCAGCGCGACGAGGGTGCGCGGGTGCTCCTCGGTGAAGTTCCGCTTCCACGCGTTGAACGTGATCTCGTCCAGGCGCAGCGCCTCGTTGTACTTGCCCATGCCGCGCAGGTCGCGTGCGAGCCCGCCGGCGGTCATCAGGGTGTGCGGGTGGTCCTCGCCGAGCAGTTCCCGCTGGGCCGCGAGGACCTCCTCGTCCAGCGCCCGGGACTCGGTGAACTGCCCGAGGAAGGCGAGGATGTTGGCGAGGTTGAACTGCAGGTGCAGCAACTGCCGGCGCAGGTCGTCGCGCGCCCGTGCGTCGGTCTCCTCGGCGAGCATCTGCTCCCAGGTCTGCGCGACCTCCTCACCGAGCCGCCGGCCGGTCTCCAGGTCGCCGCGCAACTGGAGGTAGCGGACCCGGTCGATCATCAGCGCCCGCACCTCCACCCGGTGGCTAAGCGGCGCCTTCGACGCCTCCAGGTGCGGCCAGATGACCCGGAACCGGGGCCAGCCGTCGGGGTCGTCCACCTCGCCCTCGGGACGGGCGGCGGCGAGCACGAGGTGGACCTGGCGGCGCGCCTCGTCGAGTTCCTCCTCGGTCATCCGGGACCGGACGGCGTGCTGGAGCAGGCGGTGCATGAGCACCAGGCCGCCCCGGCCCCGCTCGCCGCCGGACGGGCTCTCGGCCCGCAGGTCGACCCGGACCAGGGCGAGCCGGTTGGCCTGCTGCACCAGTTGCTGGCGGACCAGCCGTTCCTTCGCCTGCGGGTGGAACGGCACCAGCGCCTCGGCGAACTCGTCGCTGTAGACCAGGTCGGCGGAGATCTCCGGCGCGAACACCGAGCACAGTTGCAGCACCCGGTAGGCCGCCGGGTTCCGGGTCCGCAGGTGGTTGAGCGACAGCTCCCAGGTGGCCTCCACCGAGACGTTGCTGTTCGGTTCCATCACCGCGCCCGGCCCGAACTTGGCGATCTCGGTGAGGTAGCTGTCGACCGAGTGGCCGGTGTCGGCCAGCCACGCCGCGGCGGCGGTCACCGCGATGGGCAGGTCGCCCAGCAGGGCGGCGATCCGGTCGGCCTGGTCGACGCGCATCGTCGGCACCCGCTCGGTGAGGTGCTGGATGCTCTCCGCGCGCTTGAACACGTCGACCGGGATCGTGGTGGCCCGCTCGACCCACTGCAGGTTCCGGGACGTGATGACGACGTGGCCCTTGCCGTCCGGCACGTACGGCAGGACGCCGTCGACCTCGTCGGCGTTGTCCATGATCAGCAGCCACCGGAGGTCGGTGCGGCGCAGCGCCTGGAGCACCAGCCGGGCGTTCTCCCGGTTCGATTCCGACGACGGCACGCCCAGGTAGGGTGCGAGGTCACCGATGGCGGACTCGATGAACGGCACCTGGTCGGCGTCGATCCACCACACCATGTCGTACGCGGCCCGGTAGCGGTGGGCGTACTCCAGCGCGAGCTGGCTCTTGCCGATGCCGCCCATGCCCTGCAACGCCACCGGCCCGGTGCCGGAGAGCACCACCTTCGGGCTGCTGCGCAGCAGCGTCCTCAGCTCGCGCAGGTCCGCCTCGCGGCCGGTGAAGCGCTTGTTGCGGCCCGGCACCTCGAACACCGTGTTGTCCCGGCCGGGGAACCGGGGACCGGTAGGCAGTTCCAGGTCCGCGGGCACACCCTCGCGGCCGACCAGGCGCAGGATCCGCGCGGCGGCGGTCCGCGCCTCCAACCCGGCGACCGAGACGGTGTGCGCGGCCGGCACGTTCGCCAGGCGCCGCACGTCCGCCACGTAGACGACGAGCGGCACCTGGTCGGGCGAACGGTCCGGCGCGGCGAGCACCGCCTCCTCGTTGGCGTTCGCCTCGGAGACGATGATCAGCTCCCGGGCCGTCCGGGGCGCCTCGTCGTCGGTGAACCACGGGTCGGTCACCCGGACGTCCGCCGAGACCAGCAGGTGCCCGATCCACTCCGCCCACACCCGGTCGTACGGGGCGTGCCGGAGCATGATCTCGTTCTCCACCGAGTTGGAGGTACGGGTGAACCGCGCGTTGACCCGCTCGCGGATCGCGCTGCTCATCGGCGGCAGCGACTCCACCTCACCCCGGGTGATCTCCCGGGCCAGCAGCTCGTACGCGGACAGCAGCGACCCGTTGACGCCTGGTTGGTCGGCGAACGTGGCGAGCAGTTCCTCGTACGCGTAGAACGCCTGGTAGGGCACCTGCATTCGGGCCCAGTACCGGTCCCGTTCGGCCTCGCTCATGGCGCTGGGCAGACCGCTGAAGCGCTGCCGCGCCACCGCCCGCCCGGTGTCCGCCTTCACCTTCTCCGCCGGGTCGATGCGCATCGGCACCGGCAGCACCCGGATCCGCCGCGACCCGTACCGGTGCTCGACCAGCCGCGCGACCTTCGCCGCGCCGGTGATGCCCTGCTCGCTGAGGGTGAAGCAGGTGACAAGCACGTCCGGCAACTGGATGGTGCAGATGTCGGCGACGTCGGAGAACCCGGTGCGGCTGTCGATCAGCACGTAGTCGTAGTTGCGCTTCATGTCGGCGCGCAGCGCGTCGAAGAAGTAGCCGCCGCCCTGCCGCTCGTAGAACTCGTCCCAGTTCATCCCGGCGAGCGCGCCCGCGTAGTCGTTGTTCTGCTGGCCCGCGCCGAGGAAGTCAAGCGTCCCGTCACCGGGGAAGTTGGACCAGTTCAGCGAGAACGAGTACTTGTGCACCCGGGCGTACTGCTCGTGCCAGCGGTCGTCGCCCTTGTCCTGCTTGGTGGTGGTCGCCCACTCGTACTCCCGGATCAGGTCGATCACCCCGCCGGTGCTCTCCAGCGCGTCCCGGTCGATGAACGGCGCGAAGAAGCGCGACAGGCCGGGGGACTCCAGGTCCCAGTCGACGGCGAGCACCCGCTTGCCGTTGGCGGCGAGGATCCAGGCGACGTTCGCCAGCGCCATCGTCCGGCCGGTGCCGCCCTTGTAGGAGTAGAAGGTGACGACCTGTCCCTCACGTCGGGTCATGTGTCCACTCCCTCGTCGGACGGCGGGTTCTCCCAGAGCCGGGGCTTGTTGATGGGCGGTCCCGGTGGCGGGTAGGTCGGTCCCGCCTCCAGGTAGCGGCGTCGCATCCGGCGGACCAGATCGTGGATCTCGGTCCGCCAGTCGTCCCACGTGGTTATCTTCAGCGGGCGTGTGGTGGCGGAGAGCATGCTCACCGCCCGGTCGAGCAACCCGGCCGCGTGCGAGCGGTGGGCGTGGTGGGCGTCCTCGCTGATCAGCACGACCCCCACCCAGCCGTGCAGGCAGTCGACGGCCGCCTGGACGGCCTCCGCGCCGTCCGGCGTCTCGACCACCAGAGGATCGATCATGAGTACGCCCGGACAGGACCGGAACAGTCCGGCGTCGGGGACGAAGTCGCGGACGTCGATCGGCATCCGCAGTCGCTGCACCGCGTCGGTCACGTCCTCGATCACCGGTGGCCGGCCGCGGAACGGGCGCCACCGGCCGGCGTGGGTGTCGGACCGGCCGTTGAGCCGCCCCGGGTCGGCCGGCTGGTCGGGTGCGATCACCACCGCCCGGAACGGCACCTCGCTGGTCGGGGACGACGGCAGGTCGGTCGGACCGGTCGGCGGCTCGGCCGGTTGCAGCGGCGTCTGCTCGGCGGTGTCGACGATGTGCTGCGCCAGGCGGCCCAGCACCTCCTTGTAGGCGTCCTGGAACTTCTGGAGCCGGCAGAGCGCGCTCATGCCGTTCGCGGCGTACACGTCCACGTCGGCGGCCATCGCCACGGCCCGGGCCTGGTCCGGCGCGTGGAGCGCGGCGGGCGACGGGATCCACAGGACCGGCAGGATGTTGTCGCCGTCCGGCGGGCGACCGGCCCGGATCAGCCGTTGCCGGAACCACTCCCGTTCCCGGCGCGAGTCGTCCCGGTTGAGGTAGTCCGGCGAGTACAGCGGGACGAACACCTCCGCCTCGGCCAGCGCGGTGCGTTTTCGTTCCGTCCGGGCCTCCGGCGGCCGCACCATGAAGTCGGCGAAGCCCTGCCGGCGTACCCGGTCGCCGGGCCGGCCGTCGATCGCCAGGTTGAGATCGTGGTAGAAGCGGCGGACCCAGTGGTCGCCCGGGGTGCGGTCGTTGTGTGTCGGCGGGGGGACATAGCTGAGGAAGAAATAGGGCGGGCCCGGCAGCGTGGGCCGCTCAGAGGTCACGACGACACGACCGTTCCACGGGACGAGTGTCTGACCCCCAACCGGTAATGATCACGCGCTGCTCCCCAGTCGACACGATGCGGCGTCTATCGATCAGGGTAGAGAGGTTGCGCCCGGGTTACCAGGCCCTCACCGTCCGATGTGGGCGTCCATCCACGTGACGGCGGCGCCGACCGCGTCGGATATCGGCAGCAGCCGGGCCGGTGCGTCACCGACCGTCCCGCGCCGGGTGAACGCCGCCCGGTCGAGTTCCGCGCCGATCGCCGGAAAAGGGGCCGCATCCAGGTGCGGAGCCTCGAAGTCGAGCCGTTCCCGGCGGCCGTCGCGCAGCACGTAGCAGCGGTACGGACGACGCGGCGGCGGGCGCCGCAGCCGGTACTCGGCGAGGTGCAGCGCGGTGCATGTCGCATAACCGACACCGAGCAGCAGCGTCCGGGCGCCGGCCGCCTCCAGGGCGGCGAGCGGGGACCGCTCCCCGAGATGGGAGTCGAGGTCGTGGACGCGCATCAGCTCCGCCGCCCGCGGCCCCCACGCGCTGAACGACGTCTGCGGGTGCCGGCTGCGGACCGCGCCGGGCAGCCGGCGTACGTGCTCGGCGAACGCGCCGACCCCGAACGACGGCGTGACGGCCGGGTCGAAGCCGGGCATCCGTTCCTCGTACGCCAGACGTTCCTCGTCGGTGAGCCCGGCGGTCGCGGCGTGGTACGCCGGGCTGCTCACCGAGTTGTCAGGGGTCTGCGCCGGGACCACGACGGTGCCGGACGGGCCGACGGCGGCCCGCAGGGCGCCGGCCAGCGTGGCCGGCCCGCCGTCGACCGGTCCGAGCGCGCGCAGGGAGCAGTGCACGAGCACCACGTCGCCGGGGCCGAGCCCGAGCGCGCGCAGGTCGGCGGTGAGCGTGTCGACCCGGTACGCGGGCGGGACGGCGGTGGTCACGACGGCCACCCGGACATCGAGCGGGCGACCTGCCGGACCAGCCGCGAACCGGCCGGGGTGAGCGCGTCCGCCCGTTGCAGCGCGCCGATCGCCTCGGCCGTCCAGTCGCGGTACCGGCGGTAGACCGCCTGCGCGCCGTCGACCTGACGGTCGGCCCGGATCCGCCAGATGTCGGCCACCGCCACGTGCGCGTAGATGCCGTGCAGGACGGCCTCGGCGGGCCGCGGGTCGGGCCGCCAGCCCACTGTGATGTCGATCGGGCGGGTGCCGTCGACCAGGTCGCAGACGTCCAGCAGCGCGTTCATCTTGCTGTGCTGGAACTCGTGCACGAGCAGCACCGCGAGCGAGCCCGCGTCGGTCTCCGTGGCCGCGACGCCGCCGAACGCCTGCCGCGCGGTCGACGCCTCGCTGACACCCGCGCCGCTGCGCCGCAACGGGACCACGGCCCGCAGCCCGGTACGTAGCTCCTCGGCGTGGCCCGGCACCTCGTCCCGGATCACCTGCCACGCCGCCGCGAACGTCTCGGCCCAGCGCGCGGCGCCCGCGTCGTCGAGCCGGTCGCCGGCGGGCAGCCGGTGGCAGTCGCGGTGCGGATCGCCGTCCTCCAGCAGGACGCTCACGTCCGCGGCGGCGAGCACGCGGGTGGGCCACCACCGGGGCGCGTCCCCGGGCGTACCGGTGCGGATCGCCACGTTCACGTCTCCGGCGGTCACCCGCAGCGAGCCCGGGCCGGTCTCGACCCGCGCGGTGCCGTCGCCCACCTCGGGCAGCAGGACGGTGCCCACCGTCGGCAGGTGCAGGCGGCCGTGCCGCACCGGCACGTCGAGACGTACCGGGGTGCCGGCGTCGAGCGCGGCGGCGGCCGCGAGCGCGCTCAGGTAGTCCGGCCCCTGCCGGGCGCCGGTGCCGGTGCCGGCGAGGCAGTCGACAGCCCACGCCCGCACGTACGGGTGGGCCGCGATCCGGGCCACGGAATCCGGCGCACCACGGTCGAGCGCGGCCAGCGCCGCCCAGCCGTCGGCTCCGGCCCCGCCGGCCGGCAGCCGGTCGGCCACCTCGGCGAGCAGCGCGCGGACGATGGCGATCTGTGCCTCCACGAGCCAGGCGATGGCGACCCGGTCGCCGGTCGGCGCCGCGAGGCGGTCGAGGAAGTCGTCGGGCAGGCCGGCGTCGAGCCGGACGGGTGCCGGTGGGTTCTCGTTCACGTGCACGATCAGCTCTTTCAGATCGGCGCAGTAGACACTCGGATGGTCGAAGTGCCCGGCGCCGTACCGGTGGGCGAACAGTCCGCCGCCGCACTGGTCGACCACCGGACACCGCCGGCACTCGTCGCTGAGACCGGCCCGGCCGGAGCGGCGGCGGGCCAGGAGCGGGCTGGCCGCCACGTCGTCGGCCGCGTGCGAGAAGACGGTCATACCGGTGGCCGGCGCGCCGTCGTACGCGGTCTTGAGCGAGTCCGCCTGCTCCCACTCGCCGTCCGTCTCGATCACCGCCAGGTCGACCGGATCGAGACCGAGCCACTCGGTGCCGCTGGGTCCGCCCACGGCGGTGGACAGCAGCGAGTCGAAGAGGCGGACGGCGACCGGCCGGCCGTCCGCCCGCCAGCGGTCGTAGACGGTGCGCAACCACCCCGCGTACGCGGTGCCGCCGCCGGCCGGCCGCCACGGTGGGTCGTCCCAGGTGGCGTGCGGGAGCAGGAAGTCGATTCGTGGTGGTTCCTGGGCGAGCAACGATTCGTAGACCGCTATCGGGTCGTTGCGCACGTCCACCGTGCACAGCAGGCCGGCGTAGATCCCCCGGTACGCCGGGCGGCGCAGCAGCGCGAGCGCGCGCAGCACCTGGTCGTAGCTGCCGGCGCCGGACCGGAAGCGCCGGTGCCGGTCGTTGGCGGCCCGGTCGCCGTCGAGCGACACGCCGACCGCGACGTCGTGGTCGGCGAGCAGGTCGCAGAACCGTTCGGAGAGCAGTACGCCGTTCGTCTGCATGCCGATCCGCAGCCGGGTGACCGGGCCGATGACACGCCGCAGGTCGGCGAGCACCTGACCCAGTCGTTCGGGGCCGAGGAGCAGCGGCTCACCGCCGTGCAGGACGACAGTGACGTCCGGCAGCCGGTGGGCGGCGGCATGCTCGGCGATCCGTCCGGCCGCGGCCCGGAGCACGTCCGGCGTCATCCGCACCGGGCGGCGGCGCCAGCTCTGGTCGGCGTGTTCGTAGACGTAGCAGTGGTCGCACGCCAGGTCACACCTGGCGTGCACCTTCAGGACGAACTCGGTGAGCGCCGCGCGGGCCGGCCCGGGGGACATCGCAGATCAGATGAACGAGCCGAACTTCGCCGCGGGGACCCGGGTCTTGTCGAGATGAGCCGCCATCACCCGGCGCACTATCGGGGATATGTCCGCTGCGGAGAGCCGGTCGAGGGGCTCCGCGCGGACCCTGCCCAGCGACACCGGGGGCTCTTCCTGGCGCATGGGGACGGTTGTCATGACTTTTCCTTAGGTTCGTGTATGCGCCCGTCGAGCACAGCAGCGACGGCACACTATTAGCTCCGGGGGATCCAGCACAATGGACCCATCGGCGCGAAGGTGAATCTCTGGACGGTTCGCCGGCCGGCGTCGTCGTCGCCCGGGGGAGCGACCGTAAGGGATCAATTATGCGCCTTTTTACCGATCTAGGCTACGAATCAAAAGTCCAGACTTTTGCAGAAATCGTCCACCCCGATCCCCTGGTCAGCCGAGGGACCGGGGTGGACGAGCGGCTCAGACGGCCGGGCCGCTCCCGGACGGCGTGCCGAGGCGGATGTCGACGTCGGCCGGCTCGGTCATCTGGTCGTACGCCTTGGTCCGGAGCCGGTTGGTCTGCACCTCGCCGTCGAGCAGCGCCGCCCGCAGCGCCTCCGCGTCGCTGATCTCCTTGGCGGTCACCGCGTCGGCCGCTGTCGTGACGCCCTGCACCACCTCCAGGTGGGTGCCGTCGGTGGGCATCAGCTCGGTCCACTTCGCCAGGCAGTACACCCGCTCGGGCACGTCCTGGCACTCGGTGGTCAGCTCGGGCATCTCGTCGCCGGAGCCGAGGTGGCCGGTCCGGTACGTCGTCAGCTCGTCCACGAACGCCTCCAGCTCCCGCTCCACCGCCGGTGCCAGGCGCGTCGCCACCACCTTGCCGAAGATCCACCGCAGCGCGGTCAGCTCCATCCCGGCCCGTACCGGCAGGTAGAGCTTCGCCCAGCTGGCGTTGACGAAGTCGCCGGGGTCGCGCTCCGGGGCGCGGGCGTCGCCGCCGGACCACCAGCCGGGGTACGCCACGAACGACGCGCGCTCCCAGTCGAAGACGCGGTGCCAGAAGTCGATCTCCCACGCCTCGTCCCGCACGCTGGCCGGGAAGTGCGTCTCCACGATCTGCGAGACCATCTCGTTCACCGGCGAGAAACCGGCCCGCAGCCGCGCCTCGAACTCGTCCCCGGCCGCCTCTGCCGCGGCCAGCGCCTCGTCGCGCCGGTCCTGCCACTCCTTGAGATCGGTCAGGTGACCCGCGACGAGCGCGTTGTACGCCGCGTCGTCGGCGGTCTGGTCCACCACCGTCGGGGTACGCCGGAACCCGGCGGCGAGCTGCACGTCGGCACCCGGACCCGCCAGCCAGCTCCGGGCGCCGACGTGCACGCGTACGCGGAGCACCGGCCGGCCGTCCGCCTCGGTGACCACCGGCACGCCCACCACCCGGGCGGCGATCGCGTCCGGCGGACGGCGGGTGATCAGCGTGAGGTTCTGCCGGATCGTGTCGACGTCGCCGTCCCACTCCCAGCCGGCCTCGAACGCGACGTCGACGTCGTAGTCGGCGCTCATGTCGCCGGTGAATCCCCACTTGTCGAGCGTGACCACGGGGGAGTACACGACGCGCGTCTCCACCGCGGCGGGCGCGCCACGCGGCGGGCGCTCCGGCTTCACCGGCATCGGGGGCAGCGCGGCGACCGCGTTGTCGCGGATCCGCTGCCGTCCGTCGACGATCTTCTGGGCGAAGGCGAACGCCGGATCCTTGATCGTGGGGGCCCAGCAGACCCGTGCCCCGTACCGCTCGTGGGCCAGCTCCAGCCGTTGCAGCACCTTGAAGTAGTGCAGCGTGATCGGCGTGGCCCGGTTCGGGTTGCGGACGGTGCGCTTCGAGGACGACTCCGCGCCGGTCTCGGTGACCAGCTTGAAGTCGGTCTTGTGCTGGGTGCGGTAGCGCGCCGCGACCTTCGAGGTGGCGGTCCGGCTGTCCTTCACGGCACGGCGGCTCGTCTCCTGGCTCGCCGCGGTGACGCTGCTGGCGAAGCCGATCGTGTGGCTGGCGTTGAAGGTGCCCCAGATGCCGGTCGGGCTGGTGTACTGGCCGGTGTGGCTCGCGTTGAGCCCCCAGGTGTCGGTGAGCGACTTCTGCCGCTCGAAGCCCTCCTGGAGCTCGGTGGTGAGCGCACTGGTCAGCTCGACATCGGTCTGCTGTTCCGACTCGTTCTGCTCCTCCAGGGTCAGCTCGCGCTTGGTGTAGGTGCGCTGCTCCAGCACCGCCTCCTCACCGGGGGCGAGCGCCAGCGCGTAGACGTGCTCGCCGAGCGCGAAGCCCACCGGCCGGATCCGGGTGCGGTCGAGGAACGCGATGCCCACGTCGGACTGGAGCAGGCCGGCGAGGAACTCCGCCTGCTGGTCGCCGAGCAGCGTCTGGCGCCGCGCCGGCGGCTCCCGGTACGACATGCCCGAGTCGGCGCCCGGCAGCGCCTCGGTGGCGGCGTCCATGTCGTTGGCCTTCCACAGGTCGTAGAGGCCGAGTTCCTTGAGCAGGTGCGGCAGCCGGTCGCCGTCGAGCCCGCCGTAGCGGATCGCCTCGATCAGCGCCTGCTTGACGTAGAACGGCAGGATGGGCGTCTCGCCACCGCCGAACGTGAGCCGGACCGGTACGAAGTAGTTGGAGTAGACGTACCGGTCGGAATGCGCGGTGCTGAAACCAAGCGTCGCCGGATCGGCGTCGGCGACGACGACTCTGCCCATCGGTGCTCCTCTACAGCGGCAGGTTGAACAGGGCTTGCAGGCCCCGGTACGCCATCTCGTGCGAGGTGACGAAGAACCCGGGGAACAACTGGCTGAGGGCGGCCTGGCGGACGACCGTCTCGCGTACGGCGTGCGCGGTCAGCTCGTCGAGGCCGGCGACGACCTCCGCCGGCACACCGCCCTTCGCGGCCCGCTGGTACGCCTCCGCGACGGCCTCCCAGCGCCCGTCGAACGTCTCCCCGAGGTCGTCGGCGACGATCCCCCAGGTCTTCTCGAAGCGCTCCAGCTTCGTCGAGGAGGTCCAGTCGACGTTCGTGACGCGGGCCGCCTCGGGGTCGACGAGCAGCAGGTCGGAGCGGAGGTCCCCGACAGTGGTCGACGCCTTCCACCGGAACCGTTCGGCGAGGTGGCCGGCGAGCGCCTTCTCCGCGCCGGTCGCGGCCGGGTTGCCGGTGAACCCGACGAGGCGCAGCAGCAGATCCCGGTCCGGGTGGCCGAGCAGCATCTGGGCGACCGTCCGGCGCAGCACCGTCTCGGAGCCGCGCAGCGCGGGCGCCAGCTCCGGGTGGGCGGCGCGGACCGCCTCGACGACCGTCGCCAGCGACTTCTCCGCGAACGGCTCCAGGCCCGGTGACCGGCCGGCGAGCTGCGCGACCTCGGCGGCCATCCGCCGGTGCACCTGCTGACCGAGCCGCCACGGCTGCGCCTGCCCGGCCTTGCGCAACGCGCGGTACTCCTCGTACGCGACGGTTTGGAGCGCCCTGTTGAACGCGGTGGTCAGCCGCTGCTCCAGTTGCCGGGCGACGGCGGCGCGTACGACGGCGGCCCGGATGTCCCGGGGTGTCTTCGGTGGTGTCAACTCGCGCAGGTCCTCGACCCGCTTGATGATCTCGTCGAGCGCCTCGTTCAGTTCGGCGCGGGTCGCGGCCCGGCCGGCCGACGACACCGTCTCCGACATGCTCGCCATCAGCACGGGCCGGCCGTCGAGGCTCACCAGCGCGCCGAGCCGGGTGCCCGCCCCGGCGCCGGCGAACGCCTCGGCGTGCGCCGCCTGGTTGAACAGGGTCAGTGTGAGTTCGGCGTCGGCGAGCAGCATCCGGCCCTGCCGGAACAGCGCGTCGAGCACCTTCGGCGGGAAGAGCGTCCGCAGCATCGCGAGGCCCACCTGGGGCGCGGCGAGGATCGCTGCCCGGCCGATCGCCACCAGCAGCGCGGCCGTCCGGGCGGTCAGCAGGCGCGCCTCCCGGGCGCCCGCGAGCAGCAGCGGCACGTACCGGACGGCGGCGCGGACCGCGACGCCGCCGAGCAGCCGGGCGAGATGCACCAGCCCGGTGAGCACCTGATAGAGGTCGCCGGCGACGCGGCCGAGCAGGCGGCCGGCGGCGAACGGGTCGAGGTTCTCCAGGTGCCGGGCGAACTCGGCCGCCCAGCCGCGCCACAGCGCCAGCAGCCGTTCCGGAACCGTGGTCGGGTCCAGCGCGGCGACGATGCCGGCCAGCGCCTGGCGTACGACAGTGGCCTGGTCGGCGAGGCGCTGGACACCGGCGCGGGGGTCGACTGTGAGCACGATGAGCGTGGTGAACTGCTCCTGCTGGAGGCGGCCGATCAAGTGCACGAGCTTGCCGAGGTCGACCACCACCGTCGCCACGGACTCCCCGACGCCGACGGCGAAGCCGTCCAGGAACAGCTTCGGGTTGATCCCGTTCCAGGCCGCGTAGTGCCGCATCGCGTCGAGCAGCGCGGGGTCGAGACCGAGCAGGTAGCGACGGAACGTGCCGTCGGAGTCGACGTCGGAGGCGGCCAGGTCGAAGAACGCCTCGGCCAGTCGCAGTCGCGCGAGCATCGAGACCAGGTCCCAGACGTTCTCCGGAGTGATGCGGCCGGTCATCGCGGCCAGCACGCGCTCGCGGGTCATCGAGCGTGTGGCGTGTGCGTCCATCCAGTACTTGACGGTCAGCGCGACGAATTCCACCCGTGGGTCCTGGGTACGTGCGCCGAAGACCGCGACCCGGTCCTCGGCGGGCACCCGCGGCACGCTGAACCAGTCCCGGATCATGACGGATTCGTTCGCCGGCTGCCCCAATTCCCCCACCCCCTCCAGCCGTGTGCACTGTCGGGCCGTGGTGCGGGCGGCGGTAGTGCTGGGTCGAGAAGCTGACATGGTCCCCCGACGGCGCGCTCCCCGGTCCATCGACTGTTACGACTTGACGAACGACGTGTTATCGCTCACAGTCGATGGCACGGGACGGCGGCATCGATGGCCCACCGGGCGGGCGCGGGTGGCCGCGTGGCAGGCCGGGTGTGGGATCAGTGCGCTACGACGAATTGTTAGCGCTCACAACATGTGATCAGAGGGAGGAACATGTTTGCAT
Source organism: Micromonospora sp. WMMA1976 (assembly GCF_027497335.1). Classification (NCBI taxonomy): domain Bacteria; kingdom Bacillati; phylum Actinomycetota; class Actinomycetes; order Micromonosporales; family Micromonosporaceae; genus Micromonospora; species Micromonospora sp. WMMA1976. Next base: position 6,052,924 of record NZ_CP114912.1, on the reverse strand, counting down.
TCGGTAGGTCCCCATCGACGGTGTCGCCGCCGCGACGGCGCGGATGGCTGCCGCGAGTCGTCGCGTCCGGCGCGACCGCGGTCCTCGTCGGCGCCGCCGCGGTGGCTGCCGTGTCCGCGCCCGCCGCCGCCGCGAGCGTCGACACGAACGCCTGGTACGTCCTGGTCAACCGCAACAGCGGCAAGGCGCTCGACGTCTACAACCTGGCCACGAACGACGGCGCGCGGATCGTGCAGTGGTCTCGCAACAACGGCAACCAGCAGCAGTGGCAGTTCGTCGACTCCGGCGGCGGCTACTACCGGCTGAAGTCACGGCTGTCCGGCAAGGTGCTCGACGTCTACAACTGGTCGACCGCCAACGGCGGCAGCATCGTGCAGTACTCCGACCTCAACGGGACCAACCAGCAGTTCCGGCTGGCCGACTCCGACAGCGGCTACGTCCGGCTGATCAACCGCAACAGCAACAAGGTGGTGGAGGTGCAGGGCGCCTCGACCGCCGACGGCGGAAACATCGTCCAGTACGACGACTGGAACGGCGCCAACCAGCAGTGGCAGCTCGTCCGGGTGGACGGTGGCGGCGGCAACCCCACCACGCCGCCTCCGACGACCCCGCCGCCGGGCGGTACGTGCAACCTGCCGTCGTCGTACCGGTGGTCGTCGACGGGTGCGTTGGCGCAGCCGCGTTCGGGGTGGGTGTCGTTGAAGGACTTCACGGTGGTGCCGTACAACGGGCAGCACCTGGTCTACGCCACCACGCACGACACCGGGTCGTCGTGGGGGTCGATGAACTTCGGTCTGTTCTCGAACTGGTCGCAGATGGCTTCGGCGTCGCAGAACGCGATGTCGTCGGGGACTGTGGCGCCGACGTTGTTCTACTTCGCGCCGCGCAACATCTGGGTGCTGGCCTACCAGTGGGGGCCGACCGCGTTCTCCTACCGCACCTCGACGAATCCGACGAACCCGAACGGGTGGTCCTCGGCGCAGCCGCTGTTCACCGGCAGCATCTCCGGTTCCGGCACCGGCCCGATCGACCAGACCCTGATCGCCGACGACCAGAACATGTACCTGTTCTTCGCCGGTGACAACGGCAAGATCTACCGCTCCAGCATGCCGATCGGGAACTTCCCCGGCAGCTTCGGCTCCAACTACACCACCATCATGAGCGACTCGACGAACAACCTGTTCGAAGCCGTGCAGGTCTACAAACTCCAGGGCCAGACCCGCTACCTCATGATCGTCGAGGCCATCGGCTCCCAGGGCCGCTACTTCCGCTCCTTCACCGCCACCAGCCTGGGCGGATCGTGGACCCCGCAGGCCGCCACCGAGTCCAACCCGTTCGCCGGCAAGGCCAACAGCGGCGCCACCTGGACCAACGACATCAGCCACGGCGAACTCATCCGCACCACCGCCGACCAGACCTTCACCGTCGACCCCTGCAACCTCCAACTGCTCTACCAGGGCCGCTCCCCCAACTCCGGCGGCGACTACGGCCTCCTGCCCTACCGACCCGGACTGCTCACCCTCCAGCGCTGAGCGCGTACCCCGAGATCTGGAGAGCCCGGCCCGCGACCACGCGGGCCGGGCTCTCCGGCGTCCCGCCCGACGGCGATCGTTGCCCTGGAGGCAACGACGGTGGCCCGGTCCGTCGTTGATCGGCGCCGCCCCGCCCGGGAGGCTGGAGTCGTCACCACCTCCCGAGCGAAGGGTTGGGCAGATGTCCTTCCAGGCATACCTCGACGCGATCGAGGACAAGACCGGCAAGACCCCGCGCACGCTCGTCGACCAGGCCAGGGAACGCGGCTACGACGCCGCCGACGTGAAGGCCGCCGTGATCGTGGGCTGGCTGAAGGACGAGTACGGACTCGGCCGGGGACACGCGATGGCGCTGGTCCACGTGATCAGGAACGGGCCGACGATCAGCGCCAGGCACGTCGGAACCACCGGATCCCATCGTGACGACACCGACACCCTGTGGCTGGACGGCAAGGCCGCCCGAGCCTCCGCGTAGCGGGGCGTGGACAGCGACGCCTATCGTTCGCCACATGGGAGCGATCAAGCCGTGGCACCTGTTCGTCCTGACGCTCTGCTGCCTGCTGCCGCTCATCGCGGCAGTGGCGGCGGTGGTGTGGACGCGACGGGGTCGCCGCTGACCCGTCAACGGCCGGCGGCGAACTCCTCCACCGCGGTGCAGACCCGCCCGAGCGCCTCGGCCGAGGCCGCCAGCGGTCCGGGCACCATCATCGCGTGGTCGGCGTCGGCGACCTCCACCACGTACGGCGTGAGCCGGCGCGCCACCGCGCCGTCCCAGACCTGATCGCCGGTGCCGCCGGCCAGCAGGAACGGCGCGGTGGCCCGGCCCAGCGGCTCCCGTACGGCGGGGTCGGTCAGCAGCGGCGTCAGCCAGACCGCCGGGATGCCCCGGTCGGCGGCGAGCGGCGCGGCGAAACTGCCGAGCGACTTTCCCACGAGCAGGTCCACCCCGGCGTCGAGGACCGGGTCCAGCTGCTCGGCGACCCACTCCGGCGCGCTGTCGAGGCGCAGCTCGCCCAGCGACCGCCAGGTCACCTCGTGCACCTCGAAACCGAGCCGGCGCAACGCCTCCCCGATGTAGACGAAGAGCGGCCCCCGGGTGTCGTAGCCCCGTCCCGGTGCGAGTACCGCGCGCCGATTCGCCATGATCGCCTCCCTCTCGTTCGATCGATGCGTCACGCTAGTGCCTCGTCTCGATCGATGCTGTCCGCCGTTCCCGGAGAGCCGCAGTCGCGAGTCGTGCTCGGAACAGTGTCGCCTTTCGGACGTGCAGTTCGGCTCCATGCGGCGGATGGCCAGGCGAATTGCGGGCGGGTCGGGTTTCCGATCACGCCTTGCGGGGATCGCCCGCCGAGGTCCCTCTATTGTGTCGGGCCCCCGACATCTGGCCGCAGGTGGTATGCGCGGGGCCTGTTTCCGGGGAGTGGACGACAATTATCCTGATTGCCGGGATGTGTCGTCGCCTCCGCCCGGCGGATCGCCTGCTGGTCTGTCCACCTGCTCCATCGCCGAAGCGTGCCCGCAGGGTGGAATGCGATGCCGTGCGACCGGGGCAGGGCGGATAAGGAGTGCGTCGACCTGCTGTTCCGAACGGAAGGTAAATACCCTCAGAATCATAGGTGATATCGGGCTACGGCTCGGCGGTGTCCGGTTCGAGCGCTTGGGGCCGCTACGGCGGCTGTGGGTGAGTAATGACCGCTTTTGCGGAATCTCTTTTACGATTTACCGGCCCCCGATTAATCGGCGATGCGATAGTATTGACGCCGATCGAGGAGATCGATTCGGGCGGTCTGGTCATCTTCAGGGATCGTGTCGCGACCGTCGAGCGACCGTTCATCGGTTCACCACCGTCCGCTGGTCGGCTCCCATCGGCTACCGACCGCGGAGGGATGATTGGTCCGGCTTGCGATGCCCGGCAGAGTCAGCCGAGTCGACGCGGGACCAGCGTTGCGGGGCGCGGCTGTCGCGATGCTGGTCTGTGTGATGTTGGGCGGGAGCCTGGTCGCCGCGGTTCGGGTGATCCAATCCGGTGATCCGGAGACCACGCTCTTCGTCGCTACCGCTCTGGCCCTGGTCTGTTCCTACGGCACCGCCGGGATGATCCTGATCGGGTCGGCCGCCAACCCGCTGACCGGCATGCTGTTCTTCGCCGTCGCGATGGTGTGGCTGGCCCGCAGCGCCGGGCCGCTGCACGGTGAGACAGGCACCGGAGTGGCCGCCGTCGCGCACCCGCTGATCTGGACCCTCCTGGTGGCCATCCTGGTCACCCAGCCGCGCGGCCGTACGCGTAACCGGGCGGACCGCGTCCTGCTGGCCGTCGCGCTCGGCGGGCTGCCGCTGCTGGTCATCGACAGCTATACCGCACCGGCCGGCGCGATCGACCCGTGCCTGGCCTGCCTTCCCGAACCGGGCTGGGCCGCCGCGCCGTACCAGCCGGTGGTCGCGCGGCTGGTGGTCACGGTGGTGGCGATCTGGCTCGCCGTCCACCTGGTCAGGCGGTGGCAGGGCGCGCAGCGGATCGTCGTGCTCCCGGGCGTCCTGCTCTGCCTGCAGGTGGGCGCCGCAGCGATGGTGCCCTTGTTCACCACCCCGTCCCATCCGGCCTGGCTGGTGAGCAATGCGGCAGGTGTGGTCCTGCAGATCCTGATACCGCCGTTGGTGCTGCTGGCCAAGGCGCGCGGCTGGCGGGCCGACGCCGCGCTCTGGGAACGTCGATACGAGCAGGAGGCGCGCAACGGCCGGCACCGGGCGCGCAGCGAGATCGAACGGGACCTGCACGACGGCGCGCAGCTACGGCTGGTCAACGCGACCCTGCTGTTGCAGATGGCGCGGCGGACGATGCGGGACACCGCCGAGGCGGACGCCCACCTGGACGCGGCGGTCACCGAACTCGCCATGGCACTCACCGAGTTGCGGCTGCTGAGCCGCGGGATGCGTCCGCCCGCGCTGGAGCGGCGTGAGCTGCACGAGGCGCTGGCCGTCCTGACCACGAACACGCCGGTGACGGTGCGGATCGAGGGCCGGCCCCGCCTGGTTCCGCGTGAGGTGGCGGAAGCCGCCTACTTCGTCGCGGCGGAGGCGTTGACGAACGCGGTCCGGCACGGAGGCGCCTCGACAGTGGTGATCCGGATGCGGATGGAGCAGAACTGCCTGCACCTGGAGGTGTGCGACGACGGCTCCGGCTCGACCCGGACCCTTGAGGACGAAGACTGCCTGAGTCACCTCGGCCGCCGCGCCGAGGCACTCGGCGGCCGGCTGGAGTGGGAGAGCCGACCAGGTGTCGGCACGACGCTGCGGACGGTGATCCCGTGCGCATCGTCATCGCAGACGACGCGGTGCTGATCCGGGAGGGCCTGTCAGCCCTCCTGCGGCAGGCCGGGATGACGGTGCTCGCGGCGGTCAAGGACGCGCACGAACTGCTGGACGCGGTCGCCGGGCACCGCCCGGACGCGGTGATCGTCGACATCCGGATGCCACCGACCTACACCACCGAGGGGCTGGCGGTCGCCGAGCGGATCCGGCGGGACTACAGCGGCATCGCGGTGCTGGTCCTCTCCATGCACATCGAGACGGAGTACGCGCTGGCGATCGTCAACTCGGGTGAGGGTGGCGTCGGATATCTGCTCAAGGAGCGCATCCTCGACGTCGAGCAGGTGGTCACCGCGTTGCGTGAGCTGGCGAGCGGTGGAGCGGTCATCGATCCGGCCCTCGTCGAGGAGCTGATGGCCCGGCGTCGGACGGGTGGCCGGATCGACCGCCTGACCGTCCGGGAGCAGGAGGTGCTGGCGCTGATGGCGCAGGGGCTCACCAACCGGGCGATAGCCGACCGTCTGCGTCTGAGCAGCAAGACCATCGAGTCGTACGTGACGAGCATTCTGGAGCGGCTGCAGATCGACGCGTCGGAGGGTGTGCACCGGCGGGTGCGGGCGGTGCTGATGTACCTCCGGTCGAACACCTCCGCCGGCTGGGGACCCTAGGCCCGTCCGGGGGGTGAGCCGGTGAAACCCGGCTGGGCGAGGGAGGGATTCCCCGGTACCCGCGACGTTCGCCCATCGCTACGTTTCAATCACTGTCCGCTTGTCGCATGACCACGTGCGTGCGACGGCAACTCGGGGGAGAGTTGATGCAGAACGAAGCCGTGGAACCGAAGCCGACGGTCGTCGAGGCCGAGGCTGCGGGCTGGCGCCTGGCGGCGCGGGTGATCAGAGCCGCGCGCGACGAGGTGCTCGCGCTGATACCCGCCAACTGTGCGCTGCTGTCCGATCAGGAGCCGGGCCGGGCCTGGCCGCACCGGGCGGGATGGTCCGGCGCCGCCCGGGTGCGCGCGGTGGTGGCCGGGGAGACCCTGCTGGACCGGGGCGCCCGGCTGCGGGCCCTGCTGGGCGTCCGGGCCGACGTGCGGAGCGGCAAGCACTCGCCCACTCTGATGGTCGTGCTGGACCGCAACCTGGCGATCGTGTCGCGGGGCGGGGCCGCGTCACCGCTGGCCGTACGATCGCCGACCGCTGTGCAGGCGCTGACGACGATCTTCCACCACCACTGGTCCGAGGCGCGGGCGGACGTGAGCGACCTGCACGGCAGGCTCAACCCGTTGCAGCGTGACGTGCTGCGGCGGCTGTCCGGCGGCGCCACCGACGACGTGGTCGCGCGGGCGCTGGCCGTGTCCACCCGTACCGTCCAGCGGCAGGTCACGCAGATCATGCAGATGGTAGGTGCCCGGAGCCGGCTCGAACTCGGCATCAAGCTGGCCGCGCACGGCCTCTACGAGCGGCCGCCGCTACGACAGGCGGTCTGAGGAACCCTGAAGGTGGCGGCACCACTTCCGGTGCCGCCACCTTCGTGGTCCCGCGCGCCGGCGCGGAAGCTCGCGCTACGCGCACTCCACCAGGCCGGAGCGGATGGCGGTGACCACCGCCGACGTCCGATTGGTGCAGCCGAGCTTGAGCAGCACCCCTGCCACCAGCCGCTTCGCGCCGTGGTCGGAGATCTTGAGGCGTCGCGCGATCTGCTTGTTGCTCAACCCTTCGACGAGCAGCAACAACGTCTCGTGCTCGCGCGGCGTCAGCTTGATGGGCGCCATCGACGACGGCGTACGGCGGATGCCGGCCCGGGCCAGCAGTTGCTGCGCCAGGACGGCGGGCATCGGCACCTCACCGGTCATGATCGCCCGGAGCGCGTTCTCCAAGGTGCGACCGGACAGGTCCTGCTGGAGCAGGAAGCCGTCCACCACGACACCGTCGGCCAGCACCGACTCGGCGGCGTGGGCGTCGTGGATCAGCATGACGATCTTGCTCTCCGGGGCGATCAGCCCGGCGGCCGCGATGCCCGCGACGCCGTCGGCAGCGTTGACGACGAGCACTTCCGGTCGCTTGTCGACGGCCTCGGTCAGCAACTCGGGCATCGAGCGGTAGGAACGGACGGACGTGGTCAGGGCCAGGCCGCGCAGCGCCACGCTGAGACCGTCCCGCAGGATGTCGTTGATCATGACGAGTGCGATGCGCAGGCTTGCCGACTCGCGGTGCGGATGGTGTTCGACGATCGTCGCGGTCATGACCGCGCTCCTCTCACTCGGAGTCACACGAATCATCGAAACGGAGTGCGGCACACCCCTTCCAGGACCATGTCTCGTTCCGGACATGCTCCGGAGGTCAACCGCCGTCGCACGTCTCCAGCAGGCTGCCGAGCACCTTGCCGAACTCCGGCGAGGCCAGATAGTTGCGAGCGCCGCGCAGCCGAGGGTCGCAGTCGAGTGACACCCTCCCGGTGACGCCGGCCGGGCCGCTCCCGGCCGCCAGGAGCAGCGTGTCCTGCACGTCGGCGACATCCACCCAGACGGCCGGCCCCAAGGCGGGCGGCCCCACGGCCGGGGGGTGCGGTGCGCCGAGGGTGATCAACGCGGGAGCGGCGGCACCGGCGTCGGCGAGGGCCAGCGCGGCGGCCACCCCGCCCAGGCAGTGGCCGATCACGATCTCGGTGTCCGGGGTGAGCGCGGCGCGTACGGCGTCGATCGCGGGATGCCCGGCCGCCGCGCCGGTGGCGAACGCCAGCACCTGACGCAGGGTTCCGGTCAGCTCCTCGGCGGTCAGGCCGCAGAAGTACCGGGACCAGGCCAGCCGCCCGGCCAACGCGTCCACGCCGACCGGCTCCGCACCGGCCTCGGTGTCGAAGGTGGCGGCCTGCCAGCAGCGCCGCAGCAGTGCGGCCTCGGCGGCCGGATCGCTGTCGCCGACAGCCGGCACGCGATCCGGAGCGTCGAGGTTGACCAGGGCGGCATCAGGTGCCGCCGCGGGATAGCCGGCCAGCGCCAGACCGTCCTCGACGGAGCCGATCCACTCCCGGCGGACCGAGTCGTCGGAGCGCCGCGGTCCGCCGGTACCGTGCACGATGAGCAGCCGGGACATCCGTTCTCCCCTCTCAGACGAAGCCGGTTCAGGCGGGCGCGGGCAGCCGGTAGCCGTACCGTGCGACCCGGTCGGTGAGGTCGGCGAGGTCGTCGCCGGCCCCCGGCCCCTGCCGCCAGGCCTGCAGGTAGCGGGTGTTCGTGTCCCGGTCCAGGCCGCCGACGTCGAAGGCGGGTGGGAGGCCGGCGAAGGCCGCGATGCCCCCCAACGTGCGGTCCGGGTCGTCCATCAGGTCCTCGTAACGGACGGTCAGCATCGCGTCGACGTGGGCGGCGTCGGCCCGGGCCAACTCGTGGGCGTGCAGCCAGTGCTCGACGAGCTGCCGCACGGTGAGCGCCGGCGTCCACTTCCGGGTGCTCATCGCCACCGCCACCGGATGCCGCATGACCAGCACGAACCGGGAGCCCGGGAAGAGCCGCTGGAAGAACCGGAAGCGCAGCAGGTTGGGCGGTGACTTCTCCAGCACCACCGGTCGGCCGGGATCCAGGTAGCGGCCCCACTGCTCGCGCAGCAGCCGGGCGGTGGCCGGGCCGGCCAGCTCGTGGTGTTCGGTCATGTGCGCCTCGGGCGCGTACGCGAACCGCCCCGGACCGCCGTGCTGCTCGTCGTAGGGGCAGACGGTCTGCAGGTACTGGCCCTCGTCCATCGGCGCGCCGGTCTGCCGGAACCCGGCCACCTGCGGATTCGTGCCGACCAGCGCGGCCAGCAGGGTGGTGCCGCTGCGGTGCAGGCCGCCCATGATCAGAAAACGCCGGCGTGTCACGCGACCTCCGCGAGGCTGTCGGGGCGCAGGGCCTCGCCGACCGCGCGGCCGAGGGCCGCGTACGCCGGGGCCCATGCGACGAAGCTGCCCCGCCGACGGGTCGGCAGCGGATCGGGATGACTCAGGTAACCGCCGCCAGTGGCGGTGACCAGCGCCCGCCCGGCGGCGGTGTCCCAGTCGTAGACGTCCGCGTTGGCGGCCACGTCGGCCCGGCCCGCCGCCACGTACGCCAGCGCCAGCGCGGAGGAACCGAGCCGCCGCACGTCCGCGGCGGCGGTGAGCAGCGCGGCCAGCAGGTCGGTCTCGGCGGTGGACGGCGGCCCCCCGGCGTTCGGGATGTCGCACAGCACGAGCGGCGGCGCCGACGACGCGGAGGTACGCGTGGGCAGCGGAGTGCCGTTCAACCACGCGCGGCCGTCCGCCGCGGTGAACAGCTCCTCACGCAGCGGGTCGTAGACGCAACCGCCCACCGTACGACCGCCGATCCGCAGGCCGATCGACACGCAGAAGAACGGGATGCCCCGGACGAAGTTGTAGGTGCCGTCGATCGGGTCGACGAGCCACACCGGATCGTCCGGACCGGTCGGGGCACCGTCCGGTCGGCCGCCTTCCTCGCCCACCACCGTCGAGCGCGCGCCGACGTCGCCCAACGCGGCGCGGATCAACTCCTCGGCGGCCAGGTCGGTCCCGGTCACGACGTCGTGGGCGGCCTGCTTGCGGGACACCTCCACCGGGTCGCCGTACCGCTGCCGGACCAGGCGGCCGGCGTCCACGGCGGACTGCGCCGCCACGTCGATGAGGTCCTGCACGGTGCTGGTCACGGCGCCACGCTAACCGCGTCCGCCTCGGTGCCGCGCTGCCCGGACGTGTCAGCCGTCCGGGCATGCCCATTCGTCGTGGCCGATGGAGGCTCCCGGGCCCGCCGCCGGATCCCGAGCATGGGCGGAAAGCGGTCCGCGGTCGGCGTGACCGGTGGATCGGCCGCACCCGAGAGGCGGAGCGATGGCAGAGAGTTCAGGCGACGGCCGACGTTTTGGGCGTACGCCCGACCGGCCACGTGGTGCCCGGCACTGGGCCGCCGAGCAGGAGGTGATCGGGCCCGGCCTGCAGGCGGTCATGCTCTGGGCGCAGCTGTGCGTCGAGTCCGCCGCCGGCGCGGTCCTGGTCGACGTGGACGGCAACGAGATCATCGACTTCCAGGGAGCCGGCGGGGTCAACTCGATCGGCCACGCCAACCCGCGCCTGATCGCCGCCCTCACCGCCGAGCTCGCCACCGCGCCGGCCGGCGCGTTCGGGTCGGCCGGCCGCCGGGCGATGGCCGAGTCGCTGCGCGGGTTCCTGCCGCCGCCGCTGGACCGGATCCAGCTCTACAGCGGCGGCACCGAGGCGGTGGAGGCGGCGCTGCGGCTGGCCAAGTCGGTCACCGGCAAGCACGAGTTCCTGTCGTTCTGGGGCGGCTTCCACGGCAAGACGCTCGGCAGCCTGGCGCTCACCGCGGGGGCGCGGACCGGTCTCGGCCCGTTGCCGTCCGGCTATTTCAGCGCACCGTACGCCAACTGCTACCACTGCCCGCTGAAGATGACGTTCCCGAGCTGCGGCTACGCCTGCGTCGACACCGTGCGGGACACCGTCAAGGAGAACTCCACCGGCGCGCTGGCGGCGCTCGTCGTCGAGCCGGTGCAGGGCCGGTCGGGCAACGTGGTGCCGCCACCGGGCTACCTGACCGCGCTGGCCTCGGTCGCCGACGAGTTCGACGCGTTGCTGATCGTCGACGAGATGATGACCGGGTTCGGCCGTACCGGTGAACCGTTCGCCTTCATGCGCGACGAGGTGACGCCGGACATCGTCACCGTCGGCAAGGGGATGGGCGCCGGATACCCCGTCACCGGGGTGATCTCCACAGCGGATCTGATGGCCGCCAGCCCGTTCTCCGACCCGAGCGCGAGCTCGTCCAGCTTCGGCGCGTTCCCGCTGGCCTGCCGGGCGGTCGCCACCACCACCGACGTGCTCGTCGACGAGGACCTGCCCAGCCGCGTGGGCAAGCTCGGCGCCGAGATGCTGGCCGCGCTGGAGCCCCTCGTCGACGAGTCCCCGCTCGTCGGCGACGTCCGGGGCGCCGGTTTCGCGATCGGCATCGAGCTGGTCGCCGACAAGCGGTCCCGCCGGCCGCTGGACAAGGACACCTTCCGGAAGACGTTCCTGGCGTTGGTCGACGCCGGGGTGCTGGTGATGACCGGAGGCACCACGCTGCGCCTCTACCCACCGCTGAACGTGGACGCGGAGCTGGCCGAGCAGGCCGTCGAGATCATCCGCCGCGTCCTGATCGACGGCGCGGCGCCCCAGCACCTCGAGGAGGTACCGGCATGAGGATCGCCGTCATCGGTTTCGGCACCGCCGGGGAAGGGCGACTGCACGCCTACCGTACGGTCACCGCCGGCCGGGTCGTCGCGGTGCTCGACCCGTCGCCGGAGCGGCGGGCCCGGGCCCGGCAGCTCGACCCCGGCCTGGCCACCTACCCCACGCTGGCCGAGCTGCTCGCCGCCCAGCCGGTGGACGCCGTCGACATCTGCACCCCGCCGAACCATCACGTCGAGCTGGAACGCGAGGCGCTCGCCGCCGGTCTGCACGTGATCTGCGAGAAGCCGGTAGCGGTCCGCACCGACGAGGCACTCGACCTGATCGACCTGGCCCGGGACCGGGGCCTGCTGCTCTACCCCGCCCACAACTACGGCTTCTCGCCGATGATGCGGGTGCTCAGCGGCGCGGTCGCCGACGGGCGGCTCGGCGGTCCGTTGCGGGCCCGGTTCCGGATCGCCCGCGACTCGCACGCGCGCGGGGTGCCCGGATGGCAACCGGACTGGCGCCGGGACATCTCGGTGGCGCGGGGCGGGATCATGCTCGACCACGGGACGCACTGCGCGTACATGGCCACCCAGCTCTTCGGCGAGGCGCCCCGGACGGTCTCCTGCGTCGCGCAGTGGGCGGACGGCGACGCCGCCGGCGGGATGGACGTGGCCGCCCGGCTGGACCTGGAGTTCGGCGACGGCGGGACCTGCGAGATCGATCTGAGCTGGGTCAGTGACACCCGGTCGAACCGCTACCTGGTCAGCGGCCCGGACGGCGCGGCCGACGTGCACGACGGGATGGCCGAGGTGCGTACGGCGGACGGGCTGGAACGCACCGACCTGGCCCCGCCGAACCGGGACCAGACCCACCAGGAGTGGTTCCCCGGCATGTTCGCCGACTTCGCCGGCCTGGTCGCCGCGGGCACCGGCTGGGACCGGCCGATGCGGGAGGTCGTCACCACGACGGCGCTGATCGAGGCGGCCTACCGGTCGGCGACCCGCGGTGGGGAGCCGGTCGTGCCGGCCGGGCTGTCGGCCGCGGAAGCGCGGTGACGGCCAGCGAGATCCGGCTCAGCGTGGCGATCATGCACCACCCGCGCCGGCGGGAGCGCATCCCATCGCTCGTGCGCGACTGCGCCCCGCTGGCCGCCCGGGTGGTCACCGATCCGGACCCGGACGGGGTGCCCAGCCCGTTGCGTACCGCCAAGGTGGCCTGGCGCGCCGTCGCCGACGGCGCCACCCACCACCTGGTGCTGCAGGACGACATCCGGCTGATCCGGAGCTTCGCCACCCAGGTCCACCGCGCGATCGCGGCCCGTCCGGAACACGGCATCTCGCTCTACTCGCACTGGGACAGCCCGCAGAACTCGTACCTGGTCCGTCGCGCGGTGATCGCCGGCTGGCCGTTCGCGCCGCTGTCGCTGTTCGAGTGGACCCCCACCCAGGGGTTCGTCCTGCCGGTGCGGGTGGCCCGGGAACTGGCCGACTACCTGGCCGGCATCCCGGACGACGTCAAGGACGACGACGAGATGGTGGTGATGTTCTGCCGGGAGGCCGGCATCCCGGTCGTCGGGACCGTGCCGCACCTGGTCGACCACCGGTTCGACCCGACGATCGTCGGGCATCCGGGCCGGTTCCACGCCACCGTCTTCCTGCCCGCGCCGGTCCTGTCACCGACGTACTGGCAGTTCAGCGCGAGCGCCGAGGAGGCCCTGGCACGGCGGTGCCGTTCCGACGAGAAGCTGCCCTACACCGTGCAGCTGCATCGCAGCCGGTGCCTGTTGCGGCCGCTGCGCCCCGGCACCGGGGAGCCCGTCGAACACGGTTTCGGCTGGTACTGGGCCGATCACTGCGGCCTGGTCGGGCTGACCGTGAACCAGGTGGTGGACGGGTTCGACCGCCTGCTCGGGGTCACCGGCCTGCCCTCGGGCCTCCATTGGCGACTCGCCCTTGAGGTGTGGGCGGCCGGCTACCTGCTAGGCGCGGACGCGGTGACGGTCCGCCGCGGCGAGGCGGACGGGGTCTGGCCCCCGGCAGCCGTCGGTGCGGGGCTCGCCCAGGCCGCGATGACCAGTTGGATCACCTCCGGCCTGGCCGAGCCGGACGCCGCCGGCCTGACCGTGGAACGACGGGCGGCGCTGGTCGCCATCGGTCTGGCCGGGGTGGCGCAGGGCTGGCTCGGCGGCTGGCAGGAGACGCCGTGACCGCCTGGCATACCTGTTCGGCTACCCCAACCGCCCGCTCGATCGAGCCTTCTGCACATGCCGGATCCGGCGCGACGCTGGGTCCGGCACGTCACCGACCCGCGGGGAGCGCCTGATGTCCGACCACGAAACGTTCGTCGACCTGCTGCAGGAGCGTGCCGCCGTCCACCCGGAGCGACCGGCGCTGATCTTCGACGCGGACCCCGGATCCGGCGACGCCGAGGTGCGCACGGTGTCGTGGGCCGACCTGGCCGCCCGGGCCCGGCAGATCGCCGTGCTGCTCGCCGGCACCGTCCGCCCGGGTGACCGGGTGCTCGTGCTGAACGAGCCCGGCACCGCCTTCGCCGAGAACTTCCTCGGCGTCCAGCACGCCGGTGCGATCCCGGTCCCGGCCCCGCTGCCGGACGGATATCGCCGGCAACGGGACCGGCTCGCCGGCATCGCGCACAACGCCCAGGTGGCCGCGGTGGTCACCGACGCTGCGGCTCTCGACGCGGTCCGCGACTGGGCGGCCGAGTGCGGGCTGTCCGACGTACCGTGCCTGGCCTTCGACGACGTCCCCCTGGAGCGGGCGACGGCATGGCGGCGGCCGGACATCGACGGGTCCACCATCGCCTTCCTGCAGTACACCTCCGGCTCCACCAGCGACCCCAAGGGCGTCGTGGTGGACCACGCGAACCTGCTGCCCAACCTGCGGGCGTTCAACGAGATCCTCGGTGGCGGCGAGGGCGTCCGCGTCGGCGGATGGCTGCCCATGTACCACGACTTCGGCCTGATCGGGCAGTTGCTGGCCCCACTCTCGCGGGGCGGTTGCAGCGTCGGGATGTCGGCCACGACGTTCCTCAAGCGCCCCGGCACCTGGCTCCGGCTGATCGACAGGCACGACATCGAGATCTCCCCGGCACCGAACTTCGCGTACGACCTGTGCACCCGGCGGATCACCGACGAGCAGATCGCCGGCGTCGACCTGTCCCGGTGGAGTCGCGCGGTGAACGGCTCGGAACCGGTGCAGGCGGCCACCCTGGCCGCGTTCGCCAGTCGATTCGCCGCCGCCGGGCTGCGGCCGGACGCCATGTGCCCCGGGTACGGCCTGGCCGAGATCACGCTCAGCGTCAGCGGCGCCACCATCGGCCGCCCGCCGGTGGTGCTCACCGTCGACGCCGAGGAACTGGAACGGAACGTCGTGACGCCGGTCGGAGCCGGCCACCCGGAGCCGGTGCGCGAACTGGTCAGCAGCGGCGAGTCCACTCCGGAGTTCGACATCAGGATCGTCGACCCCGCCACCCGGCTGCCGCAACCGCCCGACCGGATCGGTGAGATCTGGCTACGTGGCACCAGCGTGGCGCGGGGCTACTGGGCCAACCCGGAGGCCACCCGGGAGGTGTTCGGCAACGAGCTGGCCGACGGCGATGGCGGCTTCCTGCGTACCGGGGACCTGGGCCTGCTGCGCGACGGCCAGCTCTACGTGACCGGCCGGATCAAGGAACTGCTGATCGTCAACGGCCGCAACCTGTACCCGCACGACATCGAGGTGTCGGTGCGCGCCGTGGACGAGAGCCTGTCCCGGGGTGTCGGTGCCGCCTTCACCGTCGAGGTGCCGCACGAGGAACTGGTGGTGGTGCAGGAGTGCCGGGCCCGGTCCCTCGACTCGGCGGCCCGCGCCGCCGTGGTCACCGCCGTCCGCCACGTGCTGTCCCGGGAGTTCGGGACCGGCGCGGTCAGCGTGGTGCTGGTCCGCCCCGGCACGGTGCCCCGCACCACCAGCGGCAAGATCCAGCGCGGCCTGGCCCGGATGCTCTTCCTGACCGGTGCCCTCGGCGCCGAACACGAGGAACTCACCGACGGCGTGCGGGCCGCGCGCCGGACCGGCGACCCGGTGCGGGCCTGAGATGGCCGCGCCCACCCTGCCCCTGGCCGCTGCAGTGGCCCGGCACCTCGACGAGCGGCTGGGCGATCCGGACGACGCCGACGTCGTGTTCAACCACGCCCGGGTCGCCGCCGCGGACGAGAGCGAGGCGTTCCCGGCGGAGATCTGCGCGCACCTGGACCGGCTCGGCCTGCCGGCGCACTACGTCCCGGCGGCGTACGGCGGTGAACTGCGCGGCTTCGACACCCTGGTCCAGGTCCTGCGGGTGATCGCGCGCCGGGACCTGACCACGGCCATCGGACACGGCAAGACGTTCCTCGGCGCGGCCTCGGTCTGGGCCCGGTCGCCGCGCGACGAGGCGGACCTGGCGCAGGCGCGCGCGCTCGCCGGCACGGTCCTGGCCGGGGTGCCCGTCTGCTGGGCGCTCACCGAACCGGGCCACGGCAGCGACCTGCTCGGCGGCGAGGTCTCGGCGGTCCGGAGCGACGGCGGGTACCGGGTGACCGGGACGAAATGGCTGATCAACAACGCCACCCGGGCAGGTGTGGTGTGCCTGCTGGCGCGGACCGACCCGGACGGCGGGCCACGCGGTTTCACAGTGCTGCTCGCCGACAAGCGGGAGCTTCCCGCGCACTCGTACCGGTGCCTGCCCGGGGAGCCGACCCACGGCATCCGGGGTGCCGACATCAGCGGGATCGTCCTCGACGACGCGTGGGTGCCGGAGACGGCACTGGTCGGTGCGCGTGGCGCCGGGCTGGAGACGGTGCTGCGCGCCCTGCAACTGACGCGTACCACCTGCGCCGCGTTGTCGCTCGGTGCCGCCGACCACGCGCTGGCGCTGGTCCGGCGATACCTGACCGACCGCCGGCTGTACGGGCGGCGGCTGGCCGACGTGCCGTACCTGCGGCGCGGGGTGGGCCGGCTGCACACGATGCTGTTCCTGGCCGAGGCGGTGACCGCCCTGGTCAGCCGGGCGGCGACGGCGGAGACCGAGGAACTGGGCGTGCTCGCCCCGGTGCTCAAGGCCTTCGTGCCGACGCTCACCGACGAACTGATCGGAGGGTGCGGCGAGCAGCTCGGCGCCCGTGCCTTCCTGACCGGCATCCCGGACTACGGACGCTTCCAGAAGGTGGAGCGGGACCACCGGATCGTCGGGATCTTCGACGGCAGCACCCCGGTCAACCGCAACGCGCTGATCAACCAGTTCCCCCAACTGGCGCGGGGCTGGCCCGGCGACCCGGTGGACGCGACCCGGCTACGGGCGCTGGCCGACCTGCGGGTGCCGGTGCCCGAACTGGACCCGGACCGGATCTCGCTGGCCGCCGGACGCGGGTGCCTGCCGTTGCGCGGGCTGTCCGCAGCGGTACCGGCCGTCCGCGCGGCCGGCGGCCCGGCGGCCCGGGCCGAGGCGCTCCTGGCCGCGACCGAGCTGCTGCACACCGAACTCGCCGGGTACCGCCCACGGCCGCACGACGTGGAACCCGCCGCCTACGACCTGGCCCACCGGTACGAGCTGTGTGTGGCCGGCGCGAGCGCGGTGCACCTGTGGCTGCACAACCACGAGCACGCCGGCGCCGACCCGCTGTGGGCGGACGGGCTGTGGCTCGACGCGGCGCTGACCTGGGTGCTGCACCGCCTCGGCGTCGCGCCGGACCATCCCGAGGGCTACGACCGGGTGTACGCGTCCCTCGCCCCGGACCGTCGCCCCTCGGTGCTCGACCTCGACGGCGCCGGGGAGGCGTGATGACCACCATGCGGGATCTGGAGAGCCGCTTCGGCGATCCGTGGGACCCGGCGAACCCCCTCGGGAACCGGGCCGTGCTGGCGGCCGACGAGCGGCAGGAGATGTTCGCCGACGGTGAGCTGGCGCTCGACGACTTCGGGCTCAACGCCGAGTTCGTACCGGTCGCCCGCGGCGGCCGGATGACCGGCCTGGACCGGCTGGTCCGGACGATGCGCTCGGTGTTCCGGCGGGACCCCTGCCTGGGTCTCGGTTACGGCGCCAGCTCGTTCATCGCCTCGGTCAACGTGTGGGCCGGCGGCGACGAGGCCCAGCAGCGACGGCTGGCGGAGCTGCTGCTCTCCGGCCGTCGGGTGGCCTCCGTCTACCACGAGCTGGCACACGGCAACGACTTCGCCCGGGTGGACTTCCGGGCCGACCCGGGGCGGCCGGGCGAACTGCTGCTCACCGGCCGCAAGGAGGTGGTCACAAACGCGCAGCGGTGCAGCGCGATGGTGATCTTCAGTCGTACCTCGGACGCGGCCGGTGGCCGCAGCCACACCCAGTTGTTCGTGGAGAAGGACGCGCTGCCGCCGGGCGCGCTGCGGTATCTGCCGCGGTTCCCCAGCAGCGGGATGCGCGGGGTGCAGCTCGGCGGGATCGAGCTGGACCGGTGCCCGGTCGACGCGGGCGTGGCACTCGGGCCGCTCGGCTCGGCCATGGAGGTCGCGCTGCGTTCGTTCCAGCTGACCCGTACCGGGCTGCCGGCGATGACGCTGGGTGTGCTGGACACCGGCCTGCGCGCGGTGCTGCGGTTCGGCGAGGACCGGTGGCTGCGCGGACGACCGGTAGGCGCCATGCCGGTGGTCCGTACGGCACTGGCCGAGGCGTTCACGGACCTGCTGATCGCCGACTGCCTGTCCACCACCGTCGCCCGCGCCGTGCACCTGCTGCCCGAGGACACCAACGCGTACGCCTCGGCCGTCAAGTACGTCGTGTCCGGCCGGTCCATCCGTGCCATGACCCGGCTCGGTGAGCTGCTCGGTGCACAGAGCTACCTGCGCACCGGTGAGTACGGCATCTTCCAGAAGCTGCAGCGCGACCTGGCGCCGGCGGGATTCGGGCACGCGGCCCGGGTCGCCTGCCTGGCTACCGTCCTCCCTCAGCTCCCCCGGCTCGCCCGGCGCTCCTGGGCGACCGGCCAGGAGCCACCGCCCACCCTGTACGACCTGGACGCCGATCTCCCGGCCCTGCCGTTCGACCGGCTGCGGATCGCCTCGGCGGCCGACCCGATCACGGCCCAGCTGCTCGCCGCCGCCGAGACGATGCCGGCCGGCGACGACCGGCTGCGCGGACTGGTCCGGCGCTTCACCGCCGAGCTGGCCCGGCTGCGTTCGGCCGCGCTCGGCCTCCGCCCGGCGGACCTGGCCATCGGCGGCGACCCGGCGGCGCTCGACCTGACCGCCCGCTACACCACGGTGCTGACCGCAGCCACCTGCCTGAACCTCTGGCTGGCCGAGCAGCGCCACCCGGGAACCTTCCTGGCCGATCCGGCCTGGGTGACGGCGGCCCTGCTGCGGCTGGCCGACGAGCTGGACGGCACGTCCCGGTCGCTGCCGGCCGCGCTGGCCGGCCCGATCCACGCGGAGCTCGCCCGCCGGTACGCCGCCGGCCGGGCCTTCGACCTGTCCGACAGCGTGCTGCCCGACCTTCCAAGGAGCCGGAATTGACCATCTTGCCGAACCACCGGGCCGCCGGACAGCTCCGTCCGTGGCTGCGGGACCGCGTCGCCGACTTCACCAACCGGGATCCGGCCACCATCGACACCGCCACGCCCCTGGCCGACCTGGGCCTCGACTCGGTGTACGCGCTCGCGCTCTGCGGTGAGATCGAGGACCACCTCGGGATGCCCCTGGAACCGACGATCGTGTGGGACCACCCGAGCATCGACGCGCTCACCGAGTACCTGTCCGGCCTGCCGCTGGACGCCGGGACGTGACCGCCCTCGAAGCGGTCTCCGCCTACCTGCCGCCGGAACGGGTGCCGATCGATTCGCTGGCCGGAGAGCTTGGGCTGACCGACACCCAGGTCCGGATGTTCCGCCGGTACTACGGGCTGGCCGAGGTGCTGCGGGAACCGACGGGCACGATCACCGACCTGATGCTCAACGCCGCGGCGAAACTGTCCGAGCTGCGCGGCCGTGAGTCCCAGGTCCGGTACGTGGTGCAGGCCCGGACCCTGCAGGCGGTCGCGCCGTACCCCGAGGATCCGCTGCACGACGTGGTGCGGGCCCTCGGTCTGCGGCACGCGCGGGCCTTCGCGGTCACCCAGCACGCCTGCGCCTCCGGGCTGCTGGCCGTCGAGATGGCCGGCCGGCTGCTCGCCGAGGACGGCGAGTCCGGCGCGCTGGCCCTGGTCTTCGTCGGTGAGAAGGCGTTCACCCCGTCGGCCCGGATGATCCCGGGCACGGCGCTGATGGGGGAGGGCTGCGCCGCCGTCCTGGTCGGCACGGGCCGGCGCGACCGGCTGCTGTCGTACGCCTCGGCCACGCACGGCGAGTTCAACGCCGGGCTGTCCCTGACCGCGGCGATGTCCCTGGAGTTCCAGCAACGCTATCCGGACGCGCTCGCCGAGGTGATCCTCGCGGCGGTGGCGCGCGCCGGGATCACCGTCGCCGACCTCGACGTGGTGTTGCCGCACAACGTGAACCGGGTGTCCTGGGTGCGGGTGGCGCGCAAGGTCGGGATCCCGGTGGAGCGCCTGTTCCTGGACAACATGCCGGTCACCGGCCACTGCTTCTGCGCCGATTCCTTCCTCAACTACGTCGCGGCCCGTGAGCTGGGCCGGCTTCGGCCCGGCGACCGCTACCTGATGGCCGCGGTCGGGCTGGGGTCGACCTTCGCCGCCGCGGTGTTCGAGCACTGATAGGACGCTATGACGACGACACGGGAACCCTTCGTCAGACGGCTGCGGACGGCGTTGCTGGGCACCGACCGGACCCCTCTGGTGTTCCTCGGCAACTTCGAGGTCGAGCAGCGGTGGGGCGGTGACGAGCCGGGTCTGCCGCGCGTCGCGCTGACCGCGGGCGACGCGATGGTGAACCGGATGGACGAGTTCGCCCTGCTGCTGGCCGGCCCGGACGACTACGTGGTGCTCAAGGACCGGCCGGACCCGGAGCACCTGGCCCATCTGGAGACGCTCGGGACGGCCCTGCCGCATGTGCTGACCACCGACCGCCAGGATCCGCACCGCACGGTGACCCAGGACGCGCTGGACAGTCCGGCCCTGCTGGCCCGGTTGTCCGCCCTGGCGGGGGCGGCCGCGATCGTCCCGCACGGGGTCTCCGCCGACGAGGAGGCGCTCGCCGCGCTGACCGGTGTCGCGCTGGCCGGGGCGCCGGCGGCCGTCTGCAAGGCCGTCAACGGGAAGATCTACAGCCGGCGGATCGCCACCGAGCTGGGGCTGCGTCAGTCCGCGGGCTGGATCTGCGAGACCGTCGAGGAGCTGGACGAGGCGGTCGAACACGCCCGCGCGCTGCTCGCTGCGGGGCGGCCGGTGGTGCTCAAGGACTCGTACGGGGTGTCCGGCAAGGGCCTGCTGCTGATCCGGGACGCGGCGCGCCTGGACCAGATCCACCGGACGCTGCGCCGCCGGGCCGACCGTTCCGGCGATCGGCGGCTGGCGCTGCTGGTGGAGGAGTGGGTCGCCAAGACCGTCGACCTCAACTACCAGTTCACCGTGTTCCGCGACGGCGGGGTGCACTTCGACTTCGTCAAGGAGGCGGTCACCGCCAACGGCGTACACAAGGGTCACCGGATGCCGGCCGGGCTGACCGCGCGGCAGGTCGCGGTCGTGACGCACAGCGCCGCGGTGCTCGGCGCCCGGCTGGCCCGCGACGGCTACCACGGCGTGGTCGGGGTGGACGCGATGCTCGACCCGGAGGGCGGCGTCTACCCGGTCGTGGAGATCAACGCACGGCACAACATGTCGACCTACCAGGTCGGCCTCCAGGAGCACCTGGTGCCGGCGGGCTGGTACGCGCTGGCCCGGCAGTACCCGCTGCGCCTGGCGCGGCCGCTGCGCTTCGGTGAGGTCCGCGACGGGCTGGGGCCGTGGCTGCTGAGCGCCGCCGGTGCGGCCGGGATGGTGGTGCAGAACTTCTCGACGGTGAACGCCCTGGTACGGGAGGGCGGGGGAGCTGCGGACGGCCGGCTGTACGGCCTGCTGACCGCGCCGACGGCGGACGAGCTGACGGCGATGGACGCCGAGATCGCGGGCCGCCTGGCGGCCGTGGCGGAAGGAACACGACGGTGACCGGAGAAGTGACGATCCAGGGCGTGGCCATGTCCGAACTGGCCGAGCGGTTCGGCACGCCCCTCTACGTGTACGACGGGGACAGCCTGCGCGGGCAGTACCTGGGGCTGCGTGAGCGGCTGCATCCGGCGATGGAGATCTTCTACTCGCTGAAGGCCAACCCGAACATGGCCGTCTGCGCGCTGCTCGGCGCGCAGGGCGCCCGGGCGGAGGTGTCGTCGATGGTGGAGCTGCGTACCGCGCTCGCCGCCGGGGTGGTCCCGCGCGACATCATCTTCCTCGGCCCCGGCAAGAGCCGCGGCGAACTCGAGGCGTGCCTGTCCGAGGGCGTCTTCGCGCTGGTCTGCGAGTCGTTCGGGGAACTGGCGACGATCGACGAGCTGGCCCGGGAGCGGGGCGTCATCGCACCGGTGATGCTTCGGGTCAACCCGAGCTTCGCGGTCAAGGGCTCCGGCCTCACGATGGGCGGCAAACCGCGCCAGTTCGGGATCGACGAGCAGCAGCTCTTCGACGAGGCCGACCTGGTCAAGAACCATCCCGGGGTGCGCGTCATCGGCGTGCACGCCTACCTGGGCACCCGCATCCTCGATCCCGGGGTGGTCGCCGAGAACGCCCGCCGGATCATCGACCTGGCCGAGCGGCTCGCCGAGCGGCTGGACTTCGTCCTGGAGGCCGTCGACGTGGGCGGTGGCCTCGGGGTGGCCTACTTCCCCGGCGAGCCGGACCTCGACCCGGCCGCGGTCGCCGGCCTGCTCAACCCGGTGGTCGAGGCGTTCCACGCCGCGCACCCCGGGGCCCGGCTCCTGCTGGAACTCGGCCGGTACCTGACCGCGCCCTGCGGCACCTACGTCACCCGGGTGCGGTACGTGAAGAGTTCGATGGGGGAGCGCTTCGCGGTCACCGACGGCGGCACGAACCACCACATGGCGGCCGTCGGCATCGGCTCCTACGTCAAGCGCAACTTCCCGATGCGGCTGCTCAACCGGGCCGGCACGGACGCCGGCCCGTGGAACGTCACCGGCCCGCTGTGCACGCCGAACGACACCGTCGGCCGCAACGTGGAACTGCCCGAGCTGCGGCCGGGCGACCTGGTCGGCGTGCTGCGCTCCGGCGCGTACGGCCCGAGCGCCTCACCGGTGCTCTTCCTCAGCCACGGCCACCCGGCCGAGGTGCTGGTGGACGGCGGCCGGGCCCGCCTGGTCCGCCGCCGCGACACCGTCGAAGACCTGCTCGGCCCGCAGATCCTCGACTGACAACCCATCCCGACCGGCACACAGGAGGCCCGCCATGACCATGGCTTCGGAAGCCACCGTCGACCGCGCCGCGGTCGTCGACCACATGATCGACGCCGTCGTCGCGGTGCTGAACCGCGACTCGGTCCAGGTGACCGAGCAGACCCGGCTGATGGACGAGCTCGGGCTGGACTCGACGAACGTCCTCGAACTGCTCATGCACATCGAGGACCGGCTGAACGTGGTGATCGACTCGGACACGCTGGAGCAGCACCACTTCGAGTCGGTCGGCACGCTCGCCGACTACGTCATCGAGCAGGGCCTGGCCTGACGCCGATGTTCCTGTCCATCGCCCCGGCCCCGTCGGTCCGTACCGGCCGGCTCCGGCCGACTCAGGTGATCGCCCGCCGGTTCGACCCCGATCCGGAGCCGTACCGGGGCGATCCGTTGCTCGAGGAGTACCTGTCGGACATGACCGAGCTGTACGGTCGTCGCTTCGACCGGGACCGGCACGCGGCGGCCGCCCGGAACTCGTTCACCGGGATGGCGGACCGCCTGGTGCGCGATCTCGACCTCGCGGCGCCGGTGGATCTGATCGCCATCGCGCACTCCACCCCGGACGGCGACCCGCGCCGGGTCACCGCCTGCTACCTCAACGAGCTGGTGCAGGGCGATCCGCTCGCCTTCGCGGTGTCCGACCAGGGACCGGCGGCGGCGTTCACCGCCCTGCGGCTGCTCGGGACCTACTCCGGCGACTTCCCCGGCTGCCGGGCGTTGCTGCTGATCCTGGAACAGACGACGATCCCGTACGAGGTGGTCGGGCCCCGGTATCCGGTTCCCGGCCACGACGTCGGGGTGGCGGTGCTGCTCGAACCGGCCGGCACGGACGGGACATCAGTGCACCAGCGACCGGACGTGTCACCGGCGGCAGCCGGGACGCTGCTCGACGAGCTGGTGCCGGCGGACGCCGTCCTGATCACCGGTCCCGGCCTGACCGGCGGCGATCAGGCCGTTCCGGCGCCGGGGTCGGGTGCTGCGGGTGTCTGGGCCGAGCTTGCCCGGCAACGGGCGGGCACCGCCGGGCCGATCGCGGTGGCGGACCACGACCCGATCTCGGGCACCCTGTGCGTGGCGGTCTTCGCCGGCTCGGGCCCGGAGGTGCGGTCGTGATCGCCGAGGAGGCCCGCCGCAGCGCCCGGACCGGCGGGCTCACCGCCACGCTCACCGCGATGCACGCCGCGCTGGCGGACCGGGCCCTGCCGTGCGGCCCGACCGGGTGCTGCGTGCTGCCCGAGCCGGCGCTGCACGACGCCGGCCGGGTCTGGACCGGGGACACCGTCGCCGCCCTGGACCCGGCCGCCGTGGAGCGGCTCGGCACTGTCGAGACACCGGACGGCCGGCTGGCGGCCGTCCGCTACCGGGGCGCACCCGGCCCGGTCGGCGCGCCGGCACCCTGGCCGGACTGGATGGCCGCGCTGGCCGGGCTCCGGCTCGGACTCTCCGAGGCCCTGCTCGATGTCACAGTCGCCCACCTCGGTGACCGCCGCGTCGGCGACACCCCGCTGCTGCTGCAACAGATGATCAAGGGTGCGCTGGCGGACGCCGTCACCGAGCAGATCGAGATCAAGGTCCGGCTCACCGGTACGCCGCCCCCGGCCGGATCCCTGGCCTGGCTGCACCGGCAGATCACCGTTGCCGACCGGATGCTGCTGCGCCTGCTCGGAGCCAGCGGGTTCACCGCGGACGGGCCGGGCGCTGTGGTCGACGCGTCGGAGTTGCTGGCCGATGCCTGGATCGGTGGACAGGAGTGGACGCCGTGATCGAACTGGACGACCGGCTCACCGCCGCCCGGGCGCACGCCCGGGACTGGGCGCGCGACCTGCGCTCGACGGCCCTGGAGCTGGACCGTGACCCGGACACCGTGTACCGGTGCCTGGACAACCCGGCCGTACGGCACCTGTCCACCATGCTCATCCCGGCGCCGTGGCTGCCGGACCGGACGCTCATCGGCGGGTACCGGTTCGACGGCATGACGGCGATGGAACGGGTGGTGTTCGCCGAGGAGATCGCCGCCGGGGACGCCGGCATGATGCTCGCGTCCCCCGGTGCCTCGCTGTCCGGGGTGCTCGTCGACCTGCTCGCCGACCGGGATCAGAAGGAATGGTTCTACGGCCGGCTGCTGGCCGCGCCGACGTGGACCTTCTTCGCGCTGACCGAGCCCGACCACGGCTCGGACGCGGGGGCGATGGGCACGAGACTGGACCCCGACGGCGAGGGCGGCCTGCTGCTGCGAGGCGCCAAGCGCTACATCGGCAACGGCGCCCGGGCCCAGGTCGGCGTCGTCTTCGCCCGCGACCGGCCCGGTCCGCTCGGCGCCACCGCGGTGCTCGTCGAGACCGGCGCGCCCGGCTTCAAGGCCGAGCCGATCCCGACGATCGGCCTGCGCGGCGCCCAGCTCAGCGCGATCACCCTGGACGGCGTGCCGGTCCCGGAGGACCGGGTGCTCGGCCGCCACCTCAGCCCCACCCGGCGCGGCGTGTGGAGCGGCGTGCAGATGTTCAACCGTCTCCGGCCGGGCGTGGCGGCGATCGCGCTGGGCATCGCCCGGTCCGCGCACGACTACGTCATCGAGCAGCGCGGTTCGCTGTCCAAGGCCGAGCGGCTGCGCTGGGAACGGACCGGCCGGCGGATCGACGGCGTACGGCAGCTCATCTGGCAGGCCGCCTCGATCGTGGACGCCCAGCCCGCCAACGGACACCTGGCCTCGGCGGCGAAGGCCCGGGCGGCCCGGCTGGCCGAGGAGGTGACGCTGGAGGCGCTGGAGTACTTCGGCCCCGGCGCACGGCTCACGCAGCCGATGCTGGACAAGCTGATCCGCGACGCCCGGGGCGTCGAATTCATGGAAGGCACCGGCAACATCCAGCGACTCAACACCTTCCAGGGCCTCGTCCAGGGCAAACTCGACCGTGACTGAGCCGGGCGGCGTCGACGTCTGGACCGTCCACCTGGACCGCGACGTCGACGCCGCCCGCTGGCTCGGCGCGGCCGAACTGCGGCGCGCCGCGGACATCGGCGATCCGGACGGGCGCCGTCGCTTCGTCGTGGCGCACGCCGCCCTGAACGGGATCCTCGCCGGGCGGCTTGACCTGCGGCCCACCGCGCTGCCGCTGCGCCGCGAGCCGCTCGGGCGGCCGTACCTGCCGGGCGGTTCGCTGCATTTCAGCCTCGCGCACGCCGGGGAACGGGCGGTGATCGCGCTCGCCGGCCGGGAGGTCGGCGTGGACCTGGACCACCCCCGGCCCGGGCTGGATCCGCAGCGGATGGCCGCGCGCTTCTTCACCCCCGCGGAGGCCGCGCTGGTGGCGGCCGCCGGTGCCGGCGCCTACGCCGCTTACCTGCGGTTGTGGACCCGGAAGGAGGCGTGCGTCAAGGCCGCCGGTGCGCGCCTGGCGCTCGGGCTGCGGCTGCCGGTCCCCGGCGCGGCGAGCGGTGCGGTGATCCGTGATCCGTCCGGCCGGCTGCCCGGCGCCTACTTCCTGCGGGACCTGCCCGACCACGGCGCCTTCCGCGGTGCCGTGGCGCTGGCCGGAGCGGATCCCGCGGTCTGCCACCACCACGAGTTCCAGGGCGATCTGAGGCGGGGACCGTGACGAACGACGACGGGGGAGCCGGACTCCGGCTCCCCCGTCACCCGTCGGTCAGCGTTCGACCTCGCCGCGGATGAAGCGCTCGACGGCGTCCCGGGCGGCGGCGTCGTCGTACTGCTCGGGCGGCGACTTCATGAAGTACGAGGAAGCGGAGAGGATGGGTCCGCCGATCCCCCGGTCCATGGCGATCCGGGTCGCCCGGACCGCGTCGATGATCACGCCGGCCGAGTTGGGCGAGTCCCAGAGTTCGAGCTTGTACTCCAGTTGCAGCGGCACGTCGCCGAACGCCCGCCCCTCCAGGCGGACCAGGGCGTACTTGCGGTCCTCCAGGAACGGCACGTAGTCGCTGGGGCCGATGTGCACGTCGCCGGCGGCCATCTCGTGGGGCACCTGCGAGGTGACGGCGCGGGTCTTGGACAGCTTCTTCGACGCCAGCCGGCGACGCTCCAGCATGTTCATGAAGTCCATGTTGCCGCCGAAGTTCAGCTGGTAGGTGCGCTCCAGCCGGACCCCGCGGTCCTCGAAGAGCTTCGCCAGCACCCGGTGGGTGATGGTGGCGCCCACCTGCGACTTGATGTCGTCGCCGATGATCGGCACGCCGGCCTCGGTGAACCGGGCCGCCCACACCGGGTCCGAGGCGATGAACACCGGCAGCGCGTTGACGAACCCCACGCCCGCCTCCAGCGCGCAGCGGGCGTAGAACCGGTCGGCCTCCTCCGAGCCCACCGGCAGGTACGACACGAGGACGTCGGCGCCGGAGTCGCGCAGTGCGCGAACCACGTCGACGGCCTGCTCGTCGGACTCCTCGATCATCTCCCGGTAGTACTCGCCGAGACCGTCGAGTGTCGGGCCACGCCGCACGACGACCCCGGACGGGGGCACGTCGCAGATCTTGATGGTGTTGTTGCCACTCGCGACGATGGCCTCGGACAGGTCCCGGCCCACCTTCTTCGCGTCCACGTCGAAAGCCGCGACGAACTCGATGTCGCCGACGTGGTAGTCGCCGAAGGCGACGTGCATGAGGCCGGGAACGGTGTCGGTCGTCCTCGCGTCCCGGTAGTACTCGACGCCTTGCACCAGCGACGCGGCACAGTTGCCGACCCCGGCTATGGCGACGCGGACTGCGCCCACGTGGTGCCTCCTTCTCTCTGCGACAGAACTCGATTCAACCGACCCGCTCGTCCCGGTCTCCACCTCGATGTCCTGAACAGGACATCGACGGCGGTCCGAGCGCGCGCGTACGCCCCGGACGGCCGCCGGGGCCGCATACTGGGGACCGTCGCGCGTTGAGGAGCCGATCGTGCCGTTGTCCATGCCTCTTCCGGCCGCCGTCCGGACGCGGGCACGACCCGCGCGGCTGCCCCGAAACGCCACGCTCTGGCTGGACGGGCTGATCGCGGTGGCCGTGTTCGTCGGCACCGCCCTGCCGGTGACGTTCTCCGAGGACGGCAAGGTCTGGCACATCCTGGTGGCCGCCGGCGCGTCGCTACCGCTGATCTGGCGCCGGCGGGCCCCGCTGCTCACCACGGTGACTGTGGGCCTGGCGATCAGCGTCCTCGGGCTCTCACACCAGATGCCGCCGCTGCCGTTCGGGCCGCTCGTCGCGACGTACACGTTCGCGTCGCTGAGCCCGTCCCCCTGGCGGCAGGTCGCGATCGGGGTGCAGGCCGTGGGGGTGGTCGTCTCACTCGTGGTCCCGGGCGAGAACGCCGCCACCTTCGGGTACGTCGGGATGGCGTACGTGGCGGCGTACAGCATGGGGATCGCCTCCCGCGGCCGCGGCGACCGGATCGCGGTGCTCGAGGAACGCGCTGCCCGCCAGGAGGAGGAACGGGCCGCCGCCGCCGCGCGCGACCGCAACCGAATCGCCCGCGAGGTGCACGACATCGTGGCGCACACCGTCGCGATCATGGTGGTCCAGGCGGAGGCCGGGCCGGTGGTGGCCCGCACCGACCCGGCCCGGGCCGAGAAGACCTTCGAGGTGATCGCCGAGAGCGGCCGGTCCGCCATCGCCCAGCTCCGGCGATCGCTGGCCGCGCTGCGCTCGGCGGAGGGCGAGGAGCCGCCGGCTCCGGTCCCGGGGGTGGGTGACGTACCGCGACTGCTCGGCGAGGCGCGCCGCGGCGGCCTGGAGGCGGCACTGCGCTGGCGCGGCCAGCAGCGGCCCCTGCCCGCCGATGTGGACGCCACTGTCTTCCGCGTGGTGCAGGAGGCGCTGACGAACACCATCCGGCACGCGCGGGCGTCGATGGTGGACGTGCTGATCGAGTTCAACCCGCTCGAAATCCGGGTCACGGTCACCGACGACGGCATCGGTGCGGTGGATGTCGGCGGCGGATACGGAATGATGGGCATGCGGGAGCGGGTCACCGCCTGCGGTGGTGAGCTGTGCGTCGGAGCGGGTCCCGACGGCGGCGGCTTCACTGTGCGCGCCGTCCTGCCCACTGAATGAGCTGCTACGAATCGAGGGGTGGCGCCCCATGGTGCGCATCGTGGTCGTCGACGACCAGGATCTGGTCCGAGGTGGCTTCGCCATGATCCTCGACGCGGAGCCGGACCTGACCGTGGTGGGCGAGGCGGCGGACGGCTTGGAGGCCCTGCGGGTGGTGGCCGAGAAGAAGCCGGACGTGGTGGTCATGGACATCCGGATGGAGGGCCCGATCGACGGCATCGAGGCCACCCGCCGGATCTGCGCCACCACCGACGCGCGGGTGCTCATCCTCACCACGTTCGACGTCGACGAGCACGTGCACGACGCGCTGCGGGCCGGCGCGAACGGTTTCCTGCTCAAGACCATGCGCCGGGCCGAGCTGGTCGAAGCGGTACGGGTCATCGCCAAGGGCGAGGCGCTGCTCGCCCCGACGGTGACCCGGCGGGTGATCGCCGACCTGCTGCGACGGCCCCAGGGCGCGATCCGCCCGCCGGCCCGGCTGGACGAGCTGACCGGGCGGGAGCGGGAGATCCTGTGCCTGGTCGCTCGTGGGCTCTCCAACGCCGAGATCGCCGCCCGGCTGACGGTGAGCGACCACACCGTCAAGACTCATGTCAGCAACGTGCTGGCCAAGCTGGGCCTGCGGGACCGGGTGCAGGCGGTGGTCTTCTCCTACGAGGCCGGACTGATCAGTCCCGGTGAGGATCTCGACTGAGCGCTCTCCCTCGCTCGGGTGAGACCGGATTTGGCTCTCGGCGGCGATCTGCCGGAGGGCCCGCTTCATCAGGATGAGATCACATCGGTCTTTCCGTCCTGAGGAGCTGTGTGATGATCCGTGCCGTTACGCGTTTCGCTCGCCGGCGCCCTGCCGTCGTGCTCGTCATCTGGCTGGTGATCGCAGCGGCCGGCTTCACCGTCGGAAACGGCGTCTTCGCCCGGATGACGACAAGCGTCGGCGCCATCGCCGGTAGCGAGTCGCAGCAGGGCGCGCAGGCGCTCGGTGACGCCGAGCTCGCGCCACCGGTGATCAACGCGGTCATCTCCGGCGGCTCGGTCACCGACCCCGCCTTCCGTACGAAGGTCTCCGCCGCGCTCACCGAGCTGCGCGCCGTCGACGGCGTGCTGGCGGTGACCGACCCGTTCGGTACCCAGGCCCCGGTCGCCACCGACGGCGCGGCGGTCCTGGTGAACGTGGAGCTGGCGCACCAGGGCGACCTGCTGGCCGACAAGGTACGGACGCAGCTGACCGGGATCGACGGTACGACGGCTGTGGTCTCCGGCGGCCCGCTCACCGACCGCGAGTTCAACGACCAGGCCACCTCGGACACCAGGCGGGCCGAGATCGTCTCCGCGCCGTTGCTGCTGCTCCTGTTGCTGCTGGTCTTCATGTCGCTGATCGCCGCCGGGCTGCCGCTGCTGATCGCCCTCGTCGGTGTCGGCGGAACCTTCACCACGCTGCTGGTGATGAGCTTCTTCACCGATGTGTCGATCTATTCGATCCAGGTCACCACGATGCTCGCCATCGGTCTCGGCGTCGACTACGCGCTGCTCATGGTCAGCCGGTTCCGGGAGGAGCGGGCGCTGACCGAGGACGCGGAGGAGGCGCTCGTGCGGGCCTCCGAACGCGCCGGCCGGACCATCGTCTTCTCCGGCCTGACCATCGCGGTCAGCCTGGCCAGCCTGGTGGTCTTCGCCGATCCGTTCCTGCGGTCCATCGGCGTGGCCGGCGCCGCCGTGGTGCTGATCGACATGCTCGCCGCGATCACCCTGCTGCCCGCGCTGCTCCAGCTGCTGCGTAACCGGATCAAGCCGGTCCGGGCCCGGAAGGAGCGCGGCCGGTCGTTCGCCGCGGTCGCCCGTGGGGTGCAGAAGATGCCGGTGCTCACCCTGCTGGTGGTGCTCGTCGGCCTGCTCATGGCCGGGCTGTCCGCGACCAACCTGCGGCTGGACACCAGCAACCCGAAGTCGCTGCCGGCCGACAGTGCCACCCGCCAGCTCACCGAGGCGTTGCGCGAGCACTTCCCGGCACTCGCCGGCCCGAGCGCGATCACGATCGTCGCCCGGACCTCGGCCGACGACCCCGACCTGGCCGATTTCCGGCAGCGGGTCGCCGCGGTGCCCGGCGTCTCGGTGGTGAACCCGGGGCGCAGCGGCGGCGGGCTGGCCGTGCTGCAGGCCACCCCGGAGAACCCGACGAGCGACCCGGACACCGCCCGGGCGGTACGCGACATCCGTGACCTGGACGCACCCTTCACGGTGCAGGTCACCGGCGACGCGGCCCGTCTGGTCGACTACCAGCAGGAGCTGCGCGACCGCCTCCCGATCGCCGGCGGCATCGTCCTGCTGGCGACGTTCGTCCTGCTGCTGGCGTTCACCCGGTCGGTGCTGATCCCGCTGAAGGCCGTGCTCACCAACCTGCTCAGCCTGTTCGCCGCACTCGGTGTGGTGGTCTGGGTGTTCCAGGAGGGGCACCTGGTCGGCCTGCTCGGCGGTGAGCGGCTCGACGGCATCGACCTGACCGTGCCGGTGGTCGTTGCGGCGATCGCGTTCGGGCTCTCCACCGACTACGAGGTCTTCGTCCTGTCCCGGATCCGTGAGCGCCGTTTCGCCGGCGCGGCCCCGGACCAGGCGGTGCGGGAGGGCCTGCAGCGAAGCGGTGGCATCGTGACCGCTGCGGCCCTGCTCCTCGCGGTCACCTTCGCCGGCTTCATGACCGGGGGCTTCGCGCCGATCAAGGAGGTCGGCCTGGGTCTGGTGCTGGCCGTCCTGATCGACGCGGTGATCGTCCGGATGCTGCTGGTCCCGGCGACGATGGCGATTCTCGGAAGCGCCGCGTGGTGGGCGCCTCGCTTCCTGGGTGGCCGGCCGCCGGTCCCCTCCGCTCCGGACGCCGTCGACGCGCAGCCGGAGCTGACGGCCACCGCCCAGGGCTGAGAGACCGGGGCGGGGCAGACCCCCGCTGCCCCGCCCCGGTCGATCGGATCGTTCAGTGCGGGACCACCACGCCGCGCAGGCCGGCGGCCTCGCCCACCTCGGAGAGGAGCAGATCGGTGTCGAGCAGTCGCACCAGCAGCCGGTCCACTCCGGCCAGGACCGCACGGATGAGGTCGGGGGGCAGCAGGGTGGTGTCCGCGAGCAGCGTCCAGCGCAGGTGCCCCGGGGTGTCGAGCACGTCGCCGACCTCCATGAAGAACGAGGCGCCGGCCGGCCGGCGCTCGGTCCACCGGAAGCGCGGCTCGGCCAGGACCCGCCGCACCACGTCACTGTCGATCGGCGCGGTGACGGGCGGCGTCTCCGGTGCGCCGCGCATGTCGTTGAAGAAGCATCTGATCTCCGGCTCGGCGCCGCGTTCCCGGCTCACCTCGGCCAGCGCCGCCCACCCGTCCACCGGATCGAAGCGGCCGTGCCGGAAGGCCCGCACGGCAGTGCCCCAACAGTGCCGGACCAGGTCGGAGAAGGCCGGCCCGGTCAGGTCGACGACGGCCGGCATGTGCTGCGTCAGCGTGCCGATCGAGGCCCGCTGTGCGGCGGTGGTGCGGTTGCCGACGACCAGCAGCAATCCGCACCTGTCGGTCTCGGCGACCACGCCCAGCAGGGCTGCGGTCACCGCGAGCGCGACGGTGGCGGTGCTGGTGCGGTACCGGTCGGCGAGCATCCCCAGCACCGGCGCCGAGATCGGCGAGTCCAGGACACCGCGCCAGAACCGGGGTTCGGCCGGCGCCACCGGCCGGAGCGCGGCGAAGTTGTCGAGCGGGACCGCGTTCAGTTGCCGGCGCAGGTGGGCCACGGCGGCGGCGCTGACCGTACGGCCCCGGGGGGAACGCTCGAAGGCGGCGAGGTCGGCGGGATGAACCAGTTCCGGAGTCGCCGGATCGGGGCGCCCCGCCGCCCGGCAGGCCAGCATCTCGGCCAGCACCCGTGCCGCCAGGCGGCTGCTCTGCAGATCGGCGGCCAGGTGAGCGATGCAGAGCACCAGAGCCCGGGGCACGCCCCGGTGCACGCAGACCAGGACGCGCATCGGCAGGTCCCGATCGTGGTCGAACGGTGTCGCCTGGAGTTGCTCGTCCAGTTCCCGGGCGGTCGCCGTGAACCGCTCGGCCGGACCGTCGCCGGAGAAGACCCCGACCGGGATGCTGCCGCTGTCCAGCACCTCCTGGACCAGCCGGCCGTCCCGCCGCGGGAACCGCGTACGCAGTGCCTCGAACCGGCCGGTCAGCGCGCCCACAGCGGCGCACACCATCGCCAGGTCCACGCCGTCGGGGATCAGCACGGGCACCGTGACGTTGTAGGCGGTGCCCGGCGGCATCCGCCGGATGTCGCGTTCCACGAGCACCTGACCCCACGTCAGGTGCTCGACGACCGCCCGCGAACCGGTGAAGCGGGCCGGCTGCCAGCGCACGTCGGCGGTCAGGCCGGGCACGATGCGTATCCGTCCAGCGTGCGGACCGCCGCGTCCCGGCGGTTCTCCAGGTACCGCTCGTTCCATCGGCCCGGTCCGGCGTCGGACGCGTGCGGGCCGAGGAACCGGGCGGTGACCGAGGCGCGGAAGGCGGCCCAGGTGGCCGCCGAGCTGACCAGCCGGCTGGCGGCCGGTACGGTCCGCGCCGGCCCCGGCGGCAGGCCGCTGCCGGCGCACACGGCGTCGGCCCAGCTCTCCTGCTCGTCGAGGGCCGCCAGGACGGCGTCGAACGGCAGGCCACGCAGCTCGGTGACGGCCACCGCGCGGCTGCGGAAGCCGGTCGCCGACACCGGGCCGAACCGCTCGATGGCGATCGCCACCGGCAGCATCGCGCGCGGCGCGAACCACTCGCAGCCGAGCACCGTCAGCGTGGGCAGGTCGCCGGCGTCGGGGTCGTCCGCGGCGACGATCCGCCACTCCGCGAAGGGCAACGCGACGCCCGCGTCCCCGAAGGTGTCGGCGTCGGCGCCGCAGTCCGGGCAGGTCATGATCCGGACCGCCATCGGGGGTGCGGGCGGGCGGATCACCCCCGGCGGCTGATCGGCCGGAACGAGGAAGTGGGCTGCCACCTCGCGTAGCGCCATCCGTTCGACCACGGTGCCCAGGGCCGGGTCAGGAGTCGTGGCAAGCGTGGTCATGTCGGATGTCCTCTCCACTGGCGTCGGCCGGCACGCCGGCCGTGACGAAGGTGTCAGGGCTCCGGCGGTGCAGGCCGAGAGCGACAGCGGCCACGCCGAGGTCGATGAGCGCGGCCCGGCCGGCGGCGCCGAGGGCCGTGCCGTCCGGGGCGGTCAGGCCGGAGTCCACCCAGGTCGACACGGCCGAACGGATCCGGGCGGGGTGGGCGGGGCCGAGTGGGACGGGCAGGTCACGGCGTACCGCGGCGGCCTCCAGCCCGAGCAGGTATCCGGCGGCCCAGATCTCCAGGGCGGCCCGCGCCTGCGGTCGCGGCCCGGGCCGGCTGTCCAGGTACGCGGCCAGCGCGGTCGTCACCTCCTCCGCGCCGACCCCGAGCAGGTCGCACCAGTCCGCCCAGTACCAGCAGAACTCGTTGCCGCCGGGCTCACCGGTGTGCGGCCGCAGCAGCCGGATCAGGCAGCGCGAGTCCTTGACCTGCACGACGTACTCGTCGTGGGACCGGTAGCGGGACCGCGACGCCAGGGTCGCGTCGATCCGGGGGTCGAGTTCCCAGTGCGTGTCGGACGGCACCGGCGGCGCCCACACGGTGGCATGGTGCCGGCCGCCGTGCCCGGCGATCAGGGTCGGCAGCCCGCGGTTGTCGACCAGGTGCGGCACCGTCGCCAGCATCGGCACCTCGCGTTCCCGGCAGTATCGGGCGATCATCTGGTCGTCGTCGGTGACCTCGTCGGGGATCGGCGCCAGGTAGGCGGCCAGGTCCGCGGCCACGTCGGCCGGCAGCAGGAACGCCAGCGCCGGTATCCACTCCATCGGGGACAGCGCTGCCCACGGCGATCCGGCGACCGCGGCCAGCCGGCACAGGAAGCTGTTCTGCGGGCTGCTCCAGTCGGTGTAAAGGGCGATGCCGTGTGCCGGGCGGCGCGCGATGGCGGCCAGCACGTGCGCGGCGAAGTCGTCGCAGACCCGGGCGTCGTCCTGCAGGACCAGGTGGTGCGTGGCGCCCTCGGCGATCGAGGCCCAGGCGACCTTCGCGGTCCGCAACGGGCTGCGCGCGGCGTCGGGGTCCGGGTCGTGCACGATGCGTGCCTCCAGCGGGCGGCACGCATCGACGAGCACGTCCAGGGCGACGTCGCGAGCCGGATGGTGCATGATCGTGACGCTCAGGCGAACGTCCCGCGCCCGCCATTCGGGGCGGTTCACCGGGCGTCCGCCCGGCTGGTCCGGCGGACGTGCCGCCACGTGAGGAGCGGGACGAGCAGCATGCCGCAGGCGTTGAGCACCGCGATCGTCCAGTAGAGGGCCGACGGATCCTGCTGGGTCCGGGCCAGCGCGCTGCCGACGACGACCATGCCCCCGAAGTAGGGCACGTTCAGCAGCAGCGCGATCAGGCCCCCGCCGACCTGTTCGAGAAGGAGCAGCGTCATCACGTTCAGGCCCAGACCGAGGTAGGTCAGGCCGACGATCCCCAGGAACCGTGCGGTCTCCGACGCGACGGTCGGGTCACCAGCCAGCAGCGCGGCCAGGGGCTCCCGGCCCAACCAGATCGCGGCCGCGAGCACCGCGTACACCGCGGCGGTCAGGCGCAGTCCGGCCCCGAACACCGCCGGCCCTTCGCCGGGCCGCCCCGCGCCCCGCATCTGGTTGAGCACGATCGCGGTCGCCGAACCGAGCGCCGAGGCTGGCACGATGAGCAGGTTCTGCAGCGCGCCGGCCGCCGAGTACCCGGACACCACGTCCGGCCCGAACGGGCTGAGCGCCCACAGCAGGCCCGCGTTCGCCACGGCCATCACCACGAACGACGCGGTGACCGGCAGTCCGGTGCCGGTCAGTCGCCCGATCGCCTCCGGCCGCCAGGTCAGCGGCCCGCTCGCCGTCCAGAGTCCGCAGCGGTACACCTGCACCATGCCGAC
This sequence comes from Micromonospora sp. WMMA1976, assembly GCF_027497335.1. Classification (NCBI taxonomy): domain Bacteria; kingdom Bacillati; phylum Actinomycetota; class Actinomycetes; order Micromonosporales; family Micromonosporaceae; genus Micromonospora; species Micromonospora sp. WMMA1976. Next base: position 6,017,463 of record NZ_CP114912.1, on the reverse strand, counting down.
GGTCAGCGCGGCCACGCCGCCGATCGCGATCGCGACCGGAAGCGCGTACACGCCGAGGTCGGTGCCGAAGCCCAGGACCGCGACGCCGCCCACCTCCAGGACCGCGCCGGTCAGCACCACGGCCGCCGCGGAGCCCGGCCGGCCGTAGCCGCGCAGGCTCGACGAGAGCAGCACGGTCGGGAAGAAGATCAGGTTGGCCAGGCAGGCCCAGCGGGTGAAGGCGACGAATTCCCCCACCGACGCGTCCGGGACGTTCAGCAGCGCCGCCAGCCAGGGCGCCGCCAGGATCAGTACGAGGCTGACGGTGCCCCAGACGGCCACGCCGACGCGGGCCATGCTGGCGGCGACCGGGAGGACGTCCCTGGCCCGGCCGGCGCCGCGGCTCACCGACGCGGAGACCTGGTTGCTCACGTCGAAGCCCACCTGGAGGGCGGCGAAGAGCAGCGCCAACGGTACGTAGAGGGAGCGCACGTACATCGCCTCGACGCTGATCCGGGCCATCAGCGCGATCACCACCACCGGCACCAGGACGCCGGCCGTCTCGCCGAGTGCGATCGTGGCGGCGAGGCGGCGGATCCGGGACGCGCCGTCCCAGACGATCGTGGTCGGTGCTTCGGTGGTGCTCACGACGGTGCCACCGCCGCCGAGCCGGTAGTCGGACGTTCGGGCATGACCCACCCCCATGTCGGGCTCGCGGAGACGCACCGACCATAGATACGCGCGAATCAGGCCCACAAGCTGCCCAAAGGGCTATGCCCAGGAGGTGTCCGGTCGGCCTCACAACCGTTCCGGGGTACGGATGCCGAGCAGGTCCAGGCCCTGCCGCAGCACCCGCCCGGTCAGCTCGCACAACACGAGCCGGATGTCCCGAAGCGGACCCTCGGCCCGCAGCACCGGGCAGCGTTCGTAGAACGCGCTGAACGCGACCGCCAGCCGGTGCAGGTACGCGGTCAGCCGGTGGAACTCCAGGGTGCCCGCCACCTCCTCGACCACCGCGGCGAAGCCGACCAGCTCGATGGCGAGCGCCCGCTCGGCCGGCTCGGTGAGCGAGACCTCCGCGTCCGGCCGCGCCGCCGCGCCGGCCCGCCGGAAGATCGACCGGACCCGGGAGTACGCGTACTGGAGGTACGGCGCGGTGTTCCCGTCCAGCGACAGCATCCGCTCCCAGTCCAGCACGTAGTCCTTGTGCCGGTCGCCGGACAGGTCGGCGTACTTGACCGCGCCGATGCCCACCGCGCGCCCCACCGCGGCGGCCTCCGCCTCGCCCAGCTCCGGATTGCGTTCCCGGGCCAGCGCGGTGGCCCGCTCCACAGCCTCGGTGAGCAGCCCGACCAGCTTCACCGACCCGCCGGCCCGGCTGCGCAGCATCCGCCCGTCCGGGCCGAGGATCGAGCCGAAGCCGACGTGCTCGGCCCGTGCCGGCGCGGCCAGCCAGCCGGCCTGCGCGCCGACCGCGAACACCATCTCGAAGTGCCGCCGCTGCGGTAGGCCTACCACGTAGAGCAGCCTTGTCGCGCCGAGCGTGCCGGTCCGGTGCCGCAGGGCGGCCAGGTCGGTGGCCGGGTAGCCGTACCCGCCGTCGGACTTGCGCACGATCAGCGGCAACGGCTCGCCGTCACGGCCCACCGAACCGGGCGGGAACACGCAGTCCGCGCCGTCGCTGCGCCGCAGCAGCCCGAGCCGGTCCAGCTCGTCGACGGTCGGCGCGAGCTGGTCGTGGTAGCTGCTCTCGCCCCGGAAGTCGGCGCCGGTCAGCGTCACGTCGAGCAGGTCGTACACGGTCAGGAAGTAGCTCTCCGACTGCGTCACCAGCAGCCGCCACAGCCGCAGCGTCGCCGGGTCGCCGCCCTGCAACGCCACCACCCGCCGCCGCGACCGTTCCTGGAACGCCGGGTCGTCGTCGAACTTCGCCCGCGCCGCCTTGTAGAACCCGTCCAGGTCACCCATCGACAGCTCCTGCGCCGCGCCGGCCTCGCCCAGGTCGAGCAGGTGCTCGATCAGCATGCCGAACGGTGTGCCCCAGTCGCCGAGGTGGTTGGCGCGCAGCACCCGGTGCCCGAGCCACTCCAGCGTCCGGGCCACCGCGTCCCCGATCACCGTCGACCGCAGGTGCCCGACGTGCATCTCCTTCGCCACGTTCGGCGCCGAGTAGTCGACCACCACCGTCTCCGGCTCGGCCACCGGCGGCACCCCGAGCCGCGGGTCGGCGGCCAGCGCGGACACCAGCCCGCCGAGCGCGTGGTCGGCCACCGTGAGGTTCAGGAAACCCGGACCGGACACCTCGACCGCCGCGCAGACGTCGGCCAGCGACGCGTGCTCCCGTACCTCCGCGGCGATCTCCCGCGGCGGACGGCCGAGCCGCCGGGCCAGCCCCAGCGCCGCGTCCGACTGGAAGTCCGCGTGCTGCGAGCGCCGCACGGCCGGGTCCACCGGCATGCCGGCCACCGCCGCGAACGCGGGCGCCAGCCGGTCGGCAAGCAACCTTTCAAGATCCATGAGTACGCCGATCTCGCTGTGGATCCGCCGCGCGGATCACCTGACGGGAACGCGACGGCGGAGCGAGGACGATCGATGACGACCGGCGGCTCGATCCGCCGGTCGCAGGAGGGGAAGGCTCAGCGCAGGCGGTCGCGGGACCGCCGGCGTCGCAGCGCGCCGAGCCGGACGTCGGGGGACGTCATCGGGTACGCGTGCGAGCTGGCCATGCCGGCAGCGTAACCGGCCGGTCCGGGGTCGGCGCAAGCGCGTACCCCGGACCGGCTCGTCGTCAGGCCGAGGTGGCGACGGCCTTGCGGTAGCGCTCGGCCCGGCGCCGCACCTGGGTGTACGCGCTGCTCAGGCCCATCGCCCGGCGCACCTCGACGAGCGTGCGGCGCACCTCGACGCGGGTCCGCTCGGTGCCGGTGACGATCAGCTCGTCAACCAGGCCGGGCTGCGCCTCGAAGCGGGCCCGGCGCTCCCGGATCGGGTCCAGGAACCGGTTGAGCGCCGTCGCCAGCGCCTCCTTGACCTCGACGTCACCGACCCGGCCGGCCCGGTAGCGGGCCTTGAAGTCCGCCACCTGCGCCCGGTCCTGGTTGAAGATGTCGTGGTACTCGAAGACCGGGTTCCCCTCGACCGTGCCCGGCACGTCGGCGCGGACCCGGTTCGGGTCGGTGTACATCCCCATCACCTTGCGGCGCACCGTGGCCGCGTCGTCGGAGAGCGCGATCGCGTTCCCCTTGCTCTTGCTCATCTTCCCGGCGCCGTCGGTGCCGACCAGCGTCGGCGTCTCCGACATCAGCATGTCGGGCACCGGGAAGACCTCGCCGTAGAGGTGGTTGAACCGGCGGGCGATCTCCCGCGTCACCTCGACGTGCGCGGCGTTGTCCTTCCCGACCGGCACTACCTGGCCCTTCACGCAGAGGATGTCGGCGGCCTGGAGGACCGGGTAGCCGAGCAGGCCGTACGGCATCTCGTCCTTGCCGGCGTCGCGGGTCATCTCCTTCAGCGACGGCACCCGTTCCAGCCGAGGCACCGTGATCAGGTTCTGGAACAGCGTGTTCAGGTCGCCGACCTCGGGGATCGCCGACTGGAGATAGAACGTGGCCCGTTCCGGCTCCACCCCGGCGGCGAGGATGTCGGTGACCATCTCGCGGGCGTTGTGCGCCACCTGCTCGATGTCCGCGCGGCTGTTGCGCGTGGTGAGCATGTGCAGGTCCGCGATGATGAAGAAGCTCTCGTAGCGCTGGTGCAGCCGCACCCGGTTGGCGATGCTGCCCACGTAGTGGCCGAGGTGCAGCCGGCCGGTCGGGCGGTCGCCGGTGAGCATGCGTGCAGAGGACATGGTCGTACGCCTTTCGTGCCGTTCGATGGCGGGGAGACGCGACCCGGGTGTCACCCGGGTCGGTGGAGCGGGCTCGTCAGAACGAGCGCCGCCATCGCCCGCCGGCGCGGAAACGGAGTCCGCCGGCACGGAGTACGTCGAGGATCTGCTCCCGGCCGTCGACAGCGTGGCCCGGGAGACCGCTACGGGTCTCCGGGAGGCAGCTGCGCGGCCGGACCATGACTGACACGGTAACCGCTCACCGGCCCGCGCCGCTGCCTCCTGCCGCGCTTACTGCTGTCGATAGCTCTCCGCGTAGTAGCTGCCGACCCGCTCCCGGTACTCCGGGTGCGCGAAGTGGTCCGCGTCGAACGCCGGCGACTCCTTCACCTGCTCCCGGGTGCGGTCCACGTGCACGACGCGGTCCAGGTGGTCGACCTGGGCGACAGTGCCGGCCGGCAGCAGCACCTTCTTGCCGAAGATCCACGGACCGGTGTCCACCACCAGGTACCGCGCGTCCGCGTCCTCGCTTGCTTCGTCGATGGAGCCGATCCGGCCGTCAGTCGCCTCCACCCGGTAGCCGGTGAGGTCGATCGGCGTACCCGGGCCGGGGGCGTCCGGGCCGTCGTCCGCCTCGCCGGTGCGCTGTTCCGGTACGTCTGTGGGCCGGGTCTGGTCGTACCCACCGGCCAGGGCGGACGGATCCCGCCAGGTCCACGGGTTGAACGGCTGCATCGGTGGCACCTCCGTCGAATCGGCTCGACGGAATCAGTGCCCCAGCGGCGGGAACGGAAACGCCTGCCGCGCCCGACCGCGGTCCTGACCTGGGTGGACGGCGCGCTGGCATACTGGCCGACCATGGTCCTGTCACGTGGTTGGTCGCTGTTCCTGGTCGCCGTCGGCGTCTGGACGTGGGCGATCTGGCCGAGGTTCGCGGTCGCCATCTGGAACGACGAGCGCGCCTGGTCGGCGGGCGTCGTCGGCGAGGGCAGCCCGACCGGATTCCTCTGGGTGCACGCCCTGCTGATCGCCGCGTCCCTGGCCATCGGCACGACTGTGGGCGTCCTCGGCATCCGCGCCTACCGCGCCGCCCGCCGCCCCTCCCACCCGTCCCCCTCCTCGCCCTCCGCCCCACCCCGGTGATCAAGGAGTTTGTGTCCGGTGGGGACGTCGATCGGCACGCGAACTCCTTGATCGCGGGCGCTGCGGACGGGTGTGACGCGCACCGCTACCCCTCGATTTGACGTTCAAACCCGCAGACGCGTAACTTTCTCTCTGCCAGCGCGGAACGGGGCAAACGGGACGAAACCCGGGAGCATCGAACAACGGTGGCACCGGGTACGACCAAGACTGAGATCTTGCGAGGACGCGGTCCGGGCGAGGCCCGCCGAAACGCCGCAGGGCGGATTTGGCGGAGCGGAACCGACCGGGTAAGGTTGTCGACCGGCAGGGCACCGGGCGAGCTAGCGGGAAACCGCAGCGGCCGGCCTGCCAAATCCGATGATCATCGCAGCGGGTGACTGCTGCGCGTGCTCAGCGGCGCCGACCCGTACGAAGCATGACAGACCGGGACACACGGTTTGACACGGCAGAGACGGTGAGGTAACGTAGTAAAAGTGCCCGGCGCGAGAGCGGCGGGTGAACGAACGAAATGCCCCGGTCGGGGTGCCGCTGATGGTGGTGCTTCTGGTTGGTGTGTGGTTGTTCTTTGAGAACTCAACAGGGTGCTTGTAAAGCCAGTGCCAATTGTTTTATACCCCGGACTGGTCAGGCTGTTGTCTGGCTGGTTGGGATTCCTTTGGCAACACTTTTGTTGTCAGGATGCTGTTCGACAAGTTTTTGTTGGAGAGTTTGATCCTGGCTCAGGACGAACGCTGGCGGCGTGCTTAACACATGCAAGTCGAGCGGAAAGGCCCTTCGGGGTACTCGAGCGGCGAACGGGTGAGTAACACGTGAGCAACCTGCCCCAGGCTTTGGGATAACCCCGGGAAACCGGGGCTAATACCGAATATGACCTTGCACCGCATGGTGTTTGGTGGAAAGTTTTTCGGCTTGGGATGGGCTCGCGGCCTATCAGCTTGTTGGTGGGGTGATGGCCTACCAAGGCGACGACGGGTAGCCGGCCTGAGAGGGCGACCGGCCACACTGGGACTGAGACACGGCCCAGACTCCTACGGGAGGCAGCAGTGGGGAATATTGCACAATGGGCGGAAGCCTGATGCAGCGACGCCGCGTGAGGGATGACGGCCTTCGGGTTGTAAACCTCTTTCAGCAGGGACGAAGCGTAAGTGACGGTACCTGCAGAAGAAGCGCCGGCCAACTACGTGCCAGCAGCCGCGGTAAGACGTAGGGCGCGAGCGTTGTCCGGATTTATTGGGCGTAAAGAGCTCGTAGGCGGCTTGTCGCGTCGACTGTGAAAACCCGCAGCTCAACTGCGGGCCTGCAGTCGATACGGGCAGGCTAGAGTTCGGTAGGGGAGACTGGAATTCCTGGTGTAGCGGTGAAATGCGCAGATATCAGGAGGAACACCGGTGGCGAAGGCGGGTCTCTGGGCCGATACTGACGCTGAGGAGCGAAAGCGTGGGGAGCGAACAGGATTAGATACCCTGGTAGTCCACGCTGTAAACGTTGGGCGCTAGGTGTGGGGGGCCTCTCCGGTTCCCTGTGCCGCAGCTAACGCATTAAGCGCCCCGCCTGGGGAGTACGGCCGCAAGGCTAAAACTCAAAGGAATTGACGGGGGCCCGCACAAGCGGCGGAGCATGCGGATTAATTCGATGCAACGCGAAGAACCTTACCTGGGTTTGACATGGCCGCAAAACTGTCAGAGATGGCAGGTCCTTCGGGGGCGGTCACAGGTGGTGCATGGCTGTCGTCAGCTCGTGTCGTGAGATGTTGGGTTAAGTCCCGCAACGAGCGCAACCCTCGTTCGATGTTGCCAGCGCGTTATGGCGGGGACTCATCGAAGACTGCCGGGGTCAACTCGGAGGAAGGTGGGGATGACGTCAAGTCATCATGCCCCTTATGTCCAGGGCTTCACGCATGCTACAATGGCCGGTACAATGGGCTGCGATACCGTGAGGTGGAGCGAATCCCAAAAAGCCGGTCTCAGTTCGGATCGGGGTCTGCAACTCGACCCCGTGAAGTCGGAGTCGCTAGTAATCGCAGATCAGCAACGCTGCGGTGAATACGTTCCCGGGCCTTGTACACACCGCCCGTCACGTCACGAAAGTCGGCAACACCCGAAGCCGGTGGCCCAACCCTTGTGGAGGGAGCCGTCGAAGGTGGGGCTGGCGATTGGGACGAAGTCGTAACAAGGTAGCCGTACCGGAAGGTGCGGCTGGATCACCTCCTTTCTAAGGAGCACCATCCACCGAAAGGTGGCATGGAGCCCGCGGCCCGCGGATGTCGGGTCGGGGTGCTCAGATGGCGGAGACACTGGCAAGTCTGGTGCCGGCAACGGCTGCGGATCCTCTAGTACAGCCACTCTTGGGTGGTGGGAACGAGTCCGTGGTGCGGCTGGTGGCGGATGTAAGCACCCTGTTGGGTCCTGAAGGAACAACCGAGGTTGTTTTTTCAGAGCCTTGAGATGCCTCCTGTGGACTGTGTCCGAGGGGGCGGAAGGCGCCAGGCATGGCCTGGTCTCGCAAACCGTGACCATGTGGTGGTTGTAGGTGTGGGGCTGTGGGTTGTGGGTTGGTTGTTTGTTGAGAATTGCACAGTGGACGCGAGCATCTTTGTGGTCAAGTTGTCAAGGGCGAACGGTGGATGCCTTGGCACCAGGAGCCGATGAAGGACGTGGGAGGCCGCGATAGGCCTGGGGGAGCTGTCAACCAAGCTGTGATCCCAGGGTGTCCGAATGGGGAAACCCGGCATCAGTCATGTGATGTCACCCGCACCTGAACACATAGGGTGTGTGGGGGGAACGCGGGGAAGTGAAACATCTCAGTACCCGTAGGAAGAGAAAACAAATAGTGATTCCGTGAGTAGTGGCGAGCGAAAGCGGATTGAGGCTAAACCGGCGGCGTGTGATACCTGTCAGGGGTTGCGTGGTCGGGGTTGTGGGACCCTGCTCAACAGACTGACATCTGTTGGAGAAGTTACAAAGCTGGTGGCTAGTCGAACAGTCTGGAATGGCTGACCGTAGACGGTGATAGTCCGGTAGGTGAAAGTTGCTGGTCTTCTGTGGGTGTTCCCGAGTAGCGGCGGACTCCTGAAATCTGCCGTGAATCTGCCAGGACCACCTGGTAAGCCTAAATACTTCCTGGTGACCGATAGCGGACGAGTACCGTGAGGGAATGGTGAAAAGTACCCCGGGAGGGGAGTGAAATAGTACCTGAAACCGTTCGCCTACAATCCGTCGGAGCCTTGCGGGGTGACGGCGTGCCTTTTGAAGAATGAGCCTGCGAGTTAGTGGCATGTGGCGAGGTTAACCCGTGTGGGGGAGCCGTAGCGAAAGCGAGTCTGAATAGGGCGTTTTTAGTCGCATGCTCTAGACCCGAAGCGGAGTGATCTAGCCATGGGCAGGCTGAAGCGCGGGTAAGACCGCGTGGAGGGCCGAACCCACCAACGTTGAAAAGTTGGGGGATGACCTGTGGTTAGGGGTGAAAGGCCAATCAAACTCCGTGATAGCTGGTTCTCCCCGAAATGCATTTAGGTGCAGCGTCGCGTGTTTCTTGCCGGAGGTAGAGCACTGGATGGTCTAGGGGGCCCACAAGCTTACCGAAATCAGCCAAACTCCGAATGCCGGTAAGTGAGAGCGCGGCAGTGAGACTGCGGGGGATAAGCTTCGTAGTCGAGAGGGAAACAGCCCAGATCACCAGCTAAGGCCCCTAAGCGTGTGCTAAGTGGAAAAGGATGTGGGGTCGCATAGACAACCAGGAGGTTGGCTTAGAAGCAGCCACCCTTTAAAGAGTGCGTAATAGCTCACTGGTCAAGTGGTTCCGCGCCGACAATGTAGCGGGGCTCAAGCACACCGCCGAAGCTGTGGCATTCACATTTTAACTTCGTGCCTCCTTGATGGGGTATGCAGGTGTGTGGATGGGTAGGGGAGCGTCGTGCCGGGGGTGAAGCAGCGGGGTGACCCAGTTGTGGACGCGGCACGAGTGAGAATGCAGGCATGAGTAGCGAAAGAAGGGTGAGAAACCCTTCCGCCGGATGACCAAGGGTTCCAGGGCCAGGCTAATCCGCCCTGGGTGAGTCGGGACCTAAGGCGAGGCCGAGAGGCGTAGTCGATGGACAACGGGTTGATATTCCCGTACCCGCGAAAGAGCGACCCTGATGAACCTCGTTGTGCTAACCACCCGAACTGCCGGCGGTCTTCGGACCAATGGTGGGGAGCGTGGGAACCTGGCGGGTAGTAGTCAAGCGATGGGGTGACGCAGGAAGGTAGCTGAGCCCGGCCGGTGGTTGTGCCGGGGTAAGCGTGTAGGCCGGTGTGTAGGCAAATCCGCACACCACTAGGGCTGAGACGTGATGCCGAGCCGATTCAGGTGAAGTCAGTGATCCTATGCTGCCGAGAAAAGCCTCTAGCGAGTTCTTAGCGGCCCGTACCCCAAACCGACACAGGTGGTCAGGTAGAGAATACCGAGGCGATCGGGCGAACTGTGGTTAAGGAACTCGGCAAATTGCCCCCGTAACTTAGGGAGAAGGGGGGCCGGAGACGTGAAGCCCCGCGCGGGTGGAGCGTTGTATGGCCGCAGAGAGCAGGGGGAAGCGACTGTTTACTAAAAACACAGGTCCATGCGAAGAAGTAATTCGATGTATATGGACTGACGCCTGCCCGGTGCTGGAACGTTAAGGGGACCTGTTAGCTCTTCGGGGCGAAGCGGAGAACTTAAGCGCCAGTAAACGGCGGTGGTAACTATAACCATCCTAAGGTAGCGAAATTCCTTGTCGGGTAAGTTCCGACCTGCACGAATGGCGTAACGACTTCCCCACTGTCTCAACCACAGGCCCGGCGAAATTGCATTACGAGTAAAGATGCTCGTTACGCGCGGCAGGACGGAAAGACCCCGGGACCTTTACTATAGCTTGACATTGGTATCTGAATTAGCTTGTGTAGGATAGGTGGGAGCCGGTGAAGTCCATACGCCAGTATGGGTGGAGGCAATCTTGAAATACCACTCTGGTTGATTTGGGTATCTAACTTCGGACCGTTATCCGGTTCAGGGACAGTGTCTGGTGGGTAGTTTAACTGGGGCGGTTGCCTCCTAAAGGGTAACGGAGGCGCCCAAAGGTTCCCTCAGCCTGGTTGGCAATCAGGTGTTGAGTGCAAGTGCACAAGGGAGCTTGACTGTGAGACTGACAGGTCGAGCAGGGACGAAAGTCGGGACTAGTGATCCGGCACTGGCATGTGGAAGCGGTGTCGCTCAACGGATAAAAGGTACCCCGGGGATAACAGGCTGATCTTCCCCAAGAGTCCATATCGACGGGATGGTTTGGCACCTCGATGTCGGCTCGTCGCATCCTGGGGCTGTAGCAGGTCCCAAGGGTTGGGCTGTTCGCCCATTAAAGCGGTACGCGAGCTGGGTTTAGAACGTCGTGAGACAGTTCGGTCCCTATCCGCCGTGCGCGTAGGATACTTGAGAAGGGCTGTCCCTAGTACGAGAGGACCGGGACGGACGAACCTCTGGTGTGCCAGTTGTCCCGCCAGGGGCACGGCTGGTTAGCTACGTTCGGAAGGGATAACCGCTGAAAGCATCTAAGCGGGAAGCTCGCTTCAAGATGAGGTATCCCACCCACATTGTGGGGTAAGGCCCCCAGCTAGACGACTGGGTTGATAGGCCGGAAATGTAAGCCCGGTAACGGGTTCAGTTGACCGGTACTAATAGGCCGAGGACTTGACTACTAAGCTGCTACGCGTCCACTGTGCAACTCTGAACAAACGATCACCCACCAGGGTTGGGTTGGTTGACATGTTCATAGAGTTACGGCGGTCATGGCGGAGGGGAAACGCCCGGTCACATTCCGAACCCGGAAGCTAAGCCCTCCAGCGCCGATGGTACTGCACTCGGGAGGGTGTGGGAGAGTAGGACACCGCCGGACAATCTTTCAATTCAGGGCCACCCGACCGGGGTGGCCCTGAATTGCGTTCACCCCCGGAAAACACCACGCCGGGCCGCCTCCGTCTCGTACCGTCGAGCCGGGACCGACGACGCACGTCCGCCTGCCGGCTCGGTGGCGGGAAACGTGACGTGTCGTACGCCGGGACCCTGATCGGGTCCGACCGCACGGGGTACAGGAGTGGGCATGGAGATCGGAATCATCGGGTCGGGGCACATCGGGGGCACCCTCACCCGTCGTCTGCGTTCACTCGGTCACGACGTCGCGGTGGCCAACTCCCGCGGGCCACAGAGCCTGTCCGACCTGGCCGCCGAGACCGGCGCCCGGGCGGTGCCGGTGGAGGAGGCCGTGCAGGGCGCCGAGCTGGTGGTCGTCGCGATCCCGCTGAAGGCGGTGCCGCAGCTTCCGGCGGCGCTGTTCGACGGCAAGCTCGTGGTGGACGCCAACAACTACTACCCCCAGCGGGACGGCGACATCGCCGAGCTGCTCGACCGCAGCCTCAGCTCCAGCCGCTGGACCGCCGACCACCTCAAGGGCGCCCGGGTGGTGAAGGTCTTCAACAACATCCAGGCCGCGCACCTGATGGACGAGGGCAAGCCGGCGGGTACGGCGGGCCGGATCGCGCTGCCGGTGGCCGGCGACGACGCGGACGCCAAGCGGATCGTGATGGGTCTGGTGGACGAGCTGGGCTTCGACCCGGTCGACGCGGGCACCCTGGACGAGAGCTGGCGGCAGCAGCCGGACACGCCCGTCTACGGCACCGACCGGGACGCCGACGGCGTACGCGAAGGGTTGGCCGCGGCGCGGCCGTGACAAGCATGGAAAAGGCCCCGCCGGATGCGTCCGGCGGGGCCTTTCGGCGTTTCGGTGGATCAGTCGTCGCCGCCGCCCGGCTTCGGGGCGCAGATGAAGCGCGGCTCGGCGTCGTAGCGCCAGCTGAACTTCTCCCGCTTGAACACCTTGCCGTCCTTCTTGATGACCCGGTACGCGTCCTGGGCGAACCCGACGCTGCCGGTCGCGGCGATGCAGCTCGGTCCCGGCGTCAGGTAGACCGTCTTCGGCTGGGTGATGTTGCGGCGCGGGCCGTACTCGGTCTTCACGCTGTCGTAGATCTTGGTGCTCCAGATCGAGACGGTGATCGAGCTGGACGTGTACGACGTGTCGATCAGGACGCCGTAGGGCGTGTTGTTGCGGAACTTGAAGTCGAGCTGCGGCCAGTAGATGGTCGACTCGATCACTGCCGGGTAGCGGCTGAAGTAGAACGAGTGCGGCTTGTGCTCGACGTCCTCCAGCCCGGCATAGTAGGTGGCGTTGAACAGCGTGGTGGTGAACTGGGAGACGCCACCGCCGACACCCGGCACCAGCCTGCCGCCGACGATCGTCGGCGCGTCCTTGTAGCCCTGGTCGTAGCCGCGTTCGCCGGTGTGCCCGTTCAGGGAGAACGTCTCGCCCGGCTTCACCAGCGCGCCGTCCACGTCCTTCGCGGCGCGGACGATGTTCTGGCTGCGCGGCGACGAGAGACCGCCGGTGAAGTGGGTGGTGAAGCTCGACACCCGCTCCTTGATGCCGAGCTTCGCCAGCTCCGCCTCGGTCAGTTCGGGGGCGGCCGGCTTCAGTTCGGCGGTCACCGTACGGCCCTCGGTCTTCGGGAGCACCGCGAGCAGCGCCGGGCCGAGCGCGGCGGCGTCGACCTGGCGTCCGGCCTTGCTGGGCAGCACCTTCGGCTTGCCGCCGCTGATGGTCAGCCCGGCGTCCCGCGGCTCGACCTCGAGCTTGGTCAGCTGGTCCCCGAGCGCGGTACGCAGCCGCTTGACGTCGACCCTCGGGGTGAGCGTGCCGGCGTCGTCGGCGGAGAAGCGCAGCGAGCGGGCGATGGCGGCGGGCGGGATGGTGACCGAGCCGCCGTCGGTGGTGAGCGTGACCGGCGCGGCCACCGCGGGCCGGGCCAGCTCGGCGACGAGGCGGTCCACCTCCTCGCGGGTGGTCGCCGGCCACTTCTCGACGAGCGGCACGGTGACCGGCTCGGCGGCCAGCCACCCGGCCTTCACCACTGCGGTGGCGCCGTCGGTGTCGATCGTCAGCGCCGGCTTCGGGTAGACCGGCTTCGGTGTGGTGCCGGTCCAGATGATCGCCGGCATGGTCATCTCGCGACCCTGCGTGCCCATCACCCTGCGGAGGGCCGCGCCCAGCTTGGCCTGGTCGACGGTGACCACCGGCTCGACCGCCCGGGAGCCGACGAGCCGGCTCACCGCGTGCGCGTCGGCCTCGGCGGCGGCCGCCACCGTGGCGTCCACGTCGATGGTGAGCCCCACCTCGGACGGCTTCAGCTCGGCCTTGTTCTCACCGACTGTGACAGCGAGCGGGGCGTTGAGCGTGTCGGCCCGGCGTTCCAGCTCGGCGCGGAGCGCCTGGGCCGCCTCCGCCTTGCTCCGCCCGCCCAGCTCGGTGCCGAGCACAGTGGTGCCGCGGGGCACGTCGCCGGCGTACGCGTAGGCGCCCAGGCCGACACCGCCGGCGAGCACGGCCGCAACGATCCCGCCGGCCAGCAGCAGCCGGGCCCGTCGCGAGCGTGCGGGCTTGGCCGCGCCGCCTCCGGGTGGTGTGGCGACCGGCTCCATCTCGACGCCGGGCCAGCTCACCGCCGCCACCTTGATGGTGGGACGGTCGTCGGCAGCCGGCATCTTCTCGCCGTACATCGTCACTGCAACCTCGATCGGAAGTACACGCGGGGACCGCTTCCCCCGCGGGAGACACCTACGGTAACCAACGCTCGGGCCCGCCGGGAGGGTCCGGCCCGGCGGTCGTGTCGGGTGACCGCCGGTGTCGCACCGATCACCCGTTTCGGGGCCGTGCCACGGTGTGGATCGTGGCACGGTGAGCGGGTGCGGACACAGGATCGGGTGCCGGCGTACGGCGGCGGATGGCTGGACCGGGCGGCGGCGCGGCGCACGGACGCGGACTGGCTGGCCGAGCGGCTGACCGATCCGGCGAGCGTGGTGCTGCCGCTGTGGCGGGACCGCTGCCTGGCCGACGGGGACGGCCCGGTCCGGCTCACCGGGGAACGTGCGTCGGCCGTCCGGGCCGCCGCGGGCGAGACCGTCTTCCTCGGGGTCGACGGGGACGCCGCCGTGTTCGCCGCGGATCTGTCCGCGTTGGGCGAGCGGGCCGCCGTGGAGGCGGCGGCCGCGACGCGTGCCGTCGACCTGCGGGCGTTCGCGGGCCGGCTCGACCCGGCCGGTGCGGCCGTTCAGGCGTACGCCAGGGGGTTGCTGTCGTGGCACCGGCAGCAGCGATACTGCGGCGCGTGCGGGGCGGCGGCGGTGGCCGGCGGCGGCGGACACGTCCGGACCTGCGCGGACGCGGAGTGCGGGCGGCTGCTGTTCCCCCGGATCGAGCCGGCCGTCATCATGCTCGTCGAGGCGCCCGGCCCGCCGGGGCGCTGCCTGCTGGCCCGGCACGCGGGCGCGGCCGAGGGGTCCTATTCGACGCTCGCCGGGTTCGTCGAGGTCGGTGAGAGCCTGGAGGACGCGGTCCGCCGCGAGCTGGCGGAGGAGGCGGGGGTGACAGTCACCGACGTGACCTACCAGGGGTCGCAGGCGTGGCCGTTCCCCGCCGGCCTGATGGTGGCGTTCCGGGCCGTCGCCACCTCCGAGCAGGTCCGCGTCGACGGGGAGGAACTGCTGGAGGCGCGCTGGTTCAGCCGGGCGGAGCTGCGGGAGCGGATCGCGTCCGGTCGGCCGCTGGGCCGGGTGGACTCGATCGATCACCTGTTGCTGGGTGACTGGCTGTCCGCCGAGGCGCCGGCACGGCCATCAGCAGTGTCGTGACCGCGGCCGTGGCGAGGGCCGCGACGACGAGACCGCCGACGGTACGCGGGCGCACGGTCGCGGCGACTGTCACCAGCGCGGCCGTGCCGAACCACAGTGGCGCCGCCGCCCACCTGACGCCCCCGGCGAGGCGGTCGTTGAGCAGCACGAACGTCACCGCGTAGAGCGCGCCGACGGCGGCGAACAGCGGCGCGTACCGGCCGAGCGCCGTGTAGCCGGGTCCGCCGACGAGCCGGAAGGCCAGCCCGCCGGCGACAGCCGACGCGCCCACCAGGACCAGACCGCAGGCACCGGTCACCGCGAGCGCGACGGTGCGGCTGCGGCGGTCCCCACGGGCCAGGCGCGGCAGCGCCAGGACGGCGGCGACCTGCGGCGCCCAGAGCGCGCCCTTGGTCAGAACCGTCCCCACCGAGTACGCCCCGGAGCCCGAGGGCGGCAGCAGTTGCCGGGCCAGCAGCAGGTCGGCGTAGGAGACGACGAGCATCGCCAGCGTCGCGCCGCATCCGGCGGTCACCTGGGCGACAGTCAGGCGCGGGGCGGCCGAGGGACGCCGGGGCGTACCGGTGAGCCAGGCCAGCGCCGGTGGCGCCAGCGCGGCGGTGAGCGCACCGATGCCGAGCGCGCCGGTCAGGCCCGCGCCGAGCAGCAGCCCCACGATCACCCCGCCGTAGCGGGCGGCGGCGAGCAGCGCCATCGCGGTGGCGAGCCGCAGGAAGCGCTGACCGCCCTGCAGTTCGCCGAGCGAACGCGACGAGAGCACCACCGAGGCGGTGGTGACCGCCAGCAGCGCCGGTACCACAGTCGGCAGGTCCAGCGCGGCGACCAGCACCGGCGTCGCCACCAGCAGGGCACCCGCGCAGAGGGCGGCGGTCAGCACGGTGAGCCGCCGGGTGTCGGACGGGCCGTGCCGGGCGTGGTGCACCGCGACCGCGAGTTGCAGGCCGAGCCCCGGCACACCGGCGATGGCGACCAGGCCGAGGGCGGTGGCGAGCGCGCCGAGGTCGTCCGCGTCGAGCTTCCGGGCGGCGAGCACCGGCACCAGGTAGGCCAGGCCGTTCACCAGGACCCCGGCGAGCGTGACGGCGACGCCCGCCGCACCCAGCCCGGTCCTCCGGCCGCCCGCCGGCTCGGGGCCCGGCCGGCCCTCGCTCACGTGATCTCCGAGACGCGGGACGCCGGACCGCCGTCCGGTCCCGGCGCGGCGTCCGGCCCCGGCCGCCCGTCCGGGTCGGGCTCGGCACGACCGTCCAGATCCGCATCCCGGTCCGGCTCCGGCTCGGCGTCGAGGTCCGGCGCTCGATCAGGACCCGCGCCCGGGTCGATGTGGGCGGTGGGAGCCGCGGCGGCCCCGGCGAGGGCGGGGACGAGCGCCGGCTGTCCGGCCGGCTCCGGCATCCGGGGAGCCGGCACGGTCACGGCTGCGGCCGAGGCCGGGCTGATCCGGCGTACCGGCCGTCGGCGGGCGGTAGTGGAGAGCCAGAGCGCACCCAGCGCGGCGACAGTCACGAGCTGCGGCAGCGCGTCGGTGTGCCGGTCGGCCGACTCCAGGTAGATCCATCCGGCGAGCACGACGAGCGCGCCGGGGAGCCACGTCTCGGCGGCCCGGGCGATTCTCCTGACCCGCCTGGGGTCACCGGTCCAGGGCAGGCGGCGCGGCCCGGGTACGGCGAGCATGAAGCCCGCCGCGACCAGCAGGGCACCGATGAGACCGCTGTGGAGCACGAGCGCGGCGGCGCCGACTGCCAGCAGCGGCAGCGAGCGGGTGAGCCGTCGCCGGGCCGCCGGTGCGACGACGACCGCGCGATCCCCGGCGGGCCGGCGGTCGGGCAGCACCGCGAGCAGGACCACCACCGCCAGCAGGACGCCGCCGAGCAGCAGACCCATCCGGTACGGGGTGTCCGGCGTGAAACGCAGCACCACGTCCCCGGAGACACCGGCGGGGAGGATCCAGCCCTGCTGCCAGCCGTCCACCACGAGCGGGGTGAGCGTCGTGCCGCCGATGGTCGCCTGCCAGCCGGTGTTCGTGTTCTCCCGGACCGCGAGCACCCGGTCGACGGAGTGCTCGGACACCCGTACCCGCCGCTCGGTGGCCGACCAGGAACCCACCTCGATGTCGCCGGCGGTGGCCGCCGCGGCGGGCGTCGCGGTCCGTGGCGTCAGCGCGACGCGGGTGGCGGTGGCGAGCGTGCTCGCGGTGGTGACGAGGCGGTGCTCGCCGCTGCCCAGGTCGAGCTGCTTCGGCGTGGTCCGGCCGCAGGCGGTGACCGGCATCTCGCGCAGTTCCAGCAGGTCGCGGACGGTCCCGGTGAGCGTGGTGGTGATCCGGGACGAGCCGACCTGAAGCGTCGGGCCGGAGCCGCAGGCCAGCTTCAGCGGCGTCTCCGGGCGGGGTGCGACAGTGGTCCCGAGGGGCAGCACCGTCACCTCGCCGACAGCGATGGGCAGCGGCTCGGGCAGGCGCAGGCCGTACGGGTCGGTGCTGGTGGCGGACGGCTTGTCGAGGAACTGGATGGTGATCGAGTCGGTCCGCATCGGCGGGTCGAGCGTGAGCACCCCGTCGTTGGTGAGCAGGTTGCTGCGGAACCCGTCGTTGCCGACCACCCGGACGCTGCCGAGCCGGGTGGCGGCGGTCCCCTCCTCGACGGTGAACCGGATCTTGCTGATGACCTGCGGTTCGAGCCAGGTGAGGCGCAGGATCGGCGCCTCGTCGTTCAGCGCCGGTGACCAGCTCGTGGCCGGGTCGCCGTCGAGGACCGCGCCGGGCCGGCCGGCCGGGTCGGGCACCGCCGTCGAGGACGCGGTGACCTGCGGCGCGAGGCGCAACGGCTGGGCGTCGGCGACCAGCTTGTCCAAGGCCTCGTTCAGCTCCGGGCCGGGGGTCGGTCGCGCCCACAGCTTCGCGTCGTACGTCCCGGCGACCGGCAGCGTGAAGGTGCGGTCGATGGTGGAGGCGTCCTCCGAGCCGCGGATCGCGTCGGTGGAGCAGCGCGGCCGGCCGTCGACGGTGAAACAGGCGGGCGTGGACGGCGCCGCCGACACGACGACGCCGGCCGGCTGCTCGGTTGCGGGGGCGGCGGGCAACTGGAGCGTCCGGCCGGTTTCGACGCCAGGAATCTTGATCTCGCTGATGCCGACCGACTTGTCGCCGAACGGGCGCAGGTCGAACGCGGCGTCGACGGAGACCTCGACCTTGCGGGTGGCGTGCACGCCGGGCAGCTCGAAGACCATGTGGTCACCGAACTGCTCGACGGTGCGGCTCTCGTACCCGGCGGTCACGGTGACCGTGGTGGGCAGGGCGTCGGCCTTCAGGTCGAACCACACCTCCACCCGGGTGACCCGGGTCGGGTTCGCCAGGTTCACCTCGATCCACTGCTTGTCGCTGTCCGAGTGCGGCGCCGACCGCCAGGACGTGGCGGTGTTTCCGTCCATCGCCGCGTACGGCTGGTACTCCGGCCGGGCGCCGCCGGTGGCGTCGATCTGAGAGCGGGCGGTCGAGGCGCGGATCCCGCTGATGCCCTCGAAACGCGCGACTGTCGACCACTCCGGCCCCCAGTCGGGCAGGTAGTCGTGCGCGGGCGCGGACACCGCGAAGGTGTCGTCGGCGGTGAGCGTCTGGGAGGAGTTGTCGCGCAGCCGGCCGAACGAGACGTCGCGCCGGCGCAGCCCGTCGGTCATCACGACCCGCCCGTTGGTCTCGCCGGCCTTCACGTCGCCGGCCAGGATCGTGGGCGCGGCGCCGAGCTGGCCCGAGGCGGCCAGGTCGAGCAGCGACTCGGGACCGCCGACGACAGTGGTCACGTCGTCGCGGTCGTACGCGACCACCGGCTGGACGGGCCGGTCCACCCGGTACACCTCGAGCGCCCGTCCGGGCACGTCCAGGCCCTGGTCGCGGAACTCGTCAGGGGTGTCGGAGCCGCCGCGTACCGGGCCGAAGGACACCACGCGGGTCAGCCCGGGCGAGCGTTCCAGCGCCTGCCGGACGACCGCCGGGCGGGCCGTGTCCGAGCGGCCGTGGTCGAGGTCGGCGCGGAACAGGACGTGGCTGATCCCCGAGCGGGCGAGCAGGTCGGCCAGGCCGGTCGAACCGGCGCCGGTGGCGAGCGTCGACTCGATCGCGTCCAGCAGCCGGATCGTGGCGGGCGGGGTGAACGGGATGGCGTTGCGGACCGCCCACCGGCTGTCCAGCAGCGGCTGGGCGATCTCGTCGGTGGTGTTGCCCCAGTCGTACGCGGGGAAGCGCGCGCCGGGGACGACGAGCACGCGTCCGCGTCCGGTGTTCGCGTCCAGCCAGTCGGTGGCCTCGTGCCAGTAGCCGGGCACGTCCTTCACCGCTCCCGGGGTGGCGAGGCCACCGGCGATCGCCGGCGAGGCGACGCCCGCGACCGCGACCATCGCCGTGCCGGCGGTGAGCCAGGCCCGGGCGGTGGCACGACCGCGGCGCTGCTCGGGCGCGGTCCGGGCGGCGCGTACGGCGAGGCTGACCAGGTGCGCCAGGCCGAGCGCCAGCGGCAGGCGCAGCAGCACGTCGAACTTGTGCACGTTGCGCAGCGGGGCGCCGATGCCGTCGAGGAACTGCTGCTGCGGCCCGGCGAGGATGTTCGGCAGGTCGCCGGTGTGCCCGAGCCCGACGAGCGCGACGCCGACCAGCAGGCCGGTGATGAGGAACCGGCGGTGCGGCATGCCGCGCCGGGACAGGCCGAGCACGCCGAGCGCGGCGACCGCCAGGGTGGCCACGACGAGCAGCGTGTCGTTGGCCAGCCGCGCGCCGGCCGGGATGGTCGCGCCGAACGGGGAGGCCAGGTACGCGACCCAGTAGGAGGCGCCGCGCAGCGTCGTCACCGCGTCGGTGACGCTCGTGGTGTTGCGGGCGGTCTCGATGTAGTCCAGGAACGGCGGGCTGTACCGGCCGAGGACCAGCAGCGGGATCAGCCACCACGCGGTGGCCAGGGCGACCGCGCCGCACCAGGCCGCGAGGGCGGTGACGCGGCGGCGCAGCGGCCGGAGCGTGGCGAGCCAGAGCAGGGCGAGCGGCACCACGGCGGCGACGGCGGTGGCGTTGACGCCGCCCGCGCAGGCGACGGCGACCGCCGACCCGGCGACCGCGCGCCGCAGCCGGGCGCCCCGGGCGAGCCCCACGAGCGGGATGAGCACCCACGGTGCGACGGCGCTGGGCCAGGACTCCACCGACGACCAGCCGAGCTGGGTCAGGATGCGCGGCGACAGCGCGAACGCGACACCGGCGATCATCCGGCCCGCCGGGCTGCCGATGCCGAGCCGGCCCGCCAGCCGCACCACACCGAGGTACGCGACGCAGAACAGCAGCGCCCACCAGAGCCGCTGGACGATCCACGGCGCGATGCCCAGTTCCGTCCCGAGCAGGAAGAACGGGCCCATCGGCCAGAGATATCCGTACGCCTGGTTCTGGAGCTGGCCGAACGTGCCGGTGGGATCCCACAGGTGCAGCGAGCGCAGCAGCCAGCCCGCCGGGTTGACGTTCAGGTCGACCTTGGTGTCCGGTACGACCTGCCCGGGTGCCTGCTGGAAGGCGAGGGCGGTGAGCGCGAGGCAGATCGTCAGGTGCCGGAACCGTCGCGCCGTCTGCCGGGCACGGCCGGTCTCCCGGGCCGGGGTGTCCGTCCCCGTCGGCGACGTTGTCGTCCCGTCCGCACGCATTTTCGGCTCCCGTCTCCGCCGGCCGTACGCGCACCTGCAACATGACGCGTGTCGCGCGACGTTATCCGGACCGGACGCGCAGTGGCGACCTGGGGGCGCGGCGAGGCGTTATCAGGAGAACGGCCGTCCCCACGGCGTGTAAGCGTGTGGCAGGCTGCCGACCATGTCAATGCCACAAGCAGCGGCCGAGACGCATCCGGCAGCCGTCGGCGCGGAGGACGACGGACCCGGACCGATCGGTCGCTGGATCGCCGCCGACCGCGTCCGCGCGGTCGCGATCGCCCTCATCGTCGTGTCCGTCGCGTCGCGCGCCGGGCTGGCCGCCCGTGGCTGGTTCTCGCAGGACGAGTTCGTCATCGCCGCGCAGGTGCTCGACACCCGCCTGGACCCGGACTACCTGCTGGGCACGTTCAACAACCACCTCATGCCGGCCGGGCTGGCGGTCGCGTGGCTGATGGTCCGGGCGGCCGGTTTCGCCGGCTGGCCGTGGATCCTGCTGCTGGCGGCCGGGCAGGCGGCGGTGGGGATCGCCCTCTACCGGCTGCTGCGTGACCTGCTGCGGCCCGGCTGGGGGCTGCTGGTCCCGCTGAGCCTGTTCCTGTTCAGCCCGCTGACGCTCGAGGTGTCGTCGCTGTGGCTGGTCGGGCTGCTCGTGCTGCCGCCGCAGCTCGCCCTGGTCCTCGCGGTGGCGGCCCAGGTCCGCTACGTGCGTACCGGCCGTAGGCGGCACCTCGTGCTGGTGGCGTTCTGGGTGGTGTTCGGCCTGCTCTTCGACACCAAGGCGCTGCTGATCGTGCCGCTGCTGTTCCTGCTGACCGCGTTCCTGTTCACCAAGGGCCGCGCGTGGCGCAGCCTGGTGAGCACTGTCGTGCGGTTCTGGCCGGCGTGGCTGATGCTCACCGTGCTGTCCGGGGCGTACCTGGCGTACTACCTGACCCGCCCGGCCCGTGGGCTGGACGAGCCCACCTCGGTCGGGCAGGTCTTCTCCTTCCTCGGCGACCTGATCGGCGACACGGTGGTGCCGGGCCTGCTCGGCGGGCCGTGGCGCTGGACGTACGCCGGTGACGGGCCGCCGCTGTCCGACCCGTACGACATCGCGAAGTGGCTGTCGTGGGCGGTGCTCGCGGCGCTGATCGTGGTCACCGTGCGGCGGCGGCCGACCGCCGGGCGGGCCTGGCTGCTGCTCGCCTGCTACCTCGGCCTGGTCGCGGCGCTGTTCGCGGTGACCCGGCTCGGCGGACCGTTGGGACCGCTGGTCGGCGTCGTCCCCCGGTACGTCGCGGACGTGGTGCTGGTGGCCGCGATCTGCGTCGGGGTGGCGCTGCTCGGGATGAAGGACAGCGACGAGGACGACGTCTCCGCGTGGCCGCTGCCGACCGTGCTGCGGGAGCCGGGCGCCTTCGCGGTCGGCCTGGTCTCGATGGTCGTGCTGCTGGCCACCATCGGCGTGGGCACGCTGTGGAGCACCGCGCGGTTCGGCGACAACTGGAGCACCAAGCACGGGCGGGACTACCTGGCCACGACGCAGGCCGAGCTGGCCGCCGCGCCGCCGGGCACCGTCTTCTTCGACACGACCGTCCCGGACCGGGTCGTGGCCGGATACTTCTGGCCGGACAACCTCCAGTCCCACTTCTTCCGTCCGGCCCAGCGTCGGCCGACGTTCGTGACGATGAGCGAGAAGCCGTCGACGTTCGACGAGAACGGCCGGATCCGGCCGGTCGTGGTCGAGGGGCGCAAGGTCGCGCCCGGCACCGTGGAGGGCTGCGGGCACCTGGCCGAGGGCGGCCGGACCGCCCGGATCCCGATGGACGGCTACCTGGTGGAGTGGCCGTACGTGGTGCACTTCGGCTACGTCGGCTCCGGTGACTCGACGGCGGTGTTCAAGCTCGGCGACGCCACCCGCGAGATCACGCTGAAGGAAGGGCTGAACGACGTGTTCTTCATGCTCGAGGGCGCCGGCTCCGCCGTCGAGCTGACCGTGAACACGCCGGGCGTCCGGCTGTGCACCAACCTGATCACCATCGGCCGGGCGGTGCCGAAGCCGTAATGACCGGACGTCCCGCCGAGGCCGGCGGCCCCGCGCTCCGGCGGTGGCGGGAGACGCTGCCGCTGTACCTCGTGGCGGTCGTCGTCACCGCGTTGATCCTGGCGCCGCTCGTGGCGCCGGGCTACGCGCTGCGGTACGACATGGTGTTCGTCCCCCGGCAGCCGCTGAGCTGGGATCTGGTGGCCCCGGCGCAGAGCCTGCCCCGGGCGGTGCCGATGGACGCGCTGGTCTCGCTGGTGACCCAGCTCGTGCCGGGCTGGGTGGTGCAGCGGGTGGCGCTGGCCGGTGCGGTCCTGTTCGCCGCAGTGGGCGCCGGACGGCTGGTGCCGACGCAGCGGCGTGCGGTGCAACTCGTGGCCGCCGTGGCGTACGCGTGGACGCCGTACCTGGCTGAGCGGCTGCTGATCGGGCAGTGGGGGCTGCTGCTGGCGTACGCCGCACTGCCGTGGCTGGTGCGGGCGGCGCTGGACCTGCGGGCGGGCCGTGACGGCGCGCTCGCCCGGGTGGTGCTGCTCGCCGCGCCCGCCGCGATCACCCCGACCGGTGGCCTGATCGCGCTGGCGACGGTGCTGGTGCTGGCGGCGGACCGGGCCCGGCTCCGCCCGTCGGCGGTCGCGGTGGGCGGTGTCGCGCTGCTGAACGCCCCGTGGATCGTGGCGGCCCTGGTCACCGGCGCGGGTGGCACGTCCGACCCGGCGGGTGTGGCGGCGTTCTCGGCGCGCGCCGAGAACTGGGCCGGCCCGCTGGTGGCGCTCGCGGGCACCGGCGGCATCTGGAACGTGCAGGCGACCCCGTCCAGCCGGTCCGCCACGCTGGCCCCGCTGGCGACTGTGGTGCTCGTGGTCCTGGCGGTGGCCGGCGCGGGCCTGCTGCGGCGCCGGCTGCCGGCGGGCGCGGCGGTACGGCTGGGCGTGCTGGCCGGCGGCGGGTACCTGCTGGCCGCCCTCGCCGTGCTGCCCGGCGGGAACGCGGCGCTGAGCTGGGCGGTGGCGCACGTGCCGGGCGCGGGACTGCTCCGCGACGGGCAGAAGTTCCTCGCGCCGTACGCCCTCGTGCTGGTGGTGTGCGCGGCGCTGGGCGCCGAGCGGCTGGTGGCCCGGATCGACCGGGAGGTCGGCGGGATCGTGCTGGCCGGGCTGCTGCTCCTGCCGGTGGCCGCGATGCCGGACCTGGCGTTCGGCGGCGCCGGCCGGATCAGCCCGGTGCGCTACCCGGCGGACTGGCGGGCGGTCGCCGAGCGCCTGCCCGACGACCCGGGGGAGGTCCTCGCCCTGCCGCTGACCACCTACCGGGCCTATCCGTGGAACCCGGGGCGGGTGGTGCTCGACCCGGCGCCCCGCTATCTGCCGGGAACCGTGCTCACCGACGACACGCTGGTGGTCGACGACGTCGCGGTGGCCGGGGAGAATCCGCGCCTGCGCGAGGTGCGCCGGGCGCTCGCCGAGGGGCGGCCCGTCTCGGCCACCGGGGTGGGCTGGGTGGTGGTGCAGCACGGTACGCCGAGCACAGTGGACCCGGCCGTTCTGACCGGTCTCGACCTCCGGTACGAGGGGGAGTCGCTGAGCCTCTACCGGAACCCGGCCGCCTCGGGTTCGCCGCCGCGGACCGGAGCGAGCCGCTGGCTGGTCGTGCTGGCGTGCGGAACTGCCGTTCTGGCGGTCATGGCTGCCGCCTTTTCGACCCTACGCCGGCGAGCTACTGCGTGGTAACGTCCGCTCGCACGTCTCACCATCGGAGGAATGGCATGCGTAGAGCTTTGACCCTTGTCGTGTCCGGCCTGGTGGCGGCGTTGCTCGGGGTCCTGGCCCTCGGCGGGCTCTCGGCCGCCGCGACCGCCACGGCCGAGGAGGCCGCGACCGAGGCGCGCAACGCCACGGAGGCGGCCAAGCGGGCCGGGAAGCAGGACCCGTACGCCCCCGAGGTCTACGGCAACAGGTAGGACGGGTCGCCCCGCCGCTGGACCGGGCGGGGCGAGTCCGCAGTCTCCAGCAGGGTCGCGAAGCGTTCCCCCGCCACCGGCCAGGTGAAGTTCGCCGCGTGCCGCCGGGCCTGGGCGCCCATCTCCTGACGCATCTCGTCGTCGTGCAGCAGCGCGCGCACCTTCGCCAGGTAGTCGTCGATGTCGTCGGCCAGCAGGCCGGTACGCCCGTCCACCACCGCCTCCGCGACGCCGCCCGCCTCCCGGAACGCCACTGTCGGCGTACCCGCCGCGCCGGCCTCCACGATCGTCAGCCCCCAGCCCTCCTTGAGTGACGGCGTCAGGGCGACCCAGGCCGAGGCGAGCAGCGCGGCCTTCTCCTCCTCTGTCACGAAGCCCCGGAAGTCCACCCGGTCGGCGATGTCCAGCTCGTCGGCGACCTCACGCAGGTGCGATTCCCACCAGCCCTGACCGGCGACCACCAGCCGGAGCTGGGGCAGCTCGTCGGCGAGCGCCGCGACCGCACGCAGCGCCACCTCCACCCGCTTGTGCGGCACCAGCCGGTTCAGCGTCACGAGCAGGGGGAACGGGGCGCGCTCGGCGTCGGTGCGGGGCAGCTCCGGCGTGCCGTTGTAGACCACCGACACCTGCTCCGGTGGTACGCCGAGGGTGGCGAGTTCGCGCCGGGTCGCCTCGGACACGGTGACGTACCGGCAGCGCCGGTAGACGCGTACCGCAAGCGACGACTCGACCCACCAGCCGAACCGGGCGGCCCACTGCGGCAGGACCACCGGCCACTGCTCGCGGTGCACGTGGTGGATCAGCTTGACCACCGGGCGCCGGGCCCAGAGCGGGGAGAGGAACGGCAGGCCGTTGCAGACGTCGACGAGGATGTCCGGCCGGCCGCCCCGGCGTGCGGCGAGCGGGCCGAGGCCGAACGCCCCGGCCAGGTAGCAGAGCGCGGCCCACACGTAGACGGTGTGCCGGCCACCGCGCCGGACGAACCGGATGCCCTCGTCGTTCACCTCGTCGGCGGGAGCCTCGCGGTGCGCGGCGCAGAACAGGGTGGCGCGGAATCCGCGCGCCACCAGCTCGGCGGCGATCCGTTCCACGTACACCTCGGAACCGCCGCCCTCGGGGTTGCGAGTGTCTCGCCAGTTGAGGAACAGCACGTGTCCGGGCATGCCGAAGCGACGCTCCACGCGAACCCTACTCTCAAGTAATTTAGCGGTGCGCGTCACATTAAGGGCTGGGACTTGCGCCCGGCAATGCCCCGAGTGGCGGCGTTGAGCCGCCGGGCGTCGCGGTATGACGATCGGTGTTCGGTCGGTGACCCTCAGGCGGGCGCCGCGACGTCCGGCGTGGTGGCGGCCGGTGTCCCCGGCGCCGGTCCGCGTCCGGTCGGCCGGCGGCGGCGTTGCGTGCCGAGCATCTGAAGCGGGCGCTCGACGCCGTAGTAGCTGGCCGCCGCGTACATCAGCCCGAAGATCATGGTCAGGGCGAAGACGTCGACGAAATCGCCGGTGAACAGCGGCCGGTCCTCGAGCAGGTAGATCAGCTCGATGACCAGCGGGTGCCACAGGAACAGGCCGTACGAGACGTGGCCCATCCAGCGTGCCCAACCGCTGCTGAAGGCCTCCTTGGCCCGGGTCTGCCCGCCGAACGCCACCGGGATCGTGATCAGGACGGCGATCAGGAGGTAGAGAGCCAGCTTGGTGCCGAACTCGGTGGCGGTCGGGCTGGTCAGGTCGCGCGGGCCGGCGATCGGCGTCGTCGCGATCGCCATCACCGCGACCGCTGCCGCCCAGCAGGCGAGCGGTGCCGAGGCGAGGTCGTCGAGCACGCGGAAGGCGGCCGGCGCGGTGCCGGTACGCAGAGCCACGTGCGCCGCGGCCAGCGCCATGCCGCCGCCGAACCAGGCGCCGTACGACGGGAACCACATCGTGTGCAGCGCGCCGTCGAGCCAGCCGGCGCCCATCATGGCGACCCACGCGAGGGTCAGCAGCGCCCCGGAGGAGGCGAGCAGCACGGTGCGGACGGGACGCCAGGTCCGGCCCACGGCGAGCACGGCGAGCAGCGGCAGGAGCAGGTAGAAGACGACCTCGGTGGCGAGGCTCCAGGTCTGGCTGAGCCCGTGCCCGAGCTGGCCGGCTTCGTAGATCTGGGTGAGCGTGAGGTGGCGCAGCCAGTCACCGGCCGACACCGGGTGGTTGCCGGGCAGGACGACGAAACAGACCACCACCGCCAGCCAGTACGCGGGCAGGATTCGCAGCGCCCGGCGCCAGAAGTACCGCTCGGTGCGGGGCCGCGGCCGTCCGGTGGCGACGCTGAGCGCCCACGGGCGGAACAGCAGGAAGCCGGAGAGCACGAAGAAGATCGCCACGCCCACGTCCAGGCGCGCCAACCAGCCGCCCCACGTGGTGTTCATGGTGACGGCGGTCTGGAAGCCGACGTGGTGACCGACGACCGCCACCGCGCCGATCGCTCGCAGCGCGTCGAGGGCGGGAAGACGGCCCGTTACCGGTGGCTCCGGGATTGTTGGCGTGGTGGCTGTGGACATCTGGACATCCAGGGGGTCGCTTTTGCAGGTGACTGGGGAGTAACCTCCCGCCAATGCTAAGGATCGGGTGCCCCGGACGACAGACCGCAGGGCGGCAGGTTACAGGAGGATGAGTGAAGCTTCGCGTGGGCGCCGCGCTCTTCGGGCTAGGTGTCTTGTTGCTGGTCTTCGCGGCCGGGCTGCCGTTCTACGTGGCCCCCGCCGTGACCAAGCTGCCCTATGACCTGGAACCAACGACGTCCGTCGCGGAGGCGAAGGGCGCGAAGTTCCTACAGATCAAGTCCGAAGCCGGCGCGGTGAGCATCGAGGTGCCGCAGGCCGATCTCGTATCGAGCATCGAGGTCATCCCGCAGCCGGAGGACACCAAGGACCGCGTGCCCAAGGAGCTGAAGGGCGACGCGGTCATCTGGAACGTCTTCCAGACGGTCAAGCGCAGCGACAACCAGGATGTGATCAGCCAGTACAGCACCGAGCTGGCGCTCTACCGGATCTCCGGCGCGGCGGCGCCGTGGGACGAGCAGTGGCTCAACGAGTCCGGCGCGGAGCAGACCCCGGTCGGCAACGTGCGTTACTCGGGCCAGATCTACAAGTTCCCGTTCGGCACCGGCAAGCGTGACTACCAGGTGTTCGACCGCGACCTGAAGAAGACGTTCCCGGCGCGGTTCACCGGCACCGAGAAGATCAAGGGCGTCGAGACGTACCGCTTCGAGCAGCGGATCGAGAACGAGCCGCTGAACACCCCGGCGGACAGCGTCAAGACGCTGCTGGGCAAGTTCGCCCCGACCGCGACCAGCGGCCAGGTCGTCTACAGCAACACCCGTACGCTCTGGGTCGACCCGGTGACCGGCGCCTACATCAAGGTGCGCGAGCAGCAGTACAAGGAGCTGCGTCCGGACACCGGCGCCCCGACCGTGCTGCTGGACGCGGACTTCAACTACAACGACGACACGATCAGCCGCAGCGTCGAGACGGTGAAGGACAACCGTTTCAAGATCGGCATGATCAGTGTCTGGGGCCCGATCATCGCCGGCGTGCTCGGCCTGATCGCCCTGATCGCGGGCGTGTGGCTGGTGACCCGGCCCAAGGGCGACGGCAACGCCCGGCACCGCGCGGACGCGCCGACCTCCGACCCGACGCCCACCCGCGTCGACCAGGAGCCCGTGGGTGGCCCGCTCGACGACGAGATCCCGCCGGCGTCGACGAACTGGCGGTCCGACGACCCGTCGGTGCCGGCCCAGCGTTCGGGCGCCGGTGAGGTGGAGCGCCGCTGACCGGTGAGCCGTAAGCACGACGGAGGGGTGGGCCGCATCGCGGTCCACCCCTCCGTCGTGAAGATCTCCCATGCGGGCGAACCTACTTTACATTCGTTACTCGATTGTAACGGCGAGATATCCGGTGACTTTCCGTCGCGCTCACCGTCATCTATGCCCGGTTTGCCGCGACATTTCGCCCTCCAGGCCGCCCCTGGCCTGGGATTTCGTGACGCGTGGTCACCTCCCCGTCTCACCCCGGTGTTACCGCCGGGTAATCGGGGGGTTGTGAGCTGCACCGCATCGGGTGCACGATCAGGCTCGATCGTTACCCGTCGGTAACAGAGGACGGGCCCGGCGCGGGCCGCCGGTTCCCCACCGGCCGCCGCGCACATTCGTTCGAGGAGGAACCCGTGCAGAATCGGCTCGACAACCAGGGTCGTACCCGGTGGCGGCGGTTCGCCGCCATGATCGTGCCCACCACGGCCGCCGCCGGTGCCATCCTGTTCGGCATGTCGACCGGCGCCATCGCCTCCGACATCACCGTGTCCGGGCAGACGTTCAAGATCGGCGCCGACCGCCTGGAGGGTGAGGGCTTCAAGCAGTACGGCGGCATCGTCCGCGAGAAGGGCGAGGACGGGAAGGCCGGCGCGACCCGCCCGGTCGCGATGGCCGAGATCAGCAGCGCGGAGCTGTACAAGCTCTGCCAGTCCGTCCGCGCCGACCTGCCCGGCCTGCCGGTGGTGCTCACCATCAACGCCGGTGAGGGCAAGGAGCCCGCCCGGGCCAAGGACCTCGTGATCGCGATGGACTCGCTCGAGGGCAACGCGACCTTCACCAACATCAAGATCGGACGCGACGCCAGCGACCTCAACCCGACGGCGCAGCGCGGCTCGTTCGGCCAGAACTCCGACCGGGTGACCATCCGTGACCTGAAGCAGGTGTCCCGCTACACCACCTCCTCGACGTTCAACCTGGTCGGGCTGCGGCTCAAGGTCAACGTGGGCGACGACGCCAAGGGCAAGGAGTGCTTCTGAGCTGAGCACGGCCCGCGGTGGCCGACCACCGCGGGCCCGCCCGACCGTCCCCGTCCCCGCTCCGCCAGGAGGAGTACGTGACAACCGTCGACCCGTCCCACGCCCGGCCCGGCACCGCGGCCCGGGCATGGCGGACCTTCCGCCGCTGGCAGCGGAGCCGGCCGTTCTGGGGTGGCCTGTTGATCATCCTGGCCGGGGTGGAGATGCTCGCCTCCACCCGGCTGACCCTCAACGGCCTGAGCTTCAGCAGCGGCGCCACCGGCCTGCTCTCGCTGCTGATCCCGGGCATCCTGGTGACCTGCGGGGTGCTGCTCTGGCTCAGCCCGCCGCAGCGGCTGTTCTACTCCATCGTCGCGGCGATCACCGCCGTCTACTCCCTGATCGGGCTCAACCTCGGCGGCTTCTTCCTCGGCCTGCTGCTCGGCATCGTGGGCAGCGCGCTCGCGTTCGCCTGGGTGCCGACCCCTCCGGCTGGTCCCGCCGGTCCGGCCGCCGACGAACCCGACACCGAGGCGGACGCCGAACCCGGCACCGCCGCGGACGCCGAGGCCGACACCGTCGTGGACGCGCAGCCCGTGGACACGCAGCCCGCGGACGAGCGACCGACCGTCGAGGTGCCGGCCGGCGTACGGCCGGCCGTCGAGCAGCCGACTGCCGAGCGGCCGGGCGGGGAGCGGCCGGTCCCTCGGCAGTCGGTGAACGGGCAGGCGGCCGGATCCGACGGCGGGCCGCCGGAGTGGGCGGGCCGTTCGGCGGACCCGCGCGCCTTCGGCATCGTCCTCGTGGTGCTCGGCCTCGCCACCGCCGGCCTCGCCGTGCAGCCGCGCGCGGTGCAGGCCGCCCCGAACAAGCCCGCCGCCACTGCCTGCCCGTCGAAGCCCGCCACGCCGGCGCCCGGCGCGAGCGCGCCCACGGCGACGCCCACCCCGTCGCCGAGCGCGAGCCCGACGCGGGCGGGCAACATCATCACCGACTTCTTCGAGGGGATCGGTGACCTGTTCAAGGGCAGCAGCAAGAAGAGCGAGACGCCCTCGCCCACGCCGACCGCGAGCGGATCGGCGGCCCCGACGAGCAAGCCGACGGCCCGTCCCGGGTCGACCGAGTGCCCGGCGCCGGACAAGCCGGGCAAGGTGGACCCGGCGAAGCCCGGCAAGGTGGAACCGGGCAAGCCCCTGCCGCGTATCGCCGCGGACCCGGGCCTGCCGAAGGTGGGCCGGACGCCGTCGAAGCTCACCGGCTCCAAGGTGGCCATGACCGGGCTGCGGTTCGAGGGGATCACCGACCTGCAGACCGAGCAGGGTGCGCTCAAGGTGCTGAAGTTCAGCATGAAGGAGGCGGTGACCGACGACTTCCTGCTGGTCGCCGACGGTCCACTCGGTCGCACCCAGCGGTACGTGACCCCTCAGCTCGTCGTCCGCGACGACGTCGCGTTCTACTGCACCCGGTTCGTCGGCAAGCTCGCCGGCATCAAGCTGACGCTGACCCCGGACCTGCCGTTCCCGGACGGGCTGCCGGTCACGCTGCCCTTCAAGGTGACGTTCACCGACCCGGTCATCGACCTGGCGTACGTCACCAGCAACACGTTGACCGGCGAGCCGCTGCGGTTGACCCTCGGCGCGTAGGGCGACGGGTGCCGGCGGACGCACCGCCGGCACCCGGACCACGGCTCAGAGCCGGGCCAACGCCTTGCGCAGCGGGTCCAGCCCCAGCGAGCCCAGGTCGAGCGCCTGGCGGTGGAACTCCTTGAGGTCGAAGTCGGCTCCCTTGCGGGCCTTCGCGTCCTCCCGGGCCTGCAACCAGATCCGCTCGCCCACCTTGTACGAGGGGGCCTGACCGGGCCAGCCCAGGTAGCGGTTCAGCTCGAAGCGCAGGTTCTCGTCCGGCACCCGGCAGTGCGCCCGCATGAACTCCCAGCCCAGCTCCGGCGTCCACCGCTCGCCCGGGTGGAAGCCGAACGGGTTGTCCTTCGGGATCTCCAGCTCCAGGTGCATGCCGATGTCCACGATGACCCGGGCCGCGCGCAGCGCCTGCCCGTCGAGCATGCCGAGCCGGTCACCCGGGTCGTCGAGGTAGCCCAGCTCGTCCATCAGCCGCTCGGAGTAGAGCGCCCAGCCCTCGCCGTGCCCGGAGACCCAGCACAGCAGCCGCTGCCAGCGGTTGAGCAGGTCGGCCCGGACGGCGGTCTGGGCGACCTGGAGGTGGTGACCCGGCACGCCTTCGTGGTAGACGGTGGTCACCTCGCGCCAGGTGGAGAAGTCGGTGATGCCCTGCGGCACCGCCCACCACATCCGTCCCGGCCGGGAGAAGTCCTCGCTCGGGCCGGTGTAGTAGATGGCGCCGTCGCTCGTCGGCGCGAGGCAGCACTCGATCCGGCGTACCTGCTCCGGGATGTCGAAGTGGGTGCCGTTCAGCTCGGTGATCGCCCTGTCGGCGAGCGCCTGCATCCAGTCCCGGAACGCCTCCTTGCCGCGTACCGTCCGCGCCGGGTCGGCGTCGAGCGCGCGTACCGCGTCGTCGACCGAGGCGCCGCGCCCGGCGATCCGCGCGGCCACCGCGCGCATCTCGGCCTCCAGCCGGGCCAGCTCGGCGAAACCCCAGGCGTACGTCTCGTCCAGATCGACAGTCGCGCCGAGGAAGTACTGCGAGGCCAGCTCGTAGCGCTCCCGCCCGGCGGCCTGCTTCTCCCGGCCCACCGGCGCCAGCTCGGTGCGCAGGAACTGCCCGAACTCGGCGGTGGCGGCGGTCGCGGCGGCGGCGCCCTTGCGCAGCTCCGCGCCGAGCGCGCCGTCGGCGTCGATCCGCTCGACCAGCCCGTGGAAGAAGTTGTCGCCCTCCGGGTCGACCCAGACGTCGCACTGCTTGGCGACCTCGACGAGCTGCACCCGCGAGCTGACCCGTCCCGCGGCGGCGGCCTCGCGCAGCGTCCGCTTGTAGCCGTCCAGCGCGGACGCGAAACGGTTGAGCCGCGCGGCCACGTTCGCCCGGGCTTCCTCGCCGTCGGTCGGCATGAGGTCGAAGACCATCCGGATCTCGTGCAGTCCGCTCGCAATCACGTTGACCTCGCTGCCGGTCTCGCCCGCGTCGTAGCGGGCCAGCTCCAGGCCGAGGCGCTCCTGCATGGCCTCCTGGGCGGTCCGCTCCGCCTCGGTCTCCGGCTCGGTCACGTCGAGTTCGCCGAGCGTGCGGCGGGCCAGGTCGGCGCGGGCGGCGTAACCCTCGGGCGACAGGTCGTCGAGCTGGTCGTCGTAGCCGGCGATGCCGACGTAGGTGGCGCCGGTCGGGCTCAGCGGCGCCCACTCGGCCACGTACCGGTTGGCGAGGTCATCGATTCGTCCCACGAGGCGACCCTACGTGACCCCGCATCCGGAATACCGCGCGACTTCGTCGTACCTCTGCGGCAGAGTGTCATGGGTGACCGTCGAGATCACTCCTGACCGGGCCCCGGTGCGCAGCTGGCTGCCCGGGTTCGTCGCACTCGCCGCCATATGGGGTTCCAGCTTCCTGTTCATCAAGGTGGGCGTGGCCGAGCTGCACCCCGTGCACCTCACCCTCTACCGGGTGGCCACCGGCGCGCTGACGCTGCTCGTGGTGCTCGCGGTGCTGCGCGACCGGCTGCCCCGCGAGCCCCGGGTCTGGGCGCACATGCTCGTGGTGGCCGCGTTCGGCGTGGCGGTGCCGTTCACGCTGTTCGGCTACGGCGAGCAGCGGGTCGAGTCGATGCTCGCCGGCATCTGGAACGCCACCACGCCACTGATCGTGCTGCCGCTGGCGGTGCTGGTGTTCCGCACCGAGCGGCTGACCGCCCGGCGGGCGGTCGGGCTGGGGCTGGGCTTCGTCGGCGTCCTGGTGGTGCTCGGCGTCTGGGAGGGCGTGGGCGGTGCCCACTTCGTCGGCCAGCTCATGTGCTTCGGCGCGGCGGCCTGCTACGGGCTGGCGATCCCGTACCAGAAGAAGTTCGTCGCGGGCAGCGCGTACTCCGGCCTTTCGCTGTCGGCGGCCCAGCTGCTGGTGGCGACCGCGCAGCTCGCGCTGGTCGCGCCGTTCGTCGGCACGCCGCCGTCACCGCTCGACCTCTCCCCGCGCGTGGCGGCGAGCGTGCTGGCGCTCGGCGCGCTCGGCACCGGGCTCGCCTTCGTCATCAACATGCGCAACATCCGGCTGGCCGGGGCCAGCACGGCGTCCACAGTGACCTACCTGATCCCGGTGTTCGCGGTGCTCGTCGGGGCGGTGGTGCTGGGCGAGCGGATGAACTGGCACCAACCGGTCGGCGCGTTCGTGGTGCTCGTCGGCGTCGCGGTCGCCCAGGGCCTGTTCGGGCGGCGCCGCCCGCGCCCGGACGCGGTGACACCCACCACCCGTCCGGCCGAAGCGGCCACCAGGGGCTGACCGTCAGCCGCGGCCGGCCGTCCACTTCACCAGACGGTCGGCCGTCCAGGTGTTCACCACCCGCTTCGCCGGTACGCCGCACAGCGCGGCCCGCTCGCAGCCGAAGCGCTGCCAGTCGAGCTGGCCAGGCGCGTGCGCGTCGGTGTCGATCGCGAACCGGCACCCGGCCTCCAGCGCGAGGCGGATCAGACGCTTCGGCGGGTCCTGCCGCTCCGGCCGGGAGTTGATCTCGACGGCCACGTCGTGCTCGGCGCAGGCGGCGAAGACGGCGTCCGCGTCGAACTCGCTCTCCTTGCGGGTACGCGCCCGGTGCCCCTTGTCGCCGGGCCCGGTCACCCCGGCGGGCCGGGAGGAGACCATCCGGCCGGTGCAGTGGCCGAGGATGTCCAGGTGCGGGTTCGCGATCGCGGTCAGCATCCGGCGGGTCATCTTCGCCCGGTCGTCATTCAGGCCGCTGTGCACCGAGCCGACCACCACGTCCAGGCGGGCCAGCAGGTCCTCGTCCTGGTCGAGTGAGCCGTCGGCGAGGATGTCCACCTCGATGCCGGTGAGGATCCGGAAGCCCTTCGGCAGCGCCTCGTTGACGGCGGCGACATGGTCGAGCTGCTTGCGCAGCCGCGCCGCGGTCAGGCCGCGGGCCACAGTCAGCCGGGGCGAGTGGTCGGTGAGCACGAGGTATTCGTGACCCAGCTCGACCGCGGCCAGCGCCATCTCCTCGATCGGTGAGCCACCGTCGGACCAGTCCGAGTGTGTGTGGCAGTCGCCGCGCAGCGCGTCCCGCAGCTTCGCCGCCGCCTCGTCCAGGTCGGTGCCCTCCGTCGCCAGCAACCGGCGCAGGTAGACCGGTTCCTCGCCGGCCAGCGACTCGGCCACGCAGCGGGCGGTGACGTCACCGACGCCGGACAGCTCGGTCAGCTTGCCGGTGCGGGCCCGCTCGGTCACCTCGGCGGCGGGCAGCGCGCCCAGCGTCTTCGCCGCCGACCGGAACGCCCGGACCCGGTACGTGGCCTCGTTGGCCCGTTCCAGCAGGAACGCGATCCGGCGCAGGTCGGCGATGGGATCCCGGGCAGTCATGTCCTGGAACCTACGCGCATTCGTCGCCCGCCGGGTGACCCCGCACCGCGAGCCGGTCAGCCGCCGCGCGCCTACCGGCCGGGCGCGGCCGGACAGCCGTGCTTGCGCTGCCAGGCGGTGACCTCGGTGACCGGGGAGCGGTTGCCGCCCTTGCGCCACGAGTTGAGGTACGGCGCCGGCCAGACCACTCCCCGGCGGATCCACCAGTCGTCAGCGCCCGTGCACTTCGGGGAGAGCCCGAAGTGCAGGTGGCAGACGTTGTTGGCGTTGCCGGTGCGGCCCACCTTCCCGAGCTGCTGCCCGGCGCGTACGCGTACCCCGGCGTCGACCCCGGCGGCGATCGCGCTCAGGTGCGAGCCGTAGTAGCGCACCCCGTCGTCGCCGAGCAGCGAGACCGAGAGCCCGCCGTTGTTCGGGCCCAGCGGCCCGCGCTTGTCGAACCTGTCGACGCGGCTCACCTCCAGCACCACGCCGTCGGTGACCGCCACCACCGGTTCCCCGCAGTCGGCGAACACGTCGGTGCCCGGGTAGCCGCCGTGCGTCGGGTGGTAGTCGACGTTGCCGGCCCGCACCGGGAAGACCCGCTTCAGGTCCGTGCGGGCCGGCGACGGCGCGGCGGACGAGGAGGCGGCTGGTGGCGGGGCCGGGTCGGCGGGCTGCGCGGCCGTCGTCATCGGGCTCGGCTCCTGCCACCTGTCGGCGCGCCCGGTGGTGGCGCCGCACCCGGCGGCGGCGAGCGCCGCGACGAGCAGCAGGACCGGGTACGCCGGCCGCGTCCGGCGTCCGATCGATGGCGAGCGCATCCGGTCATCCTGACAGACCACTACCGTAGGGACGAATGCCGAGCACGGGACGGGTGATCCGGGAAGGGGGCGGCGGTGACGCACGGATGGCACGGCGGACCCGAGGGGACC
This sequence comes from Micromonospora sp. WMMA1976, assembly GCF_027497335.1. Taxonomy (NCBI): domain Bacteria; kingdom Bacillati; phylum Actinomycetota; class Actinomycetes; order Micromonosporales; family Micromonosporaceae; genus Micromonospora; species Micromonospora sp. WMMA1976. The sequence continues at coordinate 5,981,909 of NZ_CP114912.1, read as the reverse complement.
GGTCCGGGGGCGTTCCCGCCACCGCGTACACCCTCCGGGCTGTTCCCGTCGAGCACGTCGATGCGGCCCAGCTATCGCGAGCCGTACCCGATCACCGGCGCCGGCGTCGCAGCCGGCGCGCTCGTCGCGTTCGCCTGGTTGCTGTTGTTCGGGCTGCTCGGCGGCGGCGTGGCCGGATACGCCTGGTGGACGCTGCTGGCCGGCGGCCTGGCGTGGATGGCCGCCGCGGTGCTGGTCCGTCACGGCGACCGGGGGGTGGCGACGGGCGTCGCGATCGTCACCGCCGGTGGTTGGAGCATCGCCGCCGCGATCGTCGCGATGCGCTGGGCGCAGACCGGGGACTGGCCGCTCTGGTGACCTTCGGTGCCGGTTTCGCTGCGTAGCGAAGGCCACCTTGACGTACGCCTGAGGACGGTCCACGCTCGCGGTATGGCCTGGACCACACCGCCGCGGCTCGACCCCGAGCGGAGCCGCCGTCGCCTGCAACTCCTCGCCGAGTTGGCCGGTGCCCGTGCGGTACAGCAGCGGCAACGGCCGCAGCGGGCCCGCACCGAGCGACTGCGCCAACTCATCGCCACCCGCCGGCGCGTCGTCGGCTGACCGGCTTTCTCTTCAGGAACGGCCGGCCCATACGGGGCGTTGACCGCTCGCCCGCCGACCCGACCGGTTAACGTGCATCGCGTGACGTGTCGGCGTGCTGCCGAGGCTGATTTGGGGGGACCGTGTCGTACTTCGCTGCTGCCGTGGCGCGCGTCGACGGCGGCTGGACCGCCGGTGAGGTGAGCCTGCGCGGTGTCACCGACATCGAGGAGGTGGCCGACCGGCTGCGCGACGTCGAGCCGGACGCCGACCTCTCGCTGCTGTTCGTCGAGGCCGACGACACGTACCTGGTCATCCTGCGCCTGGACGAGGGGGAGGACCTGCGGGTCTTCGGCTCGGACTCGGCGTACGCAGAGGAGTCCCGGCTGGGCGCGCTGCTCGTCGGCGACCTGAAGACCTCGGTGACCGGGCTGGAGGACGTCGACGAACCGCGCACCTCCACCGGCGACGACGACACCGAGCAGCCCGCCGTGGACCCGGAGGCCGACCCGGTCGGCGACGCGGATCTCCTCGCCGATCTGGGCATCCCGGCGCAGAAGCTGCTGGCGCTCTGCGCGCACGAGGGCTCCATGCCGGCCGACGTGACAGCCGAGATCTGCCAGGTGCTCGGCTGCGTGGACGAGGTCGAGGAGCTGCGTGAGGTCTGAGCCCGGGGAGTCAGTGACGCCCGGCGCCGCCGAACCGGCAGACGCGACCGACCCGTCGCTGGAGACCGTACGCCCGGGGCAGCCCACCCCCGGCCGGGCCGCGCGCGTCGGTCCCGGCGCCGACGAGGCGCTCGCCGACCCGGGCGCTGTGGGCCGCCGGCAGCGGCACGAGCTGTGGATGCGCCGGGCCCTCGAGGTCGCGGTGACCGGCCCGGACGGTGCGACCCCAGATGCCGACGACGTGCCGGTCGGCGCGGTGCTCTACGGCCCCGACGGCACCGAACTGGCGATCGGGCGCAACGAGCGGGAGCTGACCGGCGACCCGACCGCACACGCCGAGGTGCTGGCGCTGCGGCGGGCCGCGCAGCGGCTCGGCCGGTGGCGGCTGGACGACTGCACGCTCGTCGTGACGCTCGAACCGTGCACCATGTGCGCCGGGGCGATCGCCCTGGCCCGCGTCTCGACAGTGGTGTTCGGCGCGTGGGAACCCAAGACCGGCGCCGTCGGGTCACTCTGGGACGTGCTGCGCGACCGCCGCGTCACGCACCGCCCCGAGGTGTACGGAGGCGTGCTGGAACGCGAGAGCGCGGCGGTGCTGCGCGCCTTCTTCCGCTGAGGGGTTCTGGTCTTGTCTCAGGCGCCGGCCGGTGCGGGGCGCAGCAGCGTCGCGGCGATCGCGCGGCCGACCTCGGTCCAGGCGGTCGGACGCAGCGTGGCCGGGTCGAGCCGGACGATCGACCGGGTGCCGGTGGCGTGCACGGTGGCGCCGTCGGTCGAGCGGAACTCGAAGGCGTAACGGGCGCTGCTGGTGCCGAAGTGCTCCAGCCAGAAGTGCACGGCCACCGTGCCGACGCCGACGACCGGCGCCTGGTAGGTGATGGTGAACTCGCGGACCGCGTGGAACACGTCGGGTGCGGCGTGCACGTCGCCGCGGAAGGCGACGCCGCGCTCGGCCCAGTAGGGCGTCAAAGCGCGTTCCAGCAGCACGGCGTACCGGGCGTTGTGCAGGATGCCCATCGCGTCGAGGTCGTCGAAGTGCACAGGCACGTGCTCGACGTGCCCGAACTCCGCGACCGGCCGGTCGGTGGTGGCGTGGCTCATGACTGGCCTTCCGGTAGCAGGGCCGGATCCGGGCAGAGCGCCCGCAGCCGGTTCAGCAGGCCCTGGCGGGCGTGCCGGTAGGAGGCGTCCGGGTCGAGCAGACGGGACCGCATCACCGCGCTGATCCCCAGCGCGTCGATCTCGTACGCGAGCAGCGGCACGTCCAGATCGGCGGGGAGTTCGCCGAGGTCGACCGCCTCCTGGACGAGGCGCTCCAGCAGTGCGGTCCAGCGGGACAACGCGTCGGCGAGCCGGTCCCGGACCGGGCCGGGACGGGCGTTGTACTCGAACTCGGTGTTGGCGAAGAAGCAGCCGCCGGGCAGCACCCGGGCGGCGTAGAAGTCGATCCGGGCCTCGTGTAGCGCGCGCAGTCGGCGTACGCCCCGGGGTGCGTGCAGGGCGGGAGCGACGATCATCTCCTGCCACTGCGCCACCGCGCGGTCGACGGTGGCGAGTTGCAGTGCCTCCTTGGAGCGCCAGTGCGCGAAGAGGCCGGACTTGCTCACCTCCAGCCGATCGGCGAGCTGGGCCAGGGACAGACCGTGCAGGCCGACCTCGGTCGCCAGCGCCACTGCGGTGTCCAGCACCGCGGTGCGGGTGCGGTCGCCACGGGCGACGCGGCCGTCGGAGGTCATGCGCTCAGCCTAGGGGAAACAAGCACGACCGGTCGTATTTATTTTTGTGACGCCGGTAACGCGGACCGCCCCGCCACCGAGCGGTGACGGGGCGGTCCAGGTCGGTCGGGGTCAGGCGATGATGGTGTCCAGCGCGATCTCGACCATCTGGCCGAACGTCTGCTCGCGCTCCTGCGACGTGGTCTTCTCGCCGGTCTTGATGTGGTCGCTGACGGTCAGGATGGTCAGCGCACGGGCCTTGAAACGCGCCGCGATCGTGTACAGCGCCGCCGACTCCATCTCCACCGCCAGCACGCCGTAGTCGGCGAGCGTGTCGTACAGGTCAGGCCGGTCCGTGTAGAAGGCGTCCGCCGCCAGGATCGGCCCCACCCGCATGCTGATGCCGCGCCGCTCGGCCACCTCGACCGAGGTACGCAGCAGCCCGAAGTCGGCCACCGGGGCGTAGTCGATCAGCCCGTCGAAGCGCATCCGGTTCATGTTCGAGTCGGTGGACGACCCGATGGCCGCCACCACGTCCCGCAGCTGCAGATCCTCGGTCAGGGCGCCGCAGGAGCCCACTCGGATCAGCGACTTCACGCCGTACTCGTTGACCAGCTCGTGGGCGTAGATCGAGGCGGACGGCATGCCCATGCCGGAGCCCTGGACGGACACGTCGACACCGTTCCACTTCCCGGTGAAGCCCAGCATGCCGCGCACCGTCGTGTAGCAGCGGGCCCCCTCCAGGTAGGTCTCCGCGATCCACTTGGCCCGCAGCGGGTCGCCCGGCATCAGGACCCGCTCGGCGATCTCTCCCGGCTCAGCGCCGATGTGCGTACTCATGGCAAAGATCCTGCCAGGCCGGGCCGAGGGATACCGGTTCGGCGTCCAAGCCGGCGGTCCTGTACCCTCGTCGGCGGTGGCGTGTCCGAGTGGCCTAAGGAGCACGCCTCGAAAGCGTGTGAGGGTTTACGCCCTCCGCGGGTTCAAATCCCGCCGCCACCGCCTTTGAAGAGGCGCAGCGCCCGGCAGTCCAGGAGGACTGATCCGGGCGCTTCGTCGTTTCCGGCTTTCTCGAGTCGCCGTCCGACTGATGCCGCTTGGTAGGCGGCGAGGCACCGGTTCGGTGACGCTCGTCAGTCACTTCGCCGCCGGGTGGTTGCCTCCTTGGCCAGGTCGTCGATGATCCATCGCAACGCCGAGACGGCCGCGGAGTACCGCAGGTAGCGAGGGTTCTGGTTCGACTTGGGCTCGCACTGCAGCCGCATTCGCCGAAGATCCTCAATCATCTGCTGGAGTCGCTCCTCCGGAGTCATGGCCGAAAGCCTGCCCGTTCGGCGTCGGGGAGGCAATGGTGGCAGCTCCGGGTAGACGCCGGATCCAGCGGGCACGAAAGCGCGATCTGGGGGCGACCTGTGGGCGGTCGGAATGAGTCGGCAATCTGCTACGCCTCTTCCTGAAAGGGGGGTTGCAGACATCGACGGAACTCCGCAGTGAACGGTACCCTTCGATGGGCTGTCTCAGAGATGGACGGAGGGCAGATGTCCCAGACCATCACTGTTGAGTTGATCAAAGCTGTGCCCGCGATTCTCTGGGTTGCCTTCGCCGCGCTGGTCTACCTTTCTCTTCGGAGCGCGATCATCCCGCAGATTAGCCGCCTTCACAGCGTGAAGACGCCAATGATCGAGCTCGGCTTCGCCGAGCAGTTACTGGTCGAAGCGGCGGCCCGGTCCGAGGCAAGCGCGCCACCTTCCGTCAGTGAGCAGCGCGCAGCCGTCTCACGGCTGCAACACGCGGCCGAAATCCTGCGAGGTGGCCGAATTCTCTGGGTTGATGACAACCCCGAATGGAACCTGCCTCTGATACAGCTTTTTCGGCGACTGGGCATGACCGTAGACACGTCGCGCTCCACGGACGAGGCGATCGCCAACCTTCGGAGCCGCCGCTACGACTTGATCCTCAGCGATATGCGGAGGGATACCGAACATCCGGCGCAGAGCGCGGGCATCACTCTGCTCGACGCCCTTGAGCGTCAGGGAGACCGAAGCCCTGTGATCATCGCCGCATCGAACTTCGATCCGCAGATCGGCGTTCATCCTGGAATCTTCGCCTACACCAACGCCGTCGACGACATCGTCCATTACGTCATCGACATCATGGAGCGCGTCAAGTTCGGCACCGCTTTCTGACTCGTAGTCCAGTGGCCCGGCTTGCAGTGCTTAGGCCGCCAGCCTGATTTGTCGCTCGTCATCTCTAGGACCGGTAGACGGTCAGCAGGGGCCGTAGCCCTCGTCGAAGAGGCGGCGGGCCCAGTCCGCGTACCCGGCGATGATCTCGCGGACGGTGACCCCGTCGTGCAGGAACAGGTACGCGCGGTCGCCGTCGCGGGCGAGCAGCCCGGCGAAGCGGTGACTGCCGGGCGGTGCCGGCAGGTCGACGGCGCCGGGGTACGCGGCGCGGACCTCGCCGACTGGCGCGCCGGCGCTGATGCCTTCGGGCGTGCTCATCGGGTCGTCGAGCCAGAGCAGGACGAGCCGGTCGTCGACGAAGATCGGGCTGACCGAACCGTGCCCGACCAGCGCGGGTCCGCATGCCTCCTCGTCGGCGCGCAGTACGCCGCGCCGGGTCAGGTCCGCCTCGGTGTCGCCGAACTCCGCGTTGCGCAGGCCCTCCAGGCTGACCACCTGAGCGGCGCCGACCGGGCGGGTGGGCCACTGTGGATGAACGCCGCTGCCGGCTGCGGACGCGGCAGCGAGCAGTGCGGCAATAAAGCCGAATTGTCGTAGTTTCATGCAATCCCCCAGTCACCAACGGGACCGGGGCGATGAGGTTGCTGTTGTTTGTCGGATTGGCGTAGTTCCCACTCCTCGGCCAGCTCGTCCCAGTAGTCGGCGGACAGTCCGCGCCGGCCGTGCGCCAGCCAGCCGTCCGTGTCGCGTTCCAGGTGCAGGCCCAGCTCTGCGAACGGGTCGATCCACGCGCCCGGCTCCGCGCCCAGCCGGGCCAGCGCCGTGTTGATCGGCCACTCGGTACGCGGCCGGTCCAGCGCGGCGTCGTACCGCGGGCCCCAGCTCACCTCGCCGCCGAGCCACACCACCGCCGACTGGTGGCCCAGGCCGCCCGCGAACTCCGCCTCCAGGTACGCCACCGGGCCGCTCCTCGACCAGCGGGCCAGCACCTCCGCGAGCGGCGGCGAGAGCACCAGCCGGAACGGACGCTCGGCGTGCGGCTCGTCGGTGGCGTAGTCCGGCAGGCCGCCGGTCAGTTCCTGCACGAGCTGCGGGGTGACAGGCAGCAGCGCGAAGTCCTGGCGGAGCGCGGCGAGCACCGCGTGGTCCAGGTCGGCGGTCTGCTCGCGAAGCAGCTCGACGTCGGCGACCACGGCGCTGAGCTGGTAACTCATCCGGTCCTCTCGGCGTCCACAGGCTGTGGATGGAACATGTGTACGACGGATTATGGGCCTCTCGGCGCGCTCGACGAGTGACGCGACCGATGCCCAACGTACGGGCGGAGCAGCGCTCGCGCATCATCGCGCCCGATACTCGCACTGCACGGTTGTCGGATCGGGGTGGCGGCGTTCGTAGCCGGGGTGACGGCGGCCCGGCCGACAGCCGACGAGAGCGAAAGAGGAACCGATGGCGCAGTACCTGATCTCCGTACTCGACGGCAAGACCGGCTCGGCCACCGACGCGGAGATGGCCGCGATCGGTGAGTTCAACGAGCAGTTGCGAGCCGACGGCCACTGGGTCTTCGCCGGTGGGCTCGCGGCGCCGGAGACGGCCACCGTCGTGGACGCGCGGGGCGGGAGTCCGCTGCTCACCGACGGGCCCTACGTGGAGACGAAGGAGTACGTCGGCGGGTTCTGGATCATCGAGGCACCGGACTTCGATGTGGCGCTGCCGCTCGCCGCGCTGGCCTCGGAGCGGTGCAACAGGCGGGTAGAGCTGCGGCCGTTCCTGAGCGCGTGACAGACGTCGGCGAAGCGCTCACCCGGGTCCACCGCGAGGAGTGGGCCCGGGTCGTCGCCACGCTCGCCCGGCGCATCGGCGATCTCGACGTGGCCGAGGAGATGACCGCCGAGGCGTTCGCCGCCGCAGTCGAACGGTGGTCGGCCGACGGCGTACCGCCGAACCCCGGCGCGTGGCTCACCACCACCGCGTACCGGCGGGCCGTCGACCGGATCCGGCGCGAGAGCCGGCGGGACGACAAGCACCGGGAGGCGCTGATGCTGGCCGACGTCCCGGAACCGCTCGGTGTCATCGACGACGACCGGCTCCGCCTGATCTTCACCTGCTGCCACCCGGCGCTGGCCATCGAGGCGCGGGTGGCGCTGACGCTGCGCCTGGTCGGCGGGCTCACCGTGCCGGAGATCGCGCGGGCCTACCTGGTCCAGGAGGCCGCCATGAGCAGGCGGATCACCAGGGCCAAGACGAAGATCAAGGCGGCCGGGATCCCGTATCGAGTGCCGTCCCGCGAGGACCTGCCGGCCCGGGTCAGCGGTGTGCTCGCCGTCCTGTACCTGATCTTCAACGAGGGCTACCTCGCCTCCGATCCCGGCAAGGAGGCGGTCCGCGCCGACCTGACCGCCGAGGCGATCCGGCTCTCCCGCCTGGTCCGTACGCTGCTGCCCGACGACCACGAAGCCGCCGGACTCCTGGCGTTGATGCTGCTCACCGAGGCCCGCCGGCCCGCCCGGGTCTCCGCGACGGGCGAACTCGTCGTCCTCGCCGAGCAGGACCGCAGCGCCTGGGACCACGAACTCATCGCCGAGGGGCACGCCCTGGTCCGCGCGTGCATCGCCGCCGGCCGGCCGCCGGGCCGCTACCAGATCCTCGCCGCGATAAACGCCGTCCACACCGGCGCCCGCGACGCGCGGGACACCGACTGGGCGCAGGTCGCCGCGCTCTACGACCATCTGGTACGCGTCGACCCGTCGCCGATCGTGCGGCTCAACCGGGCCGTGGCGGTCGCCGAACTGGACGGGCCGCAGGTCGCGCTGGCGGAGGTGGACGGGCTGCCGCTGGAGGCATATCACGCGTACCACGCGACGCGCGCCGAGCTGTTGCGCCGGATGGGGCGAGGCGGAGAGGCGCGGGAGGCGTACGACCGGGCGATCAAGCTGGCGGGGAACAGCGCGGAGACGGCGTACCTGACGCGGCGACGGGACCAGTTGGGCGGCCGGTGAGTCTCGCCGCACGGTACGACTCAGGGCCGGTCCCGTGCGGGAGCCGACCCTGTCGTCTGCGAGCGGAGGATACGAGATTCGAACTCGTGAGGGTGTGAACCCAACACGCTTTCCAAGCGTGCGCCCTAGGCCTCTAGGCGAATCCTCCGCGAGCCAGGATACAGGTCTCCCGACGGCGGGCCACCCCACCCTCCCGGAAGATCCACAACCCTTCGGGTAGGCTTGGCGTCACCTCCCGTGCGGCGGTATCTCGTGAACCTCCCCAGGGCCGGAAGGCAGCAAGGATAAGCGAGCTCTGCCGGGTGCACGGGAGGCCTTTCTGTCTCCCGGGCCGGGTAACGTCGCTGCGGGTCGGGTCACGGGGTGGTGGGTGGTCACCCGGGGCCGACCGGCGCAGAATGGCTCTCCTCGAGAGGAGGCGGGACGGGTGGCACTGGCCCTTTACCGCAAGTACCGGCCGCGGACGTTCGCCGAGATGATCGGCCAGGAGCAGGTCACCGAGCCGCTGTCGCAGGCGCTGCGCAGCGGGCGGCTCAACCACGCCTACCTCTTCTCCGGTCCGCGGGGCTGCGGCAAGACCTCCAGCGCCCGGATCCTGGCCCGCTCCCTCAACTGTGAGCAGGGCCCCACCCCCGAGCCGTGCGGGCAGTGTGACTCGTGCCGCGGGCTGGCGCCCGACGGCGGCGGCTCGATCGACGTCATCGAGATCGACGCGGCCAGCCACGGTGGTGTCGACGACGCCCGTGAGCTGCGCGAGAAGGCGTTCTTCGCCCCGGCCCGCAGCCGCTTCAAGATCTACATCATCGACGAGGCGCACATGGTCTCGTCGGCCGGCTTCAACGCCCTGCTCAAGCTGGTCGAGGAGCCCCCGGAGTACGTCAAGTTCATCTTCGCCACCACCGAACCGGAGAAGGTCCTCGGCACGATCAAGTCGCGGACCCACCACTACCCGTTCCGGCTGTTCCCGCCGAAGGTGGTCCGCCCCTACCTCGAGCAGCTCTGCGAGGCGGAGGGCGTCAAGGTCGAGCCGGCGGTCTTCCCGCTGGTGGTGCGCGCCGGCGGCGGCAGCATGCGCGACAGCCTCTCCGTGCTCGACCAGCTCATCGCGGGCGCCGGCCCGGAGGGCGTCGACTACGCCCGGGCCGCCGCGCTGCTCGGGGTCACCGACGCCGCGCTGATCGACGAGATGTGCGACGCGCTCGCCGCCGGTGACGGCGCCGCCGCGTACGCCACAGTCGACCGGGTCGCCGAGGCCGGGCACGACTCGCGCCGCTTCGCCTCCGACCTGCTGGAACGCCTCCGCGACCTGATCGTCCTGCAGCAGGTGCCCGATGCCGCCGCCAGGGGCCTCATCGACGGCCCGGCCGACCAGATCGAGCGGATGGCCGCCCAGGCGCAGCGCCTCGGCCCGGCCACGCTGTCGCGCTGCGCCGACATCGTGCACAACGGCCTGGTCGAGATGCGCGGCACCACAGCGCCCCGGCTGCTGCTGGAGCTGATCTGCGCGCGCATGCTCCTGCCCGGCGCGGACGACTCCTCGGCCGGCCTGCTCCAGCGCCTGGAGCGGATGGAGCGCCGGCTGGCGCTCGGGGGCGCCGAGCTGCCGCCGGCCGCCGCCGACTCCGCGCACCCCACTCAGGCCCCTGGGGTACGCCCGGCGACTCCCGCCCCGGGCGCGGCTGCCGCCGCGGTCCACCCGGATTCCGCCGGCACGCCGGCGGCTGCCGGTGCCCCGACCGGTGCCGCCGCCGCACGTGCCGCCGCAGCCGCTGCGGCGGGTGCCCGGAGCACCACACCCGGCTCCCGTCCGGTCGGCCCCGCCACCGGCACCCGTCCGGCCCCGAACGGTGCGGGCATCGATTCCCGTCCCGCGGCCGGTGCGGTTCCCGAGTCCGGTTCGGCATCTGCCGAGTCCGGCCCGCGTTCCGCTCCGGTGGCGACCGAAGCGGCCGCGGCTGCCGGGGTCCACTCCGACACGGACGCCGGGTTCCCCGCGTCGGCCGCCGCCGAGCGAGCCGCCGCCGGGTCGGCGACGTCCGGTCCGGCCGCTGCCCGACGCCCGGTACCGCCGTCCGCGGTGATGCCCGACCCGGCCACGCCCGAGCCGCCCCGCCCGGGCGCGGCGAATCCGGGCGCGCTCGACGCCGTGGCGGTGCGCCGCGTCTGGCCCGAGGTGGTCGGCAAGGTCAACCGCAGCAACAAGCGGATCGCCGCGCTGATGCGGGACGCGGTGGTACGCGACCTGGACGGCGACACGCTGGTGCTGACCGTGAAGTCGACGGTGCTGGCGAAGATGATGGCCGACCACGCCGCAGTCCTGACCGACGCGCTCTACGAGGAGCTGGGCGGTCGGTGGCAGATCCGCTGCGAGGTGGCCGGTGAGCGCGGCGCGGCCTCGCTCGGCGGCCCGTCCCGCCCGTCCGGCGCGAGCCGCCCGCAGGCCGACGCCGCACCGGGGCGCACCCCGTCCGACAGCGCTCCGGCCCGCCCGGCGGCCGATGCCGGGTCCGGCGGGCCGGTTTCCGGGGCGGTAGGTACTGCTCACGGCCGTCCGGACGCCGACGCGGGGCGTGTCCGCCCGGACGCCGGCGCCCACTCCGGTCCGGGCCGTCCGGATTCCGCCGCCGTCGGGCACCCGGCGTCGGCGGGCGGCCCCGGACAGCCGGTGTCCGGCTCGGGCGGCACCACTGGTGGCCGAGCCACTGGCACCCCGGCCACCGGTAGCCAAGGCGCCGCAGGCCAGGCCGGAGGACCGGCGGGCCGGGCCGACGCGGGTTCGGTCGGCGCCTCGCACCGGACGGCGGCGACCGCTGCCGTTGGCCGGGCCGGCGAGGAGGACTGGCCGGAGCCGGCCCGACCCGGTGGCGCGGCCACCGCCTCGGCCACCGGTACCGCCTCGGCGGCGGGCACCGGGGATGCGGAGGACTGGCCGGCGGCTGCCCGTCCGGGCGGGGGCACGGCGACCGCCACCGCCCCCGTCGTCGTACCCAAGCCGGCTGGACCTGCGACGGCGCCTGCCGGTGGGGCGAGGCCGGCGGGGCCGAAGAACAGCGCGATCGCGGCGGCGCGGGCGGCCGCGGCGGCTGCTGCCGCGGGCGGTGGTGCCGGCAAGGGGCCGCGCGCGGCGCAGCCGGCGCGGAAGACTGCCGATGCCGAGTGGGCGGGCGAGCCGCCCTACGACCCGGACTTCGACGGCCCGGTGCGGGGCGGGGGCGCGCCCGCGGCGGCGCCCGCCTACGAGGGGTTCGATCCGGGCGACGAGCCGCTCGACGAAGTGATCGACGAGCGGACCGCCCGGCAGTCGAGCGAGGAGCAGGCGGTGCAGCTGCTGCGCGAGACGTTCGGGGCGGAGAAGATCGACGAGGTGGACGCGCGCTGAGCGCGCGCCGACCGCGATTCAGCGGTGCCGTGGCCCGACTAGGCTGGGCGCGGCCGACCAGACGAGTGGAAGAAGGAGCGGTCCGTGCGCCCAGGTGGACAGCCGAACATGCAGCAGATGCTGAAGCAGGCGCAGAAGATGCAGCAGCAGATCGCGAAGGCCCAGGCCGAGCTGGCCGAGGCGGAGCTGACCGGCACCGCCGGCGGGGGCCTGGTCACCGCTACGGTCGCCGGTACCGGTGAGCTGAAGGCGATCAAGATCGACCCGAAGGCGGTCGACCCGGAGGACGTCGAGACGCTCGAGGACCTGGTGGTCGCCGCAGTGCACAACGCCGCCGAGGCGGCCCGCGAGCTGACCGAGAAGAAGATGGGCCCGGTCGCGGGCGGCATGGGCGGCCTCAGCCTGCCCGGGTTCTGAGCCGGCAGATGTACGAGGGTGCCATCCAGGATCTGATCGACGAGCTGGGCCGGCTGCCGGGCGTGGGCCCGAAGAGCGCCCAGCGGATCGCGTTCCACGTGCTGTCGGCGGATCCGGCCGACGTGAACCGGCTGGCCGGCGCGCTGCGCAAGGTCAAGGACCTGGTCCGGTTCTGCACCACCTGCTACAACGTGGCCGAGTCGGAGCAGTGCCGGATCTGCCGCGACCCACGGCGCACCGACGAGGTGCTCTGTGTGGTCGAGGAGCCGAAGGACGTGGTGGCGATCGAACGGACCGGCGAGTTCCGGGGGCGCTACCACGTGCTCGGCGGCGCGATCAATCCGCTGGAGGGCATCGGCCCGGACAACCTGCGGATCCGTGAGCTGATGACCCGCCTCGGCGGCGGCGAGGTCCGCGAGCTGATCCTCGCCACCGACCCGAACACCGAGGGCGAGGCGACGGCCACCTATCTGGCGCTGATGGTCAAGCCGATGGGGATCGCGGTGACCCGGCTCGCGAGTGGACTGCCGGTCGGCGGCGACCTGGAGTACGCCGACGAGATCACGCTGGGCCGGGCCTTCGAGGGCCGACGGGCCGTCTGAATCGAGCCGTGCCGCCTCCGGCGGGTGCCCTGCGGGGTGCCCGCCGGACGTGTCTCCGGGCCGGACCGGGATGTCCGTCGATCTGACAGGAACGTGCGTCCGGGACCGGATCGACGTAATAAATTCGGCCTTCTGGCCGACGAAACCTCGGCAGTGTAAGTGATTCTCCTTCGATTCGTATGCCTCGTTGCGGAACAGACACGATTCGATACCAACCCGCCCCCCGCCCGTTTCCGCGCCGTCCACCCGAGGGCTAAGGTCTGCGCACATCGGTGACCCTGTCACCACGTTGTCCGTACCCCCAAGGACGAGGTGAAGCACCATGCGTGCATCCAGGCCGAAGGTCGCAATCGCGGCCGTCGCGGTCGCGGCCCTCGCGGTTGCAGGCTGCGCCGAGAGCGACCGTGAGAGTGGCTCCGGAGATAGCAAGAAGGACACCCTCGTCTTCGGCGTCGCCGGAGACCCGAAGGTGCTCGACCCCAGCTTCGCCAGCGACGGTGAGTCGCTGCGCGTGGCGCGCCAGGTCTTCGAGACCCTGGTCCGTCCGGAGGAGGGCGGCACCAAGGTGACGCCGGGCCTCGCCGAGTCCTGGACGCCGGATGCGGCGGGCACGACCTGGACCTTCAAGCTCCGCTCGGGCGTCAAGTTCCACGACGGCACCGACTTCAACGCCGAGGCCGTCTGCGCCAACTTCGACCGCTGGTACAACGCCAAGGGCCTCATGCAGAGCCCGGACGTGACCGCGTACTGGCAGGACGTCATGGGCGGGTTCGCCAAGAACGAGAACCCGGACCTGCCGCCGAGCCTCTTCAAGTCCTGCACCGCCAAGGACGCCACCACTGTGGATCTGGCGTTCACCCGGGTCTCCAGCAAGATCCCGGCCGCGCTCATGCTGCCGTCGTTCTCGATCCAGAGCCCCAAGGCGATGGAGCAGTACGACGCCAGCAACGTGACCGGCACCGCCGAGGACATCAAGTACCCGGCGTACGCGATGGAGCACCCGACCGGCACCGGCCCGTTCAAGTTCAAGGCGTGGGACGTCGCGAACAAGACGCTCACCATCGAGCGCAACGACGACTACCACGGCGACAAGGCCAAGCTGAAGACCATCATCTTCAAGACGATCTCGGACGAGAACGCCCGCAAGCAGGCGCTCCGCTCGGGTGACATCCAGGGCTACGACCTGGTCGGCCCGGCGGACGTGGAGCCGCTGAAGAAGGAGGGCTTCAACGTCCTCACCCGGCCCGCCTTCAACATCCTCTACCTGGCGATCAACCAGAAGGGGAACCCGAAGCTGGCCGACCTGAAGGTCCGGCAGGCCATCGCGCACGCGCTGAACCGGCAGGCCCTTGTCGACTCGAAGCTGCCCCCGGGCGCCAAGGTCGCGATGAACTTCTTCCCGGACACCGTCGAGGGCTGGAACGGCGACGTCACCAAGTACGACTACGACCCCGCCAAGGCGAAGGCCCTGCTGGCCGAGGCCGGCGCGTCGAACCTGACGCTGAAGTTCCACTACCCGACCGAGGTCACCCGGCCGTACATGCCGAACCCGAAGGACATCTTCGAGCTGCTCTCGGCGGACCTCAAGGCGGTCGGCATCAACGTCCAGGCCATCCCGCTGAAGTGGAGCCCGGACTACCTCAACGCCACCACCTCCGGCAACAAGCACGACCTGCACTTCCTCGGCTGGACCGGTGACTACGGCGACGCGTACAACTTCATCGGCACCTTCTTCGACCGCCCGAAGGACGAGTGGGGCTTCAACAACCCCGCGCTCTTCGCGCAGTTCAAGGACGCCGACACCACCGCCGACGCGGCGGCCCGTACGGAGAAGTACAAGGCACTGAACAAGTCGATCATGGACTTCCTGCCGGGTGTGCCGATCTCGCACTCCCCGCCGGCGATCGTGTTCGGCAAGGACGTGACCGGGATCAAGGCGAGCCCGCTCACCGACGAGCGGTACGCGACCGCAGAGTTCAAGTGATCTGAAGGCACCGTACGCGGGCGGGCGCTGTGACCACAGCGCCCGCCCGCACCCCTCCGCACACCCTCCGAGGCGCCCGTGTTCCGGTTCATCATCAGACGCCTGCTACAGCTGATACCCACGCTGTTCGGGCTCTCCGTCCTGCTGTTCATCTGGCTCCACCGACTTCCCGGCGGGCCCGAGACCGCGATCCTCGGTGAACGGGGCACGCCCGAGACGCGCGCCGCCATCCGGCGCAACCTCGGCCTCGACGAGCCGATCCTGGTCCAGTACGCGCGCTTCCTGCGGCGGATGATCCGGCTCGACCTGGGCACCTCGACCGGTACGAAGCGGGCGGTCACCACGGAGTTCGTGGAACGGTTCCCCGGCACCGTCGAACTGACGATCATGGCCATGATCCTCGCGGTCGGCATCGGCATCCCGCTCGGCTACCTGGCCGCCCGCCGCCGGGGCCGGTTCCTCGACCACGCCTCGGTCGGCGGATCGCTCATCGGCATCTGCATCCCGGTCTTCTTCCTGGCGTACGTGCTCAAGGCGATCTTCGCGGAGAACCTGGGCTGGTTCCCCTCCAGCGGCCGGCAGGACCCGACCATCGGGGCGACCCGGGTCACCAACTTCTTCGTCCTCGACGGGCTCATGACCCGCGAGTGGGACGCCGCCGCCGACGCGCTCTGGCACCTCGTGCTGCCCGGTATCGCGCTCGCCAGCATCCCGCTCGCGATCATCGTCCGGATCACCCGGGCCAGCGTGCTGGAGGTGTTGAACGAGGACTTCGTCCGCACCGCCGAGGCCAAGGGCCTGACCGAACGGACCGTCCGCCGCCGGCACGTGCTGCGTAACGCCATGCTGCCGGTGGCCACCTCGATCGGTCTCCAGACCGGTCTCCTGCTCTCCGGCGCGGTGCTCACCGAGACCGTGTTCGCGTTCAGTGGCATCGGCGCGTTCGTCGCCGAGTCGATCAGCCAGCGCGACTACCCGGTGCTGATGGGCTTCATCATGATCATTGCGGTGGTGTACGTGCTGGTGAATCTCCTGGTCGACCTCTCCTACAGCGTGATCGACCCGAGGGTGAGGGTGCGATGACCATCACCGGAGGAAAGAAGCGCGAGAAGATCGACCGGCTCGCCGAGCTGTCCGCCCGCGACGACGAGCAGGGGGTGAGCCTCTGGAAGGAGGCGTTCCGCCGCCTGCGGCGCAACCCGGCGGCCGTCATCGGCGTGGTCATCCTGGCGGTCTTCGTCCTGGTCGCGGTCATCGGGCCGTTCCTCGTCCCGTACAGCCCGACCGACTCCATCGGCATCCGCGAGGGTCTGGTCAAGTCCGGCCAGGGCATCATCCCGGGTGCCTCCGCCGACCACTGGCTCGGCTTCGACCACCAGGGCCGGGACGAGTTCAGCCGGCTCATCGTCGGGGCCCGGCAGACGCTGCTCGTCGGCGTCGTCTCCACCCTGATCGGCCTCGCGGTCGGCGCGCTGATCGGCGGCGTCGCCGGTGCCGCGGCCGGCCTCGGCGGGCGCTGGGGCCGCTGGATCGACACCACCCTGATGCGCTTCATCGACATGCTGCTGGCCATGCCGAGCCTGCTGCTCGCGGTGAGCATCGCGGCGCTGCTCGGCGCCAGCCTCACCACCGTGATGATCGCCGTCGGTGTGGTGTCGGTGCCGATCTTCGCCCGGCTGCTGCGCGGCTCGATGATCGCGCAGGCCAACAGCGACTACGTGCTGGCCGCGACGTCGCTGGGCGTGAAGCGGTCCAAGATCGCCCTCACCCACGTGGTGCCGAACTCGATCGCCCCGGTCATCGTGCAGGCCACGCTGACGCTGGCCACCGCGATCATCGAGGCGGCCGCGCTGTCCTTCCTCGGTCTCGGCAACCCCGACTCGGCCATCCCGGAGTGGGGCGTCATGCTCGCCGACGCGCAGCCGTACCTGGGCATCCGGCCGGGCCTGGCGATCTATCCGGCGCTCGGCATCATCATCACCGCGCTGGGGTTCACCCTGCTCGGTGAGGCGATGCGCGAGGCCCTCGATCCGAAGCTGCGGAAGTAGGTCGGAAATGGCACTGCTCGAAGTGGACGACCTCTCCGTCACGTTCGCCCGTCGTGGGCAGCGCACCGTGCACGCGGTGGACGGGGTGTCCTTCTCGGTCGACGCCGGCGAGGTGGTCGGCCTGGTCGGCGAGTCCGGCTGCGGCAAGAGCGTCACGTCGCTGGCGATCATGGGCCTGCTGCCCAAGCAGCCGGGCCTGCGCGTGGGCGGCAAGGCCGTCTTCGACGGCACCGACCTGCTCCAGCTCGACGACCGGTCGCGCCGCGACATCCGCGGCCGGGACGTGGCGATGATCTTCCAGGACCCACTGTCCTCGCTGAACCCGGTCATCCCGATCGGGCTCCAGGTGACCGAGGTGCTGGCCCGGCACCGGGGCATGAAGGGCGAGGCGGCCACCAAGGAGGCGGCCGCCCTGCTCGACCGGGTGGGCATCCCGGACCCGCGGCGCCGGCTCAAGGAATACCCGCACCAGCTCTCCGGTGGCATGCGGCAGCGGGCGCTGATCGCCATGGCTGTCGCCTGCCAGCCCCGACTGCTGATCGCCGACGAGCCGACCACCGCGCTCGACGTCACCATCCAGGCGCAGATCCTGGAGCTGCTGAAGGACCTGGTCCGGGACTCCGGCACCGCACTGGTGATGATCACCCACGACCTGGGCGTGGTCGCCGGCATGTGCGACACCATCAACGTGCTCTACGCCGGCCGGGTGGTGGAGACGGCCACCCGCCGTCCGCTGTTCCGCCAGCCCCGGCATCCGTACACCGAGGGGTTGCTCGGTTCGGTGCCGCGCCTGGACGCCGGCCGCGGTGAACGGCTCAACCCCATCCCCGGCTCGGTGCGCGACGTGCTGCCCTGGCCGGACGGCTGCGCGTTCGCCCCGCGCTGCGCCCGCCGCGTCGACGCCTGCGTGGGCGAGCCGCCGGAGCTGGTGATCACCCACGACGCCCGCAGCTACCGCTGCGTCAACCCGGTGCCGGTTCCCGGCCTGACCCCGGAGGCGGACGCCCGCGCGACCGCGCCGACGACCACCGAACCGGGTGCGGTGCCGGCCCAGGCCGAACCGGCCGACCCGCCCGCCGTGCCCGGCTTCGGACCGGCTCCGCGCGAGGAGGAGACCCCATGAGCGACAACGACATCCTCGTCGAGGTCCGCGACCTGAAGGTGCACTTCCCGATCCGCCGGGGTGTGCTCTTCGACCGGACCGTCGGGCACGTCAAGGCGGTCGACGGGGTCGACCTGAGCATTCCGCGCGGCAAGACGTACGGGCTGGTGGGCGAGTCGGGCTGCGGCAAGTCCACGCTGGGCCGGGCGCTGCTCCAGCTCAACCCGCCGACCAGCGGCGAGGTGAAGTTCGACGGCGTCGAGCTGACCACGCTCCCGGCCGGCAAGCTGCGCGCGATGCGCCGCCGGATGCAGATGATCTTCCAGGATCCGATGTCCAGCCTGGACCCCCGGCAGAACGTCGAGTCGATCCTGACCGAGGGCCTCCAGACCCACGGCATCGGCGCCAACCGGGACGACCGGCGGCGGATCATCGGCGAGACGCTCGACGCGGTGGGCCTGCCCAAGTGGGCGCTGTCCCGCTACCCGCACGAGTTCTCCGGCGGCCAGCGCCAGCGCATCGGTATCGCGCGCGCCCTGGTGCTCGGCCCGGAGCTGATCGTCGCCGACGAGCCGGTCTCCGCGCTGGACGTGTCGATCCAGGCGCAGGTGGTCAACCTGCTCGACGAACTCCAGGACAGCCTCGGCCTGACCTACCTGGTCATCGCGCACGACCTGGCCGTGGTGCGGCACATCTCCGACATCGTCGGCGTGATGTACCTGGGCGCGCTGGTGGAGGAGGCGCCGAGCGACCGGCTCTACACCGAGCCGATGCACCCGTACACCAGGGCGCTGATGTCGGCGGTGCCGGTGCCGGACCCGGACGTGGAGGACCGGCGTGAGCGTATCCTGCTCGCCGGTGACCTGCCCTCGCCGGCGAACCCGCCGTCGGGCTGCCGGTTCCACACCCGCTGCCCGTGGGCGCAGCCGACCCGCTGCGCCGACGAGCGGCCGGAACTGCGCCAGATCGGCGCCAGCCGGGTGGCCTGCCACTGGGCCGAGCAGATCGCCGCCGGCGAGCTGCGCCCGCACGAGGTGACCGCGAAGATCACCCGGCCGGAGGGCGAGGGCGAGGAGCCGGGCGTGGTCTCCGCGCCGAGCGAGCCCGGCTCGTACGTCTGACACGACGAAGCGCGTCCCCACCCGACCCGGGTTGGGGACGCGCTTGTCCGTCGGTCAGCCCTCGGGGCGGTTGAGCAGGCCCACCGCGATCGTGTGCACGGCGTCCAGCGCGGCCGGGTCGGCCAGCGGCGCGGAACCGCCGGTGACCGCGTACCACTCGTCGGCGTCCTTGTACTGCACCCGCAACGTCACCCGGCCGTCGGCGTGCTCGGTGCGCAGCGTCAACTCGCCGGTCACCACGCCCACCTCGTCCGTCATGACCCCGCCCGGACCGGCGGTGATGTCGGTGCTGCGGTCCGACGGACCGGCCGGCGCGCCCCCGGCCGGAGCACCCGGCACCGCGTCGGCGGTCATGCCCGCCCCGGCCACGTCGGCGGACGCCGGCTGCCGGCCGTCCGCCGTCATCCCGGCCGAGGCCGGACCGGCGGGTGCGGACTCCGGGGCCGGTGCGCCGCCTGCCGCCGGGGCCGGTGTGGCGTCCGGCCCGGTCACGGTTTGCTCGCCCATGTGCAGCCCTCCAGCATGTCGGTGAGAGCGGCCTTCTCGGCACTTGTCACAGTCAGCCGCCAGTAGTGCTTGACCGTCACCCAGTCCGCCGCGTACTGACACCAGGACGACCGGTTCGGCGGCTTCCACTGGGACGGATCCTGGTCACCCTTTGCCCGGTTGGACCGCGCCGAAACCGCGATGAGCTGCGGCCGGGTCAGGTCGTTGGCGAAGTCGCCGCGCTTCGAGTCGTCCCACTCGTCCGCACCCGACCGCCACGCGGCGGCCAGCGGCACGGTGTGGTCGATGTCCACGTCCGACGGATCGTTGAGCACCACACCGTCGTAGACGCTCTCCCACCGGCCGCCCACCACGTTGCAGCCGGACAGCTTGATGCCCTCGCCGTCGCGTTGCAGCACGCTGTCGCGTACGTCGCAGTTCTTGCCGGTGCCGCGCCAGTGCGGGAAGCGGGAACGGCTGTAGCCCTTCATCGACCCGGCCGTGGCCACTGTGAGCTCACCGAGCTGCTTGTTGACGTTCCCGGCGGCGCTCGGTGGCGCCTCCGGCTCGGTGACCGACACGTCGCAGCCGGCCACGCCGAGGGCGAGCACCGCGCTCAGCGCGGCCGCCAGCCCGGCTCGGGCTCCTGATCTCGTACGCACAGACGACACCTCTCCAGCTTGCGTGCTCCGGGCGAGTCCGCACAGTACCCGGCGGCGGTTTCCGCGATTCGTGGCGTCGAGGATGGGCGGCGGGCAGAGTGGTGAGACGTGACCGCACCCGCTCCCGCGCTGCGTACCGGCTCCGCCGCCGGACGCGGCACACTGCTCGCCGCGATCCTCGCCTCCGGCATGGTGTTCCTCGACAGCACCGTGGTGAACGTCGCGTTGCCGCGCCTCGGCGCCGAACTCGACGCCACAGTCGCCGGTCTGCAGTGGACCGTGAACGGCTACCTGCTCATGCTCGCCGCGTTCGTGCTGCTCGGCGGCGCGCTCGGCGACCGGTTCGGCCGGCGGCGCGTCTTCCTGCTCGGCGTGGTCTGGTTCGCGGTCGCGTCGGTGCTCTGCGGGCTGGCCCAGGACACCGGCTGGCTCGTCGCCGCCCGCTTCCTCCAGGGGGCGGGCGGCGCGCTGCTCACCCCCGGCTCGCTGTCCGTGCTCCAGGCCAGCTTCCACCCGGACGACAGGGGCCGCGCCATCGGCACCTGGTCCGGACTGTCCGGGGTGTCCACCGCGCTCGGCCCGCTGCTCGGCGGATGGCTCATCGACGCGCTCTCCTGGCGGTGGATCTTCTTCGTCAACCTGCCGCTCGCAGTCGGCGTGGTGCTCGCCGCGCTGCGCTGGGTACCGGAGAGCCGGGACGAGGAGGCGTCGCGTACCGGGGAGGGGCGTCGGTTCGACGTGGCCGGTGCGCTGCTCGGCGCGCTCGCGCTCGGCGGCGTCACGTACGCGCTGATCGACGCGCCGGCGCGCGGCCTGGACTCCCCGGCGGTGCTGGTCGCGGCGGTGCTCGGGGTGGTCGCCGTGGTGGTGTTCGTGCTGGTCGAGCGGCGGCGCGGTGACACCGCGATGCTGCCCACCGGGCTGTTCTCCAGCCGGCTGTTCTCGGTGCTGAACGTCTTCACCGTGGTGGTGTACGCGGCGCTCGGCGGGTTCACCTTCTTCCTCGCCGTCTACCTGCAGAACGTGGTCGGCTGGTCGGCGCTGCTCACCGGCCTGGCCACGGTGCCGATGACGGTGCTGCTGCTGGTCGGTTCGCCGCGCGCCGGCGCGCTGTCGGCCCGCATCGGCCCCCGGCTGCCGCTCACCGTCGGCCCGGTGATCGCCGCCGTGGGCCTGCTGCTGTTGCGGCGGGTGGGGCCGGGTGCGTCGTACTGGGTGGACGTGCTGCCGGGCGTGGCGCTGTTCGGCGCCGGGCTCACGCTCGTGGTGGCGCCGCTGACCACGTCGGTGCTCGGCGCCGTCTCGGACCGGTTCGCCGGGGTGGCGAGCGGCTTCAACAACGCCGCCTCCCGGGCCGGTGGCCTGCTCGCGGTGGCCGCGTTGCCGCTGCTGGTGGGGCTGTCGGGCACCGGGTACGAGCAGAAGGGCGCGCTCGCCGACGCGTACCGGGGGGCGCTGGCGTGGTGCGCGGGGCTGCTGCTCGCCGGCGCGGTGCTCGCCGCCGTGCTGATTCACCGCCCGCCGAAGCAGCGCGGGGGCCCGGCCTGAAGCCGGGCCCCCGCGTCGCCGGAATCAGGCGCGGGTGCGGTTCACCGCGCTCGTGACCGCCTTGATCGAGGCGGTGACGATGTTGGCGTCCACCCCGACGCCCCACACCGTACGGCCGTCCACCTCGCACTCGACGTACGCGGCGGCCTGCGCGTCCCCACCGGAGGACAGCGCGTGCTCGTGGTAGTCGAGCACCCGTACCGCCACGCCCAGGGACTGCAACGCGTTGACGTACGCGTCGATCGGGCCGTTGCCGACGGCGGTGAGCGCGCGGGTCTCGCCGCCGAAGCCGACGCGGGCGTCGATCTCGACCTTGCCGTCGACGGTGCCGATGGTGTAGTCGGCCAGCTTCACGGCCGGGTCGACCTGGTGGTCGACCAGGTAGTTGCGGGCGAAGATCTCCCACATGGCGCCCGGCTCGACCTCGCCACCGTCGTGGTCGGTGACCTGCTGCACCACGCCGGAGAACTCGATCTGGAGGCGGCGGGGCAGGTCGAGCTGGTGCTCGGTCTTCATGATGTACGCGACGCCGCCCTTGCCGGACTGCGAGTTGACCCGGATGACCGCCTCGTAGGTGCGGCCCAGGTCCTTCGGGTCGATCGGCAGGTAGGGGACGGCCCAGGTGAAGTCGTCGACCGGCACCCCGGCCGCCGTCGCGTCGGCGTTCAGCGCGGCGAAGCCCTTGTTGATCGCGTCCTGGTGCGAGCCGGAGAACGCGGTGTAGACCAGGTCGCCCGCGTACGGGTGGCGCTCGTGCACCGGCAGCTGGTTGCAGTACTCGACGGCGCGCTTGATCTCGTCGATGTTCGAGAAGTCGATCATCGGGTCGATGCCCTGGGAGAACATGTTCAGGCCCAGCGTCACCAGGTCGACGTTGCCGGTGCGCTCGCCGTTGCCGAACAGGCAGCCCTCGATCCGGTCGGCGCCGGCCAGCAGGCCCAGCTCGGCGGCCGCCACGCCGGTGCCCCGGTCGTTGTGCGGGTGCAGGCTCAGCACCAGGCTGTCCCGCCGGGGCAGGCGCCGGTGCATCCACTCGATCGAGTCGGCGTAGACGTTCGGCATCGCCATCTCGACGGTGGCCGGCAGGTTGATGATCAGCTTCCGGTCCGGCGTCGGGTCGATCACGTCGATGACCGCCGAGCAGACCTCCAGCGCGTACTCCAGCTCGGTGCCCGTGTACGACTCCGGCGAGTACTCGTAGTGGATGTCGGTGTCCGGGGTGTGGATCTCCGCGTACTTCTGGCACAGCCGCGCGCCCTGCGTGGCGATGTCGGTGATGCCGTCGCGGTCCAGACCGAAGACCACCCGGCGCTGCAGCGTCGAGGTGGAGTTGTAGAAGTGCACGATGGCCCGGCGGGCGCCGCGCAGCGACTCGAAGGTCCGCTCGATCAGGTGCTCCCGGCACTGGGTCAGCACCTGGATGGTGACGTCCTCGGGAATCAGGTCCTGCTCGATCAGCTGCCGTACGAAGTCGTAGTCGGTCTGGCTCGCCGACGGGAAGCCGACCTCGATCTCCTTGTAGCCCATCTGCACCAGCAGCTGGAACATCCGGCGCTTGCGCTCGGGCGACATCGGGTCGATCAGGGCCTGGTTGCCGTCGCGGAGGTCGACTGCGCACCAGCGGGGCGCGGCCTCGACGCGGCGGGTCGGCCAGGCGCGGTCCGGCAGGTCGACGCCGAACTCACGGTCGTACGGAACGTAGCGGTGGACCGGCATCCGGCTGGGGCGCTGGCGGGCGAACGGATCGGTCTCGGTGACAGGTTGAGCCATCTCGGAGTGCTCCCTGGAACATGTGGCGTCAGCAGATCGGAAAGGTGTCGGCGAGTTGCCGGGCGACGGTGCGCGGCGGTGCCGAGAAGAAGATCGGATGTGCTGGACGGCGCGTTTCTACTCCGCGACGAGGTGCCGGCCGGTCAGGCCTCGTCGCGGCAGCCAAGGAGAAGGTACGCGCGCCACATGACAAGGTCACCCTACGTGGTGGGACGGGCGGTGGGAAGGCTGGTCCGGACTATGGGACCAGAGTCACGGAGTCGGAGGGCTTCGCCACGCCCGGTAGCCGAGGCGTCAGTTCCGCCCGGGTCACCGCGGGCACGATCGCCAGTCCGACCAGGATGAAGATCGCCGCGGCCGGGTACCAGCCCCAGCCGCCGGTGCTCACGCCGAGCGCGGTCAGCCCGGCCGGAGCGATCAGGAACTGCAACTGGGAGCCGAGCCCGAACGCGCCGACGTACGCGCCGCGCTGGGCGGCGGGCGGTAGCGTGGCGGTGAGTCCCCAGGCGCCCGCCGACTCGATCAGCTCCGCCAGGATGAGCAGCGTCGCGGCGGCCACCAGCGCGACCACGGTGAGCGCTCCCCGGGTCGCGCCGGAAATCGGCAGGACCAGGCAGAACAGGGCGATCAGAACCGCGCCCCGACGGGACGCCCGGGCCGCGCCCGCCGCGTCGTCCGCGCCCCGGCTGGCGCGTACCTGGAACAGCACGATCAGCACGGTGTTGAGCAGCACCAGCGCGGCGATGATCGTCTTCGGCGCGTCGGTGTGGGTGAGGATCCACAGCGGCATCACCGTCAGGTAGAGCGTCTGGTGCGCGGTGAGCAGCCCGGAGAGCAGCGCGACGGTCATGAACGGCCGGTCCCGCAGCACCGCCAGCCGGCTCATCGGCTCGGCCGTGCGGGTCACCTCCGGCAGCCGGGGCAGCCGGCGGACGAAACCGGCGGTCACCAGGAAGACCGCGGCGATGAACCAGACCATCCCGCGGTACGCCCAGATCGTGTCGACGGCCAGCACCAGGCCGCTGATCAGCGCGCCGATCCCGAAGCCGACGTTCAGCGAGGAGCGCTGGTAGGCCATCGCGGTGACCCGTTCCTCCGGGCGCAGCACGTTTATCGAGTAGCCCTGGCGGGCCACGCCGGTCGCCGCGCCCGTCACGGCCAGCGCGATCACCACCGCGAGGAACCCGGCGAAGCCGCCGACGAACGGGTACGCCGCGAACAGCGCCGCGTCCAGCAACAGGCAGACGATCCACACCCGCTGCGGCCCGTACCGGTCGGTGAGCCCGCCCAGCGGCACGGTGCCGAGCAGGGACGCGCCGGCGGCGAGGGAGAGGCCGAGACCCACCTGGGCCGGACTCAGCCCGAGCGCCCGGGTGAAGAAGACGGCGCTGCCCGCCTGGAACAGTCCGGTGCCGACGGCGTAGACCATCGCCTGCACGGCCAGGACGCGGGTCAGCCCGGCCGGCGGTACGACGTCGCGGACGGCGGTGCGGATGCTCTCTCTGGCTCCCATGACCGATGAGCAGATCGTGCCCCCCACGTGCCGGTCGAGCCTTTTAGGCTGAGCCGAATCGGGGGGTGCGCATGTCCGAGTTGCGGTTCACGCCGGCCGACGTCGCGGGCGTCCGGTTCGGTTTGTCGCCGGCCAACGAGACGGTCATGAGCATGTGGGCGCTCGCCGCTCCGGCCCGCTATCCGGTGCACCTGCCGTGGATCGACCGGGCCCGGGCGACGCTGCGCCGCCCGGAGGTGGCCGAGCGCGTCGCTCCGCTGGTGCATCTCACCCTGCCGCGCCGCTGGCTGCCCGACTTCCTCACCCCGGCGGCCCGCCCGGGGGTGGAGATGGACGGCCAGCTCGACCAGATCGCCGCGACGCCGCCCGACGTGGTGGTCCGGGACCTGCTGGCGACCACGCCGAGCGGGCCGCTGCGCCCGTTCGGGCGGGCGTTGCTCGCCGACCCGGCCGAGCTGTTGCCGCGGCTCGTCGAGGCGATGCGGGTCTGGTACGACGAGGCGATCGCCCCGGACTGGCCGCGGATGCGGGCGGTGCTCGACGCCGACGTCGCGTATCGAGCGGCCCAGCTCGCCGAGGGCGGGACGGGGAAGCTGTTCGAGCGGCTCCACCCCGACCTGCGGTGGCTCGGCGACCGGGTGGTCAGCGACGACCCGTTCGAGCGGGACTTCGACCTGCGGGGGCGAGGGCTGGCGTTGAACCCGAGCGTGTTCAGCCGCCAGCGGGTGCTGTGGAACCTGCTGGAGGACTCGTTGCCCGCCGCGGCGTACCCGGTGCGGGCGGTCGGGACGCTGTGGGAACGCGGACCTGAACCGGCCGGCGACGCGCTCGCCCGGGTGGTCGGCGGCGGCCGGGCCGCCCTGCTGAACCTGCTCGACGCGGCGACGACCACCACGGACCTCGCCCGGCTCACCGGGCTGTCCGCCGGGAACGTGTCCCAGCACCTCTCCGCGCTGCACGCCGCCGGTCTGGTCACCCGGTCCCGGGCCGGGCGGCACGTGCTCTACCGCAACAGCGAGGTGGGTGCCGCGTTGCTCCGCGCGGCGCGGGGCTGCTGAGCGGGACGCGTCAGGGCGTGCCGGGGCTCGGGGCGTCCCGGCTGACCGGCTCGCCGTCGGTCACCGCGCCGGCCAGCTCGACGGTGCCCGGCGCGGCGCCGGGCTCGCCGGTCAGCGTCAGCGTGCCGAACCCGGCCCGTACCGCCGCCGGTGTGCCGTCCTCCCGGAAGCAGTAGATACCCACGTCGAGCGGCGCGTTCAGCGACGCCGAGGTGCTGTCGACCGTGTAGCACGGGCCGCCGGTGCCGGGCAGCGGCTCGGCGGGGGAGACCGCGAGCGGCGCGCGCCTGTCGGTCAGCACCTCCAGCCAGTCGGTGAACGGGTGCTGTACCCGGGGGTCGAGCCGGCGCGGCACGGCGTCGTCGGCGTCGCCGAGGCGCACGCAGGTCGCCGCCTGGGTCCAGCCGGCCGAGGGCAGCGCGCACTGGAACAGCCCGTCCAAGGTGCCGGCGAGCGAGACGTCCACCGTGCCGGCGTGTCCCCAGCCGGGCACGTCGACCCGCCAGCTGCCGTCGTTGGCGCTGGTGAAGGCAACCGTGCGGGGCGTGCCCTCGGCGGGGGTGAACGCGTACGTGGCGGTGAGGTGGCGGTCCTGCGCCGCGGCGGCCAGCCCGGCCAGTTCCTCGCGGGCGGCGTCGACCTGCACCGGGACCGGGTCGGCGGTGCCGGTGGGCGCCGCCTCGGGGTTGCCGCCGTCGCAGGCGGCCAGCAGTACCGGCAGGGTGAGCGCGAGCACGCCGGTCAGGCGGGCCGCACGTCGATGAGCGTGCACCGGCTCATTCTGCGTCGTGGGGAGGGTCCAGGTCAGCCCACCGTACGGCTGTACCGCTTGGCGTGTCGCGTCCTTCCGGGCTGGTGAGCCGCCCCACGCCGGGGCCGGATGGTGGGATCACCCGACCCGGCGTCGCGGGCCGCCCGATAGGCTGAGGCGGTCTGACACGCGCCGCCGGACCGAGAGCGCCGGCGGCGTCGGCACGCTCAGGGTCGTCGCTGGGAGGGAGTGCACCGTCGTGGCACTCGTGGTGCAGAAGTACGGCGGGTCCTCCGTCGCCAACGCCGAGCGGATCAAGCGGGTGGCCGAGCGCATCGTGGCCGCGCGCAAGGCCGGCGACGACGTGGTGGTGGTGGTGTCCGCCATGGGTGACACCACCGACGAGCTGCTCGACCTGGCCAACCAGGTCAGCCCGCTGCCGCCGGGCCGCGAGCTGGACATGCTGCTCACCGCCGGGGAGCGGATCTCCATGGCGCTGCTCGCCATGGCCATCCACAACCTGGGGTACGAAGCCCGCTCGTTCACCGGTTCCCAGGCCGGCGTGATCACCACCTCGGTGCACGGCCGGGCCCGGATCATCGACGTGACCCCGGGGCGGCTCAAGGGCGCGCTGGACGAGGGCGCGGTGGTCATCGTCGCCGGTTTCCAGGGCGTCTCGCAGGACACCAAGGACGTGACCACGCTCGGGCGGGGCGGCTCGGACACCACCGCAGTGGCGCTCGCCGCCGCGCTGGAGGCGGACGTCTGCGAGATCTACACCGACGTGGACGGCATCTTCAGCGCCGACCCGCGCATCGTGCCGAACGCCCGGCACATCAAGCAGATCACCTACGAGGAGATGCTGGAGCTGGCCGCCTGCGGCGCGAAGGTGCTGCATCTGCGCAGCGTCGAGTACGCGCGGCGCGCGGGCTTGCCGATCCACGTCCGTTCGTCATACTCGACCAACACCGGCACGATGGTCACCGGATCGATGGAGGACCTTCCTGTGGAACAGGCACTGATCACCGGGGTCGCCCACGACCGCAGCGAAGCGAAGATCACGATCGTCGGCGTGCCCGACGAGCCGGGCGCCGCCGCGTCGATCTTCGACACCGTGGCCGGCGCGGAGATCAACATCGACATGATCGTGCAGAACGTGTCCACCGAGGGCACCGGCCGCACGGACATCTCGTTCACGCTGCCCAAGGCCGACGGCCCGACCGCGATGACCGCACTCAGCAAGATTCAGGAGTCGGTCAAGTTCAAGGGCCTGCTGTACGACGACCACGTCGGCAAGGTGTCCCTCATCGGCGCGGGCATGCGCTCGCACCCGGGCGTGGCGGCCGGCTTCTTCGCCGCCCTCGGCGCGGCCGGCGTCAACATCGAGATGATCTCCACTTCGGAGATCCGGGTCTCCGTGGTCTGCCGCGACACCGACCTGGACAAGGCGGTCCGCGCCATCCACGACGCCTTCGAGCTGGGTGGTGACACCGAAGCCGTCGTCTACGCCGGCACCGGGCGGTAACGCGCCGTGGCGTCGCTGCCCACCCTCGCCGTGGTCGGGGCGACAGGTGCCGTCGGTACGGTGATGTGCCAGATCCTCTCCTCCCGGCGCAACGTGTGGGGCGAGATCCGGCTGCTCGCCTCCGAGCGGTCGGCCGGCCGGCGCATGCAGTGCCGGGGCGAGGAACTGACCGTCCAGGCGCTCACCGCCGACGCGCTCGACGGCGTCGACGTGGCGATGTTCGACGTGCCGGACGACGTCTCCGCGCAGTGGGCCCCGGTCGCCGCCGCGCGCGGCGCGGTGGTGGTGGACAACTCCGGCGCGTTCCGGATGGACCGCGACGTCCCGCTCGTGGTCCCCGAGATCAACCCCGAGCAGGTACGCAACCGGCCCAAGGGGATCATCGCCAACGCCAACTGCACCACGCTGGCGATGATCGTGGCGGTCGCGCCGCTGCACCGCGAGTACGGCCTGCGCGAGCTGGTGCTCGCGTCGTACCAGGCGGTCTCCGGGGCGGGTCAGGCCGGTGTGGACGCGCTGCACCTCCAGCTCGGCAAGATCGCCGGCGATCGGGTGCTCGGTTCCCGGGCCGGTGACGTGCGACAGGCGGTCGGTGACGAGCTGGGTCCGTTCCCGGCGCCGCTGGCGCTCAACGTCGTCCCGTGGGCGGGCTCGCTGGCAGACGGCGGCTGGTCGTCGGAGGAGATGAAGCTGCGCAACGAGTCGCGCAAGATCCTCGGGCTGCCCGACCTCAAGGTGTCCGCCACCTGCGTACGGGTACCGGTGGTGACCGGTCACTCGGTCGCCGTGCACGCGGTCTTCGCCACCGAGGTGGACGCCGAGGGTGCCCGCGAGGTGCTGCGCAACGCGCCGGGCGTGATCCTGGTCGACGACCCGGCGGCCGGGGAGTTCCCGATGCCGATCGACGCGGTCGGCACCGACCCGTCGTGGGTGGGCCGCATCCGCCGAGCGGTCGACGACCCGAGAGCCCTCGACCTGTTCGTGACAGGCGACAACCTCCGCAAGGGCGCCGCCCTCAACACCGCCCAGATAGCCGAACTCCTGGCCAAGGACCTGACCCGCCCATAAAGCCCCGCCCCCGCCCCCGCCCCCGCCCCCGCCCCCGCCCCGCGCCTCCGCGCCGCGCCCGCCCAGAGCCCGTCGATCATGAAGTTGACGGCAATCACCGCCCGATTTGTCACCGCCAACTCCATGATCGACGGCTGGGAGAGGGGGGAGGCGGGGAGAGGGCGGGGTGGGTCAGGCGGCGGAGAGGTGGACTCCGTCTCGGCCGTGGCGCTTCACCGCGTAGAGGGCCTGGTCGGCTCGGTGCAGGGTGCGCTCGGGGGACTCGCCGGGTCGCGGCAGGGCGACGCCGACGCTGATCGTCCGGCCGGTACGGCGGGCCGCCTCGGTGAGCCGTTCGGCGATCCGGACCGCCTCCTCCGGGCGGCTCACCTCGATCACCGCCACGAACTCGTCGCCGCCGGTCCGGTACAGCTCGTCGCCCTGGCGCAACGCGCCCTCGAGGGCCCGGGCCAGCCCCACCAGCAGCCGGTCGCCGGCCTGGTGGCCGTACGTGTCGTTGACGTCCTTGAACCCGTCCACGTCGATCGCCAGCAGCGCGGTACGCCCCGGCGTCGCGGTGGCGATCCGCTGCCCGAACGGGCCGGTGTGCCGCAGGCCGGTGAGCGGGTCCGAGCTGGCCTGCTCGCGCAGCCGGGCGAGCGTACGCAGCCGGTCCAGGCAGGTCCACGCCTGCCCGGCGAGCAGCTCGATCAGGTTGACAGTGGTCGGGTCGGGTCGCAGGCGCTGCTCGTCGGCCACGAGCAGCACCCCACCGGAGGCCGGTGTGCCGACCGGCACCGCCACCAGCGTGCGCGCGCCGGCCCGGGTCAGCGGCAGGTACTCGTCGGTGGGCGGGTGGCCCGCCTCGCCCAGCGTGTACGCCGAGCCGTACCGGTGGGCCCGGTCGATCATGCGGTCCAGCGCTACCGGTCCGGCCTCGTCCAGCTCGGCCCGGATCCGTGCCTCCAGGTCGCCCGGGGTGCCGGTGGGCGCGCCGAGGTGCGGGCCGCGCCGGCCGGTGAGCACCAGCACGGCGGCGGAGAGCGCCGACACGTCCCGGGCCGCGGCGAGCGCGGCGGTCATCAGGTCCCAGTCGGTCGGCGCGGCGGTGAACGCGGCGGCGTGCCGGAGCAGCTTCTCGCTGCGGCTCTCGGCCGGCGGCCCGCCGAGCGCGGCGATCCGCCCGCCGAGGCGGTCGGCCACCAGTTCTGCTGTCTCCCGCCACGCCGCGAGCACGACCGGCTCGCTCCACTGGAGGTCGAGCACCCCGATCGGACGGCCGTCCGGGTCGCGTACCGGCACGCAGAGTTCGGCGGTGACGTCCGGGCGGACCTCGAGGTAGTCGGGGTCGGCGCCGACGTCGGGCACGGCGGCGGTGATCCCGGAGGCGTAGACCCGCCGCACCACAGAGGGTTCGGGCCGGTGGCGGCCCGGCGGGGCGCCGTCGGCGGTGGCCGGCACGTGCGAGAAGACCTGCCAGGCACCGGTCGCGGCGACGCAGCGCAGACGGTCGTGGACGCGCAGCAGGACGGTGGCGGTCGCCGGGGTGTGCCGGGCGAGCGCGGCGACGGTCCACTGGCACGCCTCCGGGACGGTCGACGCCGTGGGGAGGCGCACCGTGACGTCGCGGAGGACTCGCTCGTGGTCCACGTCGTTCCTGCTCGGAGGGGGTCGGGTCGCGATCAAGCGTACTCAGCGCAACCGCCACCGACCTTCGTACACATGTGCTATCCACAGGCTGTGGACGCAGCCTGTGGGCAGAATCGGGCCTGCGCGGGGAGGCCGCGCGGCGATAGCGTGAAGGCCCGGGCACCCGAGGAGGCGGCCGATGCTCATCGCCCAGCTCAGCGACCCGCACGTGACCACCGGCCCGCTCGCGGCCGACCCGGCGTCCGGGCTGCACCGGGCGCTCGGCACGGTGCTCGCGCTGCGGCCCCGGCCCGACTGCGTGGTGATCACCGGTGATCTCACCGCCAACGGCCGCCCGGACGAATACCTCGCCCTGCGCGAGATCGTCGGCGCGTTCCCGCTGCCTGTGCACCTGGTGACCGGCAACCACGACGACCGCGAGTCGCTGCTCGACACGTTCGGCGGCACCCCCTACCTGGCCGGTGGCTTCTCGGCGCACTACCACGTCGACCTGCCGGACGCGACGCTCGTGGTGCTCGACTCGCTCACCCCGGGCAGCCCCGGCGGGCGGCTCGGCGACGAGCAGCTCGCCTGGCTGGACGGGGTGCTCGCCGGGCGCACCGACGCGCCCGCCGTCGTGTGCCTGCACCATCCGCCGGTCGCCGTGGGCGTGCCGGGCATGGACGCGATGGGCCTCGCCGACGCCGACGCGCTCGCCGCCGTGGTCGGCCGTCACCCCCATGTCGTACGCGTCGCCGCGGGTCACCTGCACCGTCAGGTGACGAGCGCGTTCGCCGGTACGGTGCTGACCACCGCGCCGAGCACCTGGATCCAGGTGAGCCTCAGCATGACCGAGGAGGAGGAGCCGGGGTTCGTCGCCGAGCCCACAGCCTTCCTGCTGCACCTGATCGCCGGCGGCGGCTGCGTGACGCACACCGTCCAGGTCAGCCACGCCGCCGGGCGCACCTGCTGGTTCTGAGTCGCGCCGCCGATGCTCTGGTACGTCGCGTACGGCTCGAACCTGTACGCCGCGCGGCTCGACTGGTATCTGCGTGGCGGGTGTCCACCGGGCGGGCTGCGCACGTACCCCGGCTGCCGGGACCGCCGGCCGCCACGCCGGACGGTTCCGGTGCTGATTGACGGCGGCGTCTACTTCGCCGGCGAGTCGCGGGCCTGGACCGGCGGCATGGCGTTCTACGACCCGCTGCTGCCCGGGCGGGCGGCGGCGCGCGGCTACCTGGTGACAGTCGAGCAGTTCGCGGACATCGCCGCGCAGGAGATGTACCGGCCGCCCGGCGCCGACCTGGCCGGGATCCTCGCGGCGGTCGAGACCGGGCGGGCGAGGCTCGGGCCGGGCCGCTACGAGACGCTGCTGCGCGTCGGCGTCCACGAGGGCCTGCCGATGCTCACGTTCACCGCGCCGCACCGGGCGGTGGAGGTGCGGTGGACCCGGCCCGCGCCGATCTACCTCGGAATGCTGGCGCGCGGGCTGCGCGAGGCGCACGGCTGGGACGCCGCGCAGACCGTCGGCTACCTGGCGGGCCGGCCGGGGGTGGCCGGGCGGTGGACCCGGCACGCGTTGCGCAGGCTGGTCGCCGCCGCCCACAGCGGGTTTCCAACCGGCACACCCGGCAGTGAGTCGAGTTCGGACAGTTCGCTCGATATGCCGGGCCGTCGTACATGAACGACCGTTCGGTCCGCGATGGGTGTCCGGCAGGAGGTGATTCCGGCAAGGACGGTTGCCAGCGCAACGAATTCCGCGTGACATGAGCGTCGGCGCCGGCTCCCTGTCCCTGGGAGCCGGCGCCTTCGACGGCGGCGGGCACCGGCAGCGTGCGCCGCGCGGAATTTCACCTGACCGTCATGTCCGACTCGTCCGGCAGACCGGTGCGGGCCGCCCGAGGCAGCGACGATTCCTGATGCCACCCCGTTCGACCTGGCGGCCGGTGGATGAGAAGCTACCCCGGCGGGGCGGCGTTCCCCCGAGTACCGCCCTCCGCGATCGACACCTGTCACGGCACGGACCAGGGTCGCCGGGCGCACCATCGCCCGGACGCCACATACCGGCATCTCACGAGGAGTTCCATGTCCGTCACCGGGATGCGACGCCGGGCCGCCGTCGGCCTGGCCGCACTCGCCGCGACCGCGTTCACCGCTGTCGCCGTCACCCCCGACCAGGCCGAGGCCCGCCCGAAGCCGGTCGACGTCCAGTTGCTCGCGATCAACGACTTCCACGGCAACCTGGAGCCGCCGACCGGTTCCAGCGGCAGCATCGACGGCCAACTGGCCGGTGGCGCGGAATACCTGGCCAGCCACCTGAAGTCGATGCGCGCCGAGGCCAAGAAGCAGGGCAAGGGCACCGTCACCGTCGCCGCCGGTGACCTGATCGGCGCCTCGCCGCTGCTGTCCGCCGCGTTCCACGACGAGCCCACCATCGAGGAGATGAACCTCGCCGGGCTGGAGTTCGCGAGCGTCGGCAACCACGAGTTCGACGAGGGCGCGGCCGAGCTGCTGCGCATGCAGCGCGGCGGCTGCCACCCGGTGGACGGCTGCGCCGACGGCACCCCGTTCGGCGGCGCCAAGTTCTCGTACCTCTCGGCGAACGCCTTCAAGACCTCCACCGGCCTGCCGCTGATGCAGCCGTTCGGCATCAAGATTGTCAAGGGTGTCCCGATCGGCTTCATCGGGATGACGCTTGAGGGCACCCCGAACATCGTCAGCCAGCAGGGCGTCGCCGGGCTGCGGTTCACCGACGAGGCCGACACCGCCAACAAGTACGCCAAGATCCTGCGCCTGCTCGGGGTCAAGAGCATCGTCGTGCTGCTGCACGAGGGCGGCGTGCAGAACGGCGGCGGCATCAACGACTGCACCGGCTTCAGCGGCCCGATCGTCGACATCGCCAACCGGATGGACCCGTCCATCGACGTGATCGTCAGCGGGCACACCCACGCCGCGTACAACTGCAACATCAACAACAAGCTGGTCACCAGCGCCAGCTCGTTCGGCCGCCTGGTCACCCAGATCGACCTGAAGATCGACCCGCGTACCCGCGACGTGGTGAGCGCATCCGCCAACAACGTGGTGGTCACCCGGGACGTCAAGCCGGACCAGCCCTCGACCGACCTGATCAACCGGTACAAGACCGCGCTCGGCCCGGTGGCCGACCGGGTCGTCGGCGAGACCACCGCCGCGATCACCAAGACCCAGGAGAACCTGTACCAGACCGGGGTCGACGTCAACGGCAAGCCGACGTACCAGACCGGTGAGTCGCCGCTGGGCAACGTGATCGCCGACGCGCAACTCGCCGCCACCGACACCGAGCAGAACGCGGTCGCCGCGTTCATGAACCCCGGTGGCGTCCGCGCCGACCTCGACGCCGGCCCGGTCACCTACGCCGAGGCGTTCACCGTGCAGCCGTTCGCCAACAACCTGGTGACGCTCGACCTGACCGGCGCGCAGCTCTACTGCATGCTGGAGCAGCAGTTCACGGTGGCGCGCGTGCTCTACGCGTCCTCGACCGTCAACTACGTCGTCGACGTCAACGGCACCACCGCGCCGGCCGGCACCCCGTGCGCCGGCACCCGCGTGGTCCGGGGCAGCCTCACCATCAACGGCACCCCGGTGACTGACACCGCCACCTACCGGGTCACCGTGAACAACTTCCTCGCCGGTGGCGGCGACGGCTTCAGCGTCCTGACCGGCGGCACCAACGCGGTGACCGGCCAGATCGACCTGGACGCCTTCACCGCGTACCTGACCGAGAAGTCGCCGGTCTCCCCGCCGGCGCTGGACCGGATCCGCACGACCACCGAGGTCGCGGCCGGCTGACGGCCGACCGCACCGCCGACGGGCCCCGGAGCGTTCGCTCCGGGGCCCGTTCGCGTGTCAGCCGACCCGGGCCGGCTCGGGTGCCTCGGTGGCCGTCAGGCGGCCGTCCTGTGCGGCGGTGAGCAGCGGACGCAGCGACAGCGCGAGCACCGAGGCGGCCAGGCAGCCGCCCACCACCACAGCCACCCAGACCCGGCCGTTCGCCGCGCCGATCAGCGGGCCGGCGGTGACCGGGCCGACCACACCGCTGATTCCGAAGATCATCGAGCTCATCGCGTTGTACCGGCCGCGAAGCTCGTCGGTGGCGAGCGCGTTGGTGAGCGCGGGCATGACCGGCGACAGCATCGTCTCGCCGAACCCGAAGATCGCCGAGCAGGCCACCACGCCGAGCGCCGCGAGCACCGCGTTGCCGCTGCCCACCACCCCCGCCGCGCCGAGCACCAGCCACGCGCCGGCGAAGACAGCGCCGACGGTGGCGAGTGCACGGGTACGGCTGCGCCCCTCCAGCCGCCGGATCACCAGCAACTGGGAGAGCACGATCATCACGGTGTTCGCGGCCAGCGCCCACGCCACCACCCGGGGCGTCACCTCGACCACCCGGACCGAGTACGCCGCGAAGCCCACCTCGATCTGCGCGTACCCGCAGGTGGTGAGCACCAGGCCGAAGACGACCAGGCGGCGGAACGGCCGGTCCCGCAGCACCGTGAGGTAGCCGCCGGTCCTCCGGTCGTCAGCCTTCGCGCCGGCGGCCACGGCCGGAAGGCGTCCGACGTGCGGCAGCGTGAGCAGGATCAGCGCGGGGGTCAGGTAGCTCACCGCGTCCAGCAGGTAGATCACCTCGAAGGTGAACGGACGGGCCACGTCGACCACCGCGCCGGAGATCAGGCCGCCGGTGCCGATACCAAGGTTGAGCAGCGCGAAGTTGAGCCCGAAGACGCGCTGCCGCTCGCCGTCGTCGGTCAGCGAGGCGAGGATCGTGTTCTGCCCGGCCCAGATCGCCGAGCTGCCGACGGCGATCAGCGTCATCACGCCGAACGCCGACGCGGTCGAGTCGACGAGCGCCAGCGAGCCGGTGCCGATCGCCTCGATCACCAGGCAGGGCAGCACCACCCGGCGCGCGCCGAACCGGTCGATGAACGTGCCGGCCAGCGGCGAGAGAGCCAGCGTGACAGCGCCGAACCAGCCGATCACCAACCCGGCCCGGGTGTCGGTCAGGCCGCGTACGTCGGTGAGGTAGATGAACAGGAACGGCAGGGTGAGGCCGCGCCCGACAGCGGAGAACAACGTGCCGAGCAGGATCCGGCGGGCTTCGGGACGGGCGGGCAGGGCGCGGCGCAGCATGGCAGGGATTCTGTTCGGCGGGTACGACGACCGCGACCCGTTTACCCCTTACACACGCGGTCGCCGGGCCGGAGGGTGAGCGAGCACACGTGCTCTGCCATGCTGACCCGGTGACGACGACCTGGCGGCACCTGCCCGCTCCGGCTCGCGAGATCGCCGAGACGGCCACCGACGCGGTGAGCGCCGCGCAGGCCCACGACGCCGAGGCGTACGCCCCGGCCGTCGAGCGGCTGGCCGCCGCCGACCGGTCCGGGCTGGTGCTCGGCGGCGTGGTCCGGCTGCTGCTGGAGGAGGGGCACCCGGACGGACTCGACGGCGACGACGTACGGCAGGTGCTCGAGCAGTGCGTCCGGTCGGCGGCGACCTGGTGGCCCGACGTCGACCCGCACGTGCTGCTGGTGCTGCTGGCCGGAGCGCTCGGCGTCTACGACCCGGGTGACGACGAGAACCCGCCCGACCCGGCGGCGATCGCCCGGCACGCGCCGCTGCTGGTGGCCGACCTGCTGTCGGTCAACGGGCGGCCGTTCGCCGAGTACCTGACGGCCGCGTTCGCCGAGGTGGCGCGGACGGAGATGCACGACTGACGGTCCTTGTCGGCGCGCGGCCCGGCGGTGGGCCCGCTCACGGGCTGGCGGCCAGGAAGACGAACGCGGCGAGCAGCACCAGGTGCACGCCGCCCTGGAGCACAGTCGCCCGGCCCGGCACGACGGTGAGCACCGCCGTCACCGCGGTCAGCGCCAGCAACGTCATCTGGGTGCCGCCCAGGCCCAGCACCAGCGGCCCGTCCAGCCAGATCGAGGCGATCGCGATGGCCGGGATGGTCAGGCCGATGCTGGCCATCGCCGAGCCGAGCGCGAGGTTGAGGCTGATCTGCACCCGGTCCCGCCGGGCCGCCCGGGCCGCGGCGAGCGTCTCCGGCAGCAGCACCAGCAGCGCGATGACCACACCGACGAACGCCTGCGGCAGGTTCGCCGCGCTGACCGCCGTCTCGATCGCCGGGGAGATCGTCTTCGCGTCGCCGACCACCGCGACGAGCGCCACCACCAGCAGCGCCAGGCTGGCCAGCGCGGTACGGGTGGACGGCGGCTCGGCGTGCCCGTCGCCGGTCCTGTCCTCGGCGAGGATGCTGCCCTCCTGCGTGACCGGGAGGAAGTAGTCGCGGTGCCGGCCGGTCTGCACCATGACGAACAGCAGGTAGAGCGCGAGCGAGGCGACCGCCGCGAAGGCGAGCTGCGCGGGGGAGAACTCCGGGCCCGGCCGGCTCGTGGTGAACGTCGGCACCACCATGCTGAGCGTGGCGAGCGTGGCCACCGTGGCGAGCGCCCCGCCGGTGCCCTCCGGATTGAAGACCGCCACCTTTCGCCGCAGCGCGCCGAGTAGCAGCGACAGGCCGAGGATGCCGTTACAGGTGATCATGACGGCGGCGAAGACGGTGTCCCGCGCGAGCGCCTGCGTCTTGTCGCCACCGCTGATCATCAGTGTGACGATCAGACCGACTTCGATCACGGTGACCGCCACCGCGAGCACGAGTGACCCGTACGGTTCACCGACCTTGTGGGCGACCACCTCGGCGTGGTGGACAGCCGCCAGTACGGCCGCCGCGAGCAGGCCCGCCACCACGAAGATGAGCGGGCCGGGCAGCTCCCGTCCCCAGGTCATCACGAGCACGAGCACGGCGACCAGGGGCGCGACGGTGGTCCAATCGGTCAGGCGGGATCGGATCATCGGCGGCATGCGCATACTTTGCCAGGCAGCGGGGTCAACCGCGCGTGGCGGGGTGGCTTCGGGCAGTCCTGTGGATCTATTCGATCGACGCCGGTTGCCCCAGGTGGGTGGGCAGGTCACGGAGGTTCGCGATCACCGGTCCGATCCAGCCCGGATCGGTGTCCTGGTGTTCGGTGGTCCGGAGCACCGTCATGCCGGCCGCCGCCGCACCGGCCAGCTCGCCGTCCGCGCCGTCGCCCACGTACACGCAGTCGGCCGGCGCGACGCCCAGCCGCTGCGCGGCGGCGCGGTAGATCGCCGGATCCGGCTTCGCCAGCCCGGCCTCGCAGGAGAACACCGTGACGTCGAACCGCCGTGCGAGCGGGCCGCCCGGCCACACCTCGGCCGTCTCCGAGGTGGCGTTGCTGATCAGGGCCAGCCGGTGCCCGCGCTGCCGCAGCGCGTCGAGCACGTCCAGGGTTTCGGCCGGGACGCGGCCCAGCACCCGGTGGGCGAGCGCCAGCCGGTGCGCGGCGGCGCGGGCCACCTGCTCATCCGTGGGCGAACCACCGAGGCGCCCGGCGAGGATGCGGACGGTCTCCGCCGCGTTCCAGCGGACGAGGCGGTCCCGCCAGGTCGCGTGGTACGCGGCGACGAGCGCCGCCGGATCCACCCCGACGACGAGCGCCATCTCGCCGACCACCCGGTCCCGCTCGTCGTCGGCGCCGTGGACCAGGGTGTGGAAGAGGTCGAAGACGACCGGCCGTGGCATGGCGGGATCCTACTGCGACGGTGACCGGTGCCGGGGAAACGCGGAGGGCACATCCGAAGCCCTTGATGCCACTGACCGCTGTTGCCGGTTGTCATCCTGTGCCCCTCAGCTCGGAGACCACTCAATCTGTTGTCACGTGTCGCGCTGACGCGGTACGTGCGGTGCCTTCTCGCTGCCTCCGCGAGTGGGCGCCAGGGATCGAAGTACAGATCCGGCATGTGACGACCCGGCTGCGCCTCACTTCCACCACCCTCGTGGGGTAGGAGCTTTGCCCTCCACCGTCTGGCTGGCTTGCAGTCGGGCCAACTCGGTCAACGCCCTTGCAGTCTGTGCCTGCGCCGCTGCCTTGGCCATCTCAACCCATACCCGCGCCAACGCGAGGTCTGCATGTGCGAGTGTTGCATATGCCGCCATTTCATCAGGTTTGTCCACGCCTGGATGGACGTGGGATCGTCGATCATCGACGGCTTGCGCGCGAGCCCAGGCGTCGGTCAGGTACTTGCCGATCTTCTCCTCGAAGTCTTCATCGGAGATCACGTACTGCTCCATTCCTCGTAGACGACGGGATGCGAAGGCAGGTCAGCAAGCGGAGGCGGCCTCTGCCCCTCTGGGCGCCTTCGTTCGCTGCCAAGTCTTGGAGGCTAGCCAGCTGGGCCGAGGAAACAGGTCAGCCGACACGCCAACGACACTGGCGCGCCCATGCAGGCCGTGGCACTTCGCAGCGGCTGGGTAGGGGGCTTGTGCCAGCCAGGAGCGGGTACAGAGATGGAAGCGGCGAGAGTCTAGACAAGCATCCGATGCGAAAAGGTCGGACCTGGCAGGTACCGTTACAAGCACCCCCCCGAGAGGAGTAGTGCGATGCTTACCGCAAGTGACGCACGCGACATCCAAGTGGTGGAGCTGACCCCAGACGAGGAGCACGAGTACATCCAGAGAGAGTCCCGCCGCCTGCTGGGCATGGACGTCGAAGAGTTTCGGCAGCGCTGGGAAGCCGGCGAGTTTCGCGACAATGACGACCCGAAGGTGACTCAGGTGGCTATGCTGCTGCCTGATGCCCGGTAGCACCCCTCATGCCGCGTTCAGCGCGTTCGTCACTCCAATGACGGACGCGCTGAACTGTGTCGTCCACCCGCGTCTGGCCGTCTCTCCAGGCGGTCAAACGCTGATCAACCAGAAGCACAACCTCTACCTCACGGGCCATCAGCGCGAGACGGATGGCTTCCTGCGGCTTCCCCGCACGGACCTTGAGTTCCGCGCCCGCATGTTCTACATGATCATTGAGGATCCGCGGGAGGACTACGGTCCCTACCGCGTTACCACTCGTGGTTACGACTACTCGGTTCGCAAGACGGACGGGGCGGCCGTCATCGACTACCACTGGCACCCCGTGGGCCTCTCGCACGAGAAGCGACCCCATATCCACCTCGGGTCATCGCAGCTGCGACCCGACGCTGTGCTGTCGAATAAGCAGCACATTCTGAGTGGTCGCGTAACGCTTGAGTCCGTAGTGCGTGACCTCATCGGCCTGGGCGTGCCGCCCCGCTTCGAGGACTACGCCGCCCTCCTCGACCTGTGCGAGGCCCCGCACCTGCTTCATCGGACCTGGACGAACGACTACGAGCAAGAGACTGGCCAGTCCATCCCGGAGTGATTGCGGCCCACCTGCTCGTCGCGTCGCTCACCGTCGGCCCAGGACCGCCCCAGCCAGCGGCTGGCTGTACAGCCACCTTCTGATCCGTAGCTCCGGGCGATGCGATCTCTCGTGGCCGCGCCCGACCTCCCACAGCTCCTGGTCGTCGCGTGGCAGCTCGTGCGGCTTGCTCGGTTGCTGTACTTCGCTGCTGTACTGCTGCGGCTGCTCCCCGTCGTCGGGTAGTGCTGGGCGGCCCGCATGTTGGACCGAGCAGCTTGATCGGCGCTGGCCTTCGCCGCTGAACCTGCTTCGATTACTGCTCGGCGAGGGAAGCCCCGAACGCATACCATCTTCCTCGGATGGCCAGCGATGTTCCTAACTTAGGAAGTCACGAACTGGCCGGCGGACTGTGCCGCTGCCCCCGTTCGTCGTCCAGGCGCTGACCGACCATCGGCAGTCCTTCGAAACGGGCGCCGACGGGTTGATCTTCGTCGCCCGGACTGGCGAGCCGCTGAAGCGGGGAACGTTTCGGGCTCGGATCTGGAAGCCCTCCCTGCAACGCGCCGGCCTGCCACTCGGGCTCCGGTTCCATGACCTGCGGCACTCCTACGCGACGTGGCTCGTCTCCGACGGGGTACCGATCAACGACGTAGCCAAGGTGATGGGACACGAGCAGACGTCGACGACTCTGGGCCGGTACACGCACTCGACCCTGGACCGGGATCGCAGGGTGCTCGCGTCGTTTGCTGCCTTCTCGCTGCCTCTGCTGGAGCAATGATCGGCGGGAACGAATCAAGGCCCCTCCGTGGAGGGGCCTTGACCTTTACTTACCTCTGGTCGGGGTGGCCGGATTCGAACCGACGACCTCTTCGTCCCGAACGAAGCGCGCTACCAAGCTGCGCCACACCCCGAGGCGTGCCGACAAATAGTAGCCCACCCGCCCGCACGGTCAAACTCGGTACCCCCCGCCCCGCGTACCCGGCAGATCTTGGTACGGATCGGCCCTCCGAGGGGCGGTCGCGTACCAAGATCTGCCGGGGGGTCAGCGGGGGATCAAGGTGAGGATGCTGGCCTCCGGGGGGCAGGCGAAGCGGATGGGGGCGGTGGGGTGGGTGCCTAGGCCGGCGGAGACGTGCAGCCAGGAGTCCGAGCCGGGCCAGCGGTGCAGTCCGCGCGCCATCGAGCGGGGCAGCCCGCAGTTGGTCACCAGGGCGCCGTACCCGGGCACGCAGACCTGGCCGCCGTGGGTGTGGCCGGCGAGCAGCAGACCGAAGCCGTCGGCGGCCATCCGGTCCAGCACGATCGGCTCGGGGGAGTGGGACACCGCGATCGACAGCGCCGCGTCGCCACTGACCCGGCCGGCCACGGCGTCGTAGTCGTCGCGTTCGATGTGCGGGTCGTCCACGCCGACCAGTTCGATCTCCCGCCCGCCTGCTTTGAGCATGGTGCGGGCGTTGTTCAGGTCGGCCCAGCCGGCGCCGGTGAGGATGTCGCGCAGTTCCTCGTACGGCAGCGGCACGCCCTCGGTGTACTCCCGGTCGGGCAGGAAGTAGGTGAAGGGGTTCTTGAAGACCGGACCGGTGTAGTCGTTGGAGCCGAAGACGAACGCGCCGGGCAGATCGAGCAGCGGCTGCAGGGCGCGCAGCACGCCCGGCACCGACTCCGGGTGCGCCATGTTGTCGCCGGTGACCACGACCAGGTCGGGGTCGAGCGCGGCCAGTGAGGCCACCCAGTCCTGCTTGCGTCGCTGGCCGGGCATCATGTGCAGGTCGGACAGGTGCAGCACCCGCAGCGGTTCGGCGTCGGTCGGGAGCACCGGCACGTCGTACCGGCGGAGGGTGAACATGTTGCGCTCGACGAGCGACGCGTACGCCAGGGTGGCCGCGCCGGCGGCGACGGTTCCGGCCGCGAGCCGGAATAGTGTGCGCTTTCGCATGGCGTTCAGGGTAGTTTCACCGTCCATGAGCACGCTGAAGGACCGTCTCACCGCCGACATGCGCGCCGCTCTCAAGGCGCGCGACGAGCTGACCACCTCCACGCTGCGGATGGCCCTGGCCGCCGTGGGCAACGCCGAGGTCGCCGGCCGGGAAAAGCGCGAGCTCAGCGACGACGAGGTGCTCGCCGTGCTGACCAAGGAGGCGAAGAAGCGCCGCGAGGCGGCGGTGGCGTTCGCCGACGCCGGGCGCGCCGAGCAAGCCGGCAAGGAGACCGCCGAGGGTGAGGTGCTGGAGCGCTACCTGCCCAAGCAGCTCTCCGACGAGGAGCTGGCCGAGCTGGTCTCGGGGGCGCTCACCGCGGGCGGCTTCACCGGCAAGGCGCAGATGGGCCCGGCGATGAAGGCGGCCCAGGGCGCGGTGGCCGGCCGGGCCGAGGGTGGTCGGGTCGCCGCGGAGGTACGCCGCCAGCTCGGCCTCTGACCCGGGCTCCGGTAGCGCGGAAACGACGACGGCCACCTCCCGGGGAGGTGGCCGTCGCTGTCTGCTGTCCGGGATCAGTTCCCCGGGCGTCCCGGTCTGCCGTTACCCCCGCCCGGCCCACCCGGCCGGTCCGGTGTCGCGGTGCCGCCCTGCTCCGGGGTGCCCGTGCCCTG
The DNA here is from genome assembly GCF_027497335.1 of Micromonospora sp. WMMA1976. Classification (NCBI taxonomy): domain Bacteria; kingdom Bacillati; phylum Actinomycetota; class Actinomycetes; order Micromonosporales; family Micromonosporaceae; genus Micromonospora; species Micromonospora sp. WMMA1976. The sequence continues at coordinate 5,939,255 of NZ_CP114912.1, read as the reverse complement.
GCCGGAGCTGACCTCGATCATCACCACGCCACCCTTGATGGTGCGCCCGTCCGGGCTGGTGCCGGCCGCGGTGCCGGCCGGGCACTCCGACGGCACCTTGTTGCTGGAGACCACCGGCTCGAAGCCGGCACCCTTCAGCCGGGACTTCGCGGTGTCGATCGACTCGCACTTGACGCCGGGGATGGAGCGCTGGTCACCCAGGACGATCTTGCCGCTGGGCGGCGTGAAGTTCTTCCGCTCCTTGCCCTTCATGGCGTCGCGCAGCGTCTGGTAGACCGCCGGGTTGATGCCCTGGGGCGTCTCGTCGTGGCCCATCTTCTGGTTGGTCTGCGGCCAGTCCGGGTCAGCCATGATGCCGGCCACCGCGTACTGCTTGGTCATCGCGACCAGGGCCGAGGTGCGGTCGGAGTCGGTGGTGCCGGACTTGCCGGCCACCGGCGCGTCGACGATGTTGCGGACGTTGCCGGCGGTGGCGGGGCCGCACTTGGTGGTGGAGGAGCGGTCACCGACCGGGCAGCGCGCGGCGTCCACGGCGGCGCGGGCCACCTCGGTGCTGACGCGCTGCTCGCAGCGCGGGTTGGCGACGTCCAGCTTCTCGCCGTCCGGGCCGCGGATCTCCTGCACCGGGATCGGCTCGCAGTACTTGCCGTCGGCGGCGAGCGTGGCGTACGCGTTCGCCAGCTCCAGCGGCGTGGTCTGGGAGACGCCGAGGCTGAACGCGCCCCACTGGTGCGGGTTGGCGGCGAGCTGCGCGTCGCTCGACGAGCGGAACGTGATGCCGAGCTTCTGCGCGGCCTTCACCACGTTCTCCGCGCCGACCCGCTGCTGGAGGTCGATGAAGAAGGTGTTGACCGAGTAGCCGAAGCCACTCCACATGTTGTGCATGCCGGCCATCGCCGGGTTGGCGTTCTTCGGGCAGTACTTGCTGGTGCCCGGGCAGGCGGCGGGCGAGTTGAACTCGACCGGGTAGTCCGACTTGAACACCGGCTGCGCGTTGATGGGGTAGCTGAGCGGGTAGCCCTTCTCCAGCGCGGCCACCAGCGTGAAGATCTTGAAGGTCGAGCCGGCCTGGTAGCCGGCGATGCCGGGACCACCGGTGACCAGCGGGTTCACCGTGTTGGGGTAGTTGCCGCGGATCTTCTTCTTGGCCTTGGCCGGGTCGCTGGAGATCTTGTTCTGCGGGTCGGCCGGGTCGTCGAGCTTGAAGTTCCGGTTCACCGCCACGGCGCGCACCCGGCCGGTGCCCGGCTCGACCGCGGCCACCATGCGGGCCGCCTTGCTGCTCTCGCCGAGCTTGTTGCGGACGGCCTTGTCGGCGCCCTTCTGGGCCTGGACGTCCAGGGTGGAGATGATGGTGTAGCCGCCGCTCTTGAGCCGCCGCTCACGGTCGTACGACGTGGCGCCGAACGTCTCCTGCTGCAGCCACCAGCGGTAGAGGTAGTCGCAGAAGAAGCCCCAGGAGCGGGTGGTGGTCTGGGTGCAGCCGTTCGGGGTGCGCTTGCCCTTGACCACGAGCTTGATCTTCTTGGCGGCGTCCGCCTCCTGCTGGGTGATCGCGCCGATCTGCACCATGTTCTGGATGACGTAGTCGCGCCGGCCGACCGCCTCCGGGTAGCCCGACTTGGTGGTCGGGTCGAACGAGGTGGGGGCCTTCACCATGCCGGCGAGCATCGCCGACTCCTGGATGTCGAGCTTGCTCGGCGGCTTGTTGAAGTAGACCTGGCTGGCCGCCCAGATGCCGTACGCGCCGTTGCCGAACGCGGCGATGTTCAGGTAGCGCCGGAGGATCTCGTCCTTGGAGAGCTCCTTGTCGACCTGGAGCGCCAGGCTCATCTCGCGCAGCTTGCGACCGCTGGTGTCCTCGGTCGCGGCGACCACGTCGGCCGGGTGCGTGGCCGAGTAGGAGATGGCCAGCCGGACGTACTGCATGGTGAGCGTCGACGCTCCCTGCCGGGACGAGCCGGCGGCCTGGTTGTTGACGAAGGCGCGCGCCACACCGTTGATGTCCACGCCGTTGTGCTTGTAGAAGTCGTGGTCCTCGGCCGCGATGATGGCCTTCTTCATGTACGGCGAGATGTCCTCGAACTTGACGTCCTTGCGGTTCTCGTCGTACATCGTGGCCAGCACGGTCTTGCCGTCGGCCGCGAGCAGCTTGGTGATCTGCGGCGCCCGGGCGACTGTCAGCTCCTTGGGCAGCGCCTCGAACGTCTCCGCCCCCGCCTTCGCGGCCAGGCCCGACATCGCCGCCACGGGGAAGGCCGCCGCAGCGACCACCACTCCGGCCAACAGGCCGCAGATCAGCAGCGATGCGGCGTTGGTCAGCACGTTGTGGTCACGTTTCCGCATCCAGGTCACCTCGACAGGGTACGCGAGTAGGGAATGGCGGGCGCGCGGGGAACTTTCCCCATTTCCTGCACGCGCCGGCCTCGTTGTGCTAAACGCACGAGCCCTGGTCCGAGGTTGCGTGGGATCCGGCGGAAGTCTCGCCGAACTCCGGGAGCGGCGCAGCGTTTTCACGTAGTCGGGCGGGGTAGTCGCGGGGCGAAAGCCCGGGAAGCCGGGAGTGTCCGGAATGATGGATTTCGCCGACAACGTTGCGTAATCGGGCGACTACACAGCATGATGGTGGCGGCGACCGCAGCCATGAGTCGTTCGTGCCGCCCTGGGGAGGCCGGGGCGAACGACCGGGGGGATGTACGACGGCTGCTCGCGCGAAGTCGGTAGGTACTGCAAGGGGGGACGTGTACAGATGGGCATGATCACTGACTGGCCGTCACTGGCGGCGTGTCAGAACGGAGACCCGGACGCGTTGTTCGTACAGGGCGCCGAACAGAACGTGGCGAAGAGGATCTGCCGGAGCTGCCCAGTTCGGTACGAGTGCCTGGCCGACGCGCTCGACAACCGGATCGAGTTCGGCGTGTGGGGTGGCATGACCGAGCGCGAGCGCCGGGCGTTGCTGCGCCGTCACCCGCAGGTCACCAGCTGGCGCAAGATGTTCGAGGCGGCCATGAAGAAGAACGCCAAGGAGAAGGCCGGCAAGGACAAGGTCCTGGTCACCACGGCCACCTGACCGCACCCGTCAGCTCCGGCTGATCGCCTCGCCGATCGTCCGCAGCCCGTCGACGTCGTGCACGTCGGCGGGTTGCGCCGTCACCGACACCGCCGGCACCGCCGGGAACGCCTCGGTGAACCGGGCCGCCACCTGCTCCTCGCGTACCGCCTGCTGAGCCAGCGCGGCGTGCGCGCGCAACACCTCGACGGTGCCCTCGTGCCCACCCACGCCGGCCAGCCGCTCCGCGGCGGCCAGGCTCTCCGCCGCGGACAGGTCCGCGGCCGGCCGGTGCACCCGGTTGAGTACCAGCCCGGCCAGCGGCATCCGCTCCTCACGCAGGCGGCCGGCGAAGTAGGCGGCCTCCCGGACCGCGTCCGGCTCCGGCGTCGCGACCAGCAGGAACGCCGTCTCCCGGGCCTGCAGGATCCGGTACGTCTGCTCGGCGCGCTGCCGGAACCCGCCGAACATCGAGTCGAGGGCGGCAACGAAGCCGGACAGGTCGGTGAGCAGCTGGGCGCCGATCACCTTCTGCACCACCTTGGAGAACATCCCGAAGCTGGCGGTGACCAGGCTGAACATGCTCCGCCCGCCGCTGCGTGCCGGAGCCAGCAGCAGCCGCAGCATCCGGCCGTCGAGGAACCGGGACAGCCGGGCCGGTGCGTCCAGGAAGTCGAGCGCGGACCGCGACGGCGGCGTGTCCACCACGATCAGGTCCCACTCGCCCCGGGCGTGCAACTGGCCCAGCTTCTCCATCGCCATGTATTCCTGCGTGCCGGCGAAGGTGGAACTCATGGCCTGGTAGAAGGGGTTCGCGAAGATCTCCGCGGCCTTCGCCGGGTCGGTGTGCTGGAGCACCACGTCGTCGAACGTGCGCTTCATGTCGAGCATCATGGCGTGCAGTTCGCCGCCGCCGGCCTCGACGTCGATGCCCTTTACCTGCCGGGGTGTGTTGTCCAGTTCGGTCAGGCCGAGCGACTGGGCCAGCCGCCGGGCCGGGTCGATGGTGAGCACCACCGTCCGCCGGCCGTGCCGCTCGGCCGCCCGCAGCGCCAGCGCCGCGGCGGTGGTCGTCTTGCCCACGCCGCCCGCCCCGCAGCAGACCACGATCCGTACGCCGTCGTCGGCGAGGATCTGGTCGACGTCAAGCGGAGGCGCCGCGTCTTCGGAAGGCACCAATCGAGCGTATCGGTCCCGAGGGCCTCTCTGCTCCGTGCCGGCCGCAGGTGTGAGTCAATCCGCCCGGACGAGGGCCTCGGCGAGCGTCTCCAGCCCGGCCCGGTCGACCCCCTCGGGCAGCAGCGGCAACTCGACCAGAGGCAGGCCCAGATCCACCAGGTCACCCCGCAGGGAGTCCTCCAGCTCACGGCGTACCTGCTGGTCACGTGCCTCCTCGACGAGCCCGGCCACGGTCGGGCCGTCGGCCGGCAGGCCGGCGGCGGCCAGCCCGCGCTTCAGCTCGGCCGCCGTCACCGCGCGTCCGGCCGGCACCGGCGGGCGGACGCCGTTGACGATCACGCGGCCGACCGGGAAACCGAGCTGGGTCAGCTCCGCGACCGCGTCGAGCGTCTCCTGGACCGGCATCTCCTCCAGCAGCGTGACCACGTGCACAGCGGTCATCGGGGACCGGAGCAGCGCGGAGACACCCTCGCTCTGGGTCTTGATCGGGCCGACCTTCGCCAGCCGGGCGGTCTCCGCCGTCACGTTCAGGAAGCGGCCGATCCGCCCGGTCGGCGGCGCGTCCAGCACCACCGCGTCGTACGTCCGGCGCGACCCGCTGGTGCGGGTGGTCGCCTCCTTGACCTTGCCGGTGAGCAGCACGTCGCGCAGGCCCGGCGCGATCGTGGTGGCGAAGTCGATCGCGCCGAGCTTGCGCAGCGCCCGGCCGGCCGCGCCGAGCTTGTAGAACATGTCCAGGTATTCGAGGAGCGCCTCCTCGGCGTCCACCGCCAACGCCCGCACCTCACCGCCGCCGGGCGCGTCGGCGAGGTGCCGTTCCTCGTACGGCAGCGGGTCGGTGCCGAAGAGCTGGGCGATGCCCTGCCGGCCCTCCACCTCGACCAGCAGGGTGCGCCGGCCCCCGGCGGCCAGGCCGAGGGCCAGCGCGGCGGCCACGCTGGTCTTTCCGGTGCCGCCCTTGCCGGTCACCACGTGCAGGCGGGCCGGCCATCTGCCGGCGGACTCGGCCGGCTGCTCACTAGCTGCCACCCGTCGAGCCTAACCAGCCGTTGGGACCAGCCCTGTCCGGCCGGCGGGATCAGCCGACCTCACAGACCCACCAACCCGTCTTCCGCACCACTGTGAAACGCAGCGCCTGCTCGGCGACCTTCTCGTCGGCGGTGGTCATGGTCACCCGCGCGGACACGGTTGCCCGGTCCCCGGTCTGGTTGTCGACCGTCGGGGTGGGCCAGCGGAAACGGGGGTTCTGGTACTGGGAGACGTACTCCCGTACCTCGGTGACCTTGGCGGCGATCTTCTCGTCGTCACGGGCCGCCGAGCAGACGAACGCGGCCGCCTTCTCGGAGTCGCGCTCCTGGTAGACGGCCTTGAGGAAGCCGTCCACGGCTACCTGCGGTTCTTTCGCGCCCTGGCCGTCCTCGCTGTTGCGTAACGCGAGGAACGCGGCAGTGCCCCCACCGCCGCAGAGCAGGACCGCGGCGGCCAGCACCAGCGAGACGATCAGCACCGCCGGTCGCTTTCGCGGCGGGGTGTCGGACGGGTACGGCGGCGGACCGGCTGCGGGTGCGGGTGCGGATCCCGGCGGCGCGCCGCCGGCGGGCGGCGGTTGCGGATTCGGGTCGCCGGGCGTGCCGGTGTCGCCACCGGCGGGCGGTTGGGTCATCTGTCTCCCCCGGGGTTGCGGCTCCCGTCGCCGCCCCAGGCGACGGGCACGGGTCGAGGTGTGCGGGCGCGCGTCGGCGCGCGTCCAGTCCGGAAGGGTATCGGTCGGCGGTGCGCTTGCCAGCCCCGCGTACGCGCCCCGCCGGGCGGACACGGCTAGCGCGTTCCCGACCACCCTTGTGTCGCAAATGTGACTGGAGGTGACGAGGAGTGCGCGTCCCGTTGCCGGGACTTGTCGCAGGATCTACGTTCGTCCCCGACGCGGAGAGCCGGGCCGGGGACGGCTCCGAGCCGGATGGCGGTGTTTGTTGAACAGGTACGACGCCCGGAGGCGACGGATGCGTGACGCGGAGAACAGTCCCCGAGGCCAGTTCCCCGGTGACCGGGCCGGACGGCCGGGTGAGGCCGAGGTGCCGGGTGCGCCGTTCAACGAGCGCTCCTACGGCCCGCCGGCCGAGGCGGTCCGGACGCTGCCCCGATCCGGCGGGAAGGGGCGGGACGAGGACGAGCCCGGCTACGTCATCCACCTCCAGGTCCGGGTACCCGACCTGGACGCGGCCACCGCGCTCGCCGGCACCGTGGCCACCTCGCTGGGCTTCCTGGTGGAGCTGGACGCGGGCGAGACCACCGTCTCCACCGCCGACGACCAGAACAACAGGCACCGGGTCTTCTGCGACCTACTGCTGCCCGACCGCAGCCGGTGCCCGCAGCGCTTCGAGCACGAGGGCCCGTGCGGCGAGCCGCCACCGGCACCGGAGCCGCGTCCCGCGTCCTGGTGACCGCGGCGGACCGTAGGCTGTGCCTGACCGAAGTCCAAGTCAGGCAAGGGAGCCCTCCTCCGATGCAGAAGTGGGAATACGCCACGGTGCCGCTGCTGGTCCACGCGACCAAGCAGATCCTCGACAACTGGGGCGAGGACGGCTGGGAACTGGTCTCCGTGGTCCCCGGCCCGAACCCGGAGCAGCTCGTCGCGTACCTGAAGCGTCCGAAGGGCTGACCCCGATGAGCAACGGACCCCACGCGAAGCTCGCCGAGCTCGGCCTCGAACTGCCCGAGGTGGTGCCGCCGGTGGCCAGCTACGTGCCGGCCGTTCAGTCCGGGCAGCACGTCTACGTGTCGGGCCAGCTGCCGATGGCCGAGGGCAAGCTGCTCGCCACCGGCAAGGTCGGCAACGGCGTCTCGGCCGAGCAGGCCAAGGACCTGGCGGAGCGGTGCGCGCTGAACGCGCTCGCCGCGATCGACGCGCTGGTCGGGCTGGAGAACGTGGTGAAGGTGGTGAAGCTGACCGGCTTCGTGGCCAGCGCACCCGGCTTCACCGGCCAGCCCGGCGTGATCAACGGTGCCTCCGACCTGTTCGGCGCCGTGTTCGGCGAGGCCGGCCGTCACGCCCGCAGCGCCGTCGGCGTGGCCGAGCTCCCCCTAGACGCCCCGGTAGAGGTAGAGGTCATCGTCGAGGTCGCGTAACGCTGAAGCCCGCGATCTTGCGGTTGTGGCCCCGGCAGAAGCCCCAGACGGGGACAAAGCTCGGGCCGGAACTGCAAGATCGCGGGGAGCGGCGGGCGGAGTCGTACGATCGCAGCCATGGGTGGGCGTATGGCCGGTGCGGCGGGGGCGCTTGCGGACGGGCTGCCGGGGTGGGTGACGCTGCTGCGTGCGCCGAACCCGGGGCCGATGACGCTCGACGGGACCAACACCTGGGTGCTGCGGGCCGGGCCGGACGCGCCCGCCGTCGTGGTCGACCCGGGGCCCGCCGACGAGGGGCACCTGGCCGCGATCGCGGCGCAGGGACGCATCGGATGCGTGCTGATCACGCACGGGCACGCCGACCACACCGAGGGCGCGCCCCGGTTGCGCGAGCTGCTCGACGGCGTACCGGTGCTCGCCGCCGACCCGGCGCACACCGCCGGAGGCGAGCCGCTCACCGCCGACACCACCATCGACGTGGGGCTGGACCTGCGCCTGCTGCCCACCCCCGGGCACACCGCCGACTCGGTCTGCCTGGTCGCCGCACACGACGGCGAGCACGTGGTGCTGACCGGTGACACCATCCTCGGCCGGGGCACCACAGTGGTCGCCCACCCGGACGGGCACCTCGGCGACTATCTGTCGAGCCTGGAGCTGCTCTCCGCGTACCGGGGGATCCCGGCGCTGCCGGGCCACGGCCCGGCGCTCGCCGACTGCGGTGTGGCGGCCGACTTCTACCTGGCCCACCGGCGGGCCCGGCTGGACCAGGTGCGTGCCGCAGTCGCCGCGGGCGCCACCACCGCCGCCGAGGTGGTCGCAGTGGTCTACGCCGACGTCGACAGGTCGCTGTGGTGGGCCGCCGAGTGGTCGGTCCGGGCCCAGCTCGAACACCTCGGAGTGGAGCAGCCGTGACCTGCCCGGTGTGCGGAACCGTAGCCGTGCCCGGGGCGCGGTTCTGCCACAACTGCGGGGCGGCGCTCCCGGCCGCTGCCACCCTGCCCGCCGCCGAGCGCCGCGTGGTGACTGTGCTCTTCGGCGACCTGTCCGACTTCACCTCCTGGTCGGAGGACCTTGACCCGGAACGGGTCGGCGCGGTCACCGACCGGGTGCTGGCCGCCCTCGCGGGTGCGGTCAAGACGTTCGGCGGGCACGTCGACAAGCTCACCGGCGACGGCATCATGGCGGTCTTCGGCGCGCCCGTGGCGCACGAGGACGACGCCGAGCGGGCGGTCCGCGCCGCGCTGTCCATGCAGCGCGCGGTGCGGCGGGTGCTCGACGACGAGCGCGGCGGCGGCGCGCCGCTGGGCCTGCGCGTCGGCCTCAACACCGGGGACGTGATCGCGGGCATCCAGGCGGCGATCGAGTACACGGTCATCGGCGACACGGTGAACACCGCCGCCCGGCTGGCCGACGCCGCCGCCGTCGGCGCGGTCTACGCCGGGGCGCGCACCTCCGCCGCCACCCGGCACGTCGCCTCCTGGCGGGCGCTGCGCCCGCTGCGGCTCAAGGGCAAGCGGGAACCGGTCGAGGCGTACGAGCTGCTGGGCCTGCTCGACGCGCCCGGCACCCGGTCCGGCCTCGGTGACGAGGCGCCGTTCGTGGGCCGGGAGACCGAGATCGGCCGGGTCGCCGGCCGGCTCGCCGAGGTGATCGACAGGGGCGAGCCCCGGGTGCTGCTGATGACCGCCGAGGCGGGGATCGGCAAGTCCCGGTTCGCGGCCGAGGTGGAACGCCTCGCCGCCGGCTACGACGTCGGCGCCGGGCGGTACGCGGCGCACACCGGCGCCCGCGTCCTCTCGGTGCGCTGCGCGGCGTTCGGCGAACGGCGCCGGCTGGCCCCGCTGGCCGACCTGGTCCGGGCCGCAGTCGGCCTGCCCGGCGACGCGGCCACCGCGGTCACCCGGCCGGCCGTCGAGGAGCGGCTGCGCCGCCTCGGCCAGCGCCTGTCCCGGCTCCCCGGCGACCCGCCGCCGATCGCCGTGGATCAGCTCCTGGCCCTGCTCGGGTACGCCGAACTCCCGCCCGCCAGCGAGAACGGCGAGTGGAACGCGGCCGGACCCCCGCCCGACGACGAGGCGGTGCCCACCGCCGTGGCGGACCTGCTCAGCGCGCTCGCCGGTGAGGCGCCGCTGGTGATCGTGGTGGACGACCTGCACGACGCCACCGCCGAGACGCTCAAGGCGCTGGCGCTGACCCTCAACCGGCTCAGCGGGCCGGTGCTGGTGCTGCTGCTCGGCCGCCCCGAGCTGGTACGGACCGCCGGTGCGCTGACCCGCGTCGCGGACGCCGAGGTGCACGCGCTGCCACCGCTGCGCGGCGCTGACGCGTCCCGGCTGCTCACCAGCTACCTGTCCGGTGGCCGGATGCCGCAGACCGACGCGGACCGGCTGCTCGCCACCGCGCAGGGCAACCCGTTCTATCTGGCCGAACTGGTCACGCTGCTGATGGAGCGCGGTGCGCTCACCGCCGGGCCGGGCCGGGGCTCCGACGTCGGCTGGCGGCTCGCCCCCGGCTCGCTCGGCAGCCGGCTGCTCTCCCGGGACCTGGCCGCGGTGCTCGCCGCGCGTATCGACGCGCTGCCGCCCAACGCCCGTTCGGCGTTGCGGGACGCCGCGGTGGTGGGCGACACCGTGCCGGCGGGGGCGCTGGAGGCGCTGCGGGAGCAGCGGGTCGGGCAGGACGGGCGGCCCGCCGCGGTGGCCGCCGTCGAGCTGGACCGGGCGGTGGAGGAACTGCTGCAACGGCGCATGCTGCACCGCACCCGCAGCGGGTTCGCCTTCGCCACCCCGCTGATGCGGGAGGCCGCGTACGCCGGGGTGAGCAAGGCCGAGCTGGCCGAGCGGCACGCGGCGCTGGCCCGCTGGGCCGCGCCGGAGAGCGTCGACGAGACCGGCGGCGCACCCGGTGGCGCGTTCACCGAGGCCGCCCGGGACGACTTCGTCGCCGAGCACGTGGAGCGGGCCACCGCGCTCGCCGACGCGGTCAAGCTGCGCCCGGACGCGCCGGCCCGGGCGGTCACCCCGCTGGGCGTGGCCGCGCTGGGCCGGGCCGCCCGCCGGTCGCTGCGGTCGGGGGAGCCGGCTCTCGCCGTCGAGTACGCCGAACGCGCGGCCGAGCTGGCCCGCGACGGGGTGCCCGCGGCCGACCGGGTGGTGCACGCCCGGGCGCTGCTCCAGGTCGGTCGCCCGGCCGACGCGCTGGCCTTCGCCGAGAAGATCGCCGCGAACACCGGCGACCCGGCCACCCGTACCGCCGCGCTGCTGCTCGCCGGGCAGGCCCAGCAGACCCTCGGTGACGCCGAGCGGGCCGAGTGCAACTGGCAGGAGGCGTTGCAGGTGGCGACCGACGCCGACCTGCCCACGCTGCGGGCCTCGGCGATGCGGCGGCTCGGCATGGCCGACTTCATCGCCGGCCGGCTCGGGCAGGCGAGCAGCCGGCTGGCCGCGTCCTACCAGGTCAGTCTCGCCGCGCGGGATCTCCGCGGGCAGGCGTGGTCGTTGCAGAACCTGGCCTGGGTGACCACCACCCGGGGCGACTTCGCCGGGACCGACGCGGTGCTCGGCCGAGCCGCCCGGCTCTTCGCCGAGCTGAAGGACCCGTACGGGCGGGCCTGGCTGCGCGGCACCACCGCGTTCGCCCGGCTGCTCGCCGGCCGGCTGCGGGAGGCGTGCCGGATGGCGCGGGTGTTCCTGCCGTTCGGCGAGCGGGTCGGCGAGGCGTGGGCGGTGGGGACGCTGCGCGCGGTCGAGGCGTACGCCACCGCCGAGCTCGGCGACCTGGCCGAGGCGGACCGGGCGGCGCGGCGTGCGTACCGGGACTTCGCCGAGGTGGGCGACGACTGGGGGCAGGGCTTCGCGCTCGTGGTGCGCGGGGTGGTGGCGCGCGGGCTGGGCGAGCCGGAACACGCGGCCGACCTGTTCACCGACGCGCTGGAGTACGCCGACCGCACCACCCACCCGCTGCTCACCGGCATGGCCGGCACGCTGCGCGGCTTCGTGGCGCTGGACATGGGCGACCACGAGACCGCCGAGCGGGAGGCGCGGTCGGTGCTGACCCGGGTGGAGCCGCACAACCCGCAGGCGCCGGCCCAGGTCGCGCCGCGGGTGCTGCTCGCCATGGCCCGCCTCGCGGCGGGTGACCCGGGCACCGCCGTGGGGCTGCTCGCCCCGGTGGCGACCGGCGCGGCGAACGCGCCCTCGCTGCTGTTCTCCCGGCGGCAGACGATGGCCCGGTACGCCGCCGCGCTGCTCGCACACGGCCAGCGCGAACAGGCGCTCGACTGGGCGCAGCGGTCCATCACCGCCCCGGCGGAGGACGTCCGCAGCCAGGTGGTGGCGCTGCTCGTGCTGGCCGAGGCGCTTGACGCCTGCGGTCGGCGGGCCGAGGCGCTGACGCACGCGGAGGAGGCGGTACGCCTCGCGTACGTCACCGAGCAGCGCAGTGAGCGGATCGTCGCGGACGCCTTGCGGGTGCGCCTCTCCAGCGGCTGATCGCCCGTGTTCTGACGGTTCCGGGGATGTGTTCGTCGGTGGAGCCGGTTAGCGTGGGGCGGCCACAGTCGTGGATCGACTGTGGCCGCCCGGTGCGCGCCCGCGTCACCGGCGCTCATGCTGGGGAGGAACGATGAGGCTGCCGCGCTCGGGCGCCGGCTGGACGATCGCGGTCTTCGGGCTCCTCGCGCTGCTGCTCGGCGCGCTCGGTCTGATCTGGCCGGAGACGCAGCTGCGCCTGCTCGGCTTCGAGGTGCCGGCCGAGCGCGCTCCGGGCGACTACACCGGCACGTTCCTCACCGCGTCCTCGATGGCCTCGTTCAACATGGGGGTCTACTACCTGCTCGCCGTCGCCACCGAGTGGCGGCCGTTCTACCGGTTCACCGTGTGGTTCCGCCTGGTCACCTTCACCGTGTTCACCATCGCGGTGCTCTCCGACGTCGCGCCGGACCGCTTCTTCGCGGTCGCCGCGTGGGAGGGCCTGGGCGCGCTCGCCACGGCAGCCGGCCTGTGGTGGGACGCACGCCGGGCGGCTCCCGCCGGTGCCGTGTCCGCGCCGGAGCCGGCGCCGGCCACCGACGCGGCGCGCTGACGGGTCCGGATCGTTGGGTATTTTCGAGTCGTGACCGAGACCCCGCCCGGCGCCCTGCGGCTGCCCATCGTGCCCGGTCTGACCGATCTGCAGGTGTTCGCCCGGGGCGGCTACGCCACCATCTACCGGGCCACCCAGATCTCGGTGGGACGCGAGGTCGCGGTCAAGATCGAGAACCGCACACTGGACAGCGAACGCGACCAGGCCCGCTTCCTGCGCGAGGCCCGTGCGGCCGGGCGGATGTCGTCGCACCCGCACGTGGTCGACCTGTTCGACGTCGGGGTCACCGTCGACCAGCACCCCTACCTCATCATGGAGCTGTGCGACGGCTCGTACGCCGAGCGGATGCGCACCTCCCCGCTGGGTCCGGCGGAGACCCGCGACCTCGGCGTGAAGATCGCCGACGCGCTGGCGCACTCGCACGCGGCGGGCGTCCTGCACCGCGACGTCAAGCCGGCGAACATCCTGCACTCCGAGTTCAACTCGGCGGTCCTGGCCGACTTCGGCCTGGCGGTGCTCGCCGAGTTCCGCGACTCCTCGGTGATGCTGGAGGCGCTCACCCCGGCGTACGCGCCGCCGGAGACGTTCAACCACAGCCCGCCCACGCCTGCCGTCGACGTCTACTCGCTGTGCGCCACGCTCTACGCGCTGATGTACGGCCGTCCGCCGCGCTGGCACTCCGAACGCAACCCGAGTCTGGTGACCGTGCTGGAGATGTTCCAGCAGCCGATCCCGGGTCTGCCCGGTGTGCCCGGCGAGCTGATCGACGTACTCCGGCTGGGCATGTCGAACGACCCGGGCGCGCGGCCCTCGGCGGTCGAGCTGCGCGGCCTGCTCGCCTCGCTGCCGCTCGACGGCGCCCCGGCGACCGGCGGCCGGTACGACGACGGCATCGGCGACCGGTTCCACCGCACCGGTGGGCCGAACCCGCGACCGCCCGCGGACGACGACCACCCGACGGTGGCCTCGCGTGGCCGGCGCTGGCCCAAACGCTGGTTCCTCGGCGGTGCCGGCGTGCTGGCGCTTGCGGCCTCGGCCGGCGGTGGCTGGGTGGCCGGCGGCCACGCTCCGGCCGCCTCGCCGACGCCGACGGCCAGCGGGGTGGCCGGGGTGGCGCCGGTACCGGGATGCGCGTCCGCCGACGTGCGGCTGCCCGCCGGGGCGCGCTGCGCGACGGAACTGGAGTGCTTCGGTCCGGTACGGCTGCGCCGCGACCGGGCCGAGGCGAGCCGGGTGCCGTGCGACGGCCAGCACACCTGGGAGACCTACGCCGCCGGTGACCTGCCGGCCGCGCTCGCCGGGGCCCGGCACGAGACGGTCGCGGCCGACCCGGCCGTCGGCAGGGTGTGCAACGCCGACACGTTCCGGCTGGTCAGCGGCGGCAAGTCGGCGAGCGGGTGGAACCTGGAGGTGCTGCCGCCGGAGGCCGAGGCGGACCGCACCTACCGCTGTCTGGCCGGCCGGGGCGTCAACGCGCTCGCCGGTCCCACGCTCACCGGTCGCTGAGCCCGTTCACGGTCCGGCTCTGCCGCACCGACCGCGGGTCGAGCGTCTCCAGCGTGTCGGCGTCCACCGCCGTCGGCGCACGCATGCCGCGTACCACGCGCGGGTCCAGCGTCTCCAGCGTGTCCGCGTCGATCGGCTGACCCGCCGGGGTGCGCAGGTTCCGCACCGCGCGCGGATCGATCGCCTCCAGCGTGTCGGCGTCCACTCCGTACCCCTGGTGGGGGACCGGCCAGGTCTCGGCCTGCGGGGCGGACCCGCCGGTGCCGCCGGGCTGACGCGCGGCGGTGATCGTCACTCCCGTGATCATGGCGAGCAGCACGCAGACCAGGGCCAGCACGACCGACAGGATGCCGGGCGGACGCCACACGGCGAGGGTCACCACCGCCGCCACCGTCGCCAGGGACGCGACGACGGCCTTCGCCCGCGCATCGGGCTTCGGGAACGATCTCACCCGACAAGCATGGCCCAGCGCGTCCACCTGTCAACCGGCGGGATGAGACAGCTTCCCGTCATTGAGGCTCCACTTCGGAGTCGCAGGTAGCGACGATCGAGAAAAAATCGTTACATCATCTGGTTGTTTGCCGTATCGATCCATGTTTGGGGGCCACTAACGTGGGCGTCGATCCCTACAGTGACGGGGGTCGAGGTCTCCTCGACGGAACTGTTCCCCGACGGAAGGCAGCCTCATGCCCCGTGCAATCCGATCCCTGGCCGCAACCGGGATCGCCGGCGTCCTCCTCGCCGGACCGGCCGTCGCGCCCGCCGCGGCGGCGACTCCGCAACCACCCGCGCACGACCGGACCACCGCCGCCGAGGCACGCCGGGTGGACCGCGTGCCGACGCCGAAGCTCGACTGGTACGCCTGCTACGACTACGCCGAGTGCGCCACGGTCCGGCTCCCGCTGGACTACGACAACCCGAAGGGCGCCACCACCGAGGTCGCACTGCTCCGGGTCAAGGCCCGCGACCAGCAGCGCAAGGTCGGCAGCCTCTTCCTCAACCCGGGTGGCCCGGGTGGCTCCGGCACGAGCATCGCGCTCGCCGCGCCCTACTTCCTCGGCGACGACCTGCTCGACCGCTTCGACATCGTCGGCGTCGACCCGCGTGGCGTCGAGGCCAGCGAGAACATCAAGTGCTTCCGCTCGGTGAAGGACCAGACCCGGGCGTACGCCGGGTTGAACGTCGCGTTCCCGTGGACCAAGGCGGAGGAGAAGGCGTACGTCGCCGCGTCCAAGGCGGTCGGCAAGGCGTGCTCCACCACCGGCAAGCCGCTCACCGGCGCGGCCTCCACCGCCGAGGTGGCCCGCGACATGGACGTGTTGCGCCGGGCCGTCGGCGACAAGTTGCTCAGCTACCTCGGGTTCAGCTACGGCACCGCGCTGGGCCAGTACTACGCGAACATGTTCCCGGACCGCTTCCGCGCGCTCGTCGTTGACGGCGTGCTCGACCCGAACGCCTGGGTCGGCCAGGGCAGCGCCCGCAACCAGCTCCAGGAGACGCGGCTGCGCAGCGCCGACGGCGCGTACCGGGCGCTGCGGGAGATCCTCGTCCGGTGCGGCAAGGCCGGCGCCGAGAAGTGCGAGCTGGCCGCCGCCGGCAACCCGCTGGCCGCGTACGACACGGTGGCGAAGCGACTCCGCAAGAAGCCGGTGGTGATCGAGGACCCGGACTTCGGCTCCTTCACCGTCAGCTACGCCGACTTCGTCGGTGCCACGCTCGGCGCGCTCTACGATCCGTACGGCTGGCAGTCGGTCGTCGACATCACCGTGCAGCTCCTGGCCGCCACCGATCCGGCCGCCGGCAAGGCCGCCACCGCGTCGGCCCGCACGGCGCTCGCCGCCCGCGCCGCGCAGGCACGGCAACAGCGGGGGTACGACTTCCCGTACGACAACGGGCTGGAGACGTTCCTGACCGTCGACTGCACCGACGCGTACCACCCGAAGAGCGCCGACGCCTGGCCGGCGTTGTCGGCGAAGGAGGACAAGCGGGCGCCGTACTTCGGGCGCGCGTGGGCCTGGGGCACCTCGCCCTGTGCCCGCAACACCTGGACGGTGCGGGACGAGGACGCCTGGACCGGGCCGTTCAACCGGGTCACCGCCGCTCCGGTGCTCGTCGTCGGCAACTACTGGGACCCGGCGACCAACTACCAGGGTGCGGTCAGCTCGGCCGAGCTGCTGCCGAACAGCCGCCTGCTGAGCAGCGACAGCTGGGGCCACACCGCGTACGGCACCTCGGCGTGCGTGACCGGCCGGATCGACGCGTACCTGCTCACCGGGAAGCTGCCGGCCAAGGGCACGCTCTGCGTCGGTGACGCGCAGCCGTTCCAGGAGGACGCGGCGGCCGGCCGGGCGGACGCGTCGAAGAGCGAGCTGGCCCGGGCGGGCGAGCCGAGCCGGGGTGAGCCGAAGCGGCTGCCGCCGGTGGCGACGCCGCGTCCGGCGGTCGGCACGCTGACCGTCCGCTGACGGACCCCCGGGGTACGGCGGGTGATCGGGCACCCGCCGTACCCCGGGCCCACCTCGGTCAGTAGGACTTGTCCTGGCCGAGGACGTGCTGGGCGACGAAGTTGAGGATCATCTCCCGGCTGACCGGGGCGATCCGGCCCGCGCGTACCGCGCCGAGCAGCGTCGCCACGCCGTACTCGGTGGTCATGCCGGCCCCGCCGAGCGCCTGGACGGCGGTGTCGACAGCGAGCGCGGCGGCCTCGCCCGCCGCGTACTTGGCCATGTTGCCGGAGATGCCGGCCTCCAGGTCGCGGCCCGCGTCGTAGAGCGTGGCCGCCTTGTGGATCATCAGCCGGGCCAGCTCGACCTGCACTGCGGCGTGCGCCAGCGGGTGCGCCACACCCTGGTGCGAGCCGATCGAACGCCCGCCCCACACCTTGCGGGTGGACGTGTAGTCGCTGGCCTTCTCGATCGCGTACCGGCCGGTGCCGGCGCCCATCGCGGCGACGGTGATGCGCTCCGGGTTGAGCCCGGCGAACAGCGCGGGCAGCCCGGCGTCGAGCGACTCACCGACGAGCGCGTCGGCGGGGAGCCGGACGTCGTCGAGGAAGAGCAGGAACTGGTTCTCCGGCGACAGGATCTCCATGTCCAGCTTGGACTTCTCCAGGCCGGGCGCGTCGGTCGGCACGATGAACAGCGCCGGCTTCAGCTTCCCGGTGGACGCGTCCTCGGTACGTGCCACCACGAGCACGTGGCCGGCCTCGTCCACCCCGGAGATGTAGATCTTCCGGCCGCTGAGCAGCCAGTCGTCGCCGTCGCGCCGGGCCACGGTGGCGAGGCGGTGGAAGTTCGAACCGGCGTCCGGCTCGGTGATCGCGAAGACGATCTTCTGGGAGCCGTCGGCGAGGCCGGGGAGGTGCTTCTTGCGCTGCTCCTCCGTACCGTGCTTGTTGATGATCGTGGCCGCGATGGCGGGGGAGACCACCAGGAGCAGCAGCGGGCAGCCGGTCGCGGCCAGCTCCTCGCACACCAGCGCCAGCTCGGTGATGCCGCCGCCCCCGCCGCCGTACTCGGTGGGGATGTTCACGCCCAGGTAGCCGAGCCGGCCGGCCTCGTGCCACAGCTCGTCGGTGTGCCCGCCGGACTTGGCCTTCTCGACGAAGTAGGAGTGGCCGTACTTGCGGCCCAACGCCCGTACGGCGTCGCGGAGCTGGTCCTGCTCGGGGGTCAGGTCGAAGTTCACTGCGGGTCCTCCTCGGGGTCCACCACGGCAAGTACGGCACCCGTCTCGACCTGGCCGCCGGCCGGCACCGGCAGCTCCGTCACCACGCCGTCGGCGGGGGCGAGCACGGGATGTTCGAGCTTCATCGCTTCCAGCGTCAGCAGCAGGTCACCGGCGGCGACCCGCTGACCGACCTCGACGTGCACCCGGGTCACCGCGCCGGGCAGCGGCGCGAGCAGCGACCCGGCCGCCAGCTCCGCGGTGGGCAGGGGCAGGCGGGGCAGCTCGGTGAGGCTCGCCGCCCCGTCCGGGCCGTCCACGAAGACCGACGACCCCGCCCGGTGTACGCGCAACGCCCGCCGCACCCCGTCCACGTCGAGCACCACCCGGTCCGGGCCGGCGTCGACGACAGTCACGGCCGGGGTGGCGTCGGACGACGACACGGACCATTCGGCGAGCCCGCCGGTGCGGTCGAGCCGGTACCGGACCTCGATCTCCTCGTCGCCGGGGCCGGTGAAGCGGGTGACCTGCGGGAAGGACGGCACGTTGCGCCAGCCCGACGGCAGCCCGGCCAGCACCGGTGCGGCGGCCCGGCGCGCGGCGGCCCCGGCCAGCGCGGCGGCCAGCGCCGCGACCGGAAGCTGCTCGGCAGGCAGCAGCGGCGCGAACACCTCCGGGTGCCGGTCCAGGAAGCCGGTGTCCACGTCCACCGCGGCGAACTCCGGACTGCGCAGCACACGGACCAGCAGGTCCCGGTTGGTGGCCACGCCGTGCAGTTCGGCGCGGGCCAGCGCGCCGGCGAGCGCGCGGGCCGCCTCGGTGCGGGTGGGCGCCCAGGCGATGAGCTTCGCCAGCATCGAGTCGTAGTGCACGCTCACCGTCGAGCCGTCCACCACACCCGAGTCCAGGCGCAGCCCGCGGGCCGGGCCGAACTCGGCGGCGACCCCGGGGATCGCGAACCGGTGCAGCGTGCCGGTGGCCGGACGGAAACCCTGAGCCGGGTCCTCGGCGCACAGCCGTACCTCGATGGCGTGACCGTCGGCCGGCGGCGTGGTGGTGACCGGCAGCGGCTCGCCCTCGGCGACGAGCAGTTGCAGCCGCACCAGGTCCAGCCCGGTGGTCAGCTCGGTGACCGGGTGCTCCACCTGGAGGCGGGTGTTCATCTCCAGGAAGTGCACCTGACCGTCCGGCGCGAGCAGGAACTCCACGGTGCCCGCGCCGACGTAGTCGACTGCGCGCCCGGCCGCCACCGCCGCCTCGTGCAGCGCCGCCCGCACGTCGTCGGGCAGCACACCGGGTGCCTCCTCGACGATCTTCTGGTGGCGGCGCTGGATCGAGCAGTCGCGTACCCCGAGCGCCACCACCGTGCCGTGGGTGTCGCCGAAGATCTGCACCTCGACGTGGCGGCCGCGTTCCACGTACCGCTCGATGAAGACGGTGCCGTCGCCGAACGCCGCAGCCGCCTCGCGGCGCGCGCCCGCGACGGCCTCGGCCAGGCCGGCGGCGTCGCGGACGATCCGCATGCCCCGGCCGCCGCCACCGGCAGCGGCCTTGACCAGCACCGGGAAGGCGGTGACCTCGGCCGGGTCGGTCCAGGTGGGTAGCATCGGCACGCCCGCGTCGGCGAGCAGCGCCTTGGCGGCCATCTTGTCGCCCATCGCCGCGATCGCCTTGGCCGACGGACCGATCCAGGTCAGGCCCGCGTCGGTCACCGCCGCCGCGAACTCGGCGTTCTCGGCCAGGAACCCGTAGCCGGGGTGGACGGCGTCCGCGCCGGAACGCCGGGCCGCGTCCAGGATGGCGTCGATGCGCAGGTACGTCTCGGCCGGCGTGTTGCCCGGCAGCCGGACGGCCTGGTCGGCGTCCGCGACGAACGGCGCGTCGGCGTCCGCGTCGGAGTGCACGGCGACGGTGGCCACGCCGAGGGCGCGGCAGGTGGCGAAGACCCGGCGGGCGATCTCGCCCCGGTTCGCAACCAGAAGCTTCGTGATCATTGGCGCTGAGCCTGCCTTTCGTTCGCGACTGCGGGACTCCGCTTCGCTGCGTTCCTCGCGCTCACAGGTCACATCCGGAAGACGCCGAAACCGTCGGCGCCCTTCACCGGTCCGTTGTGGATCGCCGACAGGCACAGCCCGAGGACGGTACGGGTGTCCCGGGGGTCGATCACCCCGTCGTCGTAGAGCCGCCCGGACAGGAACAGCGCGCCGGACTGCGACTCGATCTGCTGCTCGACCATCATTCGCATGGCGGCGTCGGTGTCCTCGTCGTACTCGCGTCCCCGCGCGGCGGCGGCCTGCCGGGCCACGATGGACAGCACCCCGGCGAGCTGTGCCGGACCCATCACCGCCGACTTCGCGTTCGGCCAGGTGAACAGGAACCGGGGCTCGTACGCCCGGCCGCACATGCCGTAGTTGCCGGCGCCGTAGGAGGCGCCCAGGTTGACGGTCAGATGCGGCACCTTCGAGTTCGACACCGCGTTGATCATGAATGCGCCGTGCTTGATGATGCCGCGCTGCTCGTACTCGGTACCGACCATGTAGCCGGTGGTGTTCTGGAGGAAGACCAGCGGTGTGTCCGCCGCGTTGGCGAGCTGGATGAACTGGGCCGCCTTCTGCGCCTCCTCGCTGAACAGCACGCCCCGGGCGTTCGCCAGCACGCCGACCGGGTAGCCGTGCAGCTCACCCCAGCCGGTCACCAGCGCGGTGCCGTAGCCGGGCTTGAACTCGTCGAACGCGCTGTCGTCGAGCACCCGGGCCAGCACCTCGCGCGGGTCGAACGGCACCTTCAGGTCGGCGCTGGCGATGCCGAGCAGCTCCTCCGGGTCGTACCGGGGTGGCAGCGGGTGGGGGTTGCGCGGCGGCGGGCCGTGCTTGCGCCAGTTGAGCCGGCGGACGCACTGCCGGGCCAGCCGGATGCCGTCGCGCTCGTCCTCGGCGAGGAAGTCGGCCAGGCCGGACGTGGTGGCGTGCATCGCCGCGCCGCCGAGCGACTCGTCGTCGGTGACCTCACCGGTGGCCATCTTCACCAGCGGCGGCCCGGCCAGGTAGACCTGCGACCGGTCCCGGATCATGATGGTGAAGTCCGACATGCCCGGCACGTACGCGCCACCGGCGGTGGCGTTGCCGAAGACCACGCTCACGGTCGGGATCCGCTGCGCGGAAAGCCGGGTCAGGTCGCGGAACACCCGGCCGCCGGGAATGAAGATCTCCGCCTGGGTGGGCAGGTCCGCGCCGGCCGACTCGACCAGGTTCACCATCGGCAGCCGGTTGGCCGCCGCGATCTCACCCGCCCGGCGGGTCTTCGCCAGCGACCACGGGTTGATCGCACCGCCGCGTACGGTCGGGTCGTTCGCCACGATCAGGCACTCGACGCCCTCGACCACGCCGATGCCGGTCACGGTGCTGGCGCCGACCGGAAAGTCGGTGCCGTACGCGGCCACCGACGACAACTCCAGGAACGGGCTGTCCGGGTCGAGAAGCAGCTCGATCCGCTCGCGGGGGAGCAGCTTGCCGCGGTTGTGGTGCCGCGTCACGTACTTCTCGCCGCCACCGCCCCGGGCCTGGTCGAGCGCCGACTCCAGCTCGGCCAGGCGTTCCAGCAGCGCCTCCCGGTTCGCGGTGAAGGCGGGCGCGGACGGGTCGATGGTGCTCTGCAGGACAGTCGTGCTCATAGGCCCATGCCCTTCGCGATGATCTCGTTCATGATCTCGGTGGTGCCGCCGCCGATGCCGAGCAGACGGGCGTCCCGGTAGTGCCGCTCCACCTCGGCGTCGCGCATGTAGCCGAAGCCGCCGTGCAGTTGCAGCGCCGCGTCGACCACCCAGTCGCAGGTGGCCACCGCCACGTTCTTCGCCATCGCCACCTCGGTCACCACCGGTTGCCCGGCGGCCACCCGCTCGGCGACGTCGTGCACGTACGCCCGCGCCGCGTCGGTGCGGCTGTGCATCTCGGCCAGCTTGTGCCGGACGACCTGGCGACCGACGAGCGGCCGGCCGAACGTGGAGCGGTCCCGGCACCACTGCACCGACAGGTCCACGCAGCGCTGCGCGGTCGCGTACGCCTGGGTGGCGAGCGACAGCCGCTCGTTGGCGAACTGCTGCATGATGGCGAGGAATCCGGTGTCCTCCGGGCCGACCCGGTTCGTCACCGGCACCCGCACGTCGACGAAGGACAGCTCGGCGGTGTCGGAGCAGTGCCAGCCCAGCTTCTCCAGCCGCCGGCCCACTGTGAACCCGGGCGTGCCCTTGTCGATGACGAGCAGGCTGACCGAGCCCGAGCCGGGGAAGTCGGTGCAGACCGCAGTGGTGACGAAGTCGGCGCGGACCCCGCTGGTGATGTACGTCTTGGAGCCGTTTACGACGTAGTGGTCGCCGTCGCGTACCGCGCAGGTGCGGATGCCCGCCACGTCCGAGCCGCCGTCCGGCTCGGTGATCGCCAGCGCGCCGATCATCGTCCCGGCCAGCGCCGGCCGGACGTACCTGTCGATCAGCGCCTCGTCCTGGGTCTCGACCATGTGCGGCAGCGCGATCCCGTGCGTGAACAGCGCGGCCACCAGCCCGGACGACCCGCCCGAGCGGATGATCTCCTCGGTCACGACCATCGAGTCGAGCAGGTCACCGCCGCTGCCGCCGACCGACTCCGGGAAGCCGATGCCGAGCAGACCGATCTTGGCGGCGGTCTCGTGCAGCGACCGGGGCACCTCGCCCGCCCGTTCCCAGTCGGACAGGTGCGGCAGCACCTCCCGGGTGACGAACGAGCGGGTCAGCTCGCGCAGTTGCCGGCGTTCCGGCGTGTCCACGATGGTCATGCCGGAACCTCCGTCGGTAGGTCGACCACCCGGGAGCGCAGCAGCTCGCCGAGCGCCTTGGCCTGGGGGTCGAACCGGGTGGACGCGGCCACGCCCTGCCCGAGCAGCCCACGGATCACGAAGTTGACGGCGCGCAGGTTCGGCAGCTCGTACCGCTCGACGGTGAGCGCCGCGGTCTCCGGCAGCAGCTCGGCCAGCCGCTCCACGGTCAGCCAGTCGCGCAGCCAGGGCCAGGTCGCGTCGGTACGGGCCCAGACGCCCAGGTTGGCGTCGCCGCCCTTGTCGCCCGACCGCGCCCCGACCAGCTCACCGAGCGGCCCCCGCCGGGTTGCGGGTAAGGACGGGCCCCCTGTCAACGCCTCGTGTTGTACAGGGGCCCCCTGCAAACCGCCGGTCACCGTCGGCGGCGGGATCGGCACCCGCTCGCCGGACGGGAGCACCGCGACGTGCTCGACCGCGTCCTGCGCGATCGCGTCGGCGGTGAACACCCCGTACGGCGTCGCGTCGCCGGGCAGCGTGGTGAGCGTGCAGCCCGGGTACGAGGCCAGCGCCAGCTCCACCGCCGCCGCCGAGAACGTCCGCCCGGCCCGCGACTTGTCGCCGTCGCGCAGGTGTACGTGCAGCAGCGCGCTGGCCGCCTCGGTGTCGCCGGTGTCCGGGTGGTCGGTACGGGCCAGCGTGAACTCCAGCCCTTCCGTGCCGACCGACTCCTCGATCTGCCCCCGGACCAGCGCCGCCTTGGCCGGGATGTCCAGCCCGCACAGCACGAACGTCATCGAGTTGCGGAAGCCGCCCAGGTTGTTGACGCCCACCTTGAGCGTGTCCGGCGGCGGCGTGCCGCGCACCCCGGAGACGCGTACCCGGTCCGGGCCCTCCTGCTCCAGCCGCACGGTGTCCAGCCGGGTCACCACGTCCGGCCCGAGGTAGTCCGGCCCGCCCACCTCGTACAGCAGCTGGGCGGTGACCGTCTCGACTGTCACCGCGCCGCCGGTGCCGGGGTGCTTGGTGAGCACCGACGAGCCGTCCGCGTGCAGCTCCGCGATCGGGAAGCCGGGCCGGTGCCCGCCGTCCGGCAGCTCGGTGAAGAAGCTGAAGTTGCCGCCGGTGACCTGCGCGCCGCACTCGATCAGGTGCCCGGCCACCGTCGCGCCGGCCAGCGCGTCGAGGTCGTCGCGGGTCCACCCGAAGCGGGCGATCGCCGGTCCGACGGCCAGCGAGGCGTCGGTGACCCGCCCGGTGACCACCACGTCCGCGCCCGCGTCGAGGCAGGCCGCGATCCCGAACGCGCCCAGGTAGGCGTTCGCGGTCAGCGCGTCCGGCCGCTGGATCGCGTCGCCCTCGACGTACCCGACCCGGACCTGAAGGCCGAGCCGGTCGCCGAGCGACCGGATCGCGTCGGCCAGCCCGGCCGGGTTGAGACCGCCGGCGTTGGTGACCAGCGTGACGCCGCGCTCCAGCGCGGTGCCGAGCACGCCCTCCGCCTGACGCAGGAACGTCTTGGCGTAGCCGAGCGACGGGTCGCGCATCCGGTCCCGGCCGAGGATGAGCATGGTCAGCTCGGCCAGGTAGTCACCGGTCAGCACGTCCAGCTCGCCGCCGTCGAGCATCTCCCGCCAGGCGGCGAAACGGTCGCCGTAGAAGCCCGACGCGTTCCCGATCCGCAGCACGCTCATGAGGGGGTTCCGTTCGCCGGTTCCCGCTTGCCGCCGGGCGGGCCGGCGAACGCCTGGGCCACGTCCAGCCACTCGTCGGCCACCGGCCCGGTGGCGGTCAGGGCCAGGTCCGCGCGGTGCCGGCGCTGCGTGACGAGCAGGCAGAAGTCGAGCGCCGGGCCGGTCACCCGGTCGGCCGCGTCGGCCGGTCCGAACTCCCACACCTCGCCGTCCGCGGGTGCGGTCAGCTCGACCCGCACCGGCACCGTGGGCACGTCGCGGCCGTGGGCCGAGAAGCCGTGCCCGAGGGTACGGAAGCCGAGGTGCGCGATGTGCCGCAGGCGCTGCGTCGGGGTACGGCTGACGCCCAGCGCGTCGGCCACGTCCTCGCCGTGCGCCCACGTCTCCATCAGCCGGGCCGTCGCCATCGAGGTGGGCGACATGCTGGTGCCGTACCAGGGGATCTTCTGCCCGGCCGGGACGGCGGCGAGCGCCCCGGCGAGCGCCGACCGGCCGGTACGCCAGCGGGTCAGCAGCGCTGCCGGGGGTGCGAGGAAGGACTCGGCGCCGTCCTCGACCAGGCGCGACGGGTCCGGCGCGGCCATCACCGAGGCGAAGAACGCGGACTCGTCGGTGGCCGCCAGGTAGGCCACGTGGTCGGTCCAGGCCAGGTGCGCGACCTGGTGTGCGACGGTCCAGCCCGGGGCCGGTGTCTGCTGCTCCCATCCGTCCGGCGGCAGATCCGCGACGAGCGCGTCGAGCTGTTCGGACTCGGCGGCCAGATCCGCGAGCAGGGCTGTCAGGTCGACCATTGTGCCTCCGGGCGGGGGTGGGGCGTCAGGGGATCAGTGCCGCTCGCTCTCGGGGGTGAGCAGCGCGGCGAGCTGGCGTTTCCAGGTGTGCAGCAGGGCGGCGCGGCGGGGCGAGTCGTCGCTGAGCAGGTTGGCCACGCCGAGGCCGCGCAGCAGGTCGAGGGTGGCCTGCACCGACTCGCGTACGCCCGGCCTGCGCTCGTCCACACCGAGCAGCTCGACGGTGAGCCGGTGCATCTCGCGGCCGATCCGCGCCTCCAGCGGTACCAGCGCGGCGCGCAGCTCGGCGTCGGTACGCGCGGCCACCCACAGCTCCAGCGCGGCCACGAACAGCGGGCCGGTGAACGAGGCGGCGAGCAGGTCGACCACGCCGTCGAGCCGCTTCGGGCCGACCGGCAGGTGCGCCGCCTCGGCGCGCAGCTCGGCCGCCCGGCGCTCGGTCAGGTGGGTGACGGCGGCGGTCACCAGCGCGGCCTTCGTCGGGTAGTGGTGCAGCTGGGCGCCCCGGGAGACGCCGGCGTGGGCCGCCACCACAGTCGTGGTGGTGCCGGACCAGCCGTGCTCCACCAGGCACTCGACGGTCGCCTCCAGCAGCCGGGCCTGGGTGGCACGGCTGCGCTCCTGCTGCGGAACCCGGCTCGACACGCAGACAGCGTGCCCCGTCCAAAACAAACAGTCAAGCCTGACTTTTTTTAGGAGGGGGCCCTTGTTGACGCCTGCGGTAGAGGAAGGGCCCCCTTTTAACGCCTCAGCGGCCGTCGCGCGGAGCGAAGACCGTGAGCGCGTCGGCGTCGGAGTGACGGGAGCGGACGTACTCGTCGGCCCAGGCCGCCGCATCCGGGAACGTGGACTCGGCGGCGATCCGGGCGCAGGCGGCGTCCACGTCGAAGCGCGTCCGGCGCATCTGCACGCCCGGGCCGAGCAGTGCCCACCAGGCGCCCGCGCCCCCGTACGGCATGCCGACGCTGCCCGGGTTCACCACCAGGCGACTGTCGACCAGCCGGGTGAACGGCATGTGCGTGTGCCCGCAGACCACCGTGCCGACCTCGACCGGCAGGCCGGCGAAGACCTCGGCCCAGCGGTCGAGCCGCGAGTCGACGAGCACGACCTCCTCGTCGTCGCGCGGGGTGGCGTGGCAGAACAGCACGTCGCCCAGACCGGTGACCGGCAGCGTGACGGACGGCGGCAGCGCGGCCAGCCGGGCCACCTGGTCGTCGCGGAGCTGCCCGGCGGCCCAGTTGGAGACGGCGATCGGGGATGACCTGCCGGCCCGCGCCTGCACCAGCTCCCGGTCGGCGTTCCCGCCGACCCAGCAGGCCCGGTCACCGAGCGCGGTCAGCCGGTCCAGCACCTCGACCGGCTGCGGACCGGCCGCCAGGTCACCGGTGAGGACGATCAGGTCGGCGGCGGCCACGTCCGGCTCGGCCAGCACTGCTTCCAGCGCGGGCAGCACACCGTGGATGTCGGAGAGGACGGCGATGCGATCGGGCATCGTCCCAGCCTGGCGGCACCGGCGCGGGAGCACCAAGCGATTCTGCGGCGGGCAGAGCCGGCTTGCTCAGAGGCGGCCGGCCCGGCCTGCGCAGAAGACGGCATCGGCCCGGCTCCGCGCGGTGGCGGGCCGGGCCGGGAAGCCGGTACGGAGGATCAGACCCGCGCGCGGCGGGCCAGGCGCTCCGGGTCGAGGATGATGATGCTCTTGCCGTCCAGCCGCAGCCAGCCACGCGAGGCGAAGTCGGCCAGCGCCTTGTTGACGGTCTCCCGGGAGGCGCCGACGAGCTGGGCGATCTCCTCCTGGGTGAGGTCGTGCGTCACGCGCAGCACGCCGCCGTCACGGGTGCCGAACCGGCCGGCCATCTGGAGCAGGTTCTTGGCGACCCGCCCCGGCACGTCGGTGAAGATCAGGTCGGCGAGCGAGTCGTTGGTCCGCCGCAGCCGGCGGGCCAGTACCCGCAGCAACTGCTCGGCGATCTCGGGCCGGTTGTTCAGCCACGGCCGCAACGCCTGCTTGCGCAGCCGGACCAGGCGGGTGTCGGTGACCGCCGTGGCCGTCGCCGTACGCGGACCGGGGTCGAAGAGCGACAGCTCACCCACCATGTCCGACGGGCCCATCACGGCGATCAGGTTCTGCCGGCCGTCCGCCGCGCGGCGACCCACCTTGATCTTGCCGGACAGGAGGATGTAGAGACTGTCGCCGGGCTCGCCCTCGTTGAACACGATCTCGCCCTTGCGGACCTCGATCGTCTCCATCTCCTTGGCGAGCGCCTCGGCAGCCTCCGGGTCGACACCCTGGAAGATCCCGCTGCGGGCCAGTACCTCGTCCATCGCGCACCTCCGCCTGCGCGTGCCGTCCGTCGGCCGGGTCTGCCGTCCGCTGATCCCTCGCGCGCCGCCAGTCTAGGCGCACATGAGCAGGAATCAGAGGTGCACCCCTGGAATCTTGATCGTTGGGCGTAACCCACCCGACCTGGGGAGCGGCTAAGATCCCGCCTCCGGCCCGGGCCGGCGCCACCCGTTCCCACCTGTGATCGTAGGGTGACCGGCGTGCTGTGTGAGCCGTTCCTGACCAGCCGGTCCGAATCCGGCTGGGACATCCCGCTGCTGGCCTGGCGGGCCGAGTCGCCGCTGCTGGCGGTCGGCTCCGCGCCGCTGGGCGGGGGGATCGGCGTCCGCCGGTGGGTGCTGAACGCGACGGTCCCCATGTCGTACGACCGGGACGACCCCGCCGCGCACCTGGCCGAGCTGGCGCACGGCCTCGACCTGGACGGGCCCGGGGTCGGGCTGCTGACCGGCGTGGACGTGAGCGAGGTGGTCCGCCGCACCGACGGCGGCGTCCGGGTCTGGGCGACTGTCGGCCTCGGCACGCCGGTCTGGGCCGCCGCCCCCGGGCCGGCGCCGTCGGCCGCGAGCGAGCCGGCCCGGCCCGCGCAGCACGTAGGCACCGTCAACATCGTCGTGTACGTCCCGGTGCGGCTCGGCGACGCCGCCCTGGTCAACGCCGTGGCCACCGCCACCGAGGCGAAGGCCCAGGCGATCTGGGAACTCGGCCTGCCCGCCACCGGCACGCCCACCGACGCGGTGACGGTGCTCTGCCCGGCCGACGGCGATCCGGCCCCGTACGGCGGTCCCCGGTCGGCCTGGGGTGCGCCGCTGGCCCGGGCCGTGCACGCCGCCGTGCGCTCGGGCGGCGCCGGGACCGTGGTGCCCTGGTCCGACCGGCGGGCGGGCTGACGTGGGCCCGGCACACGCGACACGCCGGGTTTTCCGACCGATCGGCCCTCGTCGCGGCGTTCCGGGGACGGTAGCGTCGCCGACGATGTACGCTTCCGCCCGCTCTGTGCCCCGTACCCTCCGCGCCGCCGTCGCCGGACCGCCCGCCGCCGTGCCCGGCCCGCGTCGCGCGGTGCTCGGCCGGCGCCTGGCCGTGTTCGCCGCGCTCGTCGCCGTCCTGTTCGTCGCCGGCTGCGGCGGCGACGCCGGCGGGTCCGGCGGCGACCCCCGGTGGCAGGCGGGACAGGGCGGCGGGTCGACCGGCTCGGCCGGGCCCGAGACGGGTGACCAGCCGGCCGCGCCGGGCGCGTCGAAGGAGCCGTCGATCTCGCTCACCGCGACCGGTGACGTGATCATGGGCAACGCGCCGGACCGGCTGCCGCCCAACGGCGGCAAGGGCTTCTTCGACGACGTGAAGTCGGCGCTCAAGGGCGACCTGGTGATGGGCAACCTGGAGGAGCCGCTCACCGACGACACCGGCGCCGGCAAGTGCGGCCCGGAGCCGAAGAACTGCTACCAGTTCCGCGCGCCGCCCGGCTACGCCGCGCACCTGCGCTCGGCCGGGTTCCAGCTGCTCAACCAGGCAAACAACCACGGCTACGACTACGGCCGGCAGGGCTACGAGAACACCCAGTCGGCGCTGGAGGCGCACGGGCTCAAGCACACCGGCGCGCCGGGCGAGATCACCGTGGTGGACGTCAAGGGCATCAAGGTCGCCGTGGTGGGCTTCTCGTCGTACCCCTGGTCCAACAGCCTGGTCGACCTGAACGCCGCCAAGCAGGTGGTCGAGATGGCCAAGGAGCAGGCCCAGCTCGTGGTGGTGCAGGTGCACATGGGCGCCGAGGGGGCGGACAAGACCCGGGTCAAGCCGGGCACGGAGATGTTCTTCGGCGAGAACCGCGGCGACCCGATCCGCTTCTCCCGCACCGTCATCGACGCCGGCGCCGACCTGGTCATCGGGCACGGCCCGCACGTGCTGCGCGGGATGGAGTTCTACAAGGGGCGGCTGATCGCATACAGCCTGGGCAACTTCGCCGGCGGCGGGAAGTCGCTGAACAGCTCGGGCCGGCTCGGCTGGGGCGGCGTGCTCAAGGTGTCGCTCACCGCCGAGGGGACGTTCGTCGGCGGCACGTTCACCTCCACCGTGATGAACGGCGTGGGCCGTCCGTCGGTGGACCGGCAGGACCGCGGCCTCGGACTGGTCCGTGACCTGAACCGGTCCGACTTCCCGGACACCGGCGCGAAGCTCGACGGGACCGGCAAGATCACCGCACCGGCGGGTGGCTGAGCGCACCCCGGCCGCGCCGAGCCGCCGGAGCGTCGGCCCCGCGACGTAGGCTGGCCGACGTGACCACGCGTTCCCCCGAGACCGACCTCGGCCGTACGCGCCGCGCCCGGCGCATCGGCCGTGTGCTGACCGAGACGCACCCCGACGCGCACTGTGAGCTCGACCACGGCAACGCGCTGGAGCTCGCGGTGGCGACGATCCTGTCCGCCCAGTGCACCGACAAGAAGGTCAACGAGGTCACGCCGAAGCTGTTCGCCCGCTACCGCACCGCGGCCGACTACGCCGCGGCGGACCGCGCCGAGCTGGAGGAGCTGATCCGGCCCACCGGGTTCTACCGCAACAAGACCAGCTCCCTGATCAACCTGGGGCGGGCGCTCTGCGAGCGGTACGACGGCGAGGTGCCGGGGCGGCTCGACGACCTGGTGACCCTGCCGGGGATCGGCCGCAAGACCGCGAACGTCATCCTCG
The DNA here is from genome assembly GCF_027497335.1 of Micromonospora sp. WMMA1976. Lineage (NCBI taxonomy): Bacteria > Bacillati > Actinomycetota > Actinomycetes > Micromonosporales > Micromonosporaceae > Micromonospora > Micromonospora sp. WMMA1976. The sequence goes on along the minus strand of NZ_CP114912.1, from coordinate 5,909,351 downwards.
GCAACGCCTTCGGCGTCCCCGGCATCACCGTCGACACCCACTTCCAGCGGCTGGTGCAGCGGTGGCAGCTCACCACCGAGACCGACCCGGTGAAGATCGAGCACGCGATCGGCGCGCTCTACCCGAAGCGCGACTGGACGATGCTGTCGCACCGGGTGATCTTCCACGGCCGCCGGGTCTGCCACGCCCGCAAGCCCGCCTGCGGCGCGTGCACGCTGGCGAAGCTGTGTCACGCGTACGGCACCGGGCCGACCGAGCCGGCCGCCGCGGCCAAGCTGCTGAAGGGCCCCCGGGCCCGTGACCTGGCGGTCGCAGTCGGCCTCGATCCCGACCTGGTGCCGCAGCAGGCGGCAGCGGCGGACGTGCCGTGATGCGCCGGTTCGCGTACGTGCTCGTCCCGCTGCTGCTGGCGGCAGCGGGCTGCACCGCCACGACCGAGGCGCCGGAACGTCCGGCGCCGGCGACCCGGGCCGAGCGCCCCTCGCCGTTCGCCGACTGCGCCCCGCTGACCGTCGCGCCCGCCGCCGCGTCCCCGACTCCCGCCGGGAAGGCCGGGGACCAACTCCCCGACCTGACGCTGAACTGCTTCACCGGCGGCGCGCCGGTGAACCTGCGCGACGTCAAGGGCCCGGCGGTGATCAACGTGTGGGCGTCCTGGTGCCCGCCGTGCCGCAAGGAGCTGCCCGCGTTCCAGCGGCTCAGCGAGCGGGCCGACGGCCGGTTCCAGGTGATCGGCGTGAACAGCCGGGACAGCCGCGGCGGCGCGCAGTCCATCGGCGAGGACTACGGCGTCGACTTCCCGATGCTGCTCGACCAGGGCGACGCGTTCCAGCGCGCGCTGGAACGCAACGCGTTCCCGCTCACAGTGCTCGTCGACGCCGACGGCCGGATCCGGCACACCGACGCGACCGGCGCGCTCGACGACGCCCGCCTCGCCGCGCTGCTCGAACGTCACCTCGGGGTGCGGGTATGACCCGACGGCCGCCGGGGTGGTTCGATCCGCTGCTGGGCCGGCTCGGCACCGCGCGGGCGGAGGACTTCACCCGCATCGTCACGCCGGAAAGCGGCGGCCGGGAGAGCGCCGTGCTGGTGCTGCTCGGCGAGGAGCCCGGTGCCGGGCCGGACGTGCTCGTCCTCCAGCGCGCCGCGACGCTGCGCAACCACGCCGGGCAGCCGGCCTTCCCGGGCGGGGCGGCCGACCCGGAGGACGCGGACGCCCGCGCCACCGCGCTGCGCGAGGCGAACGAGGAGGTCGGCCTCGACCCCGGCAGCGTCACAGTGCTGGCCGAGCTGCCCCGGCTGTGGATCCCGGTCAGCGACTTCGTCGTCACCCCGGTGCTCGCCTGGTGGCACGACCCGCACCCGGTGCACCCGCGCGAGCCGGCCGAGGTCGCCCACGTGGCCCGGCTGCCGGTCACCGAGCTGGTCGACCCGGACAACCGCATGCGGGTACGCCACCCGAGCGGCTGGATCGGTCCCGCCTTCTCCGCACGCGGCATGCTCGTCTGGGGCTTCACCGCGGGCGTGATCGACCGGCTGCTGGAGATGGGCGGCTGGTCCCGGCCCTGGCCGCACTCGCGGGTGGTGGACCTGCCGCCTGTCGACGCCACGCCCGCTCCGTCGGCGGGCACCGAGGCGGCCGACGAGAGCCCGGTGCGGTGATCACCCGTACGCATCCCCGGGTCACGTTCCGCGAGCGCTGAGCCGAGCACGGGCCTCGTGCCCGTACCCTTGGGGCGTGTCCGCCGTGGATCTCGTCCTTCTCCTGCTCATGCTCGTGTTCGCGATCAGCGGATACCGCCAGGGTTTCGTCATCGGGGCCCTGTCGTTCTCCGGCTTCTTCCTCGGAGCGCTGCTCGGCCTCCAGGTCGGGCCGCTGATCGCACAGCAGTTCGCGGCGAGCGGCACACGCGTGCTGATCTCCCTGGTGGCGATCTTCGGGCTCGCGGTCCTGGGGCAGGCGCTGGCCGGCTGGCTCGGCTCCAACCTGCGGGCAGCCATCACCGGCCCGGCCGGCCGGAAGATCGACGACGTCGGCGGCGCGTTCATCTCGGTCATCGCGGTCATGCTCGTGGCGTGGCTGGTCGCCGTGCCGCTCGGCTCCTCCTCGGTGCCGTGGCTGGCCTCCTCGGTCCGCAACAGCGCGCTGCTCACCGTCGTCGACCAGGTGCTGCCGGACAAGGCGCAGGACCTGTCCACCGCGCTGCGCGACACGGTCGACACCAACGGCTTCCCGGACGTGTTCGGCGACCTCGCGCCGACCCGGGCCCGGCAGGTCGCACCGCCCGACCCGGCCCTGGCCAACTCCCAGGTGGTGCAGAACAGCAGGCGGTCGGTGGTGAAGGTGCTCGGCTCCGCGCCGAGCTGCTCACGCCGCATCGAGGGCTCCGGTTTCGTGTACGCCGACGACCGGGTGATGACGAACGCGCACGTGGTGGCCGGCACCCGCTCGGTGGCGGTGGAGTTGCGCGGCGAGCGGTACGACGGCGAGGTCGTCGTCTACGACCCGGACCGGGACCTGGCGGTGCTCTACGTACCGGGGCTGCCCGGGCCGTCGCTGCGCTTCGCCGCCGGACCGGCCGCCACCGGCGCCGACGCGATCGTGCTCGGCTTCCCGCTCGACGGCCCGTACGACGCCCGCCCGGCCCGGATCCGCGACGTCGACCGGATCACCGGCCCGGACATCTACTCGGCCGGTGACGTCAACCGGGAGATCTACACGATCCGGGCGCTGGTACGCAGCGGCAACTCCGGCGGCCCGCTGGTCTCCTCGAACGGTCTGGTGCTCGGCGTGATCTTCGCGGCGGCGGCGGACGACCCCAACACCGGCTTCGCGGTGACCGCGGCCGAGGCGCGACCGGTGGCGCTGGCGGGCGCGGAGCGTACCCGGGGAGTGGAGACCGGCGACTGCACCTGAGCCGGCCGGCGGCGCTCAGCCGCCCGCGGACGCTCCCGCCGGTGTCGCCTCGTCACCGGAGCGGGACAGCGGCAGATGGGCGCGGCCCCAGGTGAGCGTGCGGTCGAGGACCGCCCGGGCCATGATCGCCACGCAGACGCCGCCGTTGAGGAACGAGGCGACCACGTCGCTGGGGTGGTGCATGCCCCGATACATCCGGGTGAGGGCCACGCCGATCGGCACCAGCACCAGCAGCGTCCACCAGCCGATCTTGGCCGGGGTGCTGCGCGCCCGCAGCGCCAGCAGCACCGCGAGGCCGACGTAGAGCGCCGTGGCCGCCGAGGTGTGCCCGGACGGGAAGCTGGACGTGGGCGGCGAGGCGTCCATGTGCGCAACGGCCGGGCGGTTCCGGTCGATGACCATCGTGGTGAACAGGAAGATCAGCGCCTGCGCGGTCACCGCCGCGCACAGGAAAAGCGGCTCCCGCCAGCGGTGCAGCACCAGCCGCAACACCAGCGCCGCCAGCACGGTGACCACGACGATCATCTGGGTGCTGGCGAGCGTGCTGAACACCAGCGAGACGTCGTTCCACCCCGGCGTCCGGTCGCCGGCCAGCTCCCGGTTCACCGTGTCCTCCACGGTGAACGGCCAGGTGTGCGCCAGTACCCGGGTCACCAGCAGGCCCAGGCCCACCATCAGCGCGAAGAGCAGGGCCAGCGGCAGCAGGACGCGCCGGGTGACTCGGATCACGACATCGGACATGGGCTCGCCTGTACCCCGATGCGGGCCCGGCTACGCCCGGCCGCACTCCGGCCGCTGGTCGGCCAGCTCCGGCTCGACCCCCTCGCGCAGCGGACGCGCGGACGGCCGTCCGGACCCGCTGCGCCAGGTGGCGAACGCCGCCGCTGTCGCGGCCACCACGGCGGTCCCGAGCACCCAGCCGCCCACCACGTCGCTGGTCCAGTGCACGCCGAGCGCGATCCGGCTGATCCCGGTCACCACCGTCACCAGCAGGGCGGCGGTCCACAGCGCGATCCGGCCCGGGCGGCTGTCCCGCACGAACGGCAGGAACACCAGCAGCAGCACACCCGCGGCGAGCGTGGCGTTGAGCGCATGGCCGGACGGGAAGGAGTAGCCGGCGGCCCGGGCCACCGGGTCGAGCAGATCCGGCCGGTCCCGGCCGACGAGCAGCTTGAGCAGCGCGCCGAGCAGGCCGCCGGCGACCACGGTGACCACCACCCAGACCGCGAGCCGGGGCGCGCCGCGCCGGACCAGCCAGACCACCACCACTACCGCTGCCACCCGCAGCGGGCCGGGCCCGAACACGTGCGTCCAGACCGTCATCACCGCCACCCAGGCGGGATGGTCCTGCGCGTACCCGTGGAACGCGTCGGTGATCGAGGCGTCCAGCCGCAGCAGGGGCGGCCAGGCGCCGAGCACCAGCAGCGCGATCAGCGCGAACGGCACCAGCACCAGGAACGCCGCCACCACTGTCAGGGTGAGCCGCAGCCCCAGCGAGTGATCGCGGTCGAGGCGGCGGTGCCGCCACGACCGGTGCGTGATCGTCGCCTCGGTGGTGTCCATGGGGCTTCCCCTACCCACCCAGGGGCGGGATCAGACCGGTTCAGCGCCGGGTCTGCCGGAACCGGCGAACCATCAGCGCGGTGCCGGTGACGAGCGCGACGAACAGGGCCAGGCCGGTCCAGAGCCGCTCCGGGGCGGAGACGTCCGTCTGCCCGGCCGGCCGGGCGGTCCAGCCCTCCGCCGTACGCCCGAGTGGGTCGCCGCCGCGGCCCGCCGCAGCGGCCCGGGTGTCCGGTCCGTCGCCGGGTGCCGGCCCGAAGCCCACCACGCCGGGGGAGGCGTTGTCGTCGAGCGGGTTGTGGACCACCGGCGGCACGTCACCGGTGAGCGCGGCCACCGGGTCGACCAGGCCGTAGCCGAACCGGTCGTCCCGCCCGGTCGGGCCCAGATCCCGGGCGGTGCTGATCAGCCGGTTGACCACGTCCCCGGCCGACATCTTCGGATACCGCGAGCGGACCAGGGCCGCCGTCGCGGCGACGAGCGGCGCGGCGAAGCTCGTCCCCTGCACCCGCCAGTAGCCCTCCGGGCGGGCGCCGTAGAGCCCGGTGGCCGGGGCGCTGAGCACCGTCTCGTGACCCGTGATCGAGCCGGACCAGAGGTTCTCGCTGGTCCGCTCCAGCCCGGTGACCGCGAGCACGCCCGGTTCCCGGGCCGGGTACCAGACCTCGGTGGTCGTCGAGGTGGCCAGGTTGCCGGTGCAGGCGACCACCACCACGTCCCGGGCGAACGCGTAGTCGAGCGCCGCGGCCAGGGCCGGGTTGTCGCTGCTGCCGCCGAGCGACAGGTTGACCACCTGGGCGCCGTTGTCCACCGCCCAGCGCACCGCCTTGGCGATGATCAGCGCGTCGTCGTAGCGGTTCTCGGCGTCGAGGACCCGGACCGGGAGGATCTTGGCGTCCGGCGCGAGCCCCACCACGCCCCGGTCGTCGTCGGACCGCCCGGCGATCAGCCCCGCCACAGTGGTGCCGTGCCCCACCGGGTCCGCGCCGTCCGAGCCGTCCGGCGTCACCAGATCCAGGCCGGGCAGCACCTGCCCGGCCAGGTCGGGGTGAGAGCCGTCCACACCGGAGTCGATCACGGCGACCACCACGCCGCGCCCGGTCGACGTGCGCCACGCGGTCTTCGCCCGCAGCTCCTCCAGCTGCCACTGCTCGTCGCGTACCTGGTCGGTGCGCAGCGGACGGTCGGGGGCCGACCAGGGCCGCGCCACGGCGGTCGAGGCGGCGGGCGCGGCGTGTGCCGACGGTGCCAGCGGACCGGCCACGGTGACCAGTGCCGAGGCGGCGGCGAGCAGCGCGCGTCCGGCGAGACGCCGGGGCGGCCCACCGGGCAGTCCCTGCCGATCCCCTGTCACATTCCCCAGCCGTTCGGTCGCGTCAGACACATGCTGCACGGAGATTACCGGTTGCCCCGGCCGTCACGGGGCAACTCGGCCAGCCTGATCACCCGGGCGGGAGATACGCCAGCTGCACCAGGCGCACCCCCTCCCGGCGGGTGACCAGACGCGCCCGCCCCGGCGGCAGCGGCCCGGCCTTCACCTGGCCGACGAGCGTGCCCTCCTCCGGCCCGCCCGACATCACCAGCCCGGCCGTGGACAGCTCGCGCAGCCGCTGCACGATCGGCTCGTACGCGGTCCGCCCGGCGCCGCCGGTGCGCCGCGCCAGCACCAGGTGCAGCCCGACGTCCCGCGCGTGCGGCAGGTGGTCCTCCAGCGCCCGCAACGGGTTCGTCGGCCCGCCCGCCACCAGGTCGTAGTCGTCCACGAGCACGAACAGCTCCGGTCCCGTCCACCACGACCGGCTGCGCAACTGTGCCGGTGTCACCTCCGGCCCCGGCTGCCGCCCCTGGAGATAACCGGCGGCCGACTCGATCAGCTCGGCGGTGTGCGGCGCGGCGGTGCCGTACCCGATCAGGTGCGGCGTCTCGATCACGCCCATCAGGCTGCGCCGGTAGTCCACGAGCATCACCCGGGCCTGCTCCGGGGTGAACCGGTTGACGATCGAGGTGGCGAGCGCCCGCAGGAACGACGACTTGCCGCACTCGGCGTCGCCGAAGACCAGGAAGTTCGGCTCGGTGGCGAAGTCCAGCACCACCTGGGACAGGTCCGCCTCGGCCACGCCGATCGGGAACGCCGGCCCGCTCGTCGCGCTCTGGTCCAGCTCGGCGTACGGCAGCACCGGCGGGAGCAGCCGTACCCGGGGCGCGGGCGGACCGCTCCACGCGCCGGCTACCGCCTTGACCAGGTCGGCGGTCTCCGCGCCGAGCGCCTCGACGCGCGGCTCGGCGGTGAGGAAGTGCAGGCCGCCGGCGGTGATGCCGCGGCCCGGCCGCTCCTCCGGCACGGTGGCCGCCAGCGCGCGCTTGACCACCACCGAGTCGGCCGGGTCGCCGAGACGCAACTCCAGCCGGGAGCCGAACAGGTCGCGGATCGCCGGGCGGAAGTCCGACCAGCGCAGCGCGCTCGCCACCACGTGCACCCCGTACGCCAGGCCCCGGGTGGCGAGCTCGGTGACCAGGGGTTCCAGGTCCTCGTACTCGCCGCGCAGCGTGTTCCAGCCGTCGACCACCAGGAACACGTCCCCGAACGGGTCCGGCGCGCCCGCCGCCCGCCGCCGTCGCCACGCGGCCATCGACTCCACACCGGCCTCGGCGAAACGCCGCTCCCGTTCGGCCAGCAGACCGGCGACCTCGCCGACGGTACGGCGCACCGCGGTGCCGTCGGTGCGCCCGCTGACACCGCCCACGTGCGGCAGGTCGCGCAGCGTGCCGAGCGTCCCGCTGCCGAAGTCGAGGCAGTAGACCTGCACCTCGGCCGGGGTGTGGGTGAGTGCGAGCGCGCAGACCAGGGTGCGCAGCAGACTGGACCGGCCACTGCGGGTGGTGCCGACCACCGCGACGTGCCCGGCCGCGCCGTCCAGCGCCAGCCAGAGCAGGTCGCGCCGCTGCTCGAACGGCTTGTCGACCACCGCCACCGGCACCTGCAGCGCCCCGTGCAGCTCCGGATTCGCGACAGTGAGCCCGCGTACCGGGGCGGCGCCGACCGGGCCGAGCAGCTCGTCCAGGGCGGGCGAGGCGTCCAGCGGCGGCAGCCACACCTGGTGCGCGGGCGGGCCCTGCCCGGCCAGCCGGTCCACGAGCAGGTCCAGCAGCGTCTCGCCGCTGTCGTCCTCGGCGGGCGGGGCGACGGGCGCGGGCGGCTCGGGCACCGGGACCAGGTGGGTGGAGAACGCGAGCACCCGTGCCTCGCCGGCGCCGGACGCGCCCGCCGCCCCGCCGCGCCGGCGGACCGCCCCGGAGACGTACGCGGCCCGGAACCGGACCAGCGGGTCGGTGCCCGAGCGCAGGTAGCCGTGCCCCGGACTGCGCGGCAGCTCGTGCGCGTCCGGCACGCCCAGCACAGTCCGGGACTCCAGCGCCGAGAACGTCCGCAACCCGATCCGGTACGACAGGTGCGTGTCCAGCCCGCGCAGCCGTCCCTCCTCCAGCCGCTGGCTCGCCAGCAGCAGGTGCACACCCAGCGACCGGCCCAGCCGGCCGATCTGCACGAACAGGTCGATGAAGTCGGGCTTGGCGGACAGCAGCTCGGAGAACTCGTCGCAGATCAGCAGCAGCGACGGCAGCGGGGCCAGCGGGGATCCGGCCGCCCGGGCCCGCTCGTAGTCGCGCACGCTCGCGAAGTTGCCGGCCCGGCGCAGCAACTCCTGCCGGCGCATCAGCTCCCCGTTTATCGCGTCCACCATCCGGTCCACGAGCGGCAGCGCGTCGGCCAGGTTGGTGATCACGGCGGCGGTGTGCGGCAGCCGCTCGAACGACGCGAACGTGGCGCCGCCCTTGAAGTCGACGAGCACGAAGTTGAGCTGCTCCGAGCTGTGCGTGGCGGCCAGCCCGAGCACCAGTGTGCGCAGCAGCTCCGACTTGCCCGAGCCGGTCGCGCCGATCAACAGGCCGTGCGGGCCCATGCCGTCCTGCGCCGACTCCTTCAGATCCAGGTCGATCGCCCCGCCGTCGGCGCCCACCCCGATCGGCACCCGCAGCCGGTCCCGCGCGGCCCGGGGCGCCCAGCCCTGCTCGGCGGTGAAGCTCTCCGGGTCGCCCAGACCCAGTAGCTCGGGCAGGCCCAGCTCGGTGCCGGGCGGCGCATCCGGTCCGCGTACCGTGCCGGCCAGCCGTAGTGGCGCGAGCCGCCGGGCCACCGCCTCCGCGTCGGCGGGCGCCAGCGCGTCGGCGGCACCCACCTCGGCGTGCCCCTCCGCGGAGTGCGAGTGCAGCCGGCCGTCGACCAGGTCGAGCAGGAGCGCGTACCGGTCGAGCAGCCGGGGCGGCGGAGTGTCCAGGTCGAGCACGGTGACGGCGTCGATGCCGCCGTCGCCGGCCAGGTCGGTCGCGCCGGTCAGGTCACCGCCGTCGAGCACCACCACGACGTGCGGCCCGTCGGTCGCGGTGCCGTGCGGGCTGAACCGGGACCGGGCGCCGAGTACGTCGTCGAGCAGCCGTTCCAGGTCGGCGGCGGAGCTGGTGACCAGCCGCACCGGGCCCAGCGCGTCGGTGCGCGCCGGATGGTGGGCGTGCGGCAGCCACTTCACCCACTCCCAGGCGCTGCGGCGTTCCGGCCCGGCGCAGACCGCGATCAGCAGCTCGTCCGGCGCGTGGAAGACGGCGAGCTGGGTGAGCACCGCCCGGGCCAGCGCCTGCCCGGCGGGCGAGCCGGCGCCGCGTACCTGGCCGGCCGGGCCGCGCACGAAGACCCGGGCGAAACTGCGCAGCGACAGCGCCACCGGCAGGTCCGGCACCACCGAGTACGCGTCCAGGAAGCGCCGCAGCGCCCCGGCCGTCATCGGCTCCAGTTCCTCCAGCGGGCGGGTGACCGGCGGGACCAGCGGGGTGGCGAGCGTCTGCGGGCCCACACCGACCCGGACCACCGCGAAGTCCGGGTCGGCCGGCCGGCGCTCCCAGACCCGGTGACTGTCGACTGTCGACCAGAGCCGCCCCGGCTCGGGATGGCGGTAGGACAGCCCGGCCCGCTGGGCCCCGGCCGTCTCCCGCACCCGGCGCCGGAGCGTGGCCAGGTGGCGCAGGTATTCCCGGCGGGCGGCCATCAGCTCGGACTTCTTCGGCCCGGCGCTGCCCCAGGTGGTCACCAGCATCGCCAGCGAGGAGAGGCCGAACATGCCGCCCACCACGTACGAGTAGGCACCGCCGCCGCGGCCGAACATCATCGCCATGGCCACCGTCCCGCCGAGCATCGGCAGCACCATCAGCGCCTGCTGCCAGCGCCCGCCCGCAGCGGCGGGGATCTCCGGCGGCGCCTCGACGGGCAGCTCACCGACCGGGATCTCCGGTGCCGGGCGGCGTGGCGGCCGCTTGATGACGACAGTGGACACTCACCCTCCCCGGAAGTGGCTCTGGGTAACCCGAGCCTGGCTCATCGTAGGTAAAGTCCTCTCGTCCGTCAGCCCACTCCTTCCGCCCGATATGGAGATGCCTCGATGACAAGCGGGCTCGCCCGGGTCACGATCAGCGCGCCCAGGCGGCGGGTCGACGTGGCCCTACCGGAGCAGGTGCCCCTGGCCGAGCTGCTGCCCGAGGTGCTCCGGCACGCCGGGGAGGGACTGGCCGACGACGGGGAACGGCACGGCGGGTGGGTGCTGCGCCGGACCGACGGGGCGGTGCTCACCACCGCCCAGGCGCTGCTGCCGCAGGGCGTGCGCGACGGCGAGGTCCTGCACCTGGTGCCGGCTCGCGCGCAGTGGCCCGAGTTGGAGTACGACGACGTGGTCGAGGCGATAGTGGACGGCGCCCGGCGCCGGGGTGCCGCCTGGTCCGGCCGGGCCACCCGGGCCGCGGCGCTCGCCGGTGCCGCCGTACCCCTGGCCGTCGGCCTGGTCGCCGTGGTCGCGGCCGGGCCGGGCGCGCGCGGCTGGCCGGTCGCCGCGGCGGTCGCCCTGATCCTGGTGCTCACCGCCACCGCGGCGTCCCGGGCGTACGGCGACGGCCCGGTCGGCGCCACGCTCGGCGGGTACGCGCTGCCCTGGGCCGCGGTGGCCGGTGCGCTCGCGGTCGCCTCCGGCGATCCGGTCGGCCCGATCCCCGGCCTGCGCTGGGTGGGCGCCCCCGAACTGCTGGTCGGCTCGGTGGCGCTGCTGCTGGTGGCGGTGCTCGGCCTGCTCGGCGTGGCCAGCCGGTCCCGCGTCTTCGTGGCCGGGGTGACTGTCGGCGTGGCGGGCGTGGCGGCAGCGCTCGGCGGGCTGCTGCTCGACCCGGAGGGCACCGCCGCGGTCCTGCTCGCCGTGCTGGTGTTCGCGCTCGGCGGGCTGCCGCTGCTGGCCATCCGGGTCGGCAAGCTGCCGCTGCCGCCGCTCACCCTGCCCAGCCCGGCCGGCACCCGGGACCTGCCGGACCGGGGCCGGGTGCACGCGGCAGTGGCGCGCGCCGAGGAGGTGCTCACCGGAATGCTGCTCGGCCACGCGGTGCTCGCCGTCGGCGCGGTCGCGGTGCTCGTCTCCGTCGGCCGGACCGCCGGGCTGCTGCTCGCCGCCGTCGCCGGCGGGGTGCTGCTGCTGCGCTCCCGGCTGTTCGTGGCGGTACGGCACCGGGTGCCGGCGATCGTCGCCGGGTTGACCGGGTTCGCGCTGCTGGGGGTGGTGCTGGCCGGCCGATCCGGTCCGGGTGCCCGGCTCGCGCTGACTGTGGGCGGGCTGGCCCTGGCCCTGACGGCGGTCACCGCCGGCGCCACGTACGCCCGGCGGCCCGTCTCCCCGTACCTCGGCCGGCTGGCCGACCTGACCGACACCGCGCTCGTCGTCGCTGTCGTGCCGGTGGCCTGCGCGGTGCTCGGCCTCTACGACCGGGCCCGCGACCTGCTCGCCTGAACACGCGGAGGCCCGGGTCGCGAAGCGCGACCCGGGCCCCCGGCAGGTGTCAGCGTCAGTGCAGCGTCTCGCCGCGCTCCTCGGCCTCCTTGGCACGCCGGTACGACGCGGCGATCTCCGCCTCGGCCTCGACCCGGCCCACCCAGGTCGCGCCCTCGACCGACTTGCCCGGCTCCAGGTCCTTGTAGACCTCGAAGAAGTGCTGGATCTCCAGCCGGTCGAACTCGCCCAGGTGGTGGATGTCGCGCAGGTGCTCCTGACGCGGGTCCTCGTAGGGCACGCAGAGGACCTTGTCGTCGCCGCCCTTCTCGTCCGTCATCCGGAACATGCCGATGGTGCGGCAGCGGATCAGGCAGCCCGGGAACGTCGGCTCCGGCACCAGCACCAGCGCGTCCAGCGGGTCGCCGTCCTCGCCCAGGGTGCCCTCGATGAACCCGTAGTCGGCCGGGTACTGCGTGGAGGTGAAGAGGGTGCGGTCCAGCCGGATGCGGCCGGTCGCGTGGTCTACCTCGTACTTGTTCCGGTGACCCTTGGGGATCTCAACCGTGACGTCGAAATCCATCTTCCACGCTCCCTCGTTTGCCCACGCTGGCTAACGGAAACCAGCGGCTCACCCCCGGCGCGGGGTGAACGCCCCCCGTCGGCTCCGGCCGCCGCATAGTGTTCGGACCGAAGTAGTGTCGCCCAAGGCGATTTCGAGCGGGGAGGAGGGGGCCGTGGGGAGGGAAGATTCACACTACCGCCCCGAGAGGGTTGACGGGCGCGGGTCCGCCGGTTCCGGTTCCGGCGGGGCCACCGGACGGGTGTCCGTCCCGGGGGCCAACGTCCCTCATCGTCCCTCTCCGGCCGGGTCCGCCCGCGTCGGCCCGCCGCACCACGGCCCCGGCCCGCTGCATCACGGCTCCGGCCCGGCGAGCGGCTCGGCCCGCGTCGGGCCGCCGCACGATCCCACGGCTGCGCTGAACCGGCCCGGCGCGCCGGACTCGATCCCGGTCAGCCCGCCGGTCCCGCCGGTCGGCGCCGCGCCGCCCGCACCCTCCGGGCCGCCCCCGGGCCGGCCGCGACGTAGCCTGCGGCTCGTCGCGGCGCTCGCCTGCGTGCTCGTGCTGGCCCTGGCGGTGGCCGGGCTCGCCGTGCTGCGCCCCGGCCCGGTCGCCGGGTGGCTGGGCGACGACGACAGCACGGGTACGGCGGTCGCCGCGCCGCCCGAGCCCTCCCCGCCGGCCGTGCTGGCCGGGCCGGACGGCAACGCCCCGCTGCCCACCGAGGCCGGCATCCGCGCCGCCCTGGACCCGCTGGTCCGCGCTGCCGCGCTCGGCGACCGGGTGCACGTTTCGGTGGCCGACGTGAGCACCGGCCAGGGGCTCTACGGCAGCGGCCAGGACACACCCACCGTGCCCGCCTCGGTGACCAAGCTGGCGACCGGGGTGGCGGTGCTCGCGGCGCGCGGTCCCGCCTACCGGATCCCGACCCGGGCCGTGGCCGGCGCCAACCCGGGCGAGGTGGTCCTGGTCGGCGGCGGTGACCCCACGCTCGCCGTGGACAAGAACGGCTTCTACCCGGGCGCGGCCCGGCTGGACGACCTCGCCGCCCAGGTGCGCGACGCGCTCGGCGGCACCGCCCCGACCAAGGTGATCGTCGACTCGTCGCTGTTCAGCGGCCCCGTCTTCGAGCCCGGCTGGGACTCCGACATCCCCACCGGCGGCTTCGGCGCGGCGATCACCGCGCTGATGACCGACGGCGCCCGGAAGAACCCGGCGGAGGCGCGGCGCACCGCCGAGCAGACGAACCACGCCGCCGAGCGGGTGCCGCAGCCCGACCTGACCGCCGGCCGCCAGTTCGCCAAGCTGCTCGGCCTGACCGGCGGCGCCGCCCAGGTCACCCGGGGCACCGCGCCGGCCGCCTCCGGCGCCACGGGTACGGCCCCCGGCGCCGAGCTGGGCACTGTCGAGTCCCTGCCGATGATCCGGCTGGTCGACATCATGATCAGCGACAGCGACAACGTGATCGCCGAGGCGATGGCCCGCCAGGTGGCGCTCGCCAAGGGCAAGCCCGGCTCGTTCGTCGGCGGCGCGGCCGCGACCGACCAGGTGCTCGGCGAGCTGGGCCTGCCGGCCGGTGAGATCAGCCTGGCCGACGGCAGCGGGCTGTCCCGCACCAACCGGATCAGCCCCTCGCTGCTCACCGACCTGATCACGCTCGCCGGCAACGGCAGCCACCCCGAACTCGCGGCGATCTTCGGCGGACTGCCGGTCGGCGGCTGGTCCGGCACGCTCGACGAGCGCTACCGGGCGGCGGCGACCCGCGCCGGAGCGGGCGTCGTCCGGGCCAAGACCGGCACGCTGAGCGGCGTCAACGCGATCGCCGGCACGGTGACCACCGCCGACGGCCGGCTGCTCACGTTCGCCGTGCTCACCGACCGGACGCAGGGCTCGCTGGACGACACCCGGGCGGCGCTGGACCGGATCAGTTCCGCGCTGGCCGGGTGCGGCTGCCGCTGACCGACGGGCGTCGATCGGTCGGCGCGAGCCCGGGTAGGGGTGTTCCGGCGCGGGTACGGTGGGTTCATGGCGCAGTTCGTGGACTGGGATCTGGCCGCCGCGACAGCGGGGGCGCTGAGCAAGTCGGGCCCCCGGGTGTCGTACGCCGAGGCCACCGACGTGGTCGGCGACCTGCGCCGGCTGACCGACGAGGCGGCCGGTCACGTCGCCGACTACACCGGCCTGCGCGCGCAGGTCGCGCACCCGCCGGTACGCGTGGTCGACCGCCGGGACTGGGCGGCGGCGAACATCGCCGGGCTGCGTGAGGTGGTCTCCCCGCTGGTCGAGCGCCTCTCCGGCGACAAGCGGCCGGGCGCGCTCACCGAGGCGATCGGCTCCCGGGTGACAGGTGTGCAGGCCGGCACCGTGCTGGCGTACCTCTCCGGCCGCGTGCTCGGCCAGTACGAGGTCTTCGCCGGGGACCCCGGCCAGCTGCTGCTGGTGGCGCCGAACATCCTCGAGGTCGAGCGGAAGCTCGGTGCCGACTCGCGCGACTTCCGGCTCTGGGTGTGCCTGCACGAGGTCACCCACCGCACCCAGTTCACCGCTGTGCCGTGGATGCGCGCGTACTTCCTCGGCGAGGTGCAGGCGTTCGTGGACGCCTCCCAGGGCGGCGAGCACCTGCTGGAGCGGCTCCGCCGGGGTGTCGCCACGCTCTCCGACGCGGTGAAGGACCCGGAGAGCCGGGCCAGCGTGCTGGACATCGTGCAGACCCCGGCCCAGCGCGCCGTGCTGGACCGGCTGACCGCGCTGATGACGCTGCTGGAGGGCCACGCCGAGTTCGTCATGGACGGCGTCGGCCCGCAGGTCATCCCCAGCGTCGAGTCGATCCGGGCGGCGTTCAACCGGCGCCGCGAGTCCGGCAACCCGCTGGAGAAGGCGATCCGGCGGTTGCTCGGCATCGAGGTCAAGATGCGCCAGTACGCCGAGGGCCGCAAGTTCGTGCACGGCGTCGTCGACCGGGTGGGGATGGCGGGCTTCAACAAGATCTTCTCGTCCCCGCTGACGCTGCCCCGCCTCGACGAGTTGGGCGACCCGGACGCCTGGGTGTCCCGCGTACACGGTCCCGCCGGTGCCACCCCGCCCGTCGGCTGATCCGGCCGGCCCGGTCGTGCCGGGCGGTCCCGCCGGCTCGGCTGATCCGGCCGGTCCGGCTGATTCCGTTGGTCCGCTCGGTTCGGCTTCTTCCGCGGGCCGGGCTGATTCCGGCGTTCGGTCGCGCCGCTCGCCGTCGCCCGCTCCCGCCGTTGCCGCGGTGCGGCTCGCGGTCCGCCGGATGCTGACGGGTCTGTCCGGCGCCGGCCCGGTGCTGGTGGCCTGTTCCGGCGGGGCCGACTCGCTCGCGCTCGCCGCCGCCACCGCGTTCGTGGCCCCCCGGCTCGGGCGGCAGGCCGGCCTGGTGACGGTCGACCACGGCCTGCAAGCCGGGTCCGCCGACCGGGCGGAGGCGGTCGCCGGCTGGGCCCGCGCCGAAGGGCTCGACCCGGTCGAGGTGCTTCCGGTACGGGTGGACGGCCGGCCCGGCGGACCCGAGGCGGCCGCCCGCGAGGCCCGGTACGAGGCGCTGATCGCGGCAGCCCGCCGCTACGACGCAGCCGGGGTGCTGCTCGGGCACACGCGCGACGACCAGGCCGAGACCGTCCTGCTGGCGCTGGCCCGGGGCGCCGGACCGCGCGGGCTGTCCGGGATGCCGGAGCGGCGCGACGTCGACGGGGTATCCCTGCTCCGCCCGCTGCTCGACGTCACGCGCGCCAACACCCGGGCCGCCTGCGCCGCGCTCGGGCTCGACCCGTGGGCGGACCCGCATAACGCCGACCCCGCGTACGCCCGGGCGCGGGTCCGGTCCGACGCGCTGCCGGCACTCGTCGACGCGCTCGGGCCGGGGGTGGTGGCGAACCTGGCCCGTACCGCCGGGCTGCTCGCGGCCGACAACGCCGCACTCGCCGCGCTCGCCGACGCCGCGCTCGCCGACGTCCGGACCGCTGACGGTGGGCTGTCCGTAGCCGGACTCGCCGAGTTGCCGGCCGCCGTCCGTACCCGGGTGCTGCACGCCTGGGCCCGTGAGCTGGGCGCGACGCCGGCCGCGCTGTCCCACAGTCACGTGGCGGCGCTGGACGCCCTGGTCACGGCCTGGCACGGACAGGGCCCGGTGCACCTACCCGGCAACCACCAGGTACGCCGCCACGCAGGCCAACTCCTGCCCTGACCCGCGCACCCTCCGCCTCCGCCCGCCCACTCATCCCCGCCCCGTTGATCAAGGACTTCTGGTCCCGATCCGCCCCTCTCGAGCCCGCAAACTCCTTGATCACCGCTCCAGGGGTGCGCCCGGGGGCGTCGATCATGAGGTTGACGGGGAGAAAACGGGCGCAAATTGCGGTCAACTTCATGATCGACGGGGCAGACCCGGGCGGGGCGGGGGTGGGGGTGGGGGTGGGGGGTCAGGTGGTCTGGCGGTCTCGGAAAGTCGTGCGGTAGGCCAGCGGGGTGGTGCCCACCCGGCGGGTGAAGTGGTGCCGCAGGGCCGCCGCGTCGCCGAAGCCGGCCTGCTCGGCCACGCCCTCCACGCTGAGCGTTGTGTCCTCCAGCAGGTGCCGGGCCAGCAGCACCCGCTGGTTGGTCACCCAGTCGTGCGGGGTGGTGCCGGTCTCGGCGCGGAACCGGCGGGCGAACGTCCGCGGGGCCATGCCGGCGCGTGCCGCGAGTTCGTCCACAGTCACCTGCCGGCGCAGGTGTCCCATCAGCCACTCCAGCACCGGTTCCAGGGTGGCCGCCTCGGGCGCCTTGGGGATCGGCGCCTCGACGTACTGCGACTGGCCGCCGTCGCGGTGCGGCGGGACGACCATCCGGCGGGCCAGCCGGGTCGCCACCGCGGAGCCGTGCTCCTGGCGTACCAGATGCAGGCAGGCGTCGATGCCGGCGGCGGTGCCGGCGCTGGTGAGCAGGCGGTCGTCCTGCACGTAGAGCGAATCGCACTGGACCCGGGCGGCCGGGAAGCGCCGCTGCAACTCGTCGGTGTACCGCCAGTGGGTGGTGCAGTCGCGCCCGTCGAGCACGCCCGCCTCGCCGAGGACGAACGCGCCGGCGCAGACGCTGAGCAGCCAGGCGCCCCGGTCGGCGGCGCGGCGCAGCGCGGCGAGCACCGGTTCGGGTACCGGGGTGCCGTCGGCGTGCGCGGGCACCGCCACCAGATCGGCGTCCTCGACCGCGCCCAGGTCGGCGGTGGGGGTGAGCAGGAACCCGGACCGGCTGCGGACCGCGCTGCCGTCGGCGGTGCACACGTCGAACCGGTATTCGGGAAAGCCGTCGGCGGTGCGGTCGGTGCCGAAGACCTCCGCGAGCACGCCGAGTTCGAACGCGGCGACCTGGTCCATGACGATGACGGCGACCGAGCGGAGCATGTGACGAGGGTAACCCGACATCTGGCAGGAAATCGATGCCCGGTGACATTCCTGCCACTGTCCGGATCGGTCGGTGGGCCGCAGAATCAATGGTGTCCGGTGCGCACCGGCGGCGAAAACAGTCTCAACCATGCGAAAGTGAGCGCCGCCATGACCGTTCTGCTGCTCCTGCTCTTCCTGCTCCTCCTCGTCGGCGCCAGCGCCCTCGGGTTCACCGCCGACACCCGCGACTCGGCCGACTGGAAGCCGAGCGACGACGGGCAACGCTGGCGCTCCCGTACCTGCTGAGGTGATTTATTCAGTTCGCGCCGAAAATCCCCGGCGGGACCGCGCCAAAAGGGGCGGCCCCGCCGACGGCGGCGCGGGGGCGTACGGCAGGCTAGGAGCATGGCTGACGGCTCCTGGTACGACGCCGACATCGACCACGTGATCATCTCGGAGGCGCAGATCCGCGACAAGACCGCGGAGCTGGCCAAGCAGGTCTCGGCGGACTACGCCCACGTCGAGGACGGCCTGCTGCTCGTGTGTGTGCTCAAGGGAGCGGTCATGTTCATGGCCGACTTCGCCCGCGCGCTGGGCCGCCAGGGTCCGCCCGCCGAACTGGAGTTCATGGCCGTCTCGTCCTACGGCCAGGGCACCACCTCGTCCGGCGTGGTCCGCATCCTCAAGGACCTGGACCGGGACATCGCCGGCCGCCACGTGGTGGTCGTCGAGGACATCGTCGACTCCGGTCTGACGCTGTCCTGGCTGCTGCGCTACCTGGAGTCGCGCTCCGCGGCGAGCGTCGAGGTGGTCGCGCTGTTCCGCAAGCCGGACGCGGTCAAGGTGCAGGTCCCGGTCAAGTACGTCGGGTTCGACATCCCCACCGAGTTCGTCGTGGGCTACGGGCTCGACTTCGGCGAGCGGTACCGCGAGGTGCCCTACGTCGGGGTGCTCAAGCCCGAGGTGTACGCGCGGGCCTGAGGCTCTGCCGAGCCCTTCGTCAGCTGACATTCAGCGGGCTCTCAGTCTTCCGGTCTACGGTAGGAGCCGGTGACGTGGAGGCACCCTCCACGCCCGGCCCCTCGAACCGCGTGACCGTGCGGTGTGGGCGGGCCGGGTGGGAGCTCCCCGCCACGCCGGCTCCAAACCCGGGTTCGCCCTACGCGTAAGTGCCGGGCTCGCAAGCTCACGCGTCGCCCGAACGGTGTACCGTCGAATGACCGTGGTGCGGCAGTTTGCGTGCCCCGGGGGTCGGGCCGGCCCGCACGGCGGCCCCGGCCGCCGCTCAAGGCGGCGACACCATTCAGACGGTCAGGACGTCGATCAGGAGGATGCGGGCGCCTCGGCACCCGACTACAGCATGGAACGTACGCGTTTCTTCCGCCGACCGGTGGTCTGGATCATCCTGGTCATCCTCGGCGCCGTTGTGCTCAGTCAACTGTTCACCGCTGGTCCCAGCTACCACCGGGTGGACACGTCCGTCGCGCTCGACCAGCTCAACAAGGGTGGCATCGAGAAGGTCGTCTTCCAGGACAAGGAGCAGACGCTCCAGCTCGACCTGAAGGACAAGGCCAAGTTCGACGGCGACACCACCACTGACAAGATCGAGGCGCAGTTCCCGTACGAGGTCGGCGGCCAGGTCTGGAACCAGGTACGCGAGGCCGAGGCGGCGGACCGCATCACCGGCCCGGTCGACACCAAGGTGTCGTCGGACAGCATCTGGGTCAGCCTGCTGGTCAACCTGCTTCCCATCGCGCTGCTCGTGCTCCTGCTGCTGTTCTTCATGTCGCAGATGCAGGGTGGCGGTTCCCGGGTGCTCAACTTCGGCAAGTCCAAGGCGAAGATGATCACCAAGGACACGCCGAAGACCACCTTCGCTGACGTCGCGGGTGCGGACGAGGCCGTCGAGGAACTGCACGAGATCAAGGACTTCCTGCAGAACCCGGCGAAATACCAGGCCCTGGGCGCCAAGATCCCGAAGGGCGTGCTGCTGTTCGGCCCGCCCGGTACCGGCAAGACGCTGCTGGCCCGCGCGGTCGCCGGCGAGGCCGGGGTGCCCTTCTACTCCATTTCCGGCTCCGACTTCGTCGAGATGTTCGTCGGTGTCGGCGCCAGCCGCGTCCGCGACCTGTTCGAGCAGGCCAAGTCGAACGCTCCGGCGATCGTCTTCGTGGACGAGATCGACGCCGTCGGCCGCCACCGCGGCGCCGGTATGGGCGGCGGTCACGACGAGCGGGAGCAGACGCTCAACCAGCTGCTTGTCGAGATGGACGGCTTCGACACCAAGGGCGGGGTCATCCTGATCGCCGCCACCAACCGGCCGGACATCCTCGACCCGGCGCTGCTGCGCCCGGGCCGGTTCGACAGGCAGATCCCGGTCGACGCCCCCGACATGGAGGGCCGCAAGGCCATCCTGCGGGTGCACGCCAAGGGCAAGCCGTTCACGCCCGACGTCGACCTCGACGCGGTCGCCCGGCGTACCCCGGGTTTCAGCGGCGCCGACCTGGCCAACGTGATCAACGAGGCCGCGCTGCTCACCGCTCGTAAGGAGCAGCGGGCGATCACCAACGACTCCCTGGAGGAGTCGATCGACCGGGTGATCGCCGGCCCGCAGCGCCGGACCCGGGTGATGAGCGACCAGGAGAAGAAGATCACCGCGTACCACGAGGGTGGGCACGCGCTGGTCGCCTGGGCGCTGCCGCACGCCGCGCCGGTGCACAAGGTGACCATCCTGTCCCGGGGTCGCTCGCTGGGTCACACGCTCGTGCTCCCCACGGAGGACAAGTACACCCAGACGCGGGCCGAGATGATCGACACCCTGGCGTACGCGCTGGGTGGCCGGGCGGCCGAGGAGCTGGTCTTCCACGAGCCGACCACCGGCGCCGGCAACGACATCGAGAAGGCCACGCAGCTGGCCCGCGCGATGATCACGCAGTACGGCATGAGCTCCAAGCTCGGTGCGATCAAGTACGGCACCAGCGGCGACGAGCCGTTCCTCGGCCGCAACATGGGCCACGAGCGGGACTACTCCGACGCGGTGGCGGCCGAGATCGACGGCGAAATGCGTGCGCTGATCGAGCTGGCCCACGACGAGGCCTGGGAGATCCTGGTGGAATACCGGGACGTCCTGGACAACATGGTCCTGGAGCTGATGGAGAAGGAGACCCTCTCCACCGCCGACATGGCCCGCATCTGTGCGCGTGTGGTCAAGCGCCCGCCGATGGCCCCGTACCACGGCTTCGGCAAGCGTCAGCCCTCCACCGAGCCGCCGGTGCTCACCCCGGCCGAGAAGGAGGCGCTGGCCGCACAGGCCCGCGCCGACGCCGCCGCCTCGATCGGTGGTTCCAGCAACAACTCGGACGGTACGCACTGAACAGCGATCCGACGACGGCCGGCTCCCACCACAGGGAGTCGGCCGTCTCCGCGACCGAGCCCGACGGGGACGACGCGCTCGACTACGTGGCCGCACGCCTGATCAGCGGCAAGCTCACCGGCGGCCCGGTGGAGGACAGCGTCGACCTCGCCCGGATCGAGAAGGCGGTCCGCGAGATACTCATCGCGGTCGGCGAGGACCCGGACCGCGACGGCCTCCAGCAGACGCCGGCCCGGGTGGCCCGCGCGTACGCCGAACTCTTCGCCGGCCTGCGGGTCGACCCGGCCCAGGTGCTCCGCACCACGTTCGAGGCCAACCACGAGGAACTGGTGCTCGTCCGGGACATCGACGTGATGAGCCTCTGCGAGCACCACCTGCTGCCGTTCCGGGGCAGCGCGCACATCGGCTACATCCCCGGCCCGGACGGCCGGATCACCGGCCTGTCGAAGCTGGCCCGGCTGGTCGAGGTGTTCGCCCGCCGGCCGCAGGTGCAGGAGCGGCTCACCTCGCAGATCGCCGACCTGCTGATGTCCAGCCTCGCCCCGCGCGGCGTGATCGTGGTGCTGGAGTGCGAGCACATGTGCATGGCGATGCGCGGCATCCAGAAGTCCGGCGCGAAGACCATCACGTCCGCCGTGCGCGGCGGCCTCCAGAACGACGCGAAGTCGCGGGCCGAGGCGATGGCACTGATCATGGCCCGCTGACCCTCGACCGGCACCGACGGCCGCGTACTCCCGCCCGGAGGCGCGGCCGTCGTCAGTCGGGCAGCATGGCGAGCAGCAGTCCGGCGGCGGTGAGCACCGCCGGGACCAGGCAGACCAGGGCGCCGAATCGGGGCGTCCGGTCCACCCGATCGGTCGGACGCGGGCGGAAGACGCGCCCCACCGCGAGCCAGCCCAGCATGAACGCGACAGCCGGCAGCGGCAGCCCCACGAGCAGCGCCAGCACTGTCACCGGCCCCGGGCCGGCGACCGCGTACAGCACGAGCTGGAGCAGCGGCACCACGAGCGCCAGCGGCCCGTACACGAGCAGGTTGCGCGGACGGGCCGGCCACCTAGCCAGCCGCGGCAGGCCGCGCGCGCTCAGAGTGTCGTCCGCCGCGTCCGCCCAGTCCCCGGCGGCGCGCAGCGCCGCCAGCACCGCCGACGGCCCGCCCGCCATCGACCGGGCCGCCTCGGTCACCTCCGGCGGCGTCGGGACCAGCGACATCGCCGGTACGCCCAGCTCACGCAGCCGGGACTGCTGCGGCGCCAGCCGTTCCCGTACCGCTGTCAGCTCCTCGCGGGCCGCAGCCACCGACCGCGCCTGCTCCCCGGCGGCGGTGGCCGCCGCCCGGCGTACGCCGTCGAGCGCCCGCGCGGCGGCGACGTACTCCGCCCAGGCCGACTCGGCGGGGTCCGCCACGGTTGTCGGGCCACCCGCGCGGGGCCCCGGTACGGTCGTGCCGGTCTCGCTCATGCGGCCCCCTCCCCGGTGCGCTCCGTCGCCCGCGGGTCCGGTTCGACCCGCGCGGTCGCCACTTCGGTCGTGCCGAACGGGACGAAGACGGTGCCCTGCTCGTCCGGGCCGTCCCAGAGCACCGCGCGACAGGGGCGGGGCCGCCACCAGACCGGACGGTCGAAGAGTTGCTCCAGCCGGCCGCCCGGCACGTCGGTGACCGCCACGGCGGTGAGCTTGTCCACCTCGCCCTCGGGACCGAGCAGCCCGGCCAGCGGCGCCGGTGTCCGCCACCAGCCGAGCAGGTGCCGCCCGGCCGGCGGGCCCTCCAGCAGCAGCGTCCGCAGCAGGTCCGGCGGCAGTTCGGTGGCGTCCGGCACGTCCAGCCCGAACACGACGAGATAACCCGGCTCGTCCGACTCCATCGCGGTCCGCAGCCCGGCCGCGTCGACGGTCTCCACCCGGTGCCGTCCGGCCAGCTCGGCGGCGAGCACCCCGGCCGGCTCGGCAGACCCGTTCGCCAGCGGCGCCAGCACGAACCGGGCCGAGCCCGGATGCGCTGCCGCCGCGCTGCGCACCGCAGTCACCAGCAGGCGCTCAGCCTCCTCGTCCCGGCCCAGGACGGCCAGGTTCCGCCCCGCGCCCGGCCCCAGCGGCACCGTCACCGTGGACCGCCGCACGTCCACCGCCCGGCCCAGCAACGCGGCGGGCGCGTGGGTCCGCCCGGCCAGCGCGGCCCGGTGCCGGGGGTCGTTGGCGAGCAGCGGGCGGGCGTACCCGGCGAACACCACGGGCGGTGTCGCCGACTCGCCCCGCGCCTCCCAGAGCCGTCGCCGCAGGTCGGACAGGACCTCGGGATCCTCGTACGGATCCGGGAAACGGATCATCCGCTCGTGCCCCCGGGTCGCGCCGCGCGGACCGCCCAGGCCACCCGCCGTGTTCACCACAGCGCTGCCCACCGGCAGCCCGGCCGCCGAGTCGTTCGCCGGTTCCAGCACCGCCGAGCCGCCGGGCAGCGCCACCCGCACCGGGAACTGGCCGAGCAGCGGGTCACGCGGACCGCCGATGCCCAGGTCACCCTCGCCGGCCAGCACCAGGTGGATCCCGTACGACCGGCCGGCGCGGGCGAGCGCGTCCAGCCGGGCCAGCAGGTCGGCGGCGAGCCGGTCCCGCTCGCGCAGCGCCAGCGGGAAGTTGTCGACCACGCAGACGATCCGGGGCAGCGGCTGGTGCTGGCGCAGCTCGGCGTAGCGCTGCCCGCCGGCCCGCCGGGACGCCTCCTCGCGGCGGCGCAGCTCCGCCTCCAGCTCACCGAACAGGTCGGCCACGTACTCCCGGTCGGCGGCCATCCCGGCGGCACGCACCTGCGGCACCCAGGAGCGGTCCCGCTCGGTCTGGAGGAACTCCACGAACGACTCGCCGTCGGCCAGGTCGGCCAGGTAGAGCGCCAGCTCGTCCGGGCCGTACCGGGCGGCGAGGCCGAACAACGCGTCGGTCAGGAACGCCGACCGCCCCGCCTGACCTCGGCCGCTGACCAGCCAGTGTGGCGTCAGCTCGGTGAAGCCCAGGCTGACCGGACGCCCGGCGGCGTCACCCACAGTTGTGCTCAGCCCGTCGGCCGAGCCGGTCGTCCAGAAGCCGTCGGCAGGCAGCAGGTCACGAAGGGAGAGACGGGAGCCGTCCTCGATCTGCTGGGCCAACCGCGCACAAACAGCGGCGACCAGGTCGGCGGGTGGATCCTCGTCGAGGAACACCGGCGAGTTCAACCCGCCCGGCGGCTCGGCGCCCGGACTGCTGAAGCCGGCGCCGGGCGGGTCACCGACCAGCGCGTACGCGGTGCGAACGGTGACCGCTGTGGCGCGCGGCAGCGGGCTGCCGTCCGGCCAGCCGGCGAGCACCAGATGCAGCCCTGCGCGCGGCCCGCCCTCGGCCAGCCCGGCGAGCCGGTCCAGGTCGGCGGTGGTCGTACCCTCGGGCAGCGCCGCAACCACGAGCAGCAGCGTTCGGTCGTGCCCGCGCTGCCGGGCCGTCCCGGCGGCCACCCACTGCTCCGCCTCGGCCAGCACCGCGCGCATCCCGGCGAGGTCGGTGGCGGGCGGGGGCAGCAGGCCGGCGTCGGCGAGCGGCGCGTACCCGGCGAACGTCGCACCGGAACCGCCGTCCACCGCGCGGGCCAGCAGCGCCCCTGCCGGCGTGGCAGCGAAGACGCGCAGCAGCAGCGCGCGGAGCAGCCCGGCCACCCGGGCGTCCGAGGCGTCGGCGTCGAGGCTCACATGGCCGCTGCCGAGCAGCGGCACCAGCGCGGGGAAGCGGGCGTCGTCGAGCGGCGACGCGGTACCGACCCGGACCAGCGGCGGCAGACCGTCACCCGGTGGAGTCGTCGCGGTCAGCGCGTCCAGTGGCGCGCCGGCCCAACCGGGCGCCGCCAGCTCTGCCGCCGCCCGCAGGCGCTCGGCCAGTTCGTACTGCCGATGATGGTCGGCCGGCGCGGGCCGGATCTCGTCGAGGATGCCCGCCGCCGCCGTCGCGGCGGCCTCGGCCCGGCGGTGCAGCGCGGCGGCCCGGCCGGCGCGCGCCTTCGGAGTCACCACCGCGTCCACCTCTCTTTCCGAGGCCGACATGTCCTCCCCGAGGTGTGACGGTAACCCAGGCGGCGGCCGTCCACCGGGATGTCGGTCGGCGCGGTGAGCTGCTCGGCGGTGAGCAGCCTCACCCCGCCGCCGGTCGGTGCCCGCCCGGCGGTTCGCCACGATCCGCCGGTTCCAGGCATTGGGTACGCGCGGCGCAGCCGATAGCCTCAGGAGGTGGAATCAGTGCAGCCCCCCGCCGGTTCCCAGGTGTCCCGAGTACCGGCGCAGCGAACCCCGCCGGAGCAGCTGGCGCCCCCCGCGCCCGCTCCCGCACCGGTACGCCCCAAGCGTCCGGTGCGCACCGTGCTCGCTGTCGTCGCGGGGGTGGTGGCGCTGCTGTGCACTGTCGGCGGAGTGGTCGGGTTCGTGCTGTACGACCGCGCAACCGCCCCGGACCGAAGCGCCCCCGACGTCGTGGTGGACAACTATCTTCGGGCCTTCCTCGTGGACCGCAACGACACGAAGGCGCAGGAGTACACCTGTAAGTCCGAGGGGGACCTTAACGCCCTCCGTGGCCTTCGCGCAGAGATGGAACAGCGGGAAGCCAACTTCAAGGTGGTGGTCCGAGCCAGCTGGGGGCCCCTGACCAGGGTGGAGAGCGGCGACGGTGAGTCGGTGACCACGACGCTGACCATCTCGAGCTCGGCTGATGGTCAGCCACGAAGCAGCCGACGTGAGGACTGGCAGTTTCGCGTCGTGGAGCGAGACGGATGGCGGGTCTGCGACGGCAGAAAATTGGGTTGAGCGGCCTTACTCCAGCCAGAGCAGGTGCACCGGCACCTCCAACGTGGTCGGTGCCTGGCCGCGCCAGGCCCACCGGTACCACTCCAGTTCCGGGGCCACCCGCACGCAGATGTCGCCGTCCGCCCCGGAGTAGGTCTCGGTGACGGCACGCAGGTCGCGCCGTTCCACGCCGTTGTCCACGTGTACCACGCGCCGCCCGGTCACCGCGTCGGCCTCGAACACCGGCGTCGGCGGCCGGCGCTCCGGCACGTCCAGCGAGACCAGCCGGAGTCCCGGGGCGCTTCCTCCGGTCGCCGGACGCCGCTCGCCGATGGTCTCCACCCAGACCCGTTCCACAGGCACCAGCGGCGCGAACACCTCCACCTGCTCGGCCTCGGCCCGGTACCACTCGTGTTCCGGGATCACCGGTACGTAGGTGCGGCTGCCCTGCACCACCCGCTCGTCGGCCCGCAGGTCGCCACGCCAGCCGAGGCCGGGCAGGCCGACCAGGACGCGGCGGCCGCGCAGCTCGGTGCCGCCGGTGGCGGGCACGGTCTCCACCGGCCGGGGCGGCAGCGGTGCCCAGTCGGGCCGGTCGGCGAACGGGTCGGGCAGGGGGTTGCTCATCCGCCCGGCCTCACCCGGTCTCGCCGAGGGGCGCGCCCCGCTTGCGCATGAAGGGCACCGGGTTCTCCGCCCCGTTGCTGGACCGGTCGCCATTGCGGTGCACCTCGAAGTGCAGGTGCGGACCGGACGAGTTGCCGCTGCTGCCGGAGAGGCCGATGACCTCGCCCGCCTCGACCGCCTGACCAGGCACCACGCGAGGTCGCTCGACCATGTGGCAGTAGCGGGTGATGAATCCGCCGGCGTGCAGGATGTCCACGAACCATCCGCAGCCGCCCTTGTTCGGCCAGCCGTCCCGGTCGCAGTCCCGCCGCCCGGAGCGGTCGGGGTCGCAGCGGGCCACCAGCACCCGGCCGGCCGAGGCGGCGTGGATCGGCGTGCCCTTCGAGGCGGCCAGGTCCACGCCGTGGTGGCTGGGCCGGGCCGTGGTGCGGAAACCGGAGACCACACCGCCGGGCAGCGGCGCGGTCCAGCCGGAGGCGGCGATCCGGTCTCCGGCCGCGGCGTCGCACACGGCCTTGCCGGCGATCTCCACGGTCCGGGCGGCGCCGCCGGCCAGCGCGTCGACGATGGCTCCGGCCAGTTCCTCGTGCTTGGCGTAGGCGTCGGGGTAGGCGCTGACCTGGACTTTCTGGGCGACCACAGTGAGCGGGCGCTGCTGCCAGTTCGGCACCTTCTCCATCTTCTGGTAGAACTTGCGGGCCGCGTACGAGGGCGTCATCCGCTGCTCGACGCTGCCCCATCCGGGCCGCTGCTGGAACAGACCCAGCGAGTCGTGGTCGGCGCCGACCCCTTCGTGCGGCAGCGCCAGCGATGCCGGCACCGTGCTGTTGGCGAGGTTGCGCAGCGCTGATTCCTGCATCGCGGTGGCGAGCGCGATCACCCAGCCGCGCGCGGGGAGCTTCATGTCCTGGCCGACCTTGATGATGACCGCGGCGTTGCGCAGTTGGCGCTCGCCGTACTCGGCGAAGCGCGGCATGTCGCCGGTCAGGTTCACCTGGTAGGTGGGGTCGCAGTTCAGGGCCGCGAGCTTCGGGTCGTCCTCGTCGCCGCCGAGTTCGGTGAGAAGGAAGGCGCCGGCGCCGCCGACGCAGCAGAGCAGGGCGAGCACACTCGTGACGGCGGTGGCGACCACGCCCAGGCGCAGCTTCCGGCGGACCTGCCCGGCGACGGCCGGGCCGGCGGTCACGACCGCTCCCAGTCGATCGCGTCCACCAGCCAGGGTCCGTCCGGTGCGACGAGTTCGAGCCGGAGCGTGCCGTTGTCCAGCGGAACCACCGCCTCCACGAAGGACTCGGTACGGGGCCGGAGCGTCGGGGTGCCGGCGGTCCTCCGTGCGGGCACTGTCTCCGGGTCGGCATCAGTCATCTTCTCGGCCAGCGCCGGCGTGGAGAGCGGCCGCAGGCGGGCCTGCCACGCGTCACCGCTGCTGCCCGGGCCGCTCAACCAAGCGGTGGCGAAGCGGCCGGCGACCTCCTCCGGCGTGTCCTCGCCCGGCCGGGTCTTCGGTGCGACCGCGGTCGGCGGGCTGGCGAGCACGCCGTCGTCACCGGCCTCCGGGTCCGTGGTGCTGATCGGCTGGGTGGGGCGGCTGGTCAGGCCGAGGCCCGGATCGCCGGGGCCGGCGACGAGGCGGGCCGCGCCGATCACCCCGAAGACCAGCACGGCGATCATGAGGGCGACACCGATCCGGGACCGGAGGACCCGGGTGAAGAGGAATTCCAGCGCGCGTCGCACCGGACTCACCGGGCCTCGGAGCGGATGCGCGGCGCCGGCCGGGCCGGGGCGGTGCCGCGGTCCGCCGAGTCCGGCCGGTAGACGGCGTAGGAGGGCGCTTCCTCCGGCACATCCGGCTCGGTCCAGGTCGACGCTGCGCGCCGGGGGCGGGGAGTGGCGCCGGGACGCTCACCGGGCCGTCCGCTCGCGGGCGCCTCCTCCGGCCGTTCCCGTCCGTCCGGCCTTTCCCGCTCGGCGGGTGTGGCGCTGTGCGCCGGATCCTCGTGCCGGGCCTCCGGCCGGAGACTGCGCTGGTCCGCCGTGACGGTGCGGCGCTTGCCGATCGCCGACTCGTTGGTCCCGCCGGGCTCGGCCACGTCCAGCCGCGCGGCGATCCGCATGTCCCGGAAGAACCGGCGGTGCCAGGAGCCGGCCGAGCTGACCGCCTCGCTGCTGTCCTTGCCGCCGAGCTGGGTGATCCGGCGGTACGGCCGCAACAGCAACCAGCCGACGACCCCGCAGAGCCAGACCAGGACCACCTGGAGCCAGCCGGGCAGCGTGGCGGTGTTCATGATCAGGTCGACGGCGAAGAGGTAGATGGCCGCGCCGGTGCCGAAGATGGCGATGTTGAAGACGGCGGCGACCACCGCGTTCGCCAGGCGCCGGAGCCCGGCGCTGGCCGGGCGCATCAGGCCGACGGTGCCGAGGATCGGCGCAGCGATCACCGCCCAGCGGAAGATCAGGAAGCCGAGCAGTACCAGCAGTGACGCGGTGAGGTCGAACATGGCGAACAGCACCGAGGCCAGCACCGCGATGAACCCGGCACCGATCCGGTCCATGTCCTTGGTGCCCTTGAGGTACTCGTACGCCTCCGGATCCTCGGTCTTGATCTGCTCGGCGACACGGGCCCACTGCTGTTGCTTGGCCTTGATCGTGCCCTCGCGGGTGGCCGGGTTCTGGCGGAGCTTCTCCGACTCCTCCCAGGTCAGGGACTTGGCGTCGTACAGGGCCGGGCCGTACTTCTTAGCGGTCTCGCTGTCCGCCGAGCCGAGCACACCGCGCAGCCAGTTCCGGTAGAGCATCGTCTCGGTCGCCGTGTCACTGGCACGCACGGCGGGCGGTCGATGATCCTTGCACGCCTGCGGATTCGGGTCGTCACATTGGCCAGGCGGCGTGTCCTTGGTGGATGGGCCGACGGCGTCGTGCACGACGCCCAGCGTGGTGATCAGCGTGTTGTCGGCGATGTTCGCGGACTTCACCGGCCAGGCGGCCAGCGCGGTCACCGCCACCATCACCAGCAGCGCCCAGCCGGCAGTGGTCATCGCATTGCTCATGTCCGACTGGCGGGACCGCCAGAGCAGGTAGAGGCCGACCACGCAGACGGTGATGATGCCGAAGACGCTGAACACCTTCTGGTAGACGGCCTTCGTGGCCTGCTCCACCAGCGGGTCGGCCCAACTCCACATCGTGCGCGGGTCCCAGGCGCGCTCGCGCAGCGCGTTCGAGGCGCCGATCACCGCGTTGGCGAACATGAACTCGCCGTTGGCGACCATCGTCGTGAAGCGGTAGTCCGGATGCAGCACCGAGGAGGCACAGCCGCCGTCCACGTCGTACGTGTTGTAGCTGTACCCGGCGTACCCGTAGTCGCTGTAGAGGCCCTTCGGGCCGGGCTCCTTCGCCGAGTCGGGCCGGGACGCGAACCAGCCGGCCAGTCCCGAGTCCGGCGCGGCGGGCACCGGCGCGTTGCGGCACTCGACCTGGTCCTCGCTGACCGCCTTGAGCTTGCCGACGCAGGACCGGAAGTCGGCCTGCCACTCCTTGGTGCTGCACAGCTCGGCGCGCGCCTGGGTGACCGGCGCGGCGGCGTACGCGGGTGTGGCTGCCCCGATCACCGGCCAGGAGATCGTGGCCCCGGCGAGTACGCCGAGCGCGAGGAGGAGCGCCGCGATCCGTGCCCGGGCCCTCGCCATGTCACGCCTCCAGATCAGCCAGGACGGTCGGCAGTATCCCGGCGGCCTGGGCGACCGCGGCGGGGGTGGTGTCCAGGTGTTCCAGCAGCCCGTCGACGTACGACACGTCGACCCGGACCTTCTGCACGCGCCCGTCGACGTCGCGCATGACGAACTCGCGGAAGCCGAGCCGGTTGGCCGATCCGCTGTCCGCCTGGGAGAGCGAGGCGAGTGTCGCCTCGTAACCGTCGTCGACAGGAACCCGCAGCAGGCGCAGCGCCTCGGAGGCGATCTCGCTGTCCTCGGCGATCCGGCCGACGAAGACGGTGGAGACGAGGTTCTGCACGTCGAGGCCGAGGATGTCCTTGGGGTTCTGCGAGGCGACGAGCGCGGCGAGGTTCCACTTGCGGGAGTCGCGGGCGAGCCGGACCAGGAACGAGCGCCCGGACCGCCAGCCCTCCATGAAGTGCGCCTCGTCGAGGCCGACCAGCTTCCGGGAGGACATCGAGCCGCCGTAGCAGCGGCGTACGGCGAGCCGGTGCGCGGTGTGCAGCATCGGCAGCGCGAGCGCCTCCTCGGCCGACCAGTACTCCCGCTCGATCTTGAGGTCGGGGAGTCGCAGACCGGCCATGGTGATGACGGTGAGCGCCGCGTCGGCGCCGAGCAGTCCCTCCGGCGGCCGGCCGAAGAAGAGCATGGCCAGCGGCATCTCGGCGGTGTCGAGGAGAAGGTGCGCCAGTTCGCGCCCGGCGTCGTCGTCGAGCCCCTGGAGGCAGGTCACCACGTCGTCGAGCGTGGAGGTCTCCTCGGCGGGGACCTGGCGTACGGCGTGCCGGAACAGCGTGGCGGTGGACGCCTCCCGGGCAACCTGCGGCGGCACCAGCATCATGCAGATGTCCTGCACCAGCATCCGGCGCTCGGCGCGGGCGTTCGACACGGCGATCTCGAACTCGCGGTCGCCCGCCGGGCCGGCGCCGAACTCGCTGCGCAGCGGCGTCGGGATCAGCGCGTACGGCGCGAGCGTGCCCTGCTCCGAGCCGGTCAGGTTGAGCACCCGCGAGTACGGCGCCAGTTCGGGCATGGCGCAGAGCCGGGCCAGCGGGCCGGACGGGTCGAGCAGCGTCACCTGCACGCCGCGGCGCGCGGCCAGGTAGCCGAGCGCGCCGAGCAGCGTGGACTTGCCACCGCCCGGTTCGGCGACGAAAACGGCGAGGCCGGAGCGCTCGCGTACCTCCATCGGGAAGTGCAGGTCGAGGAAGACCGGCCGGCGGCAGGTGCCGGCGGTGCGCCCGATGAGGTCGCCGCGCCGGTCGCCGACCGTGGACGCGGCCTGCGGCAGCGCGGCGGCGAGCAGGTTGACCGGCATCCGCCGGACGTAGCCGGTGTTGGCGATCGGCTCGCCGGGGATGAACTCGCGGGCCAGCCAGTCCTGGTTCTTCGGGTGCTGGAGCGAGATCCGCAGCTCGCGGGAGTAGAGCTGGATGAGCCGCCGGGCCCGTTCCAGGCACTCCTCCCGGGTACGCCCGCCGACCGCGATCCGGTGCCAGCCGTGTGCCCGGGCCGAGTCCACGGGCAGGCCGGTGGTCATCTCGTCGCCGATCACCAGCGCGCGCTTGGCCAGCCGTTCCAGCTCGGGCGGCGCGTCGATGCCGTGCTCGGCGTAGTCGAGCTGCTGGGAACGGATCATCCGGAGCCGGTGTTCGAGGTTCCGGAAGGAGTCGTTGGGGCCGAGGATGTCGACCCGGGTGGACAGCTCCATCGGCCACGGGAGCCGCTCGTGGAAGTGCAGCCAGGGCTCGTGCCGTTCGGGGATCTCCAGCGGCTCCATCCGGCCGACCGCGAGCACGGCGACGTGGCGTTCCTCGCCGGTCATCCGGTTGACCAGCTTCACCGTCGAGCCGTACGGGGTGCGGTAGCGCTCGACCTGCTCGGTGAGGGCCAGCAGGTCGCCGCGTTCCCACCGGCCGTTGGTGATCGGGGACAGGACGCCGGGTGGCGCCATGCACAGTGCCACCGAGCGGTAGAGCAGCCATTCCAGTTCGGGTGCGGTGACCCGGCGTCCGCGCATGCCGAACGCGCCGAGGACCTCGTCGAACTGCTCGACGGTACGGCTCAGCCGGCGGCGCTCGCCGTCGGCGGTGCCCCGGCCGAACGTGCGCAGGAGTCGTTCGGTGAGCGAGTCGCCGAGCGACCGGCGGGCGAACGTGACACCGAGGTAGGTCTGGCCCTCGGCGTGGTTGACCGCCATCAGGTGCCGCTGGGCGGCGACCAGGTGGTCGGCCCAGCCGGTGGTGCCCGGTACGTCGGGCAGCGGGGCGGCGGTGTGCGCGTCGATGGTGCGGGCCCACTCGTCGGCCGGGAAGGGCCGGGTGGTGCGGCGCAGGTGCAGCCGGAACCCGGCGAGTCCGGCGTACTGCTCGGAGATCGCCGAGAGCAGCGCCTCGCGTTCGGCGTCCGGCCGGAACGCCCATCGCACCTCGGGCAGCCAGTACCAGGCGGTGACTGTGTTCGGGGTGAAGGTCAGGTGGCCGGCGATCTCGGTGATGGCCAGCTCGACCGACGGGTCCCGGTCACCGAACTTGATCTTCGGGGCGCGGACCCGGACCGGCTTGGTCGGCCGGTTGCGGCGCTCCGGCGCGCGCTGCCGGGGCGGCGCCACCTCGCGGTGCGCCGAGCGGCCGACCTCCCGCGACGGTGCCGCCGCGGCCGTGAGCGGGTCGGCGGGAGCGAGATCCGGCTCCCGGTGGTCGGCGGGGACAGGCGCGGGGGCGTGGATCTGCGGGGGCGGCGGGAGCGCCGGCTCGGGCTCGGCCGGGGGCCGGAGCGCGGGCAGCCGGTCACCGGCCTGCTGCGGCACCCGGCTCCGGGACGGCGGCGGCGGGGCGAGCGCGGCGGGCGGGTCGGGCAGGGAGGGCTCGACCGGCGGCGGTGCGGGTTCGGGCCGGGGGCGGCCGACCGCGCGTACCCCAGGGGCCCGCTCGCGGACCGGCGGTTCCGGTTCGGCCCGGGGCGCCGGCTCGACCGGCACGGCGGGCTGGTGCGGGATCGGCAGGGGCTCCCGGCCGACGCCACGGCGCGGCGGCGCCACCACCGGCTCGACCGGCGGGAGCGGTGTGGACGCGGCGGGCCGCCGCCGGGGCTGCGCGCCGCCGAACAGGTCGAGGAAGGGGGAGTCGATGTCGCCTTCGGGGCGTACCGGCTCGCGCGGGGTCATCGGTCGCGGCGGCTGGAACACGCCGACGCGGCTGTGCCCGGGGCTGGTGACGAGCGCGCTGTCGAGGACGACCTCGTCCAGATCCTCGTCCGGCGGGTAGTCGAACGATCGCGCACGGTTACCGTTGGGCCCGGCCGGGCGCCCGGCCGGGGAACCCGGCGTGGAAGAGCGACTCATGCGACCGCCTCACCCGCGTCGTTCGTCTGCACGGTTGTCGTACGCCCGGTCATGCCAGTTCCTCCCGGATCCTGATCCGGCTCGCGACGAGCCGCGGATCCCGCTGCTCGGTGGCCGGTTCCCGGGTGCGTCGCCAGTCGGTCAGCGCGGTCCGGATGACCATGCGCGCGGGCCGGTCCGGGTCGACGTACCGGAAGATGAACGAGGTCGTCACGATCGCCAGCGAGATCTCCCATGCGGGGAACAGCTCGACCTGGAGCGTGAACAGCCAGTGGATGAACATGTAGAGGGGTACGAGCAGCATGAACAGGCCGTACTGGGCGTACGGCAGGTGGACGGGAAGGGTGTACCCGGGCGGCCCCAGGTAGACGAGGCGTGCCCGGTAGATGTCGTCGTCGGTGCGCAGCCGCATCGTCGCCCAGCGCCCTACTCGAAGATCAGGTTGATCAGGTAGTCGCCGACGAAGAAGAGTGTTGCCGCTCCGGCGATGAAGGCCAGGCCGATGATGGCGATGGCCGAGCTGGTCAGCACCTTGGAGATCTCACCCCGGCTGGCCCGGCCGATGAAGATCACCCCGAGGACCGCGAGCAGGATCGGCGCGATCTTGCTGGCGAAGAAGGTGACGACGTTGTCGGTGTCGATGCCCTTCGGTGCCGGCTCGGCGAGTGGAGTCGACGCCAGGGTGTGGAGCGCGTGGTCGACGGCACTGGACGCCGTTGCCATGAGCTCGATGGCGATCACTGGAAACCTCCCCAAGGTCGCGGCCGGCGGCGCCGCGTTGGTGCAAGTAGGCAAGCCTGGCGGGATGGTGCTCGTCAGAGACAGCGCCGTCAACGCTGAGTCCGTCACCCACCACGCAGAGTGGTGAGTTTTGGGGGGATTCTTCCCGCTTCGGCCCTCCCTCCAGGCTTCGCCATCTCGATGCTGGGCAATTCCAAAGCGTACGGCCCGGCCACCTTTGCGACAAGCCGTGAAGAGTCGACCTCCGACGGCCCGGATGACCGATCGTACACCTGTTCCAATGTGCACGTCAGGGGTGCCGCGTCGCGCGCTCGCCCGGTGGCCGGAAGCCCTGCCGGCGAACGGTACTGTCGGGTCCGTGACCGATCTGGTACGGGCGGAGGCCCCGGTGGTGATGGGCGTCCTCAACGTCACGCCCGACTCCTTCTCCGACGGCGGCAGATACGCCGATCTGGGCGCGGCAGTCGCACACGGGGTGCGACTGCGGGGGGACGGCGCCGACCTGATCGACGTGGGTGGCGAGTCCACCCGGCCCGGCGCCGAGCGGGTCGACGCGGAGACGGAGACCGCCCGGGTGCTGCCCGTGGTCCGCGAGCTGAGCGCCGCCGGCATCCTCGTCAGCATCGACACCAGCCGCGCCCGGGTCGCCGAGGCGGTCCTCGCCGCCGGCGCGTACGTGGTGAACGACGTCTCCGGCGGCCTCGCCGACCCGGACATGGCCCGGGTGGTTCGCGACGCCGGCTGCCCCTGGGTGCTCATGCACTGGCGGGGTCACTCGCGGGGGATGCGGGAGCTGGCGACGTACACCGACGTGGTGGCCGAGGTCCGGGACGAGCTGAGCCGGCGCGTCGACGCCGCGCTCGCCGCCGGGGTGGCCGCCGACCGGATCATCGTGGACCCGGGCCTGGGCTTCGCGAAGACCGCCGCGCACAACTGGGCGCTGAGCGCCCGCCTGCCCGAGCTGGTCGACCTGGGCTTCCCGGTGCTGTTCGGGGCGAGCCGCAAGTCCTACCTGGGCCGGTTGCTCGCCGACCCGGCCGGCGAACCACGCCCCACCGCCGGGCGGGAGGCCGCGACCGTCGCGACGAGCGTGCTCGCCGTCGCGGCCGGCGCCTGGGGGGTACGCGTGCACGACGTCCGCGCCACCGCCGACGCGCTCGCCGTCTGGCGCGCCACCGGCAGCCCCCGGCTCGCCACCGCGACCGGCACCCGGCCGGCGGAAGCGGCCACCGGCACGAGCGGAGGCGACAGATGAGCGACCGGATCGAGCTGACCGGCCTGCGCGCGCACGGCCGCCACGGCGTCTACGACTTCGAGCGCGCCCAGGGGCAGGAGTTCGTGGTCGACGCGGTGCTCGAACTGGACCTGGGCCCGGCCGCGCGCTCGGACGAGGTGACCGACACCGTGCACTACGGCGAACTCGCCGAACGTCTGGTCGCGGTGATCACCGGCGAGCCGGTGAACCTCATCGAGACACTCGCCGACCGGCTGCTCGCGGTCTGCCTGGCCGAGCCGCTGGTGGCCGCCGCGACGGTGACCGTGCACAAGCCGGAGGCCCCGATCCCGCACGCCTTCCGGGACGTCGCGGTCACGATGAGGCGTACCCGATGACCCGGGCCGTGCTGTCGATCGGCAGCAACCTGGGCGACCGGCTCGGCCATCTGCGCGGCGCGGTGGCCGCGCTCGGCGACCGGGTGCTCGTGGTCTCCGGCGTCTACGAGACTCCACCGTGGGGGGACGCCGACCAGCCCGCGTACCTGAACGCCGCGGTGATGGTCGCGGACCCGGCGGCGGCGCCGGATGACTGGCTGGAGTGCGCCCGGGCCGCGGAGGCGGCGGCCGGGCGCGACCGCGACCCGCAACGACGGTACGGGCCGCGCACGCTCGACGTGGACGTGATCGCGGTCTGGGACGACGCCGGCGAGCCGGTGCTCCGCGACGACCCCGAGCTGATCCTGCCGCACCCCCGGGCCCACCTGCGCGCCTTCGTGCTGCGCCCGTGGATCGACATCGAGCCGCACGGCCGGCTGCCCGGGCACGGCTGGCTGACCGATCTGCTCAACGCCGAGCCGCTCGCCGGGGACGCCCTGGAACTGAGCCCGCGACCCGATCTGGCGCTAGAGTCGGACACATGACCCGGTGGATCGTGGCCCGGCAGTGGCGAGCTGAGGAGGTGCGGTGAGCACCGACCGCTCCCCGCAGGGGCCCGACCGCTTCCGGATGGGGCCGACCCGGGCCTCCACCCTCGTGGTGGCCGGCCTGGCCGCCGCCGCGGTGGCCTGGCTGCTGATCAGCGGCTTCTACTACGACTTCGCCCCCGACCTGCCCTGGCTGCCGGTGATCACGCTGGCCGGGCTGGCCGTGCTGGAGGGCTACGCGGCGGTGAACACCCGGGGCCGGATCGAGCGGCGGCCCGGCCGGGAGCCGGTCAACCCGCTGCTGGTCGCCCGGTTCGTCGTGCTGGCCAAGGCGTCGGCGCTGGCCGGGGCCATCTTCGCCGGCTTCTACGCCGGGCTGACCGGCTGGCTGTTCGTGGAACGCACGAACGCCGCGGTGGGCGATCGGCCGGCCGCGCTCGGCGGCCTCATCGCCGCGCTGGCGCTGGTCGCGGCCGCGCTCTGGCTGGAACGCTCCTGCCGGGTGCCGGAGCAGGAGGACGACGAGGACCGCGAGCCCGGTGACCGGGAGACGCCCCGCGGGCGTCTCTGAGGGTTCCCCCCACCCCGGCCCGGCGGTACCGTCCCTGGCGACCGGAGAGCGACGGCCGCCACCGGTCCGCCCGCCCGTGGGCCGGACGCGGCCACCTGGGGGAGGCGCGAGCCAATGGCGTACGACGATGCGGGCCGGACAGCGCCGCCGGAGACGTCGTCCGGGGTGCCCGCTGCCGTACTGGAGAACGTCTTCGACGACCCGGCCCACGGCGAACCCGGCCGGGACCGGATCGCGGTGCACGTGTTCTGGGAGTTCGTGCTGCTCGCCGGCCTGGTCGCGATGGCCTGGCTGCTCTGGCGGGAGGACTCGGACGCGCTGCGCGGCGGCTCCCTGAAGACGCTGCTCGTCGACGTGGCGGCGCTGGGCCTGCTCGCCCTCGCCGCCGGCCTGAGCCTGCGGGCCGGCGCGGTGAACCTGGCGATCGGGCCGGTCGCGCTGGCCGCCGCCCTGCACTTCGCCGAGCAGGGCGACCGGGGCATGCGGGAGGCGCTGCTGCCGGCGCTGGCGATCGCGGCGGCGGCCGGGCTGGCGCTCGCCCTGGCCGTGGTGGTGCTGCACGTGCCCGGATGGGCGGCGAGCCTGGCCGGGGCAGCCGGTGTGATCGTCTACCTGGAACGGCGGACCGCCCCGGTGACGGTGCAGGGCGACTACGACCCGCGCGGCAGCGCGCTGTACTTCTTCGTGGGCTTCGCCGCGGTCGCCGTCCTCGGTGGCCTGTTCGCCGCGATGAGACCGGTACGCCGGCTGATCGGCCGGTTCCGTCCGGTCGCCGACCCGGCCCGGCGGCGCGGCGTGGCGGCCGCCACGGTGACCGCGCTGGCGCTCGTCGGGTCCACCGTGCTGGCGATGCTGGGCGGCGTGCTGATCGCGGCGAACGGGGACGGCCAGGTCGCGCCCGGCACCGGACTGGACTGGACCGTGCTGGCGGTCGGCACGGTGATGCTCGCCGGCACCAGCGCGTACGGGCGGCGCGGCGGCATCTTCGGCACCCTGTTCGCGGTCTGCCTGGTGGTGGTGTTCCTGGCCTGGACCGTGCCGCACGGCTGGACGGTCAGCCGGTGGGCGCTCGGCGGCGCCGTGCTCGGCGCCGGCCTGCTCGTCACCCGGCTGGTCGAGACGTTCGGCCGTCCCCACCCGGCACCGCCGGGTCCGCTCGGCCCGGTCCGCCCGGCCCGGGACGGCGCGCTGAGCGGCGGCTGGACGATGACCCCGCCGCCCGAACCGGCCGACGCCTGGCCCTCGGTGCTCCCGGTACGCCAGCACGACACCCCCGTCGAGGCGTGGGAGGCGCCGCGCTGGGACACCGAACCCCGGCGCTGGGACGCCGACGACCGCTGACCCCCGGCGGTGGCCGTGCGTCCGGCGCGCCCGGACTGATCTCTCCGGTTAGGCTCGGCGGCATGACCGATACTCCTGCCCCCGGTGGCCGCACCTTCGACGAGCTCGACAAGCTCTCCACCGAGGAACTGCGCGAGCAGGCGTTCAACCTGGCGCGCGACCGCCGCGACGTGGGCTTCTTCTGGTCGGTCCTGCGGCACCTGCCCAACGCCGACGAGGCCGCCGCGCTGGACGGCGCACCGAACTCGATCGGCCCGACCATCGACGAGGCGAACGCGCTCTGGCGTGAGCTGACCGGGCACGGCTACGACGAGTCCGCGCCGCTGCTGCGCGCCGCCTTCATCGACTACCTGATGAAGCACTGAGGTCGATGACTGCCCGTCGGCCGACGGCGGCCGACCGGTTGCGCAGGTTTGCCCGGCGGGACCGGCCGGGAACTGACCGCCGCATGGCTCTGAGCAACCGCCCCCGCACCGTCCCCCGGTACGGCACGGCCGCCGGCACCGGCACGCTCGCCGCGTTCCTGCTCGTCGCCGTCGGCGGCAGTCCGATGTACGTGGACTGGGCGCAGCGCGGCACCGACCCGACCGGCGCGGGTGGCTGGTTCCTGCGGCTGCTCGCCTGGCCGTCCTGGCGGTGGCAGGCGGACGAGGGCGTGTTCGCCACCAACCTGCGGGCGATCCTGCTGCTCGTGCTGGCCGCGGCACTGCTGTACCTGCTGCCCGGCCCGCAGGTCGACCGGGTGACGTCCTCGGGCAGCCAGTTCCTCTCCGGCTGGGGTGCGTACGCGCTCGCGGGCGGGCTCAGCGCCCTGCTCGCCACGCTCCTCGGCCCGCACGGCTCGCTGTTCGCCGCGTTCCAGGCCGCCAGCACCGGCGTCACGTACGGCTTCTTCGCCGGCTGGATCGTCGGACTGGCCAGCCTCGGCGGCCGGGCCTGACCTCAGTCCACAGCACCGAGGGCCAGCACCCGGGTGCGGGTGAGCAGCCCCACCGCCCGGCCCTCCTCGGTCACCACCACGTGCTCGGCACCGGAGGTGAGAAGCGCGCCGAGCGCGTCGTACGCCGAGTCGCCGAGCGCCACGGTGGGCAGGCCGGTGCCGCCGTCGGCCGGGAGCGGGTCGAGCACCGCGCGGGTCACCGGCGTGACCGCGAGCCGCCGGATGCCCCGGTCGGCGCCGACGAACTCGCGGACGAAGTCCGAGGCGGGCGAGCCGAGCAGCGCGGCGGGGCTGTCGTACTGCTCCAGCCGGCCGCCCTCGGACAGCACCGCGATCCGGTCGCCCAGCCGGACCGCCTCGTCGAGGTCGTGGGTGACCAGCACGATCGTCTTGCGTACCTCGGCCTGCAACCGCAGGAACTCCTCCTGCAGACGGGTCCGGACGATCGGGTCCACCGCCGAGAACGGCTCGTCCATCAGCAGCACCACCGGGTCGGCGGCGAGTGCCCGGGCCACGCCGACCCGCTGCCGCTGCCCGCCGGACAGCTCGTGCGGGTACCGCCTGCCGAACTGCGCCGGGTCCAGACCGACGAGTTCCAGCAGCTCGCCGACCCGGTCCCGGGTGCGCTGCTTCGGCCAGCCCAACAGCCCCGGCACGGTCGCCACGTTCGCGGCGACGGTCTGGTGCGGGAACAGTCCGACGTTCTGGATGACGTACCCGATGCGGCGGCGCAGCGCCACCGGGTCGACCCGGGTGACGTCGTCGTCGCCGAGCAGGATCCGCCCGTCGGTCGGCTCGATCAGTCGGTTGATCATGCGCAGCACCGTCGACTTGCCGCAGCCGGACGGGCCGATCAGCACCACCAGTTCGCCGGCCGCGACCTCCAGGCTCAGCTCGCGTACCGCCTCGGTGCCGTCCGGGTAGCGCTTGCGGATGCGCTCCAGCGTGATCGACGCCGCGCCGCCTCCGGCGGCGCTTCCCGGGGTACCGTCCACGTGTGTCCCTCCACCTGAGCTACCGGGCCGACCCGGGTAATCCGTGGTTCTCCTGGCAGTACGTGCGGGACAACTCTGACACGATCCTCGCCGCGCTGCGGGAGCACACCTGGCTGACCGCACGCGCCGTGGTGATCGCCGCGCTGGTGGCGTTGCCGCTCGCGGTGCTCGCGTACTGGTTCCGGTCGTTGTCGGCGCCCATCCTGGCGGTGACCGGGGTGCTCTACACCGTCCCGTCGCTGGCGTTGTTCGCGTTCCTCGCGCCGTACCTGGGCATCGGCGCGATCACCGTGCTCACCGTCGTCGCGCTGTACGCGCTGCTGGTGATCGTGCGCAACGCGCTGGCCGGGCTGAACCAGGTGCCGCCCGAGGTCCGCGAGGCCGCCGAGGGCATGGGGTACGGCAGGTGGGGCCGGCTGTTCCGGATCGAGCTGCCGCTGGCGCTGCCCGGCATCCTCACCGGCGTACGGCTGGCGACCGTGTCCACTGTCGCGCTCGTCACCGTCGGGGTGGTGGTCGGCCGGGGCGGGCTCGGGCAGCTCATCTTCGCGGGCTTCCAGAACAACTTCTACAAGGCGCAGATCATGGCCGGCACGGTGCTGTGCGTGCTGCTGGCGCTGGTGCTCGACCTGGTGCTGGCGGGCGTGGGCCGCCTGCTCACCCCCTGGCTGCGCGGGAGGTCCGCCCGGTGAACCCCGTCGAGCAGGCAGTGGTCTGGCTGAACGACCCGTTGAACTGGACCAACCCCGGCGGCGTGCTGGACCGCCTCGGCGAGCACCTGAGCATGTCCGCGCTGGCGGTGCTGCTGGGCTGCCTGGTGGCCTGGCCGATCGGGCTCTGGCTCGGGCACAGCGGCCGGGGCGGAGGGCTGGTCCTGCTGGTCTCCAACGTCACACTGGCGATCCCGACGCTGGCGCTGCTGACCATCCTCCCGCTGACGTTCCTCGGTTTCGGCCGCCCGGCCGTGGTGGTGGCGCTCGCGGTCTTCGCGATTCCGCCGCTGCTGGCCAACGCGTTCACCGGGGTGCGGCAGGCCGACCCGGAGGCCCGGGACGCGGCCCGGGGGATGGGCCTGTCCGGCGGGCAGGTGCTGCGCCGGGTGGAGCTGCCGCTCGCGGTGCCCTACCTGGCGGCCGGCTTCCGCACCGCGGCGGTTCAGGTGGTGGCCACCGCCGCGCTCGCCTCGTTCGTCAACGGCGGTGGGCTGGGCCAGATCATCCGGGCCGGGTTCGGGCTCGACATCGCCGCCGGCGGGGGCCAGATCATCGCCGGCGGGGTGCTGGTGGCCGGGTTGGCGCTGCTCGTCGAGGGGGTGCTCGCGCTGGTGGAGCGGGTGGTCACGCCCCGCCCGCTGCGCCGGGAGCGCCGGCGGGCGAACCGCCGCGCGACGGCGGCGACGACCGGCAGTTGAGCCGTCGGTGACGATCGGATGACGAAAACCGCTCCGAGTTTGTCGGTCGGGTCTGGAGGATATTGGCTGGAGTCGCGGGTGGCCGTCCGGATCGCCCGTCGGACACGCGGCCGGCCCGAGGGGGTCGCGCCGGGACACGGAAGGCGGGCACTGATGCGCGCGCGTACGACACTGGCCGCGGGGGCGCTCGGCGCACTCACCGCGGCTGTTCTCCTCACCGGGTGCGGCGACGCCGGCTCGTCCGGCACCGACGCGCCCGAGCAGGGCGCCTCGGGGGCGGGCTGCGCTCCGGTGGCCGGTGACCAGCTCGTCGTCCTGACCGACGACAAGAAGCTCCAGAACACCGACAACGTCATCCCGGCGATCAACGCGAAGGCGGCCACGCCGCAGCTCGTCGCCGCGCTGGACAAGGTCTCCGCGAAGCTCGACACCCCGAAGCTGATCCAGCTCAACCGGGCGGTCGACGTCGACCGCAAGACGCCCCAGGTCGCGGCGCAGGAGTTCGCCTCCGCAAACGGCGTGACCGACGGGATCGAGAAGGGCCCGGGCGGTCAGATCACGGTCGGCGCCGGCAACTTCAGCGAGAGCCAGACCATCGCCGAGCTCTACAAGATCGCGCTCACCGCGGCCGGCTACCAGGTCAAGGTGCAGACCATCGGCAACCGGGAGCTCTACGAGCCGGCCCTGGAGAAGGGCCAGATCCAGGTCGTCCCGGAGTACGCCGCCACCATGGCGGAGTTCCTCAACACCAAGGCGAACGGCAAGGACGCCCAGCCCGTCTCCTCCCCGGAGCTGGACAAGACCGTCGCGGCGCTGAAGACCGAGGGTGACAAGGCCGGCCTGGTCTTCGGCCAGCCGTCTCAGGCGCAGGACCAGAACGCGTTCGCCGTCACCAAGGCGTTCGCCGACAAGTACGGCGTGTCCACGCTCTCCGAGCTGGCCGCCAAGTGCTCCGGCCAGGCCACCGTGCTGGCCGGGCCGCCGGAGTGCCCGCAGCGGCCGAAGTGCCAGGCCGGTCTGGTCGAGGTGTACGACTTCAAGGCCGGCTCGTTCAGCTCGCTGGACGCGGGCGGCCCGCAGACCAAGAACGCGCTGAAGACCGGCTCGGCGAGCGTCGGCCTGGTCTTCTCCTCCGACGCGGCGCTGGCCACGAGCTGACCCGGCACCGCCGGCCGGCGCCACGCGTGCCGGCCGGCGGCACGGGCAGCCCGTTCGGCGGGCCGCTCATCGAGTGGCGCCGACCCGTTCCCCTCGGGTGGAACTCTCGGTACTCTGCTCAGCCATGCCAGCCTCGGTCGCGCCCGCCGACAAGAGCACGCCTGCCCTGCTCAACGTCCTGTTCTGGGTCGGTGTGGGGCTGGCGCCCCTGGCCGCGCTCATCCTGCTGGTCGCCGACGGCAACGGCTCGCTCCGGTTCGGCGCGGTCCTGGCGATCCTCGCGGTCGTGCTCATCGGTCTGTCCATCGCGCTGCGGCCGGACAACGTTTCCGCAGGTGCGGAGGCCGAGGAACTGCGCGAGGAGCTGGCGCAGCTCCGGCGGGAGTTGCGGGCCGAGATCGTGGCCGCCGCCCAGCGCGGCAACCAGGCGCTCGACCAGGCACGACGGGCCGAGGAGGTGGCCGGCGCGCTACGGCACCGGCTCGACGCGGCCGCCGCCGGACTGGCGTCCGCGCCCGTGTCCACCTC
Organism: Micromonospora sp. WMMA1976; assembly: GCF_027497335.1. Lineage (NCBI taxonomy): Bacteria > Bacillati > Actinomycetota > Actinomycetes > Micromonosporales > Micromonosporaceae > Micromonospora > Micromonospora sp. WMMA1976. The sequence goes on along the minus strand of NZ_CP114912.1, from coordinate 5,866,416 downwards.
GGCGTCCGCCTCCGCGCCGGCGCCGGAGCGCCCGAGCGGTGCGGCGAGGGTACCGGTCACCGGCACGTCCGACGTCGGCCGGGCGCAGCCGGCCGGCCGGGACGACGACGAACCGGCCCGGCCGGCGTACTCCGGCGGCCGCTACGGAACCGATGCCGACGCGTCCCGGGCGGGCCACTACGACGCGGACCCGCCTCGGACCGGCCACCACGACGCCGCCCCGTCCCGGACCGGCCGCTACGACGCCGACTCGCCAAGGGCGGGCCGCTACGACGCCGAGCCGGCGCGGGCCGGCCACTACGACGCCGACTCGCCAAGGGCCGGTCGGCACGACGCCGAGCCGGCGCGGGCCACCGCACGGCCGGACCGGCAGGCGAGCGGGGTGTACGGCGCGGCGCGGGTGTCCGAGCCGATGCCCAGGCCGGAGAGCCGCCCGGTCGGCGTGGTCCACCACACCGAGACGGTGCACGTCACCACCCGGCACACCATCGTCGGCGGTGGTGAACCGGCCGGAAGCCGGTACGGCGGATTCCCCGGCGGCTGGTCGGACGAGGACCGGTCCCGGGGCACGGACCCGGCCGACCAGTGGCGCGCGGGCCACCGCGAATCGGGCCGGGACGACCGGACAGGTCGTCGGGCCGGGCCGGACGACGGTGGCTGGGGCACCGGTGCCGGCGACGACGGGCACTCGTGGACCGACCCCGGACGGCTGGGCGCCGAGCATCCGTGGGCGGGTGTCGGCCGGGCCACTGCCGGAGAACAGGGCTGGTCCGGACGTACCGCCGGGGGCGGTTGGTCGAGCGGCCACGACCAGGGCCGGACGGCAGCGGAGGAGCAGCGGCAGTGGTCCGGCGCTGGTGAGGACCGGGCAGGCCGGGCGGCGAGTACCTGGCCGGCGGCGGGCGAACCGGCGGACCGGGCGGGCGCCGGCGGCGACCAGTGGTCCGAGATGCGGGCCGGCAATCGGTGGGCAGCGGTACGCGACGACGGTGACGGCCGGGAGATCCGGCTCGGGGAACGGCGGGCCGCAGTGCACGCCGACGGTGGCGGTACCGAGTACCGGGTCGAGGACCGGTGGGCGTCGGTGCGCGGCGGCAGGCCAGACGCGAGCGGGCCGGACGGAACCGACGACCGCTGGTCCGGGGAGAGGGAGAGCCACCCGGCGCTGCCGGCCGGTGGGGTGCCGGTGCCGGACGAGTGGCGGCCGCCGACGCAGCGCAGCGGCCAGCCGGAATGGCGTCAGCCGCCGCCGGAGTGGCACCGGCCCGAACCGGAGTGGAGTCAGCCGGCACCGGACCGGCACCAGGCCGAACCGGAGTGGCGAACGCACCAGGTCGAGCCGGATTGGCGTCAGCCGGAAGCGCGTCAGCCCGAACCGGAGCAGTGGCGTCGGCCCGAGCCGGAATGGCGGCCGGCGGAACCGGAGTGGCGGAGCCCGGAGCACGGTGCACACGGCCGGCCGTACCGGGACACCGCCGACCGCTGGCGCTGACCCCGCCGGCTACTTGTCGATGTCGCCCACCACGAAGAACATCGAGCCGAGGATGGCGATCAGGTCCGGCACCAGGCAGCCGGGCAGCAGCGACGACAGCGCCTGCACGTTCGCGTACGAGGCGGTGCGCAGCTTCATCCGCCACGGCGTCTTCTCGCCCCGGGACACCAGGTAGTAGCCGTTGATGCCGAGCGGGTTCTCGGTCCAGGCGTACGTGTGCCCCTCGGGGGCCTTCAGCACCTTCGGCAGCCGCGTGTTCACCGGCCCGCTGATCCGGTCCACCCGGTCCAGGCACTGCTCGGCGAGGTCGAGCGAGGCGTACACCTGGTCGAGCAGCACCTCGAAGCGGGCGTGACAGTCGCCGGCGGTCTTCGTCACCACCGGCACGTCGAGCTGGTCATAGGCCAGGTAGGGCTCGTCGCGGCGCAGGTCGAGGTCGAGCCCGGAGGCGCGGGCGACCGGCCCGGACGCGCCGAACGCGGCGGCGTCGGCGGCGGAGAGCACGCCGACCCCGACGGTACGGGCCAGGAAGATCTCGTTGCGCCGGATCAGGTTGTCCAGGTCGGGCATCCGGCGGCGTACCTCGGCGATGGCGGCGCGGGCACGCTCGGTCCAGCCGGACGGCACCTCCTCCTTCAGGCCGCCGACCCGGTTGAACATGTAGTGGATCCGGCCGCCGGAGACCTCCTCCATCACGGCCTGGATGGTCTCCCGTTCCCGGAACGCGTAGAACATCGGCGTGATCGCGCCGATCTCAAGCGGGTACGAGCCGAGGAACATCAGGTGGTTGAGCACCCGGTTCAGCTCGGCCAGCGCCATCCGCAGCCAGGTGGCGCGTTCCGGTACCTCCATGCCCATCAGTCGCTCGACCGCGAGCACCACGCCCAGCTCGTTGGAGAACGCCGACAACCAGTCGTGCCGGTTCGCCAGCACGATGATCTGCCGGTAGTCGCGTACCTCGAAGAGCTTCTCCGCCCCCCGGTGCATGTAGCCGACGATCGGTTCGGCGGCGACCACCCGCTCCCCGTCGAGCACCAGCTTCAGCCGCAGCACGCCGTGCGTGGAGGGGTGTTGCGGCCCGATGTTGAGCACCATGTCGGTGCCGAGCTGCTCACCGCCGGCGCCGGTACCGACTGTCAGCTCGCGGAGGTCGGCGGCGTCCGTGGTCATGCCCGTCATCGTGCCACGACCGCGTCGAGCGCGACGCCGACCGGCTGCCGCAGCCACAGGTGCCCGCCGAGCCCGGCCGGGTCGGTCAGTTCGGCCGCCGCCGACGCCGCGGCGAGCGCCCGCAGGTAGCCGGCCGGGTCGCGGGAGGCCAGGCTCAGCGGCGGTCGCCCGCCGTCGGCCCCGAGCGCCCGCAGCGCCTCCCGCTGAGAGACCAGGGAGTACGCGCACCGCGCGACCCGCTCACCGGCGGAGGCGACCGAGTCCATGGCGACGTGCGCCGTCACGTCGCACGACCCGTCCGGAACCGGCGGCACCTGCCGCCCACCCCGATACCCGGTCAACGTCCCGTCCAGGGGACGCGAGTCCCGCAGATGCCCGTAGTCCACCGCGAGCGCCACCCCCCGCGCCACCTTCCCCACAGCCTCGGCCCAGGCCAGATCCCGTCCCACCCCGATCTCCGCCCTCTCACCGCCCCGGGTGGGGGTGGGGGGCCACCAGGTGGTCAGCCAGGTGGTGTCGGTGGGGGACGGGGGCGGGCCCATCGTCTCCTCGCCGGTTTTCGGGTTCACCAGGAGGAGGCGCCGGCCCTCGGGGGTGTGGACCGCCACGTCCACTGGGACGTTGTCCAGCCATTCCGTCGCCAGGAGCAGGCCGGTGATGCCGTCCGGGATGTCGGGGCGCCAGTCGATCTGCGAGGGCAGGTCCGGCGGGCGGGGGGCTCGTTCCACGGCTACCGGCCTGAGCCGGGCGGCCAGTTCGGGTGCGGCCCGGGACAGCAGCGCCCGGAGCAGTTCGCCCCGGCCCGCGCCCACGTCCACCACGTCCAGCCGGGCCGGGTGCCCCAGCGCCGCGTCCACCGTCTCGAGCTGCCGCAGCATGCAGGCGGCGAAGACGGGTGAGGCGTGCACGCTCGTGCGGAAGTGCGCGGCAGGCCCGGCGCCGGAGACGAAGAAGCCGTCCGGCCCGTACAGCGCCCGCTCCATCGCGTCGCGCCAGCGCAGCGGGGTGGTCACCGTGCCGACCCTACGGGACGTACCCGAACGGGCGGTTTGCCCGCCACCGCGGCAGCCGCTTCCGGCGGTCGGTGAAGGTTTTCACACCTTCTTGTTCCGGGTCTGTCACCCGGGCGCATACTTGCCATCGACCGGTACCCCCTTCGAGGACTGGATCGCTGCCATGAGCGCACCGCTGCGCCCCCGGGCCACCGCTGCCCCGCTCGTCTTCCCGCGTACCCTCGCCGTCGGCGTCCTCGGCGCCGGCCGGGTCGGCGCCGTGCTGGGCGCGGCCCTCGCCGCCGCCGGTCACCGGGTGGTCGCCGCGTCCGGTGCCTCGGGCGCGACGAAGGCCCGGATGGCGCTGCTGCTGCCGCAGACCCCGCACCGTTCCGCGTCCGCCGTGGCGCGCGCCGCCGCCGACCTGCTGATCGTCGCGGTCCCGGACGACGCGCTGGCGGGCGTGATCGCCGACCTGGCCGAGAGCGGCGCGCTGCGCCCCGGCCAGGTGGTGGCGCACACGTCCGGCGCGCACGGGCTCGCCGCGCTGGCCCCGGCCGTCGAGGCGGGCGCCCGGCCGCTCGCGCTGCACCCCGCGATGACCTTCACCGGTACGCCGGATGACCTGTCCCGCCTGCCCGGCATCTCCTACGGGGTGACCGCCCCGGCCGAGCTGCGCCCGTTCGCGGCCCGGCTGGTGGCCGACCTGGGCGGCGTACCGGAGTGGGTCGGTGAGAACGATCGGCCGCTCTACCACGCGGCGCTCGCGCACGGCGCGAACCACCTGGTGACGCTCGTCAACGAGGCGGCCGACCGGCTGCGCGACGCCGGGGTGGAGCGGCCGGAGAAGGTGCTCGCCCCGCTGCTGCGGGCGGCGCTGGAGAACGCGCTGCGGCTGGGCGACGACGCCCTCACCGGCCCGGTGTCGCGGGGCGACGCGGGCACCGTACGCCGGCATCTGGACCGGCTGGCGCGGACCGCGCCGGAATCCGTACCCGCGTACCTGGCGTTGGCACGACGGACGGCTGATCGTGCCGTCGCGGTCGGCCGCCTCCGCCCGGCGGACGCGGCCGCGCTGCGCAACGTGCTCGACGGAATCGAGGTGGCGGCCTGATGGCCGAGGTGCTGCACACGCGCAAGGAACTGGCGGCCGCGCGCGAGGCGATGGCCGGCCCGGTCGGCGTGGTGATGACCATGGGCGCGCTGCACGCCGGGCACGAGGCGCTGCTGCGGGCCGCCCGCGAGCGCACCGGCCACGTCATCGTCACGATCTTCGTGAACCCGCTGCAGTTCGGCCCGAACGAGGACTTCGACCGCTACCCGCGCACGCTCGACACCGACCTGGAGATCTGCCGCCGGGCCGGGGTGGACGTGGTGTTCGCGCCCTCGGTGACCGAGATGTACCCGGAGGGCCGACCGACCGTGCGGCTCGACCCGGGGCCGCTCGGCGAGGACCTGGAGGGCCTGAGCCGTCCCGGTTTCTTCCACGGCGTGCTCACCGTGGTCATGAAGCTGCTCCAGCTCACCCGCCCGGACCTGGCGTTCTTCGGCGAGAAGGACTACCAGCAGCTCACCCTGGTCCGCCGGATGGTTCGCGACCTCGACGTGCCGGCCGAGATCGTCGGCGTGCCGACCGTACGGGAACCGGACGGGCTGGCCATGTCCAGCCGTAACCGGTACCTGTCGGCGGCCGAGCGGGAGACCGCGCTGAGCCTGTCCGCCGCGTTGCGGGCCGGCGCGACGGCGGCCGAGCGGGGTGAGGACGCGGGCGCGGTGCTGGCCGCCGCGCACCGGGCCTTCGACGCGCCGGACGCCCGCCTGGACTACCTGGTGCTCACCGACACCGAGCTGGAACCCGGCCCGGTCGCCGGTCCGGCCCGGCTGCTGATCGCGGCCTGGGTCGGCGCCACCCGCCTGATCGACAACACGGCGATCCACCTCGCGCCGCGTCCCTGAACCCCACCACGAATGCGGAAAGGCACCCCGATGCTGCGGACCATGCTCAAGTCGAAGATCCATCGGGCCACCGTGACCCAGGCCGACCTGCACTACGTCGGCTCGGTGACTGTGGACGAGGACCTGCTCGACGCGGCGGACCTGATCCCCGGCGAGCAGGTGGCGATCGTGGACATCACAAACGGCGCCCGGCTGGAGACGTACGTGATCCCGGGGCAGCGGGGTAGCGGCGTGATCGGCATCAACGGCGCCGCCGCGCACCTCGTGCACCCCGGTGACCTGGTCATCCTGATCTCGTACGGGCAGATGGACGACGCCGAGGCCCGCACGTACCGCCCGAAGGTGGTGCACGTCGACGCCGACAACAAGGTCGTCGACCTGACCGCCGACCCGACCACGGCGGCCCCCGGCACCGCAGGCGCTCCCGTCCCCAACCCCCTGGCCGCCGCCCGCAGCTGACCCTCCCGGGTCGCCGCCCCCTCTCGCCGTTGATCTTGCACTTTCGGCCCTCGGCGCGGGCGGTTCGCCCCTTTCGCCGGGGCAGCAAGCGCAAGATCGGCGGGGCGAGAGGGGCGAGGACGGGGCGCAAGGGCGGGGAACGCGGTCTGTCACCGGAAGGTCATTTTCGGCTACCCTGGGCGGACCGTCGGGGATCGACGGTCGTCGGCTGGGGGAGGCCGCGATGCGCCGTGCGATGAGCTTCCTGGTCGCCGCGATGGTCGCGAGCGCCGCCCTGGCCGGCTGTGCCGGCACCGGCGGGCTGGACGGCGACCTCACCGACGACTGGGCCGCGATGGCCGCACCCGGGCCGTTCACCCCGGCCGCAGAGGTCTGCCAGGTCGCCGACTTCACCCCGAGCGTCGGCCTGGCCGCGTACGCGCCGGTCGGCTGCGAGCTGCCGCACCGGGTGGAGACCGTGCACGTCGGGGCGTTCACCGCCGACCGGCCCACCCCGCCGCCGCTCGCCTCGCCCGATCTGCGTACCGCGTTCGCCGACTGCGACAAGCGGGCCACCGGGTACGTGGGTGACGACTGGCGCGCCGGTCGGCTCCGGCTGGCGGTGGCGGTGCCGACAGGCACCGCCTGGACGGCGGGCTCCCGCTGGTACCGGTGCGACCTGACCGAGCTGACCACGGTCGAGGCGGCGGCCACCGTGGTCACCCGGACGGGCAGCCTGCGGGACGCGCTCAAGACGCCCTCCCCGCTGCGGCTGGGCTGCCAGCGGTCGGTGCGGGACGGGAACCGCGTGGAGCGGCTCAACCCGGTCGACTGCGCTGTCGCGCACGACGCCGAGTTCGTCGGCGTGTGGGCTGCGCCGGACCGCCCGTACCCGAAGAAGCCCGAGGATTGGGTCCCGCTCTACGACGGTTGCTTCGGTGTGATCGCCCGCTACGCCGGGGTGCCCGCCGACGCGTTCCTGCGCTACCGCAGCGACGTGGTGGTCCGGCCGCCCGCCGCCGGCCGCTGGGCGGTCGGCGACCGGGGCGTGCGCTGCTACCTGTGGCTCAGCACGCGGACGGTGACCACCTCACTGAAGGGCGCCGGACCGGCCGCCCTCCCGCGCCGCACGAGGTAGCCGAGGGCACTCGTCACGCCCCCCGCGCCCGAGCCGAGTTCGCTTCGGGTTGACTGTGCTCATGGACCTACCGACCGTCGACCTGCCGGCGCTGCCCCGGCTGCTCGCCGCGCCCGCCCCCGGCTGGGTGGAGACGACAGACGTGATCGTGGTCGGCTCCGGCGTGGCCGGGCTGACCGCGGCGCTGCACCTGCGCGAGGCCGGCCTGCACGTCACGGTGGTCACCAAGGTCGACATGGACGAGGGCTCGACCCGCTGGGCGCAGGGCGGGATCGCCGCCGTGCTGGACCCGGCGGACACGCCGGACGCGCACGCGTACGACACGGAGGTCGCCGGCGTCGGCCTGTGCGACCCGGCGGCGGTCCGCGCACTGGTGGCCGAGGGCCCGACCCGGCTGCGCGAGCTGATGCGGATCGGGGCGGAGTTCGACCGCAACCCGGACGGTTCGCTGATGCTGACCCGGGAGGGCGGCCACCGGGCCGACCGGATCGTGCACGCGGGCGGTGACGCCACCGGCGCGGAGGTGCAGCGGGCGCTGCACGACGCGGTCCGCCGCGACCCGTGGATCCGGCTGGTCGAGCACGCGCTGGTGCTGGACCTGCTGCGCGCACCGGGCGACGGACCGGGCGGGCTCGGCCCGGCCTGCGGCATCACGCTGCACGTGCTCGGTGAGGGCAGCGAGGACGGCGTCGGCGCGATCCTCGGCCGCGCGGTGGTGCTCGCCACCGGCGGCATGGGGCAGGTCTTCGCCGCCACCACGAACCCGGCGGTCTCCACCGGGGACGGCGTGGCGCTGGCGTTGCGCGCTGGCGCTGCCGTCACCGACGTGGAGTTCGTCCAGTTCCACCCGACCGCGCTGATCGTGCCGGCGGGCGGCCCGGGCGCCGGGCTGGCCCAGCAGCCGCTGGTCTCCGAGGCGCTGCGCGGCGAGGGCGCCCACCTGGTCGACGGCGACGGCAAGCGGTTCATGGTCGGCCAGCACGAACTGGCTGAGCTGGCACCCCGGGACGTGGTCGCGAAGGGCATCCACCGGGTGCTCCTCGCGTCCGGCGCGGACCACGTGTTCCTGGACGCCCGGCACCTGGGCGGCGACTTCCTGGCCCGGCGGTTCCCCACCATCGTGGCGTCCTGCCTGGCCATCGGCGTGGACCCGGCGACCGACCTGATCCCGGTCGCGCCGGCCGCGCACTACGCCTCCGGCGGCGTCCGGACCGACCTGCGAGGCCGTACCTCCATCCCCGGCCTGTACGCCTGCGGCGAGGTCGCCTGCACCGGCGTGCACGGCGCGAACCGGCTGGCCAGCAACTCGCTGCTGGAAGGGCTGGTCTTCTCCCGCCGGATCGCCGAGGACATCGCCGCCGGGCTGCCCGAGCAGGCCCGCCCGGCGGAGACCGGCGCCTGGGTGGGGGGTCCGGGCGCGCTGGTGCCGGCGTCCGGCACGGCGGAGCTGCAACGGGCGATGACGCGGGGCGCCGGCGTGCTCCGGTCGGCGGACACGCTGGAAGCCACCGCCGCCACGCTCGCCGGGCTGGGCGCGGGCCGGGGCGTGCCGCGTACCGCCGACTGGGAGGCGACGAACCTGCTCACCGTGGCGTCGACGCTGGTCGCCGCCGCGTACGCGCGCCAGGAGACGCGGGGCTGCCACTGGCGGGAGGACTTCCCGACGGCCGACGAGCGGTGGCTGGGCCACCTGGTGGCCGAGGTGGGCACGGACGGCATGGTGGCCGAGCGCTGGGAATCCCGTGAGCGCGAGGAGTGAGCCGGTCTTGCGAGCCCCGCAGTCACGAACAAAGGAGGCACAGCTGATGAGGGAGTCGACGGAGCGGGCGCTGCGGGACGGCGGCCTGGACCCGGAGCGGGTCCGGCACGTCATCGTCGACACGCTGCACGAGGATCTGGGACCCGACTTTCTCGACGTGACGAGCGTGGCCACCATCCCGGACGAGCAGCACGACACGGCCGATCTGGTGGCGCGCGCCGACGGTGTGGTGGCCGGGCTGCCCGTCGCCGCCGCCGTGTTCGAGCTGGTCGGCGAGGTGACCGGCGCGGGGCGTACGGTCGAGGTCTCGCTCGTGGCTCACGACGGGCAGCGGGTGGCGCGCGGCGACGTGCTGGCCACCGTGTCCGGGCCGACCCGGCTGCTGCTGACCGCCGAGCGGACGGCGCTGAACCTGCTGTCCCGCATGTCCGGGGTGGCGACGCACACCCGGGCCTGGGCCGACGCGCTGGCCGGCACGAAGGCGACGGTGCTGGACACCCGCAAGACCACGCCGGGCCTGCGGGCGCTGGAGAAGTACGCGGTCCGGGCCGGCGGCGGCACCAACAAGCGGATGGGCCTGTACGACGTCGCCATGATCAAGGACAACCACAAGGTCGCGGCGGGCGGGATCGCTGCCGCGTTCCGCCGGGTCCGGGAGGCGTTCCCCGATGTCGCGGTGCAGGTGGAGGTGGACACGCCGGCCGAGGCGGTGGAGGCGGTCGAGGCGGGCGCCCGGTTCCTGCTGCTGGACAACATGACCCCGGCGCAGCTGCGCGAGGTGGTGGCGTCGGTGGGCGACCGGGCGGAACTGGAGGCCACCGGCGGGCTGACGCTGCCGATGGCGGCCGAGTACGGCGCGACGGGTGTCGACTTCCTCTCCGTCGGCGCGCTCACCCACTCCTCACCGATCCTGGACATCGCCCTCGACCTGCGTGACGTCTAGGCTGCCGCTGTGCTGCTCTGCATCGACATCGGAAACACGAACACCGTGCTGGCGACCTTCGACGGCGACAAGCTGGTGCATTCGTGGCGGATCAAGACCGACGCCCGTTCCACTGCGGACGAGCTGGGTCTGATGTTCCGGGGACTGCTCGCCGGGGACGCCGTGGAGATCACCGGCGTGGCCGCCTGCTCGACAGTGCCGGCCGCGCTGCGCTCGCTGCGCACCATGCTCGACAGGTACTACGCCGACCTGCCCAGCGTGATCGTCGAGCCGGGCGTCCGGACCGGTGTACAGCTCGCCATCGACAACCCGAAGGAGGTGGGCGCGGACCGGGTGGTGAACACGCTGGCCGCGTACACGCTCTACGGCGGGCCGTCGATCGTCGTGGACTTCGGCACCACCACCAACTTCGACCTGGTCAGCAGCCGGGGGGAGTTCCTCGGCGGTGCGTTCGCGCCGGGCATCGAGATCTCCTTCGACGCGCTGGCCGCCCGCGCCGCCCAGCTGCGCAAGGTGGAGGCGACCCGTCCTCGTTCGGTGATCGGCAAGAACACCGTCGAGTGCCTTCAGGCCGGGCTCTACTTCGGCTTCGCCGGCCAGGTGGACCGGATCGTCGAGCGGATGTCCGAGGAGCTGGGCGGCGTGAAGGCGGTCATCGCCACCGGCGGCCTGGCCTCGCTGGTGCTCGGCGAGTGCCACACCATCACCCACCACGAGCCGATGATCACGCTGATCGGCCTGCGGATGGTCTACGACCGCAACGTCTGAGGTCAGCGGCGGCGGGCCCGCAGCACGAACGTCCGGTAGGGCAGCTCGACCGTCTCCCGGCCGGCCAGGTCCGGGTGGGAGGCGAACAGCTCCGCCAGCTCCGTGTCAACCCGTCGCCGCTCGTCCGCGTCAGCGGTCAGCCAGTACGAGCGGGTGTGCAGCATGCCCACCACCTCGTCCGGCGTGAGCGTGGTGGCGTGCGCGAACTCGCCCACCTCGACGTCGGTGAAGGCGGCGCCGAAGTCCGCGTATCGCTGCGTCACGTCGCCCGCGTTGTCGCCGAGGTGGGCGATCCGGGTCAGCTCCGCCACCCAGCCGACCTGCTCGTCCCGGATGTTCCAGACCGGCGCGAACGTGCCGCCCGGGCGCAGCACGCGGGCCACCTCGGCGTGCGCCGGCTCCCTGTCGAACCAGTGGTAGGCCTGCCCGGCCAGCACCGCGTCCGCCGACCCGTCCGGCAGCGGCACCGCCTCGGCGCTGCCGGCCAGCGCCGTCGTACCGGGCGTGGCGGCGGCCAGTTGCGCCCGCATCCCCGGATCCGGTTCCACGGGTACGACCTGAGCCACCGGCCCGGTCAGCGCCAGGAGTCCGCGGGTGAGGATGCCGGTGCCGGCGCCGAGATCGACCACCCGGGCGTCGTGCAGCCCGTCCAGCGCCCAGCGCAGCGCGGCCTCCGGATAGCGGGGACGGAACCGGTCGTAATCGGCCGCGGCGGCGCCGAACGAGAGGGCCGCAGTGGGGTCGGTCATGGCGGGCAGGTTATCCCGTAACGGCCGCCACGGCGCTTGAGTACGCTCATGTGCTGACCCCGCCGATGTCCCCAAGGCCTGAGGAAGCGTGCCGTGACCGAGCAGAACGCCCTGCCAACAGACCCCGCCGACGACCTTCCCGAGCAGATGAAGGTCCGCCGGGAGAAGCGGGACCGGATGCTCGCCGAGGGCGTCGAGCCGTACCCGGTGGGCTTCCCGCGCACCACCACGCTCGCGCGGCTGCGCGAGCGCTACGGCGACCTGCCCACCGACACCGCCACCGGCGACCGGGTCTCGGTCACCGGCCGGGTGATCTTCATTCGCAACACCGGCAAGCTCTGCTTCGCGACGCTGCGGGACGGTGACGGCACCGAGGTCCAGGCGATGCTCTCGCTGGACCGGGTCGGCGCCGAGCGGCTGGGGGACTGGAAGCGCCTGGTCGACCTCGGCGATCACGTCGGCGTGACCGGCGAGGTGATCACCAGCCGGCGCGGCGAGCTGTCCGTTCTCGCCGAGGATTGGGCGGTGACCGCCAAGGCGCTGCGCCCGCTGCCGGTGGCGCACAAGCCGCTCAGCGAGGAGTCCCGGGTCCGCCAGCGCTACGTGGACCTGGTGGTCCGGCCGCAGGCCCGGCAGATGGTCCGTACCCGGGCCACCGCCGTCCGCAGTCTGCGCGACACCCTGCACGGGCAGGACTTCATCGAGGTCGAGACGCCGATGCTGCAACTGCTGCACGGCGGTGCGGCGGCACGCCCATTCGTGACCCACAGCAATGCGCTCGACACGGATCTGTATCTGCGAATCGCGCCGGAACTGTTTCTCAAGCGCGCGGTGGTCGGTGGCGTGGACCGCGTCTTCGAGATCAACCGCAACTTCCGTAATGAGGGCATCGACTCTTCGCACTCACCCGAGTTCGCGATGCTGGAGGCGTACCAGGCGTACGGCGACTACCACACGATGGCGGAGCTGACCCGAAATCTCGTACAGCAGGCCGCAGTGGCGGTCGCCGGCTCGACGGTGGTGACGCACGCCGACGGGCGTGAGTTCGATCTGGGCGGCGAGTGGCGGTCGGTGTCGCTGTTCGGTGTTCTTTCCGAAGCGCTCGGTGAGGAGGTCACCGTCCGCACCGAAAGGGCACGCCTGGTCGAGTACGCGGACAAGGTCGGTCTCTCCGTCGACCCGAAGTGGGGGCCGGGCAAGCTGGCCGAGGAGTTGTTCGAGGAACTGGTCGTGCCGTCGCTTCAGGCGCCGACGTTCGTCATGGACTACCCGGAGGAGACCAGCCCGTTGACCCGGGCCCACCGCAGCGAGCCGGGCCTGGCCGAGAAGTGGGACCTCTACGTGCTCGGATTCGAGCTGGGCACCGCGTACTCGGAGCTGGTCGACCCGGTCGTGCAGCGGGAGCGGCTGGTGGCCCAGGCGCAGCTCGCGGCGCGTGGGGACGACGAGGCGATGCGACTGGACGAGGATTTTCTCCGAGCGATGGAGTATGGAATGCCGCCGTCCGGTGGCATGGGAATGGGAATCGACCGGCTGCTGATGGCACTGACCGGGCTCGGAATTCGGGAAACGATCCTGTTCCCGTTGGTCCGGCCCGAGTAGACGGCTCGCCCCCGCAAGCCTTCTCCGGCTCGTTACCCGGTCCTATTGACGGAACAAGCGCCGGACGGGTTATTGTGCTCGGAGTATTGCAGGAGTACAACCCTGCTCGAAAGGAATGTGGGACGTGGCCAAGCAGATCATTCACAAGCTGGTCGATGACCTGGACGGCGGGGACGCTGACGAGACCGTCAAGTTCGCGCTCGACGGTGTGCAGTACGAGATCGACCTCTCCGCATCCAACGCCGGTAAATTGCGTGACGTATTCGCGCCGTACATCGCGAACGGAACGAAGGTCGGTCGCGGGGGTGTGGTCGTGGGCGGCCGGGCCGCTCGGGGCCGGGGCGGCGCGACCGCCGACCGCGAGCAGAACCGGGCCATCCGCGAATGGGCCAAGAAGGCCGGCAAGGACATCTCCGACCGGGGCCGGATCCCGCAGGAGATCGTGGACGAGTACCACGCGAAGGCGGGGCACTGACCCCACCCTCGTCACGGGCGACGCGACGCCGGGCCGGAGTGCGACTCCGGGCCGGCGTCGCCGTTTCCGGTCCGCCGTCACGGTTGGACCGCGCCGTGCCGGTCCCGTCGTCCCTGTGCCGGATGTCCGGTCCGGCCCACAGTGCCGCCCTCGGTCGCGGCGGCAGGGAAGAAAACCCCGCCGGGGACGGTTGTCCACAGGCGGTGGAGACTTCATCCACAGGCTGTGGACGACCCCGGCGGACGCATCGGTTGCCGCCTCCGGTCCACTCGACCGGCCGTTCGGGTGCCGGTCGAATTTCGCTCTGCGCGTACAGGCAGGGGCCCCGGAACACCTCCTGAGCGTGGACGGTTGTCAGAAACGACGTCGGAACGGTCATTCGCGAGGGCACACGACCTCAGCGGAGACGGTCCGCGGCGATAGAGTAAGGAGGCACGGACGCCCGTCCCGGACGTCCGCGCACCGGCCCCGCCGAGATCTGACCATCAAGGCGCACGGCACGTGAGGAGCACGAGGGCATGTTCGAGCGGTTCACCGACCGAGCGCGACGGGTTGTCGTCCTGGCCCAAGAAGAGGCCCGGATGCTCAACCACAACTACATCGGTACGGAACACATCCTGCTGGGCCTGATCCACGAGGGTGAGGGTGTCGCGGCAAAGGCCCTGGAGAGCCTCGGCATCTCCCTGGAGGGCGTGCGCCAGCAGGTCGAGGAGATCATCGGCCAGGGCCAGCAGGCACCGAGCGGGCACATCCCGTTCACGCCGCGGGCCAAGAAGGTGCTGGAGCTGTCGCTGCGCGAGGCGCTGCAGCTCGGCCACAACTACATCGGCACCGAGCACATCCTGCTCGGCCTGATCCGCGAGGGCGAGGGCGTCGCCGCCCAGGTCCTGGTGAAGCTGGGCGCCGACCTGAACCGGGTCCGCCAGCAGGTCATCCAGCTGCTCTCCGGCTACCAGGGCAAGGAGCCGGCCGCCGCCGGCGCCGCGCCGGGTGAGGCCGCGCCGTCGACCAGCCTCGTGCTGGACCAGTTCGGCCGCAACCTGACCCAGGCCGCCCGCGAGGGCAAGCTCGACCCGGTCATCGGGCGCGAGAAGGAGATCGAGCGGGTCATGCAGGTGCTGTCCCGCCGCACCAAGAACAACCCGGTGCTGATCGGCGAGCCCGGCGTCGGCAAGACCGCCGTGGTGGAGGGCCTGTCCCAGAAGATCATCAAGGGCGAGGTGCCCGAGACGCTGAAGGACAAGCAGCTCTACACGCTCGACCTCGGTGCCCTGGTCGCCGGTTCCCGCTACCGCGGTGACTTCGAGGAGCGCCTGAAGAAGGTGCTCAAGGAGATCCGCACCCGCGGCGACATCATCCTGTTCATCGACGAGATCCACACGCTCGTCGGTGCGGGCGCGGCCGAGGGCGCGATCGACGCCGCCAGCATCCTCAAGCCGATGCTGGCCCGTGGTGAGCTGCAGACCATCGGCGCCACCACGCTCGACGAGTACCGCAAGCACCTGGAGAAGGACGCCGCTCTGGAGCGTCGTTTCCAGCCGATCCAGGTGGGTGAGCCGTCGCTGGCCCACACCATCGAGATCCTCAAGGGCCTGCGGGACCGCTACGAGGCGCACCACCGCGTCTCCATCACCGACGCCGCTCTGGTCGCCGCCGCGACGCTGGCCGACCGGTACATCTCCGACCGGTTCCTGCCGGACAAGGCGATCGACCTGATCGACGAGGCGGGCGCCCGGATGCGGATCCGCCGGATGACCGCGCCGCCGGACCTGCGCGACTTCGACGAGCGCATCGCCCAGGTGCGCCGCGACAAGGAGTCCGCGATCGACGCGCAGGACTTCGAGCGGGCCGCCCAGCTGCGCGACACCGAGAAGCAGCTGCTGGGTCAGAAGGCGCAGCGCGAGAAGGAGTGGAAGGCCGGTGACCTGGACGTCGTCAGCGAGGTCGACGACGAGCAGATCGCCGAGGTGCTCGGCAACTGGACCGGCATCCCGGTCTACAAGCTGACCGAGGAGGAGACCTCGCGCCTGCTGCGCATGGAGGACGAGCTGCACAAGCGCGTCATCGGCCAGGAGGACGCGGTCAAGGCGGTCTCGAAGGCGATCCGGCGTACCCGGGCCGGCCTGAAGGACCCGAAGCGCCCGTCCGGCTCGTTCATCTTCGCCGGCCCGTCCGGCGTCGGTAAGACCGAGCTGTCCAAGGCGCTCGCCGAGTTCCTGTTCGGCAGCGAGGACGCCCTCATCCAGCTCGACATGTCGGAGTTCCACGACCGGTACACGGTGTCCCGGCTCGTCGGTGCCCCTCCCGGCTACGTCGGCTACGACGAGGGCGGGCAGCTGACCGAGAAGGTGCGTCGCCGGCCGTTCTCGGTGGTCCTCTTCGACGAGATCGAGAAGGCCCACCCGGACGTGTTCAACACGCTCCTCCAGATCCTGGAGGACGGGCGCCTCACCGACGGCCAGGGCCGGATCGTGGACTTCAAGAACACGGTCATCATCCTGACCACCAACCTCGGTACGCGCGACGTCGCCAAGGCGGTGTCGCTGGGCTTCCAGGCCTCTGAGGACTCCGAGTCGAACTACGACCGGATGAAGCAGAAGGTCAACGACGAGCTCAAGCAGCACTTCCGGCCCGAGTTCCTGAACCGGATCGACGACACCATCGTCTTCCACCAGCTGCGCGAGACCGAGATCCTCTCGATCGTCGACATCATGATCCAGCGCATCGAGACCCAGCTGCGCAACAAGGACATGGGCCTGGAGCTGACCGACAACGCGAAGAAGTACCTCGCGAAGAAGGGCTTCGACCCGGTGCTGGGCGCGCGGCCGCTGCGTCGCACGATCCAGCGCGACATCGAGGACAACCTGTCCGAGCGGATCCTGTTCAACGAGCTGACCCCGGGTCAGATCGTGGTCGTGGACTGCGAGGGCGACCCGGAGAACATCGACAAGTCCAAGCTCGTCTTCCGGGGCGCGGACCGGCCGGACGCCGTGCCGGACGCGGTCCCGGCGGACCTCGGCGGCACCGCCGCCACGGGCGCTGACGACGCCGCGTAGGTCCGCACAGTTCGAGGGCGACGGCCCCGGTAGGCGAAAGCCACCGGGGCCGTCGCCTTCTCCACGCCCGCCGCCCCGCCCCTCCCCGCCCGCCCTTGCCGTGGTCGATCATGAGGTTGACCGCACTTGGCGCCCCATTTGTCGCCGCTAACTTCATGATCAACGGGGCGAGCCGAGGGCGGGCGGAGGCGGGGGTCGGGGTCAGGGTGGGGTGGGGTGGGGTGGGTGGGTGAGGGCCGTCAGGGGAGGGGGACGGCGGGGCCGTCGCCGGCCAGGCGGAACGACTCCTCGCCCACCGGTTCCACCAGGCCGTCGGTGACCAGGCCGGCCAGCGCTCGCGCCCGCTGCACGTCGTCGTGCCACACCTGGTCCAGCCGCTGGTGCGGCACCGGGCCGGTGGACTCCCGCAGCACCGCGAGCAGCAGTCCGCGTACCTGCCGGTCGGTGCCGGCGTAGCGCTGCGGCCGGCGGGTCGGTCCCTCAGGCGCGGCCCGCCCGGAGGCCCGCCAGGCGCAGCTCGACTCGACCGGGCAGATCGCACAGCGCGGCGTGCGGGCGGTGCAGACGACGGCACCGAGTTCCATGAACGCGGCGCTGGCGAGCGCGGCGGCGGCCGGCTCGGCCGGCAGCAGTTCCTCGGTGGCGACCAGGTCGGCCGGGCGGGTGGTGGGGCCGGCGTCGGGTTCACCGGCGATCGCCCGGCACACCACGCGCCGGACGTTGGTGTCGACCACCGGGTGCCGCTGCCCGTACGCGAACGCGGCGACCGCGCGGGCCGTGTACGTGCCGACACCGGGCAGCGCCAGCAACTGGTCGAGCCGGTCGGGCACCACGCCACCGTGGCGTTCCATGATCGCCACCGCGCACTCGCGCAGGCGTACCGCCCGGCGGGGGTAGCCGAGTCGCCCCCACATCCGGATCGCCTCGGCCGGGGTGTCCTCGGCGAGCGCACGCGGTTCGGGCCAGCGGGCCAGCCACGCCTCCCACGCGGGCACCACGCGGACCACAGGGGTCTGCTGGAGCATGACCTCGCTGACCAGGATCGCCCAGGCGCCGATGCCGGGCTTGCGCCAGGGCAGGTCGCGGGCGTTGCGCTCGTACCACCGGCTGACCTGGGTGGCGAATGTGGGCTCGGACATCGCGCCGCCGATCATGTCACGGCTGTCTTTCCCGCAGGTTGGGCGGGGCGGGTGGCCGGGCGCGATCGATCATGGGCGACGGGGCAGAATGTCCGAATGAACGAGCTCGCGATCACCGTCATCGGCCGGGACCGGCCGGGCATCGTGGCCGACGTCGCGGAGGTCCTCGCCCGGCTCGGCGCGAACCTCACCGACTCGACGATGACCCGGCTGCGGGGACACTTCGCGATGACCCTGATCTGCGTGGGCCCGGCCGCCGCCGACGTGGAGGCCGCGCTGGCCCCGCTCGCCGCCGACGGGCACCTGCTGGCGACCGTACGCGCGGTCACGCCCGACGGCGGCAGCGAGCCGACGGGGGAGCCGTACGTGCTGGCGGTGCACGGCGCCGACCGGATGGGCATCGTCGCGGCGATGACCCGGGTGCTGACCGACGCGGGCGGGAACGTGACCGACCTGAGCACCCGGCTCACCGGTTCGCTGTACGTGGTGGTCGCCGAGGTCGAGCTGCCGCCGGGTGTGTCGGACGAGGTGGCCGGCCGGCTCACCCGCGTCGCGGCGGAGCTGGGCGTGGGGGTCAGCCTCCGCCCGGCGGACACGGACCTGCTGTGACCGGGCCGGAGTACGCGGGCCTGGGCGGCTGGACCCCGGAGAAGCTCGGCCTCCCCGGCGCGGTACGTCCGGTGGTCACCGCCCCGGAGCCGGTGCTGAGCCGACCCGGCCCGGAGGTCGACCCGACGTCTGCCGAGGTGGTGCGCCTCGCCGCCGACCTGGTGGCCACGATGCGCGTCTCGCCCGGTTGCGTGGGCCTGGCGGCGCCGCAGGTCGGGGTGAGCGCGCAGGTGTTCGCGGTGGACGTGACGGGGCATCCGAAGGCGGTCACCGTGCACGGCACGTTCGTGCTCTGCAACGCCCGCGTGGTCGAGGCGTCCCGGTGGAAGGCCGGCCGGGAGGGCTGCATGTCGGTGCCGGACCTGACCGGCGACGTGAAGCGGGCCAGCCGCCTGGTGGTCGAGGGCGCGCTTCCCGGCAGCGGCGAGCCGGTCCGGCTGGTGACCGACGGCTTCGAGGCGCGGGCGCTCCAGCACGAGATCGACCACTGCGCCGGGCTGCTCTTCCTCGACCGGGTAGCCGGCGCGCACGCGATCTACCAGCGCAAGGTCTACCTCTGACGGTGGCCGTCGGAATCCAGTGTGGACGAGCGTGGCCGTACGGCGGTGGGTTCCCGGCGCGTCGGAACGGCGAGCCGTGCGCCGCGCGGCTACGGTAGGCGCATCATGCGTCTGACGGTCGGCCCCCTGCCCCCTGCCGTGTACTGGCGGCGTCGTGCCGTCGTGCTCGGAGCGGGGCTGCTCTTCCTGATTGTCCTGTTGTATTCGTGCACCGGTACGGACCGCAACACCGGCGCGCCGGGCACCGACCCGTCGCCGACCGGTTCCGCCGGGGCGCAGCCCGACCCGTCCGGCTCGGTGCTGACCCCGCAGTCCGGCAGCCCGTCACCGACGGCGGGTGACGCCGGTGGCGGTGGCGCGAACAACGGCGGCACCGGGCCCGGCGGTACCGGCGACGGCGGCGGGAACACCGGCGGGGGTGGGAACGACGGGGGTGGCACCGGTAACGGCGGCGCGACCGGTCAGCCGGTCTCCGACGACGGCACCTGCACCGACTCCGAGTTGCTGGTGACCCCGGTGGCGGTTCCTGCCACCGCCCAGCGGGGCACTGTGGTCACGCTGCGCCTCAAGGTCAAGAACGTGTCGAACCGTACGTGCAGCCGGGACGTCGGCGCCGACCTCCAGGAGCTGTACGTCAAGTCGGGCGCGGAGAAGATCTGGTCGTCGGACACCTGCGGCACCGGCAAGGGCTCGGACGTGCAGTCGTTCACGCCGAACTTCGAGCGCTCCTACGAGCTGGGCTGGAACGGCCGGCTGGACAACAAGTGCGCGAACGGGCTGGCGAACGGTGAGTTTGCCGCGATCGGCGCGTACCAGGTGTTCGCCCGGGTCGGCACCAAGATCAGCGAGCCGGTGAAGCTGACCGTCACCGGCTGAGCGGTCGGTCAGACGTACCGTTCGAGGATGCTCGCCTCGGCGAGCCGGGACAGGCCCTCGCGGACGCCGCGGGCGCGGGCGTCGCCCACGCCCTCGACCGCCTGGAGGTCTTCCACCGTCGCGCCGAGCAGCCGCTGGAGGCTGCCGAAGTGCACCACCAGCCGGTCGACCACGGCCACCGGCAGCCGGGGCACCTTCGCCAGCAGGCGGAACCCGCGCGGGCTGACCGCGGCGTCGAGCGCGTCGGAGGCGGACGGGTAGCCGATCGCCTTCGCCACCGCCACGAGGTCGATGAGCTCGGTGGCGCTGAGCAGGTCGAGTTCGACGAGCGCCTCGTCGAGCGTGCGCGACTTGCGGCCGGTCGGCAGGTAGTCGCGGATGACCAGGGTGCGGTCGGCGTCCACGCCGGCCATCAGCTCGTCGAGCTGAAGCGCCAGCAGACGGCCGTCGGTGCCCAGCTCCACCACGTAGCCGGCGATCTCGTCGGCGATCCGCCGGACCATCTCCAGCCGCTGCACCACCGCCACCGCGTCGCGGACGGTGACCAGATCCTCGATCTCCAGCGCGGAGAGCGTGCCGGAGACCTCGTCCAGCCGCAGCTTGTAGCGCTCCAGCGTGGCGAGCGCCTGGTTGGCGCGGGACAGGATGGCGGCCGAGTCGTCCAGCACGTGCCGCTGGCCGTTGACGTAGAGGCTGATGATCCGCATCGACTGGCTGACCGAGATGACCGGGTAGCCGGTCTGCCGGGCCACCCGCTCGGCGGTGCGGTGCCGGGTGCCGGACTCCTCGGTGGGGATGGACGGGTCGGGCATCAGGTGCGCGCCGGCCTGCACGATCCGGGTGCCGTCGCTGGACAGCACCACAGCGCCGTCCATCTTGCACAGCTCCCGGACCCGGGTGGCGGAGAACTCCACGTCCATCGGGAAGCCGCCGGTGCAGATCTGCTCGACCACCTTGTCGTAGCCGAGCACGATCAGCGCGCCGGTGCGGCCGCGCAGGATCCGTTCCAGGCCGTCCCGCAGGGCGGTGCCCGGAGCCATCAGGGCGAGGTTGGCGCGCAGCGGATCGGCGCCGGCCCCGGCGCCGACGCTTCCGTTGACGCTCACGCTGATGGCACGAGCGGGGTTGCCGGTCACGGCGCCGGTACGGGCGTGCGGCGTCGCCGTTGCGGGCTTTGTGGCATCGCGGTCGATCGGCACGGGCACAGTCTACGGACTGCCATGCGGTGGGTGCTCTCGTGGTTACTGTGATGTGTCACGATGCCCTGCTCGGCCGGGTCGGTGCGGCCTGCGTGGCCTGCCCGGAAACGCCCACCGTGTCACTCCGCCGACGCGCGTGCGGCCGCCTGGAGGGCGGCCCGCACGTCGGTGACCTCGATCACGCGCATGTTCTCCGGCCCGGCACCACTGCTCTCCGGCCCGCACCCGGGCGGTACGAGGGCCAGCCGGAAGCCGAGCCGGGCGGCCTCGGCCAGCCGGCGGGGCACCGCGCCGACCCGGCGGACCTCACCGGTGAGGCCCACCTCGCCGATCGCCACCAGGTGCGGGTTGAGCGCCAGGTTGAGCCCGCCGGAGGCGACAGCGAGCGCCACCGCCAGGTCGGCTGCCGGCTCCACCACCCGGATGCCGCCGACGGTGGCGGCGAAGACCTCCCGGTCGTGCAGCGTGAGCCGCTCGGTGCGGCGCTGGAGCACCGCGAGGACCATCGCGAGCCGGGCGCTGTCGAGGCCGGAGACGGTACGCCGGGGCGAGCCGGCGACGGTGGCGCCGATCAAGGCCTGCACCTCGGTCACCAGCGCCCGGCGCCCCTCCATCGCCACCGTCACGCAGGTGCCCGGCACCGGCTCGGAGTAGCGGGTCAGGAACAGGCCGGACGGGTCGGCCAGGCTGCTGATGCCGCCCTCGTGCATCTCGAAGCAGCCCACCTCGTCGGCCGCGCCGAAGCGGTTCTTCACGCCGCGCACCATGCGCAGCGAGGAGTGCTTGTCGCCCTCGAAGTGCAGCACCACGTCGACCAGGTGCTCCAGCACCCGGGGCCCGGCCACCTGGCCGTCCTTGGTGACGTGCCCGACCAGCACGGTGGCGATGCCGCGCTCCTTTGCGACGGCGACGAGGGCGGCGGTGACCGCGCGGACCTGGGTGACGCCGCCGGGCACGCCCTCGGTGCCGGTGGTCGAGATGGTCTGCACCGAGTCGAGCACCAGCAGCCCCGGCTTGACCGCGTCGAGGTGGCCGAGCACCGCCGACAGGTCGCTCTCGGCGGCCAGGTAGAGCTGGTCGTGCAGGGCGCCCATCCGCTCGGCGCGCAGCCGCACCTGGCTGACCGACTCCTCGCCGCTGACCACCAGCGACGGGCTGCCGGCCCCGGCCGCCCACTGCTGGGCCACGTCGAGCAGCAGCGTCGACTTGCCCACGCCGGGCTCACCGGCGAGCAGCACCACCGCGCCGGGGACCAGGCCGCCGCCGAGCACCCGGTCGAGCTCGCTCACACCTGTGGGACGGGCCCGGGCGGGCGCGGCGCTGATCGTGGCGATCGGCCGGGCCGGCTCGGCCGGCATCCGCGAGCTGACCACCCGGCCGGAGACCAGCGGGCCGGTGACCGTGCACTCGACCACCGAACCCCACTCGCCGCACTCGGGGCACCGGCCCACCCACTTCGGGGGCTGGTGGCCGCAGGCGTCGCACTCGTAGGCCGGACGGGGTTCGCGGGTGGCGGCGCGACCGCGGCCGGCACCGGCGCGGGAGGGGGTCGATCGGGGCGAGGTCACCACCGGACGCTAACCGGCCGGTACGACGAAAGCCCACCCGAAACGGCGACACCGCCGGCGTGGCGCTGGCCACGACGGCGGTGCCGACGACAGAGGGGACGCGGTCAGTGGCCGCCCTCGACGCCGCTGTCCTCACCGACGTGCCGCGGCTCCACGATCTTCGACGGCGTGGCCTCCGGGGTCAGCGGGATGCCGATCGGTGCCGGGGTCGTGACGACCTTGCCGTTGCCGAAGTCGAAGGTCAGGTTGACCTGCTGGCCGACGAGCAGCTTCTCGTTCAGGCCGACGAGCTGGAGGAACCGCGGGTTGCCGGCGTTGAGCTGGGCGTAGCTGAGCGCCGGGATCTCGATCCGGGCCGGCTGGCCGGCGGGCGCGGACTCGCTCTCGCTCGGCGACGGGCTGGCCGACGGCGACCCGGTCACCTCCAGCGACTGGCTCGGCGACGCGCTCGGGTCGGTGGCGGTCGGCGAGGCGGTGGCCGGCTCGGTGGGCGAACCGGTCGGGGTGGCCGCGCCGCTCTCGCCCGCGCCGGAACCGGTGAGCACGATCTCCCGGGCGCTGTCGGTGGTGACCGTCACGGTCACCGGCTTCTCGCTGTCGTTGTAGATCACCACGTTGACCGGCGCGTTCGACCCGGCCTCGTAGCCCTTCGGGCCCGGGAACTGCACGTAGAGCCCGCGCACCTTGTAGAGGTTGTCGGAGGTCTGGACGTTGACGCCCTGTACCGACGGGATCTTGTTGGCGGTCTCGGAAATCTGCCCGGCGCCGCACCCGGACAGCAGCAGGCTCGCCGCCGCCGTGCCGGCCAGCAGCAGGGCCGGCCCCCGGGAACCCCTGATCGAGCGCGTCACGTCGGTCCTCCTCGTCACGATCCCCGCCCGGTCGACCCCCGGGCACGGGGTGGCCATACCCGCGCAGACCGCGCTCCAGGGTAGTTGGAGCTGATCGAGGCCCGCACGCGGACCCGGCAATACCACCTCGGGAGGGACTGCTCAGACCACCCGGCCGCTCGTCACCAGCAGCACCACATCGATCAGCGCCACCACCAGCACCGCCCGGAAGGCGGTCGCCGAGCGTCCGGCGGTCGCGCGTCCCGCGTACCAGCCGACGGCCGGCACGGCGACGGCGGCGGCGACGGCCGACAGGCCGGCCCACGACGGCGGTCCGGGCGGGCCGAGGACCAGCGCGACGGTGGCCGCGAGCAGCAGCCCGGCGGCGGCCAGCCGGCTGCCCACCGGCCCGAGCCGGTGCGGCAGGCCGCGCACCCCGGTCCGGGCGTCGTCGGCCAGGTCGGGCAGCACGTTGGCGAAGTGCGCCCCGGCACCGAGCAGCGCGGCGGCGGCCACCAGCCAGGCCGGGGGCGCCGGCGAGCCGGGCAGCGCCAGCACCACGAACGCGGGCAGCGCGCCGAACGAGACCGCGTAGGGCAGCACCGACACCGGCGTCGACTTCAGCGGCCGGTTGTAGAGCAGCGCGGAGACCAGGCCCAGCGTGGCGCAGGCCGCCGCGGCCGGGCCGCCGGCCAGCGCGAGCACCGGCACGGCGACGGCGGCCACCGCGGTGGCCCGGGCCAGCGCCGGCCGGGCGACCTCGCCGGTGGTCACCGGTTTGTCGGTACGCCCCACCGCCGCGTCCCGGTCGGCGTCGATGAGGTCGTTGCTCCACCCGACGGCGAGCTGGCTGGCCAGCACCGTCAACGCCACCGCGGCGACGCCCGACGCGGAGTGCCCGGCACCGGCGGCGAGCAGCGCGGCGACCACTGTGACCGCCGCCGCGGGCTCCGGATGGCTCGCCCTGACCAGCCCTAACACCCGTGTCGACATAAGGGAAGTCTGGTCGTTACCGGGCAGTCGTGCCACGCTCGACGCATGCCCGACGCGTCGCCGGTGTCCACTCCCTACCGGGTGCTGCCGCCGAACGACCCCCGGCAGTACGACGACCTGGCCGGCGAGTGGTGGCGGCCGCACGGCGCGTTCGCGATGCTGCACTGGCTGGCCCGGGCCCGGGCGGCGCTGGTACCGGCGGCGTCCACGCCGGACGACCTGCTCGTCGACCTGGGTTGCGGCGCCGGGCTGCTGGCGCCGCACCTGGCCGGCAAGGGCTACCGCCACGTCGGGGTGGACCTGACCCGCTCCGCGCTCGACCAGGCCGCCGCGCACGGCGTCACTGTGGTCCAGGCCGACGCCACGGCGGTGCCGCTGGCCGACGGCTGCGCGGCTGTGGTCTCCGCCGGTGAGCTGCTGGAACACGTACCGGACTGGCGGCGGGCCGTCGCCGAGGCGTGCCGGCTGCTGCGCCCTGGTGGCCTGCTGGTGCTGGACACGCTCAACGACACGCTGCTGGCCCGGCTCGTCGCTGTGGAACTGGGCGAACGGCTGCCCACGGTGCCGCGCGGCATCCACGATCCGCGGTTGTTCGTCGACGCCCGCGCGCTGGTCGCCGAGTGCGCCCGGCACGGCGTGTCGCTGACGGTGCGCGGGGTCCGCCCGCAGCTGGGCGGCACGCTGGCCTGGCTGCTGCGCCGCATGCGCGGCGGCGCCGACCGTCCGGGCCGGACCGAACCGCGCATCGTGCCGACCCGGTCGACAGCGGTGCTGTACCAGGGCTGGGGGCGCCGGGGCGGGTAGCCGGGGCGGCCCGGGGTAAAGGACGCCGAGAAGGGGGCGACATGACTGTGCACGCGCTGGAGGCGGCCCGCCGGTTGGCGCCGCGACTGGCCGCCCGCGCGGCCGAGCACGACCGCGACGGCTCGTTCCCCGTGGACGACTTCGCGGACCTGCGGGCGGCCGGGCTGTTCGGCCTGATGGTGCCCCCCGAGCTGGGCGGTACGGGCGCGAGCTTCGCCGAGTACGCCGCCGTCGCCACCGAACTGGCCCGGGGCAACGGCGCCACCGCGCTGGTGTTCAACATGCACGCCTCGGTCACCGGGGCGCTGGGCGCGGTCACCGAGGAACTGGCCGAGGCGCTCGGCGTACCGGACGAGGCCCTGGCGGCGCGGGACCGGCTGCTGCGCGCGGCTGCGGACGGCGCCTGGTACGCGGTCGCGATGAGCGAACGCGGCGCCGGTGCCCGGTTGTCGCAGCTCAGCACCGTCTACGAGCCGGTCGACGGCGGCTGGCACATCAAGGGCAGCAAGACGTTCTGTTCCGGCGCCGGGCACCCGGACGGTTACCTGGTGGCTGCCCGCAGCGCCGCCGACCAGTCGGTGGTGTCGCAGTTCCTGGTCCCGGCGGGGGACGGGATCACCGTCGAGCCCACCTGGGATTCGCTCGGCATGCGGGCCACCTCCTCGCACGACGTGCACCTGGACGTGACGGTCCCGGCCGACCGGCTGCTCGGCGGCGTCGAAGGGCTGGCCCTGGTCGTCGCCCAGCTCATGCCGCACTGGCTGGTGGCGAGCTATGCGGCGGTCTACGTCGGCGTGGCCCGGGCCGCCATCGACGCCGCGGCCGAGCACCTCAACGCCCGCAACCTCGCCGGGCTGCCCGCGGTGCGGGCCCGCCTGGGCCGGGCCGACGCGGCCACCGCCGCCGCCGAACTGGTGGTCGCCGAGGCGGCCCGCCGGGTCGACGAGGCGCCCGGCGACGCCGAGACGAACCGCTGGGTGTGGCGGGCCAAGCTGCTCGCCGGCACCACCGCCGCCGACGTCGCGGCCTCCATGCTGGAGGCGGCCGGTACGTCGGCGACCCGGCGCGGGCATCCGCTGGAACGGCTCTACCGGGACGCCCGCTGCGGCTCGCTGCATCCGGCCACGTCCGACGTGTGCGCCGACTGGCTCGGCATCGCCGCGCTGGGCGGCGACCCGGACCGGGACAGCGCGCTCCCTCGTTGGTGAAGCGCGAGGAGCGAGCCGGTTTTGCGAGCCCCGCAGTCGCGAACGAAAGGCTGCCGGGTGACCAGGAGTCGGTGCGAGAGATGAGGGAGGGGTGGGGGACGTGGGCACACCGGTGATCGCGGGTCTGGGTACGGCGCAACCGCCGGCCGCGATGCAGGACGAACTGTGGACGGGCTTCTTCGCGAAGCACTTCCAGGGGAACACCAGGGCGCTGGCCGAGCGGATCTTCGCGAACTCGGGCGTCAGCCGGCGGCAGGCGGCGGTCAACCCGCTGCTGGAGGACGTCTCGGAGTGGCCGACCGAGCGCCGGATGCGCCGCTACCAGGTCGAGGCGCTGCCGCTCGGCAAGGAGGCGGTCAGCCGGGCACTCACCGCCGCCGGCCTGGACGCCTCCGACATCGGGCTGTTCATCGTCTGCTCCTGCACCGGGTACGCGACCCCGGGGCTGGACATCCTGCTCGCCCGGGACCTGGGCATGTCCCCGAGCGCCCAGCGCATGTTCGTGGGGCACATGGGCTGCTACGCGGCCCTGCCCGGGCTGGGCGCGGCGAGCGACTTCGTCACCGCCCGCGGGCGGCCCGCGCTGCTGCTCTGCGCGGAGCTGACCAGCCTGCACATCCAGCCGCCGGGCGCCCGCGTGGACACCCAGCAGATCGTCTCCCACGCGCTGTTCTCGGACGCCGCGGTCGCCGCCGTGGTCGTCCCCGGCGGCCGGGGGTACGCGCTGCGCGAGGTCACCTCGGTCACCGACACCTCCACCGCCGACCACATGACCTGGGACGTCACCGACACCGGTTTCCGGATGGGGTTGTCGCCGAAGGTGCCGCAGGTGCTGTCGCGGCACGTGCGGACGCTGATCGACGAGCTGCTGGCGCGGCACGGGTGCGAGCGCTCCGACGTGGACGGCTGGGCGGTGCATCCGGGCGGGCCGCGGATCCTCAACGTGGTGGAGCGTGAGCTGGCCCTGCCGCCGGACGGCCTCGCCGCCTCCCGGGGCACGCTCGCCGAGCACGGCAACTGCTCGTCCCCGACCGTGCTGCTGATCCTGGACCGGCTGTGGCGTACGGAGCCGGCGCCGCCGCGCTGGGTGGTGATGCTCGCGTTCGGACCGGGCCTGACGCTCTACGCGGTGCTGCTGGAACGGGTGGGCTGACGGCTCGCCCCGCCCGGGCCGCGCGGATACGCTGCCGTCATGGCCTCCGATGAGCGGGACGGACGGGTACCGCTGACCGTCCTGACCGTTCTGGCGTTGACGGCCGGCGCGGCCTGGTGGCGGGCGGCGGCACCGGAGCCGGGCGCGGCCACGGCCGTGCCGGTGCCGCCGGCGAGCGCCGAACCCGTCGCCCGCACCTGGCGGGTCGACCCCTCGACAGGCGATGCCTGGCCGGCACGACCGGGGCGCGATCCGACGCCCCTGGCACTCCGTGGGCCGGCCACGGCGCCGGACCGGTCGGTGGTGATCCGGGTCGAGGACGACGGCACCTCGCGTGTGCTCCAGGTGTCGCACGTGGTGTGGCGGGAGACGTCCGACCTGACGCCGGACGGGCCGCCCGTCGTCCGGCAGGTGAATCCCTCGCGGGGCGACGACTACCGCCTGTCGGTGAGCTGCTCCGGGGACGGGGCGGTCGCCGTGCAGCTGTCCGGCGCGGGGACCGGCGACGCGCAGCGGGTGCTCCGGTGCGGCGGGCGACTGGAACTGCCGTTGCTGGGCGGCACCGGCGCGCCGGTGCTGGTGCGGTTCAGCGGCGTACGCGGCCGCGCCGAACTGGACGCCCGGCTCGAAGCGCTCTACTGACCGCTGTCGCGCCGGCCCTCAGTTGCCCAGCCGGGCCAGGTCGGCGCCGTAGTCCGACAGCGGGCCCAGCTCCGGCACCACCCGGACCAGCGAGCCCTGCCGGTCCACGAGCAGCGCGGCGGCGGTGCCGGGATGGGCGGACAGGTGCACGTAGGAGCGCAGGCCGCCGGCCGGGTCGCCGAGCGGGCGTACCCCGGGGACGCTCGCGGGTCCGGCGCTGCGGCCCTCGGTCACGGTGACCACCGTGACGCCGGGCGGCGCGGCGCGCGCCGCGGTGCCGACCTGCTCGGCGCAGGCGCAGGCGTCGACCAGGATGATCATGGCGGGCAGCAGGCTGCGCAGCGGTACCGGTGTGTCGTCGGCGCCGACCAGGTCCAGCGCGGGCAGCGGGCCGACCGGTTGCGGCGCGGTGGTGGAGCGGGGGAGCACCGTCGGCGCGCCGGACCGCGTGGTGGTACGCGGCCAGGTGACGGCGGCCAGCCCGGCGAGTGTGACGAGCACCGACACGAGCAGGATCAGCACCGGTAGCCCGAGGCGGGCCGGAACGGTACGCCGGCCGGAGCCCTGCCGCGCGCGGCGCAACTCCCGGCGGACCTGCCGGGCCTCGTCGGCGAGCGCCGAGGCGTCGTCCGGGACGACCACCCGGCCCCACTCCGGAGGCAGGCCGGGCAGCCCGTCCGGCGGCCCCTGGCCGTCAGCGTCAGGCACGCCCATCGGACCCCCAGGAACGTCTCGGTGAGCGGACGTCACGTCCCTCACCAGCGTCCCGCACCGACCGCCGTAACGCCACACCTGGGCGCGGACGGAGTTGCGGAGCTACCATGGAAGGAGCGCATTGCCCTAGATCTGGACGCTCCCGTCACCCCGTACCGGGTTGTCACGTGTTCCTCACGGAGCGTGTCGAAACCATCGGTTTGACCGCCTGTCAAGCTGAAGAAATACCTCTCACAGGGCCCCTGAGCTGCGCCAACGGTCAGGACAGCGGTGAGACATCGGTGCCTGAGCGTGTTACCCTAGACACAGCGAAAGGGGTTTCGAACCTATGGTTTTCAGTGTCGGCGAGACCGTTGTTTACCCCCACCACGGGGCCGCACTCATCGAGGCAATCGAGACTCGGGTCATCAAGGGCGAGCCCAAGCAATACCTCGTCCTGAGGGTCGCACAGGGTGACCTGACGGTCCGGGTTCCCGCCGAGAACGCCGAGATCGTGGGTGTGCGCGAGGTGGTCGGCGAAGAGGGCCTGGGCAAGGTCTTCGACGTGCTCCGTGCACCACACACCGAGGAGCCGACCAACTGGTCGCGGCGTTACAAGGCGAATCTGGAGAAGCTGGCCTCCGGAAACCCGCTGAAGGTGGCCGAGGTCGTCCGCGACCTGTGGCGCCGGGAGCGGGAGCGGGGCCTGTCGGCGGGCGAGAAGCGGATGCTCGCCAAGGCTCGTGACATCCTCGTCGGCGAGGTCGCGCTGGCGGAGAAGAGCACCAAGGACGAGGCCGAGACGCTGCTCGACAAGGTGCTGACCGAGGCCTGATCCACGCCTCTGCCTCTACCCACCCCGCAGCGAACGAATCCGAGGACCGCGACGTGACCGCGCAGCTCAATCCGCGCGGTGACGTCGCGGTCCTCGTTCCTGCGGCAGGTGCCGGGGTACGCCTCGGACCCGGCGCCCCGAAGGCACTCCGGCTGCTCGCGGGTGAGCCGCTGCTGGTGCACGCGGTCCGCCGGATCGCCGCCGCGCCCTCGGTGCACACGATCGTGGTGGCCGCGCCGGCGACCGAGGTCGAGGCGGTACGCGCGATGCTCGCCCCCGTGGCCCCGGTGACTGTGGTGCCCGGTGGCGCCGAACGCCAGGAGTCGGTTGCGGCAGCCCTCGCAGCGGTTCCCGCCGGTCCGGAGATCGTCCTCGTGCACGACGCGGCCCGCGCGCTCACCCCGCCCCACCTGGTCGAGTCGGTGGCCGCGGCGGTCCGCGACGGGCACGACGCGGTGATCCCGGTGCTGCCGGTGGTCGACACGATCAAGGAGGTCGACGCGGCCGAGCGGGTGCTCGGCACCGTCGACAGGTCCGCGTTGCGGGCGGTGCAGACGCCGCAGGGCTTCCGCCGGTCGGTGCTGATCGCGGCCCACCGATCGGCGGGTGACGCGCTGACCGACGACGCCGGCCTGGTCGAGAAGCAGGGGATCGCGGTGACCTGCGTACCCGGCTCCGAGTTGGCCCTGAAGATCACCCGCCCGTTCGACATGGCTCTGGCCGAGCACCTCCTGACCACAGGCGCCTGACGGCCGTCGTCCACCCGGCTCCTGGGATCTGCGGCGCGTACCCTCTGGTCATGATCGTTCCTCGGGTGGCTGTCGGCACCGACGTGCACGCGTTCGCAGCCGGGCGGCCCTGCTGGGTCGCGGGCCTGCACTGGCCGGACCAGGACGGCCTGGCCGGGCACTCCGACGCCGACGTGGCGGCGCACGCGGCCTGCAACGCCCTGCTCTCCGCCGCCGGGCTCGGCGACCTGGGCGCGAACTTCGGCGTGGACCAGCCGGAGTGGGCCGGTGCCTCCGGGGTGGCGCTGCTGACCGAGAGCGCACGCCGGGTACGGGCGGCGGGCTTCCAGATCGGCAACGTGTCGGTGCAGGTCGTCGGCAACCGTCCCAAGATCGGGCCGCGCCGGGAGGAGGCGCAGCGGGTGCTCTCCGGGGCGGTCGGCGCGCCGGTGACCGTCTCCGCGGCCACCACAGACGGGCTGGGCTTCACCGGGCGCGGGGAGGGGCTCGCCGGGATCGCGGTGGCTCTGGTCTACGAGGCTCCGGCCGACTGACGCGGTGACCGGGGACGCCGGTCACCGCGTCACCCGATCAGTCGACGTCGGTGCAGACGTTGTGAGTAGTGCCGTGGAGCATCGTGATGGTCTTGTCGTAGGTGGGGGAGAACTCCACCCGGAACCGGCCGTCGACGATCCACAGCCCCTTCGGCAGCGTGCCGGCGTTCTCCCGGAAACCGAGCAGCACCGGCCCGGTCACGTACCAGGTCATCGAGCCGTCGGTGCGGTAGACGACGAGGGCGGTGCCGCTCGCGTCCGCCGTCGAGGTGGCACCGGTCTCCAGGTTCGTCACCCG
This sequence comes from Micromonospora sp. WMMA1976, assembly GCF_027497335.1. Taxonomy (NCBI): domain Bacteria; kingdom Bacillati; phylum Actinomycetota; class Actinomycetes; order Micromonosporales; family Micromonosporaceae; genus Micromonospora; species Micromonospora sp. WMMA1976. Next base: position 5,835,189 of record NZ_CP114912.1, on the reverse strand, counting down.
GTTGATCAGGGCGCCGGTGAACAACTCCCGCTTCGGTGCGCCGTCCGGATAGGTCTCGATCGTCAGCTTCCGAACCTCGTCCACGATCGGCTCGACCCGTACCGCGAACTCGCACCGCGCGCCCGCCGGCATCTCGAACGGCTCCTGGGGTGCCGGTTCCCAGGCACCCGGGGCGGGATGCCGCTCCGGCGCGGCGGACGCCGAGCCGGGCAGGCCCGCGACAACCGCCGCCACGACGCTCGCCACCGCGATACTCATCCTGAACCGCATGTTGCACTCCATTCGTCGCTGGTCCGGACGGCGAGCATCACCGGGCCGGATCACCACCGGCTCACCGCGTCGAGCCGCAGCCGTCGAGCGGGCGGACCCGGCCGGCCGAGCTCCTCATCACGCGATCACCGCCGGGCGACAACCCCCGGCTCGGGCCGGATCGTCCTGTTCGGTATGGAGTTCCGCCTGCTCGGGCCGTTCGAGGCCCGCCACGACGGCCGGCCGGTCGAGGTCGGCAGCCGGCGCCAGGAGCGTTGCCTGCTCGGGGTGCTGCTGCTCGACGTGGGCCGGGTGGTGCCTACCGACCGCCTCATCGACCTGCTCTGGAACGGCCGGCCGCCGGCCACGGCGCGCAGTGCGGTGCAGACGTACATCGGGCGGCTGCGGGGCTCGCTCCATCCGTACGGGGTGCGGATCAGCACCCGGGGCGAGGGCTACGCGGTGGAGGAGGACGGGCACCGGGTCGACGTCGACGAGTTCGCCGAACTGGTCCGGAGGGCCGGGAGAGCCGCCGATCCCGCCGAGCGGGTGCGGTCGCTCGACCGGGCGCTGGCCCTCTGGCGCGGGCCGTTGCTCGCCGACGCGGCGGACGACGAGCTGCGGCACCGGCTGCACGGCACTGTCGAGGAGCTACGGCTGGTGGCCGTGGAGCTACGGGCCGAGGCGCAGCTCGCGCTGGGCCGGCACACGCGGGCGATCGCCGAACTGATGCCGCTGGCCGCCGAACACCCTACGCGGGAACACCTCGTGGCAGTCCTGATGACCGCCCTGTACCGGGGTGCCCGGCGGGCCGACGCGCTGCGCCTCTACCGCGCCACCCGGGACCTGCTCGCGGCCGACTTCGGCGTCGAGCCGGGGCCCCGGCTCCGCGAGGTGCAGCGGCGGGTGCTCGCGGGCGACGACCGCCTGGACCGGGTCGACCGGCCGATGCACGAAATCCGGGTGAACGACGAGAGCCTGCCGTGGAGCGTGGGCGGCCATCCGGCCCTGGACTTCTGCAACACGCTCGCCGGGTGGGGACACGAGCCTCCGTTGCCCGGCGCCGAGTGGCTGCGCGGCTACCGCACCCTTGCCGTCTGGGCCGGCCATGTCGGGCTGGTGGACGAGGTCTCGACGAACCGCCTGCTGCACCTCGCGCGCCGTGACCCGCCAGCGGCGGAGGCGGTGCTCGACGAGGCCCGTACGCTCCGCGCGGCGCTCTACGCCAGCCTGGTCGACCCGGACGACGGACCGGCCTTCGAGACGGTCGCACGGGCCGCCGAGGCCGCCGCTCGTACGCTCGTCTTCCGGCGTGAGGCCGACGGACGCGGCCGCTGGTGGCCGGACCTTGCCGCAGGGCTGCGGCTGCCGGTGCACGCCGCCGCGTTCAGCGGCGCACAACTGCTCGCCGATCCGGCCCGGTTCACGGTGCGGGTCTGCCCGGACCGGCGGTGCGGGTGGCTGTTCCTGGACGAGAGCGGACTGCGCCGGTGGTGCAGTCTGGGGACGTGCGGCGGCCGGGCGGGCGCGTCCTGCCGGAGTGCCTGACGCCGGGCACCCTCGGCGCGCGGTGGGGCCGGGCGGATACGCTCGCCGGGATGCCGAGTGACGCCGCTCCCGACCAGTCCGCCGCCGACGGCTACCTGCAACGTGCCCACCTGCTCGCCGAGCTGGGGCGCTACGACGAGGGGATCGGCGAACTCGCCGCGCTGCTCGCGGACGAGCCCGGGCACCTGCCCGCGTTGACCATGCTGGCCCGGATGCACCTGGCCGCCGACCGCCCGGCCGAGGCGCTCGCCGCCACCGAGACCGCCGTCGAGGAGGCGACCGCCGGTCCCGAGGCGGTGCCGGCGCTCGTGGCGCGCGGGTTCGCCCTCCTCGACCTCGAACACTGGAAGCCCGCCGCGGCCACCGCCGACGAGATCCTGGCGCGTGCGCCGGGCGACGCGTACGCGCAGCGCAGTGCCGCCGCCATCCTCTCCGCGTCGCGCAACGGGCAGGCGGCGCTGGACGCGGCGTGGCGCGGGGTGGAGCTGGCCCACGACGAGCCGGAGGCGCACCTGGTGCTCGGCCTGGTCGCGGTGCGGCTGCAGCTGTTCGACCTGGCCGAGCGGGCCTACCGGGAGGCGCTGCGGCTGGACCCGGAGCTGGGTGACGCGGGGCAGGACGTGGGCGTGGCCCGGCTGGAACGCCGCCGGTACGCCGAGACGCTGGAACACCTGACCGCGCTGGCGGACCTGCCGGTGGCACGTCCCGACCCGGCGCGGACGGTGGACGACGGCATCCGGCGGCTCCTGCTGTCCGTGGCCGGCTGGTCGCTGCTCGCGAGCGTGCTGGTCGCCGCGCTGGCCCCGGCCTCGACCGGCGCGTCCCGGCTGTTCGCGGTGCTGGCGGTGGCCGGGACGGCAGTGCTGCTGCGTCGCCCGGCGACGTGGCGGCCCGGCCTGCGGGAGGCGATGTCACGCGGCCTGGTCGTGCCGGTCTACGCGGCCGCCGCCGCGGTGGTGCTGCTGCTCGTGTACGCGCTGGTCGGCGGCCCGTTGCCGCTGGTCGGGGCGATCACCGCGTCGGTGGTGGCCGGATTCACCGCGTTCGCTCGCCGGTGAGCGGGTAGGAGGACCGGAAACACCGGCTGAAGGAAGCGGGAACCAGTGCTCACCGTCAACGCCTATGCGGCGACGTCCGCGACCGAACCGCTCGCCCCGACCACCATCGAGCGGCGCGATCTCGGACCGGACGACGTTCTCATCGACATCAAGTTCTCCGGCATCTGCCACTCCGACATCCACACCGCGCGCAGCGAGTGGGGCCCGACCCGCTACCCGATCGTGGTGGGTCACGAGATCGCGGGCGTGGTGCGTGAGGTCGGCTCCGCGGTCACCAGGTTCGCCGTCGGCGATCGGGTCGGCGTCGGCTGCCTGGTCGACTCCTGCCGGGAGTGCGACAACTGCCGCAAGGGGCTGGAGCAGTACTGCCTCAACGGCAGCACCGGCACGTACGGCGGGGTGGGGCGGGACGGCGAGCCGACCCAGGGCGGCTACTCGCAGGCCATCGTGGTCACCGAGGACTTCGTGCTGCGCATCCCGGACGGCATCGAGTTGGACGCGGCCGCGCCGCTGCTCTGCGCCGGCATCACCACGTACTCGCCGCTGCGGCACTGGAACGCCGGGCCGGGCCGCCGGGTCGCGGTGATCGGCATGGGCGGTCTCGGCCACATGGCCGTCAAGCTGGCGCACGCGATGGGCGCCGAGGTGACTGTGCTGTCGCAGTCGCTGAAGAAACGGGAGGACGGGCTGCGGCTCGGCGCCGACCACTACTACGCGACCTCGGACGAGGACACGTTCACCGAGCTGGCCGGCTCGTTCGACCTGATCATCAACACGGTGAGCGCGACGCTCGACATGGACGCGTACCTGCGGCTGCTCGCGGTGGACGGGACGCTCGTCAACGTGGGCGCGCCCGAGGATTCGCTGTCGGTGCACGCGTTCTCGCTGATCCCGGCCCGGCGGTCGTTCGCCGGGTCGAACATCGGCGGCATCGCGGAGACCCAGGAGATGCTCGACTTCTGCGCCGAGCACGGGCTGGGCGCCGAGATCGAGGTGATCGGTGCCGAGAAGATCAATGAGGCGTACGAGCGGGTGCTCGCCTCCGACGTCCGCTACCGCTTCGTCATCGACGCGTCCACGTTCTGACGACCGCGTGCGGAGGGGCCGCGTCCGTGCCGGGCGCGGCCCCTTCTCGCGTACGTCAGGACTTGCGCGCCCAGGTCCAGGCGTAGCCGTCGTCCTCGCAGGCGGCGGCCGCGTCGCAGAGGTCCAGTGGGCGGAACGTGTCCACCATGACCGCCAGCTCGTCGAAGAACTCCGCACCGATCGACCGCTCGGCGGCACCCGGCTGGGGGCCGTGCGTGAAGCCGGACGGGTGCAGCGAGATCGAGCCCTGCTCGATGCCGGAGCCGCGCCGGGCCTCGTAGTTGCCGCCGGTGTAGAACAGCATTTCGTCGGAGTCGACGTTGTGGTGGTTGTACGGCACCGGGATGGCGGCCGGGTGGTAGTCCACCTTGCGCGGCACGAACGAGCAGATGACGAAGTTCGGGCCCTGGAACGTCTGGTGCACCGGCGGCGGCTGGTGGATCCGCCCGGTGATCGGTTCGAAGTCGTGGATGGAGAACGCCCACGGGTACATGTGCCCGTCCCAGCCCACCACGTCGAACGGGTGGTTGGCGTAGACGTACCTCGTCCAACCGCGACGGTGCCGCACCAGCACCTCGACCTCCTCGCCGTCGACCAGCAGCGGGGTGTCCGGTCCCCGGACGTCGCGCTCGCAGTAGGGCGCGTGCTCCAGGAACTGGCCGCGTACGGAGAGGTAGCGCTTGGGCGGCCCGATGTGGCCGGACGCCTCGACGGCGAGCAGCCGGGTCGGTTCGTCGCCGGTGGGCACGAGGCGGTGGATGGTCGAGGTGGGGATGACGACGTAGTCGCCGGCGACCGCGTCGAGCACGCCGAACGGCGACTCCACACGCATCGACCCGGCCTCCAGGTAGAGGCAGTGGTCGCCGGTGGCGTCGCGGAACAGCGGCGACGGCCGGTCGGCTAGCACGTAGGCGATGCGTACGTCGTCGTTGGCGAGCAGGTACTGCCGGCCGAGCACCGGGTCCGCACCGGTGCCGTCGAGCTTGTGCGTGCGCAGGTGACGCGGCTTGAGCGGCAGGTTCGGCACGCGGGTGACTGTGGGCGGGGCGTACTCCTGCGCGGCGAGGATCGCGGTCGGCGCGTGCCGGTGGTAGAGCAGCGACGAGTCGGAGGAGAAGCCCTCCTGGCCGACCAGTTCCTCCGCGCAGAGCGTGCCGTCGGGCTGGCGGAACTGGGTGTGGCGCTTGCGCGGCACGTCGCCGACCCTGCGGTAGTACGGCATCTCGCCTCCCGATATGTCCCGTTCTCCGGCCGAGGGCGTCCGATAATCGGACGCTGTTGTCCGTTCCTCGTAGCGTCCCGTACATTCTTGTCTCGTGTCAACGCAGGTGCCCCGCCTCCTCTCCGGCCTGGTGGACGACGCCGCGGTCTTCCCACCCGGCAACGCCCCGCTGCCCGACGCGGTGACCGCGCACCGCACCCACCGCACCGCCTGGTACGCGGACATGGTCGGCCCGCTGCTGCTGCCCGCCTCGGAGATCCAGCGCGGATCACTGAGCGGCCTGGTGGACCCGGCCGAGGGCCTGGTCATCGGGCTGATCGGCGACACCGGTCTGGACCAGCTCCCGCAGGCGCTGGACGCGCTCGCGCCCGACGGGCTGGCCGCCCGGCAGATCGAGGCGCCGGTCGCCAAGCGCGGCGAGGACCCGCAACCCGGGCTGTCCGAGCTGCTCGCGCTCGCCGGCCGGCTCGCCGGCACCGCCGTGTACGCGGAGATCCCGCTGACCTTCGGCCTGATGGGCGCGCTCGACACGCTCGCCGAGGCACGCGCCGCCGGGCTGCCGGTGGCCGCCAAGTTCCGCACCGGCGGGCTCGCCGCCGAACTGTTCCCCACCCCGGTCGAGCTGGCCGCGGTGATCTGCGCGTGCCGGGACCGTAAGCTGCCGTTCAAGCTCACCGCCGGGCTGCACCACGCGATCCGGCACCGCGACCCGGAGACCGGCTTCAACCACCACGGTTTCGTCAACGTGCTGGGCGCGACGCTCGCCGCCGTCGGGGGAGCCGAGGTGGACGGCGTGGCCGAGCTGCTCGCCGCCACCGACCCGGTACGGGTGGTCGAGCCGGCCCGGGCGCACCGCGACGCCGAGCGCCCGCTCTGGGTCGGGTACGGCTCGTGCAGCATCTCCGAACCACTTACCGATCTGATCCGGCTGGGGCTGGTGAACGGAGGCTACGAGGCATGACCTGGGTACCAGGGGCGGCGGGGTCGCCGTACGGGGTGACGAACCTGCCGTACGGCGTGTTCCGGCACGGCGGCGGCGAGCCGCGTATCGGCGTCCGCATCGGTGACTTCGCGCTGGACCTGGCCGGCGCGGAGGCCGCCGGTCTGGTGCTGGCCGGCGGCGCGCTGGGTGAGCCGGCGCTCAACGCCTTCATGGCGCTCGGCCGTCCGCAGTGGACGGCGGTCCGGCAGCGGGTCGTCGAGCTGCTCACCGAGCCGGAGCACCGGGCGGCGGTCGAGCCGCTGCTGGTGCCGCTGCGCGAGGTCGAGATGGCGCTGCCGTTCGAGGTGGCCGACTACGTCGACTTCTACTCCTCGGAGCACCACGCCTCGAACGTCGGGCAGATCTTCCGGCCCGGGCAGCCGCCGCTGCTGCCGAACTGGAAGCACGTGCCGATCGGCTACCACGGCCGGGCCGGCACGGTGGTCGTCTCCGGCACCCCGGTGATCCGCCCGACCGGCCAGCGGGCCAGCGCGCAGGGCCCCACCACCGGTGCCTCGGTACGGCTGGACATCGAGGCCGAGGTGGGCTTCGTGGTGGGCGTGCCGAGCCGGCTCGGCGAGCGGGTGCCGGTGGCCGACTTCGCCGACCACGTCTTCGGCGTGGTGCTCGTCAACGACTGGTCGGCCCGGGACATCCAGGCGTGGGAGTACCAGCCGCTCGGACCGTTCCTCGGCAAGTCGTTCGCCACCTCCGTCTCGGCCTGGGTGACGCCGCTGGAGGCGCTGGCCGACGCGTTCGTACCCGCGCCGGACCAGGACCCGCCGGTGCAGGACTACCTGCGCGACACCCCGCGCGTCGGGCTGGACCTGACGCTGTCGGTCGAGTGGAACGGCGAGCGGGTCGCCGAGCCGCCGTTCGCCGGCATGTACTGGACCCCGGCGCAGCAGCTCGCGCACCTCACCGTCAACGGCGCGTCGCTGCGTACCGGCGACCTCTACGCCTCCGGCACCGTCTCCGGTCCGGAGCGCGGCCAGGTCGGGTCGTTCCTGGAGCTGACCTGGGGCGGGTCCGAGCCGGTCAAGTTCGCCGACGGCAGCGAGCGGACGTTCCTGGAGGACGGCGACACGGTGACGATCACCGCCACCGCGCCCGGCCCGGACGGCACCACAGTCGCGTTGGGCGAGGTCACCGGGAAGATCCTCCCGGCCCGCTGAGATCCGACCTTCCGAACCGGCCCCGGTCGCACCCGATGTGCGACCGGGGCCGTTTCCTTCGCCGTTGATCGCTCCGGATCACGTACGCCCCGGCCGGTGGCTCCTCCCGGGAGCCGCCCGCGGTGCCGGGCCGGGCGTACCAGCGAAAGCCGAGAGGAAGGATCGAGCATGACCGAGTTGACCGGTGCCGTCTGGCGCACCAGCAGCCGCTCGAACGATCAGGGTCTCTGCGTCGAGGTGGCGACGAACGTGGTCGCCGCGCACGGCGTGGTGGGCGTACGCGACTCGAAGGACCCGGACGGCCCCGCGCTCGCGGTGAGCCCGCCGGGCTGGGCCGCGTTCGTCACCGCGCTGCGGGGCGGCACGTTCGGAGGCTGACCGCTCGCGCCCACACCGGTGCCCCGGCCGGGGCGCCGGTGGTGGAAATGTCACCGGGAGGCTCCCCGTTTCCGGTCACGGCCCGTACCGTGTACGACACGGGAGGTGCCATGTCGACGGTGACGGTTTCCGCATTCATCGAAGCGCAGGACGCCGACCTGTGGCGGCTGCTCACCGACCTCCCGGCCCGCGCCGACTGGCTCTCGGCGGTGGACGCGGTCGAGGTCGTCGGCACCGGCGGCTTCGGACCGGGCACCGTGTGGCGGGAGACCCGCGTCCGCCCGGACGGCGGCACCGAGCCGGAGGAGTTCGAGGTGATCGAGGCGGTCGCGCCCGGCCGCCTGGTGCTCGGGTCGCGCGGCGCCGGCGCCGACTACCGGATCACCTGGACGCTGCGCACCGTCGAGCGGCGGCGGCGCGGCTGCACCGAGGTCACGGTCGAGCAGGAGGCGGTGCCGACCCGGGCGTACGGGCGGGTGCTGGCCCTGATCCTCGGTGGCCTGGCGGCCCGCGCGGTCGAGGGCGCGCTCCGGCGTGACCTGGCCGACCTGGCGCTGGCCGCCGGTTCCGACCGATCCACCGAGGCCGCCTGAGCCGACCCGGCCGCTCCCCGCACCCCGCCCGCACACGGCCGGTAGGGTGCCGGGGCGGAGGTGACGGATGGCGAAGGCCGCGAGGCGGCGGGCCGTGGTGGCGCTGGTGGCGGTGCTCGCCGTCGCGGCGTCGGTCGCCGTGGTCGTCCGGGTGCTGTCGCCCGCCGAGGTCGACACCCCGGCCCGGAAGTCGTACCCGGAGGTGCCCGCGCCGACCGCCGGGGTGCTCGCGCGGCTGCCGGTGGCGCCGCTCGTCGTGGACGGCCGCCTCCGCGTCTACGCCGGCGCCCGTCAGGTGTACGCCGACCAGCCGGTCACCGGTCGGCACCGGGTCACCCCGTTCTGGTCCTTCCGCCGCTGGCCGGCAACGCTGGTCGGAGTGCTCGCCGAGGGAACCACGGTGGTCAGCCGCTGGTCCGACGGCAAGCTGGTGGCGCTCGACGCGCGTACCGGTCGGGTGGCCTGGCGGGCGGACGGCCCGCGGCCCGGGTCGGTGCCGGAGCCGCGACGCACCTTCGCCGGCACGGTCTGGGATCCGGCCGGGCTGCACGTGGCGCGCGCTGCGGACGGGCGGACCGTGCTGCTCGCGGCCGGTCCGGGCGGGCTCGGCGGCTACGACCTCGCCGACGGCCGCCGGCTCTGGCGCGTCGACGTGGGCAGCGGTTGCCGGTCCGACGTGGGCACCACCGCCAGCGGCGAGCTGGTCGGGGTGGACAGCTGCGACGGCCCGGCCGCGGTCGAGCTGCGGGACGCGGCGACCGGTACGGTGCGGACCCGCTGGCGGCCGCCGGACGCGCCGGAGCAACTCGTCGTCACGCCTGTGGGCTGCCCGCACGGGCACTCCGGTTGCCGTGGGCTACGTACCGCCGGGCCGGACGGCGCGGGCAGCCGGGGCTGGCTGGTGACCGACCCGGGCGAGCCGGCCGCGGCGCCGGGCCTGGACCACCCGGACACGGTGCTGGACGGTGAGCGGGCGGTGGACACGTCCGGCCCGGTGGTGGTCGGACGCTCGGCGCGTACCGGCGAGGAGCTGTGGCGCCGGGCGGACATCCACCCGGCGCGGGTGCTGGCGACCGAGCCGGGACGGGTGCATCTGCTGACCGACCGGCGGGAACTGGTCACCGTGGACCCGCTGACCGGCACCACCCGGTCCAGTTTCGTGCTCGACCTGGGACGGGACGGGATCGGCTGGCGGCCGGGCCGGGCGTACGCGGTGGACGGCTACGTCGCCGTGGAGCGGCTGCGGGAGCAGGCCGCTCCGGAGGACGACGACCAGGGCTACTTCCTGATGGCCGAGCCGGTGCTGCTCGCCGTGACCTGATCCGGACGCCCGGCGCCGGTCCGTAGGGGGTTGACGGACCGACGCCGGGCGCGCCCGGTCAGGCCAGCGCGGCCTCTGCGGCGGCCAGGAACGCGTCGTTCTCGGCCGGGGTGCCGATGGTGACCCGGACACCGTCGCCGGGGAACGGGCGGACGATCACGCCGCGCGCCTCGCACGCCCGGCCGAACTCCACCGCCCGCTCGCCCAGCGGCAGCCAGACGAAGTTGGCCTGGCTGTCCGGCACGTCCGGGACGAACTTGCGCAGCGCCTCGGTGACCCGGTCCCGCTCGGCCACCACCAGCGCGCAGCGCCGCTCCACCTCGTCGGCCTGCGCCAGCGCGGCCAGCGCGCCGGCCTGGGCCGCCATGCTGGTGGAGAACGGAGTGACCACCTTGCGCACGGCGGCGGCCACCTCCGGCGCGGCGACCAGCCAGCCGATCCGCAGACCGGCCAGGCCCCACGCCTTGGACAGCGTGCGCAGCACCGCCACGTTCGGCCGGTCCAGGTAGGTCAGGCCGTCCGGCACCTCGGGGTCGGTGACGAACTCCCGGTACGCCTCGTCGATCACCACGAGCACGTCGTCCGGCATCGCGTCGAGGAAGCGGTCCAGCTCGGCCCGGCGCACCGCCGTACCGGTGGGGTTGTTCGGGTTGCAGACCAGCACCATCCGGGTCCGGTCGGTCACCGCCGCAGCCATCGCGGAAAGGTCGTGGCCGTGGCCGGCGTCGTTCGGCACCCGCACGCTCGTCGCGCCGCTGGTCGCCGCGATGATCGGGTACGCCTCGAAGGAGCGCCACGAGTAGAGCAGCTCGTCACCGGGCAGGCAGGTGGCGCGCACCAGGTGCTCGGCCAGCGCCACCGAACCGCAGCCGGTGGCGATCCGGTCGGCGTCCACGCCGTACCGCTCGGCGAGCGCCTGACGCAGCGCCACCACGCCCATGTCCGGGTAGCGGTGCGAACCGGCCACCGCCTCCGCGACCGCCTCCACCACGCCCGGCAGCGGGCCGTACGGCACCTCGTTGCTGGCCAGCTTGATCGCCTCGGCCAGCCCCAGCTCGCGGGCCAGGTCGGCCGGGCTGCGGCCGGGCACGTAGTTGGGCAGCGCGTCCAGGTCGGCGCGGGTGAGCCGCAGCGCGGGCTGCTGGCGTCCGGTCTCGGTCATGGGGTGTCTCCCGGGGTGTCGGCGCTCTCGGGCGGGGTGGTACGGGTGTCACGCTTGCGGGGGAGCTGGACCACCACCGTCTGCGCCCGCTTGTCGTGCAGGGCCTGGCGCAGCGGATGGTCGAACAGGGGTGAGACCGCGTCGATGAGCTGGAGCACCAGGCCCAGCCCGCAGCAGTACCAGAGCAGCGTCGGCAGGCCGAGCGTGCTCCAGCGCCGGGTGGCCCGGCCGAAGCCGAGCGGCTGGTCCGCCTCGACCGGCAGCGCGCGGATGCCCATCAGCCGCTTGCCGAAGGTCTGGCCGCGCGCCGCCATCGACGGCACCTCGTACGCGTACCAGAGCGCGGTGGCGATCACCAGAATCGCGATCTGGAGGCCGCCGGCCTGGTCGTCGATCTGGGGCAGCCCTTCGGTGGACGTGTCACCGTTGAGCGCCCGGCGCACCGACTCGCGCAGGTACGGGGAGACCGCCTCGACGTAGCGCCAGACGAACCAGCCGTTGACCACGGCGTTGAGCAGGAACACCACGCCGAAGTCGATCAGGCGCGCGACCAGCCGGGCGCCGTACGACGCGAGCGGCAGCCCGTGCGGACGCGGGACCGGCTGCGCACCTGGCCAGTGCGGGTACGGCCAGCCCGGCGGCGGTCCCTGCGTGCCCGGCCCGGCCTGCCCCGGCTGCCCGGGCTGGCCCGGCTGACCCGGCTGACCCGGCCACGGGTTCACCTGACCCGGCTGTCCCGGCCACGGGCCGCCCTGGCCGGGCTGACCCGGCTGACCCGGCCACGGGCTCGGTCCGCCCGGACCGCCGGGCGTGCCGGACGTCGTGGTCGCGTCGGGGCGGCCGCCGGGGTCGGTGGCCTGCTGGCCGGCGGCGGGCGTCGAGGCGGCCGGCGCGGGCTCGGGTTCGGGGGGCGGCGGGCCGTCGGGCGGGGTGACGTCGACCGGGATCGGCGCGCCGATCCAGCCCTCGCCGTCCCACCACCTGCGGGTCTCCGTGTCGGCGGGGTCGACGTACCAGCCAGGTTCCAAACTCACGATGCCGTCCTTGTTCCCGACTGCGGGGCTCGCAGACCCGGCTCACTCCTCGCGCTCACGGGCCAACCTTAACGACGACCGTTCCGGCGAACTTGTCGTGGAGGCACTGCTGCCAGGGCTTGTCCCACAGTTGCCAGAAACCGTCGAGGTAGTTGAGGAACGGCACGAACATCCCGCCGGCGAACTCGACGACCCAGCGCTTGCCGAGCATCCCCCGGCTCAGCGCGGCGTCCGGCTGCAGCGGCACGATCCGTAGCTTCATCACCTTCTTGCCCAGCGTCTGCCCGGTCCGGCGGGCGTACTCGACGTGGTAGACCCAGTAGAAGGCGAGCATCAGCAGCAGCACCCCGAGCTCGGCGGCGAACAACGGCAGGAGTACGCCGGTCCAGAGCTCGGCCGGGTCGGGGCCGTTCGGGCCGGCCTGCTCGATCTCGTCGATCATCCGGACGAAGACGAGGAAGAAGACCGGCAGGAACAGTGCCATCGTCACCGCCACGGCGACGGCGGTGTCGATCAGGTAGGCGAGCAGCCGGTCACCGAAGCTCGCCAGCGGCTGCCCGTTCGGCGCGACCGGAGGCGGGACGGGCATCGGGGCGTACCCGGGTGGGGGGTAACCGGGAGGTGGGTAGCCGGGCGGGCCGGCGTACCCCGGGGGAACGTGCTGCGCGGGCACCGCCGGTCCGCCGGGCGGCGCGAAGCCGCCGCCCGCGGGTACAGGACCGGCGGGCGGCGGCGTCGGGTTCGGAGGAGGCTGGGTCACGCGGACAGTGTTACAGGTTCCCGCGCTTCTCCTGCTCGCGCTCGATCGCCTCGAACAGGGCCTTGAAGTTGCCCTTGCCGAAGCCGAGCGAGCCGTGCCGCTCGATCAGCTCGAAGAAGACGGTGGGGCGGTCCTGCACCGGCTTGGTGAAGATCTGGAGCAGGTAGCCGTCCTCGTCCCGGTCGACCAGGATCTTGCGGGACTGAAGCTCCTCGATCGGCACCCGGACGTTGCCGATGCGGGCGCGCAGCTCCGGGTCCTCGTAGTACGAGTCCGGGGTGTCCAGGAACTCGACGCCCGCCGCGCGCATGGCGTCCACGCTGGCCAGGATGTCGTTCGTGGCCACGGCGATGTGCTGGGCGCCGGGGCCCTGGTAGAACTCCAGGTACTCGTCGATCTGCGACTTCTTGCGGGCCACGGCCGGCTCGTTGAGCGGGAACTTCACCTTGCGGGTGCCGTTGGCGACGACCTTGCTCATCAACGCCGAGTAGTCGGTGGCGATGTCGTCGCCGATGAACTCCGCCATGTTCGAGAAGCCCATGACGCGCTTGTAGAACTCGACCCACTCGTCCATCCGGCCCAGCTCCACGTTGCCGACCACGTGGTCGACGGCCTGGAAGAACCGCTTCGGCTGGAGGCCGGCGTCGATCATCGGCTGGCGGTCCACGATCGGGCCGCGAGCGACGAAGCCGGGCAGGAACGGGCCGGTGTAGCGGGACCTGTCGACAAGGCTGTGCCGGGTGTCGCCGTACGCGGCGATGGACGCCATCCGCACGGTGCCGTGCTCGTCGCTGACGTCGTGCGGCTCGACCAGGCCGGTCGCGCCCTGCGCCACGGCGTGCGCGTACGCGGCGTCCACGTCCGGCACCTCCAGCGCGATGTCGGAGACACCGTCGCTGTGCTTCGCCACGTGCTCGGCGCCGTCTGCGTCCGGGCGGACCGCGCCGGTCAGCACGAAGCGGGCCGAACCGCTTGTGAGCACGTACTGCGCGTGGTCGCGGTAGCCCTGCTCCGGCCCCCGGTACGCCACGCAGGTCATGCCGAACGCGGTGGAGTAGTAGTGCGCGGCCTGCTTGGCGTTCCCCACCAGGAAGTGGACGTGGTCCATGCCCTTGACCGGGAACGGGTCGCGGGTGATGTCGTGGTCGACTGCGCCGACGAGAGCGTCGACGTCGACCTCCTCGGTCGACTGGGGTCGGTCGATCGCCTGGGTCATGGTGGCCTCCCTCGCGTACCGGCCGGCCTCGGGGGCCGCCGTGGATGTGCTCTTCCGGCGAGGATCTACGGACCGCGGTGAGTTGGGCAACAGTTGACGTAATTCCTGGTCAGGTTGTGCATTCGGTACCGTCGGACACCATGAACACTGGTCAGGATGTACAGCTCGACGAGCTCGACGCGCGCTTGATCGAACTGCTCGCGGAGGAGCCCCGGATCGGCGTGCTGGAGTGCTCCCGGCGCCTCGGCGTCGCCCGCGGCACGGTCCAGGCCCGGCTCGACAAGCTCGTCGACCGGGGCGTGGTGACCGGGTTCGGGCCGGACATCACCCCCGCCGCGATCGGGTTCGGGGTGACCAGCTTCGTCACCCTGGAGATCAGCCAGCGGCACGGCCACGACCAGGTCACCGCGCACCTGGCCGCGATCCCCGAGGTGCTGGAGGCGCACACCATCACCGGCTCCAGCGACCTGCTCTGCCGCATCGTCGCCCGGTCGAACACCGACCTCCAACGGGTCATCGACCAGATCGTCGCCTCGGAGGGCATCCGGCGCGCGTCCACCATCATCGCGCTTGCCGAACAGATCCCGTACCGCACGCTGCCGCTGGTCCGCTCCGCCGCCCGCGGCGCCCCTTAACACCCCGGGCCGCCCAAGAAGCGCCGCGACACGCACCGCACGCGGCCCGGGGGACCGGTGATCGTCGCTACCGTGTGCGGTGTGAAGGGCCTAGGGATACGCGGCTGGTTGCTGCTCGGGCTCGTCACCGTGGTCGTACTCGCCGCGACAGGCGTCTGGAACCCGTTCCCGGCGCTGTGGGACTGGGTCGACCGGAGCAAGCCGATCAGCGAGCCCGACGTGGTCTGGCAGCAGCGCGTCGGCGGCACGCCGCGCAGCGTCACCATCGCCGGCGACACCGTGATCGTCGAGCAGCGCACCCGCATCGAGGCGCGCAACCTCGCCGACGGCGGCCAGCTGTGGGAACGCAAGGCCGACTGGTCGGCGGTCGCGGGCAGCGGCCGGGAGTCGGTCGTCGCCGTGGGCAAGCTGCTCGACAAGGGGTACGAGGTGCTCGACCCGGTCAGCGGCGTGACCCGGCGCCGCGACGATCGCGCGATCGCCGTCTGGACCTACCGGAACCTGCTGCTCGACGCGTACTGCGTGCAGGCCACCGACTGCACACTGCGCGCCTGGGACCCGCGCGGCACCGCTCCGCTGTGGAGCGCGTTCCTGCCCGGCGTGCACAGCGGCGTGCTCGCCGACAACCCGGAACTCCTCGGCACCCGGCGGCTCGGCGCCACCCGGATCGACGGCGGAGTGGCCGGGCCGGAGTCCGTCCCGCCGCTTCTCGGCTTCCCGGTCGACGGGCGGGTGCACGTGGTGGACACCGCCACCGGCCGGGTGCTCCAGAACGTCCAGCCCGGCCGGGAGGAGCGGCTCGCCGTGGTCGGCGGCCGGCTGCTGCGGATCGAGGCCACCTCCCGCGACGGGAGCTGCTACTACGCGGTCACCGCCGTGGACCCGGCCACCGGTCAGCAGGTGTGGCGGCGTACCGGGATCAACCTGCGCACCGCCGACTACGCCGGCTGCGTGCAGCGGGAGGACCCGCAGGGTGGACGCAACGTCCTCATCGGGGTCGCCCCGGACGGCCGTGAGGCGGTGCTCGACGGGTACGACGGCCGGCTGCTCCAGGTCGGCGCGGACGGCGAGAAGCTGCTCGCCGTGGACGACCGCTACGCCGTGGTGCGCAGCGCCGACAAGGGTTCGCTGCTGGGCCGGGAGCTGTCGGCCGACCGGACCCGCTGGACCCGCCCGGCGGGCGGCAAGAGCGGCGCGGCGCTCACCCCGTACGCGGCGGTGATCAGCGAGGAGAAGCCGTCCCGGCTGATCGCGGTCGGGCCCCGGGACGGCCGGGTGCTGGTCGAGCTGCGCACCTCCGCGAACGCGCTGGCGGTCGGCCCGAACGGCATGATCATCGGCGAGGGGCGGGAGATCGGGTACGTCCGCTGGGGCGCCGGCACGTCCGAGGCGCCGGGGCCGGACCAGGACGGCGCGCCGGTGGCGCCCGACCCGGGAGGCAGTTGGCGCCCGCCGAGCGACCAGGGAAGTTGCGGACCGAAACGGGAACTCTGCGCCGACGGCAAGTGACAGCGGGTGAGAGGGTCGTCCCAGGACCGACCTGCGGGTGCCACCGATCGACGGCTCTGCCCTAGGCTTTTCGGTCATGAGCAGTGCCGCCGCCTTCTCGTACGCACCCCTGCTGCCGACCGGTCCCGACCAGACCGAATACCGCCTGGTCACCGACGAGGGCGTGGACGTCGTCAACGGCCCCGGAGGCCGCCGGTTCCTCACCGTGGATCCGGGCGCGCTGACCGCGCTGACGGCCGAGGCGATGCACGACATCGCCCACTTCCTGCGCCCGGCCCACCTGGCTCAGCTCCGCGCGATCATCGACGATCCGGCGGCCTCGCCGAACGACCGCTTCGTCGCGCTCGACCTGCTGCGCAACGCCAACATCGCGGCCGGCGGTGTGCTGCCGATGTGCCAGGACACCGGCACCGCGATCGTGATGGGCAAGCGCGGCCGGCACGTGCTCACCGACGGCACCGACGCGGAGGCGATCTCGCGCGGCGTCTACCAGGCGTACACCCGGCTCAACCTGCGCTACTCGCAGCTCGCCCCGCTGACCATGTGGGACGAGCGGAACACCGGCAGCAACCTGCCCGCCCAGGTGGAGCTGTACGCCGAGGACCCGGACGGCCACGCCGACGCGTACAAGTTCCTGTTCATGGCCAAGGGTGGCGGCTCGGCCAACAAGTCCTACCTCTACCAGGAGACCAAGGCGCTGCTGAACCCCACGCGGATGATGCAGTTCCTGGAGGAGAAGCTGCGGCTCATCGGCACCGCCGCCTGCCCGCCCTACCACCTGGCGATCGTCATCGGCGGCACCTCCGCGGAGTACGCGCTGAAGACCGCGAAGTACGCCTCCGCGAAGTACCTCGACGCGCTGCCCACCGAGGGCTCGATGAGCGCGCACGGCTTCCGTGACCTGGAGTTGGAGGCCGAGGTGCTGGAGCTGACCCGCAACTTCGGCATCGGCGCGCAGTTCGGCGGGCGCTACTTCTGCCACGACGTACGGGTGGTCCGGCTGCCCCGGCACGGCGCCTCCTGCCCGGTGGCGATCGCGGTCTCCTGCTCGGCCGACCGGCAGGCGGTGGCGAAGATCACCCCGTCGGGCGTCTGGCTGGAACGACTCGAGACCGACCCGGCGCGTTATCTGCCCGACGTGACCGACGAGACGCTGGAGACCGAGGAGGTCGTCCGCGTCGACCTGAACCGGCCGATGGACGAGATCCGGGCCGAGCTGTCGAAGTACCCGGTGAAGACCCGGCTGTCGCTGACCGGCCCGCTGGTCGTGGCCCGGGACATCGCACACGCGAAGATCGCCGAGCGGCTGGACGCGGGCGAGCCGATGCCGCAATATCTGCGCGACCACGCGGTCTACTACGCCGGCCCGGCGAAGACCCCCGAGGGCTATGCCTCCGGCTCGTTCGGCCCCACCACGGCGGGCCGGATGGACGCGTACGTGGAGAAGTTCCAGGCGGCCGGCGGCTCGATGGTGATGCTCGCGAAGGGCAACCGGTCCGCCCAGGTCACCCGCTCCTGTCAGGCCCACGGGGGGTTCTACCTCGGCTCGATCGGCGGCCCGGCGGCCCGCCTCGCGCAGGACTGCATCAAGCACGTCGAGGTGCTCGAATACGCCGAGCTGGGCATGGAGGCGGTCTGGAAGATCGAGGTGGAGGACTTCCCCGCCTTCATCGTCGTCGACGACAAGGGCAACGACTTCTTCGCCGAGGTCACCAAGCCGGTCCTCACCGTCGGCCGGCGCTGACGTCAGACGTACACCAGGGGCGCTCGGGATCGTCCCGGGCGCCCTCGATGTGTCCGTCGTGCATCGACATCGGTGCGCCTGCCCGGCCGGGTGGCCGGGCAGGCGCACCGCCCCCGTCGGATGCCGTCACCGACAACCGTTGACGAGTCTGGGTGCCGTCGCTATCGGATCGCTATCGCCTCGTCGCGCCGCTCGGTGACCGTCGGGCTACGCTGCTGGAAGTTGCATGGCGGCAGGCGGGGGCGCGGATGCGATTCGGGATCTTGGGGCCCTTGCGGGTCGGCGGCGGCGAAGCCACCGTCACCGCGGGCCGGGATCGCACCGTGCTCGCCATGCTGTTGCTGCGCCCCGGCCGGGTGGTGCCGGTGGAGGATCTGGTCGACGCGGTCTGGGAGGAGCGCCCGCCGGCCACCGCGCGCACCCAGCTCCAGATCTGTGTCTCGCGGCTGCGGCAGCGGTTCGCGGTGCTCGGGCTGCCAGCCGGGACGATCGTCACCGACCCGGCGGGCTACGGCATCCGGATCGAGCCGGACGACCTCGACGCCGACATGTTCGCCCGTGCCGTGGAGGCGGCGCGTGCCGAGGCCGCCGCCGGCCGGCCGGCCGAGGCGCGCCGCCACTACCGGGCAGCTCTTGCGCTGTGGCGCGGCCCGGCGCTCGCCGGCATCCCGGCCGGGGTGGTGCGGCTGCGGGCCCAGGCGCTCGACGAGCAGCGGCTAGCCGTGCTGGAGGACTGCGTCGACGTGGAGCTGCGGCTGCGCCGGGGCACCGAACTGGTCGACGAACTCACCGAGGCCGTCGAGCACAATCCGCTGCGGGAACGGCTGCGAGGTCAGCTGATGCTGGCTCTCTCGGCGGTCGGCCGGCAGGCGGACGCGCTCGCCGTCTACCGGGAGGGCCGACGGATCTACGCCGAGGAGCTGGGCATCGAGCCGGGCGCGGCGTTGCAGGAGCTGCACCAGCGCGTGCTGGCCGGCGACGAGGCGGCGGGCGCGCGCCCGGCGGCCCCGGTACGCACACTGCCCCGGGCCATCCGGGACTTCACCGGTCGTCAGCAGACCATGGCGCGGCTCGTCAAGGACATCGTCGAGGGGGGCACACGGCTGTATCTGATCGACGGGATGGCCGGCAGCGGCAAGACGACCCTCGCCGTCCAGGTCGCGACCGGGTTGCGCGAGCGGTTCCCCGACGCGGAACTCTTCATCGACCTGCACGGCTACAGCGAGCGCAGCCCGCTGGCCCCCGCGGCGGCCGCGGCCACCCTGCTGCGGCAGCTCGGCGTGCCGGCCGAGCGGGTGCCGGTCGACGCGGAGGACCGGCTGGCGATGTGGCGCTCCGAGCTGGCCGACCGGCGGGCCGTGGTGGTGCTCGACAACGCGGCGAGCGCCGCCCAGGCGGCGGCGCTGCTGCCCAGCGGTCCGGACAATCTCGTGCTGGTGACCAGCCGGCGGCGGCTGGCCGGGCTGGACGAGGGGCGTCCTCACTCGCTACCGGTCCTGGACCCGGACGAGGCCGTCGAACTGCTCGGCCGGATCGTCGGCGCCGACCGGGTCGACGCCGAGCCGGCCGCGGCCGCCGAGGTGGTCCAGCGGTGCGGTCACCTGCCGCTCGCCATCCGGCTGGCCGGATCCCGGCTCGCGCACCGTCCGCACTGGCGGGTCGCCGACCTGGCGCGGCGGCTGGCCGAGGCGCAGGACTCGCTGGCCGAGCTGGCGGTCGGCGAGCGGTCCGTCGGGGACGCCTTCACGCTCTCGTACGCGCAGGTCTCGGCGCCGGCCCGGCGGCTGTTCCGGTTGCTCGGACTCCACCCCGGCATACGGTTCGACAACCGGGTGGCGGCGGTGCTCGCCGACGTTCCTCTGCCGGAGGCGCAGGACCTGCTGGACGAGCTGGTGGACGTGCACCTGGCCGAGGAGACGGCCCCGGGCCGCTACCGCCTCCACGACCTGCTCCGGGAGTACGCCCGCCGGTTGCTGGCCGAGACCGAGCGCCCGGAGGAGCGACAGACGGCGGTGGCCCATCTGCTCGACCATCACCTTCAGGTGGCGGTCGGCCTGGCGATGGTCGCCGAGACGAAGCTGGGCGCGCTGAGCCAGGTCGCCTTCCCGCCGCCGCGGCGTCCCGATCTGCTGCCGGCCCCGGGCACGCCGGGTCAGTCCTGGTTCGACGAGAACCGGGCGGCTCTCGTCGGACTGGTGCACCTGGCCGAGTCGGAGGGCCTTCCGGCGTACTGCTGGCAGCTGACCCGGGCGTGCTGGTGGTCCAATTTCGTCGGTGGCCACCTCGACGAACTGGTCGAGACGCATGAGGTGGCGCTGCGCGCCGCCGTCGGGTCGGGGGACGAGGAGGCCGTGGCGATCACCATGAACTACCTCGCCTCGGCGAAGTTCCGGTTGGGGGACTTTCCGGAGGCGATCCGGTTCCTGGAGGCGGGCGTCGACAGGTACCGCCGGCTCGGCCTGCGCCGGGAGCAGGTCCAGGCGCTCTCCAACCTCGCCGCCGTGTGTTTCGGGACCGACGACGCGGAGCGCTGCATCAGGTACGTCGACGAGGCGCTGCGGATCAGCCGCTACCCGGACGACGCGGCGACCATGTCCAGCCTGTTCAACATGCTGTCGGTCGCCGAGCTGTTCCGTGGCCGGTACGACCTGGCCCTCCGGGCGGCCCGGCGGCACATCGTCCTGGGGAGGGAGGCCGGGGATCCGCGGCACACCTCGAACGCGGTCGGCCACCTCGGCATGATCCGGCACCGCCTGGGCCAGACCGGGCCGGCCCGCCGGCTGCTCCGGGCGGCGCTGCACCTGAAACGGAGCACCGCGAACCGGTTCGGTGAGGGGGAGATCCTCAACGAGATCGGCATGATGGAGCGTGAGGCGGGCCGCCCGGTCGAGGCCGCCGACCAGCACCGGGCCGCTCTGCTCGCGATGACCGACGCGGGGGACCGGATCGGGCAGTGCGCCTCCCGTAACCTCCTCGCCCGCGCCCTGCACGACCTGGGCGACGTCGACGCCGCGATCGACCTGCACCGCCGGGTGCTGGACGACGCCACGCGCCTGAGCCTGCGCTACGAGCAGGCGCGGGCCCTGGACGGCCTCGCCCGCTGCCTGCGGCACACCGACCCGGACCAGGCCCGCCGGTATGCCGTGCGAGCGCTGGCGCTGTTCCGCCAGGTCGAGTCGCCGGACCGGCGGGAGACCGAGAGGCTGCTCGCCGAGCTGGGCTGAGGGCCGCGCCACTTTCCCTGCACACCGACCGGCGGCGCGGCAGGATGGAACGCGTGACGACTCCAGAGGCGACCGGCTACCGGATCGAACGCGACTCGATGGGCGAGGTGGAGGTGCCCGCCGAGGCGCTGTGGCGGGCGCAGACCCAGCGCGCGGTGCAGAACTTCCCGATCTCGGGGCGCGGGCTGGAACCGGCCCAGATCAAGGCCCTGGCGCAGATCAAGGGTGCGGCGGCCCTGGTCAACGGTGAGCTGGGGGTGATCGACGCGGACGTGGCGCAGGCGATCGCCACCGCTGCCGCGCACGTCGCAGAGGGCGGCTACGACGACCAGTTCCCGGTGGACGTGTTCCAGACCGGTTCCGGCACCTCGTCCAACATGAACACCAACGAGGTGATCGCCACCCTGGCGAGCCGCGAGCTGGGCCGCGACGTGCACCCGAACGACCACGTCAACGCGTCGCAGTCCAGCAACGACGTCTTCCCCACCTCGATCCACCTGGCCGCCACCCAGTTCGTGGTGGAGGATCTGATTCCCTCGCTGAAGCAGCTCGCGGGCGCGCTGGAGGAGAAGGCGGCCGAGTTCGAGACGGTGGTCAAGGCCGGGCGTACCCACCTCATGGACGCCACGCCGGTCACGCTCGGGCAGGAGTTCGGCGGCTACGCCGCGCAGGTCCGCTACGGCGTCGAGCGGCTGGAGTCGGCGCTGCCCCGGCTGGCCGAGCTGCCGCTGGGCGGCACCGCCGTCGGCACCGGCATCAACACGCCGCTGGGCTTCGCCGACCGGGTGATCGGCAAGCTGCGGGAGTCGACAGGGCTGCCGCTGACCGAGGCGCGCAACCACTTCGAGGCGCAGGGCGCCCGGGACGCGCTGGTGGAGACGTCCGGCCAGCTCCGTACCGTCGCGGTCGGTCTCTACAAGATCGCCAACGACGTGCGGTGGATGGGCTCCGGCCCGCGTGCCGGGCTGCGTGAGCTGCGCATCCCCGACCTCCAGCCGGGGTCGTCGATCATGCCGGGCAAGGTGAACCCGGTGGTGGCCGAGGCGATGCGGCAGGTCTGCGCCCAGGTGATCGGCAACGACGCGGCGGTGGCCTTCGCCGGGTCGCAGGGCGACTTCGAGCTGAACGTGATGCTCCCGGTGATGGGCCGCAACCTGCTGGAGTCGATCAAGCTGATCGCCGCGTCCAGCCGGCTGTTCGCCGAGCGGCTGGTGGCCGGCCTGGTCGCGGACGCCGAGGTCTGCCTGGCGTACGCGGAGGGCTCGCCGTCGATTGTCACCCCGCTCAACCGCCACCTCGGGTACGACGAGGCCGCCTCGATCGCCAAGGAGGCGCTGGCCAAGCAGGTGTCCATCCGCGAGGTGGTGATCGCCCGGGGGCACGTCGACTCGGGCACGCTCACCGAGACCCAGCTGGACGAGGCGCTGGACCTGCTCCGGATGACCCACCCCTGAGCCGGCGCCGGTAATTGCCTCGACCCGTCACAGGGGGCGCGGCATGATCCGACGGTGCGTGACGACGGCGGGGTGTTGCTGGAGACCGCGCGGCTGACGCTGCGCCGGTTCACGATTGACGACGTGGATCGGCTGGTGGCGCTGGACGCCGATCCGGAGGTCATGCGCTTCCTGACCGGCGGCGCGCCGACCTCGGCCGCGACGTACCGGGACGAGGTGCTGCCCCGGGTACTCGCGCAGTACGACAGGTTTCCCGGGCTCGGCCGCTGGGCGACGCTCGACCGGTTCACCGGCGAGTTCCTCGGCTGGCACTCGCTCGACCCGTCCGACGACGGCGCCGAGGCGGAGCTGGGCTACCGGCTGCGCCGCGCCACGTGGGGGCACGGGCTGGCGACCGAGGGCGCGCGGGCGCTGGTGCGGCACGCGTTCGACACGGTCGGCGTCCGCCGGGTGTGGGCCCAGACGATGGCGGTCAACGACCGCTCCCGCGCGGTCATGGCCCGCGCCGGGTTGCGTTACGTCCGCACGTTCCACCTGGCCTTCGACGACCCGATCCCGGGTACGGAGCACGGCGAGGTCGAGTACGAGCTGCGCCGCGACGCCTGGCCCGGGACGCGTCAGGAGTGGGACGCGGCGGCCCTGCGGGCCCGGTAGGCGCTCACCGCGGCGCGGTTGCCGCAGCCGGCGTCGCAGAACCGGCGCGACCGGTTCCGGGACAGGTCGACGAGCACGTTGTCGCAGTCCGGGTGGTCGCAGTGCCGCAGCCGGCTCAGTTCGCCCATCCGGACCAGGTCGGCCATCGCCATCGCGGCCTCGACCGCCATCCGGGTCGCCAGCGGCGCGTCCCGCGGCACGGCGTGCAGGTGGTACGGCTCGTCGTCGTGCCGCACGAGTTGCGGCAGCGCGTGCGACTCGCGCAGCAGCGCGTTGACGATTGCGACCACCTCGTCGGTGTCGCCGTACCAGATGCGGCGCAGCCGGGGCCGCAGCGCGCGGACCTGGCGCAGTTCGGCGTCGGTGTGCTCGTGCCGGCCGCTCCAACCGTGGGCGGTGAAGAACGCGTCCAGGGCGGCCACGTCGGGCAGCCCTTCCCGGTCGTCGCCGGCGGTGTTCACCAGTGCGGCGACGCTGACCAGCGCGCATTCGGTGTCATGGGCGAAAAGCAACTTGACTCCTGTCGGAGGCTACGCCTAGCGTCATCAGCATAACCTTCCTTGACTCATGACCAGGAGATGCCGATGCGTGAACGGTCCGGCGTCGGGCTCGGCCTGGCACTGCTCTCCGCGATCACGTTCGCCACCTCGGGCACCTTCGCCCGCCCGCTGATCACCGGCGAGTGGACGGCGGTCGCCGTGGTGATCGCCCGGGTCGGCATCGCCGCGCTGGTGCTCGCCGTCCCCGCCGTGCTCGCGCTGCGCGGCAGGTGGAACGTGCTGCGCCGCAACGCGGGAACCGTGGTGCTGTTCGGGCTGCTCGGCGTGGCCACGGCGCAGGCGTGCTTCTTCAACGCGGTCCGCTACCTGCCGGTCGGCGTGGCGCTCCTGCTCGAATACCTCGGCATCGTGCTCGTGGTCGGATGGATGTGGCTGGTCCACGGGCAGCGCCCTCGGCTGCTCACTGTGGCCGGCTCGGTCATCGCCCTGTGCGGGCTGGTGCTCGTCCTCGACCTCACCGGCGCCGGACGACTCGACCCGGTGGGCGTGCTCTGGGGCCTCGGCGCGGGCGTGGGACTCGCCGGATACTTCGTCATCGCCGGCCGGATCGACGCGGGCCTGCCCTCGGTCGTGATGGCCAGCGGCGGCATGGCCGTCGGGGCGCTGGCGCTGCTCCTGCTCGGCGGCATCGGAGCGCTGCCGCTGGCGGCCGGCACCGCCGACGTCACCTTCGGCGGGCACCGGGTGAGCTGGCTGGTGCCGATCGCCGGGCTGTCGCTGATCGCCGCAGTGGTCGCGTACCTCGCCGGTGTCGCCGGCACCCGGCTGCTCGGGGCACGGCTGTCCTCCTTCGTGGGTCTGACCGAGGTGATGTTCGCGGTCCTGATCGCCTGGCTGGTGCTCGACGAACTGCCCAGCCTGATCCAGCTGGCCGGCGGCGTGCTCATCCTCGGCGGCGTCGCCCTGGTCCGGGCGGACGAACTGCGCGGTACACCGCCGGAACCGGCTGACGCACCGGCCGAGCCGGTGCTGACCGGCGAGCGATGAGCGGGCCGCCCGGCGCCGTCGTCTTCGACGCCGACGAGACACTCGTCGACCTGCGCCCGGCGATCACCGGCGCGCTCGTCGCCGTACTCGAGGAGATGCGGCGGCGGACCCCGGCGGCGGCCGCTGTGGTGCTCGCGGACCTGGAGGGGGACTGGGGTGCGGTCTTCGGCGCGCTCAGCGCCGCCCCGGTGCAGGAGATCCGGCGGGCCGCGCTGGCCCGGTCGCTGGCCCGGGCCGGGCTGGAGGCGGACCTGGACGAGTTCGCGGCGTTGTTCTTCGCCCGCCGGTACGCGCTGAGCCGGCCCTTTCCCGACGCGCTGCCCGCGCTGGCGGCGCTGCGCCCGCACCACGTGCTGGGCTTCGCCACGAACGGCAACAGCCGCGCCGAACGCTGCGGGCTCGCCGGGCAGTTCGCCTTCGAGCTGTACGCGCACGAGGGTGGCCTGCCCAAGAAACCGGCGCCGGAGTTCTTCGCGGCGGTGGTGGCCGCGTCCGGGCTGCCCGCCGCGCGCATCGTCCACGTGGGCGACTCGCCGGAGCACGACGTGGCCGCCGCCCAGCGGGCCGGGCTGCGCGCGGTCTGGCTCAACCGGGCCGGGTTGCCCCGCCCGCGCGGCCTCGAACCGGACGCCGAGGTGTCCTCGCTCGCCGGACTGTCCACGGTGCTCGCCACCTTGATGAGCGCGAATGCCTAGTTGCCGCCGATAACGGACGTCGATCTGGCGGAACCGGCTCCCGTGATGTGGGATGACACCACGTCCCTCAACGAGAGGATCTGATGTGGTGAGCAAGCGCTTCACCGTCGGCGCGGTCGCTGCTGCGGCCTCGCTGGCACTCACGGTGACCGGCCTGAGCATCCCGGCGAACGCCGCGCCGTCGGAGTTCCGGACCTTCACCGTGCTGGCCGAGAGCGGCGTCTCCAGTGACGCCGCGGTCGCCGCGATCACCGCCGCCGGTGGCAAGGTCGTCGCCCGCACCGACGACGTCGGCCTGTTCCAGGTCAGAAGCGACCGGGCGGACTTCGCCAGCCGGGCCACCGCGGCCGCTGCGCTGGTCGGCGCGGCCGAGGAGAAGGCGATCGGCCGCAAGCCGAAGCTGGACCGGGTCGAGCAGGAGCACCTGCTGGCCGCCGCGGCGACCAAGGGCAAGGCCGCCAAGGGCAACGGCAAGAAGATGGACCCGCTCGACGACAAGCTCTGGGGTCTGGACATGATCCGGGCCGACAAGGCCCGCAAGATCGAGCCGGGCGACCGCCGCGTCACCGTCGGCATCCTGGACACCGGCGTCGACGCCAGCCAGCCCGACCTGGCGCCGAACTTCAACTGGGCGCTGTCGCGCAACTTCGCCCCGGACATCCCCGAGGTCGACGGCCCGTGCGAGGTGGCGAGCTGCCTCGACCCGGTCGGCACCGACGACGGCGGGCACGGCACGCACGTGGCCGGCACCATCGGCGCCGCCGCGAACGGCTTCGGCCTGTCCGGCGTGGCCCCGAACGTCTCCCTGGTCGAGCTGAAGGGCGGCCAGGACAGCGGCTACTTCTTCCTCAACCCGGTGGTGAACGCCCTGGTGCACGCGGGCCGGTCCGGGCTGGACGTGGTGAACATGTCCTTCTACGTCGACCCGTGGCTCTACAACTGCACCGCCAACCCGGCCGACTCGCCGGAGGCGCAGGCCGAGCAGCGCACCGTCATCGAGGCCATGAAGCGGGCGCTCAACTTCGCGCACCGCAAGGGCGTCACGCTCGTCGGCTCGCTCGGTAACAACCACGAGGACCTGGGCGCACCGCGCACCGACGTGAGCAGCCCGGACTACGGCGCCGACCCGTACCCGCGCCCGATCGACAACGCGACCTGCTGGGACCTGCCGGTCGAGGGCCCGCACGTGATCGGCGTGTCGGCGGTCGGCCCGTCCGGCAAGAAGTCGGACTACTCGAACTACGGCACCGAGCAGATCTCGGTGGCGGCTCCGGGCGGCTGGTTCCGCGACGGCTTCGGCACCGACACGTACCGCACCGACGCCAACATGATCCTCTCCACGTACCCGAAGAAGGTGCTCCAGGAGGAGGGGTCGGTCGACGAGAACGGCGACATCGTCGCCGGCTTCGAGAACTCGGTGTTCAAGCAGTGCACCGCCAAGGGTGAGTGTGGCTACTACACCTACCTGCAGGGCACCTCGATGGCGTCCCCGCACGTCTCGGGCGTGGCGGCGCTGATCGTCAGCAAGCACGGCAAGAAGGAGGGCCGCAACGGCTACGGCATGGCGCCGAACCTGGTCGAGCAGCACCTCTACCGGACGGCGGCCGAGCACGCCTGCCCGGAGCCGCGGCTGCAGAGCTACACCAACGAGGGCCGGGACGCCGAGTTCGACGCGTACTGCGCGGGCTCGCTGAACTTCAACGGCTTCTACGGCTACGGCATCGTCGACGCCTACGCCGCGGTGAAGACCCCGGTCAAGCCCAACGTTCGACCGTAACGACAGTTCCCCCGAGGTGGCGGTGTCCGGAGTTTCCGGACGCCGCCATTTCGCGTTCCGGTGACCGGCGCAGCTGGTGGCGTGGCGGCTGGTGGGGCGGCGGCCGGTGTCACGGCCGCCACCCCCGGGTCACCAGTGCGGCGCGGATCTCCCGCACCAGGGCGGGGAACTCCTTGCGCAGACGGCGGCCGGTCACGTGCAGCACCAGCCAGCCGGCCGCGACGAACTGGTTGAGCCGCCGCCGGTCGAGGTGCATCCGGTCCGCGTCGGAGTGCCACTGACCGTCGTACTCGACAGCGACCCGGAACTCCGGCCAGGCCAGGTCGGGGTGCAGGATCAGCCCGGTCGGCACCCGCACCGGATACTGGGCCACCGCGCGAGGCAGGCCGGCGAGGACGAGACGGACCCGCAGGTGGGACTCGGGCGGGGACTGGGCCAGCCCGTCGGTCAGGCCGAACACCCAGACCGCCCGCCGCCCACCGGGGCGACAGGCGTTCCGGGCCGCCTCGCTCGCCAGCGCCGACCGGTTCACCGAACCGGTACGCAGCAGCCCGTCGATGATGCCGACCGCCTCCACCGGATCGGCCCAGACCGCAGTCTCCCAAGCGCAGGCGGCCGGCTCGGTGCGTGGCGGAGGCCCGGCCAGGATCATCACCGCGCCGGGGGACGACTCCGCGAACGGGTTCGATGCGGCGGCGGAAGCCGGCGGGACGATCCGGCCGTGCGGTCCGGGCCCCCTTGCGGCGCTGCCGACGGAGACCAGGAGACCGCTGCGTGTGCTCGCCATAGGGGCGTGGTGCACCCGGACACCCGGCTGGGAGTCGGCCCGGACCGTGGCCGGCAGCAGGACGTGCACGTCGTCGGTGAAGCCCGCGGCGTGCTCGACCCCGTGCAGGTAGGCCGCCGACGGACCGGCGATCGCCGCGCCGGGTGGCAGGCGCAGCAGCGCCGCGCGGCAGGCCAGCGCGTGGTCGCGGTCGAGTCGCGCGTCGGCGTAGACGTCCTGCCGGAGCCGGATCCAGGACGCGCCGCGCAGATGATGCCGGGACAGCAGCCCGCGCCGGATCGCTTCCGAGCCCCGGAAGACCTGCCAGGCCAACTCCGGTGGTCGATGAGGATGAGGTGGCATGTGACGAGCGTGGCGGCGCACGGGTCGAGATCGGTACCCCTGTGGACAGTCGCAGCCGTGCCGCCCTACGCGCCCTGTGGACAACCCCCGCACGGCCCTGTCGGCGTGCTATAGCCCTCGGCCTTTCCATGATCCACTCCATCTCGGGAGGTGGTGGTGTCCGGGGCGTGTTGATCCAGCCACCTCGCCGTGCTGGCGTGGGGGTGTGTGGAGGAGGGCAGGTTCGTGGGCGCGTTCCGGAGGTGTTGAGCTCGCTTGATCGACTCCACTTCGGGGAGGTGGCGGTATCCGGGTCGTTTGATGCAGCCACTTCGCCGATCTGGCGTGAGGACCCGCGAGGACCGGCGAGGGCACGCGGGTCAGGAGAGCGCGGCGGCCACCGCCGCGGCGGCGGCGGTGACCTGGGCGCCGACGTCCGCCACGTCGAGCGGGGTCAGCGACACCACCCCGACGCTGCCCTCCAGACCCGGCACGCCGAGCACCGGCGCCGCCACCCCGTACGCGCCCGACTGGAGCTCGCCGCTTGTGCTCACCGGCCCCGGATCGCCGGCCCGCCCGGCCAGCACCGCCCGGCCGGCGGCCCCCCGCTCCAGCGGGTGCCGGGTACCGGTGCGGTACGCCACGTGGAACGACGTCCAGCTCGGCTCGACCACCGCGAGCGCCACCCCCTCGCCGCCCTCGACCACCGTCAGGTGTGCGGTCGCCCCGGTGCCCTCGGCGAGTCGGCGCAGCGCCGGCAGGGCGCCCTCGGCCAGCAGCGGCTGGGCGCGGCGGGCCAGGTGCAGCACGCCCACGCCGATGCGCAGGCGGCCCTCGCCGTCGCGCCGGAGCATCCCGTGGCTGGTCAGCGCGCCGACCAGCCGGTAGACGGCCGCCCGTCCGATGCCCAGCCGGTGCGCCGCCTCGGTGACCGTCAGCCCGCCCGGCGCGTCCGCGACCAGGTGCAGCAGCCGCAGGCCCCGGTCCAGGGTCTGCGCCGTCTCTCCCGTGCGTGCCGCCGTGTCCACAGCACGCAGCGTACGACCCGGCTCCGGCCAACCCGGAAATGTGCGGACGGCTACCCTTGTGAGGTGACGCTACGCCTGTATGACACCGCCACCCGATCGGTGCGGGACTTCGTCCCGCGGGAAGCCGGCAAGGTGGGGGTCTACCTGTGTGGTCTCACGCTCCAGGCCCCGCCGCACATCGGTCACCTTCGCTCCGGCGTCAACTACGACGTGCTACGCCGCTGGCTGCTCGACAAGGGCTTCGAGGTCACGTTCATCCGCAACCTGACCGACATCGACGACAAGGTCCTGGCCAAGGCGATGGAACAGGACCGGCCGTTCTGGTCGATCGCGTACGCCAACGAGCAGATCCTCACCGCCTCCTACCGGGCGCTGAACGTGCTCCCGCCGACGTACGAGCCGCGGGCCACCGGGCACATCCCGGAGATGCACGAGCTGATCGCCCGGCTGATCGAGACCGGTCACGCCTACCCGGCCACCGACGGCTCCGGCGACGTCTACTTCGACGTGGCCTCCTGGCCCGCGTACGGGTCGCTGTCCGGCCAGTCCCCGGCGGACATGCAACCCGCCGGCGACGCCCCCGACCGGGGCAAGCGGGATCCGCGTGACTTCGCGCTCTGGAAGGGCGCCAAGCCGGGCGAACCGGCCGATGCCTACTGGCCGTCGCCGTGGGGCCGCGGCCGCCCCGGCTGGCACATCGAGTGCTCGGCCATGTGCTGGCGCTACCTGGGCCCCGAGTTCGACATCCACGGCGGCGGGCTCGACCTGACGTTCCCGCACCACGAGAACGAGATCGCCCAGTCGCAGGCCGCCGACCTGCCGTTCGCCCGCTACTGGGTGCACCACGGCCTGCTCGGCATCGGCGGCACCAAGATGGGCAAGTCGCTCGGCAACACGCTCGACCTCGACTACGTGGCCTCGCTCGGCGTGCGCCCGGTGGAGCTGCGCTACTACTACGTCGCCGCGCACTACCGGTCCCGCATCGACTACTCCGAGGACGCGCTCCGCGAGGCCGCCGTGGCGTACCGGCGGATCGAAGGCTTCGTGCAGCGGGCGGCCGAGCGGGTCGGCGGCGGCCGGTCCGGCGACCTGCCGGCCGGCTTCACCGCCGCGATGGACGACGACCTCAACACGTCGGCGGCGCTGGCAGCGCTGCACGAGGTGGTCCGTGACGGCAACACCGCGCTGACCGCCGGTGACGATGTGACCGTCCGCACGACGCTCGCCGCCACCCGGGCGATGCTGGATATCCTCGGCGTCGACCCCCTGGACCCGGCCTGGACCGGCGGCGGCCGCACGGACGACCTGCGCGGCGTGGTGGACTCCCTGATCGCGCTGGCCCTGGAGCAGCGCGCGCAGGCCCGCGGCCGCAAGGACTGGGCCGCCGCCGACGCCGTACGCGACCAGCTCAAGCAGGCCGGCGTGGTCGTCGAGGACACCCCCCAGGGCCCGCGTTGGACTATTGGAGAGCAGGACTGATGGCCGGCAACTCGCAGCGCCGTGGCCGGCGACTGACGCCGAAGGCGGGCGCCCCCAAGGGCACCGGTGGCAAGAACAAGGACTCCCTCGCCGGGCGGGGCCGCACGCTGCCCGCCGACGAGCGGCCGTGGCACAAGGCGTACTCGGGTACCGAGAAGCTGCCCCAGCGCACCGCCTGGAAGCAGGACAAGGAGCGCCGCGCCGCCGCCGAGGAGGGGCGCGCACCCAAGATCGGCCAGCCCGGCACCAAGGACACCACCTGGGGCAAGGGCAGCCGGGCCGGCGTGCCGCTCAAGGGCGGCAAGGGCAAGCCCGCCGGCCGGGGCGGTCCCCGGGTCGCGCCGGGTCGCAAGGCCAACCCGGCGAAGGACAGCCCGGAGCTGCTTGTCGGGCGCAACCCGGTGCTGGAGTCGCTGCGCACCCAGGTGCCCGCGACCGCGCTCTACACCGCGCACGGCATCGACATCGACGACCGGGTCAAGGAGATCGTCCGCACCGCCGCCGACCGGGGCATCGCGATCCTCGAGGTCAGCCGCGCCGAGCTGGACCGGATGACCGGCGGCGTGCTGCACCAGGGCGTCGGCCTCCAGGTGCCGCCGTTCGCCTACGAGCCCTTCGACGACCTGGTCGCCGCCGCGCTGGAACAGGCCGCCCCGCTGCTCGTCGCGCTCGACGGCGTCACCGACCCGCGCAACCTCGGCGCGGTCATCCGGTCGGCCGCCGCGTTCGGCGCGCAGGGTGTCTTCGTACCCGAACGGCGTGCCGCCGGGATCACCGCGACCGCCTGGCGGACCAGCGCCGGCGCGGCCGCGCGCGTGCCCGTCGCCCAGGTCACCAACCTGACCCGGTCGCTCAAGGCATGCAAGGAGGCCGGCTTCGTCGTGGTCGGCCTGGACGCCGACGGACAGACCGACCTGTACGACCTGGAAGCAGCCGTCGGCCCGCTCGTCGTGGTGGTCGGCTCGGAGGGACGCGGGCTGTCCCGCCTGGTCGGGGAGACCTGCGACCTGACCGTCAGCATCCCGATGGTCTCCGACGTGGAGTCGCTCAACGCCAGCGTCGCCGCCGCGGTCACGCTCGCCGAGGTCGCGCGCCGCCGGTCCGTCGAGGCCTGATCGAGAGCAACGGAAAGGGGCGGTCCGCCGTGGCGGGCCGCCCCTTTCTCGCGTACGTCAGATCCGCTGGCCGGTGGCGGCGTGGAAGACGTGGCTGCGGCCGGTACGCGGCTTGACGAACACGGTGTCGCCCATGTTCGGCATGCTGCGCCGGTCGGTGCGGACCACGAACCGCTCGTTGTGGCCCTCCAGCGCGGCGTGGCCGTATACGTTGGCGTCGGAGCCGAGGTCCTCGACCAGCTCGACCACGACCGGCATGCCGCCCTCGGACGGGCTGACCAGGTCGCAGTCCTCCGGCCGGAAGCCGACGGTGACCTTGCCGTCGCCGCCCTCGGCGCTGGCCGCCTGGACCTGCTCGCGGGTCAGCGGCACGATCATCTCGGCGAACGCGCCGCCCTGCTCGGTCAGCTTCACCGTCTTGATGTTCATGGCGGGGGAGCCCATGAAGCCGGCGACGAAGACGTTGGCCGGGGTGTCGTAGAGCGCCCGCGGGGTGTCCACCTGCTGGAGCACGCCGTCGAGCATGACCGCCACCCGGTGACCCATCGTCATGGCCTCGACCTGGTCGTGGGTGACGTAGACCGTGGTGACGCCCAGCTTCGCCTGCAGCGAGGCGATCTGGGTACGGGTCTGCACGCGCAGCTTGGCGTCGAGGTTCGACAGCGGCTCGTCCATGAGGAAGACCTGCGGCTCGCGGACGATCGCGCGGCCCATGGCGACACGCTGGCGCTGACCACCGGAGAGTGCCTTCGGCTTGCGGCTGAGGAACTCCTCCAGCTGGAGCAGCCCGGCCGCCTCCTTGACCCGCCGGTCGATCTCCGACTTCGAGGTCTTGCGCAGCTTGAGCGCGAACGCCATGTTCTCGTACACCGTCATGTGCGGGTAGAGGGCGTAGTTCTGGAAGACCATCGCGATGTCGCGGGCCTTCGGCGGGAGGTGGGTGACGTCCCGGTCGTCGATGTAGATCGCGCCGTCGTCGACGTCCTCCAGGCCGGCGAGCATCCGGAGGCTGGTGGACTTGCCGCAGCCGGACGGGCCGACCAGGACGAGGAACTCCCCGTCACCGATCTGGAGGTCGAGCTGGTTGACGGCGGGGCGCTCGGTGCCCGGATAGATCCGGGACGCCTTCGAGTAGGTGACCGTAGCCATGATGGAGCGCTTCCTTTCACCGGCAGGAACGTGCCGGACGATCCGAGTGAAGGAGCGACCGGCGCCCAAGGCACCGGCCAACGGGGTCGTCGCTCAGGGCAGCCGGGGCCGGCCGGAGTGTCGTCCGTGTCACTGCACGGTAAACGGCTTTCGCGATCGTGCCAAGACGTAGCGCTCGGGGTGGGATGGACGGCATACGCATAACGGTCAGTCGGGCACGGCGGGGCATCAATCTCCCGCTTGGGAGCGCGACCGAGCGATGATCCATCGGTCGTACCGGTCGGGATGCCGACGTTTTCCGTGCTCGGGAGCCCTGCGAGGCGGGATTTCCGGGGGCAAGTCGCTATGCTGAGCGCGACGCACGCGCCCCTGTAGCTCAGCTGGCCAGAGCACTCGCCTTGTAAGCGAGATGTCGCCGGTTCGATCCCGGCCGGGGGCTCCAATTCCATCAGGCATTTCGCGGCGGCAGCCGCTGCGATCTGGCCGGATGACAGCAACGCTGACAGCAACGACGGTCACGACAGCCGCCCGTCGAGCTTGCCGAGCGCCTGACGCATCGCGTCGAGGTTGGCGTGGGCGTAGACCTTCAGCGTGACCTTGACGTCGGCGTGCCGGGCGATGGCCTGCACGACGTGCGGAGGGACGCCCAGCTCCATCAGCAAGGACACGACGGTGTGCCGCAGGTCGTGCAGCCGGACACCGGGCAGGCCGGCGGTCTCACGCAGCCGGGCGAATGATCGGCTGAGGTTGGTGGGCTCCATCGGAGTACCGCGCTCGGAGGGGAAGACCAGGTCGTGATCCTCCCAGACCTCGGCGAGACCGGCCCGCTCTGCCTGCTGGCGCTCCTGGTGCTCCATCAGGCTCAGCCAGGTGACCTCGGGCAGCGGCAACACCGCCTCGGAATCCTCGGTCTTGGCGTCCAGGACGTGAAGTGTCCCGGCGACTCGCTGGACGGTCTGCTGAACCCTCAGGGTGCCTTGGTCCAGGTCGATGTCCGACCACCGCAAGCCGACTAGCTCGCCGCGTCGTAGGCCCATGGTGGCCGCCACGACATAAAGCGCGTGAAGCCGGTGGCCCGACGAGGCGGCAAGGATCTTGCGTACCTGGTCGACCGACAGGCCCTTACCCACCTTGTACCGGGGTGAGGGAACCCGGACGAGCTTGGCGACGTTGCGCGACACCAGCTCCTCACGCATGGCATGTTGGAGCGCGTTGCGCAGCACGGCGTGAACGAATTGGATCTGGCGAGCGCTGGGGTAACGCTGGCAGCAGTTGCCGACCGAGCAGCACCGCCGATCAGCCGGGCGGATCTTGTCCAGGCCGTTCGTGCAGCAGAGGCACTTGCGGCGGAAGTCGTCCATGAACGCCTTGACGTGTTGGACTTGGAGGCCGTCGAGACGCTTGGTACCCAATGCCGGGATCAGGTGTAGTCGGACGGCGCTTTCGTAGCCGCGTGCGGTGGTGGGTTTGAGGTCGGTGACGTAGGCGGCGAGCCAGTAGGGCAGGTAGTCGGCGAGTTTCCATGCCCGGTCGGGTACGGGTATGCCGCGTTGGGATCTCGACTTGAGTTCGATGAGTTTGGCGTGGGCTTCTTCCCAGGTGGCTGCGTAGACGAACTTGCGTTTGCGGGTGCCGTCGGTGGTGAGGACGTAGGCCTGTCCGACCCAGCGGCCGTCGCTGGCGCGTTGGTAGATGGAGCCTTCGCCGTTGGGGTTGCGGCGGGCGGGTTGGCGGGGTGTGGGTTGTCTGGGCATCAGGCGGCTTCCTCGGTGAGTGTGGTGATGACTTCGTCGATGGCGGTGGCGGGGATGAGGCGGCGGCTGCCGACCTTGAAGGAGCGCAGCCGTCCGGAGCGGATGAGGTCGTAGACGAGCGAGCGGCCGATGCCGAGCGCTCGGGCGGCTTCCTCGACGCGCA
Organism: Micromonospora sp. WMMA1976; assembly: GCF_027497335.1. Taxonomy (NCBI): domain Bacteria; kingdom Bacillati; phylum Actinomycetota; class Actinomycetes; order Micromonosporales; family Micromonosporaceae; genus Micromonospora; species Micromonospora sp. WMMA1976. The sequence continues at coordinate 5,800,370 of NZ_CP114912.1, read as the reverse complement.
GCACGCGAGGAGTGATCGGGGTCGGGGTGTCCAACGGGTGGCCTTCCTCGTGTGTCGGGCGGTGGTCACGCGGCGACCGGCGCGATGCCGGCCGGGGTGATGGCGCTGAGTTCGTGGGCGAGTTCTTCGCGGCCGGTGGTTCGTCGTTCGCGGGCGAGGGCGGCGGCGGTGTTGGCGAGCAGGGCGTCTCCGGTGGTGTGCCAGCCGACTCCGGCGAAGGTGAGGGTGCCGACGATGAGAGTGGTGTCCTCGTCGACCTGGTCGGCGGGTGGGCCGCTGGCGGCGGCGTGTTCGTGGTCCTGGTGCTCGTGGCGCCGGTACTGGACGCGGGTGTCTCGTAGGAGCCGGAAGGTCACCGAGTAGCGGCGGGCTTTGGTGAGGAAGTGGCCGCCGTAGCCGAGCATGTGCGCCCATCGGCGCAGTCGGGCGTAAGGGTTGGCTGTCGTCGTTTTCGCCGGCTGGGTGTCAAGGGCGGCTTGACGGTGGGCGACGCAGACGGGGCAGGCGGCGTAGCGGGTGTGCGTGCCGCAGTCGGGGCATTCCCAGCGGGCGACGAAGCCGGGCCGGGGCCGAGGCTCCCGGGGCCGATCGGACAAGGGCCGAGCGGTGCTGGTGGGGCGGCCGATGCGCCAGCAGGCGTCGATGAGGCGGGCGGTGTGGTCGCCGCCGGGGTCGGCGTAGTCCCCGATCGTGTCGGCGGTCAGGCGGGTGGAGGTGTGCCCGGTGGCCTCGGTGCTTTTGGTGGCGTACTTGGCAAGGTAACCCGCGACCATCCCATCGGTGACCTCCCCCGAGCCGTCGGTAGCAATGGGTTCCAGGTCAACCTGGTCGCCCCAGGCGATCGGCCATCCCTCGGGCCGGTCCGGGTGGGGCGGGGTGTGGAAGGCGATCTGCCGGGCGGCGTGACGGAGCGCGTCGACGAGGTCGTTGACGGTGAACCCAGGTGGTGGGGGCACGATCGCTTGCGGGTCGGTGGGGTCGACGCCGTCGAGGCGGGCGATGGCGTGGAAGTGCACCGCTCCCCGGGCTTGCAGTTCGGCGACTTTCCCGGGCGACAGCCGTACCGGGGCGACTTTGCGGGTCTTTCCGGAGGCGGTGGGGATCTCGACGCGGGGGATGCCGCGGCGCTGGGCGAGTTTGGCGAGCCAGCGTTCTGCGGCTTGTTTGGTGCGGTGCCAGAGTTCGCCGGAGAAGATGTTCCAGACGACCTGGTGGTCGTGGTCGTAGCAGTCCAGACACAGCGGATGCCCGAGCACCGCATCACCCTGCTCGTGCCGTGCCCAGCAGACGGCGGGTCGGCCGTGGGGGCAGAGTCCGGTGTCGCGGCGGGCGTGGCAGGGTTCGGCGCGGCAGTCGCAGCGGCGTCGGTTGCGGCAGGTGTGCCGCTTCACGATCCGGGCGTGGACGGTGCCGAAGGACGGTGCGGTGAAGGTGGCGAACACCGCCGGATGCGACGCCACCGACTTGGGGACGCCTTTGCCGCCGACCAGGCCGGCGCGGAGGAGTTGGAAGGCGTCGCGTTGGTAGGTCTGGGCGCAGGCGGGGCAGACCGTGGCGCGTCGGTTGCCGCAGGCGGTGTAGATCGCCGCGTCGGGCATGGCGTCGGTGTGCCGAGCATCCAGGACACGGCCGGTGGCCTGCTCGACGGTGAGGATCTGTCCGGCGAGGCGGATGGGGCGGGTGCAGCCGGCGGCGGCGCGAACGTGTTCCAGCCAGCCGAAGTAGTCGGGTCGGGTGGCGCGTTCGAACGCGGCTCCGGCAGCGGTCCAGCTGTAGACGGGCGGGACATCGGCGTTCGAGCCCACCCCCCGGGCCGAGGCGCGGGGGGTGAGGTCCAGCGTCGAGGCCATCAACCGGCCACCCCAGCAGTGGGGTGCAGGTTGGTGATGGTGCGTTCGATGACGATGACCCGGCAGGCGCCGCACTGGCGCTTGGACGGTTCGTGCCGGCCGCAGCGGATCTGGGTGACGGTGTCGCCGCAGCGGATGGTGACCGGGTTGCGGCAGGGTCCGCCGTCGATGACGTCGATGACGGTCCGGCGGATGTCGTAGGGGTGGGGCTCCGGCTCGGCCGGGCAGGTGTGCAGGAGCTGCACGACGTCGACGGTGTGGATGCTCATCGGGCACCACCGCCGATGGTGGCCAGGAGTTGTCCGGCGACGGGTGGGGTGACGTCGAGGCGGTCGGCCAGCTCGGCCGGGGTGATGGGCTGGCCGGTGGCCTGTTCGTGCTGCACGGCCGCGAAACGCGCCATCGGCAGCAGGTGAGAAGGGACAGGGACGTCGACCGGCTCGGCCGGTGCGGCGACGGGTTTCGGCTCGGTGGCCGAGGTTGGGGTGATGGCGGCCGGTGGTACCGGCTCGGTGGTGACCTGCTCGGCCACCTGGACCCGGATGGGTTCAGCCGGGGCAGCCGCCGGAGTGGTGGGTTGTTCCGGTGTGGGTGCCGGGGCGAGGACGAGTTTCACCAGGGCCATGAACGCCAGGGCGGGGACGGCGGAGAGCAGCCAGCCGGAGATGCCCGGCTTGGCAACCGCCAACTGTGCGGCGAGGGACAGGCTGGCGGCGGCGATGAGCAGGAACAGCGGGTAGCCGATGGGTGCGCCGCTGCGGCGGCGTCGGCGGATGGTCAGCAGGCAGGCGATGGGGACGAGTTCGCTGATGACGGCGTTGGCCCAGCCGAACCATGCCCCGGTGCCGGTGGGGCTGTTGGCGAGGGTCCAGTCCTTGACGTGGGTGAAGGAGGCGGCGCCGGCGAATCCGGCGACGGCGATGAGGATGAGCACCAGGACCAGGCCCTCGATACGAGGGCCGGTGGGTCGGTCAGTGGTCATGGGGAACCTGCCCGGTGGTGACGGCGTGCTGTTCGGCGGCGAGTCCGGCGAGGCCGACGCGGATGCCGTTGCAGGTGGGGCAGTGCTGGTCGGGACCGGCGGTGCACTGGGTCAGGTGCGCGTCGTGGATGATGCGCAGGCTTTCGGCGTAGTAGCCGGACAGGAACCGTTCGAAGGACAGCTCACCGCGAGCGGCGAAGTCCCGGGCGATGGCGGTGACGACGTAGTCGTCCGGGGTCATCCGCTCCTGAGCGGCGAAGTTGACGGCGGTGGTGGTGGTCATCGGACGCCTCCCATGTAGGCCAGGGCGATGCCGATGAGCAGGACGACGGCGAAGGTGATCAGGACAGCCATCAGTGGCCTCCGTGGCAGTCGAGGCAGCAGCCGTAGCGGCGGGGGATGTAGTAGGGCTTGATCTGGCCGCAGTCGCGGCAGGTGCGCCGGGCGAGCAGGGCTTTGGCGATGGCCTCCCGCTGCGCGGGGGTGGCGACGCGCTTCGGCTTGGCCCAGTCGAGGCGGTAGAGGTAGGCGACGCGCTTACCGCGACGCCAGAGGATCTGCGCGACCGCGTGATGTCCCCCGGGGCGGAGTCCGGCGGCGCGCAACTGGCGGCGGGTGGCCAGGCCGTCGGGGGCGAGCCGGTAGGGGTAGGTGGGGAAATCGTCGGTGGGGTTGGCCGGGTCGTAGGTGTAGGTGGTCATGGCCGGTCTCCCCAGCGCTGCTGGGCGGCCTGCCGGGAGATGCCAAGGCGCTGGCCGATTTCGGCCCAGGAGTAGCCGAACTGGCGCAGGCCGACGACGGCGTCGGTGATGGCGCGGTCGAGGTCGGCGGAGAGGGTGACGAGGTCGCGGAGGGCTTCGACGTCGCCGGTAGCGACGCGGCGGCCGTGGGCGCGGATGATGCGCCGGGCGAAGGCGGCGAAGGCGTCGTTCTCGACGACGTCCCGGCGACGCTGTACCGGGATGCGCGGCGTCAAGGGCTTCTTGACGGTGTTCATCGCGTCGCGCCTTCCTGGTTGTGGAGGCGGTCCCACTCGTCGGCCGCGTTCTCAAGGGCGGTGATGACCTGCTCGGCGGTGCGGCCGGGGTCGTCGTTCCAGGAGTAGGGGGAGATGTGCTCGTCGAGCAGGTAGCCGTCTTCGTCGATGTGGAAGACCGGCGCGAAGTCGTCGAGGTAGTCGACGAACGCGGCGATGGCGGCGAGGTAGGTGATCCGCTCGTCGGTGTCGAGGTCGTACCAGTGGTGCACTGGGTGTCCGGTGCAGGCCATGCCGATGGCTCCGACGGCGCAGGCCGCCGGGGTGGGGGTGTCGGTGGTGTGGGGGTAGTAGGTGCCCTGGTGCCAGCCGTGCCGGCGCAGGTAGAGGGCAGCCATCCGCAGCAGGTCAGCGGGTGTGACCGATGCTGCGGTGGGTGGGTTGTGGGTAGCCTTCATGGCAGCCACGTCCTTTCAGAAGGGCTTGGTGGGAGGTCGGCAGGACCAGATCTGCTGCCAGGCGAGGTCCTGGTCCTGTCGGCCGATTTATCGGGTGCGGAGCCGCAGGTAGCGGCGTTGGCGGGTGTCGTCGCCGCCCACCGGGTGGGGTGGGCCGAGGTAGACGAGTCGGCCGCTGGCCGAGGCGACCTGAACCATCGAGGCGATCTCGCCGGGTTGGGCGACGATCCAGATCTCGACGTACCGGGCGGCACGCTGGCTGTTGGCTTTGGCGTAGGCCTGTTCGCGGGTGGTCATGCGGCCACCTCGAAATCCACCCGGGTCAGGTCCGGGATCAGGGCCGGTAACGGGCGGGGCCGGCGGATCCAGGCCGCGTAGTCCGCGATCCCGGCGATCTGGGCGTCGGTCAGGTAGGCGACTTTGATGCGGCGGGGGGTGCCGCCTTCGGCGATGAGGTAGGCGGCGCCCTGGTTGGTGGGGGCGATGTCGGTGGCCGTGTAGCCCTGCTCGGCCCAGCCGTGCCCGAGCACGATGTTGGAGGTGTTCGGAGTCGTGCAGCGGAACGCTGCCCGGTAGCCGAACAGGTCCCGCAGCGAAGTGGGGATGATGTCGAACGACGGCCGCTGAGTCGCGGCCACCACCGGGATACCAGCGGCACGGCCACGGGCGACCAGGTCACGCAGGAGAGCCACGAACTCTTCCTGCTCCTGCTTCGAACCGACGGTGGCGGAGTAGTAGGCGATCTCGTCGACCAGGACGGTGATGACGGACAGGCCGTCGGCGGCGGTGAGCTTGCGGCGGCCGTGGGCGCGTAGCCAGGCGTAGCGGTTGTTCATCACCAGCTGCAGGCGGCGGAGGATGTCGAGGGCGGCGGTGATGTCAGGGCCGATGAACGCATCGGCGCAGTCCTCCCACTGGCCGAGTTCGACGAGCTTGCCGTCCAGCAACACGAGCCGGGAGTCCACGCTGAGGGCGGCGTGGGCGGCGATCGTGTTGAGCAGACCGGACTTGCCTCCGCCGGGTTCGCCTCCAGCCAGGAGGTTGCGGTAGGCGAGGGTGATGTAGACGGGGTGACCGAACTCGTCGATGCCGACGAAGATGGGGTCGAACATCGACAGGCCAGGCCCCACCGGAACCCCGGAGGTCGGGGCGGGTGTGGTGGTCATGAGGTGCCCTCCTTGGGCGTTGGTGGGCGCGAGGAGCCACACGAACGAGCCCGCAGGGCTCCTCGCGTCCGGGTTGGGTTGGCGGTTAGATCAGGCCGTCGTCGTGCTGCTCGTCGTGCCGGTCGGCGTCGAGCTCGGCGTCACGGCGGCGGTCCCAGGTGCGGCCGTCACGGCCGCAGGCGTAGCAGTGGAAGTAGAAGGCGTCGGTGGCCTCGTCGTACTCGATCTGCGTCATGGTCAGATCCAGTCCGAAACGTCGTCCTCGACAGCCGAGGACGTGGCAGCGGGCTTGCTGCCGTTGGCGGTGGTGGCCGGCGGCTTCTTGGCGGCCGGTTTGCCCTGGGTGGGCAGGGTGACGGTCGGGGCGTCGATGTCGGGCAGGTCCAGGGCGGTCGGCACGGTGGCCGGGATCCGCTCGGTCGCCGGGGTGTCGGGGTCGATGACGTCGACGAGCGGGGAACCGACCTGGGCGGTCAGCACCTCGCGGCGTTTGATGTCGAACCGCAGGTAGGCGGCGTTACGGTCGGAGGCCCGCTCGATCAGCGCGGTGGAGGCGTGGCAGGCCACGGCGATGCGGTCGAGTCGTCCTTCCAGGTCGGCCAGGGAAAGGCCGGGGCGCAGGTAGACCCAGACCCGTTCGCCGACGGGGGTGGGCTTGGCCCAGAGGATGAGCGGCAGGCTGCCGGACTGGTTGGCGATGATGAACTGCGCGAAGCAGACGCGCAGCCGGTGCCTGACCACGAGGCACCAGGTCCAGGCCATCAGCGACCGGCGGGACACCGGCACGGCGGCGGGGACGCCGACGACCAGGGCGACCACGATGAGCGTGACCGGGGTCGAGGTGTGGTTGACCAGCTGCACCCAGCAGGTGCCGAGAAGCATGGTGATCCCGATTTCGGGGGTCCACCACCACAGCAGCCGCAGCACCGGCCACACACGGACGAGCAGCCAGGCGAGGCCGCCGAGGGGAACCCCGATCAGGGCGCCGACGAAGACGGCGAGGATGGGGTGGATGTAGGAAGCGGCCACCACGGCCGACAGCAGGCCGACGATGACCGCCGTGAGGATGAACGCCAACCGGGCGTTGCGTGCCGAGGACCGGTGGACCTTGGCCTCGATCACGGTGATGGTGCCGCTGGACTTCCGTCCGAAGGAGCGGCGAGGGCTAGACTTGGACACGACGAATCCCTCCCAATCGCGAGTTGGGTCGGATGAGTTGGAGGGCACGGGGTCGGCAGGTTTGGACGCCGGTACCGACCCCGCGCCATTTCTCGCGGGATGTGACCACCGGTCGTGGTCACCAGGCCGAGAACGTTGGACGCCGGAGCCGTCCTCGGACTGCTTGTTCACTTGGCTCGATCAGCGGACCTCAGGCCGCTGGAGGTCAGACACCGCCAGGCTTCACACAGCACGCTGTGCGAAGGACTACTTGGCCGCCGAACCAGCCTTCGGCTTCAGCGAGATCGCACGGAACGCGACGCCGTTGCGCCCGTTGGTCGCCCACGGAATGGCCTCCAACTGCTCGACCTCGATGAGCTGCCCCACCATCACACCCGGCTTCTCTCCCGCCGTCGTGATGCTGATGACCTCACCGCCGGTCTCGTCGAGCACGATGACCTGGGTCGCCCACATGAGCCGGCCCGTTCCCTTCTCCGACCGCTGGTTGCCGTTCTGGTCGTTCTTCGGCTCCGGGTCCTTCGACACCGTCACCTGCTTGCCCTTGGTGTCCACGTACAGCTTCACCACAGACCTCCTGTGTCTAGGCGCATCCCCTGTTGGATGACTGCCTCGCCATCAAAGTACCAACTCAGTTGGTACTTCACCAGACTCTTGCCGGAATCGGTTCGGCGTTTCGCTGGCACACATAACGATCTCTTTCGCTGCGATAGAACGACAGGTGTCACTCTGGTGACAGGTCTAAGTCCCCTCGCCATGCCCCCGCGATGGGGCGATACTGGCCGTATGGCTGACGTAGCTGCTGACCTCGACCGCCCCGTCTGGGCTACCCGGCTCAGGGCTGAACGCACTGCCCGAGGATGGTCACAAGGAGAAGCCGTCCGAGCGATGCGGGTGCACGCCACCGAACAGCTTCCGACCGATAGCACCCTGCTGCGGAATTGGAAGCGGTGGGAGGCGGGAAGTTCCGAGCCTGACGGCTTCTACAAGACCCTGATCGCGAAGACGTTCGGCACCGTCACCGCCGCCTTCTTCCCACCCGCGACGCCTCATGAGGCTGACGCGGCACTGATCGCAGGCACCGGCATGGAGACAGTCGAGATTCTCGCTCGCCTGCGCAGCTCCGACGTCTCGGCAGCGACGCTCGAAGCGCTCCGAATTACCGCTGACCGCCTCTGCTGCGAGTACCCCTACATGGCGTCGGAACAGCTACGGGTGGAGGGACGGGCTTGGCTCCGCCGAATCACCGCCCTGATGGATCGTCGGCTGACTCTTGCCCAGCACCAGGAGGTATTGAGTCTCGCCGGGTGGGTCGCGCTTCTCGTTGGCTGCGTGGAGTACGACATGGGGCTACGCCGCATTGCCGAAGGCACCCGCAAGGCTGCCTTGACGCTGGTGTCGGCTCCGCCTGAAAACTGACCCCGTGGTTCCGGCTGAATTTTGACCCCTTCCGGAAGCATCGGGAGGTGCTGAGCGTGGAGGACTGGGCGGAGATCCGTCGGTTGTACCGGGCGGAGCGGATGGCGATCAAGGCCATCTGCCGTCGGCTGGGGGTCTCGCGGAACACGGTGCGTAAGGCTTTGGCCAGTCATGAGCCGCCTCGCTATCAGCGGGCGGCGAAGGGTTCGATCGTGGACGCGGTGGAGCCGCAGATCAGGGCGTTGTTGGCGGAGTTCCCGGACATGCCGACGACGGTGATCATGGAGCGGGTCGGGTGGACTCGCGGCAAGACGGTGTTCTCTGATCGGGTGCAGCAGCTGCGGCCGTTGTTCCGCCGGCCGGATCCGGCTCAGCGGACGGAGTATCTGCCGGGTGAGCTGGCGCAGTGTGATCTGTGGTTCCCGCCGGCGGACGTGCCGTTGGGCTTCGGGCAGGTCGGTCGGCCGCCGGTGCTGGTGATGGTGTCGGGGTATTCGCGGTGGCTGTCTGCGGTGATGATCCCGTCGCGGCAGTCGCCGGACCTGCTGGTCGGACACTGGACGCTGATCTCCGGCTGGGGGCGGGTGCCCAAGGCGTTGGTGTGGGACAACGAGTCCGCCGTCGGGCAGTGGCGGGCCGGCAGGCCGCAGCTGACCGAGGCGATGAACGCCTTCCGCGGCACCCTCGGCATCAAGGTGATCCAGTGCCGGCCGGCGGACCCGGAATCGAAGGGCCTGGTCGAACGGGCCAACGGCTATCTGGAGACCTCGTTCCTGCCCGGACGCCGGTTCGGTTCACCCGGCGACTTCAACGCTCAGCTGTCCGAGTGGTTGGTGCGGGCGAACAACCGCCAGCACCGGATGCTGGGCTGCCGCCCGGCGGAGCGGTGGGACGCCGACCGGCAGGTGATGCTGCCGCTGCCGCCGGTCGCGCCGGTGGTCGGGTGGCGGCAGGCCACCCGGCTGCCCCGCGATCACTACGTCCGCTTGGACGGCAACGACTACTCGGTGCACCCGTCAGTGGTCGGCCGGCGGGTCGAGGTCACCGCCGACTGCGACCACGTGACGGTGCTCTGCGACGGCCGACCGGTGGCCCGGCACGACCGTTGCTGGGCCAAGCATCAGAGCATCACCGACCCCGCCCACCGCCAAGCCGCCGCCGATCTGCGCATCGCCGCCCAACGCACCCCGACGGCCGCCGTCGACGCCCAAGTCGAACGCCGGCCGTTGAGCGACTACGACCGGATGTTCGGCCTGGACGAGGTGGCTGCGTGATGGCCGCCAAGACCAGCCGCAACGTCGCATCCGAGATCGCGTTCCTCACCCGTGCCCTGAAGGCGCCGTCCCTGGCCGCGTCGGTGGAGCGCCTGGCGGAGCGGGCCCGGGCAGAGTCGTGGACGCATGAGGAGTTCCTCGCCGCCTGCCTGCAACGCGAGGTCGCCGCCCGCGAAGCCCACGGCGGAGAAGGACGCATCCGGGCAGCCAGGTTTCCGGCCCGCAAGAGCCTGGAGGAGTTCGACTTCGACCACCAACGGTCGTTGAAGCGGGAGACCATCGCCCATCTGGGAACCCTCGACTTCATCACCGGCCGAGAGAACGTCGTCTTCCTGGGCCCGCCCGGCACCGGCAAAACCCACCTGTCCATCGGCCTCGGGATCCGGGCCTGCCAGGCAGGACACCGGGTCGCGTTCGCCACCGCCGCCCAGTGGGTGTCCCGCCTGGCTGATGCCCACCACGCCGGCCGCCTGCAAGACGAACTGGTCAAACTCGGCCGGATCCCGCTGCTGATCGTCGACGAGGTCGGCTACATCCCCTTCGAAGCCGAAGCCGCGAACCTGTTCTTCCAGCTCGTCTCCAACCGCTACGAACGAGCCACCCTGATCGTCACCAGCAACAAGCCCTTCGGCCGCTGGGGCGAAGTGTTCGGCGACGATGTCGTCGCCGCAGCCATGATCGACCGCCTCGTTCACCACGCCGAGGTGATCTCGATGAAGGGCGACAGCTACCGACTCAAAGACCGCGACCTCGGCCGCGTCCCCGCAGCCACCAAGACCAACGACTGAACATCAACAACCAACGAGGGGGTCAAAATTCGGCCGGAACAGAGGGGTCAAAGTTCAGCCGGCGTTGACAGCTGGGCGACGAAGCCGGTAACGCCGCCATCTCTGGCTGGGCGTACGAGATGCGAGCGTGGTACGCGCTTACCCAGGGCGATTATCGAGGTGTGATCGCCGCCGCTGAGGCTGGCGAAGCAGTAGCAGCGCACGACGGGGCGGCGGTCCAGTTGACGGCGCAGCGCGCCAAGGCTTGGGCGCGGCTCGGCGACAGGCGGCAGGTGGAAACGGCGCTGGATAAGGGTCGATCCCTGCTGGAATCGCTGCCGTACCCGGAGGACACCGATCATCACTTCGTGGTGGACCCGGCGAAGTTCGACTTCTACGCGATGGACTGCTACCGCATCGCCGGTGAGGACCGTCTTGCGGAGATGTACGCCCGTGAGGTCATCCGTTCGTCTACAGACCCGGACGGGACCGAGCGTAAGCCCATGCGCAACGCTGAAGCCCGGATCACGCTCGGCGTCGTGGCGGCGCGCAGCGGGGATCTCGACCAGGCAGTGTCGTACGGGCGCCGGGCCTTGAATGGAGATCGCAAGTCCTTGCCGTCGCTGCTGATGTGCTCCAAGGAACTGGCGACCCTGCTCCGGGAGCGGTACCCGAAGGAGCCGGAGGCGGTCTCCTACCTCGATGAGGTCCGCGCACTCACCGCGAGCTGACTCCACCCGTGCTTTCACCCGAACCACCTTGGCTCGGCCGGCCACCTACACCGGGACGAGGCCGGTTCTCGTGCCAGGACACGACTCGGCTCGGGCGCCACATGTGGGTACGACCGACCGTCGCGTCAGGTTCCGGCATCTGGCCCCGCTTCCGGTAGTTCGTCACAGTCGCCACCTTGACGCCAAGGTAGGCAGCTACGTCGGAGGTCGTCCACCACTCCGCGGTTGTGTCCGGGCCAGTCCCCACGGCCATCATTCTGGCATCAAGCGGCCCAGGGATGAGAAGTAGCGGCTAGCTGCGACTAGCCCAGCGGTAGCCGTCCCATACCAACTGAGGCTCGGACGCCTTATTCCCAGCAACAACCAGCATGATTGCGCCACCACCGACCGACACCGCGAAGACCGCGAGACCGAGGAAGCTGCGTACGGCCGACTGGCTGCGGCAGTCCTGCATCAGCGCGGCCGTTAGTGAGTCTTCGGCCCCCGCTGTGTCCGGTGCCACGAGCCGCACTATGGGCGGCCCGCAACTTACCGACGTACCCAAGACGCTTACGCTCGCCGGCAGCAGACACAAGACGATTCCGGCGATGATGCCAAAGATCATCGTCAGTGCACCGGCAACCTTCACGAGGGCACGCTAACAGCGGGTCGCCCCGAACCAGATCAGCCTCTCGGTGGAGCAGCGCGCACAAACGAGGGAGCGCGGGAAATCTCCCCGGCCCAGCGGTGGCCGACCGGCTGCCGGCGATGTCGAGCTCCACTTGATCCGTGACAGATCCGGATCAGATGATGCGTGACAGCTCCGGCTAGTCGATCTCGCTGGTGTCAGGCTCCTGAGTCGGTGTAGCCGGACGCGAGTTCGTTCATCGCTTGGCGAGGTGCCGGCCCTATCGCACGCCGTATGCCTGCCGGGTCCTAGCCACCCTTGACCCATGCCAGCACTTCCCGCCAGTGGGCAGGAGACGGTGTGTGAGCGGCGTTCTCACCGATGCGGACCTCAGCGTCCGGCATCCGTGCGGCGATCAGTGGCGCGTCGGCAACAGCCCGGCCGGGGTCGTGTCGACCAGCCCAGATCAGGACGCGGCAGGGCACGTCTCGAAGCTTGAATCCCCACGGACGAATGTCTGTGGCCAGCCAGTCGCTGACCAGGCCAGCCGCGCCTTGACGGGCGCCTTCGAGGTTGGACTCCCCACTCGGCTGCATCCAGGTGTCCTGGCCACTCGCAAGCAGTTCTCGGTGCTGTTTGAGGGGGTCTTCCGCGTACCAGGCGGCAGCGCGAGTCACGTAGGGGCGGCCGAGTCCCGGGATGTTGCAAACCGTCCACGCTTGAAGCCGCTGCCAGCCGCGTACGGTCCGCAGCTCCCGGTACGGGCCGGTGAAGCCGGCGACGACGACGCCGGTAAGGCGATGCGGGAACCGGGCACCACAGGCCACAGCGTACGGTGCGCCACCGGAGAACCCGACCACTCCGAAACGCTCGATTCCCAGAGATGCCATCAGCGCACCGACCGCATCGGCGACGCCGAGCAGCGTTGGCCGCCGGACAGGTGTCGACCGACCGTATCCAGGCCGGTCCACGGTCACCAGGCGAACACCCACCAACGCCGCGTCGTCCGGGCGGCTGAGCCGAGAACCTGGCGTGCCATGCAGGTACACCACGGGCACCCCGGCCGGGTCGCCGTACTCCGCCCAACCCAGAACCCGATTGTCCGGTAGTGCGAAATCCATGTCGCTCCTCCGCTTCCAGCCGGAAACCGCGGTCGCCTGCGCCAGCACCCCGGCCGAGTGTCACGCATCATGTGACGCCACCCCGTCACGGATCAAGCGGAGTACGACAACCGGCTGCCGGCGTGTGATCGGACAACTGATGCGCGACACATCTCTGCCTGGTGATGCGCGACAGCGCGATGAATCTATGGGCACATCGGTGGGCGTCGGGATCTGCGGGATCTGCCGCCTTCGGTGTGGTGCGTGAGCCCAGCCGACGAGCCGACGGATGAATCGCACACCGTGCGGCTACGCTGCGGGCCATGTCGACAAGAGAGGACCAGGTGTTCGATGCGGTGGTCCGACGCATCGCTGCCGGCGGGTACATCGACGAGGTGCCAGCCAGCCGGGTAGGGCTGCTCCGACCCGCGCCGCCTGCCGCAGTCGCGGAGGCCGAACGACTGGCCGGGCGATCACTGCCGTCGCTGCTGCGCCGGCTCTATCTGGAGGTCGGCAACGGCGGCTTCGGCCCCGGTTACGGTCTCCTCGGCCTCAGGGACGGACATCGAACTGGCGGCCTGGACGCGCTGACCGGACTCAAGGGCGGCGTCCTCACTTTGTGCGACTGGGGCTGCGGCATTAGCAGTGAACTCAACCTCGCTGACGGCGAGATTTGGGGCTACGACCCGAACCCGGCCCCGGACGGCGTGTCTTGCGCGTTCCCGCAGCACATGACGATCGTTGACTGGTTCTCGAAGTGGGTCGAGGGCACGCTGTACCAGCCATGGCTTGTTCAGGACCCGACGACCGGCGAGTGGCGCGGCGCAACCGACATCGAGTGCGCGGAGATGATCGAGGAGGCGTTTGGCCCCAGCGGCGAGGAGGACTGACCGCCGGACGCTGAGGGCGCAGCATGGTCGCATCCCAACGCCGCGCAGCGGGCACGGCTCGATCTCACGGGCCACACGCTCATGCCGCAGAGGTGTCGCAGATCAGTTGGCGAACACGTGTCGCGCATCAGCCGACGGAGGACAACCGGCTGCCGGCGATGTCGGGTCTCAGGACCTGCGTGACAGATCAGTCTCGGGACGTGGGTGACACGTCCGGCTAGACGATCTTCAGGTCAGGGTAATTGCTTGGGGGTCGAGCGGCTGGTTCGTAGCGCCCTAGGATCGGCGGGTGCTGGCTGATCAGGCAGGTCTTCCGCGGTTTCCCTACCACCCAGACCCGGTGGCGACGGGCTCGGTAGTGGCCGCCGAGGTGGTGTGTGCGTGTTGCGAACAGCGGCGGCCCTTCATGTATGTCGGCCCTGTGTATGCCGTCGAAGAGCTGGGCAGGAGGCTGTGTCCGTGGTGCATCGCGGACGGCCGGGCCGCGGCGATGTTCGATGCGCAGTTCACCGATGCGCATTGGCGCGTGCCGGAAGATGTCCCGTCCGATGTGACGGAGGTGGTTCTTCGCCGAACGCCGGGCTTCGCCGGCTGGCAGCAGGAGCGGTGGTTGCACCATTGCGGTGATGCGGCGGAGTTTCATGGCGAGGTCGGTGCGCGTGAGTTGGCCGACTTTCCTGACGCTGTGGAGCATCTGCGGTTGGAGATGGCCGGGTCTGGCTGGTCGGCGGAGGAAAAGGACTGGTATCTGCAGGCGATCGGCAAGGACGGCCTGGTCACCGCGTTTCTGTTCCGCTGCCGGCACTGCGGTGCTCACCTTGCGTACTCCGACTCGACCTGACCGCTGGGTTTGCGCCGCGAGGGTTCGGGCTTGCGAACCTTGAACCGGGCGACCGGTTTGACGGTCGTGCGGGGCACTTCGGTGAGGACCTGGTCGCCGTCGTGGACGCGGAAGGTGTTGTCGGCGGCTTCGACGGTGAGGGTGCGGCCGGCGTGGGCGATGCCGACGTGGATGCGTTGACCGGCGATGACCAGGGCTCCGCGGCAGCTGACGCGGCGTTCGACCCGCAGCGGTTCGGGTGCCGGGGTGGGTGGTGGTCCGGCGGGGCGGGCGTCGCGGATGCTGGCGGCCTCGGCTGGTGTCAGGGGGTTGGGCAGGCTGCGTAGCAGGATGCGGTCGGCGGTGATCTGCATGAGGCCGCGGTCGAGTCGAACAGTGACGCGCCTGCCGGCGAAGTGGTAGCCGACGGGGTGTTGCCGGCCGGCGAGGCTGATCAGGCCGGTCGCGTTGACGAGCCGTTCGATCTCGATCGGGGCGCCGGCTTGGACGGGGCCGGTGGTGATCGGTGGTGGCCCAGCTGGGACGCCGTCGTCGGTGAGGAGTTGCCGCAGGTGGTCGGGGGTGAGCCGGGACGGGACGGTCTTGAGTCGGACGCCGTCGATAAGGAGGTGGACGACGGTGGTGTCGGCCCAGAGGGTGACCGGGAGTCCGGCGCGGGTGGGGCTGAGCCAGAACTGTTGCCCGCAGACGGTGAGGTTGCCCGAGGCGGGAACGAGGCGGGTGACCTCCACGGCCAGGCCGACGTCGTCGCCGGTCGCCGATGGTGCTGCTGCTGCGGCGGTGACCGAGCTGGCGGCTGATGGAGGCGCCGGTGGTGGTGCAAGCAGCGGCTTTCGGGGTGCGGGGATGGTGGTGGCCAGCGTTGGCGGCAGCCGCAGGGGGATCTGCTCCCCGGCGGGCTGGGCGGTGAACCGGTCGGCCGGGAACGCCATCCCGAGGGACTGGTGCGGTCGTTCGCTGTTGTATTCCTGCCGGAACACCTCGATCGCTGCTTGAGCTTCCTCCGGGTCGGCCCAGACCTCGACGTCGTCGAGGAGTTCGCGTTGCAGGGTCTGGTGGAACCGCTCGACCTTGCCAGTGGTGGTCGGTGAACGGGGCTTGGTCAGCCGGTGGGTGATGCCGTTCTCCCGGCAGATCCGGTCGAACATCACCTCCCCGCCACCGCGGCCGAACCGGGCGGTGAACTGCTTGCCGTTGTCCGTGAGCACCTCCTCGGGCACCCCGAACCGTTGCAGGGCCTCGGCGAAGGCGAGACAGACCGCCCGGCCGGTGGCCCGACGGACCACGGCGGCGATGACGCAGAACCGGGAATGGTCGTCGACGCCAGTGACGACCTTCGCCTCACCACCGTCAGCGAGCTGGATGCCACCGACAATGTCGAGCTGCCACAGCTCCATCGGCCGGCCACGTTCCCACCGCCGATAGTCCTCCCGCCGACGTCGGCGAGGTGTCGGGTCGACCAGGCCGTGCCGGATCAGCACCCGATGCACCGTGACCCGCGACGGGATTGGGCCGGGGCAGTCACGTCGGCCGAGTTCATAGACGAGGCGACGGGCGCCCCAGCGGGGATGGTTCCGGCGCAGCTCACAGATGAGCGCCTCCACCTCCGGCGACGTTTGCCCTGGTGAGGAGCGCGGACGGCTGGATCGGTCGGCAAGCCCTTCCAAGCCCTCGTCCTGATACCAGGCCAGCCAGCGATGCACGGCCTGGCGGGAAACCCCGAATCGTTCGGCGACGTCCGTGACCGTGGATCCGGCAAGCACGTCCTGGACGGCTCGATACCGCTGTTCCATCACGCTCATCTCCACCAACACTCGGCGGAGTGTCACCCAAGTCCCGATACCGATGTGTCACGCAGGTCCCGAGACCGGACAACCGGCTGCCGGCGATGTGGTTCAAAGTTTCTGTACGTCTTCAAGGCGGCCCGCAACGGGCCGCACGCGCCGCCGCCTGGGCGCGCGTCCGTCGCTCCGCTGGCGCTCCGACTCCGGCCACGCGACACGCCCGGCGGCTGGCGCGGAAGCGTGAAGCCCAAGGGGCCGCCGCAGAACGACAGGGGTATTGAACGGGTGGGGTGGGCCGGCAGCCGGCCGGGCCGCGCGGCCACGAGCCCGCGCGGCGTAGGGGAGGGCACTCCGGGCGCGTCGGCGAGCTGCTGGCGGTCACGGGGTTGCGGCTAGTGCGCCTCCGGCGGGGGCGCTCCGGCTCCAGGATGGCCGGGGCTCCGTCGACGGGTCACGGTCCGTGGGTGGTTGCGGTAGGCCATCCCATCTGCCATCGACCCGGGCAAGCCGAGCAGACCACCGCCCGGCCCGCCAGCGTCCGAACCTGCGTCAAGGTCCGCTTGACAATGGCGGGCCGGGCGGCGGCCCGCTCCCCAGGAGGGCGGGTCGACGGCAAACGGGATGGCAGGAGCCGTATTACCTCGTTGCTAGATCTCTGGCTCGCTCAATGTGGTGCGCGATTGTTACGGAGCCCTTCCGAATGTCGTTAGCGGCGCTCGTGTAATCGACTCGGCCGTGGGCAACCCTATTTCGAAGATTCAGAACGCTCGTCAGTGAGTTGCGCTCGGAGTCGCTCAGTCCGGCTAGCTGAGCATAATGCTTGAATAGAACACCAATGGGAATATCGCGCTTTGCGTATCCTGAACTCTCGGCAACCGCAGCTCGAATCTGCGTCTCAAGTTCTCCCCAAAGAGTCAGGAAATTGGCGGCTCTAACCCTATCCTGAACCACGTGGCTAATTTTCTCTGCCTCGTTCGTTGCCTGCTTGGCACGAAAGGAAGCGAAGCCGGCCACGAGTGCCGACGCCGTTGCCACCATGAAGCTGATACTCGCCGCGATCTGGTCAGCACGGTCAAGCGGCATGTCGCCGTCCCAGCCGCCTGTGAGGAGATTGACGATGAGTGCAGAAACTGCTGTCGCTAGAGCGGTTACAACAACGGCAACGATTCGGTAGCGCCCCCGCGCCGCCTCTTTGCGGTCCAGCGCGGCAGCTGAAATTACCCCAAGCTCCATCAGGGCTGCCCGTAGGTCCGAGGAGGAGATTTCGCTAGCCCCCTCCTCTACCGCTCGGCTGGCGGCAAGGGACAGGGCCTCCGAGCGCAGCTCCATCAAGGTGTTGGCCAGGAGTTCCTTTCCGTCCTCTGAAAGCTGGAGGTTTGGGATCCCACGATCATCTACTGTCATGTCTGCGACCCCTTGTTGAAGAATGCGAGCGCCAGAGCACCGCACACTACGAATCCGATCGCCCCCCACGGTTCGGTCAAGTTGTTGGTGAAAAAACCGCCAACGAAGGTCGCCGTAAGGCTTCCGAGCATCCAGTTCCGGCGGTCAGCTGCCCTACCGGATTGGGCATAGCCGATGCGCTGCAAGGTTTCCGCGTCGTGGATCATTCCTGGCGTGATCATCGGCGGCGCGAGCCCGGGGTTGGCGGCGGCCTCAAGGCGGCTTGCCTCGTTGAGGAGCACGCGGCCGTGTTTGGCAAGAGCTTCGGTAAGGGCCTGATGGGTGGCACCATGAAGATCGGACGCGCCAAGTACGACCACATGCAATGCGTCGTCCTGTCTGGAGCTGGCGCTTCCTGCACCCGCTTGGGGAAGACCCTCCCCGGTCCTACTCTCTAGAGCTTTGTGCCCAGTGCTGCCATCCCTCGGTGCGACTTCATCAGTCACTGCGGGGCCTCCCGACGCCATGACTACCGTGGCCCTCGGGCGCTGGAGGGCGAGCGGTCATTGGATGACGCACCAATATGACGGTAGGCGGAACACCTCCGGGGTGTCGCCATAGAGGGTACAGCACGAGCACACGGACACCGAGCGACATCGTCCACTCAGGAAGGAAGAACGCCGCCAGGCCGGCCGCCGATGGCTGACGTGACCCGCTCAGAAGAGGCCGACGGCCCCGGTGTGGGCGATCCGCGAGGATCCAACAACGCGGCGCGCCTCCGGCTCGATGCTCACGCTTCGTTCTGCCGCCAGCATCCGCACAGCGTTCAAGGTTTGACCTGGACGGAAGATGGTGTCGAGAAGCGTGAACCGGCGCAACTCATCGAGGGTTGCGCTCTGCCCTGGAAGGTTCGCGAGATGTTCCAAAAGGAGGCGGCGAAGCGGCCCGAGTTGCGGCGTTGGTTGTATGGGGAGAGTTTCCTGATTAGGGTCTCTAGGGTCGCGGTAGCCAATTCCCTGATATGGATCAGCGCGCCAGATTGCATCCTTCATCTTCTCGACACCTTTCTCCGAGTTAGTCCCGTAGACCAGGTAGAGAAGGTTCTTGCGCTCGTCCGCCAGCTCGAAGTCAAGTACGTATTGGAAGCCAGCTTCGTTAAGTACGCGCCGGTACTGTGATTTGATGTATTGGGCCTTCTCGTCCTTGGGTTGGGCTTGCACGTCCCGCCATACGACCGGACCAAATACCCTATCGCCGTAGTGGCGAGGGTCGGAGGCAAACCTCCAGAACTGACTTGGCTGCATTGTCACGATTACTTCAGCGGCTCTGCTGTTGGCGGTCCTTACCAGGATCTCAAAGTCGACGGCCGAGCCCCAGGTATCGAGGATCAGGAGTAATGGTTTGTTCCACACCCGATGCTTATCAAGGAGAGGGAGTAGGTGATCCCTGCAGTTGCCTTTTTGGGGGTCAACCACCAATCCTCGCGCTGCAAGCTCAGCCCGGTCGAGTGTCCCGAGCTCACGTATAAGGACCGTGCTTAGGTGATCGACTCGCGCCTGATCCTCTTCTAGGAGCAGAAAACGACCTTCTCGGCCTGGTCGTGGTGGCGCGATGCATCCGAGGGCTGACCTCAGGGCAATAATCGGGGATCCGGGGGAGCCATCCTTGTATTCGCCCGGTCCGGAAAAGCCCTCAGCGTAGGTGACGCCCTTCGCTCCGTAAGCAGATTGGAGCAAGATGGGGAACCAGGCGTTGAGGTAACTGCGGTACACGAGGTGCTTCGCGGCTGTGTGTGGGTCTTTGTCCCATAGCACGTCGTCAGGCGTCGGCAAGGCTCCCCCTGTCTACGGTGCGCAGTTGTCTCGACACCGTATGACATGAAGTCTTGATCGGCCACCCCGCTATGCGACGGCTGGCATGGCGGGAAGCTGCGGCATCTCGTCCCAGGTCGCGCCATCAAGGTGGCGCCCGCCCGCCTTTGGCGTCCTGCCGCCCCACTGCTTGAAGAAGAATGCGACCTCGTCGGCTTGACACTGGTCGCGGAGGTCACGAACCCATGCTGGATCTACAGGCCGGGCGCCCACCCCTGACTCGCCTCCCGCGATGAGCCAATGGATGCCGGTCAGGTCGAGGGGAGCCACGGGGCCGAGAAGGGGCTCAGCGGAGATGAATCGGACTGCGGCCGGCACGGTCCTCAGATGATCGGTCCGATCAACCTCAGAGGCGTCCTCAACGCTGACACCCATCCAAACGTTGCTCGGCCAGGTCAGCCGCGGAGCAAGCTTCGCTAGCCGAGAAGCCCGCTTGGTGAGTACCTGGTAGGTGTGCTGGGGGGTTGCCGCCATGACTTCAAAGACTTGCTCGACGAAGTCGAAGGGCACCCTGGCATGGAACAGGTCGCTCATCGAGTTGACGAAAACGATCCGGGGCTCTCGCCATCGCAGGGGGAGTGCCAACTCGGCCGGGTGGGTGGCCACGCCGAAGCCTGGGCCGGAGGTGCGCGGGTCGCCGTCCGTTTGGTACTTGGGCGACCCCATGGCCTTCAGGCGCTTCGCAAGGGTGAGGGCGTAGCAGTGATCGCAGCCGCGCGAGATGCGGTCACAACCAGTCGTCGGGTTCCACGTGGCTTCGGTCCACTCGATGGAGCTCTTGTCTGCCATGACCACACTCCCTGGCCGGTTGAGCCGATTCTGTCGAACGTGCGTACGGATTGAAAGGCGTGGAGGCGATCTTTCTTGTCGGCCGGGCAGGATGAGCCGCATGCCCGTGCTCGGCTCGACCAACGCGCGTGGAAGGCAGCATGGGACGCGGCCAGGCCGCCACCAGGCCGTCGTGGGGCGATCGATGCTGGCTAGCCCACTGGCGACGACGTTTGTCCAGGTAGCGAGGCGTGATCGGCCCGACTACCAGGCCGGCAGGACTTCTCCTGCCCGTAGTTGGTTAACTGGTGGCGTTAGTAGTCCTGTGCGTCGAGCGCTCCGGGCTTCGTCGTGCCGCGAGCCCAGGTGGCACCACAGCGATGCAGACATCATCTCCGGTGTCCGAACCCAGGTGGTACTCCCGCTCATGTTCTTCGTGAGCACACGGGGACTTTCCGCCTGTCGCCAGGCCTTCCGTCGGTGAACTGCCGCATCCATCTGCATCGGATCCTCCAAACGCGCAGGCACAAGTCTATGCCGCAGGAGCGCCGGCGGAACGGCTGTCGACAGCAACGCTGACAGCAACGGCCCCGGACGGCAGCACGCCGATGAGTGCTGGCACGGACGGAGCTCCGAGCATCCAGCCGTTGCTGGACGGGTGGGGACGCGACGCACAGAGCTTGTAAGCGAGATGTCGCCGGTTCGATCCCGGCCGGGGGCTCCATTTTCACAAGGTGTTCCGGGGCCCATGTCGCCGCGGGACGCCGGGCTCCGTCAGCAGCGACACGACGGCGTGCCGCACGAGCGGTCAGGCGGGCCCACGGCTGTCGGCACCTGCGGGCTCCCAGAGCTGCACCACGTTGCCCTCCGGGTCTCGCAGGCTCGCGAACCTGCCGTTCGGATACTCCTCGGGGTCCACCTCGACGTCGATACCCGCACCGCGCAGTTGGTCGATCATCGCGTCCAGGTCCGCGACCCGGAAGTTGAGCGACCAGGAGTGTTCGGGGCCGCCGAAGTGCTCGGAGTCCGCCGGCATGGCCGCCAGGACGGTAGGGCCGGGTTTCTGCCACCAGGAAGACACGTCGTAGGACTCCGGTGCCAGGTCGACCCCGAGGTGCGTGGCGTACCAGTGGTTGATCCGGTCCGGGTCGTGGGCCCGGAAGAAGACGCCGCCGATACCCGTCACGCGTTCCATGATCTTCTCCCCCGCTGGGCGCTGTCAGGCTGAGCCTGCCGGATTCAGGCTAGAGAGAGCCCTGGCATCTGACGAGCAGCCATTCCGGCGAGCAGGAGCGAGAAGTCGCGGAGGTCGATGCCACGCGGACCGAGAGGCACTCGCCACGGCGCTCGGCCACTAATGGTCAGTCCCAGAAGTTGAACAGCAGCTCGCCGACGGTGGCCGGTGTCCAGTAGCCGATCTGGTCGTGTTCGGCGCGGTCGAGGGCGCTCAGGTCGGCCTGCGACAGCGGGATCCCTAGCTGATCGGCGGTGAGGACCCGGGCGTCGGACAGGGTGGCGAGGACAGGGGCGAGGCCGGGATGGTCGACGAACGTCACGGTGGCGTCGCCGACGGCTCGCGGGCGGGCGAAGGCGATGAACGGCACGGTGACGTGCCGCAGCACCGCGACGTGGTGCCGGGCAGCGGCGATGCCGACGGTGTGGAAGCTGGGTGTGACGCCGGCGGGGGTCACGCCGGCGATGGTGGCACCGAGGGCGCGGGCGGCGTGGTGACAGACGGCGGTGAAGGCCCTGACGTCCGCTCGTCCGCCGGGTGCGTGGAAGCCGGTGGCCCCGGGCGGCAGTCTCATGGTCGGGCTCCCTGGTCGTCGCGGCCGGTGCAGGCTATCCGGCGCCGGCGCCGGCGTGGAGGCCCGGCCACCCGACCCCGCCCACGCCGGATATCGATTGCCTGCTCGGGATGCCTGCGCCACCCTCTCCGCATGCTTGAGACGCGCGTCCTCGGCGAGGACGACTGGAAGGTGTGGCGGGAGCTGCGGCTCGCCGCGCTCACCGAGGCCGGGTACGCCTTCGGTGCCCAGCTGGCGGACTGGCAGGGCGACGGTGACCGCGAGGAACGCTGGCGCGGGCGGCTGGCCGTCCCCGGCTCGTACAACATCGTGGTGCTGCTCGACGGGCAACCGGTCGGGATGGCCAGCGGGATGCCGACCGCGCACGACGGGGTCGTCGAGCTGATCTCGATGTACGTGACACCCGGGGGACGCGGCCGGGGCGTGGGCGACCACCTCGTCCGGGCGGTCGAGCAGTGGGCCCGGCTGGCAGGCGCGCGGACGCTGCGGCTCGCCGTGGCGGAGGGCAACCCGAACGCGTGGGCCCTCTACCTGCGCAACGGCTTCCGGGACACCGGCGACGTCGGCGGCCTGATGCCCGACGGCGTGCGCCGCGAGCACATCATGACCAAGAGCCTCGCGAACGAGCCGTAGGGGCGGGAGGCGCGGGCCGCGCAGTAGGCTGACCAGCGATGAGTCGCGCCGTCGAGGAGTCCAACCGGGCGATGCTGCGCGCCCGGGACGCGATGGACCGGGCGTACGCGCAGCCGCTGGACATTCCCGCGCTGGCCCGGATCGCGTACGTCTCGGAGGCGCACTTCATCCGTACCTTCCGGGCCACGTTCGGCGAGACACCGCACCGCTACCTGCAACGCCGCCGGGTGGAACGCGCCATGTACCTGCTGGTAGGCACCGACGAGCCGGTCACGGAGATCTGCCAGCTGGTCGGCTTCGGCAGTCTGGGCACGTTCAGCCGGACGTTCCACGGCATCGTCGGTGAGTCGCCGTCGGCCTACCGGCGCCGCAAGACCGCGCCGACCGGCGTCCCGGGCTGCTTCACCAAGGCCTGGATGCGCCCGAGCAGCACCGCGGGCGAGCCGGCCACCGCCGCCAAGCCGGCCACGGCGGGCAAGAAGCCAGCCGCCGTGCTCAGCGCCCCCGCACCTGCCGCCGCACGATGACCCAGAGCCGGTCGCCGAGCCGGCTGCGCCGTACCCAGCGCAATCCGGCCAGCCGGCTCTTCGCCGGCGTACGCGGGCGCGGCGGCGCGGTGACCCGGGCGTAGGTGGCACCTGTCGACGGCCTGGTGAAGCCGGGCTCCAGCCGTTCGGAGGCGACCGCCAGCGCGGTGAACTGGGCGAGCACGCGGGGATCGGGCCGGCCGCCTCGGGCGGCGGTACGCAGATCCCGCTCCACGACCGGCCGCCGGATCAGCTCGGTGAGCGGCCCGTGGACGGTGTCCAGCAGGTCGGAGACGGCGGCGACGCCGTCGCCCTCCCAGATCCGGGTGGCCCGGGACGGCCCGGTGGCGGCGCTGACGAACGGCACGTCCGCCCACTCCGGTACGAGCCGGGCGATCAGCGCGGTGTGCGGCAGCCGTGCCCGCTTCTCGGCCGCGGTGAACGCGAAGCTGGCCGCGACGAAGCCCGGCGCCAGGAACGGGGTGACCATCCCGGTGGTGTACGCGGAGGTGCACCACCGGCGCATCCGCTCGACCAGGTAGAGGTAGTCGATCAGGTGCTCGTCGCGGAGGCCGATGTCGCGGGCGTGGGCCAGCAGGGCGGTGACCCGGTCCCGTTCGGTGGCAAGTGCCTCCGGTGACACCGCGGCGTTCGGCACGCCCGCCAGCAGCTTGGTCAGGCCCGCCTGCTCCGGGGTGGGCGCCGGGTCGGCGTCGGCCCGGGGATACCAGTAGCCGACGACCAGTTCGCCTGCCGCGCCGGTGAGGCTCGGCGCGCGTACCACCTCGGGCAGCCGGGTGCGCACGGCCGGCCGGGCCAGGTAGTTCGACGGGAACTGGTGGTCGTGCAGCGCGGCGAGCCGTCGCGCTCGTTCCCGGAGGCCGACGCCGAGGACGGCGGCCGGGGGAGCGGCCGGCACGAGGCGGTGCGGCAGCTCCAGGCCGCGCCGGTCCCGCACGAGCCGGACCAGCTCGCGGGCCACGTCGCCCTCGGCGGCGGTGTCGTCGTTCGTGGCCAGGTTCGGCGTACGGCCGGCGGCGACGAGCGTCGCGGCGATGAGCCGGGAGTCCTTCCCACCGGAGAGGCCGAGCGTCACCTCACCGTCGTGCAGCCGGTGCAGGCCGGCGACGGCCCGGGTCAGCGCGTCGGCGGCCCGGTCCAGCCGCTCGCCGAGCGGCCGGTCCCGGTCGGTGAGGCCGCTGCGGACCACGTCGTCGGTGGCGTACCGGATCTCGCTGGTGAGCTGCCAGCCGCCGTCGGCGCGGCGGCGGCCGGTGATCCGCTCGCCCGGCCGCAGCAGCCGGATGTCGGCGAGCGGGGAGAGGTCGCCGCCGAAGTGGCCGGTGAGCAGGTACGACGACCAGCCGGCCGGGTCGGGGCGGGCCTCGCCGTGCAGGAAGGCGGCGAGCAGGCCGGGCCGGGTGCACCAGGCGGTGACGCCGTCGGCGGTGCCGGTGAACACGCGGGCCATGCCGAGCCAGTCCTGTTGCAGGGCGAGGCGGTCGTGGCCGAGGGCGAGCAGCGCGAACGGCGGTACGACGTCGCGGTGCACGTCCGCGCCGGTGAGCAGGTGGCGGGCGAGCGTCACCGGGTCGTCGCCGTCGACGCCGACCGGGATGCCCACCGAGACGGCGGTGACGTCGTCGTCGCCGGCGACGGGCGGCCACCGGTAGCCGCCCGGGTCGGAGGGGTGCAGCACCAGCACCCCCGAGTCGGTGCCGCCGAGGTGCCGGCGGTGCCAGCTCTCCGGCACCAGCTCGGCGGCGGCGCTGTGGAACCGGGCGACGGCGGCGTCACCACGGGACCGCGGGAGGGCGCTCGTGGCGGCCCAGGCCAACATCAACTGCATCGACTTCCCCCGATGTCGTCGCGAAGACGTTAACAGCGGGTGACGAGGTGGTGTCCCCGTCTGGACAAACGACGCAAGCCGGACCAGGGTGCCGGGCCGCAGGACTGCGCGGTTTTGGATAAGCAGCAGGCCGGGGCGCTGCTCTAGCGTCGTCGGCATGACGATGCTTTCGACTTCCCGCTCCCAGATCTACGTGCTCGACCAGGACGAGGCGCTCGACTTCTACGTCGGCAAGCTCGGCCTGGAGGTCAGCCTCGACCAGGATCTCGGTTTCATGCGCTGGCTCACCGTGCACGTGCCCGGCGACGCGGGCCGGGAGATCCTGCTGGAGAAGCCGGGCCCGCCGGCGCTGGACCCGAAGACCGCCGAGCAGGTCCGGGAACTGCTCACCAAGGGCGCCGCGGGCGGGTTCCTGTTCTTCACCACCGACGACGCGCACAAGACGTACGCGGACCTGGTCGCGAAGGGCGTCGAGGTGACCGACGAGCCGACCGACCAGCCGTACGGCATCGACTTCGGCATCCGCGACCCCTTCGGCAACCGCATCCGGATCGGGCAGATGCGCCAGGGGCAGTGAGCGGCGGGCCATCCGGACGGCGGGCGGCGGGCTAGTCTCGCGGTCCCCGACCGTGGAGGTGCCGATGCCCAGCCGCCTGCTCTACCTGGTCCGTCACGGCGAGCAGGACCGGCCGGAGGAGGAGGCGGACACCGGGCTGTCGGAGCGAGGGCGGCGGCAGGCGACGCTGCTGGGCGAGCGGCTGCGCGGCACGCGCTTCGCCGCCGTGCATCATGGGCCGGCCCGCCGGGCCGCGGAGACCGCCGCGCTGGTCGCGGCGTCGCTGCCAGATGTTCCGGTACGCGAGGACGACCGCGCCGGCGACCACCTGCCGCACGACACCGACCCGGCCGGCCTGCCGGAGTCGTACGCGGCGTTCCTGGCCGGTTTCTCCGAGCGGGAGCGGCGCGACGGACCGCGCGTGACAGCGGAGGCGGTGGCGCGGTTCGCCGCCGCCCCCGCGGAGGGTGACGTACGCGAGCTGGTCGTCACCCACAACTTCCTGGTCGCGTGGCTGGTGCTGCACGCGGTGGACGCGCCGGCGCGCCGGTGGATCGGGCTGAACCAGCAGAACTGCGGGCTGACGGTGATCCGCTACAGCTCGGGCGGCCCGCCGGCGCTCATCGCGTTCAACGACGTCGCCCACCTGCCGCCCGAGCTGCGTGCCACCGGCCTGCCCGGCGACTACCGGATCTGACTCAGGCGATCAGCTTCACCACGGCGTCGGCCACGGCGCGGGCGGACTGCGGGTTCTGGCCGGTCACCAGCCGCCCGTCGACCACCACGTGCTCGGTGAAGTCCGGCGCCGGTACGTGCTGCGCGCCCGCCTCGCCGAGCTTGTCGGCGAGCAGGAACGGCACCTCGTCGGTGAGGCCGACGGCCGCCTCCTCGCTGTTCGTGAACCCGGCCACCCGCTTGCCGGCGATCAGCCGGGAGCCGTCGGTGAGGGTGAGGTTCACCAGCGCCGACGGGCCGTGGCAGACGGCGGCCACCACGCCGCCGCGCTCGTACACCGAGCGGGCGATCCGGGCCAGGTCGGGGTCGTCGGGGAAGTCCCACATGGTGCCGTGGCCGCCGGCGAAGAGGATCACGTCGTACCCGGCCGGGTCGACGTCGGCGGCCTTCGGGGTGTCGGTGACGCCGGCGGTGGCGAGGAAGTCGTTCTGGGTGCTGTCGTTCTCGTCCCGCCCGTCTACGGGCGGCTCCCCGCCGGCCACGGAGACGAGGTCGACGTCGTACCCGGCGGCCCGGAACACCTCCCACGGCTCGGCGGCCTCGCCGACGTAGTAGCCGGTCGAGCGGCCGGTGCGGCCCAGCTCGGAGTGACTGGTCAGGGCGATGAGTGCGCGAGTCATGCCTTCCATGCTGGCCCGGCCGCCCGCCGGCCGGCCATAGGCCGATGTCACAGCCGGAACGGGTTTGAAATCGGGCCGGGTCAGCCGGTGGCGCCGTTGATCAGGTCCACCACCTGCGCGGTGACGGCCGGCGGCGTGGTCTCCGGCGGGCAGTCGACGTAGCCGACCTGGTTCGGCCCGATGGTGAGCCGATAGGTGAACGCGTCGGCGCACATGGTCGGCGGGACGGTGGCGGCGGCCTCGGTGGCCAGCCGGGGGTCGGCCGCGAGTTGCCGCAGCCGGGTGAGCTTCTCCGCGCCGAGTTGTCCCTCGTGGGAGGCGCCGGCGCGGTCGGTCCTCGTCCAGTGGCCGTCCGGCCCGACCCGGACGGTGTCGGACAGCCCGGCGATGCCTCCCGACTTCTCGAGCACGACCTCGGAGACGAGCGGCGGGGGCCCGTCCGTGACGACGGGTGGCGCGTCGGTGCGGGCGCAGCCGGCGAGCGGGACGAGAAGGGCGGCGACGGCCGCCACGGCGGGGGCAGCTCTCATATCGGTTCGGACGCGCGACGGGACCACCCGGTTCCGGGTCACCGCTCCTCCTCATCCGTTCGGTCAGTGTCTCCGGCGGGTTCTCGCCAGCCTCTTTCACGTTCTTCGATGTATCGCTATATCTACATCAGTGACTACCCCCGTCACAACTTCGCCTTCCAGGAGGGCCCGTGAAAAGATCCGTCGCCGCCGTCAGCGCAGCGCTGCTCACCAGCAGCGTGCTGGCCTGCGTCACCACCTCGGCGCAAGCGGCAGCGCCAACCGCCCCCAGCCCTGAGACCTCTGCCGCAGCCAAGGCCGCGAGCCTGCTGCGCGCCAACCCCGGCGTCGTCCAGGGCGCCGGCGGTGAGGCCTATCAGGCCGTCCGCACCAAGGTCGACCCCTCCGGGGCCGCGCACACCCGGTACAGCCGGACCTACCAGGGTCTGCGGGTGTACGGCGGTGACTTCGTCATCCACACCGCCCCGAACGGCACCCTGACCAGCGCGTCGGTCAGCCTGTCCGCACCGCTGACCCTGAGCACCACCGCGAAGGTCGGCGCGGACGCGGCCAAGGCCAGCGCCCGCAAGACGTTCTCCGGTTCGCTCACCTCGGTCGGCGCGCCGGAGCTGTTCGTCGACGCCAGCAGCGGCAAGGGCCGCCTCGCCTGGGAGACCGTCGCGACCGGCTGGAAGGCGGACAAGCAGACGCCGTCGAAGCTGCACGTCATCACCGACGCCACCACCGGCAAGGTGATCGGCTCGTACGACGAGATCGAGTCGGTGGCCGGCACCGGCCAGGGCATCTACACCGGCTCGGTCACCATCGACACCACGCTCTCCGGCAGCACGTACCAGATGATCGACCCGGTACGCGGCAACGGCCGTACCTGCGACATGAACAACGGGACCTCCACCTGCACCACGTTCACCGACGCGGACAACGCGTGGGGCAACGGCGCCACCTCGAACCGGCAGTCGGCCGCCGTGGACGCGCACTTCGGCGCCGCAAAGACGTTCGACTACTTCAAGAACGTGCACGGCCGCAACGGCATCTTCGGCAACGGCCAGGGCGTGCCGAGCCGGGTGCACTACGGCAACAACTACGTCAACGCGTTCTGGGACGGCTCCCAGATGACCTACGGCGACGGCTCGGGCAACTCCCGCCCGCTGGTCTCGCTGGACGTGGCCGGGCACGAGATGAGCCACGGCGTCACCGAGGCGCTGGCCGGGCTGGTCTACTCCGGCGAGTCCGGTGGCCTCAACGAGTCCACCAGCGACATCTTCGGCAACATGGTGGAGTTCTACGCCGCCGCGCCGAGCGACCCGGGTGACTACCAGGTCGGTGAGAAGATCAACATCAACGGCAACGGTACGCCGCTGCGCTACATGTACAACCCGTCGCTGGACGGCTCGTCCGACTCCTGCTGGTCCACCAGCACGAAGAACAAGGACGTGCACTACTCCTCCGGCGTCGGCAACCACTTCTTCTTCAACCTCGCCGAGGGCACCGGCGCCACCGCGTACGGCACCTCGCCGGTCTGCGGCTCGGCCCCGGCCGTGACCGGCATCGGCCGCGCCAAGGCGGAGAAGATCTGGTACCGGGCGCTCGACGTGTACTTCACCTCGAACACCTCGTACGTCAACACCAGCAACCCGGCCAACACCGCTCGCGCGTACACCCTGCGGGCCGCTACCGACCTGTACGGCAACTGCTCCACCGAGTACAAGACCGTCCAGGCCGCGTGGACCGCGGTGAACGTGGCGGGCAACGACGCGCCGTGCAGCTCGACCGGCAACGACTTCTCCGTCTCGCTCTCGCCGACCTCCGGGTCGGTCACCGCGGGCGGATCGGCCTCGGCCACCGTCGGCACCTCCACCACCAGCGGCACCGCGCAGACCGTGACGTTCTCCGCGTCCGGCCTGCCGACCGGCGCCACCGCGTCGTTCAGCCCCACCTCGGTGACCTCGGGCGGCTCGTCCACGCTCACCATCGCCACCAGCTCCAGCACCCCGGCCGGCACCTACTCGGTGACAGTCACCGGCAGCGCGGCGTCGGGCACGAAGACCGCCACGTACTCGCTGACCGTGAGCAGCGTCGGCGGCGGCTGCACCGGCGCCGGCCAGAAGCTCGGCAACCCCGGCTTCGAGTCCGGCAACACGGTCTGGGCCACCACCTCCGGCGTGATCGGCCAGTACGGCTCGCAGGGCCAGCCGACCCGCACCGGTACGTGGAACGCGTGGCTGAACGGCTACGGCAGCACCCGCACCGACACGCTGTCGCAGTCGGTGAGCCTGCCGAGCGGCTGCTCCGCGTACTCCCTCTCGTTCTGGCTGCACATCGACTCGGCCGAGAGCACCAGCAGCGTTCAGTACGACAAGCTGAACGTGCAGGTGCTCAACTCGTCCGGCTCGGTGCTGGCCACGCTGGCGACCTACTCGAACCTGAACAAGGCCAGCGGCTACAGCCAGAAGTCGTTCAACCTGGCCGCCTACGCCGGGCAGACCGTCACGCTGAAGTTCACCGGCACCGAGGACAGCTCGCTGCAGACCTCGTTCGTGATCGACGACACCGCGCTCAACGTCTCCTGACCTGACCGCCGATCCCGGGGCCCGGCGGCCACCCCACGCGGGTGGCCGGCGGGCCCCGGCCGTTACGGTCGCACCATGTCCGACGCGGAACTGACAGTCACCCTGGACGGCCCGGTGGCGACGGTGGTCATCCACAACCCGGCCCGGCGCAACGCCATGACTCCGGCCATGTGGCGGCAGCTCCCGGTACTGCTCGACGGCCTGGAGGCGGACCCGGCGGTACGGGTGCTGGTGCTCACCGGTGCGGGCGGCACGTTCTGCGCCGGCGCCGACCTGGGCGACCTGGACGAGCTGCTGGCGGCCGGTGACGGCAGCATCGCGGTGGCCGCCGAGGAGCGGCTGGCCGCGTTCGGCCGCCCCACGGTCGCCGCCATCGAGGGTGCCTGCGTGGGCGGCGGCTGCCAGCTCGCCGTCGCCTGCGACCTGCGGCTGGCCGCGGCGGACGCCCGGTTCGGCGTACCCCCGGCCCGGCTCGGCCTGGTCTACCCGGCGCCGACCACGCGGCGGCTGGCCGCGCTGGTCGGTCCGTCGGCGGCCAAGCACCTGCTGTTCACCAGCGAGCTGGTCGACGCCGAGCGGGCGCTGCGGATCGGCCTGGTGGACGAGGTGCTGCCGACCGGTGAGCTGGCCGGGCGGGTGGCGGCGCTGACCGCCACCATCGCCGAGCGGTCCCGGCTCACCGTGACCGCCGCCAAGGAGATCGTCGACGGGCGCGCCGACGCCGACCGGCTCGCCTGGTGGCACGCCCAGGTGCGGGACAGCGGCGAGGCCCGCGAGGGGGTGGCGGCGATCAACGAGCGCCGCCCGCCGCGCTTCGGCTGGACCCCGCCGACCACCCACTGACCGCCGTTTGCCCGGCATCCCCCGATGGGTACGTCCCGGTCGTCGAACGGGGGACCATCGTGGACGGTGATTCGGAACGCCGGGAGATCAAGCGGGGACGCCGTCGTGTGCGGCTGCTGCTGGTCGGCACGGTGCTGACATTCGCGCTCGCGTCGCTGCTGGTCGGGCTGATGGCGGACGGTGCGTTCCCGAGCAGCTGGCTGGAACGCGGCGACCCACCCGACTGGGTGGAGGTGACCGGCCTGGTCCTCGCGGTGCTGGGTATGGGGCTCGAAGTCGTCGCGCTGGTCCGCATGGTCCGCGGCGGCAGCTACCGGGCCGACCGCGAGTCGCGGCTCTGGGCGCTGAGCTTCCGCCGTCGCCGGGAACTGGCCCGCGCCGTCCGGCGCGGGGTCGTGGACTCCGCGGATGACCTGCCGTGGCTGCGCATCACCGCCGCGCAGATGATCCGGCAACGGCGACTCGTGCCGTTGTTCGGTGGCCTGGTGACGATGAACCTCGGCCAGTTGCTGCTCAGCCTGGCGCCGATCTGGTTCGTCCTGTCCGGCGTCGCCGCGGTGGCGTTCGCGCTCGCCTGCGGGCAGATCCTCCGGGACGTGCCCCGGGCCGAGGCGTTCCTGCGGGAACACCCCGGCGATCCGGTGGTCACCGCGCCGACCGGCTCCGGCTGACCTGGGCCAGCAACTCGTCCACCGACCACTGGTCGGAGGCGTGTTCGCCGTATTTCTCGGCGAGGACCCGACCGTCGGGTGCGATCAGGAAGTCGGCCGGCAGCCCGAGCCGCCCGCCGTGCGGGGAGGTGGACGGCAGCTTCTCCCGGCCGCGCAGGACGTGCCAGGTGCCGGTCACCACTGCTCGCAGGATCGGCAGCCAGGCGCGCGGGTCGAGCAGCGAACGCCGCGCCGACTCCACACCGAACTCCCGGTAGAGCCGCCGGTCCGGATCGGCCACCACGGCGAACGGCAGGTCCGCGACGTGCTCGCGCAGTTCGTCGGCGGGGGAGTGGAAGAGCACCACCTCGCGTACGCCGGCCGCCTCGATGTCGGCGTGCCGGCGGACGATCGAGCGCAGGTGGAGGTTGCAGACCGGGCAGCCGGCGAAGCGACGGAACTGGAGGTGGATCAGGCGGTCCGGATCCGGCAGGTCGATTCCGGCGCCGGTCACGCTGGTCAGGTGGCGAGGGGTGACGACGTCCATGCGCGCTCCCGTTGTAGGCGTACGACGTACTCCTACAACCGTAGGCGTATCTTGTACGCTGTCAAGGCCATGCCCCGTCCCCGTTCCCTGACCCACGCCCAGCTCGCCGACGCGGCGCTCGCGGTGCTCGACCGGGACGGCCTCGCCGGCCTCACCATGCGCGCGGTGGGCGCGCAGCTCGGCACCAGCACGATGGGCCTCTACCGCTACGTCGCCGACCGCGACGAGTTGGAAGCGCTCGTCGTCGAGCGGGTCCTCGAACCGGTCGACACCCGCCCGCCGCCCGCCGTCCCGTGGGCGGACGGCATCCGTGACCTGGCCGAGCGGGTACGCCGCGCGGTCGGTGTCCACCCGGCGGTGGTGCCGTTGCTCCCCGCGTACCGGCACCGCTCGCCGACGATCCTGCGCTGGGGCGAGGCGGTGCTCGCGGTGCTGACCGGGGCCGGCTTCACCGCCGTCGGACGGGTGATCGCGTTCCGCGCCCTGCTCGGTTACGTGGTCGGGGCGATCCAGATGGAGCACCTCGGCGCGCTGTCAGGCCCCGGAACGGCTGTCATCGCGGCGCTGCCCCGCGACGAGTTCCCCCTGCTCGCCGCGACCGCGCGCGAGGCCGGCGCGGTCGCACCGGAGGACGAGTTCGGCGGCGGGCTCGACCTCCTGCTCGACGGGCTGGCCCGGCGGCTCGACAGCTAGGCGCCCTGGTGGGACCGGCGGGCGCGGCGCCGGGGCGTACCCCCGACACCGCCCCCTGTGCCCGCCGGCCGTCGGTCACCGCGCCAGCGCGGCCCAGCTCGGCGTCACCGGCTCCCGCCGCAGCGGCATGCCCGCCTCGGCCGGGGTCCGGTCACCCTTGCGCTGGTTGCACGCGTAGCAGGCGGCGGTGGTGTTCCCCCAGGTGTTCCGGCCACCGCGCGAGCGGGGCAGGACGTGGTCGATCGTGCTCGCCGCGCCGTCGCAGTACGCGCACTTCCGCCGGTCGCGCGCCAGCACCCCGGCCCGGGACCAGGCCGGGCCGGCGCTGAACCGCCAGCGGGTCACCACGTACCGGACGAGGCGGACCACCCGCGGCAGCGGGAAGACGCCGATCACCCGGTCCGGCTCGGCCTCGTGGATCTCGGCGACCCGGCGGCAGAGCATCCGGATCGCGTGTTTGACGGTGACCCGGTGCAGCGGGCCGAGGTCGGCGTTTATGACGAGGACGGCGTCCACCGGGTTCTCCCTTCACGATCGGCGGTACGGCGACGAAAAAGCCGCCCGGTCCACGGGGACCGGGCGGCGACGACGGGACGCGCGACGCGCGTCAGTCGTGCCCTCCGGGCCAGGGACCGTGTTCCCGGCAGCCGTCGCCGAGCAGCCACGACGTCATCGTGGTGGCGTATCGCAGCGACATCGACGGCTCCTGGAACGGTGGTTGACCTTGCGCGCTCACGGTAGATCGATCCGGGAGTCGTGGCCAACGTATTTCGATCCGTCGTCGGCGGGCCGCCGCTGCCGTCCGGCCCGCCCGGCACGTCTCGCGGCGGTGAGCGGTCTGTCGATCCGGGCGGTCATCTGCACCACCAGCTCGCTGTCCAGCAGCGGGCGGTTCACCTCGGCCGCCACCGACAGCGTGGGCGTGGAGATCGACCGCCAGATCGCGGTGAGGCCCGCGCCGAGGCCGACGAGCGCCACCGCAGCCCGGGTGGTGGGGGAGCCGGCCGCAGCGGCGGCGCTGACCCCCACGACCGCGAGCAGCACCACCAGCAGTGGTGCCAGCACCGGCCAGAAGATGCCGCGGGCCGCCTGCGCCACCAGCTTCCGGTCCCGGATGACGACGTTGCGGGCGATCACCGCCCAGTTCTCCTCGTCCAGCAGGTCGCGCGGGTACAGGCCGCCGGTCAGCACGTCCTGCCACAGGTCGCCCTGGTTGCGCAGCTCGCGGGCCAGCTCCGCGAGCCCGGCCTCGCCCGGGTCACCCACCGTGGCGCGGCCGACAGCAGTGGCCCAGGCGGCGAGCGAGCGGCGCACCACGGCGGCCGAGTACGGCGGCAGCACGCTCGCCAGCTCGTCCAGCCACCTGCTGATCTGGAGGTGTCGGCCACCGAAGCGCGCGGCCAGTTGGTCGGCGTCGCCACGTCGCACGGTGTCGGCGAGCGAGCGCCCCAGCCGGTACGCCACACCCACCCGGTGGTTCGTCGCCATCGTCCAGCGCAGCACGTCGATGTTGAGGTCGTCGAGCGCGCGCAGCAGCGGCTCCCGGTCGGTGCCGGTGGCGCGGCGCGCGGCGGCGGTGGACGGCACGGTACGGCCGGCAGGGGTCAGTGGCGCGATCTGCGCCAGCGCCACGTCCACGCCGTCCAGATACATGCCGAGCCGGTGCCGTCCGGCCAGCTCGGTCAGGTTCGACAACTTCGGCGGTGCGGCCACCGGCCGGTTCCCGCCGTCGGTCAGGTCGGCGGTCTGCGCGTGGTGGTAGGCGTCCGCCATCGACCAGCCGAGTCGCAGCGCGGTGACCACCGCGGTCCGTTCGTCCCGCGGTGTCCCGTGCTCCTCGTCGCGCCGCTCCCGTGTCGCGGTGCTCACCGCCCGACCTCCCGTGTCACCGGATCAGTCGAGCGTAGAGCCGTTTTTGGCCGCTTACGGGCGTTTTGCGGGGGTGCGACCGGCCAGCAGACCGCGTGGACGGATCGACCGGACCGGCTCGGCCGCCGCCCCCTCGGCCCGCAGGATGTGGTTCGCCGCGATGATCCCGGTGGCTGCCGACCGTTCCATCAACGCACTCGGGAACTCCGTGCGGATGCCGTCCCCGGCCAGGTAGAGGCCCGGCGCGTCGGTCTCCACCCCGGGACGCCAGGCGTGGCTACCCGGCGTGAACGCCGGCGCCTGTGCCTCGACCCGGGCGCGCAGCTCGCGTACCCGCAGGCCGGCCACCTCCGGCCAGAGCGCGGTCAGCTCCCGCAGCATCCGCGCGGCCAGCTCGTCGGCCGGCACGTCCGGCTCGCAGGCGTACGCGTGCAGCTCCACCACCGAGCCGCCGGTCTGCTCGGCCCAGCGGCGGGGCTCGTCCTCCAGCCGGTGGTAGAGCGTCACCGAGTCCAGCGTGGGCTGCCGGGAGACGCCGCTGAACACCGCCCGGTCCGCCCGGACGTCCCCGTCCATCCAGTAGCGCGCCACCGCGTACGGCGGCCCGGGCGTGCCGAACGCGGGCATCCGCGCCACCAGCTCGGGTGCCGCCGCGACCAGGCCGGGGGAGGCGCCGACCAGCGCGGCGAGCGCGGGCGGATCCACCGCGAGCACCACGTGCGACGCCTCCCAGACGTCACCGTCGGCGCCGGTCACCCGCCACCCCGCCGGGGTACGGTCCAGCCGGGCCGCCGCCGAGCCGGTCGTGACCCGGCCGCCGTGCTTCTCCACGTACCGGGTCAGCGGCTCCCAGATCGCGGTGCCGTAGTCCCGATCAGGGCAGTCGAAGGCCAGTCCCTCCGGGTTGCCGAGCAGGTAGAAGTGGAACTGCGCGATCATCTCGGCGGCCGACATCTCCGCCTCGTGGTTGAAGAACGAGTGGGAGAAGACCTCGAACAGCATGGCCCGCGCTCGGTCCGGCAGCCGCAGCGAGGTGAGCAGCTCGTCGGCGGTCCGCTCGTCGAACTCCTCGTAGGTGCGTACCGGGTCGTAGGTGAGCAGCGGCAGCGCCGCGTCCCGATCCATCGTGCGCAGGTCCGCCAGGCGCAGGCTCGGGCTGCGCAGCAGCAGCGCCAGCAGGTTCGCCGGCGGCGCGGGCGGCAGCTTGCCGAACTCCTCCGTGGGCCACTGCTCGGACAGGATCGGGTAGCCCGGGATCGGCTTGAGGAAGCCCAGCGCCGGATCGACGCGGCGCAGGATCGACCGCCAGTTCCAGTACTGCCGGAAGAACGCGTGGAAGCCGTGCTCGTTGCGCTGGACGCCGTCGGACAACTCCTCCGGCCAGGCGCCGAGCCGTCCGCCGAGGTGCGGCGCCGCCTCCAGCACCGTCACCGCCACGCCGCGCTCGGCCAGCACCACAGCCGCCGACATGCCGGCGATGCCGCCGCCGACCACCAGCGCCGGGACCGGTCGCGGCACGCGGTCGGCGCCACCGCCGCCCGGGTCCACCAGGTGCTCGCGTACGCCGATCAGACGACCTACCACTTGCGACAGACTCACGGGCCATCCTCCAGTCGGCGGTGCTCACAGTCTGCCGGTCGGGTGGGCAACCCGCTGGGTACGCGTCGACGGGGCGTTCACGGCAGGCAGCGGCGGGGGCGGTCCGACGGGGGCCAGACGTACTCCAGATCGGGGGAGACGTCGGTGAACAACCGTGCATAGTGGGCGGGGTCCTTGCGCAGCAGCGACGAGCGGTGGCTGCGGTGCAGGTCGTCGCGGCCCAGCCAGGGCGGCAGCTCACCCGCGGCGGCCAGCTCGTCCTGGGTACGGATCAGCGGGATGCCGCAGGCGGCGGCGAGATCGGTGGCGAGCGTCCCGGCGCAGGTGTCGGCCCGGCCCGGCTCGCACCACACCGCGCACATGTCCAGCCCGTACCGGGTCAGCGCCTCCTCGTACCCGGCCCACATCTTCACCGCGGGGTGGTTGCGCCAGCCGTAGTCCGGCCGGGTCAGCCCGCGCAGCACCTGGATCGTCTCCACCCGCTGCTTGCCCAGCCGCTTCTGGTCCAGCGTGCGCGCGCTGGCCAGGAAGTCCGGATACGGCAGGAACGTCTGCATGCCGGTGCTCTACCCGTACCCGCCCCCGCCATGCGTCCATGATCGCCGGGGCTGCGCACATCGCGAGCGGCTGACTACGATCCGGACATGGCCGAGCCTCTGCGCGACCGCGCGCGCCGCGCGACCGGCTGGCGGCTCCGGATGAACGGTGACGAACGCCCACACTACGTGGTCTGCGGCTCCGACCCGCTCGCCTACTGGGTGGTCCGGTCGCTGCTCGCGACCGACAACGCCGACGGCCGGGTGCGGGTGACGCTCGTGGTGCCTGGTCGCCGCCGGTCCGAGGGCCCCGACGGCCGCGACGTGCCCGGGGTACGGGTGGTGACTGCCGAACGGCTCGACGAGGCCGCGTTCCGCCGGGCCGGGCTGGCCGGGGCGGCCGGGCTGGCCCTGTTGCACCAGGACGACGTGGGGAACATGCACGCCGCGCTCTGCGCCCAGGAGGTCGAGTCGCGGCTGCGCCTTGTGGTGCGGATGTTCAACACCAACCTGGCGGACGGGCTGCGGCAGCTCTTCCCCGACTCGGCGGTGCTCTCCGACGCCTCGATGGCCGCACCCGCCTTCGTGGCCGCCGCGCTGGGTGAGGTGGCGCCGACCCACTTCCGGCACGCGGGGCGCACGCTCTACGTGGCCCGCCGCGACGACGTACCCCAGCAGGACGTGGTCTGCGGCCTGGCCGTCACCACGGATCCGGACCTGGTCCGGGTGCTGCCCGCTGACGAGGCGGCGGCCGACGTGGTGCTGGCCGAGGCGACCGGGCGGCCGGCGGGCACCGAGGTCGCCGCGCGGCGGCTGGTCCGGGCGCGGCGGCGCCGGCAGCCGGTGGCGGTGCTGCTGCGCGCGGTCCGCCACTTCGCCACCCGCAAGATCGGCATCGCGGTGCTGGTGCTGCTCGGGGTGATCGCGGCGCTGGGCTGGCTGAACGCGCGGGCCGCCGACGTGAGCTGGAGCGAGGCGATCTACCTGACGCTGGTCACCACGCTCACCGGCCAGGATCCGGACGTCGGCAAGCCGGTAGCGGCGCAGGTGATGCAGGTGGTGCTCAACCTGGCCGGGCTGGCGCTGATCCCGCTGATCACGGCCGCGGTGGTCGACGGCATCGTCAACGCCCGGCTGGCGTTGCACGCGGGCCGGGTCCAGCCGGACCGCTCCGGGCATGTGGTGATGGTCGGGCTGGGCAACATCGGCACCCGGGTGATGGCGCAGTTGCACGACTTCGGCGTCGAGGTGGTGGCGATCGACAAGAACCCGGACGCGCGCGGCGCCGCGCTGGCGCGCCGGCTGGGGGTGCCACTGATCGTGGGCGACGCGGGCCGGGAGGAGACGCTCCGGTCCGCCTCGGTGGACACCTGCCAGGCGCTCGTGGTGGTGTCCACCGACGACGGGACGAACCTGCGGGCCGCGCTGATCGCCCGGTCCCTCGACCCGGACCTGCGCGTGGTGCTGCGGCTGTTCGACGGTGACTTCGCCGAGCGGATCCAGCAGGCGTTCGGCATCGGCATCTCGCGCAGCGTGTCCTATCTGGCCGCGCCGGCGTTCGCGGCGGCCCTGCTGGATCGCGCGGTGGTCGCCACCATCCCGGTCGACCGGCACGCGCTGCTGGTCACGGAGGTGCCGGTGGTGGCCGGTTCGCCGCTGGACGGCCGTCCGCTGAGCGCGGTGGCCAGGCCGGGCGAGGTACGCCTGCTCGCGCACACCCGGCCGAGCCAGAAGGCCGACTGGTCGGCCGACCCGCGTGTGGTGATCCAGGCCGGTGACCGGCTCACGGTGGTGGCCCGGCGGGCCGGGCTGACCGCGCTGCTCCGGGAGACCACGCCCGCGCCGCCGCCGGCGCCCACCGGCCCGCCCGTCGCGCGCCGCCCGCAGGAGTGACCGGCCGCGTCAGGCGG
Source organism: Micromonospora sp. WMMA1976 (assembly GCF_027497335.1). NCBI lineage: Bacteria > Bacillati > Actinomycetota > Actinomycetes > Micromonosporales > Micromonosporaceae > Micromonospora > Micromonospora sp. WMMA1976. Next base: position 5,761,852 of record NZ_CP114912.1, on the reverse strand, counting down.
GTCGCCCACGGCGGCGGACGGCGTATCCGAGCGCGCCGAGCGCGAGCACGCCGAACCCGGCGAGCACGCTCGGCAGTGGCAGGTTGACCACCAGCACCAGGCAGCCGACGAGCCCGAGCGCGGCGAGCAGCCGTACCGGGACGCGCCGGTCCGGGTCCGGGCCGAGCGTCAGCGCCGACGCGTTGGTGATCGCGTAGTAGATCAGCACCGTGCAGCTGGAGAAGCCGATAGCGCCCCGGATGTCGCCCACTGTCACCACGGCGATCACCACGGCGGCCACCGCCAGTTCGGCGCGGTGCGGCACCCGGTGGCGCGGATGGACCGCCGCCAGCGCGCCCGGCAGGTCCCGACGGCGGGCCATCGCCAGCGTGGTCCGGCCGACGCCCGCCAGCAGCGACAGCAGCACCCCGGTCACCGCGACTGCCGCACCGGCCCGGACCAGCCAGGCCAGGCCCGGGTGCCCGGCGGCGGTCACCACCTCGACCAGTGGCGCGTCGGTGGACGCCAGCCGGTCGGAGCCGAGCACCCCGAGCGCGACCACCGCCAGCGTCAGGTAGATCGCCAGCACCGCGCCGAGCGCCAGCGGCACCGCCCGGGGGACGGTGCGCTCCGGGTCGCGTACCTCCTCGCCGAGCGTGGCGATCCGCGCGTACCCGGCGAAGGCGAAGAACAGCAGGCCGGCGGCGGTCAGCACGCCGCCCGCGCCGATGCCCGCCGGTGCGGTGAGCCGGTCGGCGGCGACCTGCGGCGCGCCGGTCGCCGCGACCACGGCGAGCACCGTGAGCACCACCGCGACGAGGACCCGGGTGGCGGTGGCGGTCTTGCCGATCCCGCGCAGGTTCACCGCCGTCACCGCCACCACCGCGAGGACCGCGACGAGCCGCGCCCGCCCCGGCCACAGGTACGCCCCGACGGTCAGCGCCATCGCCGCGCAGCTCGCCGTCTTGCCGACCACGAACCCCCAGCCGGCCAGGAAACCGGCGAACGGGTGCAGGCGCTCCCGGCCGTAGACGTAGGTGCCGCCGGACTCGGGGTAGCGGGCGGCGAGCCGGGCCGAGCTGGTCGCGTTGCAGTAGGCGATGAAGCCCGCGACCGCCAGCGCGACCAGCAGGCCCGCACCGCCCGCCGCAGCCGCGGCCGGTGCGAAGACCACGAAGACACCCGCGCCGAGCATCGAGCCCAGACCGACGACCACCGCATCGGGTACGCCGAGTCGCCGCGCCAGTTGTTCCACACCGGCAGCCTAGGGTGCTCAGGTGAACGGTAGGTGCCCAGCGACCGGAAATTGACGAAAATGATTTGTGTAATTTAACCGGTGCTCAGCGGTGGCTGATTGCGGAGGGTCTGGGTAGAGTCGTTTACGCAGGTCAAGTGCTTTGCGAATGTTCCGCGCCGATTATCCGATGGCGATGATCAGATTTTTTCTGCGCCGATCGGGCGATGGTGCCCGCGATTCGGCACAAGCAATTTCCGGAACGTCTTCTCCGCGAACGCGGGAGGTACCGCACATGACGCTCTTCGGCTGGGACGCCAGTGACTACGACGTCGACCGGGGGTTGACGGCCGATCGGATCCGGGAGGCCCGCGCCGCGGGCATCGACTTCATGACCTACAAGGGCACCGAGCAGTCGCGCGACGGCACGTTCCACAGCCAGTACTACGGGGTGATGCTCACCGCCGCGAAGGACGCGGGCATCCCGTTCCTGGGCATGTACGTGGTGGTGCACTCCGACGTCTCCATCGAGGACCAGGCCACCACCGCCATCGACTACGCCGACAAGCACACCCCCTGGTGGCGCACCTACGACGGGTTCTTCTGGCAGATCGACCTGGAGCGCTGGCCGACCGACGACGTGCCCCCGCGCATCGGCGTCGACGTGGGTGAGGAACTGGAGGAGCGCACCGGCAAGGTGGCGGTGATGTACGCCTCGCGCGGTGAGTACGGCGACGACGACCTGGGCGACTTCCCGCGCTGGAACGCGGACTACCCGTACCGGGTGGCCGAGGACTTCAAGGCCGCGTACGCGCGGGCCGGCGGGGACTCCGGGCCGGGTTGGTCCCGCTACGGCAAGCCGGCGGAGACGCCGCGCATCTGGCAGTTCACCGATTCGGCGATCATCGGCCGCCAGCACACCTGCGACGCGGACGCGTTCCGCGGCACCACCGACGACTTCGCGAAGATGATCGGGGAGAAGACGTCCACGACGACGAAACGGGACGTGATCGCCACCTTCCACAGCACCGCGCACGCCGGCGACACGCTCGACACCACTGACGTCTTCCACGCCATCCGCTGGGCCACCGGCCTCTACCACTGGACCGTGCCGGAGACCGGGCTGGTGAGCATCCAGGCGACAGTCGACCTGCGCGGGCTGCGGCGCGACGACCTGGTCCGGATCCGCGCCGAGTACACCCGGCCCGGAGACTCGGAGAACGACACCCCGCTGCTACGGCAGGAGCGGGTGTCGGTCGACCCGGAGACCACCGGCGGGGTGTTCGTGGTGAGCACCCCGGACGAACGGGTCGAGCTGCCGAAGGGCACCCAGATCCGCATCCAGGTGGCGGTGCGGCCGGCGGACGGCGACCACCGCCGCAAGCTCACCTACAGCACCCGTACCCGGATCAGCATCGTGGAGATCCGGCCGGCCGGCTGAGCGCCGCGTCCGCCCGTCACCGCGTTCCGGAGGTGGCGGCCGGCGCGGACCAGGCGACCGGCCGTCCCCGGTCGCCGAGGCGACGCGGCAGCGGCAGGTCGTCCCAGGGCACCCGGTGCAGCAGGCGGTCCAGCAGCAGGCCGAGCAGCAGCCCGGCGACGGAGTCGGTCAGCCAGTGCCAGCCCAGGTAGACGGTGGTGCAGAAGACCACCGCCGGGGGCACCACCCGGACCGCGGTGACCAGCCCGGCCGGGACGGTACGGCCGAGCGTGCGCACGAGCGGGGCCAGCAGCAGCGCCAGGACGCCGTACCAGACGATCGAGTTGGCGACGTGCCCGGACGGGTACGACTGCGCGAAACGCACCGGCAGGTCGTGCTGGAACAGCGGCAGCGTCTGCTCGGGCGACAGGAACGGCTCCTTGACCGAGGCGCTCGGCGCCGGCCGGGCCGTCCACACCTTCAGCGGGCCGACCGTGAAGAACGTGAGCACGAAACCGGCCACCGGCGGCAGCAGTGGCCGTACCGAGCGCAGCCGCCACGCCAGCAGGACGCCCAGCCCGGCCGCGAGCAGCGTCAGCGGCGTGCCCTGGCCGAGCAGGTTCAGCGTCATCGCCACCCAGCGGGCGGCCGCCGGGCGGTTCTCGTCGGACCAGTCGGCGACCGCCCGGTCGAGGCCGAACAGGTGGCCGGAGGCGAGCGCGACGGTCAGCGCCACCACTGCCGCGAGCAGCAGCCCGTCGAACCACCACCCGGCCGGCCGGACCGGCCGCAGCCGCAGGTCACCGCGTACCCCCGAGGTCTGACGCACGCGACCACGCTACCGGCCGCGCGCGGCGGCCGGGCGGCGCGGGCATCGGCGGCTGTGTGCCCAGCCACGAAGGGAAGCGCGGCGCGGGGGTCAGCGGTCACACTGGTTGCCGTGCGGATCACCTCGGCTCTCGTCGACCCGGCGCTGCTCGACCTCCCCTGGTCGACCCCGCTGGAGCAGTGGCCTGCCGAGCACCTGGTGGCGCTGCCGCAGGGCATCTCCCGGCACATCGTGCGATTCGTCCGGCTCGGCGGGTACGTCTACGCGGTGAAGGAGACCGGCGAGCGGGTCGCCGAGCGCGAGTACGACCTGCTGCGGGCGCTGGAGCGGATCGACTTCCCGTCGGTCGAGGCGATCGCGATCGTGGCCGACCGGCAGACCGACGACGGCGAGCCGCTGGACCCGGTGCTGATCACCCGGCACCTCCAGTTCTCGCTGCCCTACCGGGCGCTGTTCTCCAACACGCTGCGCCCGGAGACGATGAACCGGCTGCTGGACGCGCTGGCCGCGCTGATCGTGCGGATGCACCTGACCGGCTTCTTCTGGGGCGACTGCTCGCTGTCCAACACGCTGTTCCGGCGGGACGCGGGCGCGTTCGCCGCCTACCTGGTCGACGCCGAGACCGGGGCGCTGTACCCGTCGCTGTCAAACGGCCAGCGCGGCGAGGACCTGGAGATCGCCCGGGTCAACATCTTCGGCGAGGCGCTCGACCTCCAGGCCGCCGGACTGCTGCACGAGTCGATCGACCCGGAGGTGGTCTGCGAGGAGGTCGTGCGGCGCTACGAGCGGCTCTGGCACGAGATCACCTACGAGCAGCAGGTCGAGCGCTCGGCCCGGCACGACATCGAGCGCCGTATCCGCCGCCTCAACGAACTGGGCTTCGACGTGGCCGAGGTGGCCATGTCGACAGTCGACAACGGGCGCTACCTGGTCCGGCCGAAGGTGGTCGACGCCGGCTACCACACCCGGCGGCTGCTGCGCCTGACCGGCCTGGACGCGGAGGAGAACCAGGCCCGCAGGCTCCTCAACGACCTGGACGCCTACCGGCTGGAGAGCGACCTGACCGACGAGCAGCAGGCGGCGCACCGCTGGCTGACCGAGGTCTTCGAGCCGGTGGTCCGGGCGGTGCCCGCGCACCTGCGCCGCAAGCTGGAGCCGCAGGAGCTGTTCGCCCAGATCATCGAGCACAAGTGGCTGCTCTCCGAGCAGGCCGGGCGGGACGTCGGGATGCGCCGGGCGGTGCAGTCGTACCTCGCCGACGTGCTGGTGCACCGCCCGGACGAGCAGGCGGTGCTCGGCGTCGAGGTGCCCACGGTCTGACGCCCGGGCGGATCACTCCACCCAGTCGCCGCCGCGCATCACCCGCACCACGTTCAGGTCGTCGTCCAGCATCACCAGGTCGGCGCGCAGCCCGGCGACGAGCGCGCCCACCCGGTCGCCCAGGCCGATCGCGCGGGCCGGGGTGGTGGCGACCATCCGGCAGGCGTCCGGCAGGGCCACGCCCGCGCCGACCGCGTGCCGCAGCGCCGCGTCCATGGTGAGCGTGCTGCCGGCGATCGCGCCGTCGCGGCTGAGCCGGGCCACCCCGCCGGACACGGTGACCGCCTGGCCACCGAGCTCGTACTCGCCGTCGGGCATGCCGGCGGCGGCCATCGCGTCGGTGATCAGCGCGGCCCGCTCCGGGCCGGCCACCGAGGTGGCGAAGCCGAGCATGCCGTCGTGCAGGTGCACGCCGTCGGCGACCAGCTCGCACACCACGTTCGGGGCCTCCAGCAGCGCCACCACCGGGCCGGGCTCGCGGTGGTGCACCGGGCGCATCCCGTTGAACAGGTGGGTGCCGACGCTCGCGCCCGCGGCCACCGCCGCCCGGGTCTGCTCCCAGGTGGCGTCGGTGTGCCCGACCGCCGCGACCACGCCGTGCGACACCAGCAGCTCGATCGCCTTGGTGGCGCCGTCGCGCTCGGGAGCGATGGTGACCATGCGGACGGCGCCGCCGCCCAGCTCGATCAGCTCGGTCAGCTCGCCGGTCGACGGGTCGCGCAGGAACTCCGGATTCTGCGCGCCGCAGCGGTCGGCGGACAGGTACGGGCCCTCGAAGTGGACGCCCGCGAGCACGCCGGACTCCACCAGTGGGCGGTAGGCGGCGGTCGCGTCGCGCATCAGCTCGAACGGGGAACTGACCAGGCTCGCCAGCAGCGTGGTGGTGCCGTGCCCGAGGTGGAACGCGGCGGCCTGCCGCGCCGACTCCGCGTCGCCGGTGGTGAACGTGTGGCCGCCGCCGCCGTGGGTGTGCATGTCCACGAAACCCGGCACGATCCAGTGCCCGTCGCGCACCGACGGATACTCGGCCACAGCGGTGATCCGCCCGTCCGCGATCTCCACGCAACCCTGCCGGATGACGCCGGTCGGGGTCACCACCTTGCCGGTCACGCGCCGGGTCATCGACTCTCCTTCGCCAGGGTGTCCAGGGCCAGCAGGGCGGCGCCCAGGCAGCCGGCCTCGTCACCGAGGCCGGCCGCGACCAGGCGCGGCTCGCGGTGGAACGTCAGCCGCTCACGTAACGCCGTCCGCAGCGGGTCGAACAGCCGGGGACCGGCCTGCGCCAGCCCGCCGCCGAGCACCACCGTCGAGACATCGTAGAGCGCCTGCCCGGTGGCGAGTCCGTCGGCGAGCGCCTCGACCGCCTCCTGCCACACCTCCACGGCGAGCGGCTCACCGGCCGCCGCGCGGTCGGCCACCTGGGCGGCGGTGGTGGGCGCACCGGACAGCTCGGCGTACCGGCGCCCGATCGCCGACGCCGACGACACCGCCTCCAGGCAGCCGGTCCGCCCGCATCCGCAGCGCGGGCCGCCGGGGCGGACCAGGATGTGGCCGATCTCCCCGGCGGCGCCGTGCGCGCCGGTGGTGGCCGACCCGTCGACCACGTGGGCGGCGGCGATGCCGGTGCCGATCGCGACGAACAGCACGTGGCCGCCGTCCCGCCCGGCGCCGAGCCGGGCCTCGGCCAGGCCGCCCGCGCGCACGTCGTGGCCGAGCGCCGCCGGCAGTCCCAGCCGCGTGCCCGCCAGTTCCCGCAGGGGTACGTCCCGGAAGCCCACGTTCGCCGACCAGACCGCGACGCCGCGCGCCTCGTCGACCACCCCGGGTACGGCGATGCCGCAGGCCACCGGCGTACGGCCGTCGGCGCGGGCCTTGCCGGCCAGCCCCTCGGCCACGTCGAGGATCGTGCCGACCACCGCCTCCGGGCCGCGCTGGGCGCCGGTGGCGTGCCGTTCGGTGTGCACAGTCGTGCCGTCCGGCCGGACCAGGGCGCACTTCATCCCGGTGCCGCCCACGTCCAGCGCGACGACGACCTCGTCGCCTGTGCTCACGCCGTGGGCTCGCTTCGCTCGCTCACGCTGTGCCGGCTGGGCATGCGCTCACGGCCCTCGCTTCGCTCGGTGCGTTCGCTCATGCTGTGCTGGCTGGGCATGCGCTCACGGCCCTCGCTTCGCTCGGTGCGTTCGCTCATGCTGTGCTGGCTGGGCATGCGCTCACGGCCCTCGCTTCGCTCGGTGCGTTCGCTCATGCTGTGCTGGCTGGGCATGCGCTCACGGCCCTCGCTTCGCTCGGTGCGTTCGCTCATGCTGTGCTGGCTGGGCATGCGCTCACGGCCCTCGCTTCGCTCGGTGCGTTCGCTCATGCCAGGACCACGGACCGAGTCAGGTGACGCGGCGCGTCCGGGTCGAGACCGCGGCTGGTGGCGAGCGCGACCGCGAAGCGCTGGGCCAGGATCAGGTCGGCCATCGGGTCGACCGGGTTGCGGCCAGCCGACCAGCTCGTCAGCACCGTGCGCCAGCCGTGCGTGCGGCTGTGCACGAACGCGGCGCCGGTCGCGGCCACGTCCTCGGACAGGCCGTCCGGGATCTCGCCGAGCGCCCAGACCAGCCGGCCGGGCGCGGCGACCGAGATCGGGCCGTGCCGGTAGTCCATCGCCGGGTACGCCTCGGCCCAGAACGTGGCCGCCTCGCGGCACTTCAGCGCGGCCTCCTGGGCCAGCCCGACGGTCCAGCCGCGACCGAGGAAGGTGACCTGCTCGATGCCGGCCGGGTCGATCGGCAGCGGGGCGCGTACGGCGACCTCGGCGTCGGCGGCCAGCCGTCCGAGGTCCTCGCCGAGGTGGGCGCGCAGCAGCGCGAGCGCGGTGGTGGCGAAGCGGGTCTGCACCACCGACCGCTCGTCGGCGAAGGGCAGCGCGACTGTGGCGTCGGCGAGCGTGACGGCGGCCGAGTCCGGGTCGCCGACCAGGACCGTGGTGGGGATCCGTCCGCGCAGCGCGGTGAGCAGGTCGAGCACCTCGGTGGTGGTGCCGGAGCGGGTGATCGCGATGAGCCGGTCGTACCGGCGGCCGGCCGGGAACTCGCTGGCCTGGAAGGCGTCGGTCTCGCCCTGGCCGACGGACTCGCGCAGCCCGGCGTACGCCATCGCCATGAACCACGACGTGCCGCAACCGACCACGGCGACCCGCTCGCCGGGGCGCGGCAGGTGCTCGGCGACGGTCGGGGCGAGCCGCGCCGCCTCCCGCCAGCAGTCGGGCTGGCTCGCGATCTCCGCGTGCACGTACGCCATGACAACTCCTCCCCAGGGGAGACCTTGCGCAATACGGCGCGATACGGCCGCCTTTCGCGCGTCATTCTGCGCGAAACCTGGTGGTCGTGGCAACCGTCTCCCCGTTCGCGCAGCGCAGGGTTTTGCGCGGACCCAGTTTCGCGCACTAGTGTGCACGCAACCGATCACCGTTCACGCACAGTCTGGGGAGGGCCCCGCGGTGGACCGCTACGCGCGCTGGAACGCGCTGCTGGAGATGCTGACCGACAGCGGCCGGGTCAGCGTCGAGGAGGCGGCCGGGCGGCTCGACGTCTCCCAGGCCACCATCCGGCGCGACTTCGACCAGCTCGCCCAGCAGCAGATGATCACCCGTACCCGGGGTGGCGCGGTCGCCAACGGTGTCTCCTACGACCTGCCGCTGCGCTACAAGACCGCGAAGCACTCGGCCGAGAAGCAGCGGATCGGCACCGCCGCCGCCGCACTCGTGTCGCCGGGCACCGTGGTCGGTCTCAACGGCGGCACCACGAGCACCGAGGTGGCGCGGGCGCTGGCGGTCCGCCCTGATCTCAACACCAGCGCCGAGGGCGCCCAGCTCACAGTGGTCACGAACGCGCTGAACATCGCCAACGAACTGCTGGTGCGCTCGCGGATGAAGGTGGTGGTGGCCGGCGGCGTGGTCCGGCCGAAGTCGTTCGAGCTGGTCGGCCCGCTCGGCGGGGCGCTGCTGCGCGAGGTCACGCTGGACGTGGCGCTGCTCGGCGTGGACGCGATCGACCCGCAGCTCGGCGCCGCCGCGCACCACGAGGGCGAGGCGGCCATGAACAGCCTCATGGTGGCCCGGGCCAAGCGGGTCGTCGTGATAGCCGACTCGTCGAAGCTGGGTGGGCACGCGTTCGCCCGGATCTGCCCGGTGGACCGGATCGAGACGCTGGTGACCGACTCCGGCGCGGCCCCCGATGTGGTGGCGGCGTTCCGCGACGCGGGCGTGCACGTCGTCTGCGCCTGACCTCTCCCGACACACCGACACTGCATACCGGGTATTGCCTTCGGGTGCATACCGCGTATGGTGTCGCTGACGCCTACTTATCGGGGGAGGTCAGCTGTGTCGGCTGTCCTGGAGATCGAAGGTCTCCGCAAGACGTACCGGAGCCGGAAACGCGGGGTTCGCCACGCGCTCGACGGCTTCGACATGCGAGTGGAAGCCGGCCAGGTGCACGGCTTCCTCGGCCCGAACGGTTCGGGCAAGACCACCACGCTGCGGACGCTGCTCGGCCTGATCAAGCCGAACGGCGGCCGGATGGCCATCCTCGGCCAGGAGCTGCCGCACGCGCTGCCGGCGGTCGCCGGGCAGGTCGGCGCCATCGTGGAGAGTCCGCAGTTCTTCCCGCACTTCACCGCGCGGGACACGCTCGGCCTGCTCGCCCAGGCCGGTGAGCTGCCCAAGCAGCGCGTGGACGAGGTGCTGGAGCTGGTCGGGCTGCGCGACCGGGCCGGCGAGCGGGTCAAGACCTACTCGCTCGGCATGAAGCAGCGCCTCGCTGTCGCCTCCGCGCTGCTCAAGAACCCCAAGCTGCTGATCCTCGACGAGCCGGCGAACGGCCTCGACCCGGGCGGCATCCGGGAGATGCGCGGGCTGATGCGGGAGCTGTCCGAGGCCGGGATGACAGTGGTGCTCTCCAGCCACATCCTGGGCGAGATCCAGCTCATCTGCGACTCGGTCACCATCATCTCGCTCGGCCGCCGGGTCGCGTTCGGGCCGGTCGACCAGGTGCTCGCGGCCCACTCCCAGGGCGCCGTGCGGGTACGCCTGGAGGCGGTCGACGACCTGCCCCAGGCCGCCGACGCGCTCACCCGGGCCGGGGTCCAGGTGGCCGCCGAGCCGGACCACCTGATGCTGTCCGGCGTGGACAAGCCGGCCACCGTCAGCCGCCTGCTCGCCGAGCAGGGCCTGTACGTCAGCGAGCTCACCCCGGTCGCTGTCGACCTGGAGAGCGTCTTCCTCGAACTGACCGCCACCGCGCCGGTCCCCGGCCAGCACCGTCAGGTCGATCAGTCCGCCAAGGTCGACCAGACCGGCACCGCAGGAGGTTGGGGCGCATGAGCCTGTTCGTCACCGAGCTGCGCCGGCTCGGCAAGCGCCGGGTGACCCGGCTGATGCTCGTGCTGCTGGTGCTCGGCCTGGCCACCGTCGCGACCGCGTTCAGCTTCTCCAGCGAGAAGCTCTCGCCCGCCGCCGTGGCCGAGGCCGAGGCCAAGGCGAACAACGACTACCAGTCCGCGATGACGGACTGGAAGCGCACCGTCGCGGAGTGCGAGGCGGCCCAGGCGCGCGGCGAGAAGACCGAGGAGCGGTACGGCCCGAACTGCGGCAAGGACTACCAGCCGCAGCCCGACATGTTCGAGGCGAAGTGGTACCTGCCGTACCAGTTCGACTTCCGGGCCGAGTTCCCCCTGTTCATCGCCGTGTTCGCCGCCTCCGTGGCGCTGTTCGGCTTCATCGTCGGTGCCTCCTTCGTGGGTGCCGAGTGGAACACCGGCGGAATGATGAACCTGCTGCTCTGGCGGCCGAAGCGGCTGACCGTGCTGGGCACGAAGCTGGCCGCCCTGCTCACCACCGTCTTCGGCCTGACCGTGGTGCTCGGCGCGCTCTGGACGGCGGCGTTCTGGCTGATCGCCGGCCAGCGCGGCAGCACCGCGAAGATGACCGCCGGAGTGTGGCAGTCGATCGGCCTGGACGGGCTGCGGGCGCTGGGGATGACGCTGCTCGTGGCGGCGGTCGGGTTCGCGCTGGCCTCGCTCGGCCGGCACACGGCGATGGCGCTCGGCGCGGCGGTGGGCATCTTCGCGGTGAGCGAGATCGGCATCCGGATCGCGGTGGCGGTGCTCGGCGTCCAGTTCGGTGACCGGTACGTGCTGTCCACGTATGCCCAGTCGTGGTTCCTGAAGCAGGCGGAACTGTTCGACTACGACACCTGCCAGTTCTCCCAGGGCGCCTGCGAGCCTGCGACGTACGTGGTCACCTGGCAGCAGTCGGCCCTGGTGTTCGGCGTGGCCCTGGTGGGTGCGCTCGTGGCCGCGTTCTGGACGATGCGACGGCGGGACATCGCCTGACCTGGTCCGCGCCGCCGGCTCCCCCCGGCGGCGCGGACCCCGCGTCCGATGCGGCCGAGGGCGGCCCTGGTTACGCTGGGGCTTCCCCGGCCGGCGCGCTCCGCGTGCCGGTCACCCGCCGTCGGAGAGGAGCGTCATGTCCGCCGACGCCTCGCAGCGGGCTGCCGTCGACCGGTCCGGCCCGGCAGCGGGTACGCGCCACGCGGGCGGGACCGTTCCGCCGCCGCGCACCGCTCCGCCCGTCGAATCCACGGCACCCTCGGAGCCGTCGGAGTCCGCTCGGCCCGCCGAGCCCGCCGCCGCCGGGCCCGCCTCGCCGCCCGTCGAGTCCGCCGCGCCGGTCGAGCAGGCCGGTCCGGATGCGGCAGATGCGACCGGTGCGGGCACGACGCCCGCCGGCCTCACCGAGCGGGAGCAGCGGATCCTTGCCTTCGAGGCGCAGTGGTGGAAGCACGCCGGCGCCAAGGAGCAGGCCATCCGGGACACCTTCGGGCTCTCCGCGACCCGCTACTACCAACTCCTCAACGCCCTGCTCGACCACCCGGCCGCGCTCGCCGCCGAGCCGCTGCTGATCGGCCGGCTGCGCCGGCTGCGGTCGTCGCGCGCCCGCAACCGGCGTCGCTGACCGGCGTCACTTCTCGTACGTGCGCAGCCCGTTGCCGATGGCGAAGAACGTCGGCGCCCACTCGCCGATGAAGATGCCCCAGCGGTCCGCTCGCGCCACCCCGGCGCGCTCCATGTGCTTCGAGAGGAACCAGCTGGTGACCGAGAGGCCGATGCTGACGAATCCGGCGAGGTAGGCGTGCTCCGCCCGGATGCCACCTTCGTGCAACCGCTCCAACATGTCGTACCCCCTGTCACCGGGACCGACCCGGTCGCGTCCGACGCTACCGAAGGTCCGGAGGAGATGACGCACGGTTACCACGATCGGGGTCGGCGGCGGATGACCGGGCGCGGTCCGGGTAGGCGGTCGGCGACGACGAACGGAGGCCGACGATGGGGGCACCAGACCGCCGGTACGCGATCGGCAGCAGCCCGGCCCGTCCGGCCGCGCAGGCGCCGGTGATGCGGGTGCGTTCCGCCTCCGACCCGGCTCTCGGCCGGCCGGAGAACGAGGACGTGGTCTTCCGGTTCGGCCCGCTCGTCGGCGTCCTCGACGGGGCCACGGTGCCCGAGGGATTCGACACCGGCTGCGCGCACGGTCCCGCCTGGTACGTCCGGCACCTGGCCGCCCGGATCGGCCTGGCGGTCGCGGCCCGTCCCGCCGCCACGCTGATGAGCAGCCTCGCGGCGGCGATCCTCGCGGTACGGGCCGACCACGGCGGGATGTGCGACCTCGACCATCCGGGCACCCCGTCGTCCACCGTCTGCCTGCTCCGGCACAGCGGCGACCGGGTCGACCACCTGGTGCTCTGCGACAGCCCGCTGGTGCTCGACACCGACCGGGGGATCGAGGTGGTCACCGACGACCGGCTCGCGGACGCGGTGGCGGACCTGCGTCGCAGCGCCGCCGAGCTGCCCGACGGCGACACCGACCCGGCCACCCGGTTCCGGCGCGCCACGACCGTGCAGCGGGCCCGGATGAACCGCACCCACGGCTACTGGGCGGCGGCGAGCGACCCGGACGCCGCGTACCACGCGCTCACCGGGACGCTTCCGCTGCGCGGTCCGGGTGCGCTGCGGCGGGCCGCGCTGCTCAGCGACGGCGCCTCCTGCGCTGTCGACCAGTTCGGCCTGTTCGACTGGGCCGGGCTGCTGGAGGTGCTGACGGTGGAGGGCCCGGACGGGCTGATCGACCGGGTCCGGGTGGCCGAGCGGGACCATCCGGACCGGCTGCGGCGACGCAAGCGCACCGACGACGCGTCGGCGGTGCTCTGCGAGTTCGACAGTCGGCCGTGACCACGCTCACGCCGGAAGAACCGGTCGGATGACAACGCAGCGTGAGGCGGGAACACCCCGGGGGTACGACCGGACGAGGCGGTCGGCCATAGCGGCAATCCCTCCCCAAAGGGGTGGACGACCCGGACCACGCGCGGCAGACTGCGCGACGTGACGGGTGCTGTACGGCTGGAGCCGGTGGACGAACGGAACCTGGAACCGTTGCTCTCCGTAGCGGCGGCTGAGGCGGAACCGGAGGACGTCATGCCTCCGGTGGACGCCCCGGCGGGCTGGTCGCTGGCCCGCCGTGACGCGTTCCGCGAGTTCCACCGCGCCAGCCTCGGCGGGCTGAACGGCCCGACCGGCACCGCCATGTACGCGATCGTCTCCGGCGGTGAGGTGGTCGGCATGGTGCGGATGACCCGCCGGGACGAGCCGGGCACCGTGGAGACCGGGATGTGGCTCGGCCGGTCCGCACGGGGCCGGGGCCTGGGTGCGGCCGCGCTGCGGCAGCTGCTGCACGCCGCCGCGGCGGCCGGGATGCACACGGTGGTCGCGGACACCACGCCGGACAACGCGGGCGCGATCTCGGTGCTGCGCAAATGCGGCGCGGAATTGCGTGAGGAAGACGGAAAACTGCACGCCCGAATGTCGCTGGATTCCGCCCTGCCGATCCGCTGACCCGCTTCTCCCCGCATTCACCCCGGCCGCGTTTCTCCTGCTCAGCTCTGCCTAGCTGGGCGATTTTGCGCTCCTGCGGAAATGTTTTGCCAATGGGATGACGGGTACTGCCCGCCTCTCCGGGAGCGCGACGTCCGCCTCCCGGGGAGCGCGAAGGAGTGCGGATGAAAAGCGGAGCACGAGTGGCGTTGGCGGTGGGATTCGGCTACCTGCTGGGTCGCCGCAAGAAGATGCGTACCGCGCTGACGCTCGCCGCGGCGGTCGCCGCCGGGCGGGCCAGCCAGCGCCCGGGGGGCCTCAAGCAGCTCGGCGCGAACCTGGTCGCCGCGAACCCGCAACTGCGTAACCTCGGCGGGCTGGGCCCGCCGCTGGTGGCCGCCGGGCGGGCTGCCGCGACCGCCGCCGCCGGCAACGGCATCGACGCCATCGGCGGACGCCTGCGCGGGGGTGCCGACGCGTTGCGCCGCAGGAGCGGCACGGGCCGGCCGGACGCCGAGCGTTCCGCGCCCGACGAGGAGCCGGAGCTGGACGACCAGCCCGACGCGCCGGTGCCCGCCCGAGCCGATCGGGGGCGGTGAGTCGTGGCGACGAGCAACCTCACCGACCGGGTACGCGACGAGATCGGCGGCGAGCTGCGCAACCTCGCCACGGCCCTCGGTGAACGCGCCGTGCAGGCGGTCACCGATCGGGTCACTGATGCCACCGGGCGGCTCAGCGAGTACGCGAAGCAGGGCGGCGATCCGGGCCTGGTCGCCGCGGCCACCGGCGCGCAGCGGCTCGCCGGTGGCGCCTCCCCGGTGACTGCCATGTTCCATGCCGGCGTGGCCGGCGGTAAGGAGAAGCTGATGGCGGCGTTCGGTCGCAAGGGTGGCCGGGACGGCGGCAAGACGCTCAAGGTCACCAACATCGTCGAGGCCGTCGAGGTCGGCGTGCCGGTCCGGGTCGCCTACAACCAGTGGACGACGTTCGGTGACTTCCCGAGCTTCATGAAGAAGGTCGAGCAGGCCGACTGCGACGCCGACGAGAAGATGACCTGGAAGGCGCAGGTGCTCTGGTCGCACCGGACCTGGGAGTCGACGATCGTCCGGCAGATCCCGGATCGGCTGATCCACTGGCGGTCCAAGGGCGAGAAGGGCTCGGTCGACGGCACGGTGAGCTTCCACGAGGTCGGCCCGGACCTGACCCGGATCCTGGTCGTGCTGGAGTACCACCCGCAGGGCTTCTTCGAGCACACCGGCAACCTGTGGCGCGCCCAGGGCCGCCGGGTCCGGCTGGAGCTGAAGCACTTCGTCCGGCACGTGATGACCCGGACCGTGCTCGACCCGGACGCGGTCGAGGGCTGGCGCGGCGAGATCGAGGACTCCCAGGTCGTCAAGGACCACGAGACCGCGCTGCGGGAGGAGCGGGGAGACGGCGGGCCGTCGGACGACGAGTACGCCGCCTACGACGAGGGCAACGACTTCGACGACGACGAGTACGCCGGCGAGCCGGTCCGGACCGAGCCGGAGCGTGCCCGCAGCCGGACGGCAGGCGGGCAGCGCGAACCCGAGCGCCGCCGCCGTGTCCCGCAGCGGCCCCGCCGCCCGGCCACCCGCCGCCGCGACGAGCGCTGACCGGAGGCGGCCGGTTCGTCAGGACCGGCCGGCGGCGTACGACTCCAGGTGCGCGAGCTGCACCGGGTCCAAGGAGGGGCGGACCCGGTTCCGGGCCGCCTCGACGTGCGCGGCGGTCACCGTGCTCGCCTCCAGCGATTCCCGCATGGCCGCCAGCGCCGCCTCCCGGACCAGCGCGGCGCAGTCGGCGGCGGAGAAGCCGTCCAGCTCGGCGCCGAGCGCGTCGAGGTCCACGTCCGGCGCGAGCGGGACGTCCCGGGCGGACGCGCGGAGGATCTCCGTACGGGCCGGACCGTCCGGCGGCGGCACGTAGACCAGCCGTTCCAGCCGGCCGGGACGCAGCAGCGCCGGGTCGACCAGCTCAGGGCGGTTCGTCGCGCCGACCACGACCACGTTGCGCAGCGCCTCCACCCCGTCCAGTTCGGTCAGCAGCGCCGCCACCACCCGGTCGGTCGTACCGCCGTCGGTGGCCTGCCCGCGTACCGGGGCCAGCGCGTCCACCTCGTCCAGGAACACCAGCGTGGGCGCGGCCTGGCGGGCACGGCGGAAAAGCTCCCGGACCGCCCGCTCGCTCTCACCCACCCACTTCGAGAGCAGCTCCGCGCCCTTCACCGACAGCACGTTCGCCCGCCCGGAGCCGGCCAGCGCGGTCACCAGGTAGGTCTTGCCGCAGCCGGGCGGACCGTAGAGCAGCACCCCGCGCGGCGGCGTCACGCCCAGCCGGGCGAACGTGTCCGGGTAGGTGAGCGGCCACAGCACCGACTCGGTGAGCGTCTGCTTGACCTCGTGCAGCCCGCCCACGTCGTCAAGCGTCACCGACGCCAGCTCCAGCGTGGACGCGGACATCGTGGTCGGCCGGACCACCTCCAGCGCGGCGGTGAAGTCGGCCATCGCCACCGTCGGCGTCTCCGCCGTCTTCTGGCGCAGCGCCGCGCGGACCCCGGCTTCGCGGACCAGCGCCGCCAGGTCCGCCGCGACGAAACCGGGGGTACGGGCGGCCACCTCGTCCAGCCGGACGTCACCGGCGAGCGGCACCTCACGGGTCAGCACAGTCAACTGTTCCCGGCGCAGCGCCACGTCGGGCAGCGGCACGGTGATCCGCAGCGCGAGCAGGTCCGGGCCGCGCAGCGCCGGATCGACCGCCTCGGGGCGTCCGCTGGTGCACACCACTGCGGCACCGGCCCGCAGCGTCTCGGCCACCACCTGCCGGAACACGGTGGCCAGCGGGCCCGGCTCGTCGGCCGGTGCGATCGACTCCACGTCGGTGACCAGCAGCACGGCCGGACCGCCGGCGCGTACCGCCGAGGCCGCCTCGCGCAGCCGGCGGGCCGCCGCGTCGTTGCTGAGCGCGGCCAGCTCGGGCGCCCAGAGCGGCCGTACGCCCGCGCCGACCTTGGCGGCGACGGCACGCACCAGCGCGGACTTGCCCGAGCCCGCCGGGCCCTCGACCAGCACGCCGAGCGAGACGGTGGTGCCGAGCCGGCCCAGCACCTCACGGTGGTGGAAGCCCAGGTCTAGCAGCTCGGTCAGCTCCTCGGCCTGGGCGCGCAGGCCGGGCAGCTCGTCCACGTCGGGCGCGTCCTCCGGGCCGAGCAGGTCGGTGTCGGGTTCCGTCCCGGGCGGCGTGGCGGGGGCGGAGACGCGCACGGTGGAGGCGGCGGACGCCGGGCCGGAACCGCGGGTGGCGGGACCGTGTTCCCAGCCCACCACCGTGTCCATGGTGACGAGCGCGCCGACCGCCGGTTCGGCCGACACGACGGTGAGCAGCGTGCTCGTCCAGGCGTACCCGACGGAACTTGCCAGACTGCGCCGCGCGGCCTCGATCAGGCCGCGCACGGCGGCGTCCGGCAGCACGTCCTGCGGCAGCAGCGAGACGTCGTCCCCGGCGGTGACCACCTTGCCCAGCAGCGCGAGCCGCAGCATCTCCGGCGGCACCGCGGCGACCACAGCGGCCGGGCCGGACAGGGTCAGCCGGCGTGCCGGGGTCGCGGGCAGTGGGCTCACCGTGACCTGGCCGCCGGCCCGCAGGCCGAGGTTGCCTAGCAGCAGGTCGTCGGCGTGCAGCAGGGCGCCGCTGGTGCTCGGCTCGGCGGCGGCCGCGATGCCGGCGGTGACCCGGCGGCCGGTCAGACGGACCGGGTCGCCGGGGCGCAGCGCCAGCGCGGTGAGCACCTCGGGATGCAGGCGCACCACGCCGCGGCGGGCGTCGAGCGCGGCCGGCCGCAGCGTCGCGGTCAGGGTCAGGTCGGGTTCGGCCACCCGCCGACAGTAGCCGCCCCGATCATCGGGTGCCGGTCAGCGCGGGCCCGGATCGTCCAGCAGCGAGGGGTCGCGGCGGATCATCTCGGCCAGCCGGGCCGCCGGGTCGGACTCCAGCGGGTCGTGGCCGGGCGCCGGCACCGTCTTCACCGACATGGGCCACGCCGGCGGTGGCGCGGGCGGCGTGGTCGGCCCCACCGTCACCGCCGTGCCGGACCAGGAGACCCGCAGCGGGTACGCCTGCTCGCCCAGTTCCACCCGCAGCGTCACGGCCAGCCCGGGGTGCTCGGCCACCACCCGGCGGACCGCCTCGGCGACCTCCTCGACCGGGTCACGCCGCGGCGGCGCCTCACCGCCGCGCAGCCGGTACGCGCCGTGCCCCGCCCGCCCGTCGCCGGGCTCGTCCGCCGCCTCCGCGGGTACGTCCCGCTCGGGCGTCCCGGCCGCCTCGCCGGGCGTCGGCGCCCGGCGGCGCAGCGCTTCCTCGCGCCGCGCCATCCGGGCCAGTGTCTCGTCCAGATCACCTCTCATGGCGTCCACCCCTTCGCCAGACAACGGATCGAAACGACTGCCGGTTCAGCCTGCCCGGGATCGGGTGGCCCGGTCCAGCGCGCGGTCCAGGACGACGAGCAGGGCGTCCCGCACCGAGAGGCGGTCCCGGGCGTCGAACTGCACCAGCGGCACGTGCTCACCGATCGCCAGCGCCCAGCGGATCGACGGCAGGTCCAGGGCCAGCCGGCCGTCGAAGGCGTTGACGCCCACCGCGAACGGCAGCCCGGACCGCTCGAAGAAGTCGATCGCCGGGTAGCAGTCGTCGAGCCGGGCGCTGTCCACCACCACGAGCGCGCCGAGTGCGCCCCGGGCCAGGTCGTCCCACATGAACCCGAAGCGCGCCTGTCCGGGCGTACCGAAGAGGTAGAGCTTCAGGCTGCGGTCGATGGTCACGCAGCCGAAGTCCATGGCCACTGTGGTGGTGGTCTTGCCGGCGACCCCGCCCGGGTCGTCGATGCCGATGCCGGCGGTGGTCATCTCCGCCTCGGTGGTCAGCGGTGCGATCTCGGAGATCGCGCCGACTGTGGTGGTCTTGCCGACCCCGAAGCCACCGGCGATGAGGATCTTGACCGGGATCGGCGGCCGGGGCGCCGGCACCCGGCTGACGATCGGGGCCGGTTCGGCCGGCGGCACACCCGGCGGCAGGTACGGCAGCGGCGGCGTGGGCGGGGGCGGCGTGGCCCGGCCGATCAGCGGCGCCGGGCCGCCGTAGCGGCTCGGGGCGCTGTTCGCGGCCGGCCCGCCCGTGGCGGCCGCCGGCCATTCAGGAGATCGCACGAAGTCCATCAATCACTCGCAGGATGATGTCGGGATCGAGGGCGTCGTCGACGTCCGCGACGTGCACGTCGAGATGGCCGGCGGCCCGGAGGTCGCCGACCAGCACCCGGGTCACCCCGAAGTGCATCCGGGTCCGGGCGGAGATCTCGGCCACTGAGACGGGCTCGGCGCAGATCGCGACGATCGCCGCCAGCTCCGGGGCCAACCGGGCGGTCACCGCCCACGAGGTGCTGCCCGGACGAGCGGTGACCTGGGTCTCCAGGCCGATCGCCGGGTCACCGTCCACCCGTCCGGAGGTCAGCACGAAGGGGCGTGGGCCGGTCGGCTCCCCGTCGCCCGCGTCCGGCTCCGGCACCGGAGCGGACGCGTTCAGGAAGGGGCGGATCCGGACGCCGGGCTCCGGCTCCGGGTCCGCGCCGGCGGCCCCTGGGATCATTGCTGTACGGCGTTCTTCAGCTCGGCGATCAGACGCGGACTCAGAGCGCCGCCGGCGCGTCCGGCGAACAGCGTCATCTCGTACGCCACGGTGCCCAGGTTGGCAGTGCGGTCGGCGACGACGCCGAGGACCGAGCCGCTGCTGATCGCGCTGATCAGCAGGTATCCCTCGGCCATGTCGACGATCACCCGGTTGAGCGCGCCGAGCGCGTACCAGCTCGCGGCGCCCCCGGCGAGGCTGGTCATGCCGGACACCACGGCGGCGAGCCGTTCCGCGTTGGACCTGTCCTTGATCGCGGACATGGCCATCAGCAGCCCGTCCGAGGAGACCGCGATCGCCTCCATCACCCCGGCGGTGCTGGAGGTGAACGAGTCGAGCAGCCAGTTGAAGGTGCGTGCCTCGGGACTGAGGTCGCCGGTGGTGCTCTGTTCGACGTTCTCGTGGAGGAAGGGGCTGGTCACCGTGATGGGTCCTCTTCGTAGCGGCGGTCGGTACTGACTTCGCGCAGAGCACGGGCGACGCCCGCCTCGAATTCGCTGATCCGGTTGCGGACCTCGACGGGATCGCCGGGGTCGGAACTGGTGGGAGGCGCGGACTGTGCCGGGGAGACGGACAGGTTCGCGCCGGGCACCCGGCGGCTGAGCCGGGGCCGTTCCGTCGCCGGGGGCGTGGGATCGACCGCGCCCTCGGCCCGCCGTACCCCGTCCTGGAACGCCTCGACCAGGGCCCGGACGCTCGACGGATCCGCCGGGACGCCGATCAGCGGACCGCCGGTGGCCGGTGCGGCCGGTCCGGCGGGCGGGGCGGCCGGCAGGTTCGCGCCGGGCACCCGCTGCCGGATCGGCGACCGGGTACCGGGGCGGCCGGCGGGCGGGCCGACCGGGTTGGGCCCGGTCGGCGCCGGCACGGCCGGGGGTGACCCGGCCGGCGCCGGCGGGCGCGCGCCACCCGGTGGCGGCGCGAGCCCCGGGCGGTGCGGTGGCGCGATCCCGGGACCGTGCGGTGGCGCGAGCGCCGGACGGTGCTGCGGCGCGAGGCCCGGACCGTGCTGCGGCGCGACGGCCGGCCCGGCGGGCGGTGGCGCGAGCGCCGGCCCGGCGGACGGCGCCAGAACCGGGTGGGTGACCGGCGGCGTCACTGTCGGGCCGGTCGCCGGCCCGGCGGCCGGGGGAGCGGCCGGGGCCGGGCCGGCGACCGGTGTCGGTGGGGAGAGATGCCCGGGACGCGCCGGTGGTACGGCCGACGGCGGCCAGACCGGCGGCGGACCGCCGGTGGGCGGGCCCTGGTCCTCGGCCGGCTCCACGCCCTCGGCCTGGTGGCCGAACGCGTTCCACGGGTCGCCGCTGGACATGCTGCGGGTGGCCCGGCTCAGCAGTTCGGCGTCGAAGCCGGCCGGCGCCTCGACGGCCGCTGGCTCCGGCTCGCGGGCGCCGGGTACGGCGGCCCGGCCGGCGCTGACGCCGACCGGTTCGGGACGGCGGATCACGAGCGAGGCGCCCGGGATTTCCAGGGCCGCGGTGACGCCGCCACCGGGGGTGTGGCTCAGCTGGACGCTCCAGCCGTGCCGGCGGGCCAGCCGGCCGACCACGAACAGGCCGAGCACCTCGGTCGGGGCGAGGTCGAGGCGTTCCCGCCGGGTGAACCGGGCGTTCTCCTCGGCCATCCGGTCCCCGGTCAGGCCGATGCCGTGGTCGACCACGACCAGCCGGGCTCCGCCGTCGGTCAGCTCGCCGGTCACCACCACGCGGGTGTGCGGCGGCGAGAACGAGGTGGCGTTCTCCATCAGCTCGGCGAGCGTCAGCACCAGGTCACCGGCGATGGCGGGGGCCGCCGCCACGCCGGGCGGGACCTCCACGTCCACGCGGGTGTAGTCCTCGATCTCACCGAGCGCGAGCCGGACCACGTCGGCCAGCGGCACCGGGGCCACGTGGCCGTCCGAGCCGGTGGCGCCGGAGAGCACCACCAGGCTGCTCGCGTTGCGGCGCAACCGGCTGGAGATGTGGTCGAGCCGGTACAGGTGCTCCAGACGGCCGGGGTCGGTCTCCTGCCGTTCCAGCCGGTCGATGAGCGCGATCTGGCGGCCGACCAGGTTCTGCGTACGGCGGCCGACGTGGCCGAACATCTGCGCCACGTTGCGCCGGCCGGCGACCTGCCGCTCGACCAGCCGGGCGGCGGTGTGCTGCACCCGGTCGAACGCGCGGGCCAGGTCGCCGATCTCGTCCCGGGCGCTTACCTCCACCGGGTCGAGGCGTACCGGGGGGACCGTCTCGGACTCGTCGTCGGCGACGCGGGTCAGTTCGGCCTCGGTGACCCGGGCGACCCGTTCGGCGGAGCGGGTGAGCCGGCTCAGCGGCCGGGCCACCGTCCGCGCAACGGTCATGCTCAGCAGCACCACGACGAGCAGGATCGCCGCCGCCGCGAGGCTGACCAGCCAGGCCGCGGTCAGCGCCTCCCGTTCCCGGGCGCGGGTCTCCGCGATGACGTCCGCGACGACCTTCTTCTCCACGAACTGGCCCAGCGTGATCATCGACCGGGCCGAGGGGAACAGCACGTCCAGCGGCACCGGCGCGATCGCGCCCTCCGGGTCGCGGAGGCTGTCCACCAGGAACGTCGGGCTGGTGCGGGCGGCCACCGCGGCGTCGTCCAGTTGGGCCACCTTGAGCTGCTCGGGCGTGATCAGCTTGCGGAACCGCCGGTTGTCGACGTTGAGCGCCGCCATGCAGGCCACGAACGCCCGGGCGACCTGCGGATCGCCTGTGGCCTTGACCAGCACGATCTGGGTGGTGCACGAGCTGAGGGCCTCGTCGACGCGCAGCAGCGCGTCGAGGGCGAGCACCTGCCGCCCGGCGGCGGTGTCGGTGTCCACCCGGAAGGGCAGCCGCAACGCGTCGATCAGGGCGGTGTCGACCTCGCCGAACACGGTCAGGATCTGCTGCGGCGTGGCCCGGCCGGCGAGCGTGGCGTTGCGGACGTCCTCCAGCCGGCGTACCCCGTCGAGGCTCTCGCGGACGGCCGCGGGGAGCGGCTCGGCGCGCAGGTCGGCGACCCGGTCGTCGACTGTGGCCGACTTCTGGATCAGCTCGGTGCGGCTCACCCGCCGCAGCAGCAGGCCGATCGAGAGCAGGCGTTCCTGCTGGAGGTCCTGGACCAGGCTGCCGACCCGGCTGGCGACGCGGACGGTCTCGGCGGTGTCGGCGGCCTGCCGGGCGGCGGTCACCCGGTCGATGACGACCGGTACGGCCAGGCCGACCATGCTGAGCAGCGGAATGATCACCAGCAGGGCGAGCTTGCCCCGGATGCGTAACCTACCGAGCAGCATCGAACGGCCTCCACCGGTCGGCGTCGCCACCGTGTCCCACGGCGACCGGCTGGCGGTCGTCCTCGGGCACGGCGGGCGGCGGGGCGGGGTGGGCCGCCGGGGCGGCCCCGGCCGGTTCCCGGCGGGACGGGGTGGCCCGGGAGCGGTCCCGGCGCAGCGCGGCCACGTGCAGCGCGACGATGCCGGCGATCAGCAGCACCGCCGCTCCGGCGGCGATCCGGCCCAGCAGCCGGTCCCGCTCCAGGGTGTCGAGCCGCTCCCGCAGCAGTGCGTCGAGCTGGTCGAGGATGACCGTACGGAGCTGCTTGGCGGCGTTCTGCGCGCTGATCCCGGCTTTTGTGAGCTGGTCGGTGCCCGGCGCGGACCGGCCGGCGCCGGGCGCCGAGTAGACGGCGAACGTCTCCAGGGACCGCTGGTAGGTGTCCAGCGGGGTGAGCACGTTGGCGCCCAGGTCGGTGCTCTCCGAGCTGTCCACCGCCGAGCGCAGGTCGGTGACCAGGTCGGTGGCCGGACCGAGCGCGGCGACCCGCAGCTCGGCCAGCTCGGCGCCCACCCGCGCGCGCTCGGCGGCGGGGCGCTTGGCGGACAGCCGGGCCAGGTCGACGAGCCGCCCGGCCAGCACCGTCGCGGTGGGCAGGTCCCCGCCGATGCCGTCCTGGAGGAAGAACGAGTCGGAGCGGGGGTCGCGGATCAGCCCGGAGCTCTCCCGCACCTTGCGGTAGAGGGCCAGCAGCAGGTCGGACGCCTCGCCGTAGGCCCGGTACGCCGCCTCGGGGTCACCGATGCCGCGGTCCGGCAGCGCCTCCAGCTTGGCCCGCAGCCCGGCCCAGCGTTCGTGGGTGCGCAGCTCGTCACCGACGGCGTTGTCCACCTCCGCGACGCCCTCGATGGCGGCGGCGAGCGAGGCCCGGGAGACCGCCCCCTCGGCGACGGCGATGGCCTGGGCCTCCACCAGCGTGTCGGTGACCGGCCCGAGGGCGCGCAGGTAGCGGACGCCGAGCCGCTCCCGGCTCACCAGGTCGTGGTCGTCGGCGAAGTCGCGCTCGGCCTGGATGAAGATCAGCCCGAGCGGGGCCAGCAGCGCCAGCACCAGAACCAGGGTGAGCGTACGGCCCGGTACGGCGGGCCGCCGACGGACCCGCGACGCGGGGACTGTCATGTGTTCTCCTCCGGCGACGGCGGGGCGATCGGTGCCCCGGGAGGTCGCCGTACGCAGTCCCGTGCACCGGACCGGAAAAGTAGCCGAACCGGACGCGCGTGAGACCTCGGCCGATGAGTCGGCTTCACGTCAGTCCATTTTGGGTGACCCTGTGTCAGGGCGAAAGGTACGTAGCGTGTGATCGAGTTGCCGAGAAATGACATCGACGATGGTTTGCGCCTGTAGATGTGAATTCACGTGATCCGAATACGTCCCGCTGGGATGCTCTGGACCTTTGGCGGATGACGGACGCTACGCGACGATCGGCGCAACCGGACAGACGTACGGCGGATCTCAGCGAATGCTCAGCCGCCGGCCCGTACCGTGTGCCGCATGAGATCAACCGCCGCGCGGCTCCGGCGCGCCCTGGCCGGCCATCCGCGCCGCATCGTCGCCGCGGTGGCGGTGGTCGTCCTCGTCGCCGCCGCGCTGGTCTGGACGGCCCGGCCGCGGGGTGACGACTTCCGGACCGAGGCGGCGCTGGTGACCGTACGCTCCGGGCCCTCCGGTGACGAGCCCGTCGACCTGGACACCACGCTCTACCTGCCGGCCGATGCCTCGTCGTCGAAGCGGGTACCGGCGGTGCTGCTGGCGCACGGCTTCGGCGGCACCAAGGACTCGGTCCGCTCGGACGCCGAGGACCTGGTCACCCGCGGGTACGCGGTGCTCACCTGGACCGCCCGCGGCTTCGGGCGCAGCGGCGGCCAGATCCACCTGGACAACCCCGACTACGAGGTGCGGGACGCGCAGCGCCTGCTCGACCGGCTCGCCGAGCGCCCGGACATCCGCCTCGACGCGGCCGGCGACCCCCGGGTCGGTGTGGTGGGCGGCTCGTACGGCGGCGGCCTGGCCCTGCTGCTGGCCGCGCAGGACCAGCGGATCGACGCGATCGTCCCGATGATCACCTGGAACGACCTGTCCCGCGCCTTCCTGCCGGAGAGCAGCGGCCGGCAGCCCACCGACGGCGTGTTCAAGAAGGGCTGGGCGGGCATCTTCTTCGGCGGGGGCGGGAACGCCGGCTCCGGCCCGGCGGGGCTCTCCGGGGCCACCGCCGCCGCGCCGGAGGGCGCGCCCGAGTCGGCCGGCCCGCCGAGCCCGCAGCCGGGCGCCGGGCCGGGCACCGGTTCCGGTCGCGCGCCGGCCGGCGCCGCCGACCCGTCCTGCGGCCGCTTCGCCGCCGACGTCTGCGCCGCGTACCTGCGCATCGCCACCACCGGCCGGGCCGACGCGGCGGCGGTCGAGCTGTTGCGCCGGTCGTCGCCGGCCGGCGTGCTGGACCGGATCAAGTCGCCGACGCTGCTGGTGCAGGGTGAGGCGGACACGCTGTTCCCGCTGGCCGAGGCGGACGCCAACGCCCGGGGCATCGCCGCCGCGGGCACGCCGGTGCGGGTCGCCTGGTTCACCGGCGGCCACGACGGCGGCTCCGGGCCCACCTCCGACTCCGACCGGGTGAAGTTCCTGACCGCGCAGTGGCTCGACCACTACGTCAAGGGTGACGGAGCTGCCCCCGGCGGCACGTTCACGTTCTCCCGGATCGCCGGCTTCGACGCGCTCGACCGGGGCCTGGTCGCCACCGGTTTCCGTACCGCCGACTATCCGGGACTGGCCGGCCAGGACCGGCGCGAGGTGACGCTCGCCGGGCCGCCGCAGCCGGTCGCCGTACCGCCGAACGGCAACCCGGCGGCGATCTCCTCGGTGCCGTTCGCTGGTGCGCTCGGCTCGCTGCTGGACGGCGTCGCCGGTGACATCCCCGGCCAGCACGCCCGCTTCGAGTCGGCGCCGCTGGACGAGCCGGTCGACGTGGTGGGCGCGCCCACGGTGCGGATCAGGGCCGCCTCACCGACCGGCGAGGCGGTGCTGTTCGTGAAGCTCTACGACGTCGACCCGCAGGGCGCCGCCACGCTGCCGTCCGGCCTGGTCGCGCCGGTGCGCCTGACCGGCCTGCCGGCCACCGTCGACGCGGCCACGCCGGTCACCGTGACGCTGCCGGGGATCGTCCGGCGGGTCGAGGCCGGGCACCGGTTGCGGCTCGTGGTGGCGACGTCGGACCAGGCGTACGCCTCGCCGGCCGAACCGGCCGTGCACACGGTGGCGCTCGCCGACGGGTCGCTGACGCTGCCCACAGTCGACTCCACACCGATCCCCACCACCGCGACGATCTGGCGCTGGGCGCTGGCCGGCCTGCTCGCCGCGATCGTGGCCGGGCTCGTCGTGGTCGTGCTGCTCACCCGCCGCCGGCACCGCCGCCAGGACGACTCCGTGCACCCGGAGTACGCGGGCGTCCCGCTCGCCGTGCGCAACCTGCGCAAGGAGTACGCGGACGGCTTCGTCGCGGTCTCCGACGTCGACTTCGAGGTGCACCCCGGTCAGGTGGTCGGCCTGCTCGGACCCAACGGGGCGGGCAAGACCACCACGCTGCGGGTGCTGATGGGGCTGACCCAGCCCACGGCCGGGGAGATCTACGTCTTCGGGCACCGGCTGGTGCCGGGCTCGCCGGTGCTGTCCCGGATCGGCGCGCTGGTCGAGGGGCCGGGCTTCCTGCCGCACCTGTCCGGCCTGGACAACCTCAAGGCGTACTGGCGGGCCACCGGCCGCCCGTGGGAGGACGCGCACTTCGACGAGGCGCTGGAGATCGCCGGCCTGGGCGACTCGGTGCACCGGCGGACGAAGAAGTACAGCCACGGCATGCGGCAGCGGCTGGCCATCGCCCAGGCCATGCTCGGCCTGCCCGAGCTGCTGGTGCTGGACGAGCCGACGGACGGGCTGGACCCGCCGCAGATCGCCGAGATGCGCCGGGTGCTCCAGCGCTACGCCACCGACGGCCGGGCGGTGCTGGTCTCCAGCCACCTGCTGGCCGAGGTGGAGCAGACCTGCACGCACGCGGTGGTGGTGAACAAGGGGCGGATCGTGGCGTCCGGCCCGGTGGAGGACATCGTCGGCGAGTCGCCGAGCGTGCTGTTCGAGGTGAGCGACCCGGACGCGGCCCGGACGGTGCTCGACCGGCTCGACGGCGTACGGGTGCTGCCCGACACCGAGGGCGGTCTGGTGGTCGACACCAACGGCACCGCCCGCAGCGAGGTGGTGGCCGAACTGGTCCGCGCCGGCATCGGGGTGGACCGGGTGGTGCCCCGGCGCCGCCTGGAGGACGCGTTCCTCGCCCTGGTGGGCGAGAACTCTCGGGGAAGCGGGGACCGGTGATGGCGGGTTCGTCTGTGGCATCGTCGCCTGGTGGCGGCACGTCCGGTACGGCGGCGCCGGGCGCGGGCGGGGCGGCGGCCGGTTACCGGCCCTCGGCCACGCTCCCGTTCGCCGCGGAGTTTCGGCGGCAGGCGTCGCGCCGGCGTACCCAGCTCGCGCTGGGGTTCATGGTGCTGCTGCCGCTGATCATCCTGGTGGCGTTCCAGTTCGACGCCGGGGACGACGACGGCGGCGGGCGGGGCGAGTTCTCCAGCCTGGCCGACCTGGCCACCTCGGGCGGGCTCAACTTCACCCTGTTCTCGATCCTGGTGTCCGCGTCGTTCCTGCTGGTCGTGGTGGTGGCGCTGTTCTGCGGCGACACGGTGGCGAGCGAGGCGAGCTGGGGCAGCCTGCGCTACCTGCTGGCGGTGCCGGTGCCCCGGGCCCGGCTGCTCGCGGTGAAGCTGGTGGTGGCGCTCGCGTACTCGGGGCTGGCCCTGCTGTTGCTGGCCGGCACCGCGCTGCTCGCCGGCACGCTCCGGTACGGCTGGAAGCCGCTGAGCAGCCAGGTCTCGGCCGAGCTGGCGCCTGCAGACGGGTTGCTGCGGTTGCTCGGCGTACTCGGTTATCTCGCGGTCGTGCTGCTGGTGGTCGCCGGGCTGGCGTTCCTGCTGTCGGTGACCACGGACGCCGCGCTGGGTGCGGTCGGCGGGGCGGTGCTGCTGTGGATCCTCTCCAGCATCCTGGACCAGATCACCGCGCTGGGCGGGCTGCGCAACCTGCTGCCGACCCACTACAGCAGCGCCTGGCTGGGGTTGCTGTCCACGCCGATGCAGACCGACGACGTGGTCAAGGGCGCGTTCTCGGCGGTCGTCTACGCCACGCTGTTCTGGGGTCTGGCCTTCTGGCGCTTCACCCGCAAGGACGTCACGAGCTGAGGTGACCGGACGGGGTCGCGGCGGGGCGGCCGGGCCCATATCATGGGAGCGTTCCCATGAGATTGTCCCGCCTGCAAAGATATCGATTAACATCTATCAATAGTCCCGCCATCCTGGACGGCGTCCGCCACCCGTACCAGGAGGTTTCCCATGATCCCGGCGCAGCTGAAGGCCCCCGCGCTGTCCCTGTTCCGCATCGTCACCGGCCTGCTCTTCCTCTGCCACGGCGCCGCCTCGATATTCGGCGTCTTCGGCGGCAATCCGGCCACCGGCGGCGCTGTCCCGTTCGCCACCTGGCCCGGCTGGTGGGCGGCGCTGATCCAGCTCGTGTGCGGCGCGCTGGTGCTCGTCGGCCTGTTCACCCGGCCGGCCGCGCTGCTCGCCTCCGGTTCGATGGCGTACGCGTACTTCGTGGTGCACCAGCCGCACCACCTGATGCCGATGCAGAACGGCGGCGAGCTGGCCGCGCTCTTCTGCTGGTCGTTCCTGCTGGTCGCGGTGCTCGGCCCGGGCAACTGGGCGATCGACGCGCTGCTGGCCCGCCGCAACGCCGTCCCGGCCGAGCGCGCCGCCGCGCCGGCCTCGGTCCCGGTCTGAGCGTCCGCGCCGAACCAGATCCCGGTCGGGGCGCTCCCGTGCCGGGTTCTGGTTCTACAGCGGATTGACCGGCGGCGTCGTGGGCGGCGTTGGGGCGGCCGGCGTGGGCGTGCCGGCCGGGCCGGGCTCCCGGCGCTTCCACGCGCTGACGCCCAGCCGGCCGGTGTTGCCGAGGTCGATCGGCCCGTCCAGGGCGACCGGGTACGCCGGCCGGCCGGCCACCGGCGCGACGTCGAGTTCGGTGCCGTCCGTCGCCACCACTGTCGGGTCGGTGACCAGGTTCCGCCAGATCAACGCCGCGCCGGCCCGCTCGCCGGGGGCCAGCACGATCCGGGTGGGCGGGTGGTCGAAGCCGGAGGTGATCGGCTTGGCACCCGGGATGATCCGCACCTCGATCGGGTCGCCGTCGGCGTCCCGGAGCGTGACCGCCGGATAGCCACGCAGCTCGTACGGCTGGTCGCCGCAGTTGAGCAGGTCCAGGCCCATCGCCCGCAGCCCCATCGCGGCGCTCACGCCCAGCTCGGTGATCGCGATGCCCTCGGGGGAGCAGGTGGCGGCGGGTGCCGGCCCGGCCGTGGGGGCGCCCGGTCGCGGCGGCACCGTGGTCAGCGGGTCGACACCGGTGAGGGGCGGGTCGGGCAGCCGCCCGTCGGCGGGCCCCTGCGCCGGGGCGCAGGCGGTCAGCAGCGCCATGCCGGTGAGGGCGCCGATCAGGCGCGCCGGTCTCCGCATCCGGCGATCATGCCACTCCGTCGCGCTCGGCGATGACCGCGTCGAGCAGGCCCGGGTAGACGCGGTCCAGTTCCTCGCGGCGCAGCCGAACGTAGCGGGTGGTGCCGGCGACCCGGGTGCGGGTCAGGCCGGCCTCCCGCAGCACCTTGAGGTGGTGGCTTCGGGTCGCCTTGGAGACACCGAACTCGAACGAGCCGCAGGCGTGTTCTCCGCCCGGCGCGAGCGCGCGCACGATCTGCAGCCGGACGTCGTCGGCCAGCGCCGCCAGGACGGCGGTGACGGGCACCTCGCGCAGCTCGGGTTCGTGCAGCTCCATGTGACAACGATAACCCATGTTCGACAATCGTCGAACAAGTTCCTAGAGTCGGGGCGTTGGTTCGACGGTACTCGAACATAGGAGCTGCGATGCGATCCCGTCACGCCACCCTCCCGATCTTCGCCGTGGTCAGCTGGGGCGTCATGTTCCCCGTGCTCGCCAGCGCGCTCACCCGCGTCGACGCCCTCAACCTGACCACCGTCCGGTACGTGCTCGCCACCGCCGTGCTGCTCGCCCTGCTGCTGGCCCGCGAGGGCGTGGCCGCCCTGTCCACCCAGCGGCGCGGGCTCGAGGTGGTGCTCCTCGGCGCGCTCGGCTTCGCCGGGTTCAACACGCTGACGAATCTCGCCCTCGGCCACGCCGCGCCGCAGCAGATCGCGCTGTTCGCGGCCACCGTGCCGCTGGTCACCCAGTTCGTCCGCTGGGCGCGCGACGGCGTCCGCCCACGTCCGGTACTGCTCGGCATCTCGCTCGTCGCCCTGGCCGGCGTCGGCCTGGTTATCACCCGCGGCCGGCTCGACGGGCTGGGCCAGTTCGGCTGGGGCGGTCTGCTCATGATCGGTGCCGTGTTCGGCTGGGCGTTCTACACCCACGGCGCGAGCCGGTTCCCCGAGTGGTCCGCGCTGCGCTACACCACGCTGACCGCCGTCGCCGGCATGATCGCCATGATCGGCGCCAGCGCCGTCGCCGACCTCACCGGGCTCCAGCACGCGCCGTCCACCGCCGACCTCGTCGCCGTCGCTCCGCAGCTCGCGTACGCGGTGCTGGTCGCCGCCGTCCTCGCGGTGCTGGCGTGGAACACCGGCGTGCGGCGGCTCGGCCCGGCGAATGCCGCGCTGTTCATGAACCTGGTGCCGGTGGCCACGTTCGCGGTGCAGATCGTGCGCGGATACCGGCCGGTCGCGGTGGAGCTGGTGGGCGCCGGGCTGACCATCGCCGCCCTGGTGGCCGCGAACCTCGTCACCCGTACCCCCTCGGCAGCGGCGACCGCGACGGTGCCGGCACCGGTCGCGGTGGTGGACCGGCCCGCGGTGGTGGACCCGGTCGCGGTGGTCGGACGCTGAGCCGGCCCACAGCGTGGGATCCCGAGGTGGCGCGGCCGTGAGCAGCGCATAGACTCGGCGGCACAACTGAATACCTCATCCAGAGGGGCTGAGGGATACGGCCCGACGACGCCCCGGCAACCACCCGCACGCTCGACGACGAGCGACAGCGGGCAGGTGCCAATTCCGTCCCCGCCGCACCCGGCGATGCGGGGAAAGATGAGAGGAACTCCTCGACATGACGTCGACGCTTCCCGTCGCCACCGGTATCGACACCACCCTCAGCCCGGCCCGCGCCCTGGTCTGCCGCGCCTGTTCGGCGCGCTACCCGCTGGCCGCCCAGCACGCCTGTTACGAGTGCTTCGGGCCGCTGGAGGTCGACTACGACACCGCCGCGCTCGCCACCGTCACCCGGGAGCAGATCGAGGCCGGTCCGGCGAACATCTGGCGGTACGCGGCACTGCTGCCCGCCGGTCAGGACCCGGCCACCCGGGTCACGCTCGACCCGGGGCTGACCCCGCTGGTCGCCGCCCCGAACCTCGCCGCCGAGCTGGGGCTCACCGCGCCGCTCTGGGTCAAGGACGACAGCGCGAACCCCACCCACTCGTTCAAGGACCGGGTCGTCTCGGTGGCGCTCACCGCCGCCCAGGCGCTCGGCTTCACCCGCTACGCCTGCGCCTCCACCGGCAACCTCGCCAACTCGGTCGCCGCGCACGCGGCCCGGGCCGGCGTGCCGTCGGTCGTCTTCATCCCCGGTGACCTGGAGCAGGGCAAGGTCGTCACCACCGCGGTGTACGGCGGCGACCTGGTCGCCATCGACGGCTCGTACGACGACGTGAACCGGCTCTGCGGCGAACTGGTGGAGACCGACGAGTTCGAGGACACCGCGTTCGTCAACGTCAACGTGCGGCCCTACTACGCCGAGGGCTCCAAGACGCTCGGCTACGAGGTGGCCGAGCAGCTCGGCTGGCGGATCCCGGCCCAGGTGGTCATCCCGATGGCCAGTGGCGAGCTGCTCACCAAGATCGACAAGGCGTTCACCGAGCTGGTAGAAATCGGGCTGGTCGAGGCGCCGGCCGGTGGCTGGAAGGTGTTCGGCGCGCAGTCGGCCGGCTGCAACCCGATCGCCACCGCGCTGCACGGCGACACCGACACGATCACGCCGGTCAAGCCGGTCGGCATCGCCAAGTCGCTGAACATCGGCGACCCGGCCGCCGGGCTGTACGCGCTGGAGGCGGTGCGCCGTACCGGCGGCTGGATGGACTACGCCGACGACGACGAGATCCGCGCCGGCATCCGGCTGCTCGCCCGTACGACGGGGGTGTTCGCCGAGACGGCGGGCGGCGTGACCGTCGCCGTGCTGCGCAAGCTGGTCGAGTCGGGCCGGCTCGACCCGTCCGCCGAGACTGTCGTCTTCAACACCGGCGAGGGCCTGAAGACGCTCGACGCGGTGGCCGCCCAGGTCGGCCCCACCCACCGCATCAAGCCCAGCCTGCGCGCCGCCCGCGACGCCGGCCTCCTCGCCTGACGGTCCCTTCTCCCGCCACCCCGGCCGTGCCGGGATGGCCGGGTGGGGGAGGTGGGGCTCGCCCGGGTGGGGGATCGGGTGAGACCGGTGGGTAACCGGTGATGTGCGGTGAGTGCCAGAAAACCACCCTCAAGGACTTGACGGCAGGAACCGGACGGCGCAAGATGCTTCGTGCGGGAGGGCATCCGCCGGAGACTTTTCAAGTTCTTGCGACCCAACGCCGGAGGCGTTGTGCGGACGTCCCTCCCGACCAACGTTCGAAGGGGCCGGCGGAAAACCGCTGGCCCCTTCGCTGTGTCCGGCGCACCCTCGGTGGCATGACGCTCACCGTGACGCCGCTGGATCCCACCGACCGGCAGACGCTCGACGCGGTGTACCGGATCGCCTGCGCCGCCCAGGCCGTCGACGAGCCGGACCTTCCGCCGACCTGCCGCCGCCGCTTCGAGGCGCTGCTGTCGCACCCGATGCCCGGCATCGAGGGACGCTGGCTCGTCGCCCGCCTGGACGGGCTGCCGGTCGGCTGGCTCCGGCTGCACCTGCACACGATCGAGAACACCGAGAACGCCAGCGTCGAACTGACAGTCGACCCGGCGTACCGGCGGCGTGGCATCGGGCGCATGCTGCACGAGCACGGCGTCCGGTTGCTGCGGGAGCGCGGCGGCAAACGCCTGGTCGGTGCGACGGTCGCCGCGCTGCCCGGCGAGGAGGACCAGGCCTTCCCCGGCGCCGCGTTCGCCGCCGCCCTGGGCGCCGAGCCGGCACTGGCCGACGTCCGCCGCCGGCTCGACGTGGCCGGGCTCGACCGTGACCGGCTCGCCGCGCTGCTGGCCGAGGCCCGCGCCGCGGCCACCGGCTACCGGCTGGTGCGGTGGCGCGAGCACGCGCCCGACGAGTACGTCGCGGACGCCGCCTACCTGGAGAGCCGGCTGCTGCTCGACGCGCCGATGGGCGAGCTGGACTGGGAGCCGGAGCGGATGGACGCGGCGCGGGTGCGGGACGCGGAGCGGGCGCTTGATGCCCGGGGCGTACGCCGGTACAACACCGGCGTGGTGCACGAGGCGACCGGCCGCCTGGTCGGCTGGACCCAGCTCAGCCTTGACGCGAGCAGCACCGACCACGCCTGGCAGCAGATCACCCTGGTCGACCCCGATCACCGCGGCCACCGGCTCGGCCTGCTCTGCAAGGCGGAGAACCTGGCGTACGCGCTGGCGCACGAACCGGCGTTGCGGGCCGTCGACACCTGGAACGCGGCGGCGAACCGGCACATGATCGCGATCAACGAGCGGCTCGGGTTCCGCCCAGCCGCCGGTTCCGTCGACTGGCAGTTGACGATCTGAGTTGTGACACGCCCCTACTGATCTGGTGCCTTTCTGTTGCATGATGGCGGGCATGACGGAGACCCCGCACCCCCTGTACGACAGGCACCGCGAGACCCTCGACCGGGCGCTGACCGCCATCGCGGAGCGCGGGTACTGGTCGGCCTACCCCGAGTCGCCCAGCCCCCGGGTGTACGGCGAGACCGCCGCCGCCGACGGCAGGGCCGCCTTCGAGGCGTACCTGGGCGGCGACTTCCCGCTCGACCAGGCCGGTGACGGCACCACAGTGGCGACCGAGGCCAGCCCGTTCGGAGTGGCGCTGGACGTGCGCTACCCGCACGCGGGCGCCGACCAGCTGGTGTCCGCCGCGAGCGCGGCGCTGCCCGCCTGGCGCGACGCCGGACCGCAGGCCCGCGCCGGTGTCTGCCTGGAGATCCTGGACCGGCTGCACCGCAACGTGTTCGAGCTGGCGAACGCGGTGCAGTTCACCAGCGGCCAGGCGTTCGTGATGGCGTTCCAGGCCGGTGGCGCGCACGCGCTGGACCGGGCGCTGGAGGCGATCGCCTACGCGTACGCGGAGATGACCCGTCACCCGGGGACCGCCGGCTGGGAGAAGGCCGCAGGCAAGGGCGACCCGTTGCGGATGACCAAGACGTTCCACGTGGTGCCGCGCGGGGTCGCGCTGGTCATCGGCTGCAACACGTTCCCGACCTGGAACTCGTACCCCGGTCTGTTCGCCTCGCTGGCCACCGGCAACCCGGTGGTGGTGAAGCCGCACCCGCGCGCGGTGCTGCCGCTGGCGATCACCGTCAAGTACGCCCGCCAGGTGCTCGCCGAGGCCGGCTTCGACCCGAACCTGGTGCAGCTCGCCCCCGAGACCGACGGCGAGAAGCTCGCCACCACGCTGGCCCTGCACCCGGCCGTCAAGATCGTCGACTTCACCGGCTCCACCGAGTACGGCGACTGGCTGGAGGCGAACGCCCGGCAGGCCGCCGTCTACACCGAGAAGGCCGGCCTGAACACGGTGGTGATCGACTCCACCGACGACTTCGCCGGGCTCTGCCGCAACCTCGGCTTCACGCTGACCCTGTACAGCGGCCAGATGTGCACCACCTCGCAGAACCTGCTGATCCCGCGCGACGGCATCTCCACCGACCAGGGGCACAAGAGCTTCGACGAGGTGGCCGCCGGGATCGCCGGCGCGGTCGCGAAGCTGACCGCCGACCCGGCCCGGGGCGTCGAGCTGACCGGCGCGATCGTCAACGACGGCGTGCTGGAGCGGCTGGAGGAGGTCACCAAGGTCGGCGAGCCGGTGCTGGAGTCGCGCACCGTCGAGCACCCGTCGTTCCCCGGCGCGGTGGTGCGTACGCCGACCGTGGTGAAGCTCGACGCGTCCGACACCGCCACCTACTCGCGGGAGTGGTTCGGGCCGATCTCGTTCGCCATCGCCACCGACTCGACCGAGCACAGCCTGCGCATCCTGCGCGAGACGGTGGGGGAGAAGGGCGCGCTGACCGCGGGCGTCTACTCCACCGACGAGGCGGTGCTGGACGCGGCCGAGGCCGCGGCGGTCGACGCCGGGGTGCACCTGTCCTGCAACCTGACCGGCGGGGTTTTCGTCAACCAGTCGGCCGCGTTCTCCGACTTCCACGGCTCCGGCGCGAACGCGGCGGCCAACTCGGCGCTGACCGACGGCGCGTACGTGGCAAACCGGTTCCGCATCGTGCAGAGCCGCCGGCACGCCTGAGTCACCGCCTTCGGGTGCGTCGGTCGTCGCGGTGACGACCGACGCGCCCGGCGGCGTTCTCAGGCCGGGCGGCGCATCTGGAGTTCGTACAGGCCGGTGATCCGGGGGTGCGGCACCCGTACCCCGGTGTCCACGAAGCCCAGCTTCTGATAGGCCCGATAGGCGCGGTCGTTGCCGACCACCACCTCCATCATCAGTTCGGGCCGCCCGCAGGCGCGCGACCAGGCCGCCACCTCGTCGACGAGCGCCGCCAGCAGGCCGGTACCCCGCAGCGCCGGGGTCACGTAGACCGCGTAGACGAGCGTCAGGCCCGGTTCGTCCGGCGCCGCGACGCCGCCGGCGTGGCCGACCAGACGGCCACCCGGATCGGCCACGAACTGCGCGTTGTGGTCGCCCCGGGAGACGGCCGCGACCCGGGCCGCGAACTCCGTGTGCGGCAGGGCGGCGGCCTCGGCCACGGTCTCCAGGAACGCCAGCGGAGAGTCGGCCAGCATCTCCAACCGGAGCGCCCGCATCCGGGCGGCGTCGGTCGGCCGGACCCGGTGGACGATGGTCGTGGTGCGCACGCTGGTCATGCCGCATGCATACCGGACGACCCGACGCGCGTGTGCGACCGGGCTGTTCCACGCCCGGAATATGCCCGATTTGTGGTCGTGCGCCGTCGTCACGCCTCGTGTAGCGTGCGATTTCGGTCACCGAATTCAGCATTACCGATCGCTGGGCCCGGTGCGCCGCCGGTGCCGGTCCGCCGGTCCCCGGGTCTTGGAACGCCGCGCAGAGTGAGGAAGTGCACCGTGGCACAGGGCACCGTGAAGTGGTTCAACGCCGAAAAGGGCTACGGCTTCATCGCCGTCGACGGCGGGCAGGACGTCTTCGTCCACTTCTCCGCGATCGAGATGGACGGCTACAAGGCGCTCGACGACGGCCAGCGCGTCGAGTTCGAGATCGCGCAGGGGCAGAAGGGCCCGCAGGCCGAGCGGGTCCGCGTCATCGCCTGATCTGCGGCGGGCGGTGCTCCGTGACCGGGCCCCGGACCGGGGGGCTGCGTCGCGGCCGGCCACCATGGAAGATCATGAGCCGTTCCAGCCGTAGTCGCTGAGGAGGGCCCATGTCCGATCTGCCCCCGTCGGGTTCCACCGAGCCGGTGCCGCCAGCGTCGGCCGACCCGACCGCGCCCCCACCGCCGGCCGCCGCGCCGGGACCGCCGGGGACGCCCGCCTCCGGCCCGCCCGGCGCCGACCCGTGGGCCGGTCAGACCGGCCACGCCCCGATCGTTCCGGAGGACGGCAGCCCGCAGCCCGGCGCCCCGAACCCGGCCGGCCAACCCGGCTGGGGTACCCCGCCCGGCTGGACCGCGCCGGGCGCTACGCCGCAGAACTGGAACGCCCCGGGCACCCCGCCACACGGCTGGAACGCGCCGCCCGGCACGCCCCCCACCGGCTGGGGCCCTCCCGCGTACCCGGGCCATCCCATGCCCGGCGCGGCGTACCCGGTGCCCGGTGCCGCGTACCCGATGCAGGCCGGTCCCGGCGCGTACGCCGGCTGGTTCCCCGGCCTCGACCCGCAGGATCCGCTCGTCAACCCGCCGCACGCGGGCATCGGTCCCTGGTTCGCCCGCTGCACCGCCGCGTTGCGGCGCGGCTGGCGGCAGTTGCTGCCGATCGTGCTGCTCACCCAGGTGCTCCCGGCTTCGGTGATCAGCGTCCTCACGCTCGTCTTCAGCCCCGAGGGCGAGCTGGCGACAGCGCCGGACGGCGCGCCGGTGCTGCCGGCCGGCTTCTGGGGGCAGATGTTCGCCTTCTACGGCGTGCTCCTGTCCGCCGGGCTGGTCTTCGGGCTGCTCCAGGCGATGGGCTGGGCCGCCGGCACCTGGGTGGTCACCCGCCAGGCGGCCGGCGAGCCGGTCGAACTCGGCGCCGCCTTCCGGTACGGGCTGCGCCGCGCTCTCGGCCTGTGGGGCTGGACGCTCCTCGTCTCGCTCCTGGTCGTGCTCGGCAGTTGCTTCTGCCTGCTGCCCGGCCTGTACGCCGCGTTCGCGCTGGCCCTGTTCGGCCCGGTCTACCTGTTCGAGCGGCGGGAGCCGATCGGGCGCGCGTGGCGGATGTTCCACAGCCGGTTCGGCATGGTGCTGGGCCGGGTCGCGCTGGTGATCGCGGTGCTCTTCGCGGCGACGGTGCTCGACGCCGTGGTGGGCGGGATCAGTGGGGCGGCGTTCGGCGTCACGCCGATGAACGCCGTCGGCACCGCGATCGGGGCCGTGGTGCTCGCCGTGTTCGGTGCCCTGCTCGCCGCCCCGGCCTACCTGGCGCAGCAGGTCGGGCTGGTCGTCACGTACGCCGAACAGCGGGCTCACGAAGGCCCGGTGAACGCGGCTCGGCTGGCGGCGGAACTCGGCTGAGCGGGGCTGTCGTGCTTGCACTCGGCTAGGGAGAGTGCTAAACAAGTCATTGGCACTCGCGTACGGTGAGTGCCAGAAGGTCGGGGCGGTAGGGCCACGGTCGCACCGGTGTCCGAAGGGGTGCCGGAGCGGTACGAGGCCGGTCGTCGCGGGCTGTCCGGCCCGACCGAGGAGACGTCGTCGTCGCCAGGTGGCGACGTCCCCAAGGTGCGTACACCAGACGGCCCATCCGGGCATCCCGGGTGGCCCGTGAGTGTCCAGGAGGACAACGCCGTATGGCCAAGATGATCGCGTTCGACGAAGAGGCGCGCCGCGGCCTCGAGCGGGGCATGAACCAGCTCGCCGACGCCGTGAAGGTGACCCTCGGCCCCAAGGGCCGCAACGTCGTGCTCGAGAAGAAGTGGGGTGCCCCCACCATCACCAACGATGGTGTGAGCATCGCCAAGGAGATCGAGCTCGAGGACCCGTACGAGAAGATCGGCGCCGAGCTGGTCAAGGAGGTCGCGAAGAAGACCGACGACGTCGCCGGTGACGGCACGACGACGGCGACCGTCCTGGCCCAGGCCCTGGTCCGTGAGGGTCTGCGCAACGTGGCCGCCGGCGCCAACCCGATGGCCCTGAAGCGGGGCATCGAGGCGGCCGTGGCCAACGTCTCGGAGGAGCTGCTCAAGCTCGCCAAGGACGTGGAGACCAAGGAGCAGATCGCCTCCACCGCCTCCATCTCCGCCGCCGACCCCAGCGTCGGCGAGATCATCGCCGAGGCGATGGACAAGGTGGGCAAGGAAGGTGTCATCACCGTCGAGGAGAGCAACACCTTCGGCCTGGAGCTCGAGCTCACCGAGGGCATGCGCTTCGACAAGGGCTACATCTCCGCCTACTTCATGACCGACCCGGAGCGTATGGAGGCCGTCTTCGACGACCCGTACATCCTGATCGTCAACAGCAAGATCTCGTCGGTGAAGGACCTGCTCCCGATCCTGGAGAAGGTCATGCAGTCGGGCAAGCCGCTGCTGATCATCGCCGAGGACCTGGAGGGCGAGGCCCTGGCCACCCTGGTGGTCAACAAGGTCCGTGGCACCTTCAAGTCGGTCGCCGTCAAGGCGCCGGGCTTCGGTGACCGCCGCAAGGCCATGCTGACCGACATCGCCATCCTCACCGGTGGTCAGGTCATCAGCGAGGAGGTCGGCCTCAAGCTGGACGCGACCGGCCTCGAGATGCTGGGCCGCGCCCGCAAGGTCGTGGTGACCAAGGACGAGACCACCATCGTCGACGGTGCCGGTGACGCCGAGCAGATCCAGGGCCGGGTGAACCAGATCCGGGCCGAGATCGACAAGAGCGACTCCGACTACGACCGGGAGAAGCTGCAGGAGCGTCTGGCCAAGCTGGCCGGCGGTGTTGCGGTGATCAAGGTCGGCGCGGCCACCGAGGTCGAGCTGAAGGAGCGCAAGCACCGCATCGAGGACGCCGTCCGCAACGCGAAGGCCGCCGTCGAGGAGGGCATCGTCCCGGGTGGTGGCGTCGCGCTGGTGCAGGCCGGCAAGACCGCCTTCGACAAGCTGGACCTGGCCGGCGACGAGGCGACCGGCGCGCAGATCGTCAAGATCGCGCTGGACGCCCCGCTGCGGCAGATCGCCGTCAACGCCGGCATGGAGGGTGGCGTCGTCGTCGAGCGCGTCCGCAACCTCGACCCGGGCCACGGCCTCAACGCCGCGACCGGCGAGTACGTGGACCTGCTGGCCGCGGGCATCATCGACCCGGCCAAGGTGACGCGTTCCGCGCTGCAGAACGCCGCTTCGATCGCCGCGCTGTTCCTAACCACCGAGGCCGTCGTCGCGGACAAGCCGGAGAAGACCCCGGCCGCCCCGGCCGGCCCGGGTGGCGGGGAGATGGACTTCTGAGTCCAGCTCCATCCAGTACGCCGAAGGGGGCGGGCCGCGTCAGCGGTCCGCCCCCTTTCCGCGTACCCGGCTCAGGTGGGCAGCGGGCGCTGGTTGCGCCGCTTGTGCGCCCTGTCGTACGGCGGCGGCAACCGCCTCGGCTCGTCCACCGGCTGCCGTGTCTCCTCCACCGGTGGCCCGTCGCCGCCGGTCAGCTCGGCGAGCTGCTCGGCGTCACCGACGTCGAGCCGGTCGAACGGAAGCTGGCCGGGAAGCTCGTCGGACGGGCGCCGGCCCGCCGCCGGGTCCTCGGCCCGTTCGTCATTCGTGGTCATGCACCGCCTCCTCTGCTCCGACCGTAGAGCCCGGTCGATGGCGAAGGAGGCCGAATGGCGCTATTGACGTCTATGCCCCTTTGACGGCTTTCCGGTACAGGAAGAACACCCGCTCGATCCGGGCACCCGCCGCGTTCGAGTAGAACGGCACCGGCCCCACCCAGCCGATCTGCGCCGCCGTGATCCCGGCGGCCGCCTGGTCACGCAGGCACCGGCGCAGCAGCACGCCGCCGATCCCGGAGCCCTCCGCCGCCGGTGCGGTGCCCATCGGCCCGAACCAGCTCGGCCGCGCCGACCCGTAGGCGGCGAACCCGAGGATCTCGCCGTCCCGCTCGGCCAGGTGCACACCCGCGTCCGGCCGCCCCACCGAACCGGCCAGCTCACCGTCCCAGGTGCCGCCGAACGTGGACCTGGCGAACGCGGCGAGCGCCGGCAGGTCGTCGGGGCCGGCCCGGCGTACCGTCACGCCCCGCCCGGCCAGCCGCTGCTCGGCGGCCTCGGTGGGACGCAGCGCCGCCGACCCGTCGGCCAGCTCGGCGGTCATGTTCCAGGCGGTACGGTCCTGCCGGTAACCCAGCCGCTGCGCGGCGCAGACCGCCGGGGTGTAGCGCACGTCGATGCCGGGCCAGGCGTAGTGCGGCGGGTTGCCGGCGAGCAGCACCTCGGCCGCGCCGAGCGCGCCGAGCCGGCTCTCCGCCTCGGTCAGCAGCGCCCCGCCGACGCCCTGGCGGCGTTCCGCAGGCGCGACCGCGACCAGGTCGACGTGGCCGAGGCGCGGATCGGCCGCCGACAGCGACCCGATCAGTACGCCGACCAGCGCGCCGTCGCGTACCGCGCCGAGCACCACGACCGGCCGGTGCGCCGCCGCCCGCCGGGTCAGAGTGTCCACGATGCCCGGCGCCTCGGCCGCGTCCTCGGACAGGTCGAGCGCGCGCCCGCACAGGTCGACAACCGCAGGCGACGGCTCGGGCGGCAGATCGGTGATCTCCACGTTCATGGCTGCCGACGGTAGCGCCCTCCGCCGGACGACGGGTGTCGGGCCCGGTCTCTAGGCTGCGCCCGTGAGCATGAACGGGAATTGGATCCGGGTGAGGCCCGACGAGTTGGCGCGGGCCAGAGCGGACCACGACTGGGCCTACGAGTTCGCGCAGGCGGCGGCCGATGCCGAAGACGTGCGGCACGCCGGCACGGGCAAGGCCTGGCAGGCACTGCAGTTCCTGCTGGAGCGGCGCGGCGTCACGGTGCCGCTGGTCACCGGCGGCGAGCTGCTCGTCGCGCTGCCCGACGCCCCGCCGGAGGGCATGGACTGGGCGGAGTTCCTCGAGCCGTACGACTGGGGCTACGGCCCGCCGGCCTACCTGACGCCGGAGCAGGTGGCCGAGGCGGCGACCGCGCTGGCCGGGATCACCGAGGAGGACCTGTTGCGGGGCGTCGACCCGGCCGAGCTGACCGCTGCGGACATCTATCCGCTGATCTGGGACCGCGACGGTGAGCTGGACTGGGTGGCCCACCACCTGCCGTACGCCCGGGACTACTTCGCCGCAGCGGCGAAGGCGGGCGACGCGGTCATCTGCTGGCTCGACTGACCGGCGGGGCGTCGCGGTGGCCGGTGGTACGGCGGTGACGACTGGCGTTCACCCGGCCCGGGCCGCGCGCACCGCCGCGTACGCGTCCACCAGCCCGGCGCCGGAGACGTCCTGCGGTCCGCCGCAGGTGCCGGCAGGCGACGCGACCGGCTGCGCGGTGTCGCGCAGGATGGCCCGGGTCCGTTCCAGGTTGCCGAGCAGCGCCGGGTTCGCCGACCACATCAGCGCCACCACACCGGCGATCTGCGGCGTCGCCATCGAGGTGCCGTCCAGCGTCGCGTACCCACCGCCGGGCATCGCGGAGAGCACAGCCGCACCGGGGGCGACCAGGTCCGGCTTGGCCCGGCCGTCCGGCGCCGGGCCCCGGCTGGAGAACTCGGTGACGCGGCGCTGCCGGTCCACCGCCCCGACGGTCAGCACGTCCGGGTACGGCGCGGGCGGGTCCGCGATCGAGCCGCACGACGGGCCGGTGTTACCGGCAGCGGCCACCACCAGGATGCCGGCCGCGGTCAGCGCGGCGGTCGCCGGTCGCAGTGCCCCCGGGTCGCATCCCTCGACCGGCGGGCAGCCCCACGAGTTGGTGAGCACGTCCGGGGCGCGGGAGGGACGGCCGTCGGTCAGCGGGTTCCCGCCCGGCGGGAACGGGGCCAGCATGAACTGGAGACAGTCGAGGTAGCGGGCCGGGCTGCCCATGTTGCGGTCCAGGTTGACGCAGCCGACCCAGCTCGCGCCGGGCGCGACGCCGATCCCGTCCCGGCCCACCGCGCTGCCCAGCGTGTGGGTGCCGTGGCCACCCCGGTCGGCCGGGGCGCGGCGGCCCTCCCACGGGTCGTACCAGGAGTCGTCGCCGCCCCGGAAGCCGCCCGCGAGCGCCGGGTGCCGGCCGTCCACCCCGGAGTCGGAGCTGCCGACCACCACACCGGAACCGGTGACCCCCAATTCGGACCAGACCCGGTCCGCGCCGATCAGCGAGATGTTCCAGGCCGGGCCGGCCGGTGCCGGCTGGTCGCCGCGTGCCTCCGGGGCGAGCGCGGGCAGCGGGCGCACCCGCTGGCTGACCAGCACGCGGGCCACCTCGGGACGGCTGGACAACCAGGCCCGTACGGCCGGGCCGCCGTCCGTCTCGATCGCGTTCACCAGGTAGTACGGCGTCGGGTTCAGCCGCATCCGGGTGAGCGTGCGGCGCAGGTCGCCCTGCGTGCGGTCGGCTGTCGCCACCAGCCGCCGGTAGACCTCGGTCGCCCGGGCGTCCCGTCCGGCCCGGCCCGGCGTCCCGGCCGGCAGGCCGGTCAGGTCGGCCTGCTCGCGCAGC
Organism: Micromonospora sp. WMMA1976; assembly: GCF_027497335.1. Classification (NCBI taxonomy): domain Bacteria; kingdom Bacillati; phylum Actinomycetota; class Actinomycetes; order Micromonosporales; family Micromonosporaceae; genus Micromonospora; species Micromonospora sp. WMMA1976. Next base: position 5,719,077 of record NZ_CP114912.1, on the reverse strand, counting down.
ACCACGAGCAGTCGCTCGCCGTACAGGCCGGGCTGGCCGGGGACCACGTACACCACGGCGACGGCGGCGAGCAGCGCGGCGGCGGCCAGCGCGGCCGGACCGCGCCGGGGCGCGCGGGCGCGGGATCGGGCGAGCAGCACGCCGTACCCGACTGCGAGCAGGACCGCGACGGCGAACGCCACGCCGGTGCCCACCGCGACCCAGAACGGCATGTCGCGGGTGGCGGAGAGCAGGAGGCTGATCTCCTCCGGGTCGGTGAACGCCAGCGGCCCCAGCAGGGCGAGCCCGACCAGCCGGCGCACCGGCGCGGGCCCGGCCGGACGGCCCGCGTGGCGGGCCGCCGCCTCCAGCGCGGCCAGCACGAACCCGAGCGGCGGCAGCAGGAGCAGCGCCGGCAGTTGCACGCCCGTCTGCCCGGCGCCGGCCGCGAGCGGCGTCAGCGCGACACCCGCGACCAGGCCGCCGACGAGCACCAGCCGGACCGGGCCGGGCCCGAACGCGGCCCAGAAGCCGGCGCCGAGCAGCGCCCCGGCGAGCGCGCCCAGCGCGGCGGCGGCCAGGCCGGCCAGCAGCGTCTCCAGCGCTCCGCCGAGCGCGCCGACCCAGGCCCACGGCAGCAGCAGGGCCAGCCCGGCCGCGATCGCCAGCAGCGACACCGGCCCGAACCGGCCCTCCGGAGCCGCGTCCACCACCACCGGTGGCCGGACCCGGCCGAGACGGACGGCGACGAGCGCGAGCACCGCGGCGGTCACCGCGAGCGCGGCCAGGTACGCCTCGTGGTGCACCGGCGGCACCGCCCGCAGCAGCGTGGTCGTGCCGAGCGCCACCACGGCGGCGGCCCAGGCCCGGCCGGTCGCTCGCAGCGCGGGGGAGCGGGGCGCGAGCGCCAGCGCCAGCGCCGGGGCGCCCGCCAGCAGCACCGTGGCCACCGCCACCACCGGCCAGGCCGCCACCGGCCGGTCCGCGCCGATCACCAGCGCCACCTGGTCGACCAGCCAGCCGGTGACCTGGCCCGGCACGGTGACCAGCACGATCCACACGCCGGTCGCCACCGCCGCGACGACCGGCCACGGACCGGTCCCGCGCGGTGGCGGCGGCGGTACGGGGGCGAGCGGCGGACCGGTCAGCATGGTCATCACGGTACGGCCGGGCCGTGTCGCCGCGCGCCCGGGACGGTTACCGTTGACTGGTGCGTGACCCGAGTGTGTCCCGATCCACGGCCGGCCGGCTGTCCGCCGAGCGCCGCGCCGACGACCTGCGCCGGCTCCGGGCCGAGCGGTTCGACGTGCTGGTCATCGGCGGTGGCGTGACCGGAGCGGGCGCCGCGCTCGACGCCGCGTCCCGAGGGCTGAAGGTCGCCCTGGTGGAGGCACGTGACTACGCCGCCGGCACGTCCAGCCGGTCCAGCAAGCTGATCCACGGCGGCCTGCGCTACCTGGAGCAGCTGGAGTTCCACCTGGTCCACGAGGCGCTGACCGAGCGCGGCCTGCTCGCCACCCGGCTCGCGCCGCACCTGGTCCGGCCGGTGCCGATCCTGGTGCCGCTGCCCGCCGAGGGCGGCGCACGTGATCTGCCCGGGCGGTTCTTCCGCCGCTCCTACTACGGCCTCGGCGTGGCCGCGTACGACGCGTTCGCCGGGGTCTTCGGCGGCGGGCGCGGCATGCCGCTGCACCGGCACCTCACGCGCGAGGGCACCCGCCGGATCTTCCCCAGCCTCCGGCCGGACAAGCTGGCCGGCGCGATCCGCTACTACGACGGCCAGGTCGACGATGCCCGCCTGGTGGTGACGCTGGCGCGCACCGCGGCGAGCCTCGGCGCGACTGTGGTGACGAGCGCCCGCGCGGTCGGCCTGACCCGGCAGGCCCGGGAGGTCACCGGCGTGCGGGTCCGCGACCTGGAGGCGCCCGCCGGTTCGCCGGACGCCGAGTTCGAGGTACGCGCCCGCACCGTGATCGCCGCCACCGGCGTGTGGAGCGACGACATGTCGCGGATGCTCAACGACGTCGGGCTGCGCCCGAAGCTGCGGGTCCGCGCCTCGAAGGGGGTGCACCTCGTGGTGCCCCGCTCGGCGATCGTCGGCGAGACCGGCCTGATCCTGCGTACCGCGACGAGCGTGCTGTTCGTGATCCCCTGGGGCGGGCACTGGATCATCGGCACCACCGACACGGACTGGCAACTCGACAGGTCCCACCCGGCCGCGACCGCCAGCGACATCGACTACCTGTTGTCGCAGGTGAACGAGGTGCTGGACCGGCCGCTGACCACCGCCGACATCGAGGGCGTCTACGCCGGGCTGCGCCCGCTGCTGGCCGGCGAGGCGGACTCCACCTCCAAGCTGTCCCGCGAGCACGCCGTGGTGGAGCCGATGCTCGGCCTGCTGCTGGTCGCGGGCGGGAAATACACCACCTACCGGGTGATGGCCTCGGACGTGGTCGACCGCGCGATGCACCGGCTCGGCCGGACCCGCTCCTCGCGTACCGCCGACCTGCCGCTGCTCGGCGCCGACGGGTACGCCGCCATGTGGCGGGACCGGGCCGACCTGGCCCGCCGGCACGGGGTGGCGGTCGGCGTGGTCGAGCACCTGCTGGAGCGCTACGGCAGCCTCACCCTGGAACTGCTTGCCCTGGTCGACGCCGATCCGCTGCTCGGCTCGCCGCTGGCGGGCGCGCCGGAATACCTCGCCGCCGAGGTGACGTACGCCGCCCGCGCCGAGGGCGCACTGCACCTGGAGGACGTGCTCACCCGGCGTACCCGGATCTCGATCGAGACCAGCCACCGCGGCCTGGAGTCGGCGGAGCACGCCGCCGAGCTGATGGGTGCGGTGCTCGGCTGGGACGCGGCGACCCGGGACCGGGAGGTCGCCCACTACCGGGCGCGGGTGCTGGCCGAGCGGGAGTCGCAGCTCATGCCGGACGACATCGCGGCAGACGCGGCCCGCCTCGGCGCGCCCGATGTGCGCGGATTCGCGGCAGACCGTGGGACCGACGGCCCGGGCGTTGAACTTCCGGCCTCCCCCAGGTAGGGGATCCCCGACCCGGGCCGCTCGGCCGCTGGTGCGCGCTACCTACGGAAGTGTAGGTTTCCCCGCGTGGTTCGCCCATCCTGGTTGCGCGTCCCCGCCCTGTCCGCTGTTGTGCTGCTGGCAACCGCTCTGACCGGCTGCTCCTTCGGCCGGGCCGAGGGCGCCACCACACCCGGGGCGGTCGGCGCGGCCAGTCCGACACCGGACGGCAGGCGCGTCTCTCTGGTGCAGCGGCTCGGTGACGGCCCGGTCCGCAACCTCGACGTGGACCCGTCCGGCCGCTGGCAGTGCCGCGACTGCGCCGGTGACGGCGTGGACGCCACCGGCACGCTGAGCCCGGACCAGAAGCGGCGGCTCCAGCGGATGCTCGCGGACCCGGCGATCGCGAAGGAGACCGACCAGGCCCGCAACTACAAGCAGGGCTGCATCGGCGTGCTGACCTCGACGCTGCTCGTGCCGCCGGACCTTACCGTCACCATTCAGGACTGCCCGGGCGAGCCGAAGCCGAAGGTGGCCTACGACGTGCTGCTGCTCGTTACCCAGGCCACGCCCGCGGAGGACAAGGGCTAGAACACCTTGCCGGGGTTGAGCAGCCCGGCCGGGTCCAGTGCCGCCTTGATCGCCTGGTGCACGCGTACGCCCACCGGGCCGATCTCGCGGGCCAGCCAGTCCCGCTTCAGCAGCCCGACGCCGTGCTCCCCGGTGCAGGTGCCGCCCAGGTCCAGCCCCAGCCGCATGATCTCGTCGAAGGCCTGCCGTCCCCGGGCCAGGCTCGCCGGATCGGCCCGGTCGACAACGATGTTCGGGTGCATGTTGCCGTCGCCGGCGTGGCCGACCACCCCGATCGGCACCCGGCACGCCTCGGCGATCCGGGCCACCCCGTCGAGCAGCTCCGCCAGCCGGCCGCGCGGCACCGCCACGTCGTCGATGACCAGGCCGCCGTTGCCGCCCGGGAACGTCTCGGCGGCGAACCGCTCCATCGCCGGGTGGGCCAGCCGCCGCGCCTGGAGCAGGGCCGCGGCCTCGGCCGCGTCGGTGGCCGCGTAGACCTCGTCGGCGCCCGCCGCGGTGCACACCTCGGCGAGCCGGGCCAGGTCGTCGGCGGCCCGCGCGCCGGTGTCCACCGCCGCGAGCAGCAGCGCCTCGGCATCGGTGCGCAGACCCATCGGCCGGTACGCCTCGATAGCCAGCAGATGCGTCCGGTCCAGCAGTTCCAGCAGGCTCGGCGTGAGCCCGCGCTCGGCGATCCCGGCGACCGCACCGCCTGCCGTCGCCACCGTGGGGAAGACCGCGACCAGGGTCAGTGACTCCTCCGGAGCCGGACGCAACGCCACGGTCACCTCGGTGATCACGCCGAGCGTGCCCTCCGAGCCCACGAACAGGCGGGTCAGGTCGTACCCGGCGACTCCCTTGGCGGTACGCCGCCCGGTGCGCAGCACCTCGCCGGAGGCGAGCACCACCTCCAGGCCCAGCACGTACTCGCTGGTCACGCCGTACTTCACGCAGCACATGCCACCGGCGTTCGTGGCCACGTTGCCGCCGATGGTGGACGACTCCCACGAGCCGGGGTCCGGCGGATACCAGAGGCCGTGCTCCCGTACCGCGCGGGCCAGCGCCGCGTTCACCACGCCCGGCTGCACCACGGCGATCCGGCCGACCGGGTCGATCTCCCGGACCGCGTCCATCGCCACCGTGCTCACCACCACCGCGCCGTCGACCGCGTTCGCCGCGCCGGCCAGCCCGGTCCGCGCACCCTGCGGCACCACGGGTACGCCGTGGCGTCCGGCCGCGCGGACCACCGCCACCACCTCGTCGGTGTCGCGGGGGCGTACCACCGCCAGCGGGGTGCCCGAGTCGCACAGGTCGGCCTCGTCGCGCGCGTGCCCGGCCAGCAGGTCCGGGTCGGTCAGCACGGCGGCGTCACCGAGCGCGGCCCGCAGGTCGTCGAGGAGGGGATGGGCGGCCATGCCGGGAAGGCTACCGGCGTACCGTCTGTTGCCGTGCTCTACCTGGACCCGCCCGCCGTGCCCTGGCGCGGCCGGCTCTGGTCGCACCTGATCAGCGACGTCTCCTACGCCGAGCTGCACGCGTTCGCCGAGATGCTCGGCGCGCCCCGGCGCGGCTTCGACAGGGACCACTACGACGTGCCCGCCGAGCGGTTCCGGACAGCGGTCTGGCTGGGCGCCACCGTCGTGCCCTCGCGGGAGATCGTCCGCCTGCTGCGGGACGCCGGTCTGCGCCGCCCCAAGCACCGCGTCTCAGGCGAGCGCGGCCAGCTCCCGGGACAGGTTGGCCCGGGCCCGGTCCTCCCAGCGGGCGTACGGCTCGGGTAGGCGGTACAGCGCCGGCAGGTCGAGCAGGTGCCGCAGCACCGCGGCCCGGCCGGTGCGGAAGTCCGGATCGGGCACGTGCGCGTACTCGGCGCGGATCGCGGCGGCATACCTGTCGTAGCGCTCCGCCGGGGCGGCGAGCACCGCCAGGTCCGCGTCGCACAGCAGCGCGCCGTCCGGGTCGTCCGGCCCGACCGCGTGGCCGGCGGTGAGCAGCACCAGGCGGCGTACCCCGGTCACCGTCGCGGCCGGGAGCCCGGCGGCGGCCAGCAGTTCCCCGGCCAGGTCGGCGCTGGCCCGCTCGTTGGCATCGCCCGCCGCGCGCGGGTCGTAGACGGCGTCGTGGCACCACGCCGCCAGCCGGACCAGGTCCGGGTCGCGGGCCAGACCGGCGTACGCGTCGACCACGTCGAGCACCGCCCGCAGGTGCGCCTCGTCGTGGTAGCGCCGGTGCGGCTCCCGCCAGCCCGCCAGCAGCCGGGCACCGGCCCGGTCGACAGCCGCCGGATCGGTCGCGCCCGCCGCCCGTGCCGTGTCCCGCCAGCGTGCCGTCAGGTCGTCCATCGGGTGCAGTCTGCCCCACTCCGGCCCGGTCGGAGGGATTCAGCCGGAGCGGTACGGGTAGTACCGGCCATGGCCCGGGACGGACGACTGCAGTTCCTGCGTCGTGGCAAGCTGCGCGAAGGGCTGGCGGACCGGGACGGGCAGCGGATCGCCTCCGCGATGGAGGAACTGCGGCACCGGGGCAAGGCGACGCTGCACGACCGGCTGCACCGGGTCCGTACCGCGTTCGGCCTCGCCGTGCAGGCCGGCCTCGCGGCCGGTCTGGCCTATCTGATCTCGCACCGGCTGCTGAAGAACCCGCAGCCGGTCTTCGCCCCGATCTCCGCTGTCGGCACGCTCGCCGCCTCGGTCGGGCAGCGGTTCCGGCGTACGGTCGAGCTGATCGCCGGGGTGGCGGTCGGCGTGCTCGTCGGCGACGCGCTCATCTATTTCGTCGGCACCGGCGCCTGGCAGCTCGCGCTCGTGGTGACCTCGGCGATCCTGCTGAGCATCTTCGCCGGGGCGAGTGTCGCCATCGTGATCCAGGCCGCGGCCACCGCGGTGCTGATCGTGACGCTCAGCCCGTCCACCGAGAACCTGGAGTTCCCCCGGTTCATCGACGCGTTGCTCGGCGGCGGCATCGCGCTGCTGGTCACCGCCATCCTGCTGCCGCTCAACCCGCTACGGGTGATCAACCGGGCCGCCCGGCCCGCGCTGGACCTGCTCGCCGGCCAGCTCGACGCCTGCGCCGACGCGGTGCGCAACCGGGACCGGGACGCCGCCCAGCAGGCGCTGTTCCGGCTGCGGGAGAACAAGGAGGAACTGGCCGCGCTCTCCGAGGCGATCGAGGGCGCCAAGGAGACCAGCACGCTCTCCCCGGCCCGCTGGCACCGGCGCAGCGAGCTGACCCACTACGCGGAGGCGGCCGACCCGATCGACCGGGCCATGCGCAACACCGGCACGCTGATCCGCCGCGCGGTCACCATGATCGAGGACGACGAACCGGCCCCCGAGCCGATGCCGGACGCGATCGGTCACCTGGCCGAGTCGGTGCGCCTGCTCCGCCAGGAGTTCGCCGCCGGGCAGGAGCCGCAGGAGGCCCGCGAACGGTCGCTGCGCGCGGTGAGCGAGGCCGGCCGGGCGTACGCCGAGGGGGTCGGCTTCTCCGGCAGCGTGGTGATCGCGCAGGTGCGTACCACGGCGAGCGACCTGATGGTGGCCTCCGGGGTCGAGCAGGAGGAGGCGAACCGGCTGGTCCGGCAGGCGTTCGGCGAGAACCGCCAGGGCGAACCCGCCGCCCGGAACCCCGCCGCCCACCCACCCACAGCCCCACCCGTCGGCTGACCCACCCCGGTAGGCCCCGTTGATCATGAGGTTGGCTGGCGGGGAAGCGCTTTCTGCGGCCGCCAACTTCATGATCGTCCCCGTCGGGCGGATAGGGCCGTCAGGAGGGTGTCCACCTCCGGCTCTGTGGTGCCCAGGCCCAGGCTGGCGCGCAGGGCTGTGGGGGGCAGGTCGGTGCGGCCGGTACGGGCGGCGGCCTCGGCCAGCAGGCGCCGGGTCAGCGGGTGGGCGCAGAACAGGCCGTCGCGTACCCCGATCCGGTGCCGGCTCGCCAGGTGGGCGGCCACCTCGGCGGAGTCCCGCCCGGCGACCACGAAGCTGACGATGCCCACCCGGGGCGCTTCGGAGGAGAACATGCGCAGCTCCACCACGTCCGGCAGCGCGGCCAGGCCGGTACGCAGCCGGGCCAGCAGCGCCTGTTCCCGGGCGTGCAGCGCGTCCCGGTCGGCCGCGCCGAGCGCCTCGCAGACCGCGGCGAGCGCCACCGCGCCGAGCAGGTTCGGGGTACCGGCCTCGTGCCGGGCCGGGCCGGTCGTCCAGCGCACCTCGTGCGTCGCCGCGCCGACGTGGCTGGTGGCGCCGCCGCCGGCCAGGTACGGCGGGGCCGCGTCCAGCCAGTCCGCCCGCCCGGCGAGCACGCCCGCGCCGAACGGGGCGTACAGCTTGTGCCCGGACACGGCCACGTAGTCCACATCCAGCGCGGTCAGGTCGACCGGGGCGTGCGGGGCGAGCTGCGCGGCGTCGACCAGGATGCGGGCGCCGTACCGGTGCGCCACCCGGGCCAGTTCGGCGACCGGCCAGCACTCGCCGGTGACGTTGCCGGCGCCGGTGACCGCCACCAGCACCGGCAGGCCGGGCCGGGCGTCGCGGGCCAGTTCGCCGAGCGCCGCCGCGAGGGACCGGACCGCGCCGGCCGGGCTGTCCGGCACCGGCAGCCGTACCGAGCCGCGCGGCCAGGGCAGCAGGTTGGCGTGGTGCTCGCCGCCGAACGTGATCACTGTGGTGCCGGCGGGCAGCGCCCGGGCCAGCAGGTTCAGCGCGTCGGTGGTGTTCCGGGTGAAGATCACGTGGTCGCCGGGGCGGGCGCCGAGGAAGTCGCCCACCGTCTGCCGGGCCCGCTCGTATGCCAGCGTGCAGCGCCGCGACAGCGCGCCGGCGCCCCGGTGCACACTCGCGTACCAGGGAAGAAGCCCGGCCACCGCGTCGGCCGCGGCCCGCGCGCACGGCGCGCTGGCGGCGTGGTCCAGGTTGATCTCCCCCGGTACGCCGAGCACGTCGAGCGGGTCGGGCCGGACCGGCGCGGGCAGCACGGGCAGTGAGGGTACGAGGGTGACGGTCATGCCGGAGCCTCCGGGTCACAGGGACCCCAGGCGTGCCGGGACGGGGTCCGCGCTTGCCCGGCGCGCGGAGCGGCACCGGGCCCGGTCATCACCCGGGGCACCCCACCGCGAACCTCGACGAGGGTTGCCGGCCAGCAAGCCGGGGCTTGACGCTGGCGCTCGTGACCTGTTCGGGAGCATAGCCGTGACGATGCGACCGGACCAGTGGGTCGCGGGTGACTACGCTGACCGCATGGCCGACACCCCGCCCGGCGCAGCACCGCCGCCACCGCACGCGCCCACCGCACCGCCCGCGGGGGCACCGACGCCCGGGATGCCGTCGCGCCGGTTCGACTGGCGACGGGCGTCGGTGCTGGCCGGGGTGGTGCTGCTGATCGCGGCCGGCGCGCTCTACATGGTCTACAAGCTGAGTGAGAGCCTGGGCGCGGAGGCGCTCCTGGTGGGCGCCGTCGCGGCGGTCCTGCCGGTGCCGGTGCTGGTCGCCTGCCTCCTGTGGCTCGACCGCTACGAGCCCGAGCCGCTGCCCTATCTCGTCTTCTGCTTCGCCTGGGGTGCCTTCGTCTCCACCGCCATCTCGCTGAAGGTCAACCAGACCGGCGCGCAGATCTTCGACGACCTGGGGCTGCCCGCCGCGCTCACCGCGGTGCTCGTCGCCCCGTTCATCGAGGAGCTGACCAAGGCGGCCGGCCCGCTCCTGCTGCTGATCTTCCGGCGCCGCGAGTTCTCCGGAATCACCGACGGCCTGGTCTACTGCGGGCTCTCCGCGGTCGGCTTCGCGATGGTGGAGAACATCCTCTACCTGGGCGGCTACGGCTACCGCACCGGCGTGGAGCAGTACGGCCCGGCCACCGGCACGCAGCTGGTGATCGCGCTGTTCATCGGCCGGATCCTGCTGTTCGGCTTCGCCCACCCGCTGTTCACCTCGATGACCGGCGTCGGGCTCGGTATCGCGGCGCGTACCGCCGACCGCCGGGTACGGGTGCTCGCGCCGCTCGCCGGGCTGCTCGTGGCGATGATCCTGCACGGCACCTGGAACCTGCTGCCGACGCTGGCCCAGGCCATCGGGCAGCCGGTGATCGCGCTCTACGGCTTCATCGGCCTGATGATGCCGATCTTCTTCGCGATGGTGGGGCTGGCGATCTGGCTGCGCGCCTGGGAGGGCCGGCTCACCGAGCGCACGTTGCCCGACTACGTACGCGCGGGCTGGCTCACCCCGCCCGAGGTGGCGGCGCTGGGGAGCCTGGGCCGGCGGCACGCGGCGCGTACCTGGGCCCGGCGGGTCGCCGGTGAGGGCGGGGTACGCGCGATGCGCGGCTACCAGTTCGCCGCGACCCGGCTGGCGCTGCTGCGTGACGGGATGCGCCGGGGACTCGATCACAAGCCCGCCGAGCGGGAGCGGACGGCACGGGAGGAACGGGAGTTGCTGGACGCGATCACCGCGTACCGGTCGTTCTTCGTCGGTCGTGACCCGCAGGCGCCGGTCGGGGTCTGGGACGGTCAGCGCTACCACCTGCGGTTCCCGGACGGTTCGCAGCGCCCGGTGGAGGCGCCGGACGACCCGGTGGTGCCGATCCCGGTGGTGCTGGCCCCGCCGCCCGCCTTCCCGCCGAGCGGCTACGGCCCGAGCGGTCACGGCCCGGGCGGCTGGCACCACCCGGGCGCGCCCTGGCACCCGGGGCGCTGAGAGCCGATCCGGGGCCGGTCAGCTCATCAGGCCGGTGAGGAAGTCGCCGAGCCCCTGGGCGATGGCCATCAGCGCGGCCCCGATGCCCTTGAACACCTGCGCCGCACCGTCCGGTCGGAACGCCATGAAGTAGATCAGGAACGCGAGGAATCCCCAGGCGAGGATCTTCTTGATCACTACCGGCATGGTGTCCCTCCCCAGGGCGCGCTGAGGTGCCTGGGCTTCCCGCCGGGCAGCGCCGCAAACGGCACCGCCGCGCAGCGAGCGGCGGCGGAGGGGAGGACTACAGGTACAGACCGGTGGAGCCGGCGGCGGTGCTCTCCACCCGCTCGGCCGCCACGGCGTGCACGTCCCGCTCGCGCAGCAGCACGTACGCCCGCCCGTGCAACTCGACCTCGGAGCGGTCGTCCGGGTCGAACAGCACCCGGTCGCCGGCCACTATCGCGCGGACGTTCGGCCCGACGCCGACCGCTGTGGCCCAGGCCAGCCGCTTGCCCACGGCTGCCGTCGCGGGGATCACGATGCCTGCGGTGGAGCGGCGTTCCCCCTCCGCACCCTCGGTACGCACCAGCACGCGGTCGTGCAGCAGGCGGATCGGCAGCCCGGCGTCGAGACTCTGGTCGGCGGTCACGCGAAGACGCTACCGCGTGGCCGTCTGTCGATTCCGGCGCGGTTGGTGAGAGCGCCGGGAGGGCAATGTGTGGCCGAGTCGCCCTAGGGTGGGGCGTACGGACGTATCCTGTGCCCCCTGTGACCCGGTGGGGCCGATTTGCCGGAGGTGCGCTTGAGCCGCATGGAGCGGATGCGCGGACGGCTCCGCCGTGCGTACGAGTCGGGCCGCGAAGCCGCCCGGACCCGGCGGGCAGCCGCCGCGGAGGCGGCGGACGGGGGCGTGGCCTCGCCCGCCTCCCCGGGCCCGGCCGCCTCTCCGGAGGCGACAGTGGTGGGCGTCGAGCCGCCGGCGGCGTTGCACTCCTCGACTGTGAGCCGGGACGACACCGAGGTGCCGCACGCGCTGCGGATCGCCGCCGCGTGGTGCTGGCGGCTGATCGTGATCGGCATCGTCACCTGGGCCCTGCTCAAGATCGTCGGCACGATCAGCATCGTGATCATCCCGCTGACCGTGGCGCTGCTGCTCTCCGCGCTGCTCGCCCCGGCGGTCGGCTGGCTGCTCCGGGCCCGCCTGCCGCGCTCCCTGGCCACCGGTGTGGTGCTCGTCGGCGGCCTGGCCGCCGTGGTGGGGACGCTGACGCTGGTGGTCAACGAGTTCATCAAGGGCGTACCGGAGCTGAGCGAGAAGTCCTCGCAGGGCGTTCGGCAGATCCAGGACTGGTTCAAGACCGGCCCGCTGCACCTGTCCGACAGCCAGCTCGACCGCTACATCAACGAGGCGCAGAACTGGATCAACGGCAACACCGAGCGGTTCACCAGCGGTGCGCTCAGCACCGCCGCCACGCTCGCCGAGGTGCTCACCGGCACCGTGCTCGTGCTGTTCGCCACGTTCTTCTTCCTGCGTGACGGTAATTCGATCTGGCGGTTCCTGGTCCGGCTGCTGCCGGTCGCGGCCCGCTGGAAGGTCGACGACGCCGGTCGCGCTTCGTGGGCGACGCTCGGCGCGTACGTGCGGGCCACGGTGCTCGTCGCCTTCATCGACGCGGTCGGCATCGGCATCTTCCTGGTGCTGTTCGACATCCCGTTCGCGTTCCCGCTGGCCGCGCTGGTCTTCCTGGGCGCGTTCATCCCGATCGTCGGCGCGTTCCTGTCCGGAGTGGTGGCCGTGCTGGTCGCGCTCGTCGACAGCGGCCCGGTGACCGCCCTGATCATCCTCGGCGTGGTGGTCGGCGTGCAGCAGGTCGAGGGCCACGTGCTCCAGCCGCTGATCATGGGGCGCGCGGTGGCCATCCACCCGCTCGCCGTGATCATCGGCATCGCCGCCGGCGTGGTGCTCGCCGGCATCGCCGGCGCGCTGGTCGCGGTACCGCTGATCGCCGTCCTCAACACCGCGGTGCGCCGGCTCGCCGCGCGTACCGTGCCGGACACCCCGCCGGACGCGGTGGTGGTCGCCTCCCAGGCGCCCTGACCGGGAAACACTCGCCGACGCCCGCGTCACCCCGCCCGGGGAGGCGCGGGCGTCAGCTCTTGGCGAGCCGTTCCAGCGCGCCCCGGGCCACCTCGGGCCGGGTGGTGTACCAGAACGGCGGCAGCGAGCGGCGCAGGAACGGGCCGTATCCGCGGGCCGTCTCCAGCCGCGAGTCGAGCACCGCCACCACGCCCCGGTCACCGGTGGCCCGGATCAGCCGGCCGACACCCTGGGCCAGCCGGACCGCGGCGATCGGAACGCTCACCGCCGCGAAACCCGAGCCGCCACCGGCGTCCACCGCCGCCGCGCGCGCCGCCGCGAGCGGCTCGTCCGGGCGGGGGAACGGCAACCTGTCGATCACCACGAGCTGACAGGCGTCGCCCGGCACGTCCACCCCCTGCCAGAGCGACATCACCCCGAACAGGCAGCTCTCCCGCACCTCACGGAACCGGCGCACAAGCAGCGGCAGCGCCTCCTCGCCCTGGAGCAGTACGGGCAGGTCGGTCCGCGCGCGGACCAGCTCCGCCGCCTGCTGCGCGGCCCGTCGCGACGAGAAGAGCCCGAGGGTACGACCACCGAGCGCCTCGACCAGCGCCAGCAACTCCTCACCGGCCGGTCCGGGCAACCCGGAGACGCTGGGGCGGGGAAGGTGCGCGGCGACGTACAGGATGCCCTGCCGGGCGTAGTCGAACGGCGAGCCGACGTCGAGCGAACTCCAGCCCGGCCCTTCGGTCGCCGGTACGGTGCCGACCGACGCGCGGCTGCCCTCGGCGGCGGCCACCGGCGTGACCGGGGAACGGCCCGCGGCGGCAGCGGTGGCGATCGCGGCGGCGGCCGGTGACGGCGGGGCGGGCGGCGGCGCGTCCAGCCCCAGCGCCCGGGCCACTGTGTCGAAGCGGCCGCCCAGCGCCAGCGTGGCCGAGGTGGCGACCACCGTGCGCTCGTCGTACAGGTGGGTGGCGAGCGTGCCCGCCACCGACAGCGGCGCCACGACGAGCGCGCGGCGGCTGCCGTTGTCCGGCTTCTCGACCCAGGCGACGTCGTGGTCGGCCTCCTCCAGCAGCCGCTGGGCGGTGGTGGACAGCTCGTCCAGCACGGCCTTGGCCTGCTGTTTGCGTACCGGATCGGGGTCGTCGGCCTTCACGTCGCCGATCCCCTCCAGCGCGGCCCGGGTCGCCGAGTCCAGCAGCGTGCACGCCTCGCGCAGCGCGGGCGGCAGACCGGCGGTGAGCCGCCCGGCCGGCGCCTCGGCCAGCCCCACGGCGAGCGCGTCACCCGCCTCGGTGAGCCGTTCGGCCACGTCGGGGCGCAGCAGCGGCCGGGCCCGCCGGGTGGACCTGTCGATCAGCTCCGGCACCAGCTCCGCCTGGGCGGCCGACGAGACCCGGTCGGCCAGCTCGTGCGCCTCGTCCACCACGAGCAGCTTGTGCGGTGGCACGATGTGCCGTCCGGCGAGCATGTCGACGGCGAGCAGGCTGTGGTTGGTGACCACGATGTCGGCCTCGCGGGCGCGCGCCCGGGACGCCTCCGCGAAGCACTCCTGCCCGAACGGGCAGCGGCTCGCGCCCACGCACTCCCGGGCCGGCATGGAGACGCTGCGCCAGACCTGGTCGTCCACGCCCGGGTCCAGCTCGTCGCGGTCGCCGGTGGCGGTCTCCTCGGCCCAGTCGCGCAGCCGCTGCACCTGCTTGCCCAGGCGGCCCGCCTCGCCGAGCCACTTGGTGCCGCCGCTGTTGCCGGCACGCGGCGCGTCGAACAGCGCGTCGTCCGGCTCGTCCTCGACCGAGCTGTCCAGCCGGGCCAGGCAGAGATAGTGGTGACGCCCCTTCAGCACGGCGAAGGTGGGACGGCGGCCCAGCACCGGCTCGACCGCGTCGGCCAGCCTCGGCAGGTCGTGCTCGACGAGCTGGGACTGCAACGCCAGCGTGGCGGTGGAGACCACCACCGGCCCGTCCACTGTCAGCGCCGGAGCGAGGTACGCCAGGGACTTGCCGGTGCCGGTGCCGGCCTGCACCAGCAGATGCTCGCCGGAGGCGATGCTGCGCTCGATCGCCTCGGCCATCTGCTGCTGACCCGGCCGGGCCGCGCCGCCCGGAACCGCGCCCACCGCGGCGGTCAGCAACTCCCCGGCACCGGCGCGGCCCTTGCGGCGCTTCTTCGGGACGGCCGGGCCGGTGGCGGTGCGGGACGGGGTCACCGTGCGACCGTACCCGCCGGCACCGACGGGGGTCCGGCCGCTCCGACGGCGTGGCGGGACGGCGGGTCGCGTCCGGTTACCTCCCGATCGCGTGGCGTGGCCGGAATCGGTTAGGGTGCCAGGCATGCCGAGCGATGTGGTCCGCGTGATCTACCGCAAGTACGACGGCAGCGCACACCGCGACTACCCGGCCCGCCGGCTCGCCGAGGACGATCTCGGTGTCTGGCTCGGCGTGCCCGCCGGCACCGAGTCCGTCTACCACGGTCGCCCGTCGGTCGAGCGGATCCCGTTCGTCCTGCTGGTGCCGCACCACGGCTGGTGGACCGGTATGTTCAACCCGCCGCCGCGCACCAGTGAGGTCTACTGCGACATCGCCACCCCGGCCCGCTGGGAGGGCGAGGAGACGGTCCACCTGATCGACCTCGACCTGGACGTGGTGCGCCGCCGCGAGACCGGCCTGGTCGAGCTGCGCGACGAGGACGAGTTCGCCGTGCACCGGGCCCGCTGGGGCTACCCGGAGGACGTGGTCACCGAGGCCGAGGCCGCGTCCCGCTGGCTGCTCGGCGCGCTCGGCGACGGCACCGAGCCGTTCGCCACGTCGTACCGGAAGTGGCTCGCACTGGTGGTCTGAGCCGCCTCACCAGCGCGGCGGCCAGACGGCGTCCGGCCCCAGCGGCGGCAGGTCGCTCACCTTGGCCGGGTTGAGCTGGTTGAACACGCCGGTGACCCGCCCCTCGTGGACCGCGAACGAGGTGACCATCCGGATGGTTCGCCCGTCCCGGTGGAAGAACTCCGTCTGCCATCCCAGCGTGCCGTCCACCAGCACCGGGCGTCCGCGCAGGCCACCCCGCTGCCGGGCCTGGCCGTAGAGGCCGAGGAGCAGGCGGGCGACCGAGTCGACGCCGACCACCGGCCGGCGTCCGGCCGGGAAGTGACCGCCGGCGTCGCCGATCGACACGACGTCCGGGGCGAGTACGCGGACCAGCTGCTCCAGCTCACCGGACTCCACCGCAGCGGCGAACGCGGCGAGCACCCGCCGCTGTTCGGCGAGGTCGGCGCTGTGCCGGGGCGCGTCCGGCCCGTGCACCGCGCGCCGGGCGCGCGACGCCAGCTGACGTGCGGCCTCCGGCGTCACCGCGAGCACGTCCGCCACGCCGGAGAACGGCACCGCGAACACGTCGTGCAGCACGAACGCCACCCGCTGCTCCGGCGTGAGCCGTTCCAGCACCACCAGCAGCGCGGTGCCGAGCTGGTCGGCGCGTATCGCCCGCTCGGCCGGGTCGGGCGCGAATCCGTCCGCCGCCGGCACCGCTGTCACCATCGGCTCGGGGAGCCACTGACCGGGGTACGCCTCCCGGCGCACCCGGGCGGAGCGGAGCACGTCCAGGCAGATCCGGGAGCAGGTGGTGATGAGCCAGCCGCGCAGATCGCGTACGCGGGCGCGCTCCTCCGGGTCGCTCAGCGCGCCGGAGAAGCGCAGCCAGGTCTCCTGCACCGCGTCCTCGGCCTCGCTGCGGCTGCCAAGCATCCGCTGCGCCACAGCCAGGAGACGCCCTCGTTCCGCCTCGAACTCCCCCGCAAGCTCGTCCACCCAGACATTCTCCCGCCCCACCCCTCGCCACGGCACCCCACCCACCCTCGTTGATCTTGCACTTGCCGCCCCGGCAAAAGGTGCTTTCCGGGCGTACCGGGGGCCGCAACCGCAAGATCGGCGGGACGAGGCGGGCGGGGAGCGGCTCCGGGGGTGAGGATCGGGGGATGAGTGAGGTGGTGCGGCCCGTCGGTGGGCCCATGCGGGAACTGCTCCGGGTTCCGCCGGGGACTGTGGATCTGGCGGCTGTCGATCCCCGGTCGACGCCGGGGCTGCCGGTGGCGGCCGGACGCGGACCGGCGCGCAAGGAGTGGGCGCGGGCCCAGGTCGAGCTGATCGGCGCGGAACTCGGGCGGCAGCAGGAGATGCTGTACGCCTCGGCGCAGGGCGCCGCCGGACCGGGCAGCGCCACCAGCGCTCCGGCGCAGGCGGACGCCGGGCTGGACGGCGACCGGCCGCGCCGGGTGCTGCTGGTTCTCCAGGCGATGGACTGCGGCGGCAAGGACGGCACTGTGAAGCGGGTGGCGGGCGCGATGAACCCGCTCGGGCTGCACATCCGCTCGTTCGGGCCGCCGACCGAGGAGGAGTTGCGGCACGACTTCCTGTGGCGGGTACGCCGGGCGCTGCCGCCACCCGGGTACGTGGGCGTGTTCAACCGCTCCCACTACGAGGACGTGCTCATCGCCCGGGTCGAAGGGCTGGTCGACGAGGCGACCTGGCGGTCCCGGTACGCGATCATCAACGACTTCGAGCGGGAGCTGACCGAGCAGGCGGTCACAGTGGTGAAGGTCATGCTGCACATCTCGTACGCCGAGCAGGGCGAGCGGCTGATGGAGCGGCTCACCGACCCGGCGAAGTTCTGGAAGTTCAATCCCAGCGACCTGGACACCCGGGCACGCTGGGGCGACTACCAGGACGCGTACGCCGAGGCTCTCCAGCGTTGTGGCACGGACGCCGCGCCCTGGTTCGTGGTGCCGGCGGACCGCAAGTGGTACCGCGACTGGGCGGTCGCCCACCTGCTGCGGGAGACGTTCGACGGGTTGGATCTGGGGTATCCGCCTGCCGATTTCGACGTCGAACGGGAGCGTGACCGGTTACGGAACCAACTCGGCGGGTGACCAGATGAACGGAAGGTGAACGAGCGGTGAATCGGGCCTGACCAGGGGTGGGCCGATCGAAAGTGGGTTCGGCGCGGTCCCTAGCATGCGCAGAGCAGACGCCCGGGGGGCGACGGCCACCCTTCCACCGACACGACGAGGTCCGTGCTGTGAAGTTTTCCTTCCGTCCCACCGAGGGCGCCTTCTACGAGCTCTTCACCAGGGCCGCGCAGAACCTGGTGAAGGGGACCGAACTGCTCAACGAGCTGGGTCTGCCCGGTGCCGACGTGCAGTCGATCAGCGAGCGGCTGACCGACATCGAGCACGACAGCGACCAGATCACGCACGAGCTGTACAAGAAGATCAACTCCACGTTCATCACGCCGTTCGACCGGGAGGACATCTACCGGCTGGGCTCGCTGCTCGACGACGTGATGGACCACCTGGAGGCGGTCGGCAACCTGCTCTACCTGTACGGCCTGACCAAGCTCCCGTCGCTTCCGCGCGAGCTGCACGAGCTGGTCAACGTGCTCGACCTGCAGGCCAAGCTCACCGCCGAGGCGATGCCCCGGCTGAAGTCGATGAAGGATCTCGAGGACTACTGGATCGAGTGCAACCGGCTCGAGAACGACGGCGACCAGGCGTACCGGATGCTGCTGGTACGCCTCTTCTCCGGTGAGTACGACGCGCTCACGGTGCTGAAGATGAAGGAGGTGGCCGACGAGCTGGAGGCCGCCTGCGACGCCTTCGAGCACGTCGCCAACACCGTCGAGACCATCGCGGTCAAGGAGTCCTGATCCAGTGAGTCCCGAACTCATCGCCGTGCTGGCGGTGATCGCGGTCGCCATGGCGTTCGACTACACGAACGGCTTCCATGACGCGGCCAACGCGATCGCCACCAGCATCTCGACCCGGGCGCTGACCCCCCGGATCGCGCTCGCGCTGGCCGCCGTCGGCAACTTCGTCGGCGCGCACTTCGGCGCCGGGGTGGCCAAGACGGTCGGCGACGGGCTGGTGACGCTGCCGACCGGGGTGGAGAGCCTCGGCGTGGTCTTCGCCGGCGTGCTCGGCGCGATCATCTGGAACCTGATCACCTGGTACTTCGGCCTGCCGTCCTCGTCCTCGCACGCCCTCTTCGGCGGCCTGGTCGGCGCCACCCTGTTCGCCGCCGACGGCATCGTCCAGTGGGGCACCATCATCGAGAAGGTCCTCGTCCCGATGGTGCTCTCGCCGGTGGTCGGCCTGATCCTCGGCTTCCTGATGATGCTGGCGATCATGTGGCTGTTCCGGAAGGGCCAGCCCGGCAAGCTCAGCCGGGGCTTCCGGTGGGCGCAGACCGCGTCCGCCGCCGCCATGTCGGTCGGCCACGGCATGCAGGACGCCG
The DNA here is from genome assembly GCF_027497335.1 of Micromonospora sp. WMMA1976. Classification (NCBI taxonomy): domain Bacteria; kingdom Bacillati; phylum Actinomycetota; class Actinomycetes; order Micromonosporales; family Micromonosporaceae; genus Micromonospora; species Micromonospora sp. WMMA1976. Next base: position 5,700,465 of record NZ_CP114912.1, on the reverse strand, counting down.
CCAAGACCATGGGCATCATCGTGCTCGCGCTCTACACCGGCGGCTTCCAGGAGAGCAAGACGCACATCCCTGGCTGGGTGTTCTGGACCTCCGCGGCCATGCTGGCGGCCGGCACGTACGCGGGCGGCTGGCGGATCATCCGGACGCTCGGCCGGAAGATCATCGACCTCGGCCCGGCGGAGGGCTTCGCGGCCGAGACCGTGGCCAGCGCGGTGCTCTACTTCAACGCGCTGGTGCTGAAGGCGCCGATCTCCACCACGCACACGATCACCTCGGCGATCATGGGTGTGGGTGCGACGAAACGGCTCTCCGCGGTGCGCTGGAACGTGGCCGGCAACATCGTGATCGCCTGGATCATCACGTTCCCGGCCGCCGCCGCGATCGCCTGCCTCGCGTACCTGCTGGTCCGGCCCTTGTTCTGAGTGACCTGACGCCGAGGGGTTCCCCGCCGTGGCGGGGGACCCCTCACGCGTAGGAGACGCCGATCCGGGCCTTGATGTCGTCGATCAGGCCCATCACCTCGAGCGTGGCGGAGTGCGGCACCAGCGGGCTCTCGGTCAGCCCGGCCGCCAGGCAGCGCTGCACCTCGATCGCCTCGTACTGGTAGCCGCCGCCGGTCAGGTCCGCCGGGATCGTCTCCGGCTCGGCGCCGGCCCGGTGCAGCACCACGTGCGCGGGCCGGAAGAACAGCTCGGGCAGGTCGATCCGGCCGGTCGTACCGGTGATCGACGCGGAGATCGCGGTCGCCCCGACCATGCCGCAGCTGAGCGTCGCCACCGCGCCGGAGTCCCAGCCGAGCACCATGCCGGTGTTCTCGTCCACCGCCTCCGGGGTCAGCTTCGCCCATGCCTGCACGTGCTGCGGCACACCGAGCACCAGGTGGGCCAGGCTCAGCGGGTACACGCCGAGGTCGAGCAGCGCGCCGCCGCCGAGCGTGCGGGCCCGCATCCGGTGTTCCGGCGGGAACGGCCCGGCCACGCCGAAGTCCGCCCGTACGTGCGTCACCTCACCGATCGCGCCGTCCCGGATCAGCTCCAGCACGCGCAGGATCAGCGGGTTCGTCCGCATCCACATGGCCTCCATGAGGAACAGACCCCGAGCGCGGGCCGTGTCCACCAGTTCGGTGGTGGTCGGCAGGTCCAGCGTGCACGGCTTCTCCACCAGCACGGCCTTGCCGCCGGCCAGGCAGGCGAGCGCCGCCTCGTGGTGCGCGGCGTGCGGGGTGGCCACGTAGATCGCGTCCAGGTCCGGGTCCGCGGCCAGTTCCGCCCACGAGGCGTACGCCCGCGGCACGTCGTGCCGGCGCGCGAACAGTTCGGCGCTCTCCCGGGTACGCGAGCCGACCGCGACCAGTTCGGCGTCCGGCACCAGCCGCAGGTCCTCGGCGAAGCGGGCGGCGATGTTTCCGGTGGCCAGGATTCCCCAACGCGTCATGCCCGGCACGCTATCCCTTCCCGCTCCGGGGCCGGCAGGGTGATCCACCCGTCGGGACGTCAGGCGGTGCCGTGGGCGTCGGCAGCGGCCCGGGCGGCCCGTTCGATCATCGCCCGACGCGCCGTCAGCGTCGGCTCGTCGGGCTCCAGGTGCGCGTACTCGGCCCATGCCCCGGTCGAGCCGTCGAGCTGCTCCCGCAGGATGTCGGCGTGCCCCGCATGCCGGCTGGTCTCGGTCAGCACGTGGACCATGACGTTGAACAACTTGACGTCGGGGCGGGGCCACCACGGCACGCGGCCGGGGGCGTCGATCGCGAGGGCGTCGATCGTCGTGTCCGCGTGCTCCCATGTCCGCCGGTAGCGGCCGATCACCCCCTCGCGGGTCTCGTGCTCGCTCGCCCACATGTCGGCGCCGTCCGGATCCGGAGCATCCCACCGGGGCAGGGGCTCCGGGAACGGCCTGCCGAACACCTCGCCGAAGTACCGGGCTTCTGTGAACGACAGGTGCTTGACCAGGCCGAGCAGGTTGGTCCCGGACGCGGCCAGGGGGCGGCGCACGTCGTACTCGGACAACCCGTCGAGCTTCCACAGCACCACCTCGCGGATCTGGCGTAGGTCGTTGTGCAGATACTGCTTCGCGAAGTCGTCGATCACGGGTCACCACCCTGCCAGTCACGACCGGGGGCTGCTGCCCCGTATCGGCGACGGTCTGCGCGGTCGGGCCGCGCACGGCCGGGGCGGCGAGCTGATGCCACCTCCGGCGAACACAGAGCGTGAAGTTTGCGTAGCGTGACGGGCGCTGCTCGTCTCCTCGCTGAAGTCGGTTGCCCAAAGGCGGCTGACCGGACATAAGGCAGCGCTTGCGCGGCCCGGGATGGCTACCTCTCGCCGACTTTGCTCTGCAGCCCTCTACGCACCGCTCACGGAAGGTTGCCGCTGCGGATCTGGCTGCAGAGCAAAGTCGGCGGAGGGGTGGCTGTTGCTCGGGGCCGAGGGCTACGCATCGTCACCAGGCGGCGTGGTCGGGGAGTGCGGGTGAGCGGTGTGCGCCCCCGCCCGGCCGCCCCCGGCCGGGCCGCCCGGCGGGAACTAGGCTCGGCGCATGACGATCGACGGCTTCGCCGCACCCCCCGCCCTGGTGGAGCACGCCCGCCGGTTCCAGGCCGAGGGCGCCGTGCCCGCCGTACCCCGGGTCGCCGCCACCGTGCTGCTGCTCCGCCCGGCCGGCGACGGCTTCGAGGTCTACATGATCCGCCGGGTGGCGGCGATGACGTTCGGCGGCATGTACGCCTTCCCCGGCGGCGGCGTGGACCGCTCCGACTCGGAGGCGCACCTCGGGTGGGCCGGGCCGGAACCGGCGGCGTGGGGGGAGCGGCTCCGGCTCGACCCGTCCGACGCGCAGGCGGTGGTGTGCGCCGCCGCCCGCGAGGTCTTCGAGGAGGCGGGCGTGCTGCTCGCCGGGCCGGACCCGGACACCGTGGTCGGCGACGTGAGCGGCGACGACTGGGAGGCGGCCCGGCAGGATCTGGAGGGCCGGCGGGTCGGCTTCGCGGACCTGCTGGCCGGGCGGGGCCTGACGCTCCGGTCCGACCTGCTGCTGCCGTGGAGCCGGTGGATCACCCCGGAGTTCGAACCGCGCCGCTTCGACACGTACTTCTTCGTCGCCCTGCTGCCCGAGGGGCAGCGGACCCGGGACGTCTCCGGCGAGGCCGACCACACGCTGTGGCTGCGCCCGGCGGACGCGCTGGCCCGGGCGGAGACCGGCGAGCTGACCATGCTGCCGCCGACCATGGTCACGCTCGCCGAGGTCGCCGCCGCGGGCGACCTCGCCGCCGTGGCCCGCGCCGCGGCAGAGCGCGAGCCGGGTACGCCGATCCTGCCCCACATCGACGGCCTGGACGGTGCCGAGCCCCGCTTCCTGCTGCGCTGACTCAGCCGAAGCGGCCGGTGATGTAGTCCTCGGTCTTCTTCTGGCTCGGGTTGCTGAAGATCTTCTGGGTGTTGTCGTACTCGATCAGGCGGCCCGGGTCGCCGGTCTTCTCGATCGAGAAGAAGGCGGTCCGGTCCGACACCCGCGCGGCCTGCTGCATGTTGTGCGTGACGATGATGATGGTGAACTTGTCCTTGAGCTGGAACATCAGATCCTCGATCGCCAGCGTGGAGATCGGGTCCAGCGCCGAGCAGGGCTCGTCCATCAGCACCACCTGCGGCTCGACAGCGATGGTGCGGGCGATGCAGAGCCGCTGCTGCTGACCGCCGGACAGGCCCGCGCCGGGCTTGGCGAGGCGGTCCTTCACCTCGTCCCACAGGTTCGCCGAGCGGAGCGCGCGTTCGGCCGCCTCCTCCAGGATCGACTTGCGCCGTACGCCGTTGAGCCGCAGGCCTGCCACCACGTTCTCGAAGATGCTCATGGTGGGGAACGGGTTCGGCCGCTGGAAGACCATGCCGATCATCCGGCGGACCGCGGTGACGTCCACGTCGCGGTCGTAGATGTCCTGGTCGTCGATGGTGAGGCTGCCCTCGACCCGGGCGCCGGGCAGCACCTCGTGCATCCGGTTGATCGACCGCAGAAAGGTGGACTTGCCGCAGCCGGACGGACCGATCAGGGCGGTGACCGTCTTCGGCTCGACGGTCAGGTTGATGTTCTCGATCGCCTTGAACCCGCCGTAGTAGGCGGTCACGTTCGTGGCTTCGATGCGCTTGGCCATGGTGGTGGTACCTCCGGGGTTCATCGGCCGAGCCGGTTGCGGCGGGACAGCAGCTTCGCCGCCACGGTGAGGACGAGGACGAGGGCGACAAGGGTCAGCGCCGCGGTCCACGCCCGTGCCGGCGAGTACCTCGACGCCTCACCGGCCTGCTGGTAGACGAAGAGGGCCAGCGACGACTGGTTGTTCTCGAACGGGTTGAAGTTGATCGCCGCGCCGCCGCCGGCGACGAGCAGCACCGGTGCGGTCTCACCGGCGGCCCGCGCGATGGCGAGCATGATGCCGGTGACGATGCCGGGCAGCGCGGTCGGCAGCACGACCCGCAGGATGGTCTTCCACTTCGGTACGCCCAGGGCGTACGCGCCCTCGCGCAGCGGCGCCGGCACCAGCCGGAGCATCTCCTCGGTGGAGCGGACCACAGTGGGCAGCATCAGCACGCTCAGGGCCAGCGCGGCGGCGAAGCCGGAGAAGCCCGGCCGGCCGTCGTTGAACCACGGCGAGACGATCAGCACCCAGAAGGCCAGCACGAACAGGCCGGTGACGATCGACGGGATGCCGGTCATCACGTCCACGAAGAAGCGGATGGTGAACGCGAACCGGCCCCGGCCGTACTCGACGATGTAGATCGCGCACAGCACGCCCAGCGGCACCGTGATCAGCGTGGCGATGCCGACCTGCTGCAACGTGCCGACGATCGCGTGGTACGCGCCGCCGTTGGCGTCCCGCGACCCGATGTTGTTCATCGAGGTGCCGAAGAAGTTCGCGTCCAGCCGCTCGGAGCCCTTGCTCACAAGCGTCCAGACCACCGAGGCCAGCGGCAGCACCGCCAGCACGAACGCGGAGTGGATCAGCGCGCTCCAGGTGCGGTTGCGGGCCGACCGGCGGCCCTCCACCGCGTTCGCCGCGAGGAACAGACCGGCCAGGTAGAGCAGCGCGCCGACCACCACGACCAGGACCGGGCCGCCGATGCCGGCGCCGTACACCAGAGCCGCCGCGAGCAGCAGGGCCGTGACGGCGAGGGCCGGAGCGGCGTACGCGGGAAGCCGCCTCGCCCGCAGCGTGGCCGGTTGGGCCGGCGGGCGCGGGCGGCGGGGGGTGAGGGTAGTGGTCATGCGGCCGACTCCGTGAACTCGCGCCGCCGGTGGATGATCGCCCGGGCGGTGATGTTGACGATCAGCGTGATCGCGAACAGCACCAGGCCGGAGGCGATGAGCGCGCCCCGGCCGGTGTCGTTCGCCTCGGCGAACCGGTTGGCGATGTTCGCGGCGATCGAGTTTCCGCCGCTGGCCAGGATGTTGAACGAGATGGCGTACGTGGAGCCGAGCGTGAGCGCCAGCGCGATGGTCTCGCCGAGCGCCCGGCCCAGGCCGAGCATCACCGCGGCGATGACGCCGGGCCGCCCGTACGGCAGGACCGCGGTGCGGATCATCTCCCAGCGGGTGGCGCCGAGCGCGAGCGCTGCCTCCTCGTTGGCGGTCGGGGTCTGCCGGAACACCTCGCGGGACAGCGAGGTGACGATCGGCAGCACCATGATGGCGAGCACCACCGAGCCGAGCAGGATCGAGTTGCCGTACGGGCCGTCGCCGAAGATCGGGATCCAGCCGAAGTACCTGTTCAGCCAGGCGGACAGGTCGGCGACCGGCTGGGCGAAGTAGTCCCGGCCCCACAGGCCGAACACGACGCTCGGCACGGCGGCCAGCAGGTCGATCAGGAAGCCCAGGGCGTTGCCGAGCCGCCGGGGCGCGTAGTGCGACAGGTACAGGGCGATGCCCAGCGCGACCGGCACCGCCATGAGCAGCGCCAGCAGCGAGCTCAGGACCGTACCGAAGGCGAGCGCGCCGATGCCGAACTGCGGCGGGTTGTCGTTCGGGAACCAGCCCTCGAACGTCCAGAACGACTCGGTGTTCGCCCGCAGCGCCGGGACGGCCTTGGCGACCAGGAAGATCGCGATGGCCGCGATGACCACCAGGACCGTGGTGCCGGCGGCCAGGGTCAGGCCGCGGAACGCCCGTTCCGCGCCGAAGGCGCGGGCCCGGGGGAGGGCACCGCCGCCGCCGAGGCCACCGTCGGGGCGGCCCGGGTTACCGGGGCGCTCGACCACACGCGCCGAGGCACCGGCGGGTCGCTCGTGACTCGTGGTCACGGGGTTCCCGCCGGTGCCGGCGTGGGCCGAGCGGTGAGGGGTGTCACCCATCTGCTCGCTCGCTTCGTGTTGAGGAGGTGTCGGTCAGAGCTTCAGGAGAGGCTCTTGACCGCGGCCTCGACCTTGGTGCGGACGGTCTCGGGCAGCGGCGCGTAGCCGAGCTCGACGAGCTCCTTCTGCCCCTCGGCGCTGGCGGCGTGGCCGAGCAGGCCCTTGACCAGCGGCAGCTTGTCGGCGGCGAGGCCCTTGCTGCAGACGATCTCGTAGGTCGCCAGGACGATCGGGTACGCCCCGGCCTCCTTGGTGTTGTAGTCGATCGACATCTTCAGGTCGTTGCCCTGACCCTCGAACTTGGCGCCGGCGATGGTCTTGCCGGCCGAGTCGCCGGTCAGCTCGACGAACTCGCCGTTGCCGTTGCGGATCTTCGCCATCTTCAGGTCGGAGTTCTCGGCGTACGACCACTCGACGTAGCTGATGGTGCCGTCGGTGCTCTTGACCTTGCTGGCCACACCGTCGGACTTGGCCGCGCCGACGCCGCCCGGGGCCTTCCACGCCTTGGAGTTGCCGAGCGTCCAGTCCGCCTCGGCGGTCTTGGAGAGGTACTTGGTGAAGTTGTCGGTGGTGCCCGACTCGTCGGAGCGGTGCACCGCCTGGATCGCGGTCGACGGCAGCTTGGCGTCCGGGTTGTCGGCCTTGATGGCCGCGTCGTCCCACTTGGTCGCCTTGCCGGCGAAGATCTTCGCCAGCGTGGCCGGGCTGAACTGGAGGTTGTCCGCGCCGCCCACGTTGTAGACGACGGCGACCGGGCCGATGACCATCGGCAGGTTGAGCGCCTGGCCACCGACGCACTTGGCGTCGGCCTGCGGCTGCTCCTCCGGCTTGAGGGGTGAGTCCGAGCCGGCGAAGTCGGCGGTGCCGGCGATGAACGCCTGGATGCCGGCGCCCGAGCCGCTGGGCTCGTAGTTGATCGTGGTGCCGGCGCACTTCTGCTGGTACACCTTGATCCACTCGGACATGGCGTTCTTCTGGGCGGAGGAGCCCTGCGCGTTCAGCGTGCCCGTCGCGCAGTCCACCGCCGCGGCGGAACCGGCGGTGGAGGCGCCGGCCGGCTCGTTGTTGTCCGAGCCGCAGGCGCTGAGACCGAGAACCGCGGTAAGAGCGAGACAGGCGATGGCGCCGTGCCGCTGGAGCTTCACTTCAGGGGTTTCCCTTCACGTCTTTGGTCAGGTCGCCCGGAGTGCCGGGGGCCGGCGCTGACCGGCTGACATGAAGGTAGGAGGGCCAGGTGGACGGTTCGCCGGACGCAAGTGAACGCGCGGTGAACACGTTCAGCCGACGAGGTGGCCGTACGCTGAGGAGGGGTTGTCCATTTCGTGAACTAGCAGCCTGCTATCGCCCTTGTGGCGAATTTCCAGGGCCGGCGGACGCTCAGCCGAGCTGGTAGTTGACGTGCGCGGACCAGTGCGCGAAGCCCAGCCGCTCGTAGAGCGCCACCGCGGCGGTGTTGCTCTCGTCCACGTAGAGCATCACCCGGTCCAGCCCGCGCTCGTCGCGCAGGTGGGTCAGGCCGGCGGCGGTGAGCACCCGGCCCAGCCCGCCCCGGTGCGCGGACGGGTCGACGCCGAGCACGTACACCTCGCCGATGCGGGCCGAGCCCTGCCGCTCGTGCACCTTGGTCCAGTGGAAGCCGAGCAGCCGCCCGGTGGCGGAGTCGACGGCGAGCAGGAACCCGGCCCTGTCGAACCACGGCTCGGCGATGCGGACGCGCAGGTCGTCGAGCGTCCACCTGCCCTGTTCGGGGTGCTGGGCGAAGGCGGCGTTGTTCACCGCCAGCCAGGCCTCGTCGTCCTCGCCGGGGCGGAACGCGCGCAGCGTCACGCCCTCCGGTACGACCGGCGCCGGCATCTCGGCGGTGAGCGGACGGCGCATCTGCCAGAGCACCCGCGCCCGGGAGAAACCAAGGTCGACGGCGAGCGCGGCGGCCGACGGGTGGTCACCGTGCGCCCACGCGCGCAGCGGCCCGGGAGCGGCGGCCACCACGGCACGGGCCAGCGCCCGGCCGGAGCCGCGCCGCCGGTACGCGGGGTGCACGACCATCTCCACGCCGACTCCGTCGGCCGGGGCGGTGGTGTCGAGGTGCGCGTACCCGGTGAGGGTGCCGTCGGTGGTCCGGGCGGTGAGGTGCACGGCGGGGGCCTCGGGGTCGCGCAGCCGCAGCAGCACGTGCTCGTCGAGCGGGTCGGCGCCGTCGGCGTCACCGGCGGCGCGAGCCAGCGCGAGCACCTCGGCGACCTCGTCCGGCGTCAGCCGGTCCGGCCGGTCGATCCCGTCCGGTGTCAGCCGGTCCGCCCTGGCGATCCGGTCGGCGGCGGGACCACTCGTCGGCTCGGTGCTGCTCATCTGAGTCACGGTAGCGCCCGGCGGGCCGCGGTTCGCGCCGGACGACGACGGGGATCGGTGGCGCTCGTCACGGGCTGCCGACGGGCAGCGGCTCCAACTCGAACCGGGTCAGCAGTTCGGGCAGGAGTTGCTGCAACGCGCTGACCGTGCCGGACCGGTCCCCGCCCGCGTCGTGCATGAGCACTATCGCGCCGGGCCCCATCTGCGAGCGGACCATCGCCTCGATGGTGGTGGCGCCCGGCGCCTTCCAGTCCGACGGGTCCACGCTCCAGTGCAGCGGGGTGAGGTTCAGGTCGGCGCAGGCCGACATGACGGACGGCATCCAGGCCCCGCCGGGCTGGCGGTAGTACGCGATCCGCGCGTCGGGCGCGGCGGCCAGGATCGCGTCGTTCGTGCGCAGCAGGTCGGCGCGGATCGTCGCCGGGGATCGCTTGCCCAGGTTGACGTCGTGGTTCCAGGAGTGGTTGCACAGCGTGTGGCCCTCGGCCACGATCGAACGCACCAGATCCGGGTGGGCCTCGACGTTCTCGCCGACGACACAGAACGTCGCCCGTACGCCGTACTGGGCCAGCAGCGCGAGCACCTGCGGGGTCCAGCGTGGATCGGGGCCGTCGTCGAAGGTCAGCGCGACCCGGGACGAGCCGGTGGCGACCTGGGCGCCGTACGGGCCGTCGCCGTCGGCCGGGACGGGGGCGGCGTCCGGTGCGGCGTCGGGGCTCGGCCGTGGGCTGGTCGTGCCGCCCGGGAAGTCGGTGCTGGGTGGCTGCTCGCCGTAGCGCGGCCCGGTGAGCGTGGTGGCGACTCCGGCGGCCGACGGGTGCGGGTCCGGCACCAGGCTGCGGCCCAGCACGAAGGCCGAACCGAGCAGGCCGGCCAGCACGACTGTCACGAGCCCGGCGGCGCGCAGCGTCGGGGCCCGCATCAGCGGCACCGCCCGTTCGTCGCCCCCGTGTTCACCGCACGCACCGCCGCCCCCTTAGCCCGACAATTCCGGCAGCCAGGATATGGCTGACTGATCGGGCAAAAAGGGCATACGAGAAAAATGCCCCGTAGCGAGGTGGTGCGGAGGCGGTCAGACCGGCAGCGGAGCGGGCTCCGGCTCGGGTAGCGAGCGCGACGGCGGGACGACGAACTTGTAGCCCACCTGGCGGACGGTGCCGATCATCGACTCGTACTCCGAGCCGAGCTTGGCGCGCAGCCGCCGCACGTGCACGTCCACCGTCCGGGTGCCGCCGAAGTAGTCGTAGCCCCAGACCTCACGCAGCAACTGGTCCCGGGTGAACACCCGACCCGGGTGCTGGGCCAGGAACTTCAACAGCTCGAACTCCTTGTACGTGAGGTCGAGCGGCCGGCCCTTCAGCTTGGCGGCGTACGTGTCCGGGTCGATGTTCAGCTCGCCGGCCCGGATCGAGCCGCCGGCGCCGGCGGTGGCGTTGCTGAGCCGGCCCACCGCGAGCCGCAGCCGCGCCTCCACCTCGGCCGGCCCGGCGCCGGCCAGGATCACGTCGTCGACGCCCCAGTCCGCGTTCAGCGCGATCAGGCCCGCCTCGGTGACGACCGCGACGAGCGGTACGCCGAGCCCGGTGGCGTGCAGCATCCGGCAGGTGGCCCGCGCCTCGCTCAGCTCGGAACGGGCGTCCACCAGGACGGCGTCCGGCGTCGGGCCGGAGACCAGCGTGCGGACGTCACGGGGTGCGGTGCGGACCGAGTGGGGCAGCAGGTCGAGTGCCGGCAACACCGCCGACGGCTCACCGGCCCGCGCGGTCACGAGCAGCAGGAGCTCCACGATCACCTCCGTCCCGGCGGCCTTCCGGCCGCGCGCGACCAGCGACACGCCCGGCTACGGGCGGCACTGTGAACTTGCGTGGGTCCCGGCGTCGTCGACGGGCGGGTAACGGCCTGAGCGTAACCGATGGACCGGGCGTCACCTTCGCGCGATTTACCGTTTGCCCTTTCTGCCCTCGATCGCGGCGCAGGTTTTAACGTCGCTGAAACCGGGACCTCCGCCGAGCCGCCCGGGTCTGGCACGATCGGGGCGTGTTTCCCTCCACCTCGCGCGACACCGGCCGTGACCCGTGGACCGACGAGCCGCCCACCGGCGCGTCGGCCCCCGCCCGTGGCTACCCGCCCGCCCCGCGCACCGGCCCCGCGGACGAGGAGGGCGACCGGCCGGAACGCAAGGGCCCGCGCCGGCTGCGTAAGGGCGGGCCCGGCCGGCGTCCCGACGACGAGTCGGACGAGGAACCCGAGGAGGAGGTGCCGCCGGTCCCGGTCCGCCGCCCGCTGGCGCTCACCGTGGCCGGCTTCGCCGCGCTGCTCGGCGTCGGCCTGGTGCTCGGCGCGCAGACCTCGGGCCCGGGGCACCGGCTGCCGTTCGCCGCGATCATCTTCGGTGTCCAGCTGCTGTTCGTGCTGGCCTGGACGATGGCCATGCGGCCGCCCGCGCTGCTCGTGGTCGCGCTCGTCAGCGCCGCGACGGCGGTGATCGCCGACGTCGCCGCCGTGCGGTCGGACATCGCCGGCCTGGCCCCGCTCGGCTACGCCGCCGCAGCCGGGTTCCTGCTCGCCGTGCTGGGGCAGCTCGTGCGGCGGGTGGACCGGGTCCGGGTGACCGACTCGCTCGGCGGCACCCTGCTCATCGTGGTCGGCGTGGTCTCCTTCGCCACGCTCGTCGTGCTCAGCCGGATCCCCAAGGGCACCCAGGCGATCACGGTCTGCCTCACCGCCGCCGGGGTGGCGTTGCTCGTCGCCCGGCTCACCGACGCGGTCGCGCCGTGGCCCCGGCTCGCCCCGCAGGTGCCACGCGGCGCGGCCGGCGTGGTCGTCGGCGCCATGCTCGGCACGCTCACCAGCGCCGTGCTCGGCAGTTACCTGGTCGGTTTCACCCCGACCAGCGCCGCCCTGGTCGGGGTGGTCAGCGCGGCCACCGCCGTCCTGGCCGACCTCGCCGTGGGGTACGCCGAGGCGGGCCGGCTGATGGCCGGTGAACCGCCGACGATGTGGGTGGCCCGGCACATGCAGGGGCCGCTGGGCGGGTTCGCGCTGGCCGCGCCCGCCGCGTACGCCATGTGCGTGCTGTTCCTGTGACGCGGTTGGGGAGGATTCGCCTCGGGTAAGTACGGTTGCGCCGCGAGGCGCGGTGACGGCGGCGAGGACGGGAGGCGGCGTGGCAGAGGCGTATCCGGCGGAGGGTCGACCCCGGCGACGGGGCCGGAAGGTGCTGATCGGCTTCCTCGTCCTGCTGCTGGTGCTGGCCGGGCTGCTCGTGGTCGCCGACCGGGTCGCCGCCGGAGTGGCCGAGCGCGCCATCGCCGACCAGGTCCGGCAGGAGATCGCCAAGCAGGACGCGCAGTCCGCCGCGCCGCAGGTCGAGGTGGGTGGCTTCCCGTTCCTCACCCAGGTGCTCGACGGCCGGTACGAGCGCATCTCGATCCAGCTCACCGACGTACGCGGTGACGTGCAGGGCGACGCCGTCGAGGTGCCGAAGCTGGACGTGGATGCGCGCAACGTGACCGCCTCGCTGGACACGCTGCGCTCCGGCCGGGGCGACGTGGTGGCCGAGAGCGTGGACGGGCGGGGCACCGTCACCTACGACAGCCTGGCCAAGCTGCTGGACCGTCCCGGGCTGACGCTGGGCGAGCGCAACGGCAAGCTCGCCGTCACCGCCCCGGTGGACGTCCTCGGCATCAAGCTCACCGTCAACGGCACCGCCGACGTCACGGTGGCCGGCAACAAGGTGGCGCTGCGCTTCAACGACCTCACCGCGGACGGCCTGCCGAACGTGCCGCTGGCGCGGGCCGCGCTGACCCGGTACGCGCAGGGCATCTCGATCGACGTGCCGCTGCCGGAGCTGCCGTTCCAGCTCAACCTGCGCAAGGTGGAGCCGAAGCCGGAGGGCCTGGTGGTCACGGCGGACGCGGCGAACGTGCCCATCAACTCCGCGGGCTGAGAGCCGCACGCGGCCGGTCCGGGGAGCGGGCCGGCCGTCCCGGATGCTGGTCGGCCTGGTGGCACCTGTCGCCTCGGCTGGTAATCTCCCTGCCCATGGGGACCCACCTCACCAAACGGCGCGCGGTCGACCTGTGCCGCGTGGCCACCTGCCTGTGTCGCCCCGTCATCTGACGGCGGGGCTGTCTCCGGCCGCCTGAACGGCGGCCACCAGGGTCCACGAACCTTTCCCGGTTCCCCCCTCCTCAACGCCCGGCAGCGGCGCCGTCGCACGTACCCGTGATCCGTTCCTAGCTCAGGGTCCGCGTGTGGTGCGACAACCATCGACATCGATCTCCACGCGCAGGCTCACCAAACCATCCTCACCAGGGAGTGATCTGATGAGTCGCGACACCGCACTCGTCTCGGCCGAGTGGGCCGAGAAGAACCTCGGCGCCCCGGGCGTCGTCTTCGTCGAGGTCGACGAGGACACCTCGGCCTACGACACCGGGCACATCGCCGGCGCCGTCAAGCTCGACTGGCGCACCGACCTGCAGGACCAGATCCGCCGGGACTTCGTCAACAAGACCCAGTTCGAGGCGCTGCTGTCCGACCGGGGCATCGCCAACGACGACACCGTGATCCTGTACGGCGGCAACAACAACTGGTTCGCCGCGTACGCGTACTGGTACTTCAAGCTCTACGGCCACGGCGACGTCAAGCTGCTCGACGGCGGCCGCAAGAAGTGGGAGCTGGACGCCCGTCCGCTCGTCACCGACGTGGTGGAGCGGCCGAAGACGCAGTACGTCGCGCAGGAGCCGGACACCTCGATCCGCGCGTTCCGCGACGAGGTGGTCGACGCGATCGGCACCAAGAACCTGGTCGACGTGCGCAGCCCCGACGAGTACGCGGGCCGCCTGCTCGCCCCCGCCCACCTGCCGCAGGAGCAGGCGCAGCGGGCCGGCCACATCCCGACCGCGATCAGCGTCCCGTGGTCCAAGGCGGCGAACGAGGACGGCACGTTCAAGTCCGACGACGAGCTGCGCAAGATCTACGCCGACGCCGGGCTGGACGACGGCAAGGAGACGATCGCGTACTGCCGGATCGGCGAGCGCTCCTCGCACAGCTGGTTCGTGCTCCAGGAGCTGCTCGGGCACCGCAACGTGAAGAACTACGACGGTTCCTGGACCGAGTACGGCTCGCTCGTCGGCGTGCCGGTGGCGCTCGGCGACGAGCCGGGGGAGGCCTGATGACCGCCGCCTCCGCCGCCTCGACGGCTGCCGCCGGCTGCGCCGCGCCGGACCAGTCCGCCCCCCTCCCGGCGAGCCTGGACCTGGAGAAGGAGACCGTCATCACCGGCCGCGTGCTGGCCGAGTCCGGTGAGGTCGTGCCGGGCGCGTACGTGCGCCTGCTCGACTCGACAGGCGAGTTCACCGCCGAGGTGGTGACGTCGGCGGCCGGGCAGTTCCGGTTCTTCGCCGCGCCGGGCTCGTGGACGCTGCGGGCGCTGTCCCGCCACGGCAACGGCGACACCGCCGTTGCCGCGGCCCGCGGGATCAACGAGGTGACCGTCTCGGTCGCCGCCTGACCCACGCTGGAGATCGTGGCCCGCCACCCAACCCGGTGGCGGGCCACGAGCCGTTCCGGCGACTGTGCGCCTCGACAGTGGCTGGCAGGCTGGACGGCGGTGCGCCCCGGACGCGCCGGAGGGGGATCAGGTGCCCGACGACGCCGCTGCCCACGCCCGCCGCTATCTGATCGATTTCATCGACGGCAACCGGGGCGAGGAGATCGCCCGCGAACTCCAGCGCGCCGACGGGTCCAGCCGGTCGCGCCCGTTCGACGTTTCGGTGGCCAGCCTCGACACCGACCTGTCCTTCCTGACCAAGCGGGCCACGCTCGTCACGGCCAAGCTGGTCCTCTCCCAGCCGGGCGGCGAGCGCTGCTATCTGGCCCACCGGGAGATCTGCAAAAGGTGCGGCAAGGATCCGGATCACTGCGACCCGCGCTGCCGGTACGAGGACATCCGGATCGACGAGCTCTACGCCGAATGCGACGACCTGGACCGCCTCGGCGCGTACCTGCGGGACTGCGCGCCGCTGCTGGAGCTGGGTCAGCTCGTCTACTTCCCGCAGACCTTCCGCCGCAGCCACCTGGAGTCGCGCGCGCCGGACGCCCAGTCCACCTCCTCGCTGTTCGACACATCGGGCCGGATCGAGCTGGGCGACAACCCGGACCGCACGCTCGACCTGATCGTCAAAGGGCACCGGGTCGTCGACGTGCCGAGCGGGGATCCGGTGAAGGCTCGACTGGTCACCCCGCTGCTCCAGCTCGATCTGCCGATGCTGGAGGGCACCTCGCTGCGGGACTACTGCGCCATCCTGACCCAGGAGAGCGACGCGCTCGCCGCGACCCAGGCGTACCTGCGGGGCCGGATGCTGGAGGTCGACACCGATCCGGATCGGGCGCTGGTGCAGCTCGCGAAGCTCGACGCGGAGATCCAGGAGGGGGTGCGGGCGGCCCGGGCCGAGGTCGCCCGGGTGTCCCGGCGCTCGGCCGTACAGGCCGCCGGCGCGGCGGTGGCGACGGTCGCGGCGACCCTGGTGGCGGTCGAGGGCACGCATCTGGCCCCGGTACTCGGCATGCTGGGCGCGGGCGGCTTCTTCTCCGCTGTGCTCGCCGCCGACCAGTACGCCGACCGTCGCGGCGAGCTGCGGCAGCGTCCCTTCTACCTGCTGTGGCTGCTGTCCCGCCGGTCGGTGCCGGTCTGAGCGAGGGTGCCGAGGCGCGGCCGGGCGCCTCGCGGACACGTGACACCATTGCCGGGTGACTGCCGTCGAGACGGGTTACGCCCCGCCCACCCCGCCCGGCCGGCCCGGCCCCGGTGGCCGACGCCGGCTGCGCTGGCTGGCGGTCGCCACCGTGGCGTGGGCCGTGCTGCTCGCCGGTCTGACCTGGTGGTCGGTACGCACCGACGCGCCGACGGTCAAGGAGCAGCGCTCGCTGGACCAGGCCGGCCCGGTGGTGGACCGCGCGATCGGTGAACTGACCGCCGCGGCCGGCACCGCCGGCGTACCGGCGCTCCTGCCCGACCGCCTGGAGCGCGGCTGCCGGATCACGCCGATGGACGACGGCGCGACGCTGGAGCGCGGCGTCGAGGTGGCGATCGGCGGCGGCGACGTCCGCGAGGTGCTGCGCGGCATCGCCGACCGGCTGCCGCCGGGCTGGCGGGCCGGCGTGTCGACGCTCGACGGTGAGCCGCTGCTGCGCGCCGACGCGGGCGAGTTCGTCACGGTCGAGGGCCGGGCCGGTGGCCCGGGCCGGGTGCTGCTCACCGCCGACACCGGCTGCCGCCCGGCGGGCTCCGGCTACCTGGCCCCGTCCGCCGACGCCGACGCCGAGTCGGCCGTGCTGGCGTCGGCGCTGGGCCGCTGGGGCGGCGCGACCGGGCCGGTCCAGGTGCTGGCCGCGCCCTGCCCGGGTGGCGGGACCGTCCGCACGGCCCGGTCCGAGGCCGCAGTGCCGGCCGACCGGTCGCTGTCCGCCGCGTTCGGCGCCGGCGCCGCGCCGGTGGTGGACTCGGCCGACGCGTACGCACGCCCGGGCGACCCGGCGGTGCTGGCGCTGCGGGCCGGTGAGCGGGTCCGGGTCGCCGTCACCGCGTCCTGCCCTGCCTGACGTCAGCCGCCGGGCAGGGTCAGCGCCGGGGGCGACGGCTGTTCGGAGTGCGGCTCCCGGCTGCGGCCCAGCGCGTCCACCCGCCCCCAGCGGCCCGGGATGTCGAGCAGTTCCACCCGGCCCATGCCGGGCGGTACGGCCGGGTCGATGATCAGGTGCTCGCCCTGCGGTTCCAGTCCCAGGATCACCCGGAGCACCAGCAGCGGCGTGCCGGCGGACCACGCCTGCGGGCTGCACGCGGTGGGGTACTCCACCGGATAGTCGGTGAGGGCGCGTTCGTAGCCGGCGAACACCTCGGGCAGCCGCCCGTCGAAGTAGTGCGAAGCGCTGAGCAGGGCGTCGCAGATCCGGCCGGCCTCCTGCCGGAAGCCGTACCGCCACAGGCCCCAGGCGATGATCGAGTTGTCGAACGGCCACACCGTGCCGACGTGGTAGCCGACCGGGTTGTACCGGCCCTGGTCGTCGGCGAGTGTGCGTACGCCCCACCCGGAGAACAGGCGCGGGCCGAGCAGGTGGGCGGCGACCGCCGGGGCCCGTTCCTCGTCGACGATGCCGCTCCACAGCAGGTGGCCGATGTTGGAGGTGAGCGCGTCCACCTGCCGGCCCAGCGGGTCGAGCGCCAACGCGTAGTACTCCCGGTCCGGGATCCAGAAGTCGCGGTTGAACCGTTCCTTCAGCGCCGCCGCCTCGTGCTCCAGCCGGTCGGCGTACGTCGGGTCGTTCCAGTGGGTGCGGGCCAGACGGGCGCCGCGCAGCTTCGCGTCGTACGCGTACCCCTGAAGTTCGCACGTGGCCCGGGGGAACTCGGGCATCCGCCCGTCGGCGTAGGAGATGGCGTCCGGCGAGTCCTTCCAGCACTGGTTCGGCAGCCCGGTCTCCGGATTGCGGGACATGTACCAGACGTAGCCGGTGCCGAGCAGGTCGCCGTACGTGTCCAGCCAGGTCAGCGCCGCCCGCGTCTCGTGTTCCAGCTTGCGCACCAGGTCGGCGTCACCGGTCCACCGCTCGTACTCGTCGAGCAGGATCACGAACAGCGCCGTGGTGTCGGCGGCGCCGTAGTACGGCGAGTGCGGCTGCTCCTCGAACCCGGCGCTCTCGCCGTAGCGCAGCTCGTGCAGGATCTTGCCGGGTTCCTCGTCCCGGAAGTCGTCGACCCGGCTGCCCTGAAGGCCGGCGAGCATGACGATCGTGGGCTTGACCAGCTCGGGCAGGAACGGCAGCACCTGGAGCGAGGTGAAGATGCTGTCCCGGCCGAACAGCGTCATGAACCAGGGCAGGCCGGCGGCGAGCAGCCGGACGCCGAGCGTGATCGACTCGTACCGGAGAGCGGCCAGGTCGTTGAGGCTGCGCCGATAAGCTCCGGCCAGCGGCTCGCAGTCGCAGCCCAGCTTCGGCGCGCGGCTGATCAGGGCGCTCTGTTCCGCCTCGATCTCGACCGCCGTGCGCTGGCCGCCCAGCGGCAGGATGGCCCGGACGTCCTCGCCCCGTGCCCCGTAGATGACCGTGTCGACGTGCAACCGGGTGGTCCACTCGCCGTGCGGGCCGACCCGCATCCGGAACGTCATCCCGCTCTCGTCGACCTCGGCCGGCGCGCTGCTGGTCACCAGCGTCTCGCGGTGGAACGCCGCCCGGCGGTAGGTCAGCCGCAGGCCGTTCCTCTCCACCGTGGGCGTGGTGTGTCCCTCCTTGCCCCGCTGATTCTTGATCTCCAGCAGGTCGGCGAAGTCGGAGCCGATGTCCAGCCGGAGGTGGAACTCCATCTCCTGCTCGGAGTGGTTGAGCACTGTCAGTTCCTCGTCCAGGCCGCCGCCGATCGCGCGGCTGCGGATCACCGAGACCTTCGCGTCCAGGTAGTGCGTCGGCTCGCCGGGGACCAGGAAGAACCGCGTCTTGTACGACAGCGAGTCGTCGATGGAGAGCGCGTGCAGAGGTTCCCCGTCGAGGGTGAGGATCCAGGTGGACAGGAACCGGGTGTCGAAGGAGAACAACCCGGTGGGGAAGTCGTACGACGGCTGGATGTTGCCGCGATCGTCGCTGACCAGGAATGTGTTGCCGTCGAGGATGCTGACCCGGTCTTTCACACCAGCCGCCGGACGTGGTCGCGGGCGGCGTCCCGCGGATCCCGTACGTCGGGCCGGGTCGGCAGGAACCGGCGGAACGCCAGGAACAGCACGACGTGCCCGCTGAACGTGGCCTCGTTGCGCAGCACCGCGGCCATGCCGGCCTCCCGGCCGGTGACCAGTTTCTCGAACAGATCGGTGGAGAGGGTGAGCACGGCGTCGGCCTGCCCCTGCTCCTCCCGGCTCACCTGGGCCGATCCGGGTGCCAGTCGCACATACCAGTGTTCGGTACGGTTGCCGTCGGCCAGGTCGATCTGGAGCGTGCCGCCGATCGGGCTGTTCAGCACCGATGCGGCGCGCGCCGGTAGCGACGCGAAGAACTGTTGGATCGCCTCACTCACGTTCACATGGTAGGCGTAATCCGGACATGTCGGGCCAGGATCGGCTCACCGGTCAGAGTGGACGACCCGGGCGGGCCCGCTCAGTAGACGAGCGCCTGCGCGCCCTCGGCCATCGCCTCCTCGACGAACACCGCGGCGCCCGCGATGCGTACGCCGGGGATGACGTCGCCCGGTCCGATGTCCCGCCGGGCCGCGCACTGGGTGCACGCGGTCACCCGGCCCGTGGTCAGGACCACGTGCAGCAGTTCACCGAGCGGCGCCGAGTGCGGCAGCTCGAACGTCTCCGCCCGCCCGGGCAGTGCGAACCAGGTGGATTCACCGGTGAGCCAGAGCGACACGTCCACCCCGGCTGCGGCTGCGGTGGAGGCGACTGTGAACGCCTGGGCGCAGCGTTCCGGTGAGTCCGCGCCGGCGGTGGCCTTGACGACGAGAGTGCGCGCCATGACGCCAGCATAGGATGGTCCGGATGGTTACCGAGATCGGGTTCGTCAGCCTGCTGGTCGCCGGCCTGGGCGCGCTCGCCGGTGGCCTGGTCTATGTCGCAGTGCGAATCGCTAGAGGTAAATGGTGAGCGCGAGGAGAGAGCCGGTTTTGCGAGCCCCGCAGTCGCGAACGAAGGTGGCGCTGTGAATAGTGAGAATCCGCTTCAGCCGCCGTGGTTGAACGCGCCGCCGGTCGAGGAGTACCCGTACGAGGAGAGCCACGACCTGCGCGTCGGCCCGAAGCTGCACCCGAGCCTGGACGGCCTGCTGCCGTACATCGGGGTGTGGCGCGGCCGGGGCCGGGGTGGGTTCCCGACGATCGAGGACTTCGACTACGCGCAGGAGATCCGGATCAGCCACGACGGCAGGCCGTTCCTGTTCTACGAGTCGCGGGCGTGGATCCTCGACGAGCAGAGCCGTCCGGTCCGTCCCGCCGGTCGTGAGGTGGGCTGGTGGCGTCCGGTGCTCGACGGTGAGCGGGTGACGGACGAGCTGGAGGCGCTGATGACCACGCCGACCGGCGTGATGGAGCTGCACATCGGCAAGCGCAAGGGCACTCAGATCGAGTTCGCCACCGACGCCGTCGTGCGTACCGCCACGGCGAAGGAGGTCACCGCCGGAGCCCGGCTGTTCGGCATCGTCGAGGGCGCCCTGCTCTACGCGCAGGAGATGGCCGCGGTGGGTCAGCCCCTGAGCCCGCACCTCTCCGCCCGCCTCACCCGCGTAGCCGGCTGACCCCGCCCCTGACCCCTCCCCTGCGTGTGATCGCGTCGATCATGAGGTTGGCGGCGACAAATCGGACAACGAACGCCGCCAACTTCATGATCCACCGAGTGGGGGACGGGGGAAGTTCAGGAGAGATTGCAGCCTCGGGGTCAGGGGGGAACCCGGGCGAGGGGTTCCGTCCAGGGACGTGACCTCCACCGGGCCGCGCAGCGAGCTGGTCAGCCAGATCGCCTCGGCCTCGTGCAGGTCGGCCGCCGTGGGCAGGTGCTCGGCCGGGGTCAGGCCCAGCTCGGCCGCCCGGCTCAGCAGGTGGTGGGCGGTCACGCCGGGCAGCACGCCGGTCTCCGCCGCCGGGACCGTGCAGAGCGTGCCGCCGCGCAGCCACACCACGTTCGCGGTGGGGCCCTCCAGCACGTAGCCGTCGGTCGAGACCCAGAGCACGTCGTCCACGCCGGTCCGCTGCGCCCAGCGCCGGGCGGCGGTGCTGAGCGCGTACGAGGTGGACTTCACACCGCTGGGCAGCCACCCCAGCTCAGGGCGGGACCGGGCGGCCACCCCGAGCGGCAGCGTGGCCACAGTCACCCCGGTGCGCCGGGCCGCCCGGGCGGACTCCGGCACCTCGCCCAGCGTGGCGTACACCGTGGGCGGCCCGCCGCCCTCCGGTCCCCGCGTGCAGACCAGCCGCAACGCGCCCTCGGTCCAGGCGGGCCAGCCGGCGCGCACCTCGTCCAGCAGCTCGACGAGTGCGGCATCGGGGGGCAGTGGCAGGTCGATCGCCGCCGCGCCGGCCCGCAGCCGGGCCAGGTGCGGCTCCAGCAGCCAGGGGCGGCCGTCGCGCAGGTGCAGCGTCTCGAACAGGCCGTCGCCGTGCAGGACACCCCGGTCGTCGCCGCGCAGCACCGGCTCACCCGCCGGTACGAGTCCCCGGCTGAGCACCGCCACCCGTGTCGTACCCATTGGCGCAGCGTAGTGGCGTACCCCCGGCGGCGGGCCGGCCCGCGCGGCGGCCGAACTATGATCGAACGGTGTCCGAATCCTCCCTCGCGGAAATGCTCCGCTCGCGCGGGCTGCGGCTGACGGCGCAGCGGCAGCTGGTGCTCCAGGCCGTCCTGGATCTGGGGCACGCCACCCCGGAGCAGGTGCACACCGCGGTCCGTGAGGTGGCGGCCGGCGTCAACATCACCACCATCTACCGCACTCTCGAGCTACTGGAACGGCTCGGCCTGGTCACGCACACGCACCTGTCGCACGGCTCGCCGACCTACCACGCGGCCGGCGAGCACCAGCACGTGCACCTGGTGTGCCGGGAGTGCGGGGCGATCGACGAGATCGCCCCGGAGATGCTCCGCCCGCTCGCCGACCAGCTGGCCGAGCAGCGCGGCTTCCAGGTCGACATCGGGCACGTCGCGCTCTTCGGGGTCTGCGGCCGCTGCGCACAGGACGGGGAACGCACATGATCGACATCGCGGGCGCGGTGACCACCGACGCCATCGACGACCAGACCCGGGACCAGCCGGAACCGGCCCACCGGGCGGCGGGCGTCGGCCCGGTGGCCGCCCACTACGGCGACCCGATGCGCGAGCAGCGGCTCCTGGCCACCGGTGTGGGCCTGGTCGACCGCTCCCACCGGGGCGTGGTCGCGGTCCCCGGCGAGGAACGGATCAGCTGGCTGCACACGCTCACCAGCCAGCACCTGGCCGCGCTGGCCCCCTGGCAGGGCACCGAGCTGCTGGTGCTCTCCCCGCACGGGCACGTCGAGCAGCACGCGATGGTCGCCGACGACGGCGAGACCACCTGGCTGGACACCGAGCCGGGGATGACCGAGGGCCTGCTGTCATACCTGGAGAAGATGCGGTTCTTCAGCAGGGTCGACCCGCGCGACGCCACCGCCGACCACGCGCTGCTGTCGCTGGTCGGGCCGGAGGCGCAGGGCGCGCTCGACACGCTCGGCGTGACCGGGCTGGCCGCGCCCGACGTCGCAGCGGTGCCGGGTCCGAAGTTCCGTTCCGGCGAGCTGCCCGCGCGGCCCTCCGTGGTGTACGACGTCAAGCCGCTCCCGGTCGGCGGCTGGGCCCGGCGGGTGGCGCTCGGCGTCGACCTGCTCGTGCCCCGGGCCGCTATGGACGCGGTGGTGGCCGAGCTGCGCGGTGCCGGGGTGCCGGTGGCCGGGCTGTGGGCGTACGAGGCGATCCGGGTGGCCGCCAAGCGGGCCCGGGCCGGGGTGGACACCGACCACCGGACCATCCCGGCCGAGGTGGACCTGATCGCCCCGGCCGTGCACCTGGACAAGGGCTGCTACCGGGGGCAGGAGACGGTCGCCCGGGTGCACAACCTCGGCAAGCCGCCCCGCCGGCTCGTCCTGCTGCACCTGGACGGCGTGGCGAGCGACCAGCCGCCGGTCGCCGGTACGCCGGTGACGCTCGACGGCCGGACGGTCGGCTTCGTGGGCACCGCCGTGCAGCACTTCGAGCTGGGTCAGGTGGCGCTCGCCGTGCTGAAGCGCAACACGCCCGACGACGCTCGCCTGCTCGTCGGCGAGAGCGCCGCCGCCATCGACGGGTAAGGAAGGGCCCCTTCGTAACGCCCTCGGTGACGGAAGGATCCCTTCATGGCGCCGCTCGCACCGGAAATTCTGCGGTCGACCCGGTGCCGGGTGCCGGTCTAGGATCCGGGGCATGACGACAGGGACGTTGATCACGGTTGCCCCCACCGGCGCGGAGTCGGCGAAGGCGGAGGTGCCGGCGCTGCCGGTGACGCTCGACGAGCTGCTGCTGACCGCCAAGGAGTGCGAGGCGCTCGGCGCCGCCGTGATCCACGTCCACATCCGCGACGACGACGCGCGGCCCACGCTCGACCAGGGGCGGCTGCGCGACACGGTGACGGCGCTGCGGGAGAGCACCGACCTGATCGTGCAGCTCTCCTCCGGCGGCGCGGTGACAGACCCGGAGTCGGCCCGGCTGGCGGTGCTCGACGCCGCGCCGGACATGGCCTCCTGCACCATGGGCACCGTCAACTTCGGCGACGACGTGTTCCTCAACCGGTGGGAGTTCATCGTCGACCTGCACACCCGGATGCAGGAGCGGGGCGTCGTCCCCGAGTACGAGATCTTCGACCTGGGCCACCTCACCGCTCTGCAGCGGCTGCTCGGCAAGTACGGCCTGCCGCACGGCGGGCACGTGCACGTCGACTTCGTGATGGGCGTGCCGGGTGGCATGCCCGGCACCACGGCGACCCTTGTGGCGGCCCAGCAGATGCTCCGCGACCTGCCCGAGGGCACCACGTTCTCGGCCACCGGCATCGGGCGCAGCACCATCCCGGTGATGCTGGCCTCGCTGTCGACCGGTGGTCACCTGCGGGTCGGCATGGAGGACACGGTCACGTACGCCAAGGGCCGCCCGGTGGAGTCCAACATGCAGCTCGTCGCGCGGGCGGTGGGCTTCGCCCAGCTCGCCCAGCGGCCTCCGCTGACCACCGCCGAGGCCCGTACGCTGCTCGGCCTCCCGGCTACCGTCCGGTAAGCGGCGCACCCGGCTCCGGCCCCGTACCGCCCCGGTCGACGTCGCAGGTCACCCCGCCGCCGACCGGGTCCGTCTGCTCGGTACCGTCCATACCGTGGGAAAAACGTACGAGGGCGGCGTGCCGCTCGCCGAGGTGGTCCGGTCCGGCTTCGTGGAGGGCGTCCACCGGGGTTCCGTGGTGGTGCTCGACGCCGCCGGTGAGCCGGTCGCCGGGGCCGGTGACGTCACCTCGCCGATCTTCCCCCGCTCGTCGAGCAAGCCGATGCAGGCGATCGGCATGCTGCGGGCCGGCCTGCCGTTCACCGATCCGGCCGACATCGCGCTCGTCGCGGCCAGCCACGCCGGCGAGGAGTTCCACGTCGAGCGGGTGACCGCGCTGCTGCGCGACGCCGGCCTGACCGAGGAGGCGTTGCACTGCCCGCCGGACCTGCCGTTCGGCGAGGCCGCCCGGGAGGCGGTGCTGCGGGCCGGCGGCGGTCCGGCCCGGGTGCTGATGAACTGCTCCGGCAAGCACGCCGGCATGGTGCGTACCTGCCTGGCGGCGGGCTGGCCGCTGGACGGCTACTGGCAGCCGGAGCACCCGCTCCAGCAGTGCCTGACCGCGACGATCGAGGAGTTCGCCGGTGAGCGGGCGGCGGCGGTCGGGGTGGACGGCTGCGGCGCGCCGGTGCTCGCCGTCTCGCTGACCGGGCTGGCGCGGGCGTTCCTGCGGCTGGTCGAGGCCGAGCCGGGCACCGTCGAGCGGACGGTGGCGGACGCGATGCGGACGTACCCGGAGTTGGTAGGCGGCACCCAGGCGGAGGACACCCGGCTGATGCGGGGCGTACCCGGTCTGCTCGCCAAGATCGGTGCGGAGGGTGTGATCGCGGCGGCGATCCCGGAGGTCGGCGCCGTGGCTCTGAAGATCGACGACGGCGCCGCGAGGGGCCGCACGCCCGTCCTGGTGTCCGCCCTGGCCCGCCTGGACGTGCGCGCCCCCGTTCTGACCGAGTACGCCGAGTCACCCCTGCTGGGCGGCGGCCTCCCGGTAGGAGCCATCCGCCCTCTCTGGTAACCCGCCCCCGCCCTCCACCCCGGCGATCTTGCACTTGCTGCCCCGGCAAATCGCTCATCCCGGGGCACACCGAGGGCCGCAAGTGCAAGATCAACAGGGCAAAGGGGGAGGTCAGGGGAGGAAGGGCAGGAGGGCGGCGTTGGTCTCGGTGGGGCGCTCCAGGGGGAGCAGGTGGGCCGCGTCGGGGACGTCCGGCATACGTACGCCCTGGGGGGCCTCGTCGGCGATGCGGTCGGCCAGGCGGCGGATGTCGGCCAGGTCGTCGGCGCCGGTGCCGACCAGCACCGGTACGTGCAGCTCGCCCAGCCGGTCGATGGCCGGCGGGTCCAGCTCGCCCACCTCGATCGCGCTCAGCGCCTGCTCGGCGGCGAGCGCGCGGCGGTCCATCTCCTCGGCGAACCGGATGAGCTCCGGGTCGACGTCCTCCGGGCGGCGGGTCGGGCCGACCACCCAGAACCGCACCTCGCCGGCGGCGGTGGCGGCGAAGTCCTCCGGGTCCACGTCGCCGACCAGTTCCTCCCAGAGCTGCTCGGTCTCCTCGGACCACTCGTTGCCGGAGACCGGGGCGCCGAAGAGTGCCAGCGCCGAGACCCGCTCCGGGTGGGCGAGCGCGGTGTCCACCGCGACCCGGCCGCCGAACGAGCAGCCGACGAGAGCGGCCCGCTCGATCCCCAGCGCGTCGAGCAGCCCGACCACGTCGTCGTGGTGGGCGAACGGCGCGGGCGGCAGCTCCGACTCGCCGTAGCCGCGCAGGTCCAGCGCGATCACCCGGTGCCGCTGCGCGAGCGCCGGGATCTGCCCGCGCCACATCCGCCGGTCGGCGATGCCGGCGTGCAGCAGCACCACGGCGGTGCCGGTGCCGCTCTCGTCGTACGCGAGCCGGGCACCGTTGATATCGATCTTGGTCACGGGGGAGAACGGTACGGACCGGACATGGCCTCCGCAACCCGCCTGTGGTGACCCTGCTAACTCTGGCTAGCGTTTTGCTTGCAGGAGTTAGCGGACCGAGCTAGCGTTGAGTCATGGCCACCAGCAAGGACCTTCCCGATGTCGGCGGGTTCATTCGCGACCTGCGGCGCAACGCGAAGATCTCACTGCGCCAGCTCGCCGAGCAGGCGGGCGTCAGCAATCCCTACCTGAGCCAGATCGAGCGCGGGCTGCGCAAGCCGAGTGCCGAGGTGCTCCAGCAGCTCGCCAGCGCGCTTCGTGTCTCCACCCCGGCGATGTACCTGCGTGCCGGGCTGCTGGACGACAAGGAGGGCCAGGGCGTGCTCGCGGCGATCGCCGTCGACCCCGAGCTGACCATGGCCCAGAAGCAGTCGCTCACCCAGATCTACGAGACGTTCCGGCGCGAGAACGCCCGCCTGGCCGAGGCGACCGAGGCGGCCACGACGGCGGAGACGGCCGGCGCGACCGAGCCGGCCGCCGCGCCGCAGGCCCCGGCGACGGTGGCGGCGGCCGCGACCGGTCCGGTCACGCCGGAGGGCACGCCGACCGAAGCGGTCCTCGAATCGGTGGCCGTCACCGAAGCGGGTGCCGCGCCCGCCCCGACCACCGCGCCCGCCCCGACCACCGCGCCCGCCCCGACCACCGCCGCCCCGCAGGACACGACCGCCCGCCGGGCGGCCCGGAAGGCCGCCGGTGCGGCCGAAGAGGAGCAGTCATGACCACCCAGCCGAAGACCAACCGCATCCCCGCACCCCTCTACGCCGCCGCCGGCGCCGGCGAGCTGGCCCTGGAGCAGCTGCGCAAGCTGCCCACCGTGGTCAGCGGCCTCGGCACCCGGGTCGTGACCGACCTCGGCGGCAAGGCCGTCGTCACCGGCTTCGAGCTGCGCCAGAAGGCCACCGAGACGCTGAAGACCGCCAACCAGACCGCCACCGGGCTGCGCGAGCGCGCCGTCGCCACCGACCTCGACCAGCTGCGCGAGGCCGCCAACCTGGAGAAGCTCCGCGAGGCGGCGAACCTGGACAAGCTCCGCGAGGCCGCCACCCGCAACGCCGCCGTCGTGGTGGCCGGGGCGCACGCCGCGCAGGAGCGCGCGCTTGCCGCGTACGCCGAGCTGGTCGCCCGCGGTGAGCGCGTCGTCGGCGCCGGCGTGCTGGAGGCCGCCGACACGGTGAACGCCGACATCGAGGCCACCGCGGCGACCGGCACCGAGGTCGCCCCGAAGACCGAGATCACCGCGAAGCCGGAGACCGCGCCGAAGGCCGCCGCGACGACCGAGGTGCCCACCCCGGCCGAGGTGGCCGAGGCGGTGGCCGCCAAGCCGGCCGCGGTGAAGCGCACCCGCGCCACCAAGGCGACCGCGACCAAGGCCGCCGCCAAGACGACCGCCACCAAGGCGACCAAGCCGGCCACCCCGTCGGCGAAGCTGCCGAAGGCCACGAAGCGGACCCGCCCGGCCGCCGAGTGACCTGATGCTCCACCGGACCCCGGACAACGTCTTGTCGGACGTTTCCGGGGTCTCGGCATAAGCTTGCCCCCATGGCCATCGCCGCGCCGATCTTCGCGTTCGCAGTCCAAGACGTGATCCAGCTGATCCTGCTCGTCTTCGCCCTGGTCGTACAGGGAGTGGCGCTGGTGCACGCGGTCACCCAGCGCGGCGACGGTTTCGCCGCGCTCGGCACGCTGCCCAAGGGCGGTTGGGTCGCCATTCTGGCGGTCTGCCTGCTGCTGACCCTGCTCGGCTTCGGCCCGATCAGCCTGTTCGGACTGATCGGCATCGCGGCCGGTCTGATCTACCTGCTCGACGTGCGGCCCGGCCTGCGGGATCTGCACGACGGCCGAGGGTCCTGGTGAGAGGTTTCCGCTGGCCCCCGCCGCCGGACGGCGGTCCCCGCACCTGGGGGCCCGGCCCCGGCGCGCCCCGGACCGGGCGGCCCGCGCTGCCCGAGCCGGAGACGGAGCTGGTCGCCACCCCGCACGGGGTGAGCCTGGAACGACTGGTCACCGGCACCGGTGACCCGGTCACCGTGTTCGCGCACGGGCTGGGCAGCGGCATCGCCACCACGCGCCCGTTCGGCAGCGGCGTCGCCGGGCGGCGCATCTTCTTCCAGTTCCGCGGGCACGGGCGCTCCGACTCCCCGCCCGGGCGGTGGAGCTACCTGGACCTCGCCCGTGACCTGCGCGCGATGGCGGACCTGAGCGGCGCGACCCGGGCGTTCGGTGCCAGCCTCGGCGCGGGCGCGCTCTGCCGGCTGCTCGCGGAGAGCCCGGAACGCTTCGAGAGGCTCGTCTTCTTCCTGCCCGCCGTGCTGGACACACCGCGCGGCGAGGTGGCCCGCGCCCGGCTCACCGGCCTGCTCGACGCGGTGGCCGAGGGCGACGCCTCGGCACTGGCCGACGCGGTGTCGCTGGAACTGCCGCCGTCGGTGCGCAACACCCCGGCCGGGTGGGCGTACCTGCGGCAGCGGCTCGATCAACTGCTGCGCGACGGGCTCGCGCCGGGGCTGGCCGACCTGCCCGCCCAGGCCCCGCTCGACGACGCCGGGTCGCTCGCCGCGGTCACCGCGCCGGCCCTGGTCATCGCCGCCGCCGAGGACGACCTGCATCCGGTCGCCGTGGCCGAGCGGCTCGCCGCCGCGCTGCCGAACGCCACACTGCACGTGTACGACCGCCCCGGCGTCCTCTGGACGGAGCGCGCCGACCTGCGGGAGCGCGTCTCGGAGTTCCTGAACGGGTAACGTCGGCCACCATGGGCGTCACACACCACGGCCGTACGCACCGGCTCGACCTCGCCGACCCGACCCTGCGCGAGTGGACCTGCCGGGTGCTGGAGGCCGATTCCGAGCAGGGCATCGTGCTGGACCGGTCCGCGTTCTACCCCGGTGGCGGCGGGCAGCCGCCGGATCACGGGGTGCTGCTCTGGCAGGGCGTACAGACCCGGATCGTCGGAACCCGCAAGGGCGACGACCTGTGGCTGATCCCGGCCGAGGGTGATCCGGTGCCGCCGGTCGGCACCGAGGTGGCCGGCGCGGTGGAGGACGCCCGCCGGACCATGCTGATGCGTACCCACTCCGGCCTGCACGTGCTCTGCGGCGTGGTGTTCCGCGACTTCGGCGCGCTCGTCACCGGCGGCAACATGGAGCCGGGCGAGGCGCGGATGGACTTCAACCTCCCCGAGGTGCCGCCGGACTTCAAGGCCCGCATCGAGGAACTGGTGAACGCCGAGGTGGCCGCCGACCGGTCGGTGGCGGTGCGGGTGCTGCCGCGCGCCGAGGCGCTCGCCCTGCCGGACATCATCCGTACCCAGTCGAACCTGATCCCGCCGGAGGAGCAGGAGGTGCGGATCGTCGACATCGTCGGGCTGGACGTGCAGGCAGACGGCGGCACGCACGTCGCCTCCACCGCCCAGATCGGCAAGGTCCAGGTGGTCAAGGTGGAGAGCAAGGGGCGGGCCAACCGCCGGGTACGCGTACGCCTGGCGGACTGACCCGCTCAGCGCGGCAGGTACGCCGCCCGGACGGCGAGCAGCCAGCGTTCCACCGTCTCCTCGTCCGGGCGCTCCGGCAGCGGTGAGCGGATCCGGCCGAACTCCGCCTCGGCGGCCGCCACCAGGGCCTGCGCCTCGTCCAGCGCGCCACCGGCGACCCGTTCGCCGAACGTGCGGAACCACTCCGGATCGGCGAGGCGGATCTCCAGCACGCCTGTCGCGTACAGCGTCCGGCCCTGGTGCAGCAGCCGGGCCAGGTGCCGGGCGTGCTTCGCCGAGCGCCGCCGGCCGCCGCTGTCCGCCGAGCGGGTGGCGAGCTTGCGGAACTGCTGCGAGGCGTACCCGAGGTAGGCGGCGCGGACCCGGGGCGCGCTGAGGAACGCCGAGCGGATCGCGATCAGCTCCTCACCGAACCCGGTACGGGTCTCGTAGCAGTCCTCGGGCAGCCACATCAGCTCGGTGGCGGTCGGGTTGCCGCTCAGCGCCAGCAGCGCGTACTTCCGGGCCTCGTGCAGCGTGACGTCCGGATCGGTGGTGACCACCGACTCGCGCGGCGCGCGCAGGCCGTGGAACGCCACTGTGGGCGCGGCGAACACGCCGATCCGGTCGGTGTCCGAGCCGGGACCGGCCAGCCCGTACGCGACCGAGCCGACGATCCCGGACAGCAGCAGGTGCATACCGGTGATGATCGCTTATCCGATTCGTTCGGGAAACCGGACTTCCGCTGTCAGGTATCGCTGACACGGTGATCCCATGAACTCACCACTGACCGGAACTGTCGCGCTCGTCGCGGGCGCGACCCGGGGCGCCGGCCGGCAGATCGCCGTGCAGCTCGGCGCCGCCGGGGCCACCGTCTACGCCACCGGCCGCACCACCCGGGAGCGCCGCTCCGAGATGGACCGGCCGGAGACGATCGAGGAGACCGCCGAGCTGGTCACGGCAGCCGGAGGCACCGGCATCGCCGTCGCCGTCGACCACCTCGACCCCGAGCAGGTACGCGCCCTGGTCGGGCGGATCGACGCCGAGCAGGGCCGCCTCGACGTGCTGGTGAACGACGTCTGGGGCGCGGACCCGCTGATCACCTGGGAGAAGCCGGTCTGGGAGCAGCCGCTCGACGCCGGTTTCCGCACGCTGCGGCTGGCCGTCGACACGCACATCATCACCAGCCACTTCGCGCTGCCGCTGCTGATCCGCAACCCGGGCGGCCTGGTCGTCGAGGTCGGCGACGGCACCAAGGAGCACAACGACAGGGAGTACCGCCTGTCGGTCTTCTACGACCTGGCGAAGGTGTCGGTGAACCGGCTCGGCTTCAGCCAGGCGCACGAACTGGCCCCGCACGGCTGCACCGCCGTCGCGCTCACGCCGGGCTGGCTGCGTTCGGAGGCGATGCTGGAACACTACGGCGTCACCGAGTCCAACTGGCGCGACGCCGCGACTACCGAACCGCACTTCGTCATGTCGGAGACGCCGGCGTTCGTCGGCCGCGCGGTCGCCGCCCTGGCCGCCGACCCGGACCGGGCCCGCTGGAACGGGCAGTCGCTGGACAGCGGCGGCCTGGCCCAGGTGTACGGCTTCACCGACGTCGACGGCAGCCGCCCGCACTGGGCCCGCTACTACGAGGAGGTGGTCAAGCCGGGCAAGCCGGCCGACCCGGACGGCTACCGCTGACCGTCGGACGGCGGATCGGTGTAGAGCGCCGCCGCGCGGCGGGTCGCCTCGGCGAAGCGTGCCCGCAGGCGCGGCGGCGCCAGCACCTCCACCTCCGGGCCGAGCGCCAGCAACTGGCCGTACGCGACGTCGACCGACTCGACGGGCAGCCGCAGCACCAGCCGGCCCTGCTCGTCCGGCGGCCCGGCCGCGTCCACCGCCTCGGTGTAGACGAACGGTGCGTCCACCAGGTGCCGCAGCGCCCGCAACCCGGCCGGGCCCAGGCGCACCGTCACCCGCTCCCGCAGCAGCTCGCGCAGGAACGCGCCGGCCTGCTCCCGCCAGTACGCGCCGAGGTCGAAGTCCTCGTCCCGCTCGAAGCCGTCGGCGCTCACCTCGACCGCCACCACCCGGTCCACCCGGTACGTCCGCCAGCCGTCACCGACCCGGCCGACCAGGTACCAGACCCCGTTCTTCAGCACCAGCCCGTACGGCGCAACCGTGCGGGTCACCTCCCGGTCCCCGCGCCGGTAGCGCAGCTCCACCATCAGGTCCCGCCAGACCGCCCGGGCCAGCTCGGCGAGCGTCGGCGGCGCCGGGGTCTCCCGGAACCAGCCGGGCACGTCCAGGTGGAACCGCTGCCCGGTACGAGCCGGCGCGTCCCGCAGGCTCGGCGGCAGCGCGGCCAGCACCTTCAGCTCGGCGGCGGCCACCGAGTCGGCAAGTCCCATGTCCCCTGCGGGTCCGGGCAACCCGGCCAGGAAGAGCGCCTCGGCCTCGTCCCGGCTCAACCCGGTCAGCCGGGTCCGGTAGCCGCCCAGCAGCCGGTAGCCGCCGGCCCGGCCCCGGTCCGCGTACACCGGGACACCGGCGGCGGAGAGCGCCAGCACGTCCCGGTAGACGGTCCGCTCGGACACCTCCAGCTCGCGTGCCAGCTCGGCGGCGGTCATCGTCTCCCGGGACTGGAGCAGCAGCACAAGCGAGATCAGCCGGGACGCACGCACCGGCCCATTGTGGTGCACCGGCCCACTAGGCTGTGCCGTCGTGAACGCCTCCCGTACGATCGCGCCGGTCACCGGCGCGGCCACCCGCTTCCTCGGCGGCGCCGGGCTGCTGCTGCGCGGCTTCGGCATGTACGTCCGCAGCCCGAAACTGATGCTGCTCGGCGTGATCCCGGCGCTGATCACCGGCGCGCTCTACGTGGCCCTGTTCGCCACGCTGCTCTACTTCGTCGACGACCTGGCGGGCTGGCTCACCCCGTTCGCCGACGACTGGTCGTCGCCCTGGCGCGGGCTGCTGCGGGTCGCCGCCGGGCTGGCGGTGGTCGGGGTCGCCGGGCTGGTCGGCGTGCTCACGTTCACCGCCGTCACGCTCGTCATCGGTGACCCGTTCTACGAGGCGATCTCGGAGCGGGTCGAGGACCGCCTCGGCGGCACCCCCGGCGCGGTGGACGTGCCGCTCTGGTCCTCGCTGCGGCGCAGCGTCGCCGACTCGTTGCGCCTGGTGGCGCTGTCCGCGCTGATCGGCGTACCCCTGTTCGCGGCCGGTTTCATCCCGGTGGTGGGACAGACGGTGGTCCCGGTGGTCGGCGCCCTGGTGGGTGGCTGGTTCCTGGCGCTGGAGCTGGTCGGCGCGCCGTTCTACCGGCGCGGGATGCGGCTGCCGGACCGGCGGGCGCGGCTGCGGGCCGACCGCCCAACCGCGCTCGGTTTCGGGGTGGCGGTCTTCCTGTGCTTCCTGATCCCGCTCGGCGCGGTGCTGGTCATGCCGGCCGCCGTCGCCGGGGCCGCGCTGCTGGCCCGCCGCTCGCTGGGCCAGCCCGTCGAGGAGAGCTGAGATGGACACCGTCCTGATCGAGGGGGACATCACCGCGCAGCAGGTCGACGCGATAGTCAACGCCGCGAACTCGTCGCTGCTCGGCGGCGGGGGAGTCGACGGCGCGATCCACGCCCGGGGCGGGCCGGCGATCCTGGAGGAGTGCGAGGCGCTGCGCGCCTCCCGCTACCCGCGCGGGCTGCCCACCGGCCAGGCCGTCGCCACCACCGCCGGCAACCTGCCGGCCCGCTGGGTGGTGCACACGGTCGGGCCGGTCTTCTCGCCGCGCGAGGACCGCTCGGCGCTGCTGCGCGACTGCTACGCCAACAGCCTGCGCATCGCCGACGGGCTGGGCGCGACACGGGTCGCGTTCCCGCTGATCTCCGCCGGGATCTACGGCTGGCCGGTCGAGGACGCGGTGGCGCAGGCGCTCACCGTGCTGCACGCGGCCACCCCGGCGCACGTCACCGAGGCCCGGCTGGTGCTGTTCGGCGCCGACACGTACGCGACGGCGGTGCGGGTGGCCGCCGGGCTCACATGAGTTTGCGCCGGCACGACCACTGGCTGTCCACCGCCCGGTAGCCGAGCCGCTCGTTCACCGCCAGCATCGGCGCGTTCGCCTCGTCGTTCGAGGTGTACGCGGTCCGTACCCCGCGAGCGGCGGCGGCGTGCAGCGCGGCCTGCTTGGTCAGCCGGGCCAGCCCGCGTCCCCGGTACGCGGGCAGCGTGCCGGTGAAGTCCGACCACATCCGGTCGCCGTCCCGCTTGACCAGGCTCAGCGCGACCAGTTCCCCGTCCACCTCGGCGAGCGTGCTCGCCTCCCGGTCCAGCCCCGGGTTGTCCCAGCACTCGTGCCGCCACAGGTCGAAGCCGAGCGCGTCCGTCGGCACGTCCCCCGGCTCGTCCCGGGACGACTCGGCGTCGACCCGGTGCACCTGGCGCGGGTCGAGCCCGGCGGCGGACACCAGCCGTACGCCCGGCGGCGGCTGCGGCATCGGCGGGGCGGTGGTTAGGTCCAGCGCCGAGTAGCGCAACTCCCGGCTGGCGGTGAAGCCGTGCCGCTGCGCGAACGGCAGCGACTCGGTGCGCGCGTGGGTGAGCACCCGGGTGGTCCCGAGCGTCCGCAGGTGACCGAGCGCGGTGTCGAACAGCGCGGTGCCGGCGCCTTGGCGGCGGTGCTCCGGATGCACGTGCAGCAGGGCGATCTCGCCCACGCCCGGTGTCGAGGTCTGCGTGTTGCGGTACGCCGACACCCAGCCGACGATCTGCCCGTCCGCCTCGGCGACCCAGCCGGCCCAGTCCTCGCCGGGCGGTGGTTCGGCGATCATGCGGCGGGTCGACTCGACTCCGCGCACCAGATAGGGAAAGACGAGCGCGCGCAACGCCACCACGGCGGGCGCGTCGTCGGGGCGGGCGGGACGGATCTCGGCTCCACTCATCCGGCGGACCCTAGCCCCGCCGCCGCCCGCCCGCGACCGGATAATCAGCGCGACCGGATGATCACGCGGACTCGCGCAGCACCAGCTCCGTCGGCAGCACCAGCGCCTGCTCGACCTGCTCGCCCGCGGCGATGCGCAGCAGTTGCCGGGTCATCGACCGGCCCAGCTCCACTATCGGCTGCCGCACCGTGGTCAGCGGCGGCTCGGTGTACGCGGCCGTCTCGATGTCGTCGAACCCGATCACCGCCACGTCCTCGGGCACCCGCCGCCCGGCCTCCCGCAGCGACCGCAGGGCGGCGTGCGCCATCAGGTCGGAGGCGGCGAACACGGCGTCCAGTTCCGGGTCGGCGGCGAGCAGCTCGCGCATCGCGGCGGTGCCGGACTCCCGGGTGAAGTCGCCGTACGCGACCAGCTCCGGCAGCCCGGCGTCGGTGATCGCGCTGCGGTAGCCGATCAGCCGCTCGATCCCGGCGACCATGTCCTGCGGCCCGGCGATGGTGGCGATCCGCCGCCGCCCGTTTGCGATCAGGTGCTGGACGGCTGTGCTCACGCCGCCCTCGTGGTCGACGTCCACGTACGGCACGTCGGCGCCGTCGAGTGGCCGCCCGCTGCACACCACCGGGATGCCGAGGCGGGCGAGCCGGCCGGGCAGCGGGTCCTCGCCGTGCAGCGAGGCGAACAGCACCCCGTCGACGTGCCGCCCGGTGGTGTACCGCTCGACCCGTTCGTGCCCGGCCGGCGAACCGGCGAGCATCAGCACGAGCTGCTTGTCCGCCGCCTCCAGCTCCTGTGCCGCGCCCCGGATGATGCCCGGGAACACCTGGTCGTCGGAGAACACCCGGGTGGCCGCCTCGGGCAGCACCAGCGCCACCGAGTCGGTCCGCTGGGTGACCAGGCTGCGGGCGGCGAGGTTCGGGACGTACCCGAGTTCCTCGACCGCCCGGCGTACCGCCTGCCGGATCGGCTCGGCGACTGTGGTCGAGCCGTTCACCACCCGGGAGACGGTGGCCCGGGACACGCCGGCCAGCCGGGCCACCGCCTCCAGGGTCGGTCGCTGTGCCGTCGTCATCCCCGTAACCACCACCTCGTCACAGCCCGTTCCGGGCGATCACCTCCTGGTACCAGCGGGCGCTGTGCTTTGGTGTGCGCCGCTGGGTCAGGTAGTCGACGTGGACGATCCCGAACCGCTTCCGGTAACCCTCGGCCCATTCGAAGTTGTCCAGCACCGACCATACGAGATAACCGCGCAGGTCCACGCCGCGGGCGATGGCTTCGTGCGCGGCGCGCAGGTGCCCGTCGAGGTAGGCGACCCGGTCGGCGTCGGCAACCCCGCCCTGCTCGTCGACGTCGGTGTCCGGAAACGCCCCGCCGTTCTCGGTGATCATCAGGGGGAGCCCGGGACAGTCGGCCGCCACGCGTTCCAGCAGCCGGGTCAGCCCGGCCGGCTCGATCGACCAGCCCATGTCGGTCAGCGGCCCGGCCGGCGGCAGGAACTCGACGGTCCCGGCGGTCCCCGGGTACGCGTCGCCGCCTGCGCCGCCCGCACGCCCGGCCACGTAGGTGGGCGCGTAGTAGTTCAGGCCGAGCAGGTCCAGCGGCGCGGCGATCAGCTTCTCGTCCCCGTCCCTGACGAAGTCCGGCGCGACGATCCGGCTGACGTGGGCCAGCACGTCCGCCGGGTAGCCGCCGCCGGTGAGCGGGTCCAGGAAGATCCGGTTGTGCAGGCCGTCGACCAGCCGGACCGCCTCGGCGTCGGCGGCGCTGCCCGCGTCCGCCGGCTGCACGTCGGCCAGGTTGAGCGTGATCCCGAGCGTCTCCGCGCCGGCCGCGCGCAGCGCCCGCGCCGCCAGGCCGTGGCCGAGCAGCAGATGGTGTACGGCGCGGAACGCGTCACCGGCGTCGCGGCGTCCCGGCGCGTGCACCCCGGAGCCGTACCCGAGGTAGGCCGAGCACCACGGCTCGTTGAGCGTGGTCCAGGTGCGGACCCGGTCGCCGAGGCGGCCGTGCACGGCGAGCGCGTACTCGGCGAAGTGCTCGGCGGTCTCCCGTACCGTCCAGCCGCCCCGGTCCTCCAGCGCCTGCGGCAGGTCCCAGTGGTAGAGCGTGACGATCGGGTCGATGCCGGCGTCCAGCAGCGCGTCGGTCAGCCGGTCGTAGAAGTCCAGCCCGCGCGGCTCGACCGGGCCGGTGCCGTCCGGCCGCACCCGGGGCCAGGACACCGAGAACCGGTACGCCCGCAGCCCCAGCTCGGCCATCAGCGCGACGTCCTCGGCGTACCGGTGGTAGTGGTCGCAGGCCACGTCGCCGGTGTGGCCGGCGAACACCGCGCCCGGCGTACGGCTGAAGGTGTCCCAGATCGACGGGCCGCGACCGTCGTCGCGGGCGGCGCCCTCGATCTGGTACGCGGCGGTGGCCCCGCCCCAGACGAAGCCCTCCGGGAATCGGACGTTGCTCATGCCTTGACCGCACCTTCCATGATCCCGCCGATGATCTGGCGGCCGAAGACGACGAACACCAGCAGCAGCGGCAGCGTGGCGATGGCCGTGCCGGTG
Organism: Micromonospora sp. WMMA1976; assembly: GCF_027497335.1. Lineage (NCBI taxonomy): Bacteria > Bacillati > Actinomycetota > Actinomycetes > Micromonosporales > Micromonosporaceae > Micromonospora > Micromonospora sp. WMMA1976. The sequence goes on along the minus strand of NZ_CP114912.1, from coordinate 5,664,050 downwards.
AACACCTGCGACATGTCCTGGTAGTACCCGTCGGAGAGGGCCCGCAGCGACAGCTGGACAGTCGGGTTCTCCGGGTCGTTCAGCACCGCGTACGGCCACAGGAAGTCGTTCCAGGTGGTCATGAACGTGAGCAGGCCGAGGACGGCGGCGGCCGGGCGCAGCGCGGGCAGCACCACGTTCCAGTAGATCCGCGCGGTGTTGCAGCCGTCCATCCGGGCCGCCTCGATCAGCTCGGTGCTCACGGCCTGGCCGGCGTACTGGCGCATCATGAACACGCCGAAGCCGGTGACCAGCGCCGGCACGATCACGGCGGGCAGCCGGTCGTTCCAGTTCAGCTTCGTCATGAGCAGGTAGAGCGGGATCACGCCGAGCTGGGTGGGGACCATCATGGTGGCGACGATGACCAGCAGCAGCGCGTTGCGCCCGCGGAAGCGCAGCTTGGCGAACGCGAACCCGGCCAGCGTGGAGAAGAACACCACCGAGATCGTGACGGTGGTGGCCACGATCGCCGAGTTGATCAGGCCGGTCAGGAAGTACGCGTCGGTGTTGTCGAACAGCCGGGCGATGTTGGCGCCGAGGTTGCCGCCGGGGGTGAGCGGCGGCGGCACCTGGCCCATCGTGTCGCTGGTCCGGCTGGCCACCACGAACATCCAGTAGATCGGGAAGATCGACAGGACGGCGGAGAGCGTCAGCGCCAGGTAGGTGAGCCGGCTGGCCGACCAGAGGCGGGTCATCGGGAGACCTCCTTGCGGGAGCCGCCGCCGAGCCGGCGCAGGAGCAGGACGTTTATCGCCGCGACCACGGCGATGAGGGCGAACAGCAGCCAGGCGACGGCGGAGCCGTAGCCGAAGTTGTAGTGCGGTGCGAAGGCGTTCTCGAACATGTACATGGTCACCGTCTGCGACTCGCGCAGCGGTCCGCCGCGGATCGCGTTGGTGCCGGAGTTGAACATCCGGGGCTCGGTGAAGAGCTGGAGGCCGCCGATGGTGGAGATGATGACCGCGAAGATGATCGTCGGCTTGAGCAGCGGCACCGTGATGGACCAGAACTGCCGGGCCCGGCCGGCGCCGTCGATCGACGCCGACTCGTACAGGTCGCGGGGGATGGCCTGCATGGCGGCGAGGAAGATCAGCGCGTTGTAGCCGGTCCAGCGCCAGTCGACCATCGTGGAGATGGCGACCCAGGCGGCGAACCGGTTCGCCTTCCAGTCGATCGCGTTGATCCCGACGTGGTCGAGCAGCCAGTTGATCATGCCGAACTCGCGGCCGAACAGTACCGCGAACACGATCGCCACGGCGGCGGTCGAGGTGACGTTCGGGATCAGCACCGCCATCCGCCAGGTGGTACGGGCGCGCAGCTGCCGGTTGAGCAGGTTGGCCAGCCAGAGCGCGGCCAGCAGCTGGGGCACCGTGGAGATCACGAAGATGCCCAGCGTGTTGACCACCGAGTGCCAGAAGTCCGAGTCGGCGAGCAACTGGGTGTAGTTGTCGAAGCCGATGAACGGGTGCTCGGCGCCGAGCAGGTCCCAGTCGTGCAGCGAGACCCAGAACGTGTACGCCAGCGGGTACGCCCCGAAGACGCCGAACAGCAGGAAGAACGGGGCGATGAACAGGTACGGCGAGTACTTCGTGTCGAGTCGGCTGAGCCGGTTGCCCAGGCCGGGACGGGTGGGGCGGGGTGCCGGTGCGACCGGCGGGCGGGCGTCGAGCTGGACGGCCATGACCCGGGACTCCTTTCCGCCGTGCGGGCGGCCCCCGTGGCCGGGTGGCCGCCCGCACGCGCTGCTCGGGTTACTTGGCGGCGGCCTTCTCGGCGTTGGCGACCGCGTCGGTCCAGCCCTGCTCCGGTGAGCGCTTGCCCAGCTCGACGCTGCGGACGGCGTTCTCGACCTCGGTGCGTACGGCCTGGTTCTTCGGTCCCATGTAGACCGGCTTCAGGCTCTTGGCGCCCTCGGCGAAGATCTTCCCGACCGGCGCCTCGGAGAAGTAGGCGTTCTTCGAGTCGATGATCGCCGGGTCCTCCAGCGCCTGCGGCGAGGAGGGCAGGGGACCCTTCGCCTTGAACGCGCCGATCTGACCCTTGGCGCTGGTCAGGAACTTGGCCAGCTCGATCGCCTCGGCCTGGTGCTTGCTCTGCTTCGGCACGGCGAGGAACGAGCCGCCCCAGTTGCCACCGTTGCCGGGGATCTGGGCGATGTCCCACTTGCCCTTGGCGCCCGCGCCCGCGTTGCCCTCGATCACGCCGGTCATCCAGGCCGGGCAGGCGATGGTGGCGAACTTCGACTGCTTGAACGCCGACACCCACTCCTCGGACCAGGAGCCGTACTTGCCGGACAGCCCCGAGTCGATGATGTCCATCGTGGTGTCGTACGCCTGCTTCACCGCCGGGTTGCTGCCGACGACCAGGTTGTTGCCGGTGTCGTAGTAGCTGTAGCCGCTGCTGTTGCCGGCGGTCTGGAGCAGGATCGTGTTGAACGTGTTCGTCGCGGCGTCCAGGAACGACGCGCCGGTCTTCTTCGCGGTGAACTGCTCGCCGACCTTGATGTAGTCCTGCCAGGTGGGCCAGAGCTTGGAGACCGCCTCCCGGTCGGTGGGCAGGCCGGCCTTGGCGAACAGGTCGGTGCGGTAGCACATCGCCATGCCGCCGACATCAGTGCCGAGGCCGATGAGCTGCTTGCCGTCGGCGGTGAGCCCCTGGTTCCACTTCCAGTCGAGGAAGTTGCCCTTCAGGTCGGCCGCGCCGTGGTCGAGCAGGTTGACGAAGTTCTGCGGGTTGGCCTTGTACTCGACGAGCAGGCCCTCCTCGATGGCGACCACGTCACCGGCGCCCTTGCCCGCGGCGAGCCACTGGGTGAGCTTCGGGGAGTACTCGTCGAGGTTGCCGCCGGTGCCGCGCTCGACGATCTTCACGCCGGGGTGGCTGGCCATGTACTCCTGGTAGAGATCGGCGTAACCGAACTGGCCGAAGACGTCGACGGTGAGCGTTATCGGCCCGTCGGCGGCGGCATCGTCGCCGCCGCCGCAGGCGGTGGTGCCGAGCAGCGCGGTGGCGGCGACCACTGCAACCGCCGCCAGGCGGCGGCGCGTGAAGGTGAGCATGCTGTCCTGACCTCTCGGGTCGTCGAAACGGGTGGTGGAAGGCGGTTCCGGAACTAAGAGAGCGCTCTCACGACAGCGTGGTGGAGGGTCCCGGACCTTGTCAAGAGAGCGCTCTCAGAGCGGTCCGAAAAGAAGCGGAGAGGAGCGGCCTCCGCCCCTCTCCGCCCGGTGCCCGTCGTCAGCCGACCCGCAGGCCCCCCAGCAGGGCCGGGTCGCCCGCCACGTCCAGCGCGTCGAAGCTGATCCGGCCCATCAGCGCCAGCAGCAGATCGCTCGCCGTACCCGACACCTGCGCCCGCGCGCGGTGGTCGTCGTGGTCGAGGATCGTCGCGGTGTCCAGCAGCGCGACCCCCTCACCCCGCAACCGCAGGTACCACTCCTGTGCCGCGTCGGTCGCGTTCAGCTGCACCACGCCGCGCCACTGCCCGGGCTGCACCCGCCGTCCCGCCGGCAGCCACGTGTCCAGCACCTCACTCACCCCGTCGGCCGCGAGCTTCGCCTCGATCGGATCACCCGCACCGATCGCGAGCTGGGCGTCCCAGCGGTGCACGGCCGTCTCGTGCGCCATCCGGCGCGGCCAGAAGGCCGCCTTCTTCGGCTGGGGCGCGAAGTTCCAGGCCGGCGCCTCCGGATCCGTCGCCTCCAGCAGCGCGGTGATCCGCTCGTACTCCTGCGCGTACCACTGCGCCGCGGTCAGACCCGCCGGCGGCTCCGGGTCGTGCCGCTCCGGGCGCGTGGTGCCGCCCGTGGACAGCACGGTGCCCACCCAGACGTACGCGCGGGTCAGGTGATGAGCGAGATCGGTGACAGTCCAGCCGGGACAGGACAGCACGGGTGTCTCGGGCGGCGCCTCGGCCACCGCCGTGGCGAAGGCGGGGCCCTCCGTGCGCAGCGCGCCGATCCAGAAGTCCTTCGTGTGGTGCAGTCTGCTCATCGCCATCCTCCCGGGGGTGACCGGGCCACCAGTGGGTGCTCCGGCTACCCCTCAGCCTAGGGTGAAAGGCGTGTCAGACGTCTACGCCGAACCGGCTACTGCCGGTGAACCGACCGATCCGGCCACCCTGGCGCGCTACACCACGCTCCGGCTCGGCGGACCCGCCGGGCGGCTGGAGACCGCCGAGGACGCCACCCAGATCGTGCTGAAGGTGCAGGAAGCGGAAGCCCGCGAGCAGGCCGTACTGGTGCTGGCCGGCGGCAGCAACGTCGTGATCGGCGATCAGGGCTTCCCCGGCACCGTCGTGCTCGTCCGCTCCCGGGGGTTCCGGGCCGTCGCCGAGGACGGCGACACCGTCACGGTACGTGTCGAAGCCGGCGAGCCGTGGGACGACCTCGTCGCCGCCACCGTCGAGCGCGGCTGGTCCGGGCTGGAGTGCCTCTCCGGCATCCCCGGCTCGGCCGGCGCGACCCCGATCCAGAACGTCGGCGCGTACGGCCAGGAGGTCGCCGAGACGATCGTCGCCGTCGAGGCGTACGACCGTACCCGCCGCGAGGTGGTGCGGATCGCCGCGGCGGACTGCGGGTTCGTCTACCGGGGCAGCATCTTCAAGTACAGCGACCGCTGGGTGGTGCTCACCGTCGACTTCCGGCTCACCCGGTCCCCGCTGTCCGGCCCGGTCCGCTACGCCGAACTGGCCCGGGCGCTCGGCGTCGAGGTGGGCGACCGGGTGCCGCTCGCCGAAGCCCGCGCCACGGTGCGCAAGCTGCGCGCCGGCAAGGGCATGGTGCTCGACCCGGCAGACCCGGACACCTGGTCGGTGGGCTCGTTCTTCACCAACCCGGTGCTGCCGGGCGAGGTGTTCGAGCAGATGCGGGAACGCGCCGCCGACGTGGGGGAGCCGCCGCACTGGCCTGGTGCCGACGGCGCGGTGAAGGTCAGCGCGGCGTGGCTGATCGACAAGGCCGGGTTCGGCAAGGGGTACGCGGGCCCGGAGGGCGTCGCCATCTCCAGCAAGCACACGCTGGCGCTCACGAACCGTTCCGGCACCGCCAGTACGGCCGCCCTGGTGGCGCTGGCGCGCGAGATCCGCGACGGCGTCCAGTCCCGGTTCGGCGTAACCCTCCACCCCGAGCCCGTCCTCATCAACTGCACCATCTGACCGCCCTCGCCCTCGCCCTCGCCCTGGCCCCCGCCCGCCTCACCCCCGCGATCTTGTACTTCCGGCCCTCGGTGCGGGCGTGTTGACCCGTTCTGCCGGCGCGGCCAGTGCAAGATCAACGCGCCCGAGGGAGACCTCGTCAGGGCTCGCCGAGAGGGGCGGGTGGCGGGCGGGGGGGGCAGGGGCGGCGCGGGTTAGCGGGGGGCCACGGCGGGCCAGGGGAGCGTCAGGTAGCCGTGGCGCCACGTGCGCGGGGTGTCCTGGATCGGCCAGCCTGACTCCTTCACCGCCTCGACCGTCCGCAGCCAGCGCTGCCGGGGGCCGAACGGGGCGTAACCGGCGGCCGAGCGCCACGCCTGCTCCAGCGCCTCGATCAGGTCGTGGACGCGTTCACCCGGCACGTTGCGGTGGATCAGGGCCTTCGGCAGCCGCTCGGCGAGCGTGGCCGGGCTCTCCAGCGTGGTGAGCTTCGCCGACAGGGTGAGGGTGCGCGGGCCGGTGGCGTCGAGCAGCACCCAGGAGCCGAGCCGGCCCAGCTCGTCGCAGGTGCCCTCGACCAGCAGTCCGCCCGGCGCGAGCCGCCCGGTGACGGTACGCCAGGCGTCGGCCACCTCGCTCTCGTCGTACTGGCGGAGGACGTTGAACGCCCGTACCAGCGCGGGACGCAGCCCGGCCAGTTCGAAGCCGCCCCTGGCGAACGTCAGCCCGGGCGGGTCGGCGGCGGGCAGGGCGGCGGCGACGCGTACCGGATCGATCTCCAGGCCGACCACCCGCACGTCGGCGCGGACCCCGGCGGCCAGCCGGGCGCGCAGCTCGACGGGGGTGACCGGGGTGGCGCCGTAGCCGAGGTCGACCACGAGCGGGTCGGCGGCGGCGCGCAGCGCGTCGCCGCAGGTCTCGACGATCCAGTTGTCCACCCGCCGGAGCCGGTTGGGGTTCGTCGTGCCCCGGGTGGCCACGCCGAGCGGACGCTCCATTAGGACGTCCGGTGCACCTTGTGCTGCGCGGCCTGGGCCAGCGGGCGGACCACGAGCTGGTCGATGTTGACGTGGTGCGGGCGGGTCGCGCACCAGGCGACGCAGTCGGCGACGTCGTCGGCCACCAGCGGTTCGGCGACTCCGGCGTAGACCGCCTCGGCCCGGTCGGTGTCACCGCCGAAGCGGACCAGGCCGAACTCCACGGTCTTCACCATGCCGGGGTCGATCTCGATCACCCGGACCGGGCGCCCGCACAGTTCCAGCCGGAGCGTGCCGGCGATCGCGGTCTGCGCGTGCTTGGCGGCCGTGTAGCCGCCGCCGCCCTCGTAGACCACGTGCCCGGCGGTGGAGCTGACGATCACGACCGTGCCGGCGCCGGAGCGCTCCAGCGCCGGGAGCAGCGCCTTGGTGACGCGCAGCGTGCCGAGCACGTTGACGTCGTACATCCATTGCCAGTCGCCCACGTCGGCGGTCTCGACCGGGTCCAGGCCGCGGGCGCCGCCGGCGTTGTTCACCAGCAGCGTTACCGGCCCGGGGGCGGCCTCGGCGGCGGCGGCCAGTCCGGCCACCGACTCGTCCGAGGTCACGTCGCAGGCCACCGCTGTCGCCGCGCCGCCGGCCGACTCGATCTGGGCGACCAGCGCGGCCAGCCGGTCGGTACGCCGGGCGGCGGCCAGCACGTGGAATCCCTCGGCGGCGAGCCGGCGGGCGGTGGCCGCGCCGATCCCGCTGGACGCCCCGGTGACGATGGCGACTGAAGTCATCCGGACATTGTCTCCCGTCGCCGGGCCGGTCGGCGGGATGAGGTCCGTCACGCCCGGGACCCGGCGGAAAGCATTTCCGTACCCCGATGGGGAAGATGACATCCGGCACACGGGTTGACCGAGAAGCGCCGGTCGTGCGGGACGGCATCAACCGTGACAGAGGGAGCGGACGTGGCGGATTTGCACACCGGTGTCGGTCGTCAGCGAGGTGCCCTTCCGTGGCCGCGGCCCCGCCGTATCGCCACCCTGTCGGTGCACACGTCGCCGCTGCACCAGCCCGGCACCGGTGACGCGGGCGGCATGAACGTCTACATCCTGGAGGTGGCCCGGCGGCTGGCCGAGGCCGACGTCGAGGTGGAGATCTTCACCCGGGCCACCGCCGGTGACCTGCCCCCGGTGGTCGAGGTGGCGCCCGGCGTGTCCGTCCGGCACGTCACCGCCGGGCCGCTGGAGGGGCTGACCAAGGAGGAACTGCCGGGTCAGCTCTGCGCCTTCACCGCGGGGGTGCTGCGGGCCGAGGCGGCCCGTCCGCCCGGCCACTACGACCTGATCCACTCGCACTACTGGCTCTCCGGCCAGGTCGGCTGGCTGGCCAAGGAGCGCTGGGGCGTACCGCTGGTGCACACCGCGCACACCCTCGCGAAGGTCAAGAACGCGCGCCTGGCCGCCGGGGACCGTCCCGAGCCGAAGGCCCGGGTGATCGGTGAGGAGCAGGTGGTCACCGAGGCGGACCGGCTGGTCGCCAACACCCGGGTCGAGGCCCGCGACCTGCTCGACCGGTACGCGGCCGAGCCGGACCGGGTGGCGATCGTGGAACCCGGCGTCGACCTGGACCGGTTCCGTCCCGCCGCGGGCGACCGGGACGCCGCGACCCGGGCCGCGCGCCGCCGGCTCGGCCTGCCGACCGACGGTTACGTGGTCGCGTTCGTCGGCCGGATCCAGCCGCTGAAGGCGCCGGACGTGCTGGTGCGCGCCGCCGCCGCGCTGCGTGAACGGGATCCGGCGCTGGCCGACGAGCTGACCGTGGTGATCTGCGGCGGGCCCAGCGGCAGCGGCCTGGACCGGCCCACCGCCCTGATCGAGTTGGCGCACGCGCTCGGCATCGCCGACCGGGTGCGTTTCCTCCCGCCGCAGACCGGCGCGGACCTGCCCGCCCTCTACCGCGCCGCCGACCTGGTCGCGGTGCCGTCGCACAACGAGTCGTTCGGGCTGGTCGCGCTGGAGGCCCAGGCGTGCGGCACGCCGGTGCTGGCCGCCGCCGTGGGCGGCCTGGTGACGGCGGTACGCGACGGCGTCAGCGGCATGCTCATCGACGGGCACGACCCGGTCGACTGGGCCCGCGCGCTGGCCCGCCTGCTGCCCGATCCGGTACGCCGTGCCGCGCTGGGCCGCGGCGCCGAGCGGCACGCCCGGGACTTCTCCTGGCACCGCACCGCCTCCGGCCTGCTCGCGGTCTACGGGGAGGCGATCACCGAGCACCGGGCCCGGCTGGCGCGGCGGCTCGGCGAACCGGCCGCGCTGTGCTCCTGGTGATCTCCACCGGCCACCGGGCGGCCCCGGTACGCCGGTCGTAGAGTGGGTGCGATGAGCCGCACGAGTGAGGTCGCCGCGCTGATCGAGTCCGTCTGCGCGGAGCGCGAGCTGGAGTGGGAGTCCACCGGTGAGGCGTCGTACGCGGTGACGCTGCCCGGCACGCACAAGCTCAAGACGATCTGCAACCTGATCGTGGGTGAGCACGCGCTGCGGGTCGAGGCGTTCGTGATGCGCCAGCCGGACGAGCGCCGCGAGGAGCTGTGGGCGTGGCTGCTCCAGCGCAACGCCCGCATGTACGGCGTCTCGTTCTCCATCGACGCGGTCGGCGACGTCTACCTGACCGGGCGGGTCAACCTGGCCGGGGTGGACGCCGACGAGCTGGACCGGCTGCTCGGTTCGGTGCTGACGTACGCGGACGAGTCGTTCGACAGCATGCTGGAGATCGGGTTCGGCACCGCCATCCGCCGGGAGTGGGAGTGGCGGGTCAAGCGCGGCGAGTCGACAGCGAACCTGGCCGCGTTCGCGCACCTCTTCGAGCCTTCCGCCGCTGCCGGATCGTCCGCCGGAGGTTCGGAGCCCTCCTGACGGGTATGCCGCCCCGCGCGGTGCGGAGCACTGGGACCCACCGCGGGCCGAGGACGGACTGTCGAGGAGCGTGTCCCATGGCTCAGCGCAACAGCTCAGGTCGCGGCACGACTGCGACCCGGACCAAGCGGCAAACCGGCAATCAGACGCCGAACACCCCGAGGGTGTCGGAGTCGGCGATCTCCCGGATGAAGGTCGACGACCTCCGCAGCCAGCTCAAGCGGCGCGGGGTCTCGGGGATCTCCGCGCTGCGGAAGCCGGAACTGGTGAAGACCCTGGCGCGGGCGATGCGCGGGGAGGGCGGCGCCGCCCGGCGGAGCACCGGCCCGGCCGGCCGGCCGTCGGCGACCCGCAAGAGCACCGCCGCGAAGAAGACCACTGCGGCGAAGCGGACCACGTCGGCCCGCCGGAGCGCCACGTCGCCGGCGAAGGCCGCGCCGGCCGCACGCGCCACCGGCGCCAGGGCCAAGGCGACGGGTACGCGCAAGGCGGTCCCCGCTCGCGCCAAGGCGACCTCGTCGCGGGCGAAGGCGATGCCGGCTCGGGCCAAGGCGGCTCCGGCTCGGGCGAAGGCGACCTCGTCGCGGGCGACGACATCGCGCGCGAAGGCAGCTCCGTCCCGCGCGAAGGCGGCACCCGGGCGCGCCACTGCCGCGTCACGGGCGAAGGCCGCGCCCGCTCGGGCGAAGGCAGCTCCGTCGAGGGGGAAGGCAGCTCCTTCGCGCGCCAAGGCGGCCCCGTCGCGGGCCAAGGCGGCGCCGGCTCGGAAGGCGTCGTCCGCCCGGGCCCAGGCGGCACCGACCCGTGGGCCGGCGTCCAGCCGGTCGATCGGATCGTCGCAGCTCATCACGTCGCTCGCAGACCGGCCGGAGCGTCCGGGCCGGAGCCTGGTCACCCGGAACCACGAGGTGATCCAGCGCTGGGCGCGGGCGCGGGGTGCGAAGCCCGCCACCATCGCCGGAACCGAGCGCGAGGGCCGGGCCGGGGTGCTGACGTTCAACATCCCCGGGTACCGGGAGAGCAGCCGGATCCGCGAGATCACCTGGGACGACTGGTTCCGCACGTTCGACCTGCGGCGGCTGAACCTGATCTACCAGGAGCAGATGCGGGACGGCCGGCAGAGCAACTTCTTCCGGACCGAGAACCCGAATCGCGAGGACGGCTGAGGTTTACGGGAATGGCCGACGGGAACGCCGTGTTTGCCATTCCAGGGACGACGACACGGAAAGCCGGTTTTCCGACACGGGTGCTGTGACGGGCAAGACAGCGTTCTGGGTTGAATCCGGAATCCGGGCGAACTAACTTTATTGCACCGCGTCACGCTTGTTTCCGTTCGGGGGAGCGGTGGATCGATCAGATCCGCGCAGGCGAGATGCGAAGATCGGGTGGAGCACGCCGTTGGGGGACGGTGCCACCCGTGGAACCGGCGGCGCGAGCGGGCGACGCTTACGGGGGTGAGTGTCGCCCGCCGCCGCCGGGCGTACGGTACGAGCGCCCATCTCGACGGGGGTCGGGGTGGGCGCTCTGCCGTTGTCTTCTCGAGCCCGTCAGCGGGCGGACGTCACCGGTTCCGCCGCCGCGGCCCGCAGCGCGGCCACCCGCCGCTCCCGGCGCGGCCCGGCGAGCAGGTGCCCGGCAGCGGCCAGCAGGCCGAGCGCGCCCACCACCAGCCAGTGCCGCGCGCCGAGGTGTTCCAGGCTGAGCCCGCCGAGTGCCGGCGCCACGAACGACGCGGCCGGGAACGTCAGGTAGAACACCGACTGGTAGCGGGCGCGCAGTTCGGGCGGCGCGAGGTCCGCGTTGATCTGTGCGTTCGGCGGCGCGGCGAGCATCTGCCCGACCGTCCAGACCACCGCCGCGCCGAGGTAGAGCGGCAGCCCGTCGGCCACCGTCAGCGCGCCGAACCCGAGCGCCATCAGGCCGGTGGAGACGGCCAGCACGCTCGACTTGCGGTACGGCTCGATGAGCCGGGGCACGAACAGCTGCCCGGCCACGATGAGCGCCCCGCCGAGCGCGACCACCAGCCCGTACGCCGACGGGCGCAGACCGTCCTCGCGCATCGCCAGCGGCATGATCGTGGAGGTCTGCATGGTCAGCACGGCCAGCAGGAACGTCAGCCCGACGAACACCAGGAACGTGCGGTCGGTGAGCGCGGTGTGCAGCCCGGGACGCCGTCCCACCACCGCCCGTGGCATGGGCGCGGGCCGCCGGGTGAGCGTCTCCGGCACCTTCAGCGCGATCACCACCGCCGCGGCCAGCGTGGCTCCGGCGTCGACCAGGAACAGCGCCGTGAAGCTCGCCTCGGCGAGGATGCCGGCCAGCAGCGAGGCCACCGCCATGCCCAGGTTGAACGCCCAGAACTGCAGGTTGAACGCGCGGGAGCGGCGCGCCTCGGGCACCACGTCCACGATGGCGGCCACGAATGCCGGGCTGGGCATCGAGTGTGCCACGCCGACCAGCGTGGCGAGTACGGCGATCGCCGCCAGGTGCGTGGTGAACGCCAGCGCCGTCATCAGGGCGGCGGCGGCCAGGTGGGCGGCGAGCAGCGTGGCCCGGCGTCCCCACCGGTCGGCCAGCACGCCGCCGAGCAGCGTGCCGGCCGCGCCGCCGATCCCGTACGCGCCGACCACCAGCCCGGCCAGCGACGGCGGGGCGCCCCGCGCAGCGGTCAGGTAGAGCGACAGGAACAGCAGCGCGAACGCGCCGGCCCGGTTGATCAGCAGGCCGGACCAGAGGTACCAGAACGTGGCCGGTAGTCCGCCGGCCGTGTCGTCCCACCAGCGCCGCAGGCCGTGCACCAGCCCTCCAGGAAGGTTTCCTTACCGATTCCGTCCCGTACGGTATCCACCCGCCTCGGGGCGGTCGCGTCGGGGCGTACTCAGGAACCGGCCCGGACCGGCGCGGCCGGTGCGGTCGCCGCGGCCTCGCCCGCCTCGGGCGCCGGGTAGGCGGTGGCGGTGACCGGCGTGACCGGCGTGCCCACGGCGCGCAGCGCGACAGCGCGGCGCTCCCGGGCCGGACCGGAGATCAGGTGGGCGACCGCCGCCACGACGCCGATGCCAGCGCAGCCGAGCCAGAGCGCGCTGTTGCCCGCGTGCTCGCGGACCAGGCCGCCGAGGATCGGCGCGGCGGCGCCGGCGAGCTGCCAGGACAGCGAGAAGACGCCCTGGTAGCGGCCGCGCAGCGCGGCCGGGGACAGCTCCGCGATCAGGGTGGCGTTGGACGGCGAGTTGAGCATCTCGCCGACGGTCCAGATCAGCACGGTCAGGCCGTAGAGCCAGACCGTGTCGGCGAACGCGGTGAGCCCGAACCCGGCGCCCATCACCAGCGCCGCGAGCGCCAGCACGTGCGAGCGGCTGCGGCCCTTGATGAGCCGGGGTACGAAAAGCTGGCCGACCACGATGAGCACGCCGTTCAGTGCGATCACCGAGCCGTACGTGGCCGGGCTGAGCCCGGAGTCGCCCATCGCGATCGGCAGCATCGAGATGTGCTGGAGGAACACCAGCGCGGCGAGCAGGTTCAGCGCGACGAAGCCGAGGAACACCCGGTCGGCGAGGATGGTGCGCAACGCGCCGGCGGGCGCCGCCATCCCCTTGACCGGGAGCGCGGTGACCGGGCCGCGGGTCTCGCCGACCTTGGCGAAGATGATCAGCGCGGTCACCAGTGTGGTGGTCGCGTTCACCAGGAACAACAGCAGGTAGCTGCCCTGGGCGGCGAAGCCGGCGAGCACGGCGGCGCAGGCGAAACCGAGGTTGATGGCCCAGTAGTTCAGCGAGAAGGCGCGCAGCCGGTCCTTGTCCGGCACCACGTCGACCATCATCGCGCCGAAGGCGGGGCGGGCCGCCTCGGCGAACGCGCCGAGCAGCAACGCGCCCACGGCGACCGCCCAGAGCGGGCGGGCGAAGCCGAGCGCGAGCATCATGCCCGCGGCGCCGACGTGCGCGACGAGCAGCGTGGGCCGCCGTCCCCAGCGGTCGGTCAGGGTGCCGCCGATGGTGGTGCCGACCGCGCCGCCGGCGCCCCAGAGGCCGATCACCAGTCCGGCCTGGGCGGCGGAGAAGCCGCGTTCCTGGGTCAGGTAGATGGCCAGGAAGATCAGGACGAACGAGCCGAGCCGGTTGATCAGCGTGCCGGCCCAGAGGTACCAGAACGTCCGTGGCAGGCCACCCGCCGTGTCCTGTAACCAGCCTCGCGCTGCCCGCATCCCGATGCCCCCGTGTGGTAATGACCGACCTCTTTAATGCGCCTTACAACCTAGTGCCGGGCCGGAGCCGTGGTCATCAGGTTTTCCACGTGGTGGTCGTCACCACAGGTCGCCGCGTGTCCGCCGGCGTCGTACGGCAGGATGATCGGCATGACTGCGAGCGAGGGGCCCACCGTCGGGACGCTGGTCCTGCTGCGGCACGGCGAGAGCGACTGGAACGCCAAGAACCTCTTCACCGGCTGGGTCGACGTCGACCTGACCACCAAGGGGGAGACCGAGGCGCGGCGCGGCGGCGAACTGCTGCGCGAGCACGACCTGCTGCCGGACGTGGTGCACACGAGCCTGATGCGCCGAGCCATCCGCACCGCCGAGCTGGCGCTGAACGCCGCCGACCGGCACTGGATCGCGGTGCGCCGGTCGTGGCGGCTCAACGAGCGCCACTACGGCGCCCTGCAGGGCAAGGACAAGAAGCAGACCCTCGACGAGTACGGCGAGGAGCAGTTCATGCTCTGGCGCCGCTCGTACGACACGCCGCCGCCTCCGATCGACGACGCGGACGAGTGGTCGCAGGTCGGCGACCCCCGGTACGCGCTGCTGCCGACCGAGCTGATGCCGCGCACCGAGTGCCTGAAGGACGTCGTCGAACGGATGCTGCCCTACTGGTACGACTCGATCGTGCCGGACATCCTGGCCGGCCGGACGGTGCTGGTGGCCGCGCACGGCAACTCGCTGCGCGCGCTGGTCAAGCATCTCGACCAGATCTCCGACGACGCGATCGCCAAGCTGAACATCCCCACCGGCATCCCGCTGCGCTACGACCTGGACGCCGACCTGCGTCCGCAGGTGCTCGGCGGGACGTACCTCGACCCGGAGGCGGCCAAGGCCGCCGCCGCCGCGGTCGCCAACCAGGGCCGCTGAGACGGCGTGGGCGGGGCCTCCCCCGAGGCGGCCCCGCCCACGGTTCTCAGCCGGACGTCGACCCGGTGATCAGGTAGACCACGTGCTCGCCCGCGTTCACCGCGTGGTCGGCGAAACGCTCGTAGAAGCGACCCAGCAGCGTCGCGTCGATCGCCGTCTCCACCCCGTACGGCCAGTCGTCGCCGAGCAGCACGCCGAACAGGCTCTTGTGCAGGTCGTCCATCGCGTCGTCGTCGCCGTCCAGCTCGGCGGCCATGTCGGCGTCCGGCTCGGCCAGCACCGAGCCGATCTTCTCGGCCATCCGGTCGGCGATCCCGGCCATGTCGGTGAAGACCGGCCGCAGTTCCGCCGGCACCGCCGGGGACGGGTGCCGGCGCAACGCCGTCTTCGCCACGTGGTCGGCCAGGTCGCCCATCCGCTCCAGATCGGCTGCCACGTGCAACGCGGTGATCATCGCCCGCAGGTCGGAGGCCACCGGCGCCTGCCGGGCCAGCAGGTCACAGACCCGCTCCTCCACGTGCCGGTAGAGGTCGTCGATCTCGGCGTCCCGCGCGATCACCGTCTCGGCGGCCGTCCGGTCGGCGGTGAGCAGCGCCTTGGTGGCCTGCCGCATGGCCGCGCGTACCGCCTCGGCCATGTCCACCAGCAACTGGCTGACAATCTGCAGGTCGGCCCGGAACTCGTCGCGCATCGTCACTTCCTGGGTTCGGTGGCCGCCACCCCCGAGGGGTACGGCAGGAGCAGGTGCGCGCCCCACGCTAGGCCGAACGGTCGGCACCAGGGTGAACGCGGATGAACGACGCTGGGCCCGCAGGTGAACTTTGCCGAAAGCGAGAGTGGTTCGTCCCTTTGCGCCCGATACCCGGGTTAACAATGACCCTACGATCGCCGGGTGGAATGGGCGGTGGCCGTCGTGGTGGCCGGAGCGCTGGTGACCGGGCTGGTCGCCGGGGCGCTGCTGTCCGGACCCGTTGACGAATGGCGGCGCCGCCGGGCGTCGCGGGGCGGCGGGATCCTCCGTCGTGACGCAGGGAGGACGACGATTCCGGACGACCAGCAGGGGGGCCTACCCGGGCTCGGCCGCAAGACGATCGACTCGCTGCGCGCGGGCGTGGTGGTGCTCGGCCCGGACGACGTGCCGGTGCTGGTGAACCCGGCCGCCCGGGCGATGGGTCTGCTCCGTACCGGGGCGACACCCGGCTCGATCGCGGCGCACCCGTTGATCCGTACCCTCGCCGGGCAGGTCCGCCGCACGGGCGTGCGGCGCGAGATCGAGCTGGACCTGCCCCGGGGTCGCGACGGCGGCGGCGACAACCCGCTCGGCGTGCACCTGCGGGCGATGGGGCTGGGCTCCGGCTACATCTCGATCGAGGCGGTAGACGTCACCGAGTCGCACCGTCTCGCGCGGGTACGCCGGGACTTCGTCGCGAACGTCAGCCACGAGCTGAAGACGCCCATCGGCGCGCTGCAACTGCTCGCCGAGGCGCTCGTCGACGCCACCGAACCGGCCGCCGACGGCGCGCCCGACCTGTCCGAGGACCTCGTCGCCGCGCGGCGGTTCGCCGAGCGGATCCAGCACGAGTCGACCCGGCTCGGCCGCCTCGTGCAGGAACTGCTGGAACTGACCCGCCTCCAGGGCGCCGAACCGCAGCCCGCGCCCGAGCCGGTCTCGGTGGACTGGGTGCTCGCCGAGGTCGTCGACCGCACCCGCACCGCGGCCACCGCGCGCCGGGTGGAGATCGCCGTCGGCGGGCAGCGGGGCCTGACGGTGTACGGGAGTGACAGCCAGCTCGCCACCGCTGTGGCGAACCTGGTGGAGAACGCGATCAACTACTCCGGCGAGGACACCACGGTACGGGTGACTGTCACCGGCACCGAGGAACACGTCGAGATCGCCGTGGCAGACCAGGGCATCGGTATCGCACCGAACGAGGTCGACCGGATCTTCGAGCGCTTCTACCGGGCCGACCAGGCCCGCTCCCGGTCCACCGGCGGCACCGGCCTGGGCCTGGCCATCGTCAAACACATCGCCAGCAACCATGGCGGCCGGGTCGACGTGTCGAGCACCCTTGGTGGGGGGTCGACGTTCACTCTCCGGCTGCCCGCACGCCCCCCGGACGACCTGGAGACGACACTCGCCTCCGCTGGGATCGAGGCCGGCCCGGCCGAGCTCCGGCAGGTCTGACCACAGGAAAGGAAACACCCGTTGAGCCGCGTACTGGTGGTCGAGGACGAGGAGTCGTTCTCCGACGCCCTGTCCTACATGCTCCGCAAGGAGGGATTCGAGGTGTCCGTCGCCGCGACGGGCCCCGCCGCCCTCACCGAGTTCGACCGGACCGGCGCCGACATCGTGCTGCTCGACCTGATGCTGCCGGAGATGTCCGGCACCGAGGTCTGCCGGCAGCTCCGCCAGCGCTCGCACGTGCCGATCATCATGGTCACCGCGCGGGACAGCGAGATCGACAAGGTGGTCGGGCTGGAGATCGGCGCCGACGACTACGTGACCAAGCCGTACTCGCCGCGTGAACTGGTCGCCCGCATCCGGGCGGTGCTGCGCCGGCAGAGCGCCGAGTCGAACGAGACGGGCGCGCCGACGCTCGCCGCCGGCCCGGTCCGGATGGACATCGAACGGCACGTGGTGACAGTCGGCGGCGCCGGGGTGCAGCTCCCGCTCAAGGAGTTCGAGCTGCTGGAGCTGCTGCTGCGCAACGCCGGGCGGGTGCTCACCCGGGGCCAGTTGATCGACCGGGTCTGGGGCGCCGACTACGTGGGCGACACCAAGACGCTCGACGTGCACGTGAAGCGGCTGCGCTCCAAGATCGAGCCGGAGCCCTCCGCCCCGCGCTACATCGTCACGGTGCGAGGTCTGGGCTACAAGTTCGAGCCCTGATCCGCCCGGGCCGCGTTGGGCCCTTTGCGTCGATCTTGGAGTTGTGGCACCCAGGATGCCCGTTTCGCATCATTCGCGAGGTGCCACAACTCCAAGATCGCTGACCCCGGGGCTTCGGGGAGTTCTCGGCCCCGCCGGGACTCCTGACGCGCGATCTTGCACTTTGGTACCCCGTGAACCGCGCAATTGGGACGCCCGGAGGGCGGGAACTGCAAGATCGCGTGGCTCGTCGGCGGCCGCTGCGCCCCCGTCCGGCGCACGCCCTGCCCGGTCGCGTCGATCATGAACTTGGCGGCGTCTGGTGTCCGGTTTGTCGCCGCCAACCTCATGATCAACGCTGCGTCAGGGCCCCCGGGAATGATCCCGGTCGGCTGGTCGTTGAACACGGTTCCGACGACGTGAACCCGCCCGGTGGTGGCGTGAGCCGCCCGGGAATGATGCCGGGTGGTGGGTCGTTGGACATGCTTCCGGCGCCGCGTAGAGGCCCCGCCCCCGCGAGCAGCCGAGAGATCCCCCCGAAGACTTTTTGAGCGCCTGACGGTGCCCACGTATCCCGTCCCCCGGCGGGTGCGTCGACCCCCGAATGGAGCACTTGTGATGAACACGATTCTGCGTAAGAGCGTTCTGGGTATTGCTGGTCTGGCTTTCACCGGTGGCGTGTTCGCCGGTCCGGTCGCCGCCCACGCGGCCGACACCACCACCCATACCAAGCCGGTTGCGGCCACGGTGCAGGGTGACAAGCTGATCCCGCACGGCGTCCAGGGTGAGCAGTCGCGGATCGACCTGAACGACGAGCAGACCAAGAACGTGAAGGCGATCATCGCGGCGACGAAGAAGGCCGGTATGGACGAGCGTGCCGCGGTCGTGTCCATCGCCACCGCGTTGCAGGAGTCGAAGCTGGAGAACCTGGGCCACCTGGGTGACCGTAACGACCACGACTCGCAGGGCCTGTTCCAGCAGCGCCCGTCCTCCGGTTGGGGCACGGTGGAGCAGATCACCGATCCTGAGTACTCGACGACGGCGTTCCTGAAGGGTCTGAAGCAGGTCGACGGCTGGCAGGACATGCCGCTGACCAAGGCCGCCCAGACCGTCCAGGTCTCCGCTTACCCGGACCACTACGCCCAGTGGGAGCAGCAGGCCGCCGACCTCGTCGCCGAGCACTGGAACAGCTAAGACCAAGAACTGAAGGCCGGCACCCCAAGACGGGGGTGCCGGCCTTCACTCGCTTGCCGGGTGCGGCGCGATCTGACCCTGGCGCTGCCGGGCGGCGCAGAGTTCGGCCAGCTTCGCGTACG
Organism: Micromonospora sp. WMMA1976; assembly: GCF_027497335.1. Lineage (NCBI taxonomy): Bacteria > Bacillati > Actinomycetota > Actinomycetes > Micromonosporales > Micromonosporaceae > Micromonospora > Micromonospora sp. WMMA1976. Next base: position 5,645,690 of record NZ_CP114912.1, on the reverse strand, counting down.
CGGGCGCGCCGATCAGCGCGGTCAGCTCCGGCCCGTACGAGACGTACATCGGCTCGGCGCCGACGTGCGCGTCGGTGGAGGACGTACACCACCAGTCGAGGTCGTGCCCGCCCGCGCCCCAGCCGCGCCTGTCGAACTCGGCCAGCGTGGAGATCAGCACCTTCGTGTTGTCCGGCCGCTTGTGCCACTCCTGGTCGCGGCGTACCGGCAACTGCCAGCAGACGTCCGGCTTGTACTCCAGCGGGTGCACCCCGTCGCGTAGCGCCTGGGCGTGCAGCGCGCAGCCGCCCCCACCGGCGAAGTCGGCGTCGTTGAGGAACACGCACGGGGCGTCCACGTCGCGGGTGGCGGTACGCCGGGCCGGCGTCTTGCCGTCGACTGTGTCGTTCTCGGTCCAGTTCTTGAACCCGCGCCGGAAGTGCTGCCACGTCTCCGGTGTCAGCCGCTTCACCGCGGCCCGGACGCGCTTCTCGTCGTCGGAGTCGGTGAAGAACGCGCCGTGCGAGCAGCACCCGTCGGCGGCCCGCCCGGCGATGATGCCGTGGCAGCCCTTGCCGAAGATGCACGTCCAGCTGGACAGCAGCCAGGTCAGGTCGGCGCGGACTACGTGCTTCGCGTCGGCCGGGTCGACGAACTCGATCCACTCCCGTGGGAAGTCCAGCCCGACCTCCCGGCTGCGCGGGTCCTCGGGGTCGTCCACCAGCACGTGAAGCTCGATCTGCCCTGTCACTCGGACCAGCGTACGCGCGGTGACCCCGCCCGGCCGCCGAGCCGACGAAACGTGTTGGCCCTAGGGTCTTCCCCATGCGACTGGGTGTCCTCGACGTCGGTTCCAACACTGTGCACCTGCTGGTGGTCGACGCCCACCACGGCGCGCATCCCTGGCCGGCGCACTCCGAGAAGGTGGTGCTGCGGCTGGCCGAGCAGATCGGGCCGGACGGCGCGCTCACCGACGGCGGCGCGGACGGCCTGGTCAAGGCGGTCGGCATGGCCCGGGCGGCGGCTGACGGGCTGGGCGCCGAGGATCTGCTGGCGTTCGCCACGAGCGCGGTCCGCGACGCCACGAACGCCGCCGACGTGCTGGCGCGCGTCCGCGACGAGACTGGCGTACGCCTGGAGGTGCTCTCCGGCGCGGACGAGGCGCGGATGACGTTCCTGGCGGTGCGGCGGTGGTTCGGCTGGTCCGCCGGGCGGCTGCTGGCGATGGACATCGGCGGTGGCTCGCTGGAGCTGGCCGCCGGCATCGACGAGCACCCGGACGTGGCGATCTCGCTGCCGCTCGGCGCGGGGCGGCTCAGCCGGGAGCGGCTCGCGGTGGATCCGGCCGGCACGGCGCCGCCGTCGGCCGAGGCCGTGGAGGAACTGCGGGAGTACGTGGACGCGCAGCTCGACCCGGTGGTGGAGCAGTTGACGGCGGTGGGCTGGGAGCGTCCGGTCGCCACCTCGAAGACGTTCCGCACGCTGGCCCGGCTGGCCGGCGCCGCGCCTTCGGGTGCGGGTCTGTGGGCGCGGCGCAGCCTGACCCGTACCGGGCTGCGGCAGGTGCTCGGGTTCATCAGGCACATCCCGCCGGCCCAGTTGCCCGAGCTGGAGGGGGTCAGCGCGCAGCGGGCGCATCAGCTCCTCGCGGGTGCGGTGGTGGCCGAGGCGGTGATGCGGCGCCTCGACGTGGACTGCGTGGACATCTGCCCGTGGGCGCTGCGGGAGGGGGTCATCCTGCGCCGGTTGGATCAGCTCGCGCCGATGTGACCGTACGAGCGCTCTGGGTTGCTTTGCGGTTGCTCGTCCCGATGCTCGCCGGCGGTTGGGGCTACCCTCGAAGGCGTGACTTACCGCGTTCCGGTGCTCCTGTCCACGTCCTCGGTCTTCCCCGAACGGACCGCGGCGGCGTTCCAGCTCGCCGCCGAGCTCGGCTACGACGGCATCGAGGTGATGGTCTGGACCGACCCGGTCAGCCAGGACGCGGGCGCGCTGCGCGGCCTCGCCGAGCACTACGGCGTCCCGGTGCTGTCGGTCCACGCCCCGTGCCTGCTCGTCACCCAGCGGGTGTGGAGCCCCGACCCGTGGGAGCGGCTGCGTAAGGCCGCCGAGCTGGCCGAGACGCTGGAGGCGCCCACTGTCGTGGTGCACCCGCCGTTCACCTGGCAGCGTGACTACGCGCGCACCTTCGCCGACGGGCTCGACGCCATCGCCGGGCAGTTCGGCGGCCTGCACTTCGGGGTGGAGAACATGTACCCGGTGCGGATGGCGGGGCGGCAGTTCGTCCCGTACGCGCCGGGCTGGGATCCCACCGAGATCGGGTACGCCTCGTACACGCTCGACCTGTCGCACTGTGCGGCCTCGCACACCGACGCGATGGCGATGGCCGACCGGATGGGCTCCGGGCTGGCGCACGTGCACCTGGGCGACGGCACCGGCGAGGGGCGCGACGAGCACCTGGTGCCCGGTCGCGGCGGTCAGCCCTGCGCGGAGATGCTCCGCTCGCTGGCCGGGCGGGGGTTCACCGGTTCGGTGGCGGTGGAGGTGACCACCCGGGGCGCGAAGAGCCGCGCGGTCCGGGAGGCGGACCTGCGGGAGTCGCTGGAGTTCGCCCGGGCCAACCTGACCGCGCCCTCCCCGGTCGACGTCTGACCGGCACGGACCACCCCGGCCGCTCGCACACGGGCGGGCGGCCGGAGCGCCGGAGGTCAGCTCACCGGGGACAGTGGCTGCGCCGGGACGGCCTGCTCGCCGACCGCGGCACGCTTGCGCGCCCGATGCGCCGCCACGTGGGAGCGGGTGGCGCAGCGCTCGGAGCAGAACCGGCGGCAGCAGTTGGACGAGGTGTCCAGATAGACGTTGCCGCAGCGGTCGTCGGCGCAGACCCCGAAGCGGGCGCTGCCGTACTCGCACAGCCACACCGACAGGCCCCAGACCGCGCCGGCCAGGTATTCCGAGGAGACCGACGCGCCCCGGCTGGTCACGTGCATGTGCCAGTCCGAGGAGTCGTGGCCGGAGATGCGCGGCTGCACCGGGAACGCCTCCAGCAGCGCGTTCAACTCCGCCACCGCTTCGTTGTCCCGGCCCGAGGTGCCGTACTCGAAGACGTCCCGGAGGCGCTTCTGCGCCCGCCGGAAGATCGCCAGGTCCCGTTCCGCGACCTCGTCGCGCATCCAGCCCTGCTCGTCCGAGAAGACGGCCCGCAGGCCGTCCAGGTCGTCCAGCCGGGCGTTGACGAGCTCGACCCCGGTCCGGGCGTACGCGTCGAAGTTCACGACACCAACGGTAGACGACTCAGAGCGGACGCGGTGCGTCGATGTAGTGGGGCAGGAACCGCGCGTAACCGTCAGTGATGAGGCTCTCGCTCTCGCGCACGCCGGCGCCTGCTGACTCGCCGTCCACGATCCAGCTGCCGAGCACCGTCCGGTTGCCCTCGAACTCGGGCAACGCGCGGAACTCCTGGAAGCAGAAGCCCTCGTCGCCGTAGATCCCCGGGTTGGTGATCTCCGTGTCGCCAGTCACGATGCGTACCGAGCCGCCCTCGCGGCCGAGCAGCGGCTTGGCCACGTACTCGGTCATGCCGCGCGGCGAGTCCAGGTACGCGGGCAGCAGGTAGTCGTGCCCCGGGTACATCTCCCAGAGCACGGCGAGCAGCGCCTTGTTCGACAGCAGCAGCTTCCACGCCGGTTCGATCCAGGTGGTGGGGGTGCCCGGGTCGAGCGCAGGTCGCCCGTACGGCTCGGCCAGCATCCACTCCCAGGGGTAGAGCTTGAAGCAGGTGGTGATCGGCCGGTCGTCGGCGTCGACGAAGCGCCGCCCGTCCCAGCCGACCCGCTGGATCGGCATGAGCGTCACGTCCAGCCCGGCCTGGCGGGCCGTCTCGGCCAGGTAGCCGGCGGTGATCTGGTCCTCGCCCGATTCCTCCTCCTCGGACCACAGCACGTGCGCCCGCGGCTCGTGCAGCCCGGCGCCGATCTTGGCCCAGGCGCCGACCAGCCGTTCGTGCAGGCTGTTCCACTGGTCCGCCTCCGGACGGGTGTGCTCCAGCCAGTACCACTGCACGATGCTCGCCTCGACCAGCGCGGTCGGGGTGTCGGCGTTGTACTCCAGCATCTTCGGCGGTCCGCTGCCGTCGTACCAGAGGTCGAACCGGCCGTAGAGCGTCGGCGGGGACTCCCGCAGCGAACGGGCGACCGCCTCGGCGGCCCACTCGGGGATGCCGAACTCGGCGTACCGGCGGCGGGCCACCACGTGCTCGGCGGCGGCCACCGACATCCGGTGCAGTTCCTCCGTGGCCTCCTCCAGCCGGAGCACCTCGTCGAGCGTGAACGAGTACGCGGCCGTCTCGTCCCAGTACGACATGATCTCGCCGTCGGGCAGCTCGGTGTCCACGTACACCAGGCCCTGGGCCCGGATGGTCTCGTCCCAGCCGGGGCGCGGCGTGCTCGCCTCGCGGCGCACGTCAGCCGCCGCAGGAGGCGAGGTGGGTGCCGAACCCACCGCGCTCGGGCAGCGCGGCGGTCGGGGCCGGTTCGCCGCGCGTGGCGGTGGCCGGCGCGGGCACGAGCAGGGCGACCGCGACGGTGTCGCCGCCTCCGCCGGCCGGTCCGAGCGCGCAGTCGTCATCGTCGTCGTCGTAACCGTTGTTGCAGCCGGAGAGCGCGAGGGCCAGCGCGGTCAGCGCGCCGAGCTGCACGGAGGCCGAGCGGAGCCGGCGCCGGGGGTGTCGTCGATCCACGTGAACGTTGTAGCCGATCCCCGCCAGCCGGGGGTGCCCGGGCCGGGCCTGAGGACGGGAGCAGCGGGCCTCGGACGCACCCGGCGAGGGCCCGGTGGTGAGCGTTACGCTCGGCTCATGCTCCGTTCCGTCATCCTCGCCGCCTCCCGGTCTTCCCAGGTGGAGCGGCTCGTCGCGACGGCCCCGTTCACCCGGGACGTCGTCCGCCGGTTCGTCGCCGGCGCCGCCACCGACGACGCGCTGCGCGCCACCCGCGAGCTGGTCGCCGACGGCCAAGCGGTCACCCTCGACTACCTGGGCGAGGACACCACCACCCCGGAGCAGGCGAACGCCACCCGGGACGAATACCTCACGCTGCTGAGCCGCCTCGCCGCCGCCGGGCTCACCCCGGCCGCCGAGGTCAGCGTGAAGCTGTCCGCGCTGGGTCAGATGTTCGACGAGCAGCTCGCGTACGACAACGCGCGGGCGATCTGCGCGGCGGCCGACGCGGCGGGCACCACTGTCACGCTGGACATGGAGGACCACACCACCACCGACTCGACGCTGGACATCCTGGCGAAGCTCCGCAAGGACCACCCGTCGACCGGCGCGGTGCTCCAGGCGTATCTGCGGCGGACCGAGTCGGACTGCCGGGAGCTGGCGTCGGCGGGGTCGCGGGTGCGGCTGTGCAAGGGCGCGTACAAGGAGCCGGAGTCGGTGGCGTACCAGTCCGCCCGCGAGGTGGACAAGTCGTACGTGCGCTGCATGAACGTGCTGATGTCCGGCGACGGCTACCCGATGCTCGCCACGCACGACCCGCGGCTGATCGCGATCGGCGAGGACCGGGCGCGCTGGTTCGACCGCGACCCGGGCCGGTTCGAGTTCCAGATGCTCTACGGCATCCGCCCGGAGGAGCAGCAGCGCCTGGTCGGCGAGGGCTACACGGTGCGGACGTACGTCCCCTACGGCGACCAGTGGTACGGCTACCTGATGCGCCGGCTCGCCGAGCGCCCGGCCAACCTGGCGTTCTTCGGCCGCGCGGTGCTGTCGAAGAAGTGAGTCAGTCGTTCGACCAGGCCCGGGTGCACAGCACGAGGCGGTAGCCGTCCGGGTCGGCGAGCGTGACACCCCACCTGTCCCAGTACGGGCCGGCGGAGACCCTGGTCCCGCCGGCCCGTTCCAGTCTCGGGACCAGTTCTTCGTCGGCGGGGCCGTCGAGGTAGAGCACGAACAAATCCTCCCCGGTGGGGCGCGGCTCGACCGTGAGCGTCGGACCACCGACCAGCTCCAGGTGCCAGCCGGCCCCGGGGAGGCCGAGCATCACCAGGTCGTGCTCGTCCGCGTGACCGCCCTCGCTCCGGTAGAGCACGTCCAGGCCCAGCCCCTGCGTCCAGAACCGTTCGGTGGCGGCGAGGTCGCGGCTCGGGCGGGCGAGGCGTACGTGGGTGTCGGCGGTGATCGGCATGCCGGGATCGTGCGACCTCACCTCGGGTTGAGGTCAAGCTTGACGAGTTTGGCTAATGGCATTAGCTTTTTGGCTATGACAGTTAGCCGACTGGCGCGGGACGGCGGCACGATCGCGTACGAGGTGTACGGGTCGGGACCGCTCGTGGTCCTCGCGCACGGCATGGGGGAGAACCGGGCCGCCTTCCGGCACCTGACGCCCCGGCTGATCACGGCCGGCTACCGGGTCGCCTCGGTCGACGTACGCGGGCACGGCGACTCCAGCCCGCACTGGCCCACGTACGCCCCCGAGCACGTCGGCGGCGACCTGCTCGCCGTGGTGCGGGCGCTCGGCGGGGAGCCCGCCACCCTGGTCGGCAGCTCGTCCAGCGCCGCCGCGGTCGTCTTCGCCGCCGCCGAGGCGCCAGACCTGGTCAGCGGCATCGTGCAGGTCAGCCCATTCGTCGGCACCCCGAAGCCGAACCCGCTGATGCGTGTGGCGCAGGCGGCGGTGCTGCGCAGCCCTCGGCTGTTCGGGCTGTTCCACCGCACGCTGTTCCCGTGCGGGCGGCCGGCGGACGACGCCGCGTACCGCAAGGAGCTGGTCGCCAAGCTGCGCGGGCGGATGGCCGCGGTGCGCGGCGTGATCGCACCGGTGGACCCGCACTGGACCGCCCGCGCGCCCGAGGTGCGCCGGCCGGTGCTGGTGCTGATGGGTACGAAGGACCCGGACTTCCCCGACCCGGGCGCCGAGGCGCGGGCCGCACGCCGGCTGTTCGCCGTGGCCGAGGCCCGGATGGTCGCCGACTCCGGCCACTACCCGCACGCCGACCAGCCCGACGCCACCGCCGCCGACCTGGTCGAGTTCCTGGCGGTGACCGCAGGTGCCTAGGGCCGGGCTGACCCCGGCGACTGTCGTGCGGGAGGCCGCCGCGCTCGCCGACGAGGTCGGCTACGAGAAGCTGACGCTGGCCGCGCTCGCCGCCCGGCTCGGCGTCGCGCTGCCGAGCCTCTACAAGCACGTCCGGGGCGCGGACGCGCTGCACCAGAGGCTCGCCGTGCTCGCCACCGCCGAGATCGCCGACGTGCTCACGGCCGCCGCCGCGGGTCGCTCCGGCGACGACGCGCTGCGCGCCGTCGCCGCCGCCTACCGGGAGTACGCGCGGCAGCACCCCGGCCGCTACCCGGCCGCCCAGCGGGCGCCCGACCCGGCCGACCCCGAGCATCTGGCCGCCGGGCAGCGCGCGGTCGGCGCGGTCCGGGCCATCCTGCTCGGGTACGGCCTCGACGGCGACGCCGCGACCGACGCCATCCGGATGTTCCGGGCCGCCGTGCACGGCTTCGTCGCCCTGGAGGCGGCCGGCGGATTCGGGCTGCCCCGCGACACCGACCGTTCCTTCGGCGAGATGATCGCGGGCCTGGACCGCGCCTACCGTTCCTGGAGGGACCGATGACCGCGGTGCTGCTCGGCGTGATCTTCCTGCTGGAGCTGGCCCTGCTGGGCTCGGCCGGCTACTGGGGCTTCACGCTCGACGTCGGCTGGCCGCTGCGCCTGCTGGCCGGACTCGGCGCCCCGCTGGTGATCGCCGTGGTGTGGGGACTGTTCTGCTCGCCGCGTGCCGCAGTGACGCTGCCCGACCCGGCCAAGCTCGCCGTCCAGGCCGCCTGCTTCCTCACCGGCGGCGTCCTGCTCGCCCTGGCCGGCCACGCCGCCCCCGGACTGGCCCTGGTGACCCTGTGGGCAGCCGACAAGGCCGCGTTGACGCTGACCGGCACCCCCATCTGAGAGATCTTGGAAGGATTCGGCCCCTCTGGGGGCACTTTCCTTCCAAGATCTCGGGGCGCGGCGGAACAGCGACGGGACTCTTTCCCGGAACGCCCGATTGGTCGTACCCTTCGCCGGTGACCGACGGCGACGAGCAGCCTCCCGGCCGGACGGCGGACAGCGACGAGCCTCGTACCGCCGTCACTCCGGGCGGTGCCCCCGTTGCCGACGTGGACGCCGCCGACGCAGACCCGCCGTCGGCGGACCACGCCGACGCCGCACCCCGGCCCGCCGTCGCCGCTCCGGCCGGCGACGGCGAACCCGCACCCGTGCCGAGCGAGAACGCCGACGGCGCGGCCGATGCCGGCGAACCGGCAGCGGACGCCGGCCCGCCGCCGCACCCGGCCGGGGCGATCGAGGCGGACACGGACCCACCCTCCCGCCCAGCCGGGGCCGTTGATGCAGACGCGGACCCGCCGCCACATCCCGTCGCGCCCTCGGTCGCGGACACGAGTCCGTCGCCGCGCCCCGTCGCGGGCACGAGTCAATCGCCGCACCTCCTGGCGGTTGCGGCGCCGTACCCCGTACCGCTGGCGCAGCCGGACCCGGCGCGGACGCGGGCGGTGCGGACACGGCGGCGGTGGCCGCTCTGGACCGCGCTCGGACTCGCGCTCGGCCTGGTGGCGGGCGCGGTGCCCGGCGTACTCCTGCGAGGGTCGGCGCCGGACGCGGCCGGGCGGTCGGCCGCGAAGGACGACCCGGGCACGGCGGCGCAGCGGCGGCTCGGCAAACGGATGCTCGCGCTGCTGGACCGGCAGGCCACCGCGCTGGTCGGCGCGGACCGGGCCGGCTTCCTCGCGGTCGCCGAGCCGGCGGCCCGGCCCGCGCTGAGCCGCCGGTACGCGGCGCTGCGGGCGCTGCGGGTCACCGTGTGGCGGCCGGCGGCCGACGGGGTGCCGGAGGCTGTCGAGGGGCGGCCGGGGGAGTGGCGACAGACGGTGACCGTGGGCTACTGCTTCGTGGTGCCGGACTGCGCGCCGAGCACTGTGGAGCTGGGCGCGCGCTGGCGGCTGGCGGGGGAGGAACCCCGGCTGACCGCGCTGGAACCGTCCGAGGCGGACCCGGCCGGGGTACGGCCGTGGCAGGCGAACGACCTGGCCGTGACGGTCGGCAAGCGGGTCGTGGTGGCCACCACGGCGGCCCAGCGGCGCAAGCTGCCCGGCCTGCTCGCCCAGGCGGAGACCGCGGCCCGGGCCGCGGACCGGTACGCGATCGGCGGCCGGCCGCCGGACCGGTACGTCGTCTACTACGCCGGGAAGGGCGAGTGGCAGCGCTGGTACGGCGGCGGGCGGCCGAAGTGGACAGCCGGCTACGCGGTGGGTGTCGGCGGTGGGCGTCACGACGTCGTGCTGAACGCCCAGATCGTCACCCCGGCCGGCCTCGACGACCTGCTCCGGCACGAGCTGACCCACGCCGCCTCGCTCCCCGACCGCGGTTACGCCGACCGCGCGGACTGGTGGCTGGTGGAGGGGCTGGCCGAGTACGCCGGTGCCGACGGCCAGCCGGTGCACCGTTACGACGGCCTGACCGAGGTGCGGGACCTGCTGCGCGGCGGGTGGTCCGGGCGGCTGGACGAGGTGGCGCCGGCCGACGACGCGAGCGACGACCGGGTCGGCGGCGCGTACGGCGTCGGCTACCTGGCCGTACGCCATCTGGTCGACAGGTACGGCGAGCAGCGGATGCTGGACTTCTACCGGGCCGTGGTGCACCAGGGCCGGACCCCGGAGCAGGCCGCCGACGAGGTGTTCGGCGACCAGTGGTCGATGCTGCACGACGACTGCGTGGCCTACGTGCGGGCCGTCGTCGGCTGAACGTCGACACCTGTCGACGGGTCGTAGCATGGGCCGGGTGGCCCGCACTCCCTCGCCGCGGCTGCCCGCGGCCCGCCGCTTCCGTCTCGTCACCGCTGTGCTCGCCGTCGTCGCGCTGACCGGCACGACCGCCGCGTCCTGCGGCGACGACGCCCCGGCGGTGACAGTCGCCGAGGTGGGCCGCGCGCCGGTTAGCGAGGTGATCGACGCCCCGGCCACCGTCACCGCGCGGGCCGCCGCCACGCTCACCGCACCCGCCGACGGCACGCTCGCCCGCCTGCGGGTCCAGCCGGGCCAGCGGGTGACCCGGGGGCAGGTACTCGCGGTGATCGACTCGCCGTCGGCCCGGGACCGCCTGGCGAAGGCGCGGGACGCGTTGCGCGCGGCTGAGCGGGCCGGGCGGGGCACCGGCACCGGCGACCTGGGCGGCAGCCGGCGCGGCACGGACCGGGCCGCCGACGAGGCGTTCGCCGCCGCCCGCGCCGCCGCCGGCAAGGTCGGCGACCCGCGGGTACGCGCCGCGCTGCTGCTCCAGGTCTCCTCGGCGCAGCGGCAGTACGAGTCGGCCGCCCGTGCCGCCGACCGGGCCGTGGCCCAGGTGCAGCGCGGCGTCGCCGGCCTGAACAGCGCCGTCGGCGCGCTGTCGGCCGCGCAACGACTCCAGGCCCAGCAGGCGTACGACCTGGCGAAGGCGACAGTGGACGCGTTGACGTTGCGCGCGCCGATCGCCGGTGTGGTGCAGCCGGGCGGCACCCGGTCGCCGGCACCGGCCGACCTGGCCGGGCTGCTGGGTGCGGCGGGTGGCGCGGGGGTGCCCGGTCTCGACCCGTCGGCGCTGGGCGGTGGCGGGCAGGGCGGTCCGCCGCCGGGGGTGGACGACGCGATCCCGGCCGGTGGCCGGGTCACCGCCGGCACGCCGGTGCTCACCGTGGTGGACGTCGGCCGGCTCGGCCTGCTCGCCGAGGTGGACGAGACCGACGTGCTGCTGGTCCGGGCCGGGGTGCCCGCGTCGGTCGAGCTGGATGCGGTGACCGGCGCGACGTACGACGCCACGGTGCGGTCGGTGGACGTGCTGCCGACCAGCTCGGCGCGGGGTGGCGTCACCTACCGGGTCCGGCTCGACCTGGGCGCCGGCCGCCTCGGTGAGGCCGAGGCCGCTCCGGCGCCCCGCCCCGGCATGAACGCCGTCGTGCGGCTGCGGGTGCGGGAGGCAGCCGACGCGGTGGCGGTGCCGGCGTCGGCGGTGTTCTCCACCGACGGGCGGGACGCGGTCTGGGTGCTGCGCGACGGCCGGGCCGACCGGGTGCCGGTGACGGTGGGCGTGCAGGGGCAGGACCTGGTGCAGATCGTCGACGGCGTACGGGCCGGTGACCGGGTGGTGGTGCGCGGCGCCGACCAGGTGCGCGACGGCCAGGAACTGCGGTGACCGTACCGGCGGTCGAGGCGGTCGACGTCTGGCGCACGTACGAGCTGGACGGGGTCTCGGTGTCCGCGCTGCGCGGGGTGTCGCTCACCATCGACCAGGGCGAGTACGTGGCGGTGATCGGCCCGTCCGGCTCCGGCAAGTCGACGCTGATGCACCTGCTCGGCGGGCTGGACCGGCCCAGCGGCGGTCGGCTGGTGATCGGCGGGCGGGACGTGACCACGCTCACCGCGCCGGAGCTGGCGACGCTGCGCAACGAGACGATCGGCTTCGTGTTCCAGGCGTTCCACCTGCTGGCCCGTACGTCGGCTGTGGACAATGTGGCGTTGCCGCTCGTCTACCGGGGTGTCGGGGCGCGGCAGCGGCGGGAGCGGGCGGCGGCGATGCTGGGCCGGGTCGGGCTCGGCCATCGGCTGCACCACCGGCCCAACCAGCTCTCCGGCGGCGAGCAGCAGCGGGTGGCGATCGCCCGGGCGCTTGTCACCGAACCGGCGGTGCTGCTCGCCGACGAGCCGACCGGCAACCTGGACAGTGCCACCGGCGAGGCGGTGCTGGAGCTGCTGGAACAGCTGAACGCCGAGTCGGGCGTGGCGCTGGTGATGGTGACCCACGACCAGGAGGTGGCCGCCCGGGCACACCGGCGCATCGCGGTACGGGACGGGCTCATCCGGTCCGACAGCCTTCATGATCGACCGCCGTCGGACGGTTCCGGCGTACCTGCGACACTGGACCCCGCTCCCAGCGCGGAGCCCCGGTCCGCGTCCGGAAGCGGCCCGGGGCACCCGCCCGGTGGCCCCGGTGGCGCCACCGGGGCCACCGGGCGCCTTCCGCGAGGTTGGGGCGACGCCGGATGAGGCTGGCCGAGGCGTGGCGGGTGGCGTCGGACGCGCTGCGGGCCAACCGGATGCGCAGCCTGCTGACCATGCTCGGGGTGATCATCGGGGTGGCCTCGGTGGTGATCCTGGTAGCGATCGGCACCGGCACGAAGCAGCAGGTCGAGCAGCAGGTCGAAGGGCTCGGCTCGAACCTGCTGCTGGTGGTGCCGGGCCGGATCGAGGTGGGCAACGCCCCGGTGGTCTCGCCGCTGGACCTCAGCGACGCCGACGCCGTCTCCCGGGTGGTCGGCGACCCCGGCCGGGTCGCCGTGACGGTGGCCTCCGGCGCGACCGCCCGGGCCGGCAACCGGTCCGACTTCACCACGGTGCAGGGCGTCCTGGAGACCACCCCGTCGGTGTTCACCAGGTCGCTGTCGCGGGGCCGCTACCTCACCGGGGCGGACGTGGACACCAGCCGCCGGGTGGCGGTGCTCGGCGACTCGGTGGCCCGGGCGCTCTTTCCCGACCGGGATCCGCTCGGCCAGCAGGTCACGCTGGCCGGCGTCCGGTTCCGGGTGATCGGCGTGTTCGCCCCGCTCGGGCAGAGCCTCGGCGTGGACCGGGACGACGAGGTGCACGTACCGGTGACGGCGGCGCAACGGCTCTGGGGCACCCAGCGCATCGACGGCATCGCGGTGAAGGCGCCGGACCGGGAGCGGATCGACGAACTCGGTGACCGGATCGTCGCGGAGTTGTCCCGCCGGCACCCGGACACCGAGTTCAGCGCCGTCACCCAGCGGCAGATCCTCGGCGTGCTCGGCGACATCCTGGGCGTGCTGACCGGCGTGCTGGCCGCCATCGCGGGCATCTCGCTGCTGGTCGGCGGCGTCGGTGTCTCCAACATCATGCTGGTCTCGGTACGCGAGCGGACCCGCGAGATCGGCCTGCGCAAGGCGGTCGGCGCCCGCCCCCGCGACATCGGCGTGCAGTTCCTGCTGGAGGCGGTGCTGCTCACCTCGGTGGGCGGCCTGACCGGGATGGCGCTGGGCGTGGGCACCGCGCTGCTCGTGGACGCGTTCTCGCCGATCCCGGCGGCGATCACCTGGTGGTCGCTGGCGCTGGCGTTCGGCGTCTCCGCGGCGGTCGGCATCGTCTTCGGCGTGGTGCCGGCGCAGCGGGCCGGACGGCTCGACCCGGTGGTGGCGCTGCGCGCCGAGTAGCCGGATCGGACGAGACACCCGTCCGGGCGAAAAAGCCCTGGTGGACATCGGGTGAACGGCTGCCTCGCCATGATCAAAGGGTGGAAGGGATCGCGCAGGTCACAGCCGTCCCGCTACCGTACTGGTTACACGCGCGTCGCTCGTCGAGGCGGGAACACCTGCCCGGTGACACGCGCCGGGCACGGGAATGGGTCGGTGAGCCATGGCCGGGTCGCAGTCCGACGCACGGCTGTCGGATGTCAGGTTCCTGACCGTCGCCGAGGTGGCGACGGTCATGCGGGTCTCCAAGATGACCGTCTACCGCCTCGTGCACAGCGGTGAGCTGACCGCGGTACGGGTCGGCCGGTCGTTCCGGGTGCCCGAGCACGCCGTGCACGAATACCTCCGGGGCGCCTTCCAGGAGTCCGCCTGAGCCCTCGGCGCACCGGTCCGCCGAGTGCGACGAAAAGGGCATCGACGGGGGCGCGTTGGTCCTGCTGACGCACTCCGGTTAGGCTGGGCCACGACCGTGACCGCTCTCTGGTGTGCCCTGCCCACCACGCTGGTCCGGTCCGTTGTCCGCAAGCGGTCACGGCGCCACCCGTGGTGGTGCCGTCCGGTCCGCCCCGCACGTTGCATCGAAAGGCTTTCGTATGGGCTCGGTGGTCAAGAAGCGCCGCAAGCGCATGGCTAAGAAGAAGCACCGCAAGCTGCTGCGCAAGACCCGCGTCCAGCGTCGCCGTCTCGGCAAGTGACCGGTGCCGGGCAGCAGCCCGGCACCGGCACCACTTGCCAACTGTCGACCCTCGGAGGCTCAGGTGATCAGGCCGCGGACGTCCCGGCTCGATCCCGCCTGCCGCGCTAGGCGCACGACATGACCCCCGGTGACACCTCCGGTGCCCCGGGGGTCGTCGTCGTCACCGGGGTCGGCCGCTGGCTCGGCGCCCACGTGGCCGCCCGGCTCGCCGCCGACGATCGGATCGAACGCGTCATCGGGGTCGACCCGGCACCACCCAACCCCGAGCTGACCGACCTGCTCTCCGACGTCGAACGCATCCGCCTGGACCTCGACTCGCTCGGCGGCCTCCTGCACGACCTCGACGTCGACACCGTGGTGCACCTGGCGCTCGTCACCGCCCCCGACCCGCAGCAGGGCGGCCGGGCGGGGATGAAGGAACAGAACGTCATCGGCACCATGCAGCTGCTCGCCGCCGCGCAACGCGCGCCCCGGCTGCGCAAGCTCGTGGTCCGCTCGTCCACCGCCGCGTACGGGGTGTCGTTCCGCGATCCGGCCGTCTTCACCGAGGAGACCGAGCCGCGCGAGGTGCCGCGCGGCGGTTTCGGCCGCGACATCCTCGACATCGAGGGGTACGTCCGCGGGTTCCGCCGCCGTAGGCCCGACGTCACCGCGACGGTGCTGCGCTTCGCCCCGTTCATCGGGTACGCCGCCGACACCACGCTCACCCGCTACTTCTCCCAGCCCGTGGTGCCCACCGTCTTCGGCCGCGATCCGCGCCTGCAGTTCGTGCACTTCGACGACGCGCTGGAGGTGCTGCACCGGTCCGTCGCCGAGGACCATCCGGGCACGTACAACGTCGCCGGGCCGGGGGTGCTGTCGCTGTCCCAGGCGATCCGCCGGGCCGGCCGGGTGGCGGTGCCGGTGCTGGAACCGGGCCTGGCCGGGGTCGCCGCGATCGCCCGCAGTCTGGGCTTCGGCCGGTACGGCTTGGATCAGGTGGACCTCTTCGTGCACGGTCGGGTGGTGGACACCAGCCGACTGGAGCGGGAGTACGGCTTCACGCCCCGCTCGACCGCCGCCGCGTTCGAGGACTTCATCCGCGCCCACCACGGCGGCGTCGTGGTCACCCGCGACCAGCTCGCCGCCGCCGAGCAGTTGGTGCTGGAGAGCATCAGGCAGGTCCGCTCGACCGTACGGGAGCGTTCGTGAGCAGCCCCGACGAGCGGCGCGACGGGCGCTTCGACGTACCGCTGGGTGTGCCGGATCCGGGCGCGGAGCCGGCGCGGCGCAACGGGCACCGCCGGGTGACCGCGCCGTCCGCCCGCCCGGCGGTGCCGCCGGACGAGCCGGACACCTCCGCCGACGAGCCGGGCGCGGGCGTTGCGGACCCGGCCACGCCCCACCAGCCGGCGAAGAAGACGGTCGCCAAGAAGACCGTCGCCAAGAAGGCGGTGGCGAAGAAGGCGGTGGCTGAGCCGCCCGCCGGGAGCACGCCGGGCGGTGAGACGCAGAACCCCGCCGGGCCGGCGGTGGCCGACCGGCCGGGGGACCACTGGGACCGCAAGGTGGCCCAGGGGCTGGCGTTCCTGCGGCGGCGGCTCGCCGGTGACTACGAGGTCGACGAGTTCGGCTTCGACCCCGACCTGACCGACGCGGTGGTCCACCCGCTGGTCCGGCTGCTCTACCGGGACTGGTTCCGCACCGAGGTCAGCGGCATCGAGCACGTACCGGACGAGGGCGCCGGCCTCGTCGTGGGCAACCACTCCGGCACCGTGGCGCTCGACGCGCTGATCCTCTCCACCGCGCTGCACGACCGGCACCCGGCGCATCGCTACCTGCGGCTGCTCGGCGCCGACCTGGTCTTCCGGATGCCCGTCGTCTCCGAGATCGCCCGCAAGACCGGCGGCACCGTCGCCTGCAACCCGGACGCGGAGCGGCTGCTCGGCAACGGGGAACTGGTGGGCGTGTTCCCGGAGGGCTTCAAGGGCGTCGGCAAGCTCTACGCCGACCGCTACAAGCTCCAGCGCTTCGGGCGGGGCGGGTTCGTCTCGGCCGCGCTGCGCACCGGGACGCCGATCGTGCCGGTGGCGATCGTCGGCGGCGAGGAGATCTATCCGATGCTCGCCGACATCAAGCCGCTGGCCCGGCTGCTCAAGCTGCCGTACTTCCCGGTCACGCCGACGTTCCCCTGGCTGGGTCCGCTGGGCATGGTGCCGCTGCCGAGCAAGTGGCTGATCGAGTTCTGCCCGCCGATCCCGACCGCGCACCTGCGCGACGCGGCGGACGACCCGCTCGTGGTGTTCAACCTCGCCGACCAGGTGCGGGAGACGATCCAGCAGACGCTGCACAAGCTGCTCGAACGCCGGCCGGACCCGTTCGGCCCCTGAGCCGGTTCAGGCGTCGCGGTGGCGGCGCCGGTGCAGCGCCAGGCCGGCCGTGACCGCGCCGGCGAGCAGCCCGGCCGCCGCGGTGGAGGGCACGGCGATGCGTACGGCCCGCCGCCCGGTGCGGAAGTCGCGCACGTCCCAGCCCCGCTCGCGGGCCTGCCGCAGCAGCGCCGGATCGGGGTTGACGGCCACCGCCCGGCCGACCGCGCAGAGCATCGGCAGGTCGTTCGCCGAGTCGCTGTAGGCGGCGCACCGGGCCAGGTCCAGCCCTTCCACGGCGGCGAGCTGGGTGACCGCCTCGGCCTTCGCCGGCCCGTGCATCAGGTCACCGACCAGCCGTCCGGTGTACGCGCCGTCGACCACCTCGGCCACCGTGCCGATCGCGCCGGTCAGGCCGAGCCGGGTCGCGATCACCCGGCCGATCTCCACCGGGGCGGCGCTGACCAGCCAGACCCGCTCGCCCGCGTCGAGGTGGCGCTGGGCCAGGCGACGGGTGCCGGCCCAGATGCGCGGCGCCATCAGCTCGTCGAAGATCTCGTCGGCGAGGCGTTCCATGTCGTCGACCCGCCAGCCCTGAACGAAGGCGAGCGCGGCCTCCTTGGCCTGCGACATGTCGCCCGCGTGCTCGGTGGCGAGCAGTCGGAACCGTGCCTGCTGCCAGGCGAACCGGGCCAGGTCGCCGGTGGTGAAGTACTTCCGGGCAGCCAGCCCGCGGGCGAACCAGTAGATCGACGCGCCCTGCATCATCGTGTTGTCCACGTCGAAGAACGCGGCGG
Source organism: Micromonospora sp. WMMA1976 (assembly GCF_027497335.1). Lineage (NCBI taxonomy): Bacteria > Bacillati > Actinomycetota > Actinomycetes > Micromonosporales > Micromonosporaceae > Micromonospora > Micromonospora sp. WMMA1976. The sequence continues at coordinate 5,628,576 of NZ_CP114912.1, read as the reverse complement.
CGGTGGGGTCGGGCGTGACAGTGGTCGCCGGCGCCGAGGGGGTCTCCGACCAGCCCGCGGTGTGCCCGTGCGCGTCGGTGCTGACGGTCACCTTCCGGCTCTCGGCCACGGCGACCTCCCTGCCTCGACGACGCGTACGTGCTCCGAGTCGAGCGTATCCGGCACGGTGTGACGGCCGGGTGTCCGCCGGGAGAAGTGTGGCGCGGTAGGCGTCGATCGCTCAGCGGTCGCCCGGACAGGTCGACGGCGCGGGTCCGAGCATGTCGCTGGCCTGCGGCGCGGGCAGCCCGCAGGCGATCGCCTCGCGGAGCGCGTCGGCGCGCTTGCCGGCCGCGTCGAGCAGGGACAGCGAGCGCCGGGTGCGCTCCCGGTCGGCGTGGTCGGGCCGGTCGAGCAGGCCGCTGACCACCCGGCGCTGGCCGGCGAGGAAGGTGTCCACCGCGTCCAGCGCCGCCGGGTCGGAGCGCTGCGCGGCGACGGTGGTCAGCAGGCGTACGCCCTGGCGGGTGTCCGCGTCCATGTCGTCCAGGACGGCGCTGAAGCCGAGCCGGTCGTCGCGGACCGAGGCGGCCTCGTCGAGCCGGGTACGGGCGAAGTCGAGGAAGAGTTGACCGCGGCTGATGTCCGAGCTGGCGAGCGCGAGCTGGGCGCGCTCGGTGGAGCGCTTCATGCCGTACAGGGCGTCACCGGGCAGCGCGTTCTCGCTGGCGGCGGAGATGCCGGAGAGGGCGATCGCCCCGGCGGCCACGCCGACCAGGATCGCGCCCCGGGCCCGCGCCCGGCGGCCGGTGATGGCGGGCAGCAGCGCGCCGCGTACGCCGGAGGTGCCGGTCTTGTCCGGCGCGCCGACGCCCTCGCGTTCGACGGTGGCCACGAGCATCGCCCGCAGGCCGGTACGGAACTCGGCGTCCACCTCGACGTCGGGCCGCTCGGCGGTGATCCGGCGGCTCACCTCGACGAGCGCGGTGAGTTCACCGTCCGCCTTGGACCGGACGTGGTGCCGGCGTCCGCCGTTGGCCTCGTCGAGGAGTTGCGCGAAGCGCTCGGCTCGCCGACGGGAGAAGAGGTCGCTGTCCACCGCGGCACCCCCTCTCGCTGGTCACGGCCGGGCGGCCGTCGTCGTCACCAGCGACCGGTGGCAGCGTGTGGCCCGAAGCCGACCGGAACGGCCGACCTGACCCGCCGGACCGGGTGGCCCGGGGGACGCCGGGACAACCACTGGTCGCACCCGGAGAAACGGACCGCGCCGGTCGCCGGTTACGGCTGGGGCGGCGGCGAAATCACCGGGAGTGAGGGGCGGGGTGGGGTACGTCGGGCATGCGACACCGCCCGGCGAGCGTGCGCCGGCCGGGTCGGACCGATCAGGAGTGGAACCCGTCGGGCAGCAGCCGGGCCAGCGCCCGGACCGCCCGGTATTGCAGAGCCTTGATGGCACCCTCGTTCTTGCCCATGGCGCGGGCCGTCTCGGCCACCGAGAAGCCCTGGAGGAACCGCAGCACGATGCACTCCTGCTGCTCCGGATTGAGCTGCTTGACGGCGGTGAGCAGGGCGACATTCGTGATGTGCTCCACCACCGCGGCCTCGGGGCTGCCCTCGGGCCCGCGGTCCTCCCGGTCGGCGTCCAGGACGTCACCGGTGGTGACCTCCAGCCGGTAGCGCCCGGACTTGAAGTGGTCGGCGACCAGGTTGCGGGCGATGGTGACCAGCCAGGCACCGAGGTCGCGTCCCTGCCAGGTGAAGCTGCCGATCCGCTTGAGCGCCCGCAGGAACGTGTCGGAGGTGAGGTCCTCGGCGAGCTGGCGGTTGCCGACCCGGAAGTAGACGAACCGGAAGACGGTGTCGACGTACCTGTCGTAGATCAGCCCGAACGCCTCGGACTCGCCCGCCTGCGCGCGTTCGACCAGCGTCCACACCTCGGTGGCCGGGTCGGACGGGTCGGGGCGGCTGGGGAAGCCGGTGGCGGGCGCGGCCGGTACGGCGGGCAGGACGGCGGTGTCACCCGCGGTCACCGCCGGCAGGATCGCGGTCTCGGCGGCGGACGGCTCGGTCCCGGTCGCCGCGTCGCCGCGTCGCGCCTGGGCCGGCATCGTGGGGCGGGCCGGGCTGCCCAGGCGGCCGGTCGTGGGCTTCGCGTTGCTGCCCGGGGTCGCGGGGCGGGGTGGTGCCTCGTTCGTGTGGTGCGCGCGGCTGCGGACACGCCGCCCGTCGCCGCGTACCGCGAGCTGGCCGTCGGCGCTCCGCGGGCCGGGGTCCGCGCGCTCGTTGAGCGGGTTGCGCTGGGCCGGGCCGGTGACGCCGGCCGGTCGTTCGGCGTAACCGAAGGTGGTCACCGCGCCTCCCCAGGCTTGGCGGACAGTGACCGCGCCGGAGGACCGGGTAACACCCGGTCGGGCACGGCCGGGTCGGGACGTGCCGACGGGCGGCAGATCCCCTTGAGGTGCTGGTCCAATGCGCTCACGGGCACGGGGGCCTCCTCGGGCTGAGGGGTGTCGACTCACGGCAAATGGGGTGAGCCGACCCGAGTGATGATAGGGCCAACGTCACCCACGCGTGGCAAGTCCGTTACACAGAGCGGAAGTATTTCCCGCCAGGTCGCACACATGGCGGACCGGTTGTCCGTCGCGTGTGGTTGACTTTCGCGCCGGAACCTGGTCCGCAGTGGAAAGTCCTGGTCGGAGCCGATTTTCTTTTCGCTCGGCGTGTCGCGGCAGCGGTGCGGCCGGGTCACTTCCGGCTGTCCGCCCGGGCGCCGTTGGAGATCCTCATCCCGTGGCTAGGAATCCCACCGTACGGCAATTGCAGTCCCGTGCGGCGGACCCGGCGCCGTGTCCGGGCATGGCCTGTCGGACACCGCTGTGCCAGACTCAGCCACCGTGCAGGACGCCGCCGAAAGCTCCGCGCCGAACCTCGCCGACCGGCTCCGCCACGCCGCCGAACAGCGGGGCGACCGGGCCGCGCTGCACTGGCGCGACCGGACGCTGACCTGGTCCGAGCTGGACGACGCGGTCACCACCACCGCCCGCGCGCTGCTCGCCGACGCGCCACCGGCCGACGGAACCGGCCACCCGCACCGGGTGGCGATCGCGTTCGGCAACACGCCGGACTTCGTGGTCACCTACCTCGCCGCGCTCCGGGCCGGTCTGGTGGCCGTACCTGTCAACCCCGCGCTGACCGCCCGCGAACTGCGGCACGTCCTCGCCGACTCCGGCGCGGCCGTGCTGGTCGGTGCGCCCGAGGTGACCGGCCGCGTGGACGCCGCCGAACTGCCCGCGCTGCGTACCGTGCACACCACGCCGCCGGTGGCCGGCGACGACACCCCGGCCGGGTTCCCGGCCCGCTCCGGCGACGACCTCGCCGTCCTGCTCTACACCTCCGGCACCGAGGGGCGGCCCAAGGGCGCGATGCTGTCGCACCGGGCCCTCGCCGCCAACCACGACCAGGTCGACCGCATCGAACCACCGGTGGTCGGCCCCGACGACGTCGTGCTGCTCGCCCTACCGCTGTTCCACGCGTACGGGCTGAACTCCGCGCTCGGCGCCGTCGTGCGGCACGGCGCGACCGGGGTGCTCGTCGACGAGCCCGGCCCGGCCGGAGCGCTGGACGACATCGCGCGGCACCGGGTCACGGTGCTCGTCGGCGTACCGTCGATGTTCCTGACCTGGGCCGAGGCGGCGCGCGACCCGGCCGCGGCGCTCGCCTCCGTGCGCGTCGCGGTGTGCGGCGCGGCGCCGCTGCCGCTCGCGGCCGGGGCGCGTTTCACCGAGCTGACCGGGCATCCGGTGCACGTCGGATACGGGCTCACCGAGACCGCGCCGGTGCTCACCTCGACGCTCGTCGGCGGCGAGCCGAAACCGGGGTCGATCGGCCGCCCGCTGCCCGGTGTCGGGCTGCGCCTGGTCGGGTCCGACGGCACCGAGCTGTGGCGCGACGGGGTGCCCGCCGAGGCCCCCGACGAGGACGAGATGGACCTCTCCGACGAGGCGACTGGCACCGACCCCGGGCAGATCGTGGTACGCGGGGAGAACCTGTTCGCCGGTTACTGGCCGGACGGGCGGGGCGGGCCGGACCCGGACGGCTGGTGGGCGACAGGCGACGTGGCGTACGCCGACGGCGACGGAGACCTGTTCCTGGTCGACCGGCTCGGCGAGCTGATCCTGGTAAACGGCTTCAACGTCTACCCGCACGAGGTGGAGCTGGTGCTCCGGGCCCACCCCGGCGTGGCCGAGTCGGCAGTCCTCGGTGTGCCGCACCCGCGGACCGGCGAGACTGTGCGGGCGTACGTGGTCCGGGCGGCCGGCCCGCCGGTGACGGCGGAGGACCTGCTCGCACACTGCGCGCGTAACCTGGCCCGGTTCAAGTGCCCGACCGCCGTCGAGTTCGTCGACAGCCTGCCGTACTCGGCGATCGGCAAGGTACGCAAGACCGAGCTGCGCCCGGCGCCCGCGGTGCCGTCGCCGGCGACGCCGACCGAGATCCGCACGGAGGTATCCGATGTCCAGTGACCCGAGGCTCATCCTGATCACCCGCCCCGGCTGCCACCTGTGCGACGACGCCAAGGCCGCGCTCGACCGGGTGGTGGCGGTCACCGGCGACCGGTGGGTCGAGCGGGACGTCACCGGCGACCTGGAGATGGAGCGCGACTACGGCGACCGGCTGCCGGTGGTGCTGCTCGACGGCAAGGAGCACGGCTACTGGCGGGTCGAGGAGGACCGGCTGCTGCGCGATCTGACCACGCCGCAGCTCTAGCACTATGGTGCTCGGGTGACGGGTATGCGACGCCACCTCGTGTGGGACTGGAACGGAACGCTCCTCGACGACCTCGACCTGGTGGTCCAGGCCACGAACGTCGCCTTTGCCAGCGCCGGCGGACCGGCGGTCACCGCCGCCGAGCACCGGGTGCGGTTCCGGCGGCCGATCGCCGACTACTACGCCGAGATGCTCGGCCGAGCCGTGGACGCCGAGGCGTTCGGTGTGCTCGACCGGGTCTTCCACGACGCGTACCGGGCCGGGCTGACCACCTGCGCCCTGGCCGCCGACGCCACCACGGCGATCGAGTCCTGGGAGGGCAGCCAGTCGCTGCTGTCCATGTGGTTCCACGACGAGCTGGTGCCGACAGTGCACACGTACGGGCTGACCCCGCACTTCCGCCGGGTGGACGGGCTGCGTGCCACGATCGGCGGCGGGCACAAGGCCGAGTGGCTGGAGAAGCACCTGGCCGAGCTGGGGCTGGGCGGGCACGAGGTGGTGCTGATCGGCGACTCGCTGGACGACGCCGACGCGGCCGCCTCGGTCGGCGCCCGCTGCGTCCTCTACACCGGGGGCCTGTCCGACCCGGACCGGCTGCGCGGCAGCGGCCACCCGGCCGCCGACACGCTCACCGAGGCGGTGACGCTGGCCCGCACGCTGCCCTGACCGGTCCGGGTCAGGCGCGCAGGTGGGCCAGCACGGCCAGGACGCGGCGGTGGTGGGTGGTCGCATCAGGGGGCAGGTCCAGCTTGGTGAAGATGTTGCGGACGTGCTTCTCCACCGCGCCGTCGCTGACCACGAGTGTCCGGGCGATGGCGGTGTTCGAGCGGCCCTCGGCCATCAGCGCCAGCACCTCGCGCTCGCGCGGGGTCAGCGACGCCAGCGGGTCGTCGCGCCGCCGCCGGACCAGCAACTGGCTGATCACCTCCGGGTCGAGCACGGTGCCGCCGGCGGCCACCCGGGCCAGGCCGTCGAGGAACTCGTCGATCGCGGCGACCCGGTCCTTGAGCAGGTAGCCGATCCCGCCGCCGCCCCCGCCCGCGGTGTCCAGCAGGTCGTCGGCGTACGACACCTCGACGTACTGGGACAGCACCAGGATCGGCGTACCGGGCACCCGGCGGCGGGCCTCCACCGAGGCGCGCAGTCCCTCGTCGGTGTGTGACGGCGGCATCCGCACGTCCACCACCGAGACGTCGGGCCGGTGCGTCACCACCGCCTCGACCAGCGCGTCACCGTCACCGACGGCCGCCACCACCTCGTGCCCGTACTCGGTCAGCAGCCGGACCAGCCCCTCCCGGAGCAGTACGGCGTCGTCCGCGATCACCACCCGCATGGGTCCGGTGTCTATCACGCCCGGACCCGGCGCCGGGCCGGCGGTCCGGATGCCGGGCGCGCCGCGTCACCTCGGCAGTTCGGCGTGGACCCGGGTCGGGCCGCCGGCCGGGCTGTCCACCTCGAGCGTGCCGCCGGCCGCCCGGACCCGGTCGGCGATGCCGCTGAGCCCGTGGCCCTTGGCCAGGTGCGCGCCGCCGGCGCCGTCGTCGGTGACGGTGATCTCCAGCCGGCCCACCTTCCGGGTGACCTCCACCCGGCAGGTGTTCGCCCGGCTGTGCTTCGAGACGTTCGTCAGGGCCTCGGCCACCACGAAGTACGCGGTGCTCTCCAGCCCCGGGTCGAGCCGTCCGGCGGCGGTGCCCAGGTCGTCGTCCACGGCCAGCTCGGTAGGTACGAGCGCGCGGGCGGCGAGCGCGGCGAGCGCGCTGGGCAGCCCCCTGTCGACCAGGATCGGCGGCGCGATGCCCCGGGACAGGGCGCGCAGCTCGTCCAGCGTCTCCCGGGTCTGCGCGACCGCCTCGTCGAGCGTCTGCCGGGCCGCCTCCGGGTCGGCGGCGAGCTGGTGGCGGGCCCGGCCGAGGTCCATGGCGAGCCGGACCAGCCGCTGCTGCGGGCCGTCGTGGATGTCGCGCTCCAGCCGGCGCAGCGCGACCGCCTCGGCCGAGGCGGCGGCCCGCTTCTGCTCCTCCAGCGTGATGATCCGCTGCCGCATCTCGGCCACGCCGGTGAGCAGCGAGTACGCCAGCCCGGCCTGGAGCCGGGCGCAGCCGCGCGCCACCAGCGGGAGGGTGAACAGGGCGAACACCCCGATAGCGGTGTTCAGGGCGATCCGCGCGCCCGCGCCGTCACCCATCCCGAGGAGCTGGCTCAGGTCCTGGTCGTCGACGCCGCGCGGGATGGCCCAGTCGTAGACGACGTAGAGCGTGCCGCCCAGCGCCAGCACCCACCAGACCACGAGCAGCACGAACGTGGGTAGCGCGACGAGCAGCCGGACGAACGCGTGCAGCAGGTCCAGCCACGACTGCGCGTCCCGGATCGGGGTGAACACGCGGCGCCAGAACCCGGCGCCCGGCTCGGGGGTCCGGTAGACCGGGCGTACCCGGGGCCGGTCCAGCACCCCGGCGAGCCGCAGCCGCTCGATGTCGGCCAGCCCGCGGGCCGCGTAGAGGAAGCCGGCGAGGATCGGCAGGCCGAGCGTGGTCACCAGCAGCCCGGCGCTGAGTGCGATCCCCACCACGGCGAGCACGAAGCTGACGATCGCCAGCGGGAGGCCCACGAGCACGTAGGTGGTGTCGCGGGCGAGGCGGCGCAGGAGCCCGTGGACGGGGGACAGCGGAGTGGGCGCGGTGGCCGGTGGTGCTGCGGTCATGAGTCGAGGCTATGGGCGCGTGCCCCGCCCACCCATCCCGCACGCTGGCCTCTTCGGGGTGGGGTTCTCCCTACTGAAAACGTGAGACTCGCCTCGCCACGCCGGTCACGGAGCGCTACGGGCCCCGCGCGATTGGTCAGGGAAGTCTGGATTGAGCAATAATCGCCACGCGCCGCCGAGAGACGCGGTTGATCGATCTTGCGGGAATGGAGGGGCAGGTGAAGGCGCGTCGCGAGCTTTCAAGATCGCGATTTGTGCACCCCTTCACAAACACCTACTCTGTAGTTCCGACGCGCCCTGCTAGCACAGCCGGCAATCTCGGTCGCCAGCGGGAGTCCCGAAACGACCGGCCCCCGTCGCTGGTCGAGGATCGCACCGCACGGAGTCTCATGAGCCAGCACCGTCAACCAGGCGCGCCCGGTCGCACCGGTGCCGTACCGGCACTTCCGGACCTGCCCGAGGCGACCGTGTCCCGGCTCCCGGAATACCTGCGTGCGCTGCACGCACTCGCCGACGCCGGGCATGAGACGGTGTCCAGCGAGGGCCTGGCGAACGCCGCGGGCGTCAACTCCGCGAAGCTCCGCAAGGACCTGTCCCACCTCGGCTCGTACGGCACCCGCGGCGTCGGCTACGACGTCGCGCTGCTCGTCGACCAGATCTCCTCGGTGCTCGGGCTCACCCAGTGCCGCGCCGTCGCGCTCGTCGGCGTGGGTAATCTCGGTCACGCCCTGGCCGGCTACGACGGTTTCGCCAACCGCGGATTCCGCATCGCCGCGCTCGTCGACGCCGACCGGTCCCGCGTCGGCGAAGTGATCAACGGCCTGGTCGTACGGCACGTCGACGAGCTGCCCCGGATCGTCGCCGAGGAGTCGATCTCGATCGGCGTCATCGCCACGCCCGCCCCGGCCGCCCAGGCGGTCGCCGACCAGTTGGTCGCCGTCGGCGTGACGAGCATCCTCAACTTCGCGCCGTGCGTACTCTCGGTTCCGGACGGGGTCGACGTGCGCAAGGTCGACCTCGCCATCGAGCTGCAGATCCTGTCCTTCCACGAGCACCGCAAGGCATCGCTGACCGCGCTCCCCGCCACCGGCGGGTCCGCCCTCACCGCCCTGCCCGGCGGACTCGCGGCAACCGACACCCAGGAGGCGATCGGCACGTGAAACTGCTCGTCGTCGGCGCGTCCTACCGCACCGCCCCGGTCGCCACCCTGGAACAGCTGGCCGTCCCGCCCGCCGACCTCACCCGCACGCTGGACCGCCTGATCGCCCAGCCGTACGTCGCCGAGGCCGTCCTGGTCTCCACCTGCAACCGGGTGGAGGTCTACGCCGCCGTCTCCGGGTTCCACGGCGGACTCGGCGACATCTGCGCGGTCCTCGCCGACCAGGCCGGCTGCCAGCCCGCGGCGCTCGCACCGCACCTCTACGTGCACTACGACGCCGCCGCCGTGGACCACGTCTTCCGGGTGGCCGCCGGTCTCGACTCGATGGTGGTGGGCGAGGCGCAGATCCTCGGCCAGCTCCGCGACGCGTACCACTCCGCCGGTGGCGCCGACTCGGCCGGTCGCCTGCTGCACGAGCTGATGCAGCAGGCGCTGCGGGTCGGCAAGCGCGCACACGCCGAGACCGACATCGACCGGGCCGGGCAGAGCGTCGTCACCGCCGCCCTCGACCTCGCCGCCGAGCTGCTCGACGGCGACCTGGCCGGCCGGCCCGCCATGGTGGTCGGCGCCGGCGCGATGGGGTCGCTGGGCGTAGCCACGCTGTCCCGGCTGGGCGCCGGCCCGCTCACCGTGACCAACCGGGGCGCCGCCCGTGCCGTCCGGCTCGCCGAGTCGTACGGCGCGTCCGCCGTACCGATGGCCGAGCTGATCACCGCGCTCGCCGCCGTCGACGTCGTGGTCGCCGCCACCGCCGCCACCGAGCCGGTGCTCACCCGCGACGTGGTGACCCGGGCGCTGGCCCGCCGGGACGCCGGCCGCGGCCCGCTGGTCCTGCTGGACCTGGCCGTCCCGCGCGACGTCGAGCCCGGCGTCGACGAGCTGCCCGGCGTCGAGGTGATCGACATCGACCGGATGGCCGCCGTCCTCGCCGACGGACCGGCCGCCGCCGACGCCGCCGAGGTGGCCCGGATCGTCACCGGTGAGGTCGAGGCGTTCCTGAGCTGGCTGCGCGGCGCCGACGTCGCGCCGACGGTGGCCGCCCTGCGCGGCCGGGCCGAGGACGTCGTCAGCGCCGAGCTGCGCCGGCTCGGCCAGCGCCGCCCCGACCTAAGCGACGACCAGCGCGCCGAGGTCGCCCGCACCGTGCACCGGGTCGTGCAGCGCCTGCTGCACCAGCCGACCGTACGGGTCCGCCAGCTCGCCGCCGAGCCCGGCGGTGACCAGTACGCGGCGCTGCTGCGCGAACTGTTCGACCTGGACGTCCCGCAGACGTCCCCGGTCGACACCGTCCCCGATGTGGTCGCCACCGACCTCGACGGCCGGCCGTCGTTCGACGCCGCCGACGTCCCGCCCACCGGAGGTGCGCGATGACCGCCCCCCTTCGCCTCGGTACCCGGGGCAGCGCCCTGGCGATGGCCCAGTCCGGCCACGTCGCCGAGGCCCTCACCGCGGCCACCGGCCGGCCGGTCGAGCTGGTCGAGGTGGTGACCGCCGGCGACCGGTCCACCGCCCCGGTGCAGCGGCTCGGCGTCGGCGTGTTCGTGTCCGCGCTGCGCGACGCGCTGACCGCCCGCGAGATCGACTTCGCCGTCCACTCGTACAAGGACCTGCCCACCGCGGCGGCGCCCGGCCTGCACGTCGCGGCCGTACCGCCCCGGCAGGACCCGCGTGACGCGCTGGTGGCGACGAACGGCCGTACGCTCGCCGAGCTGCCGCCCGGCGCCATCGTCGGCACCGGCGCGCTGCGCCGGATCGCCCAGCTGCACGCGCTGGGTATGCAGTTGGAGGTCACCCCGATCCGAGGCAACATCGACACCCGGCTCGGCCGGGTGCTCGGCCCGGACGCCGACCTCGACGCCGTCGTGCTCGCCCGCGCCGGGCTCAACCGGATCGGCCGCGCCGACGTCATCACCGAGACGCTCGACCCGATGCTCATGCTGCCCGCGCCCGCCCAGGGTGCGCTGGCCGTCGAGTGCCGGGCCGACGACCAGGACGTGATCGAGCTGCTCGCGCTGCTCGACCACGCGCCGTCCCGTGCCGCGATCACCGCGGAACGGGCGCTGCTGGCCACCCTGGAGGCAGGGTGCAGCGCACCCGTGGCCGCGTACGCCGTCCTCGCCGAAGGCGAGCCCACCGACGAGGGCGACGTCAATCAGGAGATCTACCTGCGCGGTGCGGTGATCAGCCCGGACGGTTCGCGTGACCTCCGGCTGTCCCGCACCGGAACGCCCGCCGACGCGGCGGAGATCGGCAAGGCACTCGCCGCCGAACTCCTCGAACTCGGCGCCGACTCGATCCTCGGCCAGGACGCACAGGCCGGCCCGGGGACCCAGCAACTTGGGAGCACAGAATGACCCGCACCCGTAAGCCCGTAGGCCAGATCGCCTTCGTCGGGGCCGGACCCGGCGACCCGGGCCTGCTGACCCGCCGGGCGCTGGACGCCCTGGTCGACGCCGACCAGGTGGTCTACGACCGGGGCGTACCCGAGTCGCTCCTGGCGCACGTCCGCGCCCAGGCCCGGCCGGACGCCGAGTTCAGCCCCGCCGAGGGCGTACCGGGGGACGTGGCGAAGGTGCTGATCTCCGCGGCCCGGGCCGGGCAGAACGCCGTGCACCTCGTCTCCGGTGACCCGTTCGGCCACGACTCGGTGGTCAAGGAGGTGCAGGCGGTCGCGCGTACCGCCGCGCACTTCGAGGTGGTGCCGGGCGTCGGCCAGGCCGAGGGCGTGGCCACCTACGCGGGTGTCCCGCTGCCGGGCGTACGCACCGCCGCCGACGTCGAGGACGTCACCGCGCTGGACTTCGAGGCGCTCGCCACCGCCGTCGGGCGGGGTTCGCTGGCGCTCGCCGTGGACGCCGGTGACCTGGCCGCCGTCCGGGACGGCCTGCTGGCCGCCGGGGTCGACGGCACCACAGCGGTCGGGGTGACCGGCGACGGCACCGGCGAGACGCAGTACACCACCACGTCGAGCGTGGACTCCTTCGTCGCGGCGGCGCTCGGCTTCACCGGCCGGGTGGTGCTCACCGTCGGCGCCGCAGTCACCGACCGCGACAAGCTGAGCTGGTGGGAGAACCGCCCGCTGTACGGCTGGAAGGTGCTGGTGCCCCGCACCAAGGAGCAGGCCGGCGTGATGAGCGCACGGCTGCGCGCGTACGGGGCGATCCCGTGCGAGGTGCCGACCATCGCGGTCGAACCGCCGCGTACCCCGGCGCAGATGGAGCGGGCCGTGAAGGGCCTGGTCGACGGCCGGTACGCCTGGGTCATCTTCACCTCGGTGAACGCGGTCCGGGCGGTGTGGGAGAAGTTCGCCGAGCACGGTCTGGACGCCCGCCACTTCGGCGGCGTGAAGATCGCCTGCATCGGTGACGCCACCGCCGAAGCCGTCCGCGCCTTCGGCATCCAGCCCGAGCTGATCCCCTCCGGGGAGCAGTCCTCCGAGGGCCTGCTGGCCGAGTTCTCGCCGCACGACGAGATCCTCGACCCGGTGGGCCGGGTGCTGCTGCCGCGCGCCGACATCGCCACCGAGACGCTTGCCGCCGGGCTCACCGAGCGCGGCTGGGAGGTCGACGACGTGACCGCGTACCGGACCGTGCGGGCGGCGCCGCCGCCCGCCGAGATCCGCGACGCGATCAAGTCGGGCGGGTTCGACGCGGTGCTGTTCACCTCGTCGTCCACGGTGCGGAACCTCGTCGGTATCGCCGGGAAGCCGCACGCCCGGACCGTTGTTGCAGTGATCGGGCCCAAGACGGCGGAGACCGCCACCGAGTTCGGCCTGCGCGTCGACGTGCAGCCGCCGCACGCCTCGGTACCCGACCTGGTGGAGGCGCTCGCCGCCTACGCCGTCGAGCTGCGGGAGAAGCTCGCCGCCATGCCGGCGAAGCAGCGCCGGGGCTCCAAGGTGCAGGGCCCGACCGCCCTGCGGTTCCGCTGACAGGAGGCCCCGTCATGCCGTACCCCGAGATCCGGCCCCGCCGGCTGCGCCGCAACGCGGCCGTGCGGCGGCTGGCCTCCGAGACCCGCGTCGACCCGGCCGAGCTGGTCGTGCCGATGTTCGTCAAGGAGGGCCTGACCGAGCCGCGGGCCATCGCGTCGCTCCCGGGGGTGCTCCAGCACTCCCGGGACTCGCTGCGCAAGGCCGCGGCGGAGGCGGTCCAGGCCGGGGTCGGCGGGATCATGCTGTTCGGGGTGCCCGAGACGCGGGACGAGACCGGCTCCGGCGGCATCGACCCGGCCGGCGTGCTCAACACGGCGATCCGGGACGTGATCGCCGAGGTCGGTGACTCGACTGTCGTGATGAGCGACCTGTGCCTGGACGAGTTCACCTCGCACGGGCACTGCGGTCTGCTCACCCCGGACGGTGGGGTCGACAACGACGCCACGCTCGCCGCGTACGCCGACATGGCGGTGGCCCAGGCCGCCGCCGGGGTCCACGTGGTCGGGCCGTCCGGGATGATGGACGGCCAGGTCGGTGTGGTCCGCAAGGCGCTGGACGCCGCCGGGCACCAGGACGTCTCGGTGCTTGCGTACGCGGTGAAGTACGCCTCCGCCTTCTTCGGCCCGTTCCGCGACGCCGTGGAGTCGGCGCTGGAGGGGGACCGGTGCACCTACCAGCAGGACCCGGCGAACCTGCGCGAGTCGCTGCGCGAGGTCGAGCTGGACGTGGCCGAGGGCGCCGACATGGTGATGGTCAAGCCGGCGCTGCCCTACCTCGACGTGGTGTCGGCGGTCCGGGACGCGGTGAACGTCCCGGTCGCGGCCTACCAGGTCTCCGGCGAGTACGCGATGGTCGAGGCGGCCGCCGCGAACGGCTGGATCGACCGGGAGCGGGTGATACTGGAGACGCTCACCTCGATCCGCCGGGCCGGCGCCCAGATCATCCTCACCTACTGGGCCGTCGAGGCCGCCCAGTTGCTGCGCGAGCGTTACTGACCACTGCTCGGCCGGGTGGTCCGTCTGCTGCCGCCACGTGCGGCGGCAGGGCTCGGCTCGCCATCCTCCGGTTTCGCCCTCCTCGTTGTGGTCGCCGCACGTTGTCCACAGCCCAAGGCGGTCACTCAGCGTATTCTTTCGGCTGGCGGGACACTTCCCCCTCGCCGACTTTGCTCTGCAGCCATTGGCGCAACTGTCACGAATCGTGAGCGCTGCGTCGGTGGCTGCAGAGCAAAGTGTGCCGAGGTAGTTATCCTTGCCGCCGCGATCGCGAGGCTTGTGTCCGCTTAAGTCGCTTTTATGCCGCGGCCGGGTCGCTCGCTCTGGTGGCAGCCAGTAACTCTGCGTAAGAGTCACTCTGTGTGTGTGCTGGCGGTCGCTGCCATGCGAGTTGGACGTCGCATCCCGGGTTTTCCACAAGGGCGGGGAGCGGGGTTGCCCGGTCGGTGCGGGAGACGGGACCGTGGGCGGCGTGACAGACATCGCCGACACCGAGCCGGAGGCGCCCACCGCGCCCACCGCGCCCACCGCGCCCACCGCGCCCACCGCGCCCGGCGCACCTGGCGTGCCCACCGCATCCGTCGCGCCCGCCTCGGCGGCGGCGGACGGCGGGCCGGCGCTGCTCACCGAGCCGTTCGACGTGCCGTTCCCGGCGCCGGGGATCGTCCGGGCGGTGCGTCGCCGGGCCGACACCAGCCAGCGTGAGCTGGCCCGGTTCGCCCGGGTGCATCCGAGCACGATCGGGCGTATCGAGGCGGGGACGCTGACGCCGAGCCTGGCCATGCTGTCGCGCATCGTCGGCACGGCCGGCTTCCGGCTCGTGGTCGTCGACGAGGCCGGCCGGGTGCTCAAGCCGATGCGTGACCGGGCCGACCTGCGCGACGGCGCGGAGCGGCGGTACCCGTCCCACCTCGACATCGTCACCGACCCCGAGCCGGGGGAGTGGTGGGCCGACCGGTACGGGCTGGCCCGCCCGCCGGAGACGTTCTACCGCAACCGGGAGGTCCGGGACTGGCTGCGCCGCCGCAGCCAGTGGGAGGTGCGGGTGGCCAAGTACCGGAGCGTGCCGCCCCCGCCCGACCCGCAAAGGTGCGGATACCGCGGCGGCCCGCCGATCCGCCCATGAGGGGATCGACGGGCCGCCGCGCGGCACACCGCTCAGTCGTCGTTCAGGATCGTCCCGACGCCAGACGGGTCGGCCAGCCGCAGGCCCGGCACGCCGGCCACGTACAGCGTGAGCTTCTCGTCCGCCTCGCGCTTACGGTCGCCGCGCACGGTGACCGGGAACGTCAGCGAGGTCCGGCCCGCGGCCAGCACCCGGCAGCCCACGTACGGGTCGTAGTCCGACCCGGCCTGGGCGGTGGTGCCGTAGGTGGTGGCGCAGATCAGGGCCGGCTCGGACAGCGGGCGGGACACGGTGACGGTGAACGTCATCGTGCTGGTGCCCTTGTCGCCCTCGGTGACCGAGGTGTCCGCGACCCGCAGCGAGGCGCGCGACCGGAACCGGGCCACCTGCGGGTCGTGGTCGCTGGCACCCCGGTCGCCCAGCTCCGGCGCGTCGGTCGGGTAGTCGGCGTTGATGTGCGCCGTCCGTACCTGCACCAGGTCGTCGTGCATCGGGTCGTTCACGAACAGGTTGTCCAGCGTCTGCGCCTGGCCGCTGAAGGTGTACGAGTAGGCCGACGCGGGCGCGTCCTTCACCAGGTCGTCCCAGAGGTTGTGCAGCCCGGCCTCGTACAGCGGGGCGAGCTGGTCCGACGGCGTCGGGTTCTGGGCGGTGGCGATCGGGTCGTCCGGGCGGGGGAAGACGTTCAGGTCGCCGCCGTACACCACGCGGGCGTTCGGATCGCTCGCCTCGACCGCCTGCACGATTGCCGCACCGTACGCGGCCTGCTCACGGCGCTGCCCGACCCGGCTGTCCGGCCCGGACGAGAAGTGGTTGGCGACCGCCCAGAGCGTGAACCGCTCGCTCGACCCGGGACCGGCCTTCACAGTGAACCGGGCCACCTGCGCCGCGCGGGTGTAGACGTTGCTGCCGTCCACCCCGGTCGACCGGTCCACGTCGGCCGGCAGCACCGCGTTGAGCGCCTTGGGGTTCTGCACGTCGGCGTTGGACGGCAGCGCCGCCGAGCGGTACTGGACCGTCGGGGCGGAGCCCAGCAGCGGGTCCGCGGCGGTGGCCTCCGCGAGCGTCAGCCGGTCGGTCCGGTAGAGGAACGCCGAGGCGATGCCCCGGGCGTCCGCGCCGGTCCGGTCGTACGCGGCGGCGTACGCCGGGCCGCCGTTCGCCGCGATGGCGAGCGCCAGCTCCTGCACGGTGTCCGGCGCGCCGTCGGCGTTGTCGGTGTCGCCGCAGGCGAGCCCGCCGTCGACCACCGAGCAGATGTCCTGGTCCTCGGCCTCCTGCACCAGGATCAGATCCGGGCTGTGCAGCGACTGGACGATCTGCCGGGCCTGCACTGCGAGCTTGGCGGCGTACGCCTCCGGGCTCGCCGGCACGTAGTCGAACGGCGGGCTGACGCCGGGGCAGCCGGTGTTGCCGGCGAAGTCGCAGCCGTCGAACGGGTCGTCCCGGTAGTCGTACAGGTTCTCCACGTTGTAGGTGGCGATCGCTACCTCGCTGCCGCGGTCGGCCGGCTGCGGCGGGTGGTTCGCGGCCGGGTCGGCGCCACCGGTCAGGGTGAGCTGCTCGGGCTGCACGCTGTACTTGCTGAAGGCGTACGAGACGGAGCCGTAGGCGTCCTCGGTGAGCGTGTCGAACGTGCGCGCCTCGGGCAGCAGCGCCCGGGAGTCACCGGCGGTCGCCTTCACGCCGCCCGCACCCAGCAGGATGCGCTGGTTGTTGCCGTTGTCGAACAGCGTGCCGGGGATGTCGTCGAGCGGGTGCGCGTCCCGGAACACCCGGCGGGCGTACGGGTCGGACCGCTTCATGATCGGGTCCTCGCGGTCCAGTACGTAGATCTCGGAGTCGGCGGTGGAGGAGTAGATGTGCCGGGGCGCGGACACGCCGCTGCCGGCGCGTACCCGCATCCGCTCGCCCTCGTGCCGCTCCCAGAACAGGTCGGCGGCGGCCGCCTCGGCCGGCGGGACCGCGTCGTCGACCCGGACGGCGGTGTCCACGTCGAGGCCGGAGTCCAGCTTGCGGACCAGCGAGGCGCCGGAGAGCTGGGTCTGGTTGAAGTACTCGGAGACCCGGCCGCGCAGCACGACCTCGTCGCCGACGGTCGGGGCGTACCCGCCGATCAGCGTGGTGAACGAGCCCATGAAGACGAACAGGCCGTCGGAGGTCAGCGGGTCGCCGTCCTCGCTGCCGAGCCGGCTCTGGAGGTAGAAGCCCCACTGGTCGGCCCCGGCCGAGCTGCGGGTCAGCGACATGCCGGTGATGACGCCGCGTACGTCGTACAGCGTGGAGCTGGTGCCGTTGCCGCTGGCCGGCGCGAGCGGCGACCGGTCGGTGCGACCGTCCTCGTCGCCGGCGGTGCGGCCCTGCACCTCGCCGATCGACAGCACGCTGGTGGCCTGCACGGTGAGCGTGCAGGTGGCGCTGTCGCCGTCGGTGTCGGTGGAGGTCACGGTGACCGCGTAGCCACCCGCAGGCAGGCCGGTGGCGGTCAGCGTCGCGGTGGCCGTGCCGCCGTCGGCGGTCGCCGGGGTGAACGCGGTACGGCTGATCGAGCCGCTCGCCGGCACCGGCACGACCGAGGTGACCACCAGGTCGGTGATCGTGTCGTCGGCGTCGGTAGCGGTCACCTCGCGGGTCGCGGTGGCGCCCGCCGACAGCGTCAGCGCGCCGCCGCAGTTCAGGGTGGCCGGCTGGTCGACCGGTCCGCCGCCGCCGACGGTGTGGCTGCCCAGCCCGTCGAACGTGTCGGTGGCGAAGCCGGCCCACTGCGCGGCCGGATCGAACGGGTCCGCCGGGTCGGTGTCGCCGGCGGTCACCGAGGGCAGGCGACGCAGCGTGTTGTCGGCGGTGCTGGTCAGCCCGCTGCCCCACTCGGTGCCCGGGTCGACGCCGACCTGGCCGAGGGAGTCGACCACCGTGCCGCCCTTGCGCAGCACTATGGCGTCGTCGCCGTTGAACAGCGAACCGGAGTACGTCTGGTCGGCCTGGGCGAGGATCGCCGGCGCGGCCGCCGCGGCGGCGAAGACGAACACGTCACCGGCGGCGACGGTCCCGGTGAGGGCCACGTTGGTCGAGGTGGTGGCGCCGTTGAAGAAGAGCTGGAGCTGGTAGCCGCCGGCGGCCAGGTCGATCGGGGCGCCGGTGCCGTTGTACAGCTCGACGGCCTTGTTGTTCGACGATCCCTCGACGTACTCCGAGATGAAGAGGTCGGTGGGCGCGGCGCTGGCCGCGGTGGGTGCGACAGCGATCGCCGTGAGGGTGACGGCGGCGGTGGTCGCGAGCGCGGCGAGGGTGCGGCGCGGGCGCATGGGGCCTCCACGATGGGTGGACAGGAACTAACGAACGTTAAGGCTCTCGTGGGTACACCGTCCAGCCCTTCGATGGCCGGGCGGTGAACGGTCAGCGGTGACTGTCCAGCCGGTGCACCAGTTCGGCGACGTCCACACCGTATTCGCACCAGTCGCGGTCGGGGCGGTAGCCCAGCTCGGCGTTGACCTTCAGCATCGACTCGTTGTCCTGCGCGTTCCAGGTCTGCACCTCGGCCACCTCGGGCTCGGCCGAGCGCAGCTCCAGCAGCATCCGCGCCTTGATGGCCCGGTCGATGCCGTAGCCGCGGTGGTCGTGGACGACGATCGTGTCGTACTGGTCGGCCCGGGTCGGGTGCTGCGCCGGCACCACCACCTCGGTCAATCCGGCCACCTCGCCGGTCTGCTCGTGCAACGCCAGCACGATGTACGGCTTCATGCCGCGCCGGTGCAGCGTGGCGAGGCTGTCGCGCAGCCGGTCCGGGTCGTAGGAGCTGGGCCGCAGCTCCACGTCGTCGGAGTCGCGCACCTCGGCCTTGGCCCGCGCGTACGCCTCGATCAGTTCGTCCGGCGGGCCACCCGGCCAGAACTCCACGCGGTAGCCCGCGCCGACCTCGGCGGCCATCTCGGTGAGCGCCGGCCAGTCCACCGAGCGCAGGTCGAGCACGCTGCGGGTCTCCACGTAGTCGCGGGTGAAGCCCAGCGACTCGTAGAACCCCACGGCCGGGGTGTCGCCGACCACCTCCACGCCGATCGACTGGAAGCCCTCGTCCCAGACCCGGCGGGCGGCCACCCGCACCAGCTCACGGCCGATCCCGCTGCGCCGGACTGCCGGGTGCACCAGCACCTCGAGCACGCCGATGCCGCCGAGCAGCAGCACGTGCACATGCCCGAGGATCGCGCCGGGCGTGCCGTCCGGGGCGGCGTCGTCCTGCGCGACCCACGAGATCCGCCGCTCGCCGGGCATCACCTCGGACAGATACTCCCGCATGGAGCTCTCCCGCCAAGGCGGGTCCTGCGGCAGATCGGCCGCCAGGACCGCGTTCAGCGTGTCCAGCAGGGACGCGATCTCGGCGGACGACGCGGTCCTGGGATCCCACTCGCGCACCATCACCCGTCTAGCTTGCCGTCAACGGCAGCCGGGGGGAAGGGTTCAGTCCGCGAATGTACGCGAGCCGTCACCTCACGTTGCGGCTGAGCCTGCCGTACTCGTCGGCCTTGTCGAAGACGGCCTGGGCGTACCGACGCACATCGTTGTAGGACAGGATGGCGCCCCACCAGTCACCCGGGATGGTCATGTTCCGGCCGCCCTTGCACAGGTAGAGCCCGGCGGCCAGCGCCGCGTCGTCGATGTCGTGCGGGTTCTTCACCCCGTCGCCGTCCGCGTCCGCGCCGATCTCCTGCCAGGTGGTGGGGATGAACTGCATCGGTCCGAGCGCCCGGTCGTGGACCCGGTCGCCGTCGAGCAGCCCCTGGTCGGTGTCGAGGATGCGGGACCGGCCGCCCTGCCCGTCGAGCGGCTCTCCCCTGATCTCCGGCAGGGCCCGGCCGTCGGCCTGCAGCGTGGCGCCGTTCGCCGCGCCGTGGCGCGACTCGACGTACCCGATGGCGGCCAGCGTGGTCCAGCTCAGCTGGCACCCACGGTTGGTCTGGGCGAGCACCAGTTCGGCGTACGCGTACGCCTGGAGCGCCACCACGGGGACGCCGGTCACCGCGCTGACCCGCTGCGCCCAGCCGGTGAGCGCGTCGGCCGGGCGCCCGGCGGGCAGCACCGGGGCGGTGGTCGCACCGGGCAGCGGCGTGCCGGTGGGCGCGGCGGTGCCGGGCAGGCCGGTCAGTTCCGGCAACGGCGGCGTGGCGGGCGCCGCCGCGGTCTGCGGCACGCTCTGCGACGGCGTGGCCTCGGCGACCGTCTCCGGCCGGTCGACCGCCGCCGGCACGACCACCGCACCGGCGGTGGCGGCGGCGGCGACCAGGGCGAGCAGGAACAGCGCGGGCAGCGTGGTGCGCCCGCCGGGCCGCCGGGACCAGGCACGGGTGCCCCGGGCGGCGCCGACGACGAGCTGCCTCGGGCGCGTCCGGACGGCGTGCGCGAACGGCATCCGCCGACGCCGCCCGCCGCTCTCGGCCGCCGCCTCGGCCTTCGTCTCCGGTGCGGAATCCGGCTGCTCGTCCCCGCCCGACCCGGGCTCGGCGTCTGCCTTCGCGCCCGGTTCTGGCTGCGGCTTCTCATCGGGCTCGGCGTCCGCGTCGGGCTCGGCGTCCGGCTTTATCTGCGGCTTCCCGACCGACTCGGCGCCGGCCTTGCGGGGCCGCGGGATGGCGAGGGTGCCGTCGTCGGGTGGCGCGGCGGGTCGCAGGGGCCGGGCCGTCGCTCGCCGTTCGCCGTCCACCACCCGTCGAGTATCACCCATCCGGGTGGCGACGTCAGGCCCGGCCGTACGCTTGGGACATGCCCCGGTACGAGTTCCGTTGCCGCGCCTGCGGCGACACCTTCGAGGTCAGCCGTCCGATGGCCGAGGCCGCGCAGCCGGCCGCCTGCCCGCAGGGCCACGCCGACACGGTGAAACTGCTGTCCACGGTGGCCGTCACCGGACGGGGCGGCTCCGCCCCGAGTGGTGGGATTCCCAGCGGCGGTGGTTGCTGCGGCGGCTCCTGCGGCTGCTGACTTTCCGCCTTCCGTCCCGCGGGTCGATCGGGGTCTTGCCGCCGGTGTGATCTTTTGGCACCTTGGGGCGGAATCTGCCCAGCCGTTCTCACGATGCGTGACGGCACGACCATAGGGCAGCATGAACCCGACGTCACCGGGCGGAGGTTCGACGTATGTCGCAAGGACACCACCTCCCCAGCGGGTGGGTGACCTTCGTGTTCACCGACATCGAGGGCTCGACGCGGCTGGCCCGGATGCTCGGCCCGGTCTACCGCCCGGTCCTGCACGAGCACCGGCGGCTGCTGCGCGACACCCTGGCCGGCACCGACGGAGCCGAGCTGCTGACCGAGGGGGACTCGTTCTTCCTCGCGTTCCCCGACGCCGCCGCCGCGGTCCGCGCCTGCCTGACCGCGCAGCGCGCGCTCGCCGGGCACGAGTGGCCCAACCCGGACGCCACCCCCCGGGTACGGATGGGACTGCACACCGGCTACGCCGAGCCCCGCGACGGCGAGTACGCCAGCCCCGAGGTGCACCGGGCCGCCCGGGTGGCCGCCGCCGCGCACGGCGGGCAGGTGCTGTGCTCGGCCGCCACCGCCCGGCACGCCGACCCGCTGCCGGACGGGGTGTCCCTGCTGGACCTCGGACTGCACCGGCTGCGCGGCTTCGACGACCGGGAGCGGCTGTTCCAGCTCGTCGCGCCCGGGTTGGAGCGGCGGTTCCCGCGTCCCCGTACCGCCGACGCGACGGCGCACAACCTGCCCACCCAGGTCACCTCGTTCGTCGGCCGGCAGGCCGAGCGCGCCGAGCTGGGGCGGCTGGTCGAGGCGTACCGCCTGGTGACGGTGCTCGGCGCGGGCGGCGCCGGCAAGACGCGGCTGGCGGTGGAGCTGGCCTCCGGGATAGTCGAGGACTACCCGGACGGCGTCTGGTTCGTCGACATCGCCGCGGTGACCGACCCGGGACTGGTGGCGTTCGAGATCGCCGCCGTGCTCGGCCTGCGCCCGGAGCCCGGCCGGCCGATGGTCGACACCCTCGTCGAGTACGCGGCGCCGCGCCGGATGCTCGTGCTGCTCGACACCTGCGACGCCCAGACCGCCGCGTCGGCCGAGGTGATCGGCCGGCTGCTCGCCGGTGGCCGGGGTGTGCGGGTGCTGGCGACCAGCCGGGAGTCGTTCGGCGTACCCGGCGAAGTGGTGTGGCGGATACCGCCGCTGTCGGTGGACGAGGGCCCCGACGGTGGTGGGAGCGACGCGGTGGCGCTGTTGCTGGACCGTACCGCAGTGGCCCGCGGCGGCCGGGCGCCGGAGCCGGCCGAGCAGGCCGACCTGCACCGGGTGGTACGCCGCCTGGACGGGTTGCCGCTGGCCATAGAGCTTGCCGCCGCCCGGCTGAGGGTGCTCTCGGCCGGGCAGCTGGCCGAGCGGCTGGACGACATGCTGGGCACGCTCGACGCCGGGCGGGAGACGGCGGAACCGCCACCGGTGGAGGCGGGCTGGAGCGGCAACCAGCAGGACACGGTGGACCTGGTGGCCGCCGCTACCGGCGCTGCACCGCCCACCCCGGCGACACGAGCGGTGCAGCGGTCGGCGAGCGAGCGGCACCTGACCATCCAGGCCACTGTGACCTGGTCGTACCGGACGCTCGGCGCGCGCTCGGCGCGGCTGCTGCGCTGGATGGCGGTGTTCGCCGGGCCGGTGGACCTGCCGACCGTGCAGTGGCTGCTCGACGAGGATCCGCTCGACCCGCTCTCGGTGCTCGTGGACAAGTCGATGGTGCTGGCCGAGCCGCACGCCTCCGGCAGCACCTACCGGATGCTCGACCCGATCCGGGCGTACGCCGCGCGGCGGCTGGTCGAGGCCGGCGAGGAGCAGAGCGCCCGGGACCGGCACGTCGCCTGGTGCCGGCACGCGCTGGACCGGGCGCACCTGGGCCCGGACGGCCGCCCGGTGACGCTCTCCCTGTACGCGCTCGACCCGCTGGCCAACGAGTTGCGGGCCGCGTTGCGCTGGTGTGCCACCGGCGGCAGCGCCCGGTCGGGCCTGTCGCTCGCCGGTGACCTGGATCAGTGGTGGCGGGAGCGCGGCCTGGCCCGGGAGGGGCGGCTCTGGCTGTTCCGGCTCTACGGCCGGCTCGCCGAGACCGGCGAGCCGATGCCGGACGCCGAACTGGCGGCCGCGTATCACATGCACTCGCTGCACGCGGGCGCGGACGGCGAGTTCGGCGAGGAGCTGCGGTACTCGCAGCGGGCCGAGGCGGCCGCCCGGCAGTCCGGTGACCGGGGGCTGCTGGCCCGGGTGCTGGCCGGGCGCGCGGCGCCGCTCGTCGACATGGGGCAGTTCGCCGAGGCGGAGCGGATCTGCCGCGAGGTGATCGACTGGGCGTACGCGCAGGACGTGGTGGGGGACGCGCTGCTGGCCGTCTACAACCTCGCCGAGCTGCTCTGGCGCCGGGGTGCGCTGGACGAGGCGGCCGACCTGCTCGCCGCGGCCCGTCCGGTCGAGGCGGCCCGGCCGGCCGAGCGGGGCGGCCGGTCGGTGGACATGCTGCTCGGCATGGTGGCCCTGGCCCGGGGTGATCTGGTCGCCGCGCACGAGCACCTGCTGGTGGCGTTGCGGTCCCGGATGAGCCACGGCTACCTGGGCCGGGCCTGCGACACGATAAACGCGATAGCGGTGCGCTGCGCGCTCGCCGGGGACGCGCTGGCGGCGGCCCGGCTGTTCGGGGCGGCGCAGGCCACCCGGGCGAACCTGCGGGCCACGCCGGGGATATACGGCCCGTACTGGTCGGCCCGGCAGGCGGAACTGCGGCGGGTGCTCGGCGACGAGGCGTTCGACGCCGCCTACGGGGCCGGGACGGGGCTGCGGCTGGACGAGGTGGCGGCGCTGGCGCTGCACGTCGAGCACCCGGACCTGGCCGCCGACTCGCCCCGGTTCGGCGCGCGGCCGCCGGGTTCCTGGCCGGCGTTCGAGCCACGCAGCACAGCCGGCTGAGCGGGCCGACCGCGCTGGAGGACGGCCGGGCGCAGCGGTCGGCCGGTGAGCCGGAGGGGAGCCCGCCGGGCGGCGGACTCCCCGGCGCGGTGCGTCAGGTGAGGGCGGCGGCGCGGCGCTGGGCGTCGGCCTTCATCCGGGCGGCGCGGTCGAGGTCGGCCTGCGACACGGCGGCGACCGAGCCGAAGACGCTCACCGCCTGGTAGTACGTCCAGGCGAGGCTGTAGCAGGCGGGCCGGACCACCGCGTTGTACGTGGCGCAGACCCGCTTCAGGTCGGCGTAGAAGGCGCTGTCCAGGCGGGACTTGCTGGACGAGAAGACGCCCATCGCCTTGTGGTTGCGGTAGCCGAAGTCGTGCCGGTAGCAGGAGAGCTTGAAGTTGAACCCGACCGGGTTGTCCGGGCTGGACGAGCAGTAGTCGGTGGACCAGTCGAAGCCGTACTCGGTCCAGGGCGCCCGGTTCTGCCGGGCGCTGTTCCAGGCGTTGTAGCTGGACGCGCTGGTCTGCGTCCAACTGGTCAGGACGGACAGCTTCTGCTGGGTGCTCACCGCGGCGGCGGCCGGTGTCGCCAGGCCGAGCAGCGTGAGCAGGGCGAGCGCGCCGGCGGCGAGGGTGGTGGCGAGTCGACGGGACACGGGAACCTCCGGGGGTGGTGGCCGGGATCTCCGGATGTCGACAAGTGTCGATCAAATCGGTGAGCTGGGGCGATGCCTCGGGGAACGGCTCGCTGACATCCGCCTGAACAGACGAATGCCCCCGGGCCGGCGAGGCGGCCCGGGGGCATCCGGGGTGGATCAGCGGACGAAGCGCGGCGGGCTCGCCGGGCTCTCGTTCGCCAGCCGGTCCAGCGCGGTCACGTAGTACGTGTACCGGGCGCCGTCGGCCGCCGTGGTGTCCACCCAGGACTGCACGGCGCCATCGGTGGCCCGGACGGTGCCGACCAGGTGCGAGGCGTCCGCGAAGTCGCAGCGCCCGGCCAGGCCGTGCCCGTCGAACCGGTAGATCGCGTACGACGCGGCGGTGCCGAGCGGGCCCTTGCCGTCGGCCGGCTGCCGCCAGCTCAGGCGTACCCCGTCCGCCTCCCGCTGGGCCTTGGTGACCACCGGGAACAGCAGCGGCTTGCGCGGCAGGTGCGTCATGGTGGGCACCAGCGCCGGGCGGGAGTAGTGCTCGGCGGCGTAGATGTCGGTGGCGCCGAGCCGGTTCGCCCGGACCTGCACCGCGGAGAAGTGCACGTTGCCGAGCACCTCCGGGTACGACCGGTTGAGCGTCAGGTGGTTCGACAGCTCCTGCGGGTTCATCCAGAACGACCCGTACGCCGGGTCTCCGCTCTTGTAGTCGGCTTGGCCGATGTAGAGCTGCACCCGCGTGCCGCGCACCTGCTCGGCCCACCACGGCACCAGCCGGGCGTAGTCGGCGGCCGGGTACTGGCCGATGTACCAGTAGAGCTGCGGCACGATGTAGTCGATCCACTCCTCCTTGACCCACTTGCGGGAGTCGGCGGAGATGATGTCGTACGACTGCGAGCCGGTGGTGTCCGAGCCGTTCGGGTCGGCTGACGCGTTGCGCCAGATGCCGAACGGGCTGACGCCGAACTTCACATGCGGCTTGACCGCCTTGATCTTGGCGTTCATCTCCTGGATCAGCAGGTTGATGTTGTCCCGCCGCCAGTCGGCCTTGTCGGTGAAGCCCCTGTTGTACGCCGCGAACGTGGCGTCGTCGGGCACCTGGTGGGTGCCGCTCGGGTACGGGTAGAAGTAGTCGTCGAAGTGCACGCCGTCGATGTCGTACCGCTTGACCGCGTCCATCATCGCGGTCTGGACGAACTCGCGGACCTCGGGGACGCCGGGGTTGTAGTAGAGCCGGCTGCCGGCGACGCCGGCGGGCGGGTAGGCGAAGACCCAGTCGGGGTGCTGGCGGGCCGGGCTGTCCGGGGCCAGTTGCGACAGGTCGGCGCCGGCGCCGCCGGGCGCGGGCATCGAGACGCGGTACGGGTTGAACCAGGCGTGGAACTCCAGGTTGCGCTTGTGCGACTCGGCGACCAGGAAGGCCAGCGGGTCCCAGCCCGGGTTCTTGCCGCGTACGCCGGTGAGGTACTCCGACCACGGCTCGTACGGCGAGGGCCAGAACGCGTCGGCGGTCGGGCGGACCTGGACCACGACGGCGTTGTGGTTGAGCTTGCGGGCCAGGTCGAGCCAGGCCAGGTATTCGGCCTTCTGCTTGGCCACCTGGTCCGGTGCGGTCCAGGAGTCCTTGCTGGGCCAGTCGATGTTCGTCACCGAGGCGATCCACATGGCCCGGAACTGGCGCTTGGGGGTGGCCGGGTCGGTGACGCAGTCGGTGGAGGGGGAAGTGGCGGTGCCGGTGTCGCCGGGGGCGGCCTGCGCAGGCGTGCCGGCGACCAGCGTGCCGAGCAGCGCCGCGGCCAGCGCGGCGGCTCCCAGCCGAGTTGCCTTCATGCGGTGCGGTCCCTTCGTCGGGTCCGGGGGGACGGTCGGCGGCGGAGCGTACGGCAAGATTCGCCGTGCCATCCATGCCGCCGGTAGAAAACTTTCATCTATCCGTGCCCGGCGCAAGACCCCGACCGGTGATCGATGTCCCGCGCCGTCCGACTCGGCCGGATCGTGACGATTCCGAGACCTGCGGTGCGGGATTGGAGCGGAAAACGGCTGGGTAGCTAGCCCGGTCACAGACCGCCACCGTGGCGGCCACACGGCGGGGGAGGTGATCAGATGTCGGTCCTGCGGACCAAGCCGATCGGCGACGTGCTCGCCCAGGGCGACGCCGACGGCGAGGACGGCAAACCGGGCCTGCGGCGCCGGCTCGGCGCGGTCGACCTGATGGGCTTCGGCATCGGCATCGTGATCGGCACCGGCATCTTCACGCTCACCGGCGTCGAGGCGCGCAACAGCGCCGGGCCCGGCGTGGTGATCTCGTTCGGCATCGCCGGCCTGGTCGCGCTGCTCGCCGCGCTCTGCTACGCCGAACTCGCCAGCAGCGTGCCGACCGCCGGCAGCGCCTACACCTACGCGTACGCGACGATGGGCGAGATCGTCGCCTGGATCATCGGCTGGGACCTGCTGCTGGAGTTCGCGCTCGGCGCGGCGGTGGTGGCCCGCGGCTGGTCCGGCTACCTCGCCGACCTGTTCGGCCTGCCCAGCGCCTGGTTCGCCGAAGAGGGCAGCGTCGTCAACCTCGGCGCGATCGGCATCGTGCTGGTGCTCGGTGTGGTCGCCATCGTCGGCATCCGCGAGTCGGCCCGGGTCACCAACCTGCTGGTGCTGGTCAAGGTGGCGATCTGCGCCTTCGTCATCATCGCCGGGCTGTTCTTCGTCAAGGCGGCCAACCTCAGCCCGTTCATCCCGTCCGCCGAGCCGGCCGGGGCCGGGGACGACGGCATCAAGCAACCGGTCACCCAGGCCATCTTCGGGCTGGAGCCCTCCGTCTTCGGCTTCGTCGGGGTGCTCACCGCCGCCGCCGTGGTGTTCTTCGCGTACACCGGGTTCGAGGCCGTGGCGAACCTGGGTGAGGAGACCCGCAAGCCCAAGCGGGACCTGCCGCTGGGTCTGCTCGGCACGCTGCTCATCTCGACGGTGCTCTACATCGGCGTCTCGCTGGTCGTGGTCGGCATGGTCAAGTACACCGAGATCGACGAGGGCGCGCCGATCGCGTCCGCGTTCCGGGCGGTCGGCGCCGGCTGGGCCGCGGTGCTCGTCTCCATCGCCGCCGTCGCCGGGCTCACCAGCGTGATCCTGGTCGACCTGGTGGCGATGGGCCGGATCGGCTTCGCCATCGCCCGGGACGGGCTCATCCCGCCCGCCATCGCGAAGGTGCACCCGCGCTGGGGTACGCCGTACCGGATCGCCGGGATCATGACGATCGCGGTGGCGCTGCTCGCCGGGTTCCTGCCGCTGTCCGCGCTTGCCGACCTGGTCAGCATCGGCGCGCTCTGCGCGTTCACGCTGGTCGCGATCGCGGTGCCGGTCCTGCGTAAGCGCCGCCCCGACCTGGAACGGCCGTTCAAGGTGCCGTTCTCGCCCGTGCTGCCGATCCTCACCGCGCTGGCGTGCCTCTACCTGAGCCTGAACCTGTCGGTGGAGACGTGGCTGCGGTTCCTCGCCTGGATGCTGATCGGCGCGGTCATCTACTTCGGGTACGGCCACCGCAAGAACCGGCTCGCCCGTCGCGAGCACTCGGACACCCCCGAGCCCGCCCCCACCCCCTGAGGCGGGCACCCGAAGAAGGGCCCCTTCTTAACGCCTGGCGTTAAGAAGGGGCCCTTCTCCTACCGGAGGCGTTAACAAGGGGCCCTTCCTTACCCGCTCACCCCTTCCGCTGCGGGAGACGCCCTGGATGACGTGTCACGGCGCCGGCACGAAGCGCAGCAGGTTCCAGGAGGTGGCCGGCAGCAGCACGGAGACCCGGCCGCCGTCGACAGCGGGAGTGGTGAGGTCCCGGGGTGTGACCCGCTCCGGGTCCGCCTCGGTGTTCGTGGCGTCCGGGTCGGTTCCGGCCGCCACTGTGGTGTGTGCCTCGGCTCGCAGGCCGGGCAGGCCGCGCAGGTCCAGGTCGAGCGGGACGTCCTGCGAGCTGCGGTTGACCGCGAAGACGGCCAGCGCGCCGGTCTCCTCGTCGTGCACGGCGACGGTGTCCAGCGCGGGCACGTCGCCGTACCGCCGGGTCTCGTGGGTGGGGCCGGTGGGCTCGGTCCGCAGCACGGTGCCGCGGGCGTACCGGGCGGTCAGCGCGAACGGGTGGAAGATGCTCTGCCGCCACGCCGGACCGCCGTTGCGGGTACGGATCGGGGCGATCACGTTGGCGAGCTGCGCCTGGCACGCCACGCCGATGCGGTCGGCGTGCCGGAGCAGGGTGATCAGCAGGTCGCCCACCACCACCGCGTCGATCGCGGTGTAGTCGTCCTCGATCAGCGCCGGCGCCTCGACCCAGCCACGCCGGTCCAGGTCGGACTGGAGGCGGGACTGGTACCAGACGTTCCACTCGTCGAAGGAGATCTTCAGCTTGCGCTTCTGCCGCAGCTTGGCGCCCACGTAATCGGCGGTGGCGACGACCTCGGTGATGAAGGCGTCCATGTCGACGGCGGAGGCGAGCAGGCTGGCCCGGTCGCCGTCGGAGGGGTCGTAGTAGGTGTGGGCGGAGATGTAGTCGACGTGCTCGTAGGTGTGCTCCAGCACCGTCGCCTCCCACGCGGCGAACGTGGGCATGCCCCGGCCGGAGCTGCCGCAGGCGACCAGGCTGATCGAGGGGTCGATCATCTTCATCGCGCGGGCGGTCTCGGCGGCGAGGCGGCCGTACTCGTCGGCGGTCTTGTGCCCGACCTGCCACGGCCCGTCCATCTCGTTGCCGAGGCACCACAGCCGTACCCCGTACGGCTGCTCGGCGCCGTGCTTGCGGCGCCGGTCGGACATCTGGGTGCCGCCCGGGTGGTTTGTGTACTCCAGCAGATCGAGCGCCTCGGTCACGCCGCGGGTGCCGAGGTTGACCGCCATCATCGGCTCGATCCCGGCCTCGGCCGCCCAGGTCATGAACTCGTCGAGCCCGAACTCGTTTGTCTCGACGGTCTTCCAGGCCAGGTCGAGCCGGCGCGGGCGGTCACCGACCGGGCCGATGCCGTCCTCCCAGCGGTAGCTGGAGACGAAGTTGCCGCCCGGGTAGCGGACCACGGAGACGCCCAGCTCACGGGTCAGGTCCAGCACGTCGCGCCGCAGCCCTCGCCGGTCGGCTGTGGGGTGGCCCGGTTCGTACACCCCGCCGTAGACGCAGCGGCCCATGTGCTCGACGAAGGAGCCGAAGATCCGGCGATCCGCTGGCGCGACCCGGAACGCCGGATCGATCGTGAGCTGCGCGTTCGGCACGATGGCAACCTCTCCCTCGCTGCTGGTTCGGGTGACCGCTGTCACTCCGTTGTCAGTGGTTTGTACAACGTTGTAAGCGCCCGTGTAAAGAGGCAGTTGCGTCGCCGTGGCGCGGTACAGTGCGGCCAGCGTTCACCGGAAGGAAGTGCAGTGCGGCACAGGCTCAAGGACGTCGCGGAGCGCGCCGGAGTGTCGGTGAAGACCGTCTCCAACGTCGTCAACGGCTACCAGCACGTGCGCGCCGACACCCGGGCCCGCGTCGAGGAGGCCATCGCCGCGCTCAACTACCGGCCCAACCTTTCTGCTCGCAACCTGCGCAAGGGCCGCACCGGGGTGATCGCGCTGGCCGTACCCGAACTGGACATCCCCTACTTCGCCGAGCTGGCCCGGCACGTCGTCACCGCCGCCGCCGACCACGGCTGGACGGTCCTGATCGACCAGACCGGTGGTCGCTCCGAGCGGGAGCGCAAGGCCGCCAGCGGGATCGGCGACCACATGATCGACGGCCTGATCCTGAGCCCGCTCGCGCTCACCGCCGACGACCTCGCCGCGCTGGCCGGCCTGCCCGTGGTGCTGCTCGGCGAACGCGTCGACCACGGCCCTGCCGACCACGTCATGATCGACAACGTGGCCGCCGCCCGCGAGATCACCGCCCACCTGCTCGGGCTCGGCCGCCGCCGGATCGCCGCGATCGGCTCCCGGCGGACCCCCGAGGGCGCGAGCGCCCGCCTCCGCCTGGCCGGCTACACCGCCGCGCTGGCCGAGGCCGGCATCGCGTACGACGAGCGCCTGGTGGCGCCCGCGCCGGCCTGGCACCGCGCGGACGGCGCCGCCGCCATGCGGCACCTGCTCACCACGGGGGTACGCCCCGACGCCGTCTTCTGCTTCAACGACACGCTCGCGCTCGGCGCGCTGCGTGCCCTGCACGAGATGGGCCTGCGCGTGCCCGAGGACGTCGCGGTGGCCGGCTTCGACGATATCGAGGACGGCCGCTTCTCGATCCCGACGCTGACCACTGTCGCCCCCGACAAGGAACGCATCGCCCGCCTCGCGGTAGAGCTCCTGGCGGGCCGCCTGGGCCCCGACCGCGACTCCCCACCGCGCGAACTGGTGGCCCCCCACCACCTGGCCCTGCGCGAGTCCGCCTAACCCGCGTTCTCGTCCCCGTCGATCATGAAGTTGACGGCGAAGTCGATCTCCTTGAGTGCCGCCAACTTCATGATCGACGGGGTGGTCCTGGGGGTGGTCCTGGGGGTGGTCGGCGAGGGTCAGTCGAAGAAGCGGGCCAGGTGGGACGGGGGTGGGGCGGGGGCGTCCGGCGGCAGGGGGGTCAGGTCGGCGAAGATCGAGGCGCCGTCGCAGCCGACGTGCAGCGGATACCAGCGCGGCGTACCGGGTGGGCGCTGACCGCAGATGCCCTTGAACGTCTGCACGTCGAGCAGGCGTACGTGCGTCGGGTCGGCCACCGCGTTGACGTGCCGCCACCAGGGGCTCATCACGTGCAGCACCCCGCCGGGCCGCAGCACCCGGTGGCACTCGTCGAACAGCGGCAGGAAGTCGATCAGGTGCTCGACGATGTGCACCGCGAAGAACACGTCCACCGAGTCGTCGCGCAGCGGCAGCGAGCCGGCCAGGTTGGCGACCGCGTTCACGCCCGGCGCCGGGTAGATGTCCAGCCCCAGGTTGCCCGGCCACTGCTTGGTCGCGCCGCAGCCCAGGTCGACCACCACCGGCGCCCGCCCGGCCACTGTGACCCGGCACCAGACCCCGAGTACGCCGGACAGCCGGCCGATCAGCTCCCGTACCAGCCGTAGCTGCTCCGGGTCGGCGACCTCGCCGGTCAGGTGCGCCACCCCCCGGTCGAAGCGCACCTCGACCGCTGTTCCGCGCAGCCGCTCGTCGTGCCGGACCATGTCGGCCCACGCCTCGGCGAGGAAGCCGTCGGTCTGCCGGAGTCGCTCACCCGAGAGCGCGGTCTGCCCCATCGCCACCATGCGCCACCTCCGGCGGCCCGTTACCCCCGATTCGCCCCGATATACCCCGCCAGCACGCCTCCGTCCACCCCGGCCCCCCGCTCAACCGCGCCCCGCCCGCGTCGGCCCCGCCCGCCCAATCGCGCCCCAGCCCTCCGTCCGACCACCGGCGTGTGCCTGAGATCTTGGAAGATTTCGGCCCCTATGGGGGCACTTTCCTTCCAAGATCTCCCGCGACTCGGGCGTGGATGGACCCAAACTCCTTGATCACCGCCGGTCTCGGGTCGGGTTGTGCGCGGCGATGGCGGGGGTCTGGGCTGCGCCTCGTCGATCATGGAGTTGCGGCCCGGACCAAGCTCGCGAAAGGGGCAGGCGAGGGCCGTCACTGCAAGATCAGCGGCGGGAGGGGAGAGAGGAAGGCGAGTCAGGGGGAGAGGGTTCGGCGGACTGTGCGGGAGCCTCGAATGCGCTGGCGCGGCTGGGCGGCCGCTGCCTTCGGGCGCTTGAGGTGGTAGCGGTGCAACTCGTTGTTGCCCGGCAGCGACGGGTCCTCGCTCATCGCGACCAGTTCCCAGCCCTGGTCACCGGCCCGGTTCAGGTGGGCCAGCGCGGTGTCGCCGTACGGCGTCACGTCGATCATGGAGCCGTCCGGGCCGTACCAGATGAAGACGACCTCCCACCCGGCGTCGGTGGCGGCGGCCTGGCGGCGGCGGACCAGCAGCGCGTACTCCCACTTGAGCATGCGCTCATTGTGGACCCGCGCGCGCCGGTCGGCACGGATCAGTGTTCGGCGATCCGTCCGTCCGCGACGCGCAGCCGCCGGTTCACGCTCACCGCGTCGAGCATCCGCCGGTCGTGGGTCACCAGCAGCAGCGTGCCGGGATAGGTGGCCAGCGCCGACTCCAGCTGCTCGATCGCGGCCAGGTCGAGGTGGTTCGTCGGCTCGTCGAGCACCAGCAGGCTCACGCCGCGCCCCTGGAGCAGGGCCAGCGCGGCCCGGGTCCGCTCGCCGGGCGACAGCGTCGCCGCCGGCCGCAGCACGTGGTCGGCGCGCAGCCCGAACTTCGCCAGCAGCGTCCGCACGTCCGCCGGGGCGAGATCGGGTACGGCGGCGCCGAACGCGTCGAGCAGCGGCTGGTCGCCGAGGAACAGCCCTCGGGCCTGGTCGACCTCGCCGACCACCACACCCGGGCCGAGCGCTGCGTGCCCCTCGTCCAGTGGCAGCCGGCCGAGCAGCGCGGCGAGCAGGGTGCTCTTGCCGGAGCCGTTCGCCCCGGTGATCGCCACCCGGTCGGCCCAGTCGATCTGCAGGTCCAGCGGCCCGAGCGTGAAGCCGCCACGGCGTACCACTGCTCCTCGGAGCGAGGCCACGACGGCGCCGGCGCGGGGCGCGGCGGCGATCTCCATCCGCAGCTCCCACTCCTTGCGCGGCTCCTCGACCACCTCCAGCCGCTCGATCAGCCGGGCGGTCTGCTTGGCCTTCGCGGCCTGCTTCTCGGTCGACTCGGCGCGGTACTTGCGGCCGATCTTGTCGTTGTCGGTGGCCTTGCGGCGGGCGTTCTTGACGCCCTTCTCCATCCACGCCCGCTGGGTGCGGGCGCGCGCCTCCAGGTCGGCCTTCGTGTCGGCGTACTCCTCGTACTCCTCGCGGGCGTGCCGGCGCGCCACCTCCCGCTCCTCCAGGTAGGCCGCGTAGCCACCGCCGTAGTGGTTGACCTGCCGCTGGTGCAGGTCCAGCTCGACGATCCGGGTGACCGTGCGGGTGAGGAACTCCCGGTCGTGGCTGACCACCACGGTCCCGGCGCGCAGCCCGGTGACGAAGCGTTCCAGCCGGTCCAGCCCGGCCAGGTCGAGGTCGTTTGTGGGCTCGTCGAGCAGGAAGACGTCGTATCGGCTGAGCAGCAGCGACGCGAGCCCGGCGCGGGCGGCCTGCCCGCCGGACAGGCCGGTCATCGGATGGTCCAGGCCGACGTCGAGACCCAGCTCCGCCGCCACCTGCGCGGCCCGTTCGTCCAGATCCGCGCCGCCGAGGTCGAGCCAGCGTTCCAGAGCATTCGCGTACGTGTCGTCGGCGCCCGCCGTCCCGGCGGTGAGCGCCTCGGTGGCGGCATCAAGCGCGGCCTGCGCGGCGGTCACCCCGGTGCGCCGGGCCAGGAACTCGCGGACCGTCTCGCCGGGCCGGCGCTCCGGCTCCTGCGGCAGGTAGCCGACCGTCGCCGTGGGCGGGCTGAGCGAGACCGAGCCCTGCTCGCGGGGGACAAGACCGGCGAGGGTACGCAGCAGCGTGGACTTGCCAGCGCCGTTGACCCCGACCAGCCCCACCACGTCGCCGGGCGCGACGACCAGGTCGAGGTCTTCGAAGAGGAGGCGGTCACCGTGGCCGGCGGTGAGGTCCTTGGCGATCAACGTGGCGCTCATCAGATGACCGAGCCTACCGGCGGGCGCATCCGGATTACCGTGACCCGCGCTCGCGGCGGCGCCGGTCTGAGGGAGACTCACAGCCGTGGTGACCACACTGGCGATCGACTGTGGTGGCGGCGGGATAAAGGCCTCCGTACTGGATGCCGCCGGAACCATGCGCGCACGGCCGCTGCGCGTGCCCACGCCGTACCCGTTGCCGCCGGCCTTGTTCGTCAAGACGCTGCTGGATCTCGGTGCCCGCCTGCCCGCGGCGGACCGGCTCACCGTCGGCATGCCCGGCATGATCCGGCACGGCGTCGTGGTGGCGACGCCGCACTACGTGACCCGCTCCGGGCCGCGCAGCCGCGTCGATCCCGAACTTCTGGCCGAGTGGTCCGGGTACGACGCGCGCACCGCGTTAGCCGAGGCGTTCGGTGTGCCGGCGCTGGTGCTGAACGACGCCGAGGTGCACGGCGCGGGCGTGGTCGCCGGGACCGGCTGCGAGCTGGTGCTGACGCTCGGCACCGGGCTGGGCAGCGCGTTGTTCGACGGCGGGGTGCTGGCGCCGCACCTGGAGCTGTCGCACGCACCGGTGCGGTGGAACACCACGTACGACACGTACGTGGGGGAGCCGGAACGGCGGCGGCTCGGCGACGCGTTCTGGTCGCGGCGGATCCGGCAGGTGGTGGACGGCCTGCGGCCGGTGTTCCGCTGGGACCGGCTGTATCTCGGCGGCGGCAACTCGCGGCTGATCCGGCCCGAGCAGGTGGCCCGGATGGGCGACGACGTGGTGATCGTCCCGAACACTGCCGGAATCGTCGGTGGTGTCCGGGCCTGGGACCTGATCGGCGGCCGGTACGACCCGACCACCTGATCTTCGCCCCGAGGAACACTCGCGCTCGCGCCGGTGTTGTGCCAGCGTCGGACCTAGGGCCTGGCGCGACACGAGGAGGTGGGTCGAGTGGATCTTCTGGCGGAGTACCGGCGGGCGACCATGTTCTTCGAAGCGGGTGACCCGACCGGAGCGGCCCGGCTGCTCGAACCGATCATCGAGGCGGAGCCGGACAACTCCTCGGTCCGGCAGCTGCTGGCCCGCGCGTACTTCCAGTCGGCCCAGCTCAACCGGGCCGAGGAGCAGCTGCGCGAGCTGGTCGACCGGGACCCGAGCGACCACTACGCGCACCACGTGCTCGGCCGCACGCTGGAGCGGATGAACCGGCCGGTGGACGCGCTGCGGCACCTGCGCATCGCGGCAGCGATGTACTCGACGAACACCGACTACGCCACCGCGCTGCGCCGGGTGGAGGGCAAGGTCGGTCGTTGACCGATGACGCGGAAGGGCAGCCCGCCCGGGCTGCCCTTCCGCGTACCTAGGATGGGACCGTGAAGCTCAAGCTCGATCTCCACGACATCTACAACAAGGGCCACGACATCGATCGTGCGCTGCGCGGGATCATGGACGAGGCGGTGGCGAAGAAGGCCACACTCGTGGAGATCATCCCGGGCAAGGGCTCCGGCGCGTTGAAGAAGAAGGTGCTGCGCTTCCTCGACCAGAAGGACGTGAAGCAGCTCTACCACCGGGTCGAGAAGGACTCGAAGAACTTCGGCCGCCTTTTCGTGCACTTCCGCTGGAAGTAGCGGTATCCCGGTCACTTCAACCGATCGACGAGGCGAGGTGCAGAGGATGGACGAGCATGCCGGCAAGCAGGAGGGGCCGTCCGCAGAAGAACTCGCGCGTCGCACCAGGTGGTTTGAGCAGTACGTCGAGGGGCTGAACCAGCGTTCTGTGGTGGCCGAGGCGGGTGGCGAACCCTACGCGTGTCCCTGCTGCCGGCACCCGACGCTCGAAGGGCGAGGTCAGTTCGAGATCTGCTTCGTGTGCGGTTGGGAGGACGACGGGCAGGACGACGAGGACGCGGACACGGTGCGGGGTGGCCCCAACGGTTCGCTCAGTCTGACGGATGCCCGTCGTGCCTACGCCGAACGGCCGGTCAGTCTGTCGGATGCGCGGCGTGCCTATGCCGAGCGACGAGCCCGTTGGGAGCACAGACGCCGTCGATCAACGCCCGGGACGGCTTGACGTGCTCGGACGGCACACCCGGTCGCATCCGGCCAGCGCTCAGGCGCTCTGGGGTGGTGGCGCCTTCGCGTCTGCTCACCAGGTCAGGCTGCGGTGAGCACCGTTATGGGGAGGCCGAAGGTGGTTGTTCCGGGACCGTGCCCGACGCCGATCAGGACCCGGTTGCCGAGCGGAGCGGCCAGGCGCACCACCACCTCGCGCTCCTCGGCGTAGTCCAGCCGATAACCGTTCCCGTCGCGGGCGACCTCCACCGGCTCGACGAGCACCGCCGTGTCCGTCTCGAACACCTCGGCGTCGGGGTAGTCGGCGTATTGCGCGGGCGTTCCGATGAATCGGAACGTCAGGGTGCGCCCATCGTGCGCGAGCACGGCCTCCTCGTGATGAGCGGCTCCTACGCCGGGTGGCCGCCACGTCATCCGACGTTCGAAGTCCGGGTCCAAGGCGATGAACGGCCATCGCCGGTCGTCGGGGTGCATCATCCACGCCGGGAGTTCGCGTGTGCCCCGGTCGGTGGCGAACGGTCCGTTCGCCCGGATGATGTTCGCCAGCGGTCTCTGCGCTCCGCTCTGCACGTCACGGCAGTAGTCGACGGCGGCCGGCGCGATCTCCGGCGGCAACTCGGACTCCGGGACGCCGGGGGCGTCGAACAACGACCGCCACTGCGTGTCCACCATGAGTCGGTCGAGCGCTCTGATGCCCATCGCTGTCAGCACGATCGGACGCGGCTCGCGGTGAACGGGGAAACCGTCCCACATCGCCAGCGCCTGCCGCGCACACTCCGGATCGCTTGGCACGTCGCCAGCCTAGCCACCTGTGGACACTCGGCGGCGTACCCCAGTCGGCGAACCGCCCTCGCCGCACCGACAGAGCCTGTGCAGTTCGCCGAGCCGCACGTCGCCTACGACATAAGGGGATACCGTGAGACCCGGTTGGGAGATCACGAGTAGCCGGTTACGCCGGGCGGCCGCCGAACACCCAGTTGTGCACCTCGACCTCGGCGTACCGGTCAGCGGCCAGCACGGCGCGCGCCTCGTCCGGCCCGGTCGCCCGCACCAGCGCCGCCGTCCCCACCCACGTCACGCCGTCGTCGGACAGCAACGGCCCGTACGCGATCAACTCGTCCTGCCGCTGCGGAAGCACCGGGCCGTCGTCCTGCTCCGGGCCGAGGCCCAGCACCAGGTAGCGGTTGCCGCCGGTCCGGCCGCCGGGGAAGTCCCACATGGTGCGGTCCAGCATGTTCCGCCACCGGCGCAGCATCACGTCCCGGTACGCGCCGGCCTGGTAGTTGGGCTCGTCGAAGGCGAACGCCCGCGCGTCGGCGAGGCCGGGCAGGCCCAGGAGGTGCACGCTTCCCGTCGGAGTGCCGTCGACGGCAAGGGTCGGGCCGCGCGCGATCATCTGCTCCGCGAACCGGTCCATGTAGGCCCAGTGCTCCTCGACCAGGTCACTCCGCAACGCCTTCGAGCCGTGCCGGTCCCGGTGGTAGCAGAAGAAGTCCATGCCCTCAGCCGGCCAGCTCGGTGGAGCCGTCCCAGCCGTTGTATCCCTGCTGCGTGATCCCGCCGTCGGCGTAGGTGTAGGACCAGCGTTCGCCCGTCTCGCCCTCGAACCGGACGGTTCCCGCGCGTACGAACGGGGCCAGCGCGACGTAGAAGGCGATGGCCTGGCCCGACCACTTGAAGTCGTCCCGGCTCTGGCCGACCTCGATCCAGTCGCCGTCGCGGACGAACGTGGCCGCACCCACCCACGCCATGTCGGTCAACGTCTCGGGCGTGGGTGGCAGGTCCGGGTCGAACCAGCCGTCCCGCTGGGAGCAGGCGACCCGGACAGCGGCGAGAGCGGCCGCCTCGTCGCCCTCGGGAAGGTGCAGGCGGCCGGACGGCTCCACGTTGTATCCCACGGCACCGATGCTAGGGAGATCCACTGACGCTGTCAGACCCGCTCGCGGGATCATGCCGACTCCAGTACGCCGAAGTGGCGGTATCACGGCGCGCGGATACCGCCACTTCGGCGAGGTGGTGTCGATCAAGCGCTGGTGTCGATCAAGCGGCGGTCAGAGCGGGTACGTGCGCGCCACCGCCAGCATCTCCGAACTGTGCGAGCCGACCACTCCCACACCCGCCGGCCGCTTCCGGAACCCGGGCACCCCGGAGACCCCGTCACTGGCGTCCATCGCCCGCACCGACACGGCACCGCCGCGCGGCACGAGCGTCAGCGTGACCTCGACACCCTCCGGCGGCGGGGCGTGGAACACGATCCCGAACCCCCACTTCCCGTCGCCCGGCTCGACCGGCACGCTCCGCCCGGCCACCGTGGCGGACCGCACTGTGGCGGTGCCGGTGTCGACGTGCAGTGTGAGCAGGCGTACCTGCCGCTGCGGCACCACCCGCACGCGCAGCACACGCTGGTCACCGTCGCGGGTGTCGGAGAGCGTCTCCACCTTCGGGGCGGGCAGCGGCGCGGCCGTGGCCGGCCCGGCGCGCATCTCGCCGTCGCCCAGCCCGGGGAAGTCGTCGGCCAGCGAGATGCTCCGGTCGACGTATCCGTCGGTCCAGGGCTGCGGCTTCTCCTCGCGAGTCAGCCACGCCGCCTTCCCGGTGCCCGCGTCCAGCGCGTACATCAGGTGGGTCGGCACGGGATGTGCGGCGTCGAAGCGGTCCACTGCGAGGCCGACCCCGGCGAGCACCACCGCCGCCAGCGCGGCGGCCGCGGCGGGCAGCGCGCCGAGCCGGCGTGCGCGCAGCGCGAGCAGGCCGCGCTGGCCGCCGGCCCGGGGGTGCAGCAGGTCCACCACCGGGAGTACGGCGAGGCCGAGCAGCACCGCGACGAGCGCGGCTACCGCGCCCATGCCCATGCCGAGCGCCGGGAACAGCAGCACCACCGGAGGCAGCAGGATTACCACTGCCACCGCGGCGGCGAGCGTCACCGCGACCACCGGCCACGGTCCGTCGCGGCGGGTGGCGAGCGCGGCGAAACCGGCGAGCGCACCGGCCAGGGCGGGCAGTGTCGTCAGGTACGCCCCGCCGGGTACCGCCACGGCGAGCAGCACACCGAACACGGCGAGCCAGGCCAGCCCGCCGAACGCCAGCGCGGCCGGGCCGACGCGGCGGCGCAGCAGCGCGTACCAGCAGAACAGCACCGCGGCGGCGAGCGCCACGACGGCGAGCCGATACCAGACCGGGCGGTACGGGTCGAGCAGTTCGGCGTACCCCGGGCGGATCGTGGTGATCGCGGCCCAGAGCAGCCACGCGCCGAGCGGTGCCACGACGACCGGCACCAGGGTGAGGCCGAAGCCGGCGGCGAGCGTGCCGGCGGTGGCCCGGCCCCGGATGCGCAGGAACCAGCCGAGGGCGCCGACGGCGAGCAGCGCGATCACGGCCAGCGGCACCGTCAGCCAGCCGGGGTAGCTGATCAGGCCGCCGAGCACCGGGAAGTAGGTGTCGTCGTGGTCGGCGCTCAGGTCACTCAGATCGGTACGGCCGAACTCGCGGGCCAGGCCGAGCGCGTTGTCACCGTGCATCTGGAGGCTGCCCCGGTCCATCCGGGCCGGCACGTCCAGCGGGGTGTGGTAGATCGCGCCGCCGTCGATGTACGCGGAGTTCAGCCCGACGAACTTCCGGTCCAGGAACGCGGTGAAGTCGGTGTCGTTCGGCAGCGCCCGGTAGATCTCCACCGCGAACGAGGTGCCCACCGGGTGCGGCGCGGCCCTGCCGAAGATCTCGACCAGCTTCGCGTTGTCCCGGGACGTCTCGAACATGATCACCGGGCCGGTGGAGCCACGCGCCTCCAGGTTGAGCACCACCCCGCCGTCGCGGGCGAGCGGATGGTCGCCGGCGAACCCGGCGGCCCCGCACAGGCACGCCTCCTCCGCGTCGGTCAGCACGAATACGATGTCGTTGCGGGGGCGCGGGCCGGTGGTCAGCGCCCGGGCCACCTCCAGGATCGCGGCGGTGCCGGCCGCGTCGTCGTTGCCGCCCGGCCCGGTCTGCACCGAGTCGTAGTGCGAGACCAGGAACACCTTCCCGGTCGGGTCGGTGCCGGGAAGCCGGGCCACCACGTTGCGGACCCGGGCCAGCGTCGCCCCGCCCGCCGCGCCGGACAGCTGCCCGGCCTCGGGCGCGACCGTGTCCTGCACCTCGGTCTGAAGGCCCAGCCCGCGCAGCGTCGCCACCAGGTGCTCGCGTACCCGGTCGTTTGCGGCGCTGCCCGCCACGTGCGGCTCGGCGGCGATCACCTCGACGTTCCGGAACGCCCGGGCGGCGCTGAAGTCGCCGGCGGGCGCGTCCGCCGGACGTGGCGCCGGGGTGGAGAGGCCGACCAGGACGCCCGCCCCGACGGCGAGCAGCGCGACGAGCGCGGCCAGGGCGGCGATCGGCCGGCGGCGGGGCCTGCTGAACGCGCGGTCGGCGGGGCGGGTGGGGGGTGCGCCCACAGGGACTCCTCGGGGTGGATCTACGGGGTGGGATCATCCTGCACCCCCGAGGGCCGCGGCGGCAGTCCTCGGTCGGTGCGCTGCGGGCGTGACAGCGCTCCCGGCGTAACATCGTGGGTCGACCGTGCCGCTGTCGGGGTGGGACCGTTGTGTCAGCCAGGATCAGCAGGGCATTCGGAAGGAGTCCGACATCACCAGCGAACTCCCGCGTCTCGCGGCGGTGACCCGACCGGTCCGTGGGGCCGGCGCGTCGGGTGCCGCCTACGTGCCGTCG
The DNA here is from genome assembly GCF_027497335.1 of Micromonospora sp. WMMA1976. Taxonomy (NCBI): domain Bacteria; kingdom Bacillati; phylum Actinomycetota; class Actinomycetes; order Micromonosporales; family Micromonosporaceae; genus Micromonospora; species Micromonospora sp. WMMA1976. Next base: position 5,587,936 of record NZ_CP114912.1, on the reverse strand, counting down.
GCCGGGGCGGGGCTGCACGGCGGCGTACCGCCGGGCGAGCGGCTGCGGGTGCTGCTGGTCGAGGACGACGAGGGCGACGCCTTCCTGGTCGGCGAGCTGCTCGCCGAGACCAACTCGATGATCGACCTGCTGGTCGCCACCAGCCTCAGCGAGGCCCGGCAGCGGGTGATGGGCGTGGACTGCGTCCTGCTCGACCTGGGCCTGCCGGACGCGCAGGGCCTGGACGGCCTGCGCCGGGTGCTGGAGATGGCCAGCGGCGCCGCCGTCTGCGTCCTGACCGGCCGCTCGGATGAGCACCTGGGCATCGTCGCGGTCGCCGAGGGCGCGCAGGACTACCTGGTCAAGGGCCAGGTCGACGGGGTCCTGCTGACCCGGGCGCTGCGGTACGCGGTCGAGCGCAAGCGCGCCGACGAGAACGCCCGCCGGCTGCGCGAGGTGGAGCTGCGCCAGGCCGAGTCCGCCCGCCTGGAACGCGGCCTGCTGCCGCAGCCGCTGATGACCACCGACGAGGTGTCGGTGCACACGTTCTACCGGCCCGGCCGGCATGCCGCGCTGATCGGCGGCGACTTCTACGACGTGGTGCAGACCCGGCCGGACCGGATCGACCTGATCGTCGGCGACGTCTGCGGGCACGGCGTGGACGAGGCGGCGCTCGGCGTCGAACTGCGCGTGGCCTGGCGGGCGCTGGTGCTGGCCGGGGTGCCGGACGACGAGGTGCTGCCCGCGCTGGAGCAGGTGCTGATGAGCGAGCGCCGCCTCCAGGAGATCTTCGCGACGGTGGCCACCACCCGGCTCGACCTGGCGTCGGCGCGGGCCACCGTACGCCTCGCCGGTCATCCGCCGCCGCTGCTGCTCAGCGGCGGGACTGTCGCGCCGGTGCCGGCCAAGGGCGGGTTGCTGCTGGGCGTACGCCCGCGCCGCCCGGTCGCCTTCGACCTGGAGTTCGACACCGACGACTGGTCCCTGCTGATGTACACCGACGGCCTGATCGAGGGCCGGGTGGACGGCGGTGACGAACGGCTCGACGTACCGGGCCTGACCGGGCTGCTCGCCGACCCGGCGAACCGGGCGGTGCCGCTGGCCGAGCTACCCGCCTGGCTGGTCGGACGGGCCGAGCAGATAAACGGTGGCCCGCTGGCCGACGACGTGGCGATGTTGCTGGTGACCCGCGGTAGTGGTCGTTGAAGGGCTACGGGGAGGAACCTGTGAAGGCGTACCAGCAGGGGTGGACCCTGCGGCGGCGGGTGGCCGCGCTGCTCGGCGTGGTGGTGGTGCTGCTGCTCGGGCTGGCCGGCGCGGAGGCGGCGGTCGCCGCGCAGAACCGGCAGAACATCGACGCGGTGCTGCTCAAGACCGGTCCGCTGCGCGTCCAGGCGCAGGAACTGATGAGCGTGCTGCTCGACCAGGAGACCTCGGTGCGCGGGTACGCGGTGAACGGGGACCGCAGCGACCTGGAGCCCTATCGGGAGGGCGTGCGGCGCGAGCAGAGCCTGGTCACCTCGATCCGCGATCTCTCCGCCGACTACCCGGACGTGCGCCGGTCGCTGGAGGTGGTGGAGCAGCAGACCGCGCAGTGGCGGACCCAGGTGGCCGAGCCGGTGATCACCACAGTCGAGCGGGACGGCCCGGCGGCCGGCCAGGCGCTGATCACTGATGCGACGCGCCAGCAGTTCGACGGCATCCGCACGTCGGTGAACACGCTCCAGGACGAGATCCTCACGGTCCGGCAGGAGACCGCCGACCGGGTCAACGAGACGAGCAACACGCTGGTCGTGCTGCTGATCATCGCCGCGCTGGTGGTGACGACGGCCGGCGTGGTCATGCTGGTCTCGCTGGACCGGATCCTGATCCGCCCGCTGGCCGACCTGGTCGGCCAGGTACGCGAGGTGGCCGACGGCGACTACCGGCACCGCATCGAGGGGTCCGGCCCGCCGGAGTTCCGTCGCCTCGCCGACGACATCGACCAGATGCGGATGAAGATCGCCCGCGAGCTGGACGAGGTACGCGAGGCGCGGGAGCGCATCGAGTGGGTCAACAGCCAGTTGCAGAAGCAGGCCGAGGAGCTGACCCGCTCCAACCGTGACCTGGAGCAGTTCGCGTACGTCGCCTCGCACGACCTCCAGGAGCCGCTGCGCAAGGTGGCGAGCTTCTGCCAGCTGCTGCAGCGGCGCTACGCCGGGCAGCTCGACGAGCGGGCCGACCAGTACATCGCGTTCGCGGTGGACGGCGCGCAGCGCATGCAGCGGCTGATCAACGACCTGCTGGCGTTCTCCCGGATCGGCCGGTTGACCACCGGTTTCACCGAGGTCGACCTGAACAAGGTGATGGGCGACGTGGCGGGGCAGACCGAGGCGGCGTTGCAGTACGCCGACGCGGACCTGACCTGGGGCGAGATGCCCACCATCCGCGGCGAGGAACCGCTGCTGACGAACCTGCTGGTCAACCTGGTCAGCAACTCGGTGAAGTTCCGCCGGCCCGACGTGCCGCCGAAGGTGCACGTGTCGGCGCGGCTGGTGGACGGCGAGTGGGAGATCAGCTGCCGGGACAACGGCATCGGGATCGAGCCGGAGTTCGCCGACAAGATCTTCGTGATCTTCCAGCGGCTGCACTCCAAGGACGCGTACCCGGGCACCGGCATCGGGCTGGCCATCGTCAAGAAGATCGTGGAATATCACGGCGGCCGGGTCTGGGTGGACACCGACACCGACGAGGGCACCACCATCCGGTTCACGCTGCCCGCGCTGGAGGCCGACATCGAGGCCGCCAAGGCGGCGGAGGCGGCGGACGAGGACACGGCGGATGCCGCGGAACCGGCCGACGCGCCGGCCGCCGACGGTGACCCGGCGGACGCCGGGCGGCAGCCGGACGGCGAGGCACGCGAAGAGCCGCCCGCGGAGGCGGACCGACACGGTACAAACGGTGGCATGAAGGAGACGGTGGCATGACCGCGCCCGCGGACGGCAAGAGCCCGATCGAGGTCCTGCTCGTCGAGGACGACCCCGGCGACGTGCTGATGACCCAGGAGGCGTTCGAGGAGCACAAGCTCCGCAACCGCCTCACCGTCGTCTCCGACGGCGCCGAGGCGCTCGCCTACCTGCGCCGCGAGGGCCGGTACGCGGACGCGGTGACGCCCGACCTGATCCTGCTCGACCTGAACCTGCCCCGCCGCGACGGCCGGGAGGTGCTCAAGGAGATCAAGAAGGACGAGGAACTGCGCCGCATCCCGGTCGTGGTGCTCACCACCTCACAGGCCGACGAGGACATCCTGCGCAGCTACCAGCTGCACGCCAACGCCTACGTGACCAAGCCGGTGGACTTCGAGCGCTTCATCTCGGTGGTCCGCCAGATCGACGAGTTCTTCGTCAGCGTGGTCAAGCTGCCGCCGCGTGGCTGACCCGCTGCTGGACGACGTCGGCGCGCTGCTGAAGGAGGCGGCGGCCAAGGTCGTCGTGCCGTTGTTCCGCCGGCTCGACGCGTCCGACATCTCCGAGAAGGCGCCGGGCGAGGTGGTCACCGTCGCTGACCGCGAGGCCGAGGTGCTGATCTCCGAGGGCCTGCGGCGGCTGCGTCCCGGCTCGGTGGTGGTCGGCGAGGAGGCCGTCGCCGAGGACCCGGACCTGCTGCGGCACCTGCGCGGCAGCGGCGACGTGTGGCTCGTCGACCCGGTCGACGGCACCTCCAACTTCGCCGCCGGTCGCCGGCCGTTCGCGCTGATGGCGGCGCTGCTCACCGACGGCGTACCGGTGGCCTCCTGGGTGTACGACCCGCTCGACGGCACGATGGCGGCGTGTCGGCTCGGCGCCGGCACCGAGCTGGACGGGGCGTCGCTGAGCGCGCCGCCGGCCGAGCCGCGGGTGGGCGCGCTGCGCGGCACCGCGGCGACGAAGTTCCTGCCGCCGGACTTCCGCCGCCGGGTGGAGGAGGGCGGCCGCCGCATCGGTGAGCTGCTGCCCGGCCAGCACTGCGCGGGCCGGGAATACCTGGACGTGCTCACCGGCGAGCAGCAGTTCGTGCTGTTCTGGCGCACCCTGCCGTGGGACCACACACCCGGCACGTTGCTGGTGCGCGAGGCCGGTGGCGTGGCCCGCCGGTTCGACGGCGCCGACTACCACCCGGCCGACGACGGCCGGGGACTGCTGGTGGCGTCGAGCCCGGAGATCTGGGACGAGGTGAGCGCCGCCCTGCTGGGCGGTTGAGCGGCGTAGTGCGACGGGCGCGGCACGCTGCGTCGATGTCGGACGCCGTACGCCGTCGCCGGCCTGGCGCGTCGCGTGTGGTCCGGTATCGTGACCGGCGGTCTCCGCCAGCAGGCCGCCGTCCGGCGCCGGCGGAGACGCCGCTCGGTGTACGGGGGCCGGCGGTCGACGGAAGGACCAACACGTGCCCAGGACCAGCCCTACCGGCCGGCGCGTCCGGCGGTCGCTGCTCGCCGCGCTCGCCGCGGTGGCCGTGCTGCTCGGCTCCGGCGTGGCCGCCGGCCCGGCCGCCGCCGTACCCAGCCCGAACGCCCCGAACGAGGGCGGCAGCAAGCAGCTGCGGGCGGCGTTGGAGGCGGCGGCGAAGGGCCACATCGAGGCCCAGAACAAGCTGGAGAACTCCAAGCGCCGGCAGAAGGCGCTCGCCGCCCAGCTCAAGGACGTCGAGGTACGCCTCGTCGGGCTCAGCGCGCAGGCCGGTGAGGTCGCCGCGCAGTCGTACCGGATGGGCCGGCTGACCGCGACGTCGATGCTGCTCGCCAGCGCCGACCCGAACGACTTCCTCAAGCGCGCGGCCGAGCTGGACGTGATGGCCCAGCGGGACAGCAAGCGGCTGCGGGAGCTGGCCGACGCGAAGGCGCAGGCGGCCGAGGCGAAACTCGCCATCGACGCCGAGGTGCGCGAGCAGGCCAAGCAGGTCGCGGTGCAGGCCCGCAAGAAGAAGGACGCCGAGGTGGCGCTGGCGAAGGTCAGCTCCGGCGCCGGGTCCGGATTCAACGGCACCTCCTCGTCGGCGAAGCCCGCCCCGCGCAACTCGGACGGCTCGTGGCCGTCGGAGTCCTGCTCGGTGGACGACCCGACGCCCGCGTCCGGCTGCATCACGCCGCGCACGCTGCACATGCTCCAGCAGGCCAAGGCGGCCGGTTACAAGCGCTACGCCTCGTGTCACCGCAGCGGTGGCGGCGGCGAGCACCCCAAGGGCCGGGCCTGCGACTTCTCCGCCGCCAGCGGCGGGTTCGAGGACAAGACCGCCACCGGCGGCGACAAGGCGTACGGCGACAGCCTCGCCGCCTGGGCGAAGAACAACGCCAACCGACTCGGCATCATGTACGTCATCTGGTATCGGCAGATCTGGATGCCGAACACCGGCTGGCGCGCGTACAGCGGCGGTGGCAGCCCGGCAGCGGACCACACAAACCATGTTCACATCTCGATGTATTGACCCGGCCCGCCGCGAGCGCTGCGTAGCATCGCCACGGTGAGCAGCACATCGTCAGACGTCATCGCGGGACCGGCGGCCGACGCCCCGGTCCCGCCCCGGGCCCTGCCCAACGGGCTCGCCGCGTTCCTCGTCTTCCTCTCCAGCGGTGCCGTGCTGGTGCTGGAGACCGTGTCGCTGCGCCTGGTCGGCCCGTACGTCGGGGTGACCCTCCAGGTGACCAGCTCGGTGATCGGCATGGCGCTGGCCGCCATCGCGTACGGGGCGTGGTTCGGCGGGTGGCTCGCCGACCGGCGTGACCCGCGCACCCTGCTCGCCCCGGCGCTGGTGCTGGCCGGCATCGCCACCGCGGTCACGCTGCCGATCGTCAGGTACGCCGGTGAGGTGCTGCGCGGCGGCGCGGCGAGCGCGGTGCTCCTGCTGACCGCGCTCACCGTCCTGCTGCCGGCCGCGCTGCTGGCCGGGATCACCCCGCTCGTGGTGAAGCTCCAGCTCGCCGACCTGCGCCGCACCGGGCAGGTGGTGGGCAAACTGTCCGGCATCGGCACGCTCGGCGGCATCACCGCCACGCTCGGCACCGGCTTCGTGCTGGTGGCGGCGCTGTCCAGCACCGTCATCGTGCTGGGGCTGGCCGCCGTGCTCGGCGTGACCGGGCTGGCGCTCGGCTTCTGGCTGCGCCGGCAGGCCGGCCCGAGCGGGCTGTCCGCGCCGGGCCGGGTCAAGGCCGCGCTGGCGCTGCTCGGCCTCGCCGCCGCCGGGCTCACCGCCGCGGCGCCGAACCCGTGCGACGTGGAGACCGCCTACCACTGCGCCCGGGTCGAGGTGGACCCGTCGTGGCCGCAGGGACGCACGCTCTACCTCAACTCGGCCGAGCACTCGTACGTCGACCTGGGCGAGCCGACCCACCTGAAGTACGCGTACACGCAGTGGATCGGCCTGGTCGCGGACGTGGCGCGGCCGGCGAAGCAGCCGATCGACGCGCTGCACCTGGGCGGCGGCGGCTTCACCGTGCCGCACTACCTGGCCGCGACCCGGCCCGGCACCGACAACCTGGTGTTCGAGCTGGACGGCGGCCTGGTCGAGCTGGACCGGCGGGAGCTGGGCCTGCGTACCGGATCGGGGATGCGCGCCGAGGTGGGCGACGCGCGGGTGCTGCTGCGCGGCGAGCCGGCCGACAGCCGCGACCTCATCGTCGGCGACGCGTTCGGCCACCTGGTCGTGCCGTGGCACCTGGCGACCCGGGAGATGGCCGCCGACATCCGGCGGGTGCTGCGCCCGGACGGCATCTACGTGCAGAACGTCATCGACTACCCGCCGGGCCGGTTCATCCGGGCCGAACTGGCCACCGTGAAGGCCGAGTTCGCGCACGTCGCGCTGATCGCCCCGCCCGGCGCGATCGACGGGAAGCAGGGCGCCAACTTCGTGATCGTCGCCTCGGACGCGCCGCTGCCGCTCGCCGCGATCCCGCCCGGCCTCAAGCTGCTGCCCGAGCCGGCCTCGCTGATGGACGAGGCGGCGGTGACCGCATGGGTGGGCGACGCGATGGTGCTCACCGACGACTACGCGCCGGTGGACCAACTGCTCGCGACCGCCTGAACGGGTGACTTTCCTGACCGATTCCGACCGCTGAGGTGTACCAGGGTCGACTTCGGGCAACAGGACCGACCATGGGTGGACCGGTCAGGAACGGCGTGCAACTGCTCGGCGAGCGATATCGGCTCGTCGAGCAGTTGGGCGCGGGCGGCATGTCGGTCGTCTGGCGCGGCTACGACGAGGTGCTGGGCCGTCAGGTGGCGGTCAAGGTGCTGGCCTCGCGGCTGGCCAGCGACAAGGCGTTCCGGCACCGGATCCGGGTGGAGGCGCAGGCCGCCGCGCGGCTGTGCCACCCCAACATCACAAACGTGTACGACTACGGCGAGTCCGTGCAGGTCGGCCTGACCGTGCCGTACGTGGTCATGGAGCTTGTCGACGGCGGTCCGCTCAGCGGGCGGCTCGGCCGCGACGGGCAGCTTCCCTGGCGGGAGGCCATGACCATCGGCGCGGAGGTCGCCTCGGCGCTGGCCGCCGCGCACGCCCGTGGCGTAGTGCACCGGGACGTCACACCGGGCAACGTGATGCTGACCCCGACCGGGGTGAAGGTCGTCGACTTCGGCATCTCGGCGCTGGTGGGGGAGAGCGACAAGGGGCCGGACGGCGCGCTGCTCGGCACGCCGGCTTACCTCGCGCCGGAGCGGCTGGACAACGGGCACGTCTCGCCCGCCACCGACGTGTACGCGGTGGGGCTGCTGCTCTACCGGATGCTCACCGGCCGTCTGCCGTGGCAGGCCAGCACCACCACCGAGATGCTGCGCGCGCACATGTATCGCGACCCGGACCCGATGCCCGCGGTGCCGGGCCTGCCCGAGCCGGTCGCCGCGCTGGTACAGCGGTGCCTGGCGAAGCGCCCCGAGGACCGCCCGGCGACCGCCGAGGTGGCCCGTACGCTCGCCGAGGCAGCGGGTATCGCGGCGATCGTGCCGGTGTCGCCGGCGTTCGGCCGGATGGACCCGGCGCTCGCCGAGAACGCCGGCACCACGATCCTGCCCTGGTCGGCGGAGACCGACGCGCTGCCGTTCTCGGTGGTACGGACCCGCACGAGGCGGGCGGTGGCGCGGCGGCGCAAGGTGGAGGCCGGGGTCGCCGCCGTCGGGCTGATCGCCGTTACCGCCACGCTGTGGGGGCTGACGTCGCGGAGCCCGGCCAGCGGCGGGGTGGAACCGACCGAGGCGCGGATGAGCCTGCCCGAGCCGATCCCCTGTGCCGTCGACTACTCGCTGCGCCGCGACACCGGCAAGGACTTCTCCGCCGAGCTGACGCTCACCAACACCGGCGACCGGGAACTGCGCGGCTGGACCATGAACTTCACGTTCCCCGGCAAGCAGACGGTCACCACGGCCCAGCCCCCGGCACGTCAGGCGGGGCGTACCGTGTCGATCGCCGCACCGGCGACGGACCCGGCGCTGGCACCCGGCGCGTCGACGAAGCTGACACTGGCCGGCCGCTACACCGGGAGCAACACGCTGCCTGTGGAGTTCACGCTCGGCGGCAGCACCTGCGGCGTGCAGGTCTCCGGCATCGCCGGTTCGGCGCCGACCACCGCGCCGCCGGTGAAGACGCCGGTCAAGCCGACCACCAAGACCACCACCAAGAGCGGGCCGGCGAAGGCCAAGCCGGCGCCGGCGAAACCGAAGCCCAAGGCCGCGCCGAAGCCCAAGGGCAAGGAGGGGCCGAAGGGAAAAGCAAAGTAGACCGGCCGAAGGGGGGTGAGCACGGCAAGGGCAAGGGTCCGAAGAAGGGCTGAGGGTCAGGTCAGCGCGGAGAAGCGCTGCACCTGGGTGATGCCGCCCTCCACGATGAGGACGCTGTCCGCCTCCAGCACGGTGTCCGGCCCGGCGTACCGAAACGGTTCCCCGGCCTGCTTCTCACCCACCACCATCACGCCGTACCGGTCCTGCGGTGCGATGTCGCGCAGCGACCGCCCGACCAGCGGCGCCGGCACCTTGATCTTGGCGATGGCGAAGTCGTCGTCGAACTCGATGAAGTCGAGCATCCGGCTGACGATCAGGTGCGCCACCCGCTCGCCGGTCTCCGCCTCCGGGAAGACCACGTGGTGCGCGCCCACCGAGTGCAGGATCTTCGCGTGCTTCTCCGAGGTGGCCCGCGCCCAGATCTGCTCGATCCCCAGCTCGGCCAGCGCCAGTACGGTGAGCACGCTCGCCTCCAGCGACGCCCCGATCGCGACCACGACCCGGCGGAAGTCCGCCAGCCCGAGCTGCCGCAGCGCCACCTCCTCGGTGCTGTCCGCCTGCACCACCCGGTCCAGGTCGGCCGACCAGTGCTGGACCCGGTTCGGGTCGTGGTCGATCGCCAGCACCTCGTAACCGAGGCGGGACAGGGAGTCCGCCAGGCGCGCGCCGAACCGGCCCAGGCCGATCACCGCGATGCCGGTCTCCTCCGGATGTCTAGCCGACAATGGGTTGCTCCTCCGGGTAGCGGTACAGCCGTCGACGGGTGTTCAACGCGATGGCCGAGCCGAGCGTGAGCGGCCCGATCCGGCCGATGTACATGAGCGCGGTCAGCACGTACTGGCCCGGCGGCGAGAGCTGCCCGGACACCCCGACGGTCAGGCCGGTGGTGCTGAACGCGGAGGTGACCTCGAACAACGCGGCCGAGAACGATATGTGCGAGGTCAGCGCGATCAGGCCGACCGTCCCGCCGGCCACGAGCGCCACGCTCAGCAGCGCCACGGTCAGCGCCTGCCGCTGGCTGGCCGCCGCCACCCGGCGGCGCCCGACAGTGGTGTCCGGTTCGCCCCGCAGCTCGGCCCAGATGGCGAAGCCGAGCAGGAAGAACGTGGAGACCTTGATGCCGCCGGCGGTGCTGGCGCTGCCGCCGCCGATGAACATCAGGCCGATCAGCATCGGGTAGCTCTCGTCGGTGAGGTGCCCGACGCTTATGACGTCGAAGCCGCCGGTACGGCTCAACGCGATCTGGGTGAACGACGCCAGCAGCTTGCCCGGCACGTCGTACGTGCCGATCGTGAACGGGTTGCCCCACTCTGCCATCAGCAGGTAGGCGACGCCGAAGACGGTCAGTACCACGCTGCCCCAGACGGTCAGCTTCGTGGCGACCGCCCAGCGCGCGGGCTGCCGCCACTCGCGTACCGCCTCGAACAGCGCCGGGAAACCGAGCCCGCCGATGATCGCGCCGACGCTGAGCGGTAGCGCCACCCAGCCGTCGCGGGAGAACGCGATCAGGCCGTCGGAGTAGAGGGTGAACCCGCCGTTGTTGAACGCCTGCACCGAGTGGAACACCGCCGACCAGAGCGCCCGGCCCGGACGGTAGTCGTACGCCAGGAACAGGCGCGCGGCGATCACCGCCGTCATCAGCGCCTCGGTGACGAAGACGGTCGCCGCGATGCGCAGCAGCAGCCGGCGTACGTCGCCGAGGCCGAACTCGGCGGTCTCCGCCTGCACGAGCAGCCGGTTCCGCAGGCCGAGCTGGCGGGAGACGGCCAGGATCACCAGCGACGCCCCGGTCAGGATGCCCAGACCACCGAGCTGCGTCAGCACGGTGATCATCACGAGTCCGAAGCCGTTCCAGTAGTTCGGCGTGTCGGTCACCGCCATCCCGGTCACCGACACCGCCGACGTGGACGTGAACAGCGCGGTGACGAACGGGGTGTACCGCTGCTCGCTGGTGGCCCAGGGCAGCATGAGCAGGCCGGTGCCGGCCAGGATCACCGCCAGGAACCCCAACGGCACCAGCCGTACGGGCTTCCGGAGCAGGCGGCGCACCCCGTCATCTTCCGTCCGGAGATTCACCGGCAGGTCAGGAACCGACCAACTGGCGGTCAACCACGCCCGGTCTGCTGTGCGTACCCATCGACGACAGGAGACGGCGTTGCGACGTACCCTTTCCGCCCTCGGCGTGGCCGGCGCGCTGCTCGCGGCGGCCGCAGTGGTGGTGCCGGCCGTGACCGCCCAGGCCGGCCCCGACCACCGCGCCGCCGAGCAGGCCCGCCCGGCTCAGCGGCCGATCGTGATCGGTCACCGCGGCGCGAGCGGCTACCGCCCGGAGCACACCCTGGAGGCCTACCGGCTCGCCATCCGCCAGGGCGCCGACTTCATCGAGCCGGACCTGGTCTCGACCAGGGACGGCGTCCTGGTCGCGCGGCACGAGAACGAGATCTCCGGTACGACGGACGTGGGCGCCCGCCCCGAGTTCGCCGCCCGCAAGGCGACGAAGACCATCGACGGGGTGACAGTCACCGGCTGGTTCACCGAGGACTTCACGCTGGCCGAGCTGAAGACGCTGCGGGCCAAGGAGCGGCTGCCGCAGGTGCGGGTCGCCAACACCGCGTTCGACGGCAAATTCGAGATCCCGACGTTCCAGGAGGTCATCGACCTGGCGCGGACCGAGTCGAAGGCCCGCGGCCGGACCATCGGTGTCTACCCGGAGACCAAGCACCCGACCTACTTCGCGTCGATCGGCCGCCCGCTGGAGGAGCCGCTGGTGGCGGTGCTGCGCCGCAACCGGCTCACCCACCGCGCCGACCCGGTGTTCGTGCAGAGCTTCGAGACCGCCAACCTGCGCAAGCTCGACAAGATGATCGACGTACGGCTGGTGCAGCTCATGGACGGGTCCGGCGCGCCCTACGACTTCGTCGCGGGCGGCGACAAGCGGACCTACGCGGACCTTGCGACGCCCGCGGGACTGGCCTGGATCTCCCGGTACGCCGACGGCGTCGGCCTGAACAAGAACCTGATCGTGCCCCGGGACTCCGCCGGACGGCTGCTCGCGCCGACGTCGGTGATCCGGGACGCGCACCGGCAGAAGCTGGTGGTGCACGCGTGGACGTTCCGGGCCGAGAACCAGTTCCTGCCTGTGGACTTCCGGATCGGCACCGACCCGAACGCGCGTGGTGACATCACGTCCGAGTACGAGCTGTTCTTCGACCTGGGCCTGGACGGCGTGTTCAGCGACCACCCCGACACGGCGGTTGCCGCCCGAGCCGGCCGCTGACCCTGCTTCCCTGTGACGGGGTGCCCGCCGCAAGCGGCGGGCACCCCGCCGTGCTTTGTCGCGCTCGGCGGCCCCCGAGATCTTGGTACGAAACGGCCCCTCCAAGGGCCATTCCGTACCAAGATCTCCCCGTGGAGGGGCCGCCTCGCCGATCTTGGACTTATGGCACCTCGCGAAGCACCTTAATCCGGACATCCTGGGCGCCACAACTCCAAGATCGGCGGTGGCGGGCGGTGGCGGGCGGGGCTTGTCGTGCGGGGCGGGCGCCACTTCGGGGAAGTGGCTGCTTCCGGGCGGGATGATGCCGCCACCTCGGCGTAGTGGAGTTGATCAGGCCGGCGGTTCGGCTACGTAGGTGCCTCGGCCGGGCTGGCCGGTGATCAGCTCGCGATCGTGCAGCAACGAGAGAGCGCGGGACGCCGTGTTCATGTGGACGCCATAGGCCTCGGCGAGTTCACGGGTCGAGGGCAGCTTGTCGCCGGGCTTCAACTCGCCACTCTTGATCTTTGCGGCGAGTTCGTTGGCGATCTGACGATATGGCGCTTCGGCTGTAGGCATGGTGAGGACTCCGGTCGGTTCGGCACCTCCGATCATGCCGGGCCTACACCAGTAACTGCAACAAGCAGAAAGCCCGATGTGGACGCTCGACCTACGCAGGTATTTTGGGTAGGCTGACCCGCGTCCGGCTCCGGTTGGTTCGGCAAACCTCGGGTGTCGGACCCGGATTGGGCTCCGGGGTCGTACCGCCGAACGGGCTGCGGTCTCGGGGTCGGCGGCCCGCCCGCGTCCCCTGTCTGCGGGTGGGCCGCCTCCACGGCTCGGTGAGGAGGATCGGCGTGCGTAACGTGCTCAACCTGTTCCAGCCATCCCGGCGACGTGGCAAGGGCGGCCCGCCGAACCAGGGCTGGTACCGCTCGGACTCGTGCCGGCCGCTGAGCGTCGGGCAGATCCGCGAGCGGAGGTTCCGCACGGTGCGGCACGGGCTCGACCCGGCGGAGGTGCACGCCTTCCTCTACCGGGTGGCCGGTGACCTGGCGCTGGCCCGGCGTGACGCGTCCCGGTACGCCGAGGAGAACACGCGCATCAAGGCGGCGCTCAAGAGCTGGCAGTCCCGATTCACCCCGGGCGCGCAGCGGTGAGCCGGGAGCGGTTCGTCGTACACCTGCCGATTCTCGCGGCCGACCTCGACGGCGCGCGGGGGTTCGCGCGGGCCATCTGCCGGGCGCTCGGGTTCCTGGCCGACGTGGAGCGCGCCGGGACCACCGTGTCGCGGGAGGACGAGCAGTCCGTACGCCACTGGGTCTGGTGCGACCGCCCGCGCGGCGGTGGCCGACGATGCGCACGGGCGGCCGACCACGACGGGGACTGCGGCGGGCGGTGAGCGGGGCGCGATGGCGTGGGGCGACATTCCCGGCGCGGCGTGCGTGGTGGGTACGGCCATCCCGGGTCGGTGCGGTTACGTGGCGATGTCCGGCGTTGTAACGTGCGGCCACCCCGTCCCGGGGACTTGTGTGCGCCGACCACATAGCCCGTGGGTGACGTCACTTCTAGCGTGAGCCGACAACTGACATTCCCCCTGTCCTCACCTGGAGTCGCAATGACGATCCGGCACACGCGACGGGTGTTCCTTACCGCCGCCACCTCGGTGGCGGTCGCTCTGGCCGCCACGGCCTGTGGCAGCCCGCAGGACACCGCATCCGGCGGCGGCGATGCCGCCCCGGTCAAGGTCGGTCTGGTCTACTCCCAGTCCGGGCCGCTCGCCAGCTACGGCAAGCAGTACATCGAGGGTTTCAAGGCGGGCCTCGACTTCGCCACGAAGGGCACCGGCAAGGTCGGTGACCGCACGATCGAGGTGACCGAGGCCGACGACGCGGGCGACCCGGCCAAGGCCGTGTCCGCCGCGAAGGACCTGATCGGCAAGGGTACGAAGATCATCGCCGGGTCCACCTCCTCCGGGGTGGCGCTCCAGGTGGCGCCGATCGCCGCGCAGAACAAGGTGCTGTTCATCTCCGGCCCGGCCGCCACGGACGCGGTGACCGGCGCGAACAAGTACACGTTCCGTTCCGGCCGGCAGTCGTGGCAGGACGTGGTGACCGCCCGGTCGTTCATCGGCGACGCGGGCGGCAAGAAGGTCGTCGTGTTCGCGCAGGACGGCGCGTTCGGCGACGCGAACGAGGCCGCCGTCAAGGCCGTCATCGGCGGCGCCGGTGCGAACGTGAGCAGCGTCCGGGCCCCGGCCAGCGCCACCGAGTTCACGCCGTTCGCCAGCCAGATCAAGGCCGCCAAGCCGGACCTGCTCTTCGTCGCCTGGGCGGGCACCACCGCCGGCGCCATGTGGCAGACGCTCGACCAGCAGGGCGTCCTCGCCTCCACCACCGTCGTCACCGGCCTGGACATCCGCGCCTCGTGGCCGACGTTCGGCGCGGCCGGCAGCAAGATCTCGTTCCTGTCGCACTACTTCGACGGGGCGAGCGACACCGAGGCCGCCAAGGCCGCGAAGGCGAAGGTGCCGGGCGGCACGCTCGACCTGTTCCACCCGGACGGGTTCGCCGCCGCGCAGATGGTCGTCCGCGCGGTGCAGGAGGGCGGCGACGACGTGGAGAAGATGGTCAAGGCGCTGGAGGGCTGGGAGTTCGAGGGCGTCAAGGGCACCATGAAGATCCGCGCCGAGGACCACGCCCTGCTCCAGCCGATGTACCAGGCGAAGCTCTCCGGCAGCGGCACCGCCTTCACGGCGACCGCGCAGAAGTCGCTCACCGGTGACGAGAGCGCGCCGCCGGTCGCGCAGATGAAGGGCTGACCCGTGCTCGCCACCCGCGGTCTGACCTGGCGGATCGGTGAGGTCGCCATCGTCGACTCCGTCTACCTCGATCTGGCGCCGGGGGAGTTCCTCGGCGTGATCGGGCCCAACGGCGCCGGCAAGACCTCCCTGTTCAACCTGATCACCGGCCTGCGCCGGCCCACCGAGGGCACGGTCCTGCTGGACGGCGCGGACATCACCGCGCTCCCGCCGCACCGGCGTGCCCGGCTCGGACTGGGGCGTACCTTCCAGGCGTCCTCGGTCTTCGGCTCGCTGAGCGTGCGGGAGAACGTCCGGCTCGCCGTACAGGCACACCGGGGTGGCTCGATGAAGCTGTGGCGGCGGGCGGCGGCCGACCGGGAGGTGGCCGCCGCCGCCGACGCGGCACTCGACCGGGTCGGCCTGCACCACAGGGGTACGGCGCTCGCCGGCACCCTTGCCCACGGCGAGAAGCGCAAGCTGGAGATCGCGCTGCTGCTCGCCGGTGAGCCCCGGGTGATGCTGCTGGACGAGCCGATGGCCGGGGTGAGCGCCGAGGACGTGCCCGAGCTGGTCAGCGTGATCAAGTCGTTGACCGGCGACAGCGGCCGGGCGGTGCTCATGGTGGAACACCACATGGACGTGATCCTGGAACTGGCCGACCGGATCGCCGTGATGCACCACGGCGCGCTGCTGGCGTGCGACACCCCGGACACGGTGATGGCGAACGCCACCGTGCAGGAGGCGTACCTGGGGGAGGCGCTCTAATGGCGGAACCTGTCCTGTCCGTGGCGGACCTGTCCGTGCGGATCGCCGGGCTGCACATCCTCCAGGGGGTGTCGTTCGAGGTCGCGCCCACCGGCGTCACGGTGCTGCTCGGGCGCAACGGCGTCGGCAAGACCACCACGTTGCGCGCGATCGTCGGGCTGACGCCGCGCGGCGGCGAGGTGCGCGGCAGCGTACGCATGGGAGCGCGCAGCCTGCTGGCCCGCCCCACTCACCGGCTGGTCCGCGACGGCCTCGGCTACGTGCCGGAGGACCGCTGCGTCTTCGCCGCGCTCACCGTCGCGGAGAACCTGCGGCTGGCCGAGCGGCGGGGCGTCACGCCCGCGTACGACAAGGTCTTCGCTCTTTTCCCGGAGCTGGAGCGGCGCGGACGGCAACGGGCCGGCTCGCTGTCCGGCGGGCAGCAGCAGATGCTCGCGATCGGCCGGGTGCTGCTGAACGACAACCGGCTGCTGCTTGTCGACGAGCCGACGAAAGGGCTGGCACCGAAGGTGGTGACCGAGGTGGCCGAGGTGCTGGAACGGGTCGCGGAATCCGTGCCGGTGCTGCTGGTCGAGCAGAACCTGGCGGTGGTACGGCGGCTGGCGACCGACGCGGTGGTGCTCTCCGCCGGCAAGGTCGCCTGGACCGGCGACGCCCGCGAGCTGCTGCTGGAGACGGCGCTGACGAAGTCGTTGCTCGGTGTGGGTTCTGGCTCCGGGGAGGTGCACGCGTGAACACGGTGGTCCTGTTGACGCTGACCGGGCTGGGCCTGGCGGCGCTCTACTTCCTCGTGGCCTCCGGCCTGTCCCTCGTGTTCGGCCTCGCCGACGTGCTCAACTTCGCGCACGGGCTGTTCCTCGGCGTCGGCGCGTACGCGACCTGGTGGGCCTCGGGCAACCTGCCCGGCGCCGGACCGGACGGGTTCGGGTTCGTGCTGGCTGTCGTCTTCGGTGTGCTGGCCGGTTCGCTCGTCGCGGTGCTGGTGGAGCTGGTGCTGATCCGGCCGCTCTACTCCCGCACCATCGAACAGGTGCTCGTCACCGTCGGCCTGTCGCTCGCCGGGGTGGCGCTGCTCCAGGCCACCTGGGGCGCCGACCCGCGGCCGTTCCCGCGACCGGACTGGAGCCGGGGCGTGACATCGGTGCTCGGCGCCCAGGTGCCGAACGCCGGGCTGCTGCTGATCGTCGCCGCCGCTGTGGTGCTCGGGGCGCTGCTGGCGTTCCTGCGCTGGACCCGGTACGGCCTGATCATCCGGGCCGGCGTGGAGAACCGGGAGATGGTGACAGCCCTCGGCATCGACGTGCGCAAGGCGTTCACGCTGGTCTTCGCGATCGGCGGGGCCGCCGCCGCGCTGGCCGGCGCGCTCGGTGGCGTCTACTTCGGCACCGTCTCGCCGGGGCAGGGCGGCTCACTGCTGATCTTCGCGTTCATCGTGGTGGTGATCGGCGGGATGGGCTCGGTGGTCGGGTCCGCGTACGCGGCGGTCGCGGTGGGGCTGCTGCAACAGTTCGTCAACTACTACGGCACGTCCGGGCTGGGCGACCTGTGCGTGGTCGGTCTGCTCGCCGTGGTGCTGCTGCTGCGTCCGCAGGGCCTGGCCGGAAAGGTGGCTCACGCATGACCAACTCGGTGGTCGACGCGCCTCCGGCGCAGGTGCCCGACGAACTGACCCCCGGGCGTTCCCGCTGGCACGGCCTGCGTCCGTACCTGCCGTTGGTGGCCCTGGTGGTGGCGGCCGTGCTGCCGTACTCCACGCTGCACCTGCCCGGGATCTTCGAGGGGCCGCTGAACTCGCCCGGCACGCTGCAACTGCTCGCCATCTGCTTGGTGTTCGGCGGGCTCGCGGCCGGCTACGACCTGCTGTTCGGGCGTACCGGGATGCTCTCCTTCGGCCACGCCCTCTACTTCGCCGCCGGGGTCTACGGCACCGACATCCTGGTCACCAAGGCCGGGCTGCCGCTGTGGCAGGCGGCAGTGCTCACGGTGATCGGCGGGACCACGCTCGCCGCGCTGCTCGGCGCGGTGGCCCTGCGGACGGTGGGCATCGCGTTCGCCATGGTGACGCTGGCGTTCGCGCAGGTCGGGGCGATCCTGGTGGCCCGCGACTTCGGCGGCCTCACCGGTGGCGAGGAGGGCCTGCCACTGGACGTGTCGGGGCTGCCGGCTGCCCTGGTGGGCGTCACCAACACGGTGAACCTGTACTGGCTGGCGCTCGCGTACCTGGCCATAGTGGTCCTCGTGGTGCACCGGGTCAGCGCCTCGCCGACCGGGCGGGTGCTGGCCGGTCTGCGCGACGACGAGCGGCGGATCGGGGTGCTCGGGCTCGACCCGTACCGGTTCAAGCTGGTCGCGTTCACGCTGGCCGGCGGCCTCGCGTCGGCCGGTGGGGTGGTGTACGTGCTGATCGTCGGCGGCGCCAGCCCGCACATCACGTCGTCGGAGCTGACGCTGTCGCTGCTGGTCATGGTGGTGCTCGGCGGCCCCGGTACGCGGTGGGGGCCGGTGCTGGGCGGCGTCCTCTACATGTACCTGGACCACCGGCTCACCGCGTTCGGCAGCAGCGACGCGGTGAACGCCCTCCCGGCGTTCCTGAGTCACCCGCTGAGCCAGCCCCTGTTCGTCCTGGGCACGGTGTTCATCCTGGCCGTCTACTTCTTCCCCGGCGGCCTGGCCAGCCTCCGCTCCCGCCTGACCCCCGTCCTGACGGCCCTCCGCCGCCCTCGCTGACGGCTCCCATCCCCCTCCCTTCACCCCGTTGATCAAGGAGTTTGTGTCCTGATGCCGCGGTTAGGATGACCCAAAGTCCTTGATCAACGGGGAGAGCGGGGAAGGGGAGGGGAGAGACCTCATGGGGGAGCTGCGGCGGCTTGCGGTTGTCAGTGGGGGTGGGACCGGGATCGGGGCCGCGGTGGCGCGTGGGCTCGTCGAGGACGGGTTCGACGTTCTCGTGGTGGGGCGGCGGGGTGACGTGCTCGAAGCCGCCGCGCGGCGGATCGGTGACGAGAGCGGACGGGACGGGGCGGTCACGCCTGTCGTCGCCGACCTGACCGATCCGGGGCAGGTCGCCGCGGTGGTGGACGCGGTCGGGGACCGTGCCGTGGACGCCGTCGTCAACAACGCCGGGGGCTACCTCGGCGGGTCGACCGACTCGCTCGGCGGGGTGGCGGACTGGTGGCGGGCCACCCTGGACGCCAACGTGCTGACCGCCGTCCTGCTCACCGAGGCGCTCCTGCCCGCCCTGCGCCGCCCCGGCGGCCGGGTGGTCCTGCTCAGCTCGATCGCCGCACAGCGCGGCGGCGCCGGGCCGTACTCGGCGGCGAAGGCCGCGCTGCACGGCTGGGCTTACGACCTGGCCGCCCAGCTCGGGCCGGACCAGATCACCGTGAACGTGGTCAGCCCCGGCTACGTGGCCGAGACCGAGTTCTTCGGCGACCGGATGACGCCCGAGGGCCACGCTAAGCGGGTCGCCGCCACGCTCGTCGGCCGGGCCGGAGTGCCGGACGACATCGCGGCGGCGGTGCGCTACCTGGTCGGCCCGTCCGCCGGGTACGTCACCGGACAGGTGCTCGGCGTCAACGGCGGTTCCGTGCTCGGCCGCTGACACGTGGAAGGGGCGGCGGCCCCCCGTGTGGCCACCGCCCCTTCGCGTACGTCGTGGTCAGCCGTTGAGCATTTCGTACGCCGACGCCGGCGCCTTCTGCACCTGCGAACCCGTCGGCGCGGTGAGCTTCGGCGCCTTGCCGAAGTCGTAGTACTTGGCGACCAGCTTCATCGCCTTCGTCTTGCCGGCGGCCGGCACGTCCAGGGTCAGCGACGTGAGGTTCCCGTCCGGCCCGACCACGGCCGTGAACGGCACCTTCTTCGCCGCCTCACCCAGCGCGGCCACGTCCACCGTGCTGAAGTTCTCGCGGATGTCGGCGTTGGCGGTCAGGTCGGCGAACCCGCCGTACGTGCCGTTGCCCCGATCCTCGACCGTCTCGGCGGTCCGGATGACAGCGGCCGTGTTGGCCGGGTCGGCGTTCTGGTAGACCGGCACCTCCGAGGCGTCGTCGAGCTTCGTGCGGTCCAGGAGCATCCAGCGCTTCGGCAGCTTCATCGCCTCCTGCAGGCCGGGCATGCCGGTGATCTTGACGCGCACCCAGATGTCGTCCTCGATCACGCGGAAGGTCATTCCCATGGTGAACTCGGGGTCCTTCTCCGACACGGTCAGCTCCACGCCGCGCGCCGCCGGGTCGACCAGCCCGTCGAACTTCTCGGTGCCCTCGATGGTGGAGAACCGGAAGGCCGGGTCCTTCTCGTCCGGCACGGCGGCCAGCAGCGCGGCCTTCGGGTCGGCCGACGGGCTCGGCGCCGGTCCGGCGCCCTCGGAGGCGTCCCCGGTCCCGCACCCCGCGGACAGGACGGTGGTGGCCAGCACGGCCGTCGCGAGAGCCGCGATCCGCCGGAGGTTGCCGGCGAAACCGAATCGCTGCGTCATGGTGTTCGACTCACTTTCCCAGGTGATTGTTGCCGGGTAAGTATCGTCAGACGTCACGGCGGCATCGCTGCCGATATGCTGCCGTCCGACTGCCGTCGGCCACAGTGGGTGCCGGCAGGCGACACGGGGGCGGAAACTCGCATGTCAGAGGCGCTGCGCTTCGAAGTGCTCGGCCCGCAGCGGGCCTGGTGCGCCGACCGTCAGCTCGATCTGGGGCCGGCCAAGCAGCGGGCCGTACTGGCCGTGCTGCTGCTCGCCGCCGGCCGTCCCGTGCCGAGCGGGCAGATCGTCGAGGCGGTCTGGCCGGACGAAGCACCGGTGAACGGCCTCAACGTGGTGCAGAAGCACGTCGCCGGTCTGCGCCGGGTGCTGGAACCCGACCGGTCACCGCGTACGCCGGCCCGGGTGCTCACCCTCACCGACGCGGGCTATCTGCTGCGGGTGCCGCCCGAGGCGGTGGACGTGGTGCGCTTCGAGCGCGGCGTACGGCGTGCGCGGTCGGCCCAGGCGGCCGGGCGTACGGAGGAGGCGCTCGCCGAGGTGAGCGCCGCGCTGGAGCTGTGGCAGGGAGAACCGTTCACCGGGTTCGCCGGGCCGTACTTCGACGCGGCCCGGCACCGGCTGGTGGAGATGCGCGCGGTCGCCCTGGAGACGCGTGTCGACCTGGAGCTGGCCGACGGCCGGCACGGCGAGCTGGTCGGCCGGCTGGTCGAGCTGGTCGCCGAGTTCCCGGTCCGGGAGCGGCTGCGCCACCAGCTCATGCTGGCGTTGCACCGCAGTGGACGGCAGGCCGAGGCGCTGGCCGCCTACCGCGACTACGCCGGGCTGCTCCGCGACGAGTACGGCATCGAGCCGGGCGAGCCGCTCCAGGATCTGCACCGGCGCATCCTGCGCGCCGACCCGGACCTCCTGGCTCAGGCGCCGCGTCGTCCGGCCGGACCCGGCGAGAGGTGGGCGGGCGGCCCGGAGCCGCTTCCGGCCCCCGCCGAGGCACCGGCCCGGCCGCTGCCCACCGGCCCGGCCGAGAGCCCGCCCCAGCCCGCCGCGCCGGCCCAGCCCACGGTCTCGGCTCAGCTCACCGTTCCGGTGCAGTTCACCGTCTCGGCGCAGCCGGGTGGTCCGTTTCCGCCGCCACCGCCCGGTGAGTCGCCGACCGGCCTGCCGCCCTGGGTCTCGCCCCCTGTCGCGCCGCTTATCGGCCCCGTGCCGCCGTCCCGGCGTCCATCCGGTGTGCCCGGCTGGTTGAGCGTCGTCGCGACTGTGGGCGGCGCGCTCGTCGCCCTGTTCTCGTTCGGCATGCTCACGTGGCTGGTGGTGCTGCTCTACGGGGTCTGGCGCCGGGGCTGGGGCAGCGTCGCCGCCGCGATCTACTACCTGACCGTGGCCGTGACGTTCGTGGTGGTCCTGGGCAGCAGCGAGACCGAGGAGGTCAGCGGACCCGAGGCCACCCTGATAGTGATCTGGCTTACCACCTGGGCGGCGGGCGTCCCGCACGTGGTGCTGCTCAACGGCCGGCTGCTCACCTGGTTGCGCGGCCTCTGGCGTGGGCGGCCCTACGCCGACCGCAACCGGCTGCGCCGGGAGTACGCCCGTTACCTGCTCTACCAGTACCCGTCGGCCCGGGACGACCTGCGCATCGGGCGCCCCGACCTGCCCCGCGCGTACGACGACGGCGGACTGGTGGACGTCAACTCGGTGCCGGACCAGGTGATCGCCGGGCTGCCGGGACTGACCCGGTCGCAGGCGCAGCACGTGGTGGTCGACCGGCGGATGCGCGGCCCGTACACGTCGATGGAGGAGCTGGCCGCACGGTGCCTGCTGCCGGCGGCGGCGACGGACTCGCTGCGCGAGCTGCTGATCTTCCTGCCACCCGCACCGACGCCCACGCCGACGCCCGCACCGGCGCCCACGTCGCCGTCCGGCCCGCCGGAGTCGTCCGCCCTCCCTGGTAGAAATGCCGGATGAGCCAGGATCGGATGGCCGTCCGGGAGCGCGCCGAGGCGGTGCTGCGACGGCTGGCGGGCGACCACGCCCGGCTGCGCGAGGACCAGTGGCGTGCCATCGAGGCGCTGGTGGTCGACCGGCGGCGGGTGCTCTGCGTGCAGCGCACCGGCTGGGGCAAGTCGGCCGTCTACTTCGTGGCGACCGCGCTGCTGCGTGAGGGGAACCAGCACGGGCCGACGGTGATCGTCTCGCCGCTGCTGGCGCTGATGCGCAACCAGGTCGAGTCCGCCGCCCGAGCCGGCATCCGGGCGCGCACCATCAACTCGGCGAACTTGGACGAGTGGGACCAGATCACCGCCGAGATCCACGCCGGCGCCGTCGACGTACTGCTGATCAGCCCGGAACGCCTGAACAACCCGGACTTCCGCGACGGCGTACTGCCGAAGCTCGCCGCCACCACCGGGCTGCTCGTGGTCGACGAGGCGCACTGCGTCTCCGACTGGGGGCACGACTTCCGGCCGGACTACCGGCGGCTGCGCACGTTCCTGGCCAACCTGCCCGAGCACACGCCGGTGCTCGCCACCACCGCCACCGCCAACGCCCGCGTCACGCAGGACGTGGCCGAGCAGCTCGGTGACGCCCTGGTGCTGCGCGGCACGCTGGACCGGGAGTCGCTGCGCCTCGGCGTACTCGATCTGCCGAGCCCGGCCCACCGCCTGGCCTGGCTGGCCGACCACCTGGACCGGCTCCCCGGCTCGGGCATCGTCTACACGCTCACCGTCGCGGCGGCCACCGAGACTGCCGACTTCCTGCGCGGCCGGGGCTGGTCGGTCGCCTCCTACACCGGGCAGGCCGAGGACGCCGACCGGCGGGCCGCCGAACAGGACCTGCTGGACAACAAGATCAAGGCGCTGGTCGCCACCAGCGCGCTGGGCATGGGCTTCGACAAGCCCGACCTGGGCTTCGTCGTGCACCTGGGCGCGCCGCCCTCGCCGATCGCCTACTACCAGCAGGTCGGCCGCGCCGGCCGCGCCGTCGAGCACGCCGAGGTGCTGCTGCTGCCGGGCGTGGAGGACGCGGCGATCTGGCGGTACTTCGCCTCGCTCGCCTTCCCGCCCGAGGAGCAGGTCCGCGCCGTGCTCGCCGCGCTGGACACCGAGCGGCCGATCTCCACCCAGGCCCTCGAACCGGTGGTCGACCTGCGCCGGGCCCGGCTGGAGCTGATGCTCAAGGTGCTCGACGTGGACGGCGCGGTCCGCCGGGTGCGCGGCGGCTGGCTCGCCACCGGCGAGCCCTGGGTCTACGACGAGGCCCGGTTGCGGCGCGTCGCCGACGCGCGCGCCGCCGAGCAGCGGGCCATGCGGGAGTACGCCTCGACGTCCGCCTGCCGGATGCGCTACCTGCGGGAAGGGCTGGACGACAGCGGGGCGGCCGACTGCGGCCGGTGCGACAACTGCGCCGGCCCGCTGTTCGACGCCACCGTGTCCGACCAGGCGCTGACCGCCGCGCAGACGTTCCTCGGGCGCCCCGGCGTGCCGATCCCGCCCAAGAAGCTCTGGCCGACCGGGTTGGAGTCGGTCGGCGTACCCCTGAAGGGCCGCATCCCCCCGGCGGAGCAGGCGCTGCCCGGCCGGGCCGTGGGGCGCCTGTCCGACCTGGGCTGGGGCGGGCGGCTGCGCGGGCTGGTCGGGCCGGAGGCGCCGGACGGCCCGGTGCCCGACGACGTGGTGGCCGCCGTGGTCGAGGTGCTGAAGGCGTGGGCGCACGGCGACGACCCGTGGCCCCGGCGACCGGCGGTCGTGGTCGCGGTCGGCTCCCGGACGCGCCCGCTGCTGGTCGGCTCGCTGGCCGAGCGGATCGCCGCCGTGGGCCGGCTGCCGCTGCTCGGCCACGTCGTCCCGGCCGGGCCTGGCGGCGGCGGGCCGCGCGGCAACAGCGCCCAGCGGGTACGCGCGCTGCACGACGCCTTCCAGCTGCCCGACGATCTGGCCGGCGCGCTGGCCGGGCTGGACGGGCCGGTGCTGCTGGTGGACGACCTGGTCGACTCGGGCTGGACGATGGGCATGGTGGCGCGGCTGCTGCGCCGGGCCGGTGCTCCGGACGTGCTGCCGCTGGCGCTCGCGGTGGCCGGCTGACCCGTCCGGCCGCGGGCGGGTTCCCGGCGGTGCGTGGCGGGTTCCCGGCCGGCGCGGAAAGTTCCCGGGCCGGGCGGAATGCGAGCGTCACCACCGTCGGCGGACCGTCGTCGGGCCCGCACCCGGGCGGCGGTACCGTGGGGTCATGACCGAGCAGCGACCCGTCGTCCAGACGTACACCGTGACCGGGATGACCTGCGGACACTGCGTCAAGGCGGTGACCGAGGAGCTGTCCGCGCTGCCCGGCGTCGACGAGGTCCGGATCGATCTGACGAGCGGCACCGCCACTGTCACCAGCGCGGCGCCGCTGCCCGTCGAGTCCGTGCGTGCCGCTGTGGACGAGGCGGGTTACGAGCTGGTCGGCGGCGGTGCCTGAGTCGTCGTCCGTCACGTCCGGCACCGGCGTCGTCCCCGACGACTCCGAGGCCGGTTCCGACGCTCCCGCTGCGCAGCCCGGGGACGCGGCGCTGGCCCGGGACGCGGCGCTGGCCGGGAACGGCGCGAGTGGTTCGGCCGGGGCGGCCGGGCCCGTCGCCGTCGACCGGGAGACGCTGCGGCTGGCCCTGGTGGTGGGCGGCCTGGTGCTCGCCGTGCTGCTCGGCTTCGGTCTCGGGCGGATGAACGCGCCGGCCGGCCCGGCCCGGCCCGCAGGCGCCACGGCCGGGGTCGCCACGGGCGGCGCAGACGGCGGCGCGCACGCCCACTCACCCGGCACCGGCGCCCACACGCACGACGGCGCCACCGTCACGCAGGGCGGCGGCGACGGCGCGACCGGGCTGTCGATCACTTCGTCCGGCTACACGCTGGTGCCGTCGACCGAGCTGGTCGCGGACCGCGCCGGTGAGCTGCGCTTCCAGATCCGCGACGACCAGCGCCGGGCGGTCACCCGGTTCGCCGTCGTGCACGACAAGCCGATGCACGTGATCATGGTCCGGCGTGACCTCAGCGGCTACCGGCACCTGCACCCGACGATGGCCGCCGACGGCACCTGGTCGGTCCCGATCACGGCGCCGGGCGCGGGCCCCTGGCGGATGTACGCGGACTTCACCGCGGTGGCCGACGACGGCCGCCAGGTCGCCGTGGTGCTCGGCGCCGACCTGACCGCGTCCGGGGCGTACCGGCCCCGGCCGCTGCCCGCCGCCGCCACGTCGGCCACCGTCGACGGATTCAGCGTCGGGTACGCGGGCACGCCGGAGGTGGGGAAGTCGGTGCCGCTGCGGTTCCGGGTCACCGGCGCGGACGGCGCGGCGGCGGCGCTGGAGCCGTACCTCGGGGCGTACGGGCACCTGGTGGCGTTGCGCGAGGGCGACCTGGGTTACCTGCACGTGCACCCGGAGCCGGTGCGCGACGGCGACGACGTGACGTTCTGGCTGACCGCGCCGGGGCCGGGTAGCTACCGGATGTTCCTGGACTTCCAGGTCGGCGGCGTGGTGCGGACCGCCGAGTTCACGCTGACGGTGCCCTGAGCCCCCGTAGCCCCGTCGCCCGCCCGGCGCTCAGCCGGCCCGGCGGACCGGTCGGCGGGCCAGGTAGCGGAGCAGGTCGCGGATGTGGTGCTTCTCCTCGGCGGGCACGTTCGGGTCGGCGAGCCGATCCAGGATGACGCGCACGTCGGCCTCCACCGGGCCGTCCTCGGCACCCCGGCGGCGGGGCACCGGGCCGGCGTCGGGCAGGCCCAGCGCGCGGAACGCCGCAGCCACCGGCAGGTCGAGGGCGGCGCAGAAGCCGCGGACCTTCGCGAGTTCGGGGTAGTCCTGCCAGTCGCCGGCCAGCCAGCGGAACACAGTGGAACGGCCGACACCGGTGTGGGTGGCGAGGTCGGTCACCGTCCAGCCGCGCTCCTCGCGCGCGGCGTCGATGGCCCGGCGTACGAAGCGCGCGAAGGCCATCTGTGGCGAAACGTCTGCGGAACCCATCCCTGGTGGATCTGTCCCCCTCCTCCGGTGGCCCGGCTCGCGCCCCGAGCCTAGTACGCCGGGCCGGAGAAGTAACTGACTGATCGGTCCGGAGGTCCTGTCGGCGAGACTCGACGACTGCGGAAGCCTGCTTCGGGTAATGCACTTCGGGTAATAGGCTGAGGAAACCCTGGGAATCGATGGAGGAGAAGCATGGCCGAGCCGGACCGTCCCGTACCGCATCGCCCCGGCGCGGTGAGCCTCTTCTTCGTGGCCAAGGCCGCGTTGTTCGCTCTCGGCTTCTGGATCTGGCTGCTGGTGCTGGCGGTACGCGGAGGCGACGCGACCGGGGTACACCTGATCGCCGCGACCGGTGCCATCTGCACCACGCTGGCCTCGGTGGTACTGGGAGCGCGGATGGCGTTGCAGCGCAACGCCGCCCTCCGGCACGCCGAGCTGAAGCGGATGCTCGTGGACATCTCGTGGAACGCCTTCGCCGCCGCCGGCAACGCCGAGCATGCCGGGAAGGTGGTGCCGTTTCCGAGCGCGTCGCACGACGGCGAGCGGGCATCGAACCGCGGTGAGCGGGTGTCGGTGCTGGACCGGGGCGACCGCAACCGGGGCGAGCGCGGGCGGTAGGACCGCCGCGCTCGGCGCTCCTCAGCGCGCCTCGGTTCAGCGCGCCTCGGCCAGCAGCGTCTCCAGCCGGGGCGTGACACCCCACTGGCCGATCAACTCGCGATACTCGGCGCGCTGCCCGTCGGTGGGCGCGCCCGCCGTCCGCCGTGCCCGGATGAGCAGGTTGCGCGGCGTGTGCTGGGAGTCGACGAACTCCACCACCTCGGCGCGGTAGCCGTGCAGACGCAGCAGCGCGGCCCGCAGTGAGTCGGTGAGCACGTCGGCGAACCGCTCCCGCAGGATGCCCTGGCGGGTCAGCAGCTCGTACGGCGCGGGCGCCTGACCGGCGCGGAGCTGGGCGGCCAGGTCGTGGTGGCAGCAGGGCGCGGCAAGCACCCAGCGGGCGCCCCAGCGCACCGCCCGGGCCAGCGCCTCGTCGGTGGCGGTGTCGCAGGCGTGCAGCGCTAGCACGAGGTCGGGCGCCGGGTCGACGGGCGCCTCGGCGATGGTGCCGGCCACGAACCCGACCCGGTCGGCCCAGCCCAGCCGATCGGCCAGCTCGGTGTTGCGGCGGCGCTGGTCCTCGCGCACGTCCACCCCGACGAGCGTCACGTCCAGGCCGCGCTGCACCAGGTAGCGGTAGGCGGCGAAGGTCAGGTACGCGTTGCCGCAGCCCAGGTCCACCACCCGCAGCGGGCCGGTGAGGTCGTCGGGCAACGTGGCCGCCAGTGCGCGCAGGAACGCGTCGACCTGGCGGCGCTTGGCAGCCGAGCCGCCGATCTCCCGGAACAGGGGGTCGCCGGGGTCGAGCAGCCACTCCTTGGCCCGGTCGTGCCCGCCCGGCTCGGCGGCCGGACGGCTGGCCGCCGCGCGGTGCACCTGCGCCTCGCCGGACTTGGTCACCCGGAGCTGGAGCGTCGCGTCGGCTGTCTCGACGTGCCAGTTGCCGAACGGCTCGGCGAGCAGTTCGTCCACCGCCGCGCCGGCCTCCGTACCCGGTGCCACGTTGCGGGTGTGCGGCCGTGATCCGTCGGAGACGGCGATCTGCAACCGGGGGCCGGCCTTCAGCGTGACCGGGCGCAGCTCCGCGCGTACCACCGAGGGACGCTGCCCGCGACGGCGCCCGGCGGCGACCGCGCGGGTCAGCCCCGGCGCGAGCAGCAGCGCCCGCACCTCGGCGAGCGCCGAGTCCAGCGCTTCCGGCATCAGTACCTACCTTTCCTGGCCCCACCGCCGCCCGCCCGGGGGACACCCGGCCCGGCGATCATGAAGTTGACGGCGCGACACGCCGTGCGCGCCACCGCCAACTTCATGATCGTCGCAGTGGGGAGTGAGGGAGCGGGCGAGTGGGAGGGGCGGGGATGGGGACGGCCTCCGGGACCGGGGTCCGGGAGGCCGTTTCCGTGGTGTTCGTCAGTCGGCGTTGCTGGCCTCGGCGGGCGCGCCGGTGCTGCCGCTGCGACGACGGCGGCGGCGACGCGGCTTGCTCGCCGCCTCACCCTCCGCGGCCTGCGGTGCGGCGGCGGCCTCGGCCGTGCCCTCGGTGCCGATCACCGCGGTCGGCTCACCGGCCACCGTCTCGCCGGCCCGGCGGCGGCGGCGCCGACGCGGCGTACGCGGGGCCTCGTCGTCCCCGGCGTCGGCCTGCGCGGGGGTCGAACCGGCGGACGAACCGTCCTCGCCACCCCGGCCACGGCCACGACCGCGGTCACGGTCGCCGCGCTCGCGGCCCCGGCTGTCGCCGCGCCGCGCGCCCCGGCGCGACCGGCTGCCGCCGCCCAGGTCCTCCTCGACCTCGGCGGACAGGCCGGCCCGGGTGCGCTCGGCGGTCGGCAGCGTGCCGCTGACGTCCGTCGGGATGTCCAGGTCCGTGTAGAGGTGCGCGGAGGTGTGGTACGTCTCCGGCGGCTCGGGCATGTCCAGCCCGAGCGTCTTGTCGATGATCCGCCAGCGGGGCATGTCGTCCCAGTCGACGAACGTCACAGCGGAGCCCGTGGCCCCGGCCCGGCCGGTACGGCCGATGCGGTGGGTGTAGGTGTCCTGGTCCTCGGGGCAGTCGTAGTTGATCACGTGTGTGACGCCCGTGACGTCGATGCCCCGGGCGGCCACGTCGGTGGCGACCAGCGTGTCGATCTTGCCGGCCCGGAACGCCCGCAGCGCCCGCTCACGCGCGCCCTGGCCGAGGTCACCGTGCACGGCGGCGACGGCGAACCCGCGGAAGTCGAGGTCCTCGGCGACCCGGTCGGCGGCCCGCTTGGTACGGGTGAAGATCATGGTCAGCCCGCGACCCTCGGCCTGGAGGATGCGCGCCACGATCTCGACCTTGTTCAGCGAGTGCGTGCGGTACGCGAGCTGCTTGGTCTGCGGCGACGGACCGGTCTCGGCGGTGTGCCCGGCGTGGATCGTCACCGGCCGGCGCAGGAAGCGCCGGGACAGCGTGACGATCGGGTCCGGCATGGTGGCCGAGAACAGCATGGTCTGCCGATCCTCCGGCAGCATCGCCAGGATCTTCTCGACGTCGTCCAGGAAGCCCAGGTCGAGCATGCGGTCGGCCTCGTCGAGGACGAGCGCGCGGACCCGGTCGAGCCGCAGGTGCTTCTGCTTCTGCAGGTCCAGCAGGCGGCCCGGGGTGCCGACCAGGATCTCGACGCCCTTGCGGAGCGCCTCGATCTGCGGCTCGTACGCCACGCCGCCGTAGATCGGCAGCACCCGGACACCCCGGGTACGGCCCGCGGCGTCGAGGTCCTTGGCGACCTGGATGCCCAGCTCGCGGGTCGGTACGACGACGAGTGCCTGGGGCACGCCGTCGCTGCCCTCGGACGGGGCGAACACCCGCTCCAGCAGCGGGATGCCGAAGCCGAGCGTCTTGCCGGTGCCGGTCGGCGCCTGCCCGATCAGGTCGACGCCGCGCAGCGCGATCGGCAGCGCGTACTCCTGGATGGCGAAGGCGCGGGTGATACCGGCGGCGGCCAGCGCCTCGACGGTCTCCTGCCGCGCGCCGAGCGCGGCGAACGTGGGTGCCTCCGGGGGGACCGGGGCGGTGGGGGCCAGTGGCTGGCCGGAAATCTGCTCGCTCATATGGATTTGGGGGTGCCCTCTCGTGGTGCGCCCCTCAAGTCCTCAGGGCGCGATCGGTATGGCGCGGGCCACGCGGTCAGGGGCGAATTCGCCGAGCCGGACCGGGCCGCACGCGCGTCGGGGACCGGCGTTGATCAGCAAGTGACCGATTCGGTGCCCACGGCAACTGTCTCATCGTACCTGAACGGTCCCTGAGTCGTCCCGATTCCCAGGTGGTGGCCGTGCGCGCGGGGCGAATTGTTGTGACTTGAGTCACATCAGTGACGCCGGTAGCCTGCGTTCGTGTCCGCCCCCGACCCCGCCGCTGCCGACCTGTTCGGGCTCGTCGCCTACGGCGAACTGCTCGCCTTCGACCGCCTCGCCGCCGACGCGCGCCTCGCACCCGACCTGCGCCGCCGCGCCGCGCTCAGCGAGATGGCCGCCACCGAGATCGCGCACTACAGGTGGCTCACCAACCGGCTCGTCGCCTGCGGCGTCACCCCGGAGGAGGCGATGGCCCCCTACGTCGAGGCACTGCGGGCGTACCACGACTCGACCGAGCCGCGGGACTGGGCGGAGGCGGTGACGAAGGCGTACGTGGGCGACGCGATCACCGACGACTTCCTGCGCGGGATCGCCGACGGCCTGGACGAGCCGGACCGGACGCTGCTGCTGGACGTGCTGCACGACTCCCGGTACGCCGAGTTCGCCGCGGCCGAGATCCGGGCCGCGATCGAGGCCGATCCCCGGGCGGCCGGGCGGCTGTCGATGTGGGCGCGGCGGCTGCTCGGTGAGGCGCTGTCCCAGGCGGGCCGGGTGGCCGCCGCCGACCGGGGCGCGCTCGTCGCGTTGATCGGGCGGACCGGCGGGGACGTGCCGGGGCTGCTGCGCCGGCTGACCGAGGCGCACACCGCGCGGATGACAGCAGTCGGCTTGAACAACTGAGCCGCCGTGGCGGGGAGGCCCGCCACGGCGGCCGGTGCCGCGGGAATCAGCGAACGGTGAACCCGACCGCGCGGGGCGACGCCTCGGCGATCTCGACGTAGGCGACCTTGCCGACCGGAACGATCACGCGCCGGCCCTTCTCGTCGGTCAGGGAGAGCGTGCCCTCGCTCTTGGCGAAGGCGTCGGTCACGATCTGCTCGATCTCGGCCGGCGACTGCGCGCTCTCCAGGACCAGCTCCCGCGGCGCGTACTGCACGCCGATCTTGACCTCCACTGTGCCTCCTCAACTGGGGCGAAAAAGCCACCGTGGGAAGGCTATCCGATCCGGTGGCCCGATGTTCAGGCTGACTCACCTTGCAGCGGGAAGCTGGCGATGCCCCGCCAGGACAGGGCCGCGACCAGCGCCTCGGCCTCCGCCTTGGGCACCTGGCGGCCGCCGGCGAGCCAGAACTGGGCGGCCGTCTCGGCGGCGCCGACCAGGCCCGAGGCGAGCAGTTCGGCATGCGAGCGGCTGACCCCGGTGTCCGAGATGATCGTGTCGGTGATCGCGGCGATGCAGCCCTGCTCGACCCGCTCCACCCGCTGCCGCACCGCCGGGTCGTTGCGCAGGTCCGACTCGAAGACCAGCCGGAACGCCTCGCTCTCGTGGTCGACGAAGTCGAAGTACGCGCGCACCGCGGCGCCGACGCGCTCCTTGTTGTCGTTGGTGCCGCTCATCGCCTCCTGCACATTTGCCACTATCGCGTCACAGTGCGTGTCCAGCAGTGCGAGGTAGAGCTCCATCTTCCCGGGGAAGTGCTGGTAGAGCACCGGCTTGGAGACACCGGCCCGCTCGGCGATGTCGTCCATCGCGGCGGCGTGGTAGCCCTGCGCGACGAACACCTCCTGAGCGGCGGCGAGCAGCTGCTTACGGCGCGCCGAGCGGGGCAGGCGGGTGGGCCGACCGGCGGTCTGTGCACCGTTCCCCACTGCGGTCATCGGATCCTCCGAGTATCTGCGTACGAGCCGGCACGTATCACCCGAACCGGTCCGGGTTCGTGAACCCGTCGCGGAATTGGCCCGCCGCTGTAACTTATCGCCACTGTCACCACACGGTAGCCTCAGCGGGGGCGACCAAGGAGCGCGCGGTGAGTGAAACAGGGCAACCCGGAGCCGCCACCCCGGGAGAGCACGGCGACGGGACGGGCCGGCAGGACGACCCGGCCCGTACCGGCGGCGGTTGGGCGCCCCCGCCGAACGGCTGGTCCCGCGGTGCCCCGGCGCCCGGCGGCTGGCCCTACGGCGACCTCGGCGGCTGGGCCGCCTCCTCGCCCCGGCACGGCGACCTGCCGGCCCCGCTGCCCGGCCACTCCGCGCCGGAACCGGGCCGCGTCAACGGCCGTCACGTCAACGGCGTGCACCACGCCGGGGAGGAGTCGCCAGTGACCCGCCAGGCGCCGGTCAGTGCCCCGCCCGCGGACGAGCCGCCCCGGCCCACCGACGGCGAACGGCTGGCCGTGCCGGCCCCGCGCCCGGCGCCGACGATCGAGCAGCCGACCGACCCGGGGGAGACCGCCGGTTCCCGGCACGCCGCCGACGACCCGGCCGCCCGGGCCCCGCGCTGGGCCGAGAGCGGGCCGACCTCCGCGCCACCGGCGCTCCAGGTCCCGCCGGTCGGCGCCGCCGCCTCCGGGTTCGAGGTGCCGCCGGGCTTCCACGCGCCCAACACCGAATCCGCCCCGTCGCTGTCCCGGGGCTGGGCCGACCGGCCGGTCACCCCGCCCCCGGCCGCGAACCGGGCGGAGCACGCACCGGGCGAGGCGCACCCGCCCGAGGGCCGGGCGACCGGCGCCGAGCCGCGGGCCGCCGCCGACCCGCCGGCGGGCGACGACCCGAGGGCCGCCGAACCGGACTGGTCCGGGCCGTCCTGGAACCGCCCGAGCTGGGGTGACGGCTGGGCCCCGCCGTGGGCCCGCACCGACGAGCCACCGGCCCGCCGGGCCGAGGAGCCACCGGCCCGGGGAGCGGAGGAGCCGCCGGCCCGCCGGGCCGAGGAGCCCGCCGCCGAGCGCCGGGAGTGGGAGGACGACAGCGCCGCCCACCGCACCGCCCGCGAGGACCGCGCGGCCGAGTGGGCGCCCGAGCCGGTGCGGCCGTACGAGCCGGCCCGCGTCGAGCCGCCCGCCGCCTACGAGCCACCCCGGCCCGAGCCGGTACGGCCGTACGAGCCGCTGCGTGCCGAACCGGCCCCCGGCCCCGAGGCGACGCGGCAGTACCCGCCGCCCGCCGAGCCCGAGGCGTCCCGGCCGTACGAGCCGGGTGCCGGGCCGGAGCCGGCCCGCCGCTACGAGCCGCCCGCCGCGCCCGAGCCGACGCTCGAGGCGACCCGGCCGTTCCGGCTGGCCCGGGGCGACGCCGAACCGCCGCACGGCTACGAGCGGCCCTCCTGGGCCGGGCCGCCGGTGCCGGTCGCCCCGCTGATCACGCCCCCGGGCCCCCCGCCGACGAGTGCCCCGCCCGCACCCGGCGCGCCGCCGGTGGCCGGCGCCCCGCCCGCGCAGGCTGGTGGATACGCCCCCACGGAGGCGGCCGTCCCCGCCCCGCCGACCTCGGACGTGCCCGCCACGAGCGGCCCGCCGCGGTTCGACCCCACCCCCGCGCCCCACCCGACGAGCGCCCCTCCCTACGCGGCCCGCCGGTCCGCACCGGAACCGGTGCCGGCCGCCGACGCGGTCGCCGAGCCCCGACCGGAGGAACCGTCCCCCGTGCTGCCGCAGCGCGTCCCCTCGGAACCGGACGTGCCCGTCGTGCCGGAGCCACCGGCAGTGGAACCGTCCGCCGAGACCCCCGAACTCGCCCGCATCGCCACCCACCTGCGCCGCGACGACGAACCCGCGCCCCTGCGGGAGCGGCCGGAAGGCTTCGACGTCAACGCGATCCTCGACGCGGTCCGCGAGGTGGCGGGCGTACGCGACGCCGCGCTGCGCCGCACCCCGGCCGGCGCGCACAGCCTTCGGCTCGACCTGGCCGACGGCGCCGACCCGGCCGAGGTGAGCCGCCTGGTGGCCCGGCTGCTCCAGGAGCGGATGGGCCTGGCCGCCGCCCCGCAGAACCTGCCCGGCGCGCCCGCCGTGCCGCCGCCGGCCCCGCTGCGCCGCCGCTCGGCCCGGCTGGAGCGCGCCGGTGAGCCGCGTACGGGTGAGAACCGGGCACCCGGCACGCAGCCGCCGCCGGTCGAGGCCCGCGCCGCGCAGTCCGAGCCTGTCGAGGCCCGCAACGGTGACGAGACGGGCGGCGACGAGATGCCGGCGCGGACCGGTGTGATCCGTCCGGCCGCGAACCGCTCCGGTGACGCGCGGTTCGGTGCGGACCGCGCCACGCGTCCGGCCGAGGCGCCCGGCGACGCCGACGAGCCGCCGCGCCGCCGCCGGCAGGCCACCCACCGGGGGCGCGCCGCCGTCGACGAGACGTCGCTGGCCGCCGCGCCGACCGGCATGTCCACCGGCAGCCCGGTGACGCTCGGGACGTCGTACTCCGGTGGTCAGATGACCACGACGGAGACCGCGCCGTCGCGACCGCTGGACACCGGCGGCGTGCCGGGGCCCCGGGTGGTGATCGAGCACGTCCTGGTGAGCACGTTCGGCCTGGACGCCACCACCGAGGTCCGCCTGGTCGCGGGCGACCGCACGGCCGAGGGGCACGCGACCGGGCCGGCGGTCGACGGGTACGTGCTGCGGCTCTGCGCGGTGGCCGCCGCCGCCGCGGTGGACGAGTTGCTCGGCCGGGGCGTTCCGGCCGGCGACCACGGCCGGTGCTTCGTGGAGCACGCCGCCGTGGTGCCGTTCGGCAACTGCGAGGTCGCCACCGTGGTGGTGCTGCTGGTCTGCGACGGCTGGGTGGAGCAGCTGGCCGGTTCGGCGCTGGTGGCCGGGGATCCTCGGCAGGCGGTCGTGCGGGCCACGCTCGCGGCGGTGAACCGGCGGCTGGAGGCGCTGCTCTCCTGAGCCGGTGTGCGGTACGGCCCGTGCGGGGGAGACTGGAGACATGAAGCGCGCCGCACTGTGGCCGGAGCACAGCCTTCCCGCACACCACGTCCCGCCGCCCTGGCCCGGCCGGCACGTACGCCTCGACGGCACGCTCGTGCACGTCCGCGACACCCCGGCCACCGGTCCCGGCGCGGAGCCCGCGCTGTACGTGCACGGCCTCGGCGGGTCGGCGCAGAACTGGACCGACCTAGCCGGCCTGCTCGCCGACCGGCTCGACGGCCAGGCGATCGACCTGCCCGGGTTCGGGCGCAGCGAGCCGGGGCCGCGCTACACGATCCCGTCCTTCGCCGAGCGGGTGATCCGCTGGATCGAGCACAGCGACAGGGGGCCGGTGCACCTGTTCGGCAACTCGCTCGGCGGCGCGATCTCGGTCCGGGTGGCGGCGCTGCGCCCGGACCTGGTCCGCACGCTCACCCTGGTCTCGCCCGCGCTGCCGTTCCTGGACTTCCGGCGCTCGTTGCAGGGGCGGATGCTCCCGCTGCTGGCGATCCCCAGGGGCGAACGGCTGGCCGCCTGGCGGTTGGCCCAGTTCAGTCCGGAGGTGACCGCGCAGCAGGTGATGGAGGCGTGCGTGGCGGACCTGACCCGGATCAGCGAGCAGCGCCGGCAGGAGGCGATCGACGAGATCCGGGTCCGGTACGAGGCGGCCCACTACGCCGCGGCGTACGTGCGCACGTTCCGGGGCCTGGTCGGCAGCTTCCTGCGGTCGTACCTGCCGGGGGAGGGCGCGCTGTGGCGGCAGGCTTCGGCGGTCCGGGCGCCCACGCTCGTGGTGGGCGGGCGGCAGGACCGGCTGGTCGACGTGCGGGTGGCGCCGCAGGCGGCGCGGGTCATCCGGGACAGCCGGCTGCTGATGCTCGACGGCGTCGGGCACGTGGCCCAGTTGGAGGTGCCCCGGACCGTGGCGCGGGCGGTGCTCGGGCTGCTCGCCGAGGCGACACCGTCGCTCACCACCGGCATGGGGGAGAGCGGAACGGAGCGTGACATGGCAGGCTGAGCCGGATGCCCAGCTCCCGCCGCCCTCGTGCCACACGCTCCCGTTCCTCGTCTCCGCGCTGGCGTACCGCGCTCGTGGTCTGCGCCTTCGTCGCCGCCGCCGCGGTCGGGGTCGGCGTGGCGGTGCAACTGCCGTCGGCGGGCGCGGGGACGCGGGTCACCGACGGGTTCGCCGCCCAGCCGCCGGCGCCCACGCGGGAACCGTCCACGCCGAGCGTCCCGCCGCCGCCTCCGGTGGCGCCCAGCTCGCCGGCCGCGCCGGTGCTGACGCTGTCCGGCCCAGGGCCGGCGAAGGGCCGGGGCAGCTTCGCGTACGACGAGCGGACCAGCGGCGTGCTCGGCCGCTCGGGGACGCTGCGCCGCTACCGGGTGGCGGTGGAGAACGGCTCCGGCGAGGAGGTCCGCGCCTTCGGCGAGGCGGTGCAGCGCGCCCTGGCCGGCCCGGGTAGCTGGGTCGACGGCGGCACGCTGCGGTTGCAGCGGGTCGGCCCGGGCGACCGGTACGACTTCACGATCTACCTGGCCACCCGGGACACGGCGGGGCGGCTGTGCGGGGCGGGCGGGATCGACATCCGGGTGGGCGGGGTGCCGTACACGTCGTGCCGGGTACCGGGCAAGGTGGTGATCAACCTGGACCGGTGGCGGACCTCGGCGCCGCACCTGGTCGAGGCCGGGATGCCGCTGGACACGTACCGCCTGTACGTGGTCAACCACGAGGTGGGCCACCAGCTCGGGCACCGGCACGAGGGATGCCCTGGTGCGGGCCGGGCGGCGCCGGTGATGCAGCAGCAGACGCTGTTCCTCAAGGGCTGCCGGCCGAACCCGTGGCCCTACGTGGGTGGGAAGCGGTACACCGGGCCGGCCCTCTGAGCGCCGGTTTGTGAAGAACATTCGCGGCATAGGTGGCAAAAGCAGCTAAATGCCCGAATTGCATGGCACGCTGAGGTCATGACCTCGTCGTCCCCTTACGACAACCCCACCACGCCGCCACCCGAGCGTCCCACGCTGCGCCGGATGCGCCGGCGCCGCCGCCGCTCGGTGCTGCTGCTGGCGATGCTGCTCGCGGCCGTCGGCGGCGCGGCCGGGATCACCCGGCTGAACACGCCGCCGTCCGGACACGGCGGGGCGTCACTCGCCGCCGAACCGTCGCTGGCGCGCGGCGCCGCCGAGGCCGACGTCCCGGCGGCGCCGACCGCCTACCCCACCGCCGGCCCCGGCACGTTCGCGGTGGCCCAGGGCCGATCTCCGGTACGCGGACAGGAGGGCCCGCTGCGCCGCTACCGGGTCGAGGTCGAGCAGGACACGGGGCAGGACGCCGACGGGTTCGCCGCCACCGTGGACGCGGTACTGGGCGACCCGCGCAGCTGGATCGCCTCGGGGGACCTGCGGGTGCAGCGGGTGCCCGAGGCGGCCGCCGCCGACTTCACCGTCTACCTCGCCACCCCCGTCACCTCCGAGCGGATGTGTGCCGAGGGCGGCCTGCGCACCGACCGGTACACCTCCTGCCGGCTGCCTGGACGGGTCGTGCTCAACCTGGCCCGGTGGATGACAGCGGTGCCCGACTACGGCGCCCCGCTGGAGGTCTACCGCACCTATGTGATCAACCACGAGGTCGGGCACGAGTTCGGCGAGCTGCACCAGGCGTGCCCCGCGCCCGGCGCGCCCGCGCCGGTGATGCAGCAGCAGACGTACGGGCTGGACGGCTGCCTGCCGAACGCCTGGCCGTACGTCGGCGGCGTGCGCTACGAAGGCGAGCCCACCGACGGCGTCTGAGTTATTCCCGGTCCCGCAGTTCGGGCGCAGTGTCCCTCATCATGGCCGATCCCGGCCCGGGCGAGCGACAATGGCGCGGTCACACCGCCGATCCCGGGGAGTCCACCGTGTCGTTGCCCCCGCTCGTCGAACCCGCCGCCGAGCTGACCGTAGACGAGATCCGCCGCTACTCGCGCCACCTGATCATCCCGGACGTCGGGGTGGAGGGGCAGAAGCGGCTGAAGAACGCCCGGGTGCTCTGTGTGGGCGCCGGTGGCCTCGGCTCGCCGGCCCTGCTCTACCTGGCCGCGGCCGGTGTCGGCACGCTCGGCATCATCGACTTCGACACCGTCGACGAGTCGAACCTCCAGCGCCAGGTCATCCACGGCGTCTCCGACGTGGGCCGGTCCAAGGCCGAGTCCGCCGCGGCGTCGATCCGCGAGATCAACCCGCTGGTCAACGTGGAGATCCACAACACCGCGCTGGACCGGGAGAACGTCCGGGACATCTTCTCCCGGTACGACCTGATCGTCGACGGCACCGACAACTTCGCCACCCGCTACATGGTCAACGACGCGGCGGTGCTGCTCGGCAAGCCGTACGTCTGGGGTTCGATCTACCGCTTCGACGGCCAGGCGTCGGTGTTCTGGGCCGAGCACGGCCCCTGCTACCGCTGCCTCTACCCGGAGCCCCCGCCGCCCGGGATGGTCCCCTCCTGCGCCGAGGGCGGCGTGCTCGGCGTGCTCTGCGCGTCGATCGGGTCGATCCAGGTCAACGAGGCGATCAAGCTGCTCGCCGGCATCGGTGAGCCGCTCGTCGGCCGCCTGATGGTGTACGACGCCCTGGAGATGAGCTACCGCAAGATCAAGGTCCGCAAGGACCCGAACTGCGTGCTCTGCGGTGAAAACCCGACCCTCACCGACCTGATGGAGGACTACGAGGACTTCTGCGGCGCCGTCTCCGAGGAGGCGCAGGAGGCGGTGGTCGACTCGACCATCACCGCGCTGGAGCTGAAGGACTGGCAGGACTCCGGCAAGGGCATCTTCCTGGTCGACGTGCGCGAGCCCGCCGAGTACGAGATCGTCCGGATCCCCGGCGCGACGCTCATCCCCAAGGGCGAGATCCTCTCCGGCGAGGCGCTGGCGAAGTTCCCGCAGGACCGGCAGATCGTGCTGCACTGCAAGTCCGGC
Source organism: Micromonospora sp. WMMA1976 (assembly GCF_027497335.1). Taxonomy (NCBI): domain Bacteria; kingdom Bacillati; phylum Actinomycetota; class Actinomycetes; order Micromonosporales; family Micromonosporaceae; genus Micromonospora; species Micromonospora sp. WMMA1976. The sequence goes on along the minus strand of NZ_CP114912.1, from coordinate 5,549,376 downwards.
GTCCGCTCCGCCGAGGCGCTGGCCGCGCTGAAGGCGGCCGGCTTCTCCGACGCGGTGCACCTCCAGGGCGGTGTGCTCTCCTGGGTCAAGCAGGTCGACCCGTCGCTGCCCGCGTACTGAGTCGTGTCGATGGGCCCGCCCGGCGCTCCGGGCGGGCCCATCGTGCTCTCCGGGGCACCTGGCGTGGGCAAACGATCGATCGCGGCGACCGCTGGGCCGGGTGGTCCTGACCGAGCTACCGAGGCGTAACCGCGGCCGCGCCAGTACCGTCAGTGCCGTGGTGGACTTGGACGCGGCGATCGGATTCGTCGTCGCTCACGGTGACGCGGTGGACCGCGCCCGCCTCTCCCGGCTGCGTACCGGCGCTCCGGTGCCGCCCGAGGTGCTCGACGCCGCCGAGTCCGGGCAGGCGCCCGGCGGCGGCTGGCCCGCCGTCCTCGACGACGAGGTCGCCTCGATCGACGCGACCTGCTTCCGCCTGGCCGAGCTGGACGACCTCGGCGCGCTGGGCCGCCCCGCCGCCCGGCACGCGCTGGACTGGCTGGCCGCCCGGCAACTACCAGACGGCGGCTGGGACGAGGACCCCTCGCTGGCCGGGCTCGCCCCCGAGTGGGCCACCCCCGGTGATCCCGAGGCACGGCTCTACCAGACCGCGAACGCCGGGTTCTGGCTGACCGTGGCCGGCCTGGACGCGCGGGCCGCCGGTCCGCTCGACCACCGGGTCGGCGGCGCGTACGCCGGTGTGGTGCAGGCGGCGGCCCAGGCGCTCGCCGCGCAGCTCGCCCCGGACGGCAGCTGGCCGTCCTTCCTGCCCGCCGGCTGGCTCGCCGCCGCGGTGCTGCACCGCCAGCAGATGTACTACGAGTCCGCCCGCATCCAGGCGGTGCTGGCCGACCGGATCCCCCGGATGTCCCCGGCCGACGTGGCCTGGCTCGCCGCCACACTGCGCCGGGTCGACGTGGGCGAGGAGCAATGGCTGCTGGTCTCCGCGCGCAGGCGGCTCGCCGAGACGCAGCGCAGCGACGGCGGCTGGGACAGCGACGACGGCCACCAGTTCGACGTGCACACCACGCTGCGGGCGATCCGCGCGTGCCGCCCGAACACGCCCGAGGCACCGGTCTCCGGAGCGCCGTTCGTGGTGCCGCAGACCGCCGAGCTGCCCGCGTTGCCTGCGGTGCCGGCCCCGCGCCCGCGCCGGCTCCCCGCATCGCCGCCGCCCGCGCCCGACTCCGGGGCGCCCGCCTCCACGCCCGCGTCGCCTGCGCCCGTGTCTCCGCTGCCCGCCCCGGCTCGCCCGTTGACCGGCCCGGCCGAGGCATCTGTCGCATCGGCGGGTCTCGACCCCGATCCGTCGTCCCGCCAGGGCACAGAGCCGTCGGCAGGCCGCGATCCCGAACCTTCGGCGGGCTTCGGCTCCGACCTGTCGTCCAGTTTCGGCACCGACCCGTCGGCCGGACCGGGGATCGCGCCCGCGCTGTCGGACGGCGCGCCGGAGCTGTTTCCGGCCCGGGGTCTCGGGCCTGAGACCTGGTTCCGTCCGGACACCGGGTCGGATGCGATGCCCGGATCGGGAGCAGGGCCTGATCCGTCAGCCGGTGTTGAGGTGTCGGCCGGTCCGGACAGTGGGCAGGGACTGTGGTCCGCCTGGATCGTCACGCCCGATCTGCTCCCCGACGAGAGCACCGGGCCTGCTGCGCAGCCGGCACCGGAGCTGCTGTCCGGCCCGGTGCCGCCCGTTGTGCCTCCGCTGGTCATGCCGATGATCAACACCAGATCGGGGAAGTAGCGGCATCAAAGGTGCCGGGATACCGCCACTTCCCCGATCTGGCGTGTGCCCAGACCAGTACGGCGACCGGCGCGCCGCGAAGGCACGTCCGGTCAGCGCAGGTGCCCGTCTCCGGTCACCACGTACTTGGTGCTGGTCAGCTCCGGCAGACCCATCGGGCCGCGCGCGTGCAGCTTCTGCGTCGAGATGCCGATCTCCGCGCCGAAGCCGAACTCGCCGCCGTCGGTGAAACGGGTGGACGCGTTGACCATGACCGCTGCCGAGTCCACCCGGGCCACGAACTCCCGGGCCGCCCGCTGCGAGTCGGTGACGATCGCCTCGGTGTGGCCGGTGCCGTACCGGCGGATGTGCGCGACCGCCGCGTCGAGCGAGTCGACCACGGCGACGGAGATGTCGGCGGAGAGGTACTCGGTGCCGAAGTCCTCCTCGGTGGCCGGCACCACGGCGTCGGAGTGGGCGGCAACAGCGGGCGTGCCGTGCACCGTCACCCCGGCCTCGGCGAACGCGGCCAGCACGGCCGGCAGGAACGCGTCCGCCACGTCCCGGTGCACCAGCAGCGACTCGGCGGTGTTGCAGGTGGACAGGCGCTGGGTCTTGGCGTTCAACGTGATCGCCAGGGCCTTGCCGAGGTCGGCGGCGGCGTCCACGTAGACGTGGCAGTTGCCCACGCCGGTCTCGATCACCGGGACCGTCGACTCCTCGACCACGGCGCGGATCAGCGACGCGCCGCCGCGCGGGATCAGCACGTCGACCAGGCCGCGGGCGCGCATCAGCTCCTTCACCGAGTCGCGCGTGCTGGAGTCGAGCAGCTGCACCGCGTCCGCCGGCAGCCCGGCGCCGGAGACCGCGTCGCGCAGCACCGCGACCAGCGCGGCGTTGGAGTGGGCGGCCGACGAGGAGCCGCGCAGCAGCGCCGCGTTGCCGGACTTCAGGCAGATCCCGGCGGCGTCGACAGTCACGTTCGGCCGGCCTTCGTAGACGATGCCGACCACACCGAACGGCACCCGCACCTGGCGCAGCTCCAGACCGTTGGGCAGCGTCGAGCCGCGCACCACCTCGCCGACCGGGTCGGGCAGCGCGGCCATCTGGCGCAGCGCGTCGGCGATCGCCGCCACCCGGCCCTCGTCGAGCGCGAGCCGGTCCAGCACGGCCGCCGACAGCCCGGCCTCGCGCCCGGCCGCCAGGTCCGCCGCGTTCGCGGTCAGGATCTCCGGGGTACGCGCCACGAGCGCGTCGGCCATCGCGTGCAGCGCGGCGTCCTTGACGGTACGGGTGGCCGTGGCCAGGGCTTCCGCCGCGTCCCGGGCTCGCCGGGCCTGCTCGACGACGCTCATCGTGCGTACTCCTTCATCGGTGGGGCTCACAGCAGGACCAGGTCGTCGCGGTGGACGACCTCACGTTCGTACGCCGGGCCGAGCGCCGCGGCGAGTTCGGAGGTGGAGCGGCCGAGCAGGCCCGGCAGTTCCACCGCGTCGTAGTTGACCAGCCCTCGGGCCACCGGCGCGCCGGCGGTGTCGACCAGGTCCACCGGGTCCCCGGCGGTGAACGCGCCGTCGACGGCGGTGATGCCGGCGGGCAGCAGCGACTTGCGGCGGTCCACCACCGCCTGCACCGCGCCCGGGTCGAGGTGCAGGCGACCTCGGGGCGCGGTGGCGTGCGCCAGCCAGAACAGGCGCGCGGCGGGGCGGCGGCTGCTCGGGTGGAAGTACGTGCCGACCGGCTCCCCGGCCAGCGCCGGCGCGGCCAGCGGCGCGGCGGTCAGCACCACCGGGATGCCGAAGCCGGTGGCGATCCGGGCCGCCTCGACCTTCGTCACCATGCCGCCGGTGCCCACCCCGGCCCGGCCGGCCCCGCCGACGTCCACGCCCGCCAGGTCGCCCTCGCCGTGCACCTCGGTGATGCGGGTGCTGCCGGGGCGGGCCGGGTCGCCGGTCCAGAGCGCGTCGACGTCGGAGAGCAGCACCAGCAGGTCGGCGTCCACGAGCGCGGCGACGAGCGCGGCGAGGCGGTCGTTGTCGCCGAACCGGATCTCCTCGGTGGCCACCGTGTCGTTCTCGTTGACGATCGGCACGGCGCGCAGGTCGAGCAGCTTGCGCAGCGTCCGGTACGCGTTGCGGTAGTGCGCGCGCCGGGTCACGTCGTCCACGGTGAGCAGCACCTGCCCGACGGTGCGGCCGTGCCGGGCGAACGCGGCCGCGTACCGGCCGATCAGCAGGCCCTGGCCGACGCTGGCGGCGGCCTGCTGGGTGGCCAGGTCGCGCGGGCGCCGGGGCAGCCGCAGCGGGGCGAGCCCGGCGGCGATCGCGCCGGAGGAGACCAGCACCACCTCGCGTCCGGCGGCGGCGAGCCCGCCGAGCGTGTCGACGAGCGCGTCGACCCGGGCGTCGTCGAGGCCGCCCGTCGCGGTGGTCAGCGAGGACGAACCGATCTTGACCACGATCCGACGGGCCGAGGTGACTGCTTCGCGCACCCGACCATTCTGCGCGCTGCGGTCCGCGGTGCCGCGGCGCGTTCCCAAATCGTGGCAGCTCGCGGCCGGTGCTCCGACGGAGCTCACACGAAATCGGTTGCTCGTCGAACGAACAGTTTTGATCGTCCGGTTAGCGGCACACATCCGCGGATTCCGCTGCATAGCGTCTCGTTCATCACGAACGGGGGTTCACAGTGATAATTCCGAGGGCTCATCGTGCCTGGTGGCTGGCGCTGCTCGTCACCGTCGGCCTGGTCGCCGGGCTGACGCCGGTACTCGCCGGTCTCCGCGACGAGAAGGCGCCGGCCGTCCGGCGGGACGGCTACCGGCCGCACACGGTGCCACTCGCGGCGATTCCGTCGCGCGAGGGGATCGCGCCGCTGGTGGACGCCGGGCTGCACGACACCGGGAACGTCCGGATGTTCCGGATGCACGACCAGACCTGGGACCATCCGGTGGCGCAGGCCCAGTGGGGTCTGCAGAATCTGGCCGGCTGGCGGGCCACCCGCAAGCGGATCTACCTGGACCGGGCGATAGCGAACGCGCAGCGTAACGTCGATCGGCGCGTCGAGTCGCGCGGCGCCTGGTGGTATCCGTACGACTTCGAACTCACCCGGTGCAAGAAGCGTCCGCTGCTGAAGCCCAGGTGGTACAGCGGCATGTCGCAGGGCCAGCTGCTCAGTCTCTTCGTCGGGCTGTACGAGGAGACGCGCGACGAGAGGTGGAGGACCGCCGCGGACCGGACGTTCCAGAGCCTCACCCTGCCCGCCCGGGCCGACGAACCGTGGGCCACCTGGACCGATCGCGGCGGCTACCTGTGGCTGGAGGAGTATCCGGAGAACGACGACCCGCGTGGCGAGCAGGTGCTCAACGGGCACATCTTCTCCCTGTACGGCGTCTACGACTACTGGCGGCTCACCGGCGACGAGCGGGCCGCGGAGATCTTCGACGCCGCCGCCACCACGGTGCGCCGCTACCTGCCGACGAGGTTCCGGGTGGAGAACTGGGCCAGCCGGTACTCCATGAACTGCCGGCACTTCCACTCGAAGTACCACCAGGTCCACACCCGGCAGACCCTCAAGCTGTACGAGGTCACCCACGCGACCGTCTTCGCCGAGTACGCCGACACGCTGCGGGCGGACTACCCGGTACCGGACCTGACGGGCACCGTGCAGCTCGAACCCGGGACACACGTGGGCTACACGTACGACGCCAAGGGCGCCGTCACCGGCCGGCGGGCCGTCACGCTGGAGCGGCCGAGCCGGTTCGCTGCGGACGAGCGCATCCGGGTGCGCGGCCGCGGCATCCACTACCGGATCACCGAGGGCCCGCTGGCCGGCTACCTGGTGCCCGAGGAGCCCGGCCGGCGGGTCCTGCTCGGGGTGGCGGTCGAGCACCGCTACCAGCCCGCACGCGTGCTGACCGCCCAGCCCGGCACGTACACCGGCTACACCTACGACCGCAACGGCGCGGTGCTCGACGCCCGGAAGGTCACCTTCGCCGCCGTGACGGAGTTGACGCTCGGCGGCACCGCCTGGGTCAACGGGGAATTCAGCTACCACGTGAGCGGTGGTGAGCTGGGCGGCTACTGGCTGGCGGCCCGGGGAGACCTCGCCATCGCCACGCTCGCCGGCTGAGGCCCCTTATCGTGGCTTCCCGTGACACCTGACGAGTACGTCGAGGCGGTGCTGTCGCTGGTCGAGCGGATCCCGCCGGGGCGGGTGATGTCGTACGGGGCGGTGGCCGACGCGCTGGCCGAGCGCTCGGGGCGGGCGTCGCCGCGACTGGTCGGCTCGATCATGGCGCGGCACGGTGGCGGCGTGCCGTGGCACCGGGTGGTGAACGCGGCCGGCCGGATGCCGCCGGGGCACGAGCGCAAGGCCCGGGAACGGCTGCTCGCCGAGGGGTGCCCGCTGCGCGGGGACCGGGTGGACCTGGCGGCGGCGTCCTGGTCGCCGGAGGAGGGGATGTGACGCCGGCCATAACGTGAGTAGCATTCGGCTCCATGACAGCTTCGGGCCTGCCCCGCCGGGTGCACCTCGGGTACGCGCTGGGTTCCCTGGTCACCGGCGCGTTCGGCACCGTGCCCGGGCTGCTCCTGCTGCCGTATCTCACCGACACGCTCGGCGTCGCCGCCGGGCTGGCCGCGCTGCTGGTGCTGCTGCCGAAGGCGTGGGACGTGCTGGTCAACCCGGTCGCCGGGCGGATCTCCGACCGGACCCGCTCCCGCTGGGGCGCGCGCCGGCCGTACCTGCTCGGCGGCGGGCTGGCGCTCGCCGTGCTGTTCGCCTCGATCTTCGCCGCGCCGTTCGCGAACGGTCCGGCCGCCGCCGCGTACGTGGCCCTGGCGTTCCTGGCCACCGCCACCGCGTTCGCGTTCTTCCAGGTGCCGTACGTGGCCATGCCGGCCGAGCTGACCGCCGACCCGGCGGAGCGTACCCGGCTGATGACCTGGCGGATCGCGGTGCTGGCGCTGGCCATCCTGGTCTCCGGCGCGGTGGCCCCGGCGGTGGTGACCGCGGGCGGCGACGGCGTGCCCGGCCACCGGTGGATGGGCCTGTTCGTCGCCGCGCTGATCGTCGCCGGCACCGTCGGCGTGTTCCTGGGCACCCGCTCCGCGCCGACCGGCACCGTGGGGGAGAGCGAGCCGAGCCTGCGCGCGCAGCTCGCCGTCGCCACCGGCAACCGGCCGTTCCGGGCGCTGCTGATCTGCTTCGTGATCCAGTCCGCCGGGGTGGCCACCGTGCTGGCCGGGGTGAAGTACTTCGCCGACCAGGTGCTGCGGGAGCCGGACAGCGGTCCGACGCTGCTGTTCGCCTGCTTCGTCGCGCCCGCGCTGCTGGTCATGCCGCTGTGGTCCCGGGCCGGTGCCCGGCTGGGCAAGCGGACGTCGCTGGTCGCCGCGTCGCTGATCTTCGCGGTGGGCGCGCTGGCCCTGGTCGCCGCGCCCGCGCTACCCGCCGCCGCGGCCTACGCCGTGGTCGCGGTGATCGGCGTCGGGTACGCGGGCCAGCAGGTGTTCGCGCTGGCCATGCTGCCGGACTGCATCGCGTACGACACCGCGCGCACCGGGCGGCGGCAGGCCGGGGTGTTCACCGGGCTGTGGACCGCCGGGGAGACGTTCGGGCTGGCGCTGGGGCCGGGCATCTACGGGCTGGTGCTCCAGCTCTCCGGTTACGTCTCCTCGTCCACCGGAACCGCCGCCGTCCAGTCCGGCACGGCTCGGCTCGGCGTGCTGCTCGGCTTCACCGTGCTGCCCGCCCTGCTGGTGGCGGTCCCGCTGGTGCTGCTGCGCGGCTACACCCTGACCCCGGCCCAGCTGGCCACCGCCGCACCCGTGGTCGATGACGCCGCGCCGGCCGCGCGGGCGTGAGCACCGGCCCGTCCCACGAGAGGAACCACCCGATGACCGACACGGCAGGCGGAGGCGCGCTGCCCGCGCGGGGGATGCCCGCGGCGGACGTACTGGGCGAGATCCGCGCGCTGCGGGCCGCCGACCGGCCGACCCACGGCGGCCGGCTGTTCGCGTACGTCTACGACCCCGGCGTGGCCGGGCTGGACGACCTGGCGCAGGCCGCGTACGCGGAGAGCGCGCACGTCAACGGCCTCGACCCGACCGCGTTCCCGTCGCTGCTGGCGATGGAGAACGCGCTCGTCGGCGCCGCCGCCCGGCTGCTCGGCGGCGGGCCCGGCACCGGCGCGCCGGACGTGGTCGGCAGCGTCACCAGCGGCGGCACCGAGTCGCTGCTGCTCGCCGTCAAGGCGGCCCGGGACTCCCGCCCCGATCTCGCCGAGCCGCGGATCGTGGTGCCTGCGAGCGGGCACGCGGCGTTCGCCAAGGCGGCGCACTACCTGCGGGTCGCGCTCGACACCGTGCCCGTCGACCCGGTGACGCTGCGGCCGGACGTGGCGGCGGTGGCCGCCGCGATCCGCCCGGAGACCGTGCTGGTGGTGGCGTCCGCCCCGTCGTACGCGCACGGGGTGGTCGACCCGGTGGCGGAGATCGCCGCCGTCGCGCAGGCCGCCGGGGTGCGCTGCCACGTGGACGCCTGCTTCGGCGGCTGGGCGCTGCCCTGGCTGCGCCGGCTCGGCGCGCCGGTGCCGCCGTTCGACTTCGCCGTGCCGGGGGTCACCTCGATCTCGGTCGACCTGCACAAGTACGCGTACGCGCCGAAGGGCGTCTCGGTGCTGCTGCACCGCGATCCGGCGCTGCGCGCCGCGCAGTTCTTCGCGTACGCGGACTGGCCCGGGTACACGATGGTCAACCCGGTGATCGCCTCCACCCGCTCCGGTGGGCCGATCGCCGCCGCGTACGCCACACTCCGCCACCTCGGCGAGGACGGCTACCTGCGGCTGGCCGCCGCCACCCGGGACGCGGTCGCCGGACTGGCCGACACGGTACGGGCCACCGGCGGCCTGCGGCTGATGGCCGAACCGGAGACCACGGTGGTCTGCTTCACCAGCGACGACCCGGGGCTCGACCTGTTCGTGCTGGTCGACGAGCTGACCGAGCGTGGCTGGCACACCCAGCCCCAGCTCACGTACGCCGATCTGCCGGCCAGTGTCCACCTCACGGTGACCGCGGCGGTGGCGCCCCGGGTGGCCGAGTTCGGTCCGGCGTTGGCCGAGGCGGTCGCGGCGGCCCGCGCCGCCGGGCCGGTGGTGCTGCCGCCGGAGCTGCTGGCGCTGGCCGGCAGCCTCACGCCGGAGGCCCTCACCCCGGAGCTGGTGGCGGGGCTGGCCGGCGGGCTCGGCCTGGCCGGCGGCGCCGGTGTGCCGGACCGGATGGCGATGGTGAACACGCTGCTCGACGCCGCCCCGGCGCGGCTGCGGGAACGGCTGCTCGCCGAGTTCGTCGGGCTGCTCCAGCGTCCCGCCTGGTGACGGGAGGCTCGTCCGTTCGTCGGAGAAGTCGGGCGTTTCGGCGACCGGAACCCGTGTCCGTCCCTGCCTAGCATCAGGGCACATCGATGACACGGGGAGTGTTTACATGATCACCGCTAAGTCACCACCTGTCCGCCGGCTCGTCGCAGTGGTAGCGGCGGGGGCGATGGTCGGCCTGGCGCCGGCCGGTACCGCCCCGGCCGCGCCACCGGGCCCGGACCGCAGCGCCGACGTCTCAGTCGTGGACCCCGGGTGGACGCCCGACCCGCTGACCGACGGGGTGCCGCAACTGCCCTCGCGGGACGTGGCGAAGACCAAGGAGCAGCAGCGACGGGAGCGGGCGAGCGGCGCCATCGCCGCCGCCACGTACGCCCGCGACGGGCACCTGCCGAAGCCGCTGCCGCTCGCCGCCCAGCCCACGAACAGCAACCCGGCGCCGCTCGTCGACCGGGGACTGCACGACGCGCAGGGCGTCCGCATGTTCAGCTTCGCCGGGAAGACCTGGAACCACCCGGTCGGCCAGGCGCAGTGGGGCCTGAGCAACCTGGCCGCCTACCGGACCAGCGGCGACAAGCGGTTCCTCGACCGGGCCGTCGCCAACGCCCAGCGCAACATCGACCGCCGGGTCGAGTCGCGGGGCGCCTGGTGGTACCCGTACGACTTCGACCTGAGCCGCTGCGCGGGCCGTCCGCTGCAGCGCGCCCCCTGGTACAGCGGGATGGCACAGGGCGAGATGCTGAGCCTCTTCGTCGGCCTCGCCGAGATCACCGGCGAGGCGAAGTGGCGGACGGCGGCGGACCAGACGTTCCTGAGCCTGACGCTGCCGGTCGTCTCCAACGCGCCCTGGGCGAGCTGGGTCGACCCCAACGGCTATCTGTGGCTGGAGGAGTACCCGGTGACCTTCGGCACCACCGGGGAACGCGTCCTCAACGGGCACACCTTCGCCCTCTACGGCGTGTACGACTACTGGCGGCTCACCGGCGACGAGCGGGCGGTGGCGGTCTTCGACGGCGCGGCGAGCACCGTCCGGCGGTACCTGCCGACCCACTTCCGGGTCACCCGGTGGGCCAGCAACTACTCGATGGGCTGCGCACAGCCGCACGTGAAGTACCACCAGGTCCACACCGCGCAGAACCTCAAGCTGTACGAGATGACCACGTCGGCCGTCTTCGCCACGTACGCGTACCTGCTGCGCTCGGACTACCCGGTGCCCGCCGTCAACGGCGCCGTGTCGTTCGCCGCCGGCACCCACGTCGGCTACACCTTCTCCAGCACCGGGGCCGTCAAGAGCCAGAAGACGCTCAAGCTCGCCCGGGCCTCCGGCGCCCAGGCGAGCCAGCGGGTCCGCGTGTACGGCCGGGGCATCTACTACCAGATCGCCAACGGCGCGCTCGCCGGTTACCTCGTTCCCGAGGCGTACGGGCAGCGCGTCCTGCTCGGCAAGGCGGTCGAGCACCGGTACAACCCGACCCGGACGCTCTCCTTTCAGCCGGGCACCTACACCGGCTACGCGTACGACGCGGCGGGCAACGTGACCGGCTCCAAGCGGCTCACGTTCCCGTCCGCCTCGATCGCGCCGCTGGGCGCCACCGCCTGGGTGAACGGGCGGCTCAGCTACCAGGTCACCGCCGGGGCGTACGTCGGTTACTGGCTGCCCCACACCACCGGGCTGGCCTTCACCTGAGCCTGAGCAACGTGCGGCCCGCCCGGAGTCCGGGCGGGCCGCGGTGTGCGGTGGCTCAGTCGGTGGCGCGGACGTTGAACGTCGTGCTGTTGTCCGCCGGGTCGACGTCCGCCACCGGCTCGCTCGCGTAGACGGCCGCCACGGTGAACGAGCCGCTGCCCAGCGCGCCGGCCGGGGTCCCGGCCGGAGCCCGCAGGACGACGTCGAACGTGCGCTCCTCGCCCGGCATGAACCGGCCGCCGGGGACGTCGAACCAGTCCGGGAAGCTGGGCAGGTCCTGCGGGTCGGTGGCCCACACCTCGACCCCGGCGGGCAGGCTCGCCCGCACGTCGAGCCGGAACGACGGGGCGTCGTTGCCGTAGCGCACTGTCACCGGCGTCCGGCCCAGCAGGGCCCCGTCGGCCTGGCGGGTGAGCGTCACGTCGCCACCGCTGATGGTCAGGTCCGTCTCGGTGGCCTGCCGGTAGACGCGCGGGTTGCGGACGCTGCCCGAGGTGGACCGGAACACGGTCCGGAAGGAGTCCCGGTCCGACACCCCACCGTCCGGCACCACCGCGACCGAGCCGCCCAGGGCGGTCATCGGGTAGGCGCGCGCAGTCGTCCACACCTGGAAGTCGAGGCGGACGGTCACGCTCGCGCCGGCCGCGACCCGGCCGCCGTAGCTCTCGACGACCCGGCGGTTCTGCTCCATCCCCACGGTGAACCAGGGCGAGCCGTTGTCGAGGCCGGCGAAGGAGCCACCGGCCGGCTCGGTGATGCGCAGGCCGGCGGTGGCGTCGGCCCGGCCCCGGTTGCTGATCGTCGTGGTCAGCGTCCCGACGTACCCCTTGTCGGTCGGCGTCAGCACCAGCGTCTCGGTGTCGACGGTCAGCCGCGCCGTGGTGCCGCCGGCCGCGGCGGCCGGCGCGGCCGGCGCGAACAGCGCCGCCGCCCCGGCGAGCAGCGCGGCGGCCACCCGTGTGGTCCGTGTGGTCATGACAGGTCCTCCGTGATCCCCGTGGTGGGCGGCGGTGGTTCCGTCCGCCCGACAGTGGTGACACACGCCGGCACCGCTGATCGTTGCGCGGGTGCCCTGTCGGGGGTACGACACCGGAACGCGGCCGCGGACGCTGTGGTTGACTGGCACCTCGGGGAACTGCGAGGGAGGCCAGAGATGCAGGTGCCGGCCGTGCTCGGCGAGCCGATCCGGTTCGTGCTGAACTGGGGCCGCCGCTACTCGCTCTGGGTGTTCAACTTCGGCCTGGCCTGCTGCGCCATCGAGTTCATCGCCACCAGCATGGGCCGGCACGACTTCATGCGGCTCGGCGTGATCCCGTTCGCCCACGGGCCCCGGCAGGCCGACCTGATGGTGGTCAGCGGCACCGTCACCGACAAGATGGCCCCGGCGGTCAAGCGGCTCTACGACCAGATGCCCGAACCGAAGTACGTCATCTCGTTCGGGGCCTGCTCCAACTGCGGCGGCCCGTACTGGGACTCCTACTCGGTGACGAAGGGCGTCGACCAGCTCATCCCGGTCGACGTGTACGTGCCCGGCTGCCCGCCCCGGCCGGAGGCGCTGCTGCACGGCATCCTGCGCCTCCAGGAGAAGATCGCCGCCGAGCAGTCCGGCATCGGCGGCGTGCCCCGGCCCGACGCGCTCACCTCACCGGCGGACGCCGTCGCGCGGCCGGTGGAGGCGCTCACCGCACCCCCGGTACGTCCGCCGGTCGGCTGAACCGTCGGGTGGCGGCGCGGGGCTAGCCTGCGGCTCATGACCGACCTCGCGGAGAAGCGCTCCGCATTCATCATCGACGTGCTGACCGAGGAGTTCGGCGCGTCCATGGCGATCGACCCGGCGGCGTTCCGCCGCAAGTTCCGCAAGATGGCGGCGTCACCGTTCGCCTTCTACCGGGGCAGCGCCGCGCTGTTCTACGCCGACCAGCGCGGCGACTTCGGCAGCGATCGGTTCCTCGACGAGCGGACCAGCCGGGTGTGGATCCACGGCGACCTGCACGCCGAGAACTTCGGCACCTACATGAACGCCTCCGGGCAGCTCGTGTTCAACGTCAACGACTTCGACGAGGCGTACGTCGGGCCGTTCACCTGGGACCTGAAGCGCTTCGCCGCGAGCGTGGCGCTGCTCGGCTACGCCAAGGCGCTCTCCGACCGGGTGATCGGCGAGCTGGTGACCGGCTTCGCCCGGTCGTACCTGGCCGAACTGCGGGCCATCGCCGCGGGCGGGGACGACGCGATCGGCTCGATCACGCTCGACAACGCCGACGGTGTGCTGCGCCGGGTGCTCCAGCAGGCGCGGCTGAACACCCGGGTGGACCTGCTGGCCGCGCAGACCACGATCGACAACTACGAGCGCCGGTTCTCCCTCGGCGACGGCGTGCACGAGATCGACGACGCCACCCGGGAGACGGTCTGCGCGGCGTTCGCCGACTACCTGCACACGCTGCCGGAGTCGGCCACCCGGATGCGCCCGGTCGCCACCGGCATCAAGGACGTGGTGCTGCGCAAGGGCGTCGGCATCGGGTCGGCCGGGCTGCCGTCGTACAACCTGCTGCTGGAGGGGCACACCCAGGCGCTGGAGAACGACGTCGTCATCTACATGAAGCAGGCGCAGGTGCCGGCCGTGGCGCGGTACGTCGACGACGAGCGGGTCCGCTCGTACTTCCGGCACCAGGGGCACCGCACCGCCGAGTCGCAGCGCGCGTTGCAGGCGCACGCCGACCCGTGGCTGGGCTTCACCGAGCTGGACGGCGTCGGGCAGCTCGTCGCCGAGGTGTCCCCGTACGCGGCGGACCTCGACTGGGCCGACGTGAACGAGCCGGAGGAACTGGCGGGCGTGCTCGCCGACCTGGGCCGGGCGGTGGCCCGGATGCACTCGGTCGCCGACGACGAGTCCAGCCACGACCTGGTCGACTACTCGACCGAGGAGGCGATCGCCGCGGTCGTCGACGCCGACCCCGACGGGTTCGTCGACTACCTGGTCGACTTCGGGCACCGGTACGGGATCCGGGCGCGCGAGGACCACCAGCTCTTCGTGGACCTGTTCCGCAACGGCCGGCTACCCGGCATCTGAGGGGCCGGGGCGCCGGTCCGGCGCCCCGCCTCACTGCGTGAAGTCGAGCACCGCCTTGATGTCCTCACCGACCGAGGCGTACGCCTGCCGGTAGCTCGACAGCGGCACCCGGCGGGTGATCAGCGAGGTCAGCCACGACTGTTCGGCCTGGGCGAGCGCCTCGGCGGCCATCTCCCAGTGCCGCCGGCCGGCGTTCACCGAGCCGAACACCACGTTGTTCTCCAGCACCAGCTCCCGGTTGAGCGCTCCGGCGTCGAAGTTGATCGTCCGGCCGCCGCTGGACACGCCGGTCAGGCAGACGATGCCGGTGGGCGCGGCCTTGCACATGGCGTCGAGCACCACAGTGGGTGCGCCGGTGCACTCGATCACCACGTCCGGCTTGACGTCCAGCTCGGGCACCGTCGACGTGTGGTACGTCGCTCCCAGCGCCCGGACCAGCTCCGGCTTCGGCCCGGTGGTGTTGCGGTCCAGCACGTGCACCGTCAGCCCACGCTGGCTACCGAGCAGCGCGGCCAGCAGCCCGATCGGCCCGGCGCCGGTGACCAGCACCGTCATCGGTTTCCACTCGGCCCGGCGGCCGATCCGCTCGATGTGGTCCCACGCCTTCGCCACCACGCTCGTCGGTTCCAGCAGCACGCCGACCGAGGCGAGCGCCGGGTCCAGGCCGACGGCGAACTTGGGCTGCAACCGCCAGCGTTCCCGGGCGAAACCGGGCAGGGCCTTGATGCCGTGCTCGGTGTACTGACCGTTGCGGCACATGTCCCACTCGTCCACCGCGCAGTTCGCGCACGGCACCGGGTCGGGGTGGCGGACCACGCCGGCGACCAGGTCGCCGATCTGCAACGTGCCGGTCGGGTCTTCCAGCACGCGGCCCAGCGACTCGTGCCCGAGCACCAGCCGCTCCTGGCCCGGCGGCGCCTCGCCGTACTCGCCGGCCACGATCTCGTGGTCGGTGCCGCAGACACCCACCGCCAGCGCCTCGACCAGGATCGCGCCCTCCTCGGGCGGCGGCTCGGGCCAGTCCTCGGCGAGCCGCAGCGAATCCGGGACACCGGGGGTCACAGTCACAGCGCGCACGGACCTCATCTTTCCGCGCGCTGCCGCCGCCCGTCCGGCAAAGCGGCGATCCCGGCACGGACGGCCCGACCCGGCCGGCAGCCGTCGGCCATAGGATCAGCGCATGACTCCGGAAGAGGTCGGCCGGCGAGTGGTCGCGCTGCTCGCGCCCGTCGAGGCCACCGCGTCCGTGTCCGGCGGTCAGGGGTACGCCCGCGCCACCGTCGACGTACCCCTGGCGAGCTGGGCGGACGCGGTGCGTGCGGCACGCGACGACGCCGAGCTGGATCTCGACTTCCTGGACTGGCTGTCGGCGGTGGACGAGCTGGCCGACGGCTTCGACGTGGTGCTGCACCTCTGGTCGGTCCGGCACCGGCACGGGCTGCTGCTGCGTACCCGGGTGCCCCGGGACACGCCTGTCGTCGCGTCGGTGGTCGACCTGTTCCCCGGCGCCGCGTGGCACGAGCGCGAGACGCACGAGATGTTCGGCATCGACTTCGCCGGCCACGGCGAGCTGCGTCCGTTGCTGCTGCCACCGGAGTTCGAGGGGCACCCGCTGCGCAAGGAGTTCGTCCTCGCCTCCCGGGTCGCCAAGCCGTGGCCCGGTGCGAAGGAGCCGGGCGAGTCGGAGGCGGGCGGCGGCCGCCGGCCGGTCCGGCCGCCGGGCGTGCCCGCGCCGGGTGAGTGGGGCACGACGCCCACGCCGGCGGGTGCGGCGGGCGCGGGTGAGGGCCCCCGAGGGGGTACGCCGGCGCGTCCGGCCCGGGAACGCCCGGCGCGGCCCGCTCCGGGGGAGCATCCGGCGCGCCCTGCTGCCGCTGAGCGTCCGGTACGGCCTGCTCCTGGCGAGCGTCCGGCTCGGCCTGCTGCCGCTGAGCGTCCGGCGCGGCCGACTGCCGGGGATGCTCCGGAGCGGCCTGCTTCCGGGGAGGCCGGGCCGGGGTCCGGTGCTGCTCCGGGGGCCGACGAGGCGGGTCCGCTCGGTCGGCCGTTGCCGGGAGAGCGGCCGACCGGGCCGCCCCGGCAGGAGCCGGAGCCCGACGCGGCGGGGGAGAGCTGATGCCGGACTGGTTGGAGCTGGTCCTGCGCGTGGCGGGGGTGCTCGTCGCGTTCCTCACGCTGCCGCTGATCGTGGGCCAGGCCGAGCACAAGGTGATGGCACACATGCAGGGCCGACTGGGTCCGATGTACGCGGGTGGCTTCCACGGCTGGGCGCAACTGGTGGCCGACGGCATCAAGTTCGTGCAGAAGGAGGACGTCACCCCGCGCGACGCGGACCGGCCGGTGTTCCGGCTGGCGCCCGCGGTGGCGCTGGTGCCGTACCTGCTGGTGCTGCTCGTCATCCCGCTCGGGCCGGGTGACCTGGTCGCCCAGCCGCTGGACATCGGCCTGTTCTTCGTGCTCGCCGTGGTGGGCGTCGGCGTGCTGGCGGTGCTCATGTCCGCGTGGGCGTCGGCGAACAAGTACAGCCTGCTCGGCGGGCTGCGCGGCGCGGCCCAGCTGCTCGGGTACGAGCTGCCGCTGGTGCTGGCCGCCGCCTCGGTGGCGATGGCGGCCGGCACGCTCAGCCTGCCCGGCATCGTGGAGGCGTGGCAGCCGTGGTGGCTGCTGTGGCAGGCCCCGGCCATGGTGATCTTCTTCGTGGCGGGGCTGGCCGAGATCCGCCGCCCGCCGTTCGACATGCCGGTGGCCGACTCCGAGCTGGTCTTCGGCTACATGACCGAGTACACCGGCCTGCGGTTCGCGTTCTTCCTGCTCGCCGAGTACGTGGGCATCGTGGTGATCGCGGCGCTGACCACTGTGCTGTTCCTCGGCGGCTGGCAGGGCCCGTTCGCCGACGCGCAGCTCGGCTGGCTGTGGACGCTGCTGAAGGTCTTCGCCGTCGCCTTCGTGATCATCTGGCTTCGTGTGAGCTACCCGAGGCTGCGCGAGGACCAGCTCCAGCGCCTCTGCTGGCTGGTCCTGGTCCCCCTGGCCCTGGCCCAGTTGGTCCTCACCGCCGCAGTCCGCCTGGCCCTGTAACCCACCCGCCCCCTCCCTCCCTCCGCCCCCTCACCTCGGCGATCTTGCACCTTCTGCCCCAGCAAAAGGGGCAAAGGGCCCAAGTTTGGGGCCCAAAGTGCAAGATCGCCGGGGGCGGGGTGGGGTGGGGTGGGTCAGTGCAACGGGGTGTGGGAGGGGTCTACGCGCTCGGACTCGGGTGGGGGCGGGGGTGGGGTGCCGTCGCCGAAGGGGCGGCCGCCCAACTCCTCCCGGCCGTGCGGGGTGAGCCAGTTGCTCAGGTCGGGGCCGAGCGGCACGATGCCCGTCGGGTTGATGTCCCGGTGGACCTCGTAGTAGTGCCGCTTGATGTGGACGAAGTCGATCGTGTCGCCGAACCCGGGCGTGGTGAACAGGTCCCGCGCGTACGCCCACAGCACCGGCATCTCGCTGAGCTTCTGCCGATTGCACTTGAAGTGCCCGTGGTAGACCGGGTCGAAGCGGACGAGCGTGGTGAACAGCCGTACGTCCGCCTCGGTGATGGTGTCGCCGACCAGGTACCGCTGACCGGCCAGGCGCTCGCTGAGCCAGTCCAGCCGGTCGAACAGCCTGTGGTACGCCTTGTCGTAGGCCTCCTGGCTGCCGGCGAAGCCGCACCGGTACACGCCGTTGTTGACGTCCGCGAAGACGACAGCGTTCACCTCGTCGATCTCGCCGCGCAGCGGTTCCGGGTAGAGGTCCGGCGCGCCCGGCCGGTGGTACGCCGTCCACTCGGTCGTGAGGTCCAGGCTCATCTGCGCGTAGTCGTTCGTCACCACCTGCCCGGTGGGCACGTCGACGAGCGCCGGCACGGTGATGCCGCGCTCGTAGCCGGGGAAGCGGGCGAAGTAGGCGTCGGCCAGCCGCTCGATGCCGAGTACCGGGTCCTTGCCGTCCGGGTCGAGGTCGAACGTCCAGCTCCGCTTGTCGTGGGTGGGCCCGGCCACGGCCATCGAGATGGCGTCCTCCAGCCCCAGCAGGCGTCTGATGATGATCAGCCGGTTGGCCCAGGGGCAGGCCCGGCTGACCGCCAGCCGGTAGCGCCCCGGTTCCACCGGCCAGCCGTCCCGCTCGTCCGCGGTGATCCGGGTGGCGATGTAGCGCTGATCCCGGGTGAACTCGCCACCCGGCTCCACGTATTTGCCGCCGGTCCGGTCCAGGACCTCGTCGTCGCTGCCCACACCCACCTCCGAGTTCGCTTCTCGTTCCCCATCATTGTCGCTCCGGCCGCTCCCGGCAGGGCGAGTGCGTCACCGAGGGGCATAGGCTGCCCGCCGTGACCGATGTGGAGGCGGCAGCCCGGCGTTTCGTCGCCGACGTGTGGAACGCGGGGCGCGAGGAGAGCGCGTACGAGCTGGTGGCGGCGGACTGCCCGGGCCTGGGCGGCACCGGCCCGGCGGCGATGCTGGCGTGGCACCGGGACCGGCGGGCGTCGTTCCCCGACCTGCGCTACAAGATCGTCGACGTGGTCGCGACCGGTACGCGGGTGGCGGTGCGGTGGCGGGCCGCCGGCACCCAGGCGGGCCAGTTCGGTCCGGTGCCGCCGACCGGCCGCGTGGTCAGCTACTCCGGTGCCACGTTCCTGCGCTTCGACGACGACGGGCGGATCGTGGACGTGTGGAGCGTCAACGAGCTGTTCCAGGTGCTCCAGCAGCTCGGCGTGGAGATGCTTCCCCCGCTCAGACCCGGCGAGGCGTGATCCGGCTGATCGGCAGGTTCACCGGGAACGGCTCGCCGGTGTCGACGAACTTCGTCCACCGGCCGGTCTCCGTGTAGACCTCGTGCACCGGATCGATCTTGTAGGTGTAGACGACGATGCCCTCGTCCTCGATCTCGATCCGCCAGTGGAACGGGATCCCGGCCTGCGCGTAGAGGGCCGGCTTGAGTACCCGGTCGATGGACCGGGTGCTGGGCGAGACGATCTCCACGGCGAGCACCACCTCGTGCGGCTCGTACCGGGACGGCTCGCGTGCCGCGGCGGTAGCGGTGGTGACCAGCACGTCCGGGATGAAGGAGCGGGTGCGGTTGATGCGCACCTCCACACCCTGGGTCACGTCGTACCCGTCGGGGCAGTCCTCGTCGAGCGCGACGCCGAGCAGCATCGCGATGCTCTGGTGCATCCGGGTGGGGGAGGGGGGGCATGAGCAGTACTCCATCGAGCAGTTCGCGGCGGCGACCGTCCTCCGGCAGCGCGTCCAGATCGTCGGTCGTCCACCCGCCCTCGGGGGGGTAGTCGCTCTCCAGCGCGGCGGTCATCGGTGAGCCCTTCCCGGTGCGTTTTCTCCCCGCGCTCACGATACCGCCGCCAAGAGTCGGGGGGTGGTCGCGCGCGCCCGGGTCACAGGGCAGGATGGGCGGCATGAGCGAGCACGGTGGAGTGCCCGGCGGGGGCCTGGTGAAGGGCCTGGCGGTCACGTTGAAGACGATGACCCGCCGCTCGACCACCCAGCAGTACCCGGACGTCGAGCCTGAGCTGCCGCCCCGCTCCCGTGGCGTGATCGCGCTGCTGGAGGAGAACTGCACCGTCTGCATGCTCTGCGCCCGCGAGTGCCCGGACTGGTGCATCTACATCGACTCGCACAAGGAGGAGGTGGCGGTGCCCGGCGCCGCCCGCCCCCGCCAGCGCAACGTGCTCGACAAGTTCGACATCGACTTCTCGCTCTGCATGTACTGCGGCATCTGCGTCGAGGTCTGCCCGTTCGACGCGCTCTACTGGTCGCCCGAGTTCGAGTACGCCGAGTACGACATCAAGAACCTGCTGCACGACAAGGACCACCTGGGCGAGTGGATGGCCACCGTGCCGCCGCCGCCGGCTCACGACCCGCTCGGCGACCCCTCCAAGGAGGAGACCACCGCCGCCCGGAAGGCGGCGGGTCCGTCGGCCCGCCCGGCTCCTTCCCGGGTACGCCCCGACGCCGCCACCGATCCGGGCGGAGGCGCTGCCTCATGACCGGTGCGGACGTCCTGCTGCTGGCGCTGGGCGCGGTGGCGGTGGGCGCGGGTGCGCTGGTGGTCGCTACCCGCCACCTGGTTCGGGCCGGGCTGTGGCTGGTGGTGTGCCTGGGCGCGCTGGCCGGTGACTACCTGGTGCTGACGGCCGAGCTGGTGGCCTGGGTGCAGGTGCTCATCTACGTCGGCGCGGTGGTGGTGCTGCTGCTGTTCGCGGTGATGCTGACCCGTGCGCCGATCGGCCCGTCGGACGACCTGGACCGGCCGGGCTGGGCCGCAGCGCTCGTCGGCGCGGGCAGCGGCCTGGGCCTGGCGGTGCTGCTGATCGACGCGTTCCGCTGGTCCCGGGTGGACCTGCCGGCCGCGGGCACCGCCGAGCGCCTCGGCGAGCAGATCTTCCGTTCCTGGGTGCTGCCGTTCGAGGTGCTGTCGGTGCTGCTGCTGGCCGCGCTGGTCGGCGCGATCGTGCTGTCCCGCCCCGACATCGGCCGACCGGCCGCCGACGAGGGCGGGCGCCGGTGAGGCCGGTCATCCCGTACGTCACCGCCGCGCTGCTGTTCGGCCTCGGCGTGTACGGCGTGCTGCGCCGCCGCAACGCCGTCCTGGTGCTGATGGCGGTGGAGCTGATGCTGAACGCGGTGAACCTGGTGCTGGTCACCGCCGACACCACAGTCAAGGCCGTGCTGCCGCACTCCGGGCAGGTGTTCGCGCTGTTCGTGATCGTGCTCGCCGCCGCCGAGATCGGTGTCGGGCTCGCCATCGTGCTCCAGCTCTACCGGCTGCGCGCCAGCGTCACAGTCGACGACGTGCCGCTGGCCGAGCCGGCACCCCCGGTCGCGGCGGCCCCGGCCGGGCTGCCGACGCCGGGGGCGCCGGGCACGGAAGGTGCGGTCCGGTGAGCACGCCGACGCTCTGGCTCGCGGCGGTGCTGCCGGCCGCCCCACTCGTCGCCGGGCTGCTCGGCCTGCTGCTGCCGCCCGCCCCGGGTCAGGACCGGGCGTCGGCACGGCGGTCGGCGGTCGCGCTGGGTGTGGCCGGGGCGGCGGTGTCGCTGCTGGCCGCGCTGGCGCTGCTGGTCCGCGTGGACGCCCCGGTCGAGGCGTCCACCACCTGGGTCGATCTGGGCGGGCTGCGGGTCACGCTGGGACTGCGGCTGGACGGCGTGGCGGTGCTCGTCGCCACCGCCGTCGCGGCTGTCGCGCTGGCCGTGCAGGTCTACTCGATCGGCTACCTGCGCCGGGGCCCGCACGACGACGTGGACGTCGACCACCGCTACCCGCCGTACGCGGCCCAGCTCAGCCTCTTCACCGCCGCGATGCTCACCGTGGTGGTGTCCGGTGACCTGATCATGCTGCTGGTCGGCTGGGAGGTGATGGGCGTCTGCTCGTACCTGCTCATCGCTCACGACCGGCGGCTGCCCGAGGCACCCGGCGCGGCGGTGAAGGCGTTCCTGGTCACCCGCGTGGGTGACGTCGGCTTCCTGCTCGGCATCGCGCTGCTCGGCGTGGGCGCGGGCAGCTTCCGGATCGCCGACGTGCTGGCGCACGACTACGGCACCGGCACGCTCACCGCCGCCTGTCTGCTGCTGCTCGCCGGGGTGGCGGGCAAGAGCGCCCAGTTCCCGCTGCACACCTGGCTGCCGGACGCGATGGCCGGTCCGACGCCGGTGTCCGCGCTGATCCACGCCGCGACGATGGTCGCCGCCGGGGTGTACGCGGTGGCCCGCCTGTTCCCGCTGTTCGAGCGCGCACCGGCCGCGCTCGCCGTGCTGGGCGTGATGGCCGCGATCACCATGCTGCTGGGCGCGTTCGCCGCCACCGCGCAGGACGACATCAAGCGGGTGCTCGCCTGGTCCACGGTCTCGCAGATCGGCTACATGACCGGCGCGCTGGCGGTCGGCGCACCCGCTGCCGCGCTGTTCCACCTGCTCACCCACGCCGCGTTCAAGGCGCTGCTGTTCCTCGCCGCCGGTGCGGTGATCCACGCCGTCGGCACCACGCTGATGTCCCGGATGGGCGGCCTGCGTACCGCTATGCCGGTGACGTTCTGGTGCATGGTGGTCGGCCTCGGCGCGCTCGCCGGCGTACCCCCGCTCTCGGGTTTCTGGAGCAAGGACGGCGTGCTCGCCGCCGCCGAGGCGGCCGCGCTCGACGGCGCCGGGCCGACCGCCGCCTGGGTCGGCTGGCTGGTCTGGCTGGCCGGGCTGGCCGGCGTCGCGGTGACCGCCTGGTACGCGACCCGCCTGCTGCTGCGCACCTTCCTCGGCGCCACGCGCACGCCGCTGCTGCGCCCGCACGACCCGCCCGCGCTGCTGCGCTGGCCGGTGCTGCTGCTCACGGTCCCGGCCGCGCTGCTGGGCCTGGCCGCGTTCGCGCCGTGGTTCGCCGACCGGCTGCGCGTGCCGGGCGACGACAGCGGCGAGGCGGTCGAGCTGGTGCACCTCGCGCCGAACCTGATCCTGCCGTTCCTGCTGCTGCTGGTCGGCGCGGGTGTCGCCTGGGCGGGCTGGCGCCGCGACCCGGCCGCCGACCCGGCCCGCTACCTGGGTCCGCTGCGGCCGGTGTTCGCCCGGGCGTTCCGGCTCGACGACGTCCAGCACGCACTCGTCGTACGCCCGGCGGGCGCGCTCGCGCGGGTCGTGCGTACCGGTGACGAGCTGGGCGTGGACGGGCTGGTCGAGGGCAGCGGCCGGGCGGCGGTCGAGGTGGGCGGCGGCCTGGCCGCGCTGCACCGGGCGGCGCTGCCCCGCGCGGCGGCCGGGGTGCTGGCCGGCGCGTTGCTGATCGGCCTGGCGGTCGCCCTGATCGGAGTCACCTCATGACGTTCGGGCAGGTCCTGCTGGTCGCTGTGGTCGCGGTGCCGGCGCTCGGCGCGCTGGCTGCGGCGGTCGTGCCCGGTGACCGGGCCGGCCGGGTGGTCGGCACCGTCGCCGCCGCGCTGACGCTGCTGGCGACGCTGCCGCTGGTCGGCGGCGACCACGGCTGGTTCGGGTACGGGCCGCGTCCGGCGGTGCAGCCGTGGCACCAGCTCGACGTGGCGTGGGTGCCCGGGCTCGACCTGCGCTTCCACCTGGGCGTGGACGGGATCTCCTGGCCGCTGGTGGTGCTGACCGCGCTGCTCACGCTGTTGTGCTGCGCGTACACGCTGTGGCGGGTGCCGCCCGGCGGCGGCAGCGGGCGGGCGCTGGTGGCGCTGCTGCTGGTGGTCGAGGTGGGCATCCTCGGCACGTTCCTCGCGCTCGACCTGGTGTTGTTCTTCCTGTTCTTCGAGGTCGTCCTGCTGCCGATGTACGCGGTCATCGCCGGCTGGGGTGGTGCGGACCGTCGCCGGGCGGCCCGCAAGTTCGCGCTCTACACGCTGTTCGGCTCGGTGCTGCTGCTCGTCGGCGTCTACGTGGTGGTGGCCGCCGCGGGCACCGCCGACCTGGTCACGCTCACCGGCGGCGCCGGGCTGTCCCGGGGCACCCAGCTCGCCGCGTTCACGCTGCTGGCGCTCGCGTTCGCGGTGAAGAGCCCGCTCTGGCCGCTGCACTCGTGGCTGCCCGACGCGCACACCCAGGCGCCGACTGTCGGCAGCGTGATCCTCGCCGGGGTGCTGCTCAAGATGGGCACGTACGGGCTGATCCGGGTCGCGGTGGGGGTGGCCCCGGAAGGCGCCCGCTGGGCCGCGCCCGTGCTCGGCGTGCTCGCCGTCGCGGCCATCCTGATCGGTGGCCTGGTCTGCCTGGCGCAGGACGACCTGAAGCGGCTGATCGCGTACTCCAGCGTCGGGCACATGGGCTTCGTGCTGCTCGGGGTCGCCACGCTCACCGCCACCGGGATCCAGGCCGCGCTGATCGGCAACATCGCCCACGGCGTCATCACCGGCCTGCTGTTCTTTTTGGCCGGGGCGGTGAAGGACCGCGCGCACACCGGGTCGCTGGCCGAGCTGTCCGGGCTGCGGGAGACCGCGCCCCGGCTGGCCGGGCTGCTCGGCTTCGCGGCTGTCGCCTCGCTGGGGCTACCCGGCCTGGCCGGGTTCTGGGGTGAGGCGTTCGCCGTGGTGGCCGCCGTGCAGCGGGGCGGCCCGCTCTGGCTGACCCTCGCCGTGCTCGCCGCGCTGGGTGGGGCGCTCACCGCCGCGTACTTCCTGCGGCTGCTGCGCCGGGTCACCCACGGGCGGCCCAGCCCGGCGGTGGCGGGGCTCGCACCCGGGCTGGCCGGGGCGGAACTGACCGCCTGGGCGCCGCTGGTGCTGCTCGCGCTCGCGGTCGGCCTGGCCCCGGCGCTCGTGCTGTCGTACGCCTCCGGTCCGGTGGAGGCGCTGCTGGGGGTCGTCCCATGAGCCTGGTACAGCCTGTCGACAACGTGGCGATGCTGCCCGCGTACCTGGCCGCCGGCACGGCCGTGCTGGTGCTGCTGTTCGACCTGCTGGTGGCCCGGCCCGCCGTCACGGTGGCGGTGGCGGCGCTCGGCGCGGCCGGCACCGCGGCCGGCGCGGCACTGGTCGGGGCGGCCGGTGAGCGGCGCACGTTCTGCGTCGGGGACGACTGCTCCTGGGTGTGGAACGGCCGGGCCGCCCTGGTCGGGGCCGTGATCGCGCTGCTCACGCTCGGCGTGCTGGCGCTGTCCGGCCCGCTGCTGCGTGCCGGGCGCACCCCGGTCGGTGAGTACTGCTTCCTGCTCGCCTGCGCGATGACAGGTGGCGTGGTGCTCGGCGCCGCCGGTGACCTGATCACGCTGATCGTGGCGCTGGAGACGCTGACGCTCCCGCTGTACGTGCTGGTCGGCCTGCGCCGGGGGAGCCTCGCCGGTGCCGAGGCGGCGGTGACGTTCTTCGTGGTGAGCGTGGTCGCCACCACTGTGACGCTGCTCGGCGCGGCGCTGCTCTACGCGGTCACCGGCACGCTGCACCTGGACCGGCTCGGCGCCACCCTGGCCGCCCGCGACGACCTGACCGGCCTGCCGTTGACCGGGGTCGCGGTGGCGCTGGTGGTGGCCGGGCTGGCGTTCAAGGTCGCCGCCGTGCCGTTCCACGCCTGGGCCCCCGCCACGTACGACGGCGCGCCGCTGCCGGTGGCCGCGTACCTGTCGACCGCCTCGAAGCTCGGTGGCGTGGTGGCGCTGCTGGCTGTGGTGCAGCGGGCCCTGCCGGGTGACCTGACCGGCCCGGTGCTGGCGGCGCTGGCCGTGCTGACCATGACCGTCGGCAACCTGGTGGCGCTGCGTCAGCGGCGTACCGTGCGGTTGCTCGCCTGGTCGTCGGTGGCCCAAGCGGGTTACATCCTCGCCCCGCTGGGCGCGCTGGCGCTGACCGCCGGCCGCACCGGCGACGCGCGGACGGCCGCGTACGCGGCAGCCGTCGCGTACGCGATCTTCTTCGTGCTGCTGGAGCTGGCCGCGTTCGCCGCGGTGGTGGCGTTGCGCCCGGCGGACGGCGACGGCGGCACGCTGGCCGACCTGCGCGGCGCGGCGCGGCGGCACCCGTGGGTGGGTGGCGCGTTCGCGCTGGCGCTGATCGGGCTGGCGGGGCTGCCGCCGGGTCTGGCCGGGCTGTTCGCCAAGGTGACAGTGGTACGCGCGCTGCTGGCCGGGCACGCGGGCTGGCTGGCGCTCGTGGTGGCGTTGAACGCGGTGATCGGCCTGGCCTACTACCTGCGGGTCACCGCTTCGCTCTACGCGACGCCCGTCGGCGCGGCGACGGTCCGGCCCGCGCGGACCGTGACGCTGGCGCTCGGTGTGGCCACCGCCGTGGCGGTGGTGATGGGTTTCGCACCGCAGCTCGTGCTGGACGTGGCGGCGCGCTGACCGGTTCCTGCCCGGATGGGCGACCGCTTCAGCGTGTGTACAGCAACATCCAGCCAACTTTCAGCCATGAGCCGGATGGTTGACGGGTACCGGTGTGTTGAACCGGTCAGCGGGCCTCCCGCAAGGGCCCGTGCACCGAAGGAGAGATCGTGCATCACAACCGTCTCAAGACCGCAGCGCTGCTCGGCCTGTTGACCTCGCTGATCCTCGCGATCGGCTACTGGTTCGGCGGTAGCAGCGGTCTCGTCATCGCCGTCGTCGTCTCGTTGCTGATGAACGGCGTCACCTACTTCTTCTCCGACAAGCTCGCACTGCGCTCGATGAAGGCGCAACCGGTCAGCGAGGCACAGTTCCCCGAGCTGTACCAGATGGTGCGGGAGCTCTCCACGCAGGCCGGGAAGCCGATGCCCCGGCTCTACGTGAGCCCGACGTCGCAGCCCAACGCGTTCGCCACCGGTCGTAACCCGGAGAACGCGGCGGTCTGCGTCACCCAGGGCATCGTGGAGATCCTGGACTACCGGGAGCTGCGCGGCGTGATCGGCCACGAGCTGTCCCACGTCTACAACCGGGACATCCTGATCTCCAGCGTGGCGGCCGGCCTGGCCGGCATCATCACCATGCTGGCGAACCTCGCCTGGTTCATCCCGCTGGGTTCGTCGGACGACGAGGACGGCCCGAACCCGGCCGTGCTGCTGCTCACGCTGATCCTCGGCCCGATCGCCGCCACGGTGATCCAGCTCGCGATCAGCCGGAGCCGGGAGTACCAGGCCGACCAGTCCGGCGCCGAGCTGAGCCGCGACCCGCTGGCCCTGGCCAGCGCCCTCCGCAAGATCCACATGGGGACGCAGGCGCGTCCGCTGGCGCCGCAGGGCCAGCTCGCCAGCACCGCGCACCTGATGATCGACAACCCGTTCAAGCGGGGCGGCGGCATCGCCGCGATGTTCGCCACCCACCCGCCGATGGAGCAGCGGGTGGCCCGCCTGGAGCAGATGGCCCGCAACTCCGGGCCGGTGCAGTTCCAGCGCTGACCCGCGTGACCCGAACGCCGCCCGCGTCCACCCGGACGCGGGTGGCGCTGTGTCTGGGCCCTTCCGTCAGATCCGGCCGGGCAGCCGGTCCGGCCGGGCGGTCACGACGCAACCGGCTCGGGCAGCCGATCCGGCCGGGCGGCCAGCACCACGGCGAGCAGCACCACCCCTGCCGCCAGATAGGCCACGGCCGGGCCGAGCAGCACCGCCACGCCGCCGAGCAGGAAGATCCCGACCCCGGAGAGCACGATGTTGCCGGCCACGATCGTCGCCTCCACCTGCCCCATCCGCTCCCGCGGCGCGAGCCGCGCGAACGTGGCCTGGGCGCCGATCAGCCACCCGCCGCCCGCGCCGACGAGCGCGTTCGCCCCGGCGAGCGCCCACGCCGGGGCGTCGAGGGCCACCAGCAGACCGGCCAGCAGCAGCGCGGCGCCCAGCGCGCTCGCCGCCACCACCTGACCGGTCACCCGGGCCAGCCAGCCGCGCCGCCCCACGACGAGCACGAACACCGCGCCGCCGAACGACGACGCCGCCAGCACGACCGGCCGCCATCCGCCGGCAGCCAGATCCGGGGCAAGCGTCTCCGGCAGCCCGCCGGACAGGACTGTGGCCAGGGTCAGCAGCGCCACACCCCGCAGCACCGGATGGGCGGCGATGATCCGGATACCGGCGGTGGCGGGCGGCCGTGGACCCCGGTGCTCCTGCCGGCGTACCGGTAGGCCGGCGAGGACCGCCGCCGCGAGCAGGAACGAGACCAGGTCGATCACGAGCGCCACCCGGGGACCGAGCGCCACCGTCACACCGGCCCCGGCGAGCAGGCCGACGACCTGGCCGCTCTGGTTGGCGAACGCGGAGAGCCCGAACAGCGGCAGCCGCAGCGGCGGCTCCACCGCCTCGGCCGTGATCGCCACGTGCACGCTCGCGTACGCGGCCCGGACCGCGCCGAGCAGCCCGGCCGCCACGATCGCCGGCACCGGCTCGGGCGCCGCAGCCGGTACGGCGATGAGCAGCGCACCGGCGAGCGAGAGCCCGACCAGCATGGTGCGCCGGGCCGGCACGTCCAGCCAGCCGCTGAACACCGTCGCGACGAGCAGGGCGGGCACCGTGCGGGCGGCGTACACGGCGGCCGGGCCGAGGACCGAGTCGGTCTGGTCGTACGCGAGCAGCAGCAGGGCCGCCAGCCCGACGAAGTCGCCCAGCTCGGAGACACTCCGGGCGACGAGTAACCGGGCGGCGACCGGATGCCGGAACAGGGCCCGGTAACCGGGCGCGGGCGTCGCGGTGCCGGTCATCGATCCGACGGGTCCGTTTCCTCGACGCCGACCGGCTCGTAGTCGGCCCGCTCACGCAGCCGGCGGACCCGGAGGGTGGCGGACGCGGGCTCGGCGGGCCGGGCGTCGCCGTACAGGGAGTAGATCTCGACCCGTAGCGGCGCGACGGCCATGCCGCTCATCCGACCTCCGATCACGGCGGCGGCCGACCCGCCGTAGGCATGGACTCCGTTCGATCACCGAACCTACTCGTTAACGGCGGGTAAGGCAGCCCCGCGCCGGCAGCCCGATGTGACCGACTCGACCACCGCCCCCGCCCAGCAGGAGCGTTAGGGTCGAAGGCTGACTCACTCGTTACTTCCCGGAGGTGCACACAGTGGCCGCACTGCGCCAGTACCAGGGCGTCTGGCGGATCCCCGGCGCGCCGATGCTGCTGGTTCTCGGCATCATCGGCCGGCTCGGGATCGGCATGACCCCGCTGGCGCTGCTGCTCGTCGTCGAGCAGGTCACCGGCCGGTACTCCCTCGCCGCCGTCGCCGGCGGCATCTACGCGCTCTCCGGCGCCGCGCTCAGCCCGGTCGCCGGGCGGATCGCCGACCGGGTCGGGCCCACCCCCGTCCTGCTGCTCACCGCGGTCACCCACCCGCTCGCCCTGATCGGGCTGCTCCTCGCCACCCGCTCCGACAGCGGCAACCTCGGGCTGATCTACCTGGCCTCGGGCGTCGCCGGAGCCACGTACCCGCCGCTCACCGCCGCGATCCGGGGCGCCTGGAACGACCTCACCGCCCCCGCCACCGGCCGGGGGCACCTGCGCAACACCGCGCTCGCGGCCGAGACCACCCTCTTCGAGGTCGTGTTCGTGATCGGCCCGCTGCTGGTGGCCGGCTTCGTGCTGTTCGCCGACGCCTCCGCCGCGCTCGTCGGCGCCGCGGTGGTCACCCTGGTCGGCACCGCCACCGTCGCGCTCGGCCGGGTCATGCGCGGCTGGCGCCCGCACCCGCGCGAGCATCACGCCCGGGGCCTCGGCCCGCTGCGGCTCGGCGGCTTCCCCGCGCTGCTGCTCTGCGTGGCGAGCCTCGGCATCGCGTTCGGCGCCTCCGGCGTCATCGTCCCCGCCTTCGCCGGGAAATCCGGCGCCGACGACCCGGACAGCCTGGCCGGCGTGCTGCTCGCCGTCTGGGGCATCGGCAGCGCCATCGGCGGTTTCTGGTTCGGCGTACGCAAACCCGCAGCCAACATGACCCGCCAGTTCGCCTGGCTGCTCGGCACCGTCGCGGCCAGCTTCGCCGTCTTCGCGGTGATGCCCGGCCCGGCCGCGCTCGGCGTCGCGCTGGTGCTCGGCGGCGCGGCCATCGCCCCCGCGCTCACCCTGGAGAACACGCTCGTCGGACGGATCACCCCGGCCGGCATGCTGAACGAGGCGTACACCTGGGTGGTGACCATGTCGGTCGCGGCGAGCGCCGCCGGCGGCTCGATCGCCGGCCTGATCATCGACCACGCCGGCGGCGTCTCCTGGGCGTTCGTCTTCGCCGGGGTGGCGGTCGCCGTCGGGGCCGCGGTCGCCGCGCTACCAGGCGGCCCGATCGCCCGGGCCGAGGCCACAGCGGTACGCGCCGAGCAGACGCTCGCCGCCTGACCGCTCACCCGCCGGCGGTCACCACCCGCTCCACCCCGGGCAGCTTCTCCACCGCGGCCCGGATCGGCGCCGGGTCCTCGCCCTGCGCCAGCAGCACCGACAGGACGACCCGTCCGTCGGCGTCCGGCCGGGCCGCGGCAGTGGTGCCGCGGCAGCGCAGCCCGGTGTCCCCGCGCGCCTGCCCGATCCGGTAGTCGACCTCCCCGATCTGCGGCGTTCCGGCGCCCGGCCGGAAGACGACGTCGAGCCGTACCGGAGGGTCGGCCTGACACGCCGCCGACGCCGTGGCGGACGGGGTGGCCGCGCCGCCGGCGGCCGGCATCGGCGTCGCCGGCCCGGACAGCGCCGCCATGCTCGCGGCGCCGCCGGTGACGGTAACCGCGGCCACCCCCGCCAGAACCGCGGCCCGCCGCCGGCTCCTGGCGCGCCCCCGTGCGCGCACCTCGGCCGCCGGGCTGAGCCGCAGCCCGGCCATGTCCTGCTCCAACTCCCGCAGAGCCTCACCAATGCGTGCCGACATCGACTTCCTCCTTGTCGTCGGTCAGTAGAACGGCGAGCGCGGCGCGGCCCCGGGACAGGTACGACTTGACAGTCCCCTCCGGCATGCCTGTGCTCCGGGCGATCTCCGCCACCGGCAGGTCGTGGAGGTGGTACAGGACGATCACCAGCCGTTGCGCGTCGGGCAGTCGCCGTAACGCCGCCAGCAACGCCACCCGGTCCGGGTTGGGCCCGGGCGCCGGAGTCTCCCGGCCCAGCCGGGCCCGCGCGGCGAACCAGCGCCGCAGGCCGCGCCACCGGTTGGCCGTCAGGCGCCAGGCCACCGTCCGCACCCAGCCCTCCGGATCCTCGTACGCCCCGACAGTCGACCAGCGCTGCCAGGCCCGCGCGTACGCCTCCTGCGTCACGTCCTGGGCCTCGGCCAGGTCGCCGCAGAGGGCGTAGACGTGGTGCACGACCCGCCGCGCGGTCGCCGTGTAGAAGGCGTCGAAGTCCTCGGGGCCGTCCATGCCCACCTCCCGTGTCCGCTCTCACCACACGACACCCCGATGCGGCTCCGGGGGTTGCACCCGGATCAGGTCGCTCCGGGTCGTACCCGGTCCGGCACGTCCACCCGGGCGGGCTGGTCGTGCGGACCCGTCGTCGGTGGGCCGGGCTGCTCGGTCACGGACGGCCGCGGCCAGGTGGTGCCGCTGCGGCAGAAGCTCCGCCACGAGCGTGAAGCGACCGGCCGACCCCGGCCGAGGCGAGCCAGCCAGGTCACCGCGACAAGAACGAGTCCGTTAGTACCGGTTGACCGAGCAGCGGGCGGTAGGGGCGGAGCATCGCGGGGGTCATGGCTCCCACCCGACCTCACGCCTGGCCCGTACCCCAAGGAAGTCGCCTGACGGCCGAAGAGGGCCGTGGCGTTCCGGCCCGCCGGTCGTGGCTGGACCGGGGTCTGTCGCGACGTCGCCGTCACGGTTGAGCGGGCCGGGTCGGTTCGCCGCCGTAGAGGGCTGCGAAGACGCGGTGCCGCAGGATCTCGTACTGCCGGCGGCAACGCCGAGGTGGCCCCGGCGGGCGTTGCTGGACCTGACCGCCGACGACGACCTCCGGCGGCTGGAACTGGTCGGCCGTCAGATCGACCTCGCGACCGTCGGCCAGTCGATTCCAGTAGTGGTAGCCGATCTTGGCGTCCCCGGCGAGGACCTCGCCCAGGAGCAGATCTCCGCCGAGCAGGTCCTGAATGATCAAAGCAGTCACTCCGCATTGACCACGGGCCGGGTTGCCGGCGTGCCAATCCCGCACATCATGTGGGTCGCAGGTGTCCGCTCCCCAGCCGCTGCGCAGCAGCGGCCGCAGCATCTCCAGGTCGATCACGAGCGGGACTGATGGTTGGGCGGGCTCTTCAGGCGTCATCCAGGAAGGGTCAGCCCTCGACCGGGTCGAGAGTCAAGAACATCCCCGCCAGCGGGCGCTCATCAAGTGATGCCCGGCACCGGCGACCGGGGTGTCTGGTCCCACCACGTGTTCTGGTGGTTGGTCTAGCTTGTTGACACGATCTTGCGGGGTCGCTGTTGCGATGAGAGAAGAAATCTGGTGGTTCCTGGTCCTCTGAAGGTCGCTACGCGGGAGCTTCGCCGGGTGCGCTCGACGCGGCCCGCTGATCCTGCGGATCCCGGTGACCTGGCCGAGTGGCGGGAAGCTATGGCAGGGGCGTTGGACGATCTGGCCCGGGTGCTGCCGTTCGAGGCGGATCGCGGCGCTGCTCGCAGAGAGGCGGAAGCTGCCCGTACTGAGGCAGCGCGGTTGCGCGCGACTCGCCGTACAGCAAGCGGTGATCCAGTCCGCTAGCCGAACGGGGATCCTCGCATCGCTTCAATTCATGGTTGCCTGAGCGGGCGGCGCCCGGCCGTCGCCCGGTCGTCGGTCGCCACAACGTGTGACGAACGACGACCGGTGGCGACGAGGCCCGCGAGGCCAGACGGCATGACCGATGCCCTGACCTGCCAGGTGGTCGAGCCTTACCGGTAGTTGGTGAACTGGAGCGCCAGCCCGAAGTCCTCGCCCTTGAGCAGGGTGATGACGGCCTGGAGGTCGTCCTTCTTCTTGCCGGTGACGCGGAGCTGGTCGCCCTGGATCTGCGCCTGCACGCCCTTCGGGCCCTCGTCGCGGATCTTCTTGCTGATCGCCTTGGCCTTGTCCGAGTCGATGCCCTGCACCACCTTGGCGTCGATCTTGAAGATCTTGCCCGACTGCCGGGGCTCGCCGGCGTCGAGCGACTTCAGCGAGATGTTCCGCTTGACCAGCTTCTCCTTGAAGACGTCCAGCGCGGCCCGGACCCGCTCCTCAGTCTCCGCCTGGAGGCTGATCGCCTCCTCGCCCGACCAGGAGATCTCCGCGCCGGTGCCGCGGAAGTCGAACCGCGTCGCGAGCTCCTTCTCCGACTGGCGGACGGCGTTGTCGACCTCCTGCCGGTCGACCTTGCTCACGATGTCGAACGACGGGTTCGCTGCCATGCTTCTGCTCCTGCTGTCCGGCGGTCTGTCCTGGTCCGTCCCCCGCTGACCAGCGTGGGACCTCCTGACGGTACCCGGTTGCGGCAGTGCCGGGGGCAACCGCTATCCTTGCTTCCGCCGCCGCGTTGCGACGTGGTGGTGTGCCCTGGCGGGTTGCCCGAGCGGCCAATGGGAGCGGACTGTAAATCCGTCGCGAAAGCTACAGAGGTTCGAATCCTCTACCCGCCACCAGGTGCAGATGCGGCCCCTGACCAGCAGGAATGCTGATCGGGGGCCGTTGTCGTCCGTCTGGTCCTGGCCTCGCGGAGTCGTGTGTGCAGGGATCGACTGAGAGCTACCGGCGTCGCCGGCCGGATCAGGACTCGGGTGGCGATCCGGCGCCCAGTCGGCGCCGGCGGCGTCAGGCCTGGGACCGAGGACGGTACGTCAGGACTACTCCACCAAGCATGCCGGCGACCGGCTACTGGCCGCAGGCGAGGTGCTGAGCGTTGACATTGACGGCGTGCGCTAGAAGGAGAGGGTGGAGTCGCCCGAATCGCCGCGCGTGGCCCGGCCCGAGCCCCATGTCACGGTTGGTTCCGTCCCCGCCGGTAGTCCGGTGCCGGAGCTGCGGCTCTGGGGCATCCGCCGGTCGATCGCCCTGGCGGTCGTGGCGGCCTTGCTGCTCGTCGGAGGGCTGGTCGTTGCGGCGTTCTGGTACGCCGCCTGGCCTGGTTTCGAGCGCGACGAAACCGTCACTGTGGCCACGCTGTTCGATCTCTTGAAACTTGTCTTCGCAGTCGTGGCGGGGATCGGCGGTGTCGCCGCCTTGGTGGTCGCCTACCGGCGGCAGCGGGTGGCGGAGCACACGAACGCGCTGGCCGAGTTCGCTCACCAGCTGGCGCACGCTGCTGATCTGCGCGCCGAGGTCAGCAAGGCTCTCGCCGAAGCGGCCGACGAGCGGGCAAAGGTCGAGAGCGACCGCAATGGGGTCCGGCTCTTCAACGAACGCTTCGCCAAGGCATCTGAGCAGCTCGGTTCGGAGAAGGGAGCCGTACGCCTGGCAGGTGTCTACGCCCTGGCAGGCCTTGCTGACGACTGGCGGGAAGGGCGGCAGACGTGCATTGATGTCCTCTGCGCCTATATCCGCATGCCCTACACCCCGCCCCCGGACGCTCCGGGTGAGACGGCCGAGCAGGATGAGGATCAGGCGCCCGTAAGGGATGCGGACGATGTCCGAGCCGCCCGCGAGGAGCGGGAGGTTCGTCATACCGTTATCCGCCTCGTTGGGCGGCACTTGAGCCTTGCCGAGGACGACGCGGCCTCCTGGTGCGGCTACGACTTCGACTTCACTGGTGCCGTCTTCGACGGCGGGGACTTGTCGGGGGCGAATTTCAGTGGCGGGGGCGTCTACTTCGACGGTGCGACGTTCATCGGTGGGGACGTGTCCTTCGGCGGCGCGTCGTTCAGCGGCGGAAAGGTCTCCTTCGTCGGCGCGTCGTTCAGCGGCGGAAAAGTCTCCTTCAGCGGCGCGTCGTTCAGCGGCGGGCAGGTCTCCTTCTTCGGTGCGTCGTTCATCGGTGGGGAGGTGTTCTTCGGTCTCACGAGCTTCAGTGGCGGGGAGGTGCTCTTCGACCGGGCGACGTTCAGTGGTGGGAAGGTGTTCTTCGACAGGGTGACGGCCAGTGGCGGGAAGGCTGTCCATGTGACGTGGCCGAAGGGCGAGCAGGTGACCTTCGTGCAGCCG
Organism: Micromonospora sp. WMMA1976; assembly: GCF_027497335.1. NCBI lineage: Bacteria > Bacillati > Actinomycetota > Actinomycetes > Micromonosporales > Micromonosporaceae > Micromonospora > Micromonospora sp. WMMA1976. The sequence continues at coordinate 5,515,015 of NZ_CP114912.1, read as the reverse complement.
GCGTCCAGTGACGGGTCCGTCATCTTCAGCGGGGCGCGGTTCAGTGGTGGGGTGGTTTCTTTTGAGAGAACCACATTCAGCGGTGGGGAGGTGTTCTTCAACTACGTGACGTTCTGTGGTGGGAGAGTCTCCTTCCGTACGGCCAGATTCCAGGTTCCGCCGAGATTCGACGATGGGCTCATGGAGGATCCGCCGGACGGTCTGACCCTGCCGGAGAAGTGACGCCCCTGGACGTGGGCGATCAGTGGTGGCTCGCGGTCAACCGTCGCGCCTCGGCGAGAACGCGTGCATCGGTGTCCGCTTCGGTCTGCTCGCCGTACTCCAGCGTGTCGTAGACGTCGTCGAGCATGACCAGCTCTTCCGCGAGCGGCGTGCCGTCGTGTCCGATCACCGCGTGGGCCCACCGTGCCAGCTCGCGCGGGGAGAGAGCGCCGGCGAGAAGCCTGGTCGCCATGACGCGTACGGCGGCGTCCTCGCCCTCCTGACCGCCTTCGGGGAAGTAGGTCAGGCCGAGTTCGCCGAGGGTCGGTTCGAGCCATTGGATCAGTTCCTGACTGCCGGCCGAGGGCGAGACGCCGGCCAGGATTCGCAGCGACGGGCTGTCGACGCCTGCCACGAGGCAGTCACAGGCGGCCTCGATCACGTCGGCTGCCGTGCCCTGGCGGATGCTCCGGAGGGCGGTGGCGTCCTGGAGGCGAGTGAGCGGGTCGTCGTCGAGCACCGGCACATGGTCCGCCGCCGGAGCCGGCCCGGTCATCCCGATATCCGCCACCGCCCGCCGTCCGGCGACAGCCCGGGCCCGGAGCCTCGGCGGCCGCCTGGTGCACCCTGAGCTGTTCGGGCGTGAATGAGGGAATCATCCTCTGGCGTTCATGACAGGGGCAGGTATGGTGGTCAATGCCCGCGGGTCCGGTGGCGATCCACCGGCCGGATCGGCCCGGCGGAGCCGGCCGGGTGGCCCGGGGTTGGTGGGGTGGGGTTTCGCGTGACTTGATCCCCTTCGTGGGTGAAGGTGGGAATCCGCAATGGACGAAGGGGCTGACGTCCCTTCACCCCCATGACCTGGCTGCGTGTCGTGGGTAGCCGGGCCGAACGGCGGAACCTGACAGCTACTCGGGCTGGGCGGGTCCTCTCCGCTTTTCTGCTCCCCGGCGTTGTGGCACGATCGGGAAACCTTCACCATCCCTGTGGCAATCTCCCGACAGGAGCAATCATGTCTGGTCGAACGCTGGGCCGGCTGTTTGGCTCGCTCCTCGTGCTCGCCGCCATCGCAGGCGCCTTCGGCATCATCCCCGGCACTGGTAGCGCGCAACTCGCCGACATCGTCTGGACGATGGACGCCCCACGCTGAATCATCGAGCCGTCCGCCGCCCGGCGGACGGCGTCTCGGGTAGGAGGGGCATGGCAGGCCAGGGCCGACCTCGTAGGTCGACGGAACGTGCCTGGCTAGTCACTGCCCCTCTGGCTCTGCTGGCGGTGGTCTGCAGCACCTGCGTCGCGCTGGTTGCCGATCAACCGTTCGGCAAGTGGCCGCTCGCCTTCGTGTTCTTCGTCGTCATGGCGGGGATCAGCTTCGCGGTGCTGAACGTCTACGTCCGGCGTCAGTCGGTGGGCGTGACGCTCACCGAGGTGCCACTCATCGTGGCGCTCTACTTCCTGCCCCCGTTGAGTGTCGTCCTGATCTACACACTCTCGGTGCTGATCTGGAGCGCCTCGCATCGCTTCGGTGCGGCGAAGCTCTGGTTCAACGTCGCCAAGGCCGCCGCCGCCACGTCGCTGGCCGGCCTCGTACTCCTGGCACTGCCGCCGCTGAAAAATGTCGGACCGGGGACGTGGGGCTCCCTCTTCCTCGCCGTCTGCGTGGTCACGCTGGTCAGCCTCGTGAGCGTGGTCGGCGTGCACGTGCTGCTCCAGGGCTGGCAGGCCGGGCGGGACGCGCTACGCAGCATGCCGACCGCTCTGCTCACCGCCGCCATCAACGTGGCGATCGGCCTGCTCGTCCTGATCGCCCTGAAGACGACGTGGTGGTCGGCGTTGCTGCTCGCCGCCCTCTTCAGCGGCCTGGTCCTGGTCTACCGCTCCTACTCCCAGTTCTTCCGGCAGCACCGGACGCTGGCCGGGATGTACGAGCTGACCCGCCTTCTCGCCTCGGGCACCGAGCGGTCGCTCGCCGACATCCTGCTCGACCGGGTCCGCGCGCTGATGCAGGCCGAGTACGCCACGCTCTGGCTGCCCGCCCAGGGGCGGCATCCCGAGGTGCTGCTCACCGCCCGGGTGGACACGCCGGGCCTGCTGGACCTGGCGCCCACCCCGGCGAGCCTGCGCCAGCAGGTGCACAAGAAGGGCCGTACCCTCTCGATCGGCCGCTGGCTCGGCGGAGATCCGGCGTTGCGGCAGGCCGCGGGGGAGGAGCGGGTCAAGGACGCCATCGTGGTGCCGCTGCGCTCGGGCCAGGCGGTGATCGGCACGCTGGAGGTGACCAACCGGCTCAGCGACATCGGCCATTTCGCCCCCGGCGACATCCCCGTCTTCGAGACGGTCGCCGCGCACGCCGCGGTGGCGTTGGAGAACTCCCGCCTGGTCGACCGGCTGCGGCACGACGCCGATCACGACGCGCTCACCGGCCTGCCCAACCGGCGGCGCCTCACCTCGTCGGTGGCGGAGGCGGTCAAGATCCGCGCGCCGGGCGAGGTGGTGGCGCTGCTGCTCTTCGACGTCGACCGGCTCCGCCAGGTCAACGAGTCGCTGGGCCACGCCGCCGGTGACAAGGTGCTCATGGAGGTGGCCGAGCGGCTGCGCGCCTGCGCGCCGTCCTCGGCGCTCGTCGGCCGGGCCGGTGGGGACGAGTTCCTGGTGACGCTCCGGCTGGAGAGCACCGAGGCGGCCCTGGAGCTGGCGGCCCAGCTGCGGGAGCAGATCCGCGACGAGATGGTCTTCGACTCGCTGACCCTGGACGTGGACACTGTCGTCGGGGTGGCCGTCCACCCGGACCACGGCAGCGACGCGGTGGCGTTGCTGCAACGCGTCGACCTGGCGGCCACCGCGGCCAAGTCGGTGCCGGGCAGCGTCCAGCTCTACAGTCCGGCGCTGGAGTCCCGGTCGCTGCGCCGGCTCGGCCTCGCCGGCGACCTGCAACGGGCGCTCGACGAGGGTGAGCTGGAGGTCTACTTCCAGCCCAAGGTCACGCTGCGGGACCGCCGCCTGGTGGGCGTGGAGTGCCTGGCCCGGTGGGAGCACCCGGCGCACGGCACTGTCGCCCCCGACGACTTCGTGGCGGTGGCCGAGCACACCGGCCAGCTCGGCCGGCTCACCGAGTTCGTGCTCCGGGAGAGCCTGCGGCGCAGCCGCGACTGGAGCCACGGCGAACAGCCGCTGTCCGTCGCGGTCAACCTCGCCGCGCGTACGCTCACCGACCAGCACTTCCCGGCGCTGGTACGCGACCTGCTGGCCGAGTACGGCGTACCGCCGCAGCGGCTGACGCTGGAGGTCACCGAGGCGGGTGTCCTGGACGGCACCGAACGTCCCATACCGACCCTGCGCAGCCTCCGTGACCTCGGTGTCCGCCTCTCGGTGGACGACTTCGGCACCGGTAACTCGTCGCTGGCGCAACTGCGCCGGCTGCCGGTGCACGAGGTGAAGGTGGACCGGTCGTTCGTGCAGGGCATGGCGACCGATCCGGGCGACCTGGCGATCGTCAACGCGGTGGTGACGCTGTCCCAGCAGTTCGGCCTGGCGGTGGTGGCCGAGGGCGTGGAGAGCGAGCTGACGTTGGAGCTGCTCCAGGACATCGGCTGCGAGATCGGCCAGGGCTTCCTGTTCAGCCGCCCTCTGCCGTACGAGCGGCTGGAGGCCTGGTTCGGCGCCCAGGTCGACCCGGAGACGGTGGTCGCGGGTGAGCTGCCGCGCCTGCGAGTGGTGCCCTGACCAGGGCGGACACGCACCTGGGGGATCCGATTTCACCTGCGCGACGCGGTCGTGTACTGTTTCCCCTGCGCGACACCCCCCGGGGTGATCAAGCAGGCCCCCTTAGCTCAGTCGGCAGAGCGTCTCCATGGTAAGGAGAAGGTCTACGGTTCGATTCCGTAAGGGGGCTCAGAGGGTCCGGCTGGACCCGCCACGGCGGTGTAGCTCAGATGGCAGAGCAAGCGGCTCATAATCGCTGTGTCGCCGGTTCAAGTCCGGCCACCGCTACTCTCGTCCTCCGGGCCCAGCCCGGTGGCCGGTGGGACGGGCGCCACAGGCGCCCACTTTGCATGTCCGCGTCGTCAGCGCGTAGGCTGACGCGCTGTAGTTGTTCCGTGAGCGAGGAAGGCACTCCGCCGTGGCGAAGGCGACCGATGTTCGGCCGAAGATCACTTTGGCGTGTGTGGAGTGCAAGGAGCGCAACTACATCACGCGCAAGAACCGCCGTAACGACCCGGACCGCATCGAGCTGAAGAAGTTCTGCCCCCGGGACGGCAAGCACACCGTCCACCGCGAGACCCGCTGATCACGGCCGGCGCAGCCGGCTCGCAGCAGCTTTCTCGAACGCCGATTCGCCCTGACGGGTGGCCTCCGGGTCGCCCGACCGGGCGGATCGGCGTTCGTGTTCTCCGTGTAGGTTCGGCGGCATGTCCCTGGACCCGTCCTTCGTCGGCCGGACGTACCCGCCGACCGCCCCCTATCAGGTGGGCCGAGAAAAGATCCGCGAGTTCGCCACCGCCGTCGGCGCCACCGACCCGGCCCACCACGACCCCGAGGCGGCCCGGGTGCTGGGCCACCGCGACGTGGTGGCACCCCCGACGTTCCCCGTGGTCGTCACGATGGCGGCGAACCGGCAGGTCGTCGAGGATCCGGCGCTCGGCGTCGACTACAGCCGTGTGGTGCACGGCGACCAGCGGTTCGCGTACACCCGGCCGGTGGTGGCCGGGGACGAGCTGGTGTGCGTGAACACCATCGAGGAGGTCACCACCCGGGGCGGGCACGGCTTCCTGACCACTCGCACGGACGTGAGCACCGTGGACGGTGAGCCGGTGGTCGCCGTGTGGTCCAAGATCGTCGTACGCGGAGAGGGCTGAGGACATGGAGCTGCCCACCCAGACGTACCGGGTGACCCGCGCGGACCTGGTCCGCTACGCGGGCGCCTCGGGCGACTTCAACCCGATCCACTGGAGCGACCGCACCGCCACCGGTGTGGGCCTGCCCGGCGTCATCGCCCACGGCATGTTCACGATGGCACTGGTCGGCCGGGCGGTGGCCGGCTGGGCCGGCGCGCCGGACGCGGTGGTCGACTTCGGCGTCCGGTTCACCCGCCCGGTGGTCGTCCCGGACACCGACGAGGGCACCGAGATCGAGGTGTCGGCGGTGGTCAAGGAGGTCACCGATGCGGGCCTGACCAGGCTCGACATCACCGCCACCTGCCAGGGTGAGAAGGTGCTGTCGCAGGCTCGGGCTCTGATCCGCACGACGCGCTGAGGGTTCGCCCGACGCGCGAGGGGCAGACCGGTTGGGAAAGTCGCACGACTACCCGTACACTGGTCCGCCGTGGGGCAAGTGACCCCCGCTCGGCACAGCGTGTCCGGGTGGAGGTGAGTTGCCGCACAGGGGTGTAGCTCAATTGGCAGAGCAGCGGTCTCCAAAACCGCAGGCTGCAGGTTCAAGTCCTGTCACCCCTGCGCCTCAGGCCTGACCGTTCCGTGGGTCGCGCCGCCCTCACCGGTGGCGTCCGGCCCGTGGTGGTGGCATCGGTGGGGTGGTTCCGAGGCGTTCGGGCCCTCCCGGCCGGTCCGCCGGCCGCGGCCCGTCGCGGGACGGTTGGTCCGGCCGGCGTGACCAACACGCCGCGCACGCCGCCCGGCGTGCGACCCCATACCCGCACGGAGGGCGAAGTGGCCGAGAGCAAGCGCCGCGGCGAGGACGACGGCGACGAGCGTCTGAACGACGACGCGACCGTCGACGACGTGGCCGACGACGACGCCACCGACGCGGACGAGCCGGTCTCCCGGGGCGGCACGGCGACCCGCAAGCGGGCGCAGGCCGAGCCGGCCGAGGGCCGGAAGACCCGCAAGGACACCGAGCGGATCGGGCTGTTCGCCCGCATCGCGCGGTTCTTCCGCGAGGTCGTGGCAGAGCTGCGTAAGGTCATCTGGCCGACCCGCAAGGAGCTGCTGACCTACACGGCCGTGGTGGTCACCTTCGTCGCGGTGATGCTGGCGATCGTGGCCGGCCTGGACTACGGCTTCGCCAAGGCGGTGCTGTGGGTCTTCGGCGAGCCCAGCTGACCAGCGGACAGCGATACTGACGGAAGTGAGCGAGCGTGCCTGAGTACGACGAGACCGCCGGAACCCCGGACGACCAGTCCACGGTGGCGACGGCGGCCAACAACGAGTCGGTCGAGGCCGCCAGCGAGCCGGAGTTCCCGACCACCGAGCCGGCCCCGGACGAGGACTTCGACCCGGTCGCCGAGCTGCGCCAGAAGCTGCGCTACGCGCCCGGCGACTGGTACGTGGTGCACTCGTACGCCGGCTACGAGAACAAGGTCAAGACCAACCTCGAGACCCGGATCACCTCCCTCGACATGGAGGACTTCATCTACCAGGTCGAGGTGCCGACCCGGGAAGAGGTCGAGGTCAAGAACGGCAAGCGGTCGCAGGTCCAGGCGAAGGTCTTCCCGGGCTACATCCTGGTCCGGATGGAGCTGACCGCCGAGTCCTACTCCTGCGTCCGGAACACCCCGGGGGTCACCGGCTTCGTCGGCGCCACCGACCGGGCCGACCGGCCGGCGCCGTTGAGCCTCGACGAGGTTCTCAAGTGGCTGGCCCCGGCGGTCGAGACCGAGCAGAAGAAGGCCAAGCCCGAGGTCAAGGTCCTCGACTTCGAGGTCGGCGACTCGGTCACCGTCACCGACGGCGCGTTCGCGTCGCTGCCGGCGACGATCAGCGAGATCAATGCCGACCAGCAGAAGCTCAAGGTGCTGGTGTCGATCTTCGGCCGGGAGACGCCGGTCGAGCTGAACTTCAACCAGGTCGCCAAGATCTGACGTACGTCGGCACCGGCGGCCCCGCCCCTTTCGGGGGTGGCCGCCGGTGCGCCGTTTCGCCGCCCGCCGACCTCGGCGCGGAGGGTGGCCGACGGCTGCGCTACCCTAGAACGTCGGCTGTCCGCACCGTGCTGACCGTGCGCGCCCGCGGACCGGCGAGAATCCCAGTTCCAAGCCCCAGGAAGAGACATGCCTCCGAAGAAGAAGCTCGTCAAGACGTTCACGCTTCAGCTCCCGGCGGGCCAGGCCACCCCGGCGCCGCCGGTCGGCCCCGCGCTCGGCCAGCACGGCGTGAACATCATGGAGTTCTGCAAGTCCTACAACGCGCAGACCGAGTCCCAGCGGGGCGACATCGTCCCCGCCGAGATCAGCGTCTACGAGGACCGCACGTTCACCTTCGTGCTGAAGACCCCGCCCGCCGCCCGGCTGCTGATCAAGGCCGCCGGTGTGCAGAAGGGCTCGGGCGTCCCGCACAAGGAGAAGGTCGGCTCGGTCACCCGCGCCCAGCTGCGTGAGATCGCCGAGAAGAAGATGGCCGACCTCAACGCCAACGACATCGACCAGGCCGAGAAGATCATCGCCGGCACCGCCCGGTCGATGGGCCTGACCGTCGCCGACTGATCTCGCTCCACCGCTCCACCCGATCTTTCTGTTCGTGGGAGGGCCGCGCACGCCGCGCGCCCGCCAGAGACCACAGGAGTCACCAGAAATGCAGCGCAGCAAGAGCTACCGCAAGGCCGCCGAGGTCATCGACCGGTCGAAGCTCTACACCCCCGTCGAGGCCGTCAAGCTGGCCAAGGACACCACCAACACCAAGTTCGACGCCACGGTCGAGGTCGCGATGCGCCTCGGCGTCGACCCCCGCAAGGCGGACCAGATGGTCCGCGGCACGGTCAACCTGCCGCACGGCACCGGTAAGACCGCCCGCGTGATCGTCTTCGCCGCCGGCGCGAAGGCCGAGGAGGCCGTCGCCGCGGGTGCGGACGAGGTGGGCACCGACGAGCTGGTCGCCCGTATCCAGGGCGGTTGGCTGGACTTCGACGCGGCGATCGCCACGCCCGACCAGATGGCCAAGATCGGCCGGATCGCGCGGATCCTGGGCCCGCGCGGTCTGATGCCGAACCCGAAGACCGGCACCGTGACCATGGACGTCACCAAGGCCGTCTCGGACATCAAGGGCGGCAAGATCACCTTCCGGGTGGACAAGCACTCCAACCTGCACCTGATCATCGGCAAGGCCTCCTTCTCGGAGAACCAGCTGGTGGACAACTACGCCGCGGTGCTGGACGAGGTGCTGCGGGCCAAGCCGTCCGCGGCCAAGGGCACGTACCTCAAGAAGGTCACCCTCACCACCACGATGGGCCCGGGCGTCCCGGTCGACCCGAAGGTCGTGAAGAACTTCCAGGAGGGCTCGGCCGAGGGCTGAGCACGCGTACTCCCGTACGGGGCCCCGCCACCACGCGTGGCGGGGCCCCGTCCGTCTGTCCGGTGTGGCACGCTCGGGCGCATGCGGCTCGACGGCGTCTGGCTCCGCTACCACCGGCACGGCCCGTGGGTGCTGCGGCAGGTCGACGTCGCGATCGGCCCCGGTGAGGCGGCGGTGGTGCTCGGCCGCAACGGCGCCGGCAAGTCCACGTTGCTCCAGCTCGCCGCCGGGGTGCTGCGCCCGAGCCGGGGCCGGGTCACCGACCGGCCGCCGGTCGTCGGCTGGGTGCCGGAACGCTTTCCCGCCGACCAGCCGTTCACCGTCGGGGCCTACCTGTCCGCGATGGGCCGCGTCGCCGGCCTGCCCGGCCCCGCCGCCGACCGGGCGGTGCGCCACTGGGTGGAGCGGCTGGGCCTGACCCGCTTCCACGACGTACGCCTGCCGCGGCTGTCCAAGGGCACCGCGCAGAAGGTCGGCCTGGCGCAGGCGCTGCTGCGCCCGCCCGGCCTGCTGGTGCTCGACGAGCCCTGGGAGGGGCTGGACGCCACCGCCCGCGAGGCGGTCCCCGAGATCATCGGCGAGGTGCTGGCGGGCGGCGGCGCGGTGCTGGTCAGCGACCACCGGGGCGAGACGGTCCGGCTCCCGGGCGCCCGGCACCTGTCGGTCACCGACGGCACGGTGACCGAGGAGGCGTCGTCGGGCGGTGCGGCCGTCGCCGTGGTCGAGCTTGCGGTGCCGGCCGCCGGGCTGGCCGCCGCCGTCGCCCGCCTGCGCGCCGACGGCCACCAGATCCTTCGGGTACGCGAACACGCCGTCCCGCCCCCGGCCACGCACCCGGTGCCGGCCTCCGCCGGCCCGTCGGGCACCGGCGGGCCGGGCGGCGCGTCCGCCGCTGGTTCCCCGGACCAGGCCGGTGCCGAGGGGGACTCGGCCCGGCCCGGGCCGGCGCCGGAGGTGACCAGGTGATCGCGTTGGTCCGGCTGCGGCTGGCCGGCTTCCTGCGTACCGGACGGGCGCTGGCGCCGGTCCTGGCCGGCCTGCTCGTCCTCGGCGTCCTCTACGGCGGTGGCCGGGCCCGGCCGGCGGAGGCCTACGGCGTCTCCGCCGTGGTGCTGTTCCCGGTTCTTGCCTGGCAGACCAAGATCTTGCTGGACGTGGAACCCGACGTGCAGCGCCGGATGGCCCGGGTGGTGGCCGGCCCGGCCCGGGAACGGGCGGCCGGGCTGCTCGCGGCGCTGGTGGCGGGGCTCGCCGTGGTGCTGCTCGCGCTGGCGCTGCCGTGGCCGCTGGGCGGGGTCACCGCTGCCGTCGGGCCGGGGGATCGGCCGGTGCTCGCCGGGGTGGCCCTGGGGTTCTGGGCGCACCTGCTCGCGCTGCCGGCGGCGGTGGCGCTCGGCGCGCTCGCCAGCCGGGCGGTGACGCGCAGCGCCGGCTACGGGGTGGCGGTGCTGGTCACCGGCGCGGTCGGGGTCGTGGTGCTCGGGCTGTCCGGTTCGGTCGTGCCGTGGCTGGCCCCGCCGGTGATGGCGACCGCGCGGGCGCTCACCGGGCCGGTCGCGGCCGGCGAGGGCCTGCTGCTGACCGGCTGGGCGGCGCTCTGGGCGGCGGTGGCGCTGACCGGCTACGCCTGGGCGCGGCGTACCCGGGCCTGACCGACGGGTGACCGGGAGCACTCGGCGCGATTTGGTGCTGCGGCGTGCGTCGCGTAACCTGGTGCGGTAGTTCCACCCAAAGACCGCTGGTCACCGTGCTCCGGCACGGTCGAAGGTCCCGCGACGACGGGCGACCCGCGCAGGGCGGTAAGCGAAAATCGGTGTCACGCACGGTCCGCCGACTGTGCCCGTGTCCCGGCCCTCGCCCCGTGCGCCCTGCGCCGGGGCTTTTTCGTTGTCGTGATGCCTCCGCCGCCGTCGTCGAGCCTCGGCTCGCCGCCGGCGTACCAGCTCCGAGCAACGAGAGAGGAGGGACATGGCGGACAAGCCGATCCGGGCCGACAAGGCCACGGCCGTCGCCGAGCTGACCGAGAGCTTCCGCAACGCGGGAGCGACCGTGCTGACCGAGTACCGCGGGCTCACGGTTTCGCAGCTCACCCAGCTGCGGCGCTCGCTCGGCAAGGAGACCAGCTACACGGTCGCGAAGAACACGCTGGCGAAGCGTGCCGCGACCGATGCGGGCATCTCCGGCCTCGACGAGCTGTTCTCCGGTCCTACCGCGCTGACTTTCGTTTCGGGCGACGTCGTCGAGGCGGCGAAGGGGCTTCGCGACTTCGCGAAGGCCAACCCGAAGCTCGTCATCAAGGGCGGTGTCTTCGAGGGCAAGGCCATTTCCGCGGCCGAGGTCACGAAGCTCGCCGACCTGGAGTCCCGCGAGGTGCTGCTGGCCAAGCTGGCCGGCGCGATGAAGGGCAACCTGAGCAAGGCCGCGGCCCTGTTCCAGGCGCCGCTCTCCAAGGCCGCCCGCGCGGCGGCCGCCCTGGCGGACAAGAAGCGCGAGCAGGAGGGCGCCGAGGCGGCCTGAGGCCCGCCCGGCGCACCACGTTCTTAGTTTTCATTGCGAGAAAGGACGCCAGACATGGCGAAGCTCAGCACCGACGAGCTGCTCGACGCGTTCAAGGAGATGACGCTGATCGAGCTCTCCGAGTTCGTGAAGCAGTTCGAGGAGACCTTCGAGGTCACCGCCGCCGCTCCGGTCGCCGTCGCCGGCCCGGCCGGTCCGGGTGCCCCGGCCGCCGAGGCCGAGCCGGAGAAGGACGAGTTCGACGTCGTCCTCGACGCCGACGGTGGCAAGAAGATCCAGGTCATCAAGGTCGTGCGTGAGCTGACCGGCCTGGGCCTCAAGGAGGCCAAGGACCTGGTCGAGGCCGCGCCGAAGGCCGTCCTGGAGAAGGTCAACAAGGAGACCGCCGAGAAGGCCAAGGCCAAGCTCGAGGGCGAGGGCGCCAAGGTCACCATGAAGTGACCTTGCTCCACCTGACGCGCGTCCGGCTCACGTGAGCCGGGGCACATCGCGTCGCGGCGGGCGGTGATCCGGGAGACCGGGTCGCCGCCCGCTGTGTTGGTGCCACCCGCCGGCGGACGGCGTGAGCAGGGCGTACAGCGTCCTCTCATCGGCCGGTCAGCGACGTCTGTCGGTAGCCCGTCGGTGGGAAAGACACCCCGAGCGGTAACCGGCCCTTGACGCGGCACCGGCCTGCCAGGCACGCTGAACATCAGCAAGACCTTCCGCGCTTGCAACGGCCGCCTCTCGGGTAAGGGCAACGGCAGCACCGCCGCCGCGGCTCCCGAGCGGACCGGCAGGAGCGTCGCGTTCCGAGCGGCCCGGTCGACCCGGTTTTCCGAGGTCCCAGGGCTTGTTCCGCGACGACCTGCGGGGTGGGCTGGACAGCGGTTAGCCTCTCGGCTACACTGCTAGTTTGCGCTGCCTTCCGACTTGACCCCTGCTCGGAAATGTCCGATTGTGGATATTTCTGGTGGGGTCATTGGAGTGCACGCGTACCAGCCGTTCTGCAGCACCGGTCCTCGGAAGGACGCATCTTGGCAGCTTCCCGCCCTGCGAAGACCAGTCGTACGTCGAGCGCATTCGCGCCCCGCCGAGTTTCTTTCGGTCGGATCACCGAACACCTCGAGGTCCCCAACCTCCTCGCCATCCAGAACGAGTCCTTCGACTGGCTCGTCGGCAACGAGGCTTGGCAGGGCCGGTCGGCGGACGACCCGCACGCACGCTCGGGTCTCGCGGAGATCCTCGACGAGATCAGTCCCATTGAGGACTTCTCCGGCACCATGTCGCTCTCCTTCTCGGCTCCGCGCTTCGACGAGGTCAAGGCCTCGATCGAGGAGTGCAAGGAGAAGGACCTGACCTACTGCGCGCCGCTGTTCGTGACCGCGGAGTTCACCAACAACACCACTGGCGAGATCAAGAGCCAGACGGTGTTCATGGGTGACTTCCCGATGATGACGCCGAAGGGCACCTTCATCATCAACGGCACCGAGCGCGTCGTGGTCAGCCAGCTCGTCCGCTCGCCGGGCGTGTACTTCGACAAGCAGCCGGACAAGACCTCCGACCGCGACCTCTCCAGCGTCAAGGTCATCCCGAGCCGGGGTGCCTGGCTGGAGTTCGACATCGACAAGCGCGACACGGTCGGCGTTCGCATCGACCGCAAGCGCCGCCAGGCCGTCACCGTCCTGCTCAAGGCCATCGGGTGGTCCGCCGAGCGCATCCGTGAGAAGTTCGGCTGGTCCGAGCTCATGATGACCACGCTCGAGAAGGACCACATCGCCGGCCAGGACGAGGCCCTGCTCGACATCTACCGGAAGCTCCGCCCTGGCGAGCCGCCGACCCGTGAGAACGCCCAGACCCTGCTCGACAACCTCTTCTTCAACCCGAAGCGGTACGACGTCGCCAAGGTCGGGCGCTACAAGTTCAACAAGAAGCTCGAGCTGGACGTGCCGATCACCACCGGCACGCTCACCGAGGACGACATCGTCGCCACCGTGGAATACCTCTGCCGGCTGCACGCCGGTGAGGAGGGCTACGAGGCCGACGACATCGACCACTTCGGCAACCGTCGCCTGCGTACCGTGGGCGAGCTGATCCAGAACCAGGTCCGGGTGGGTCTCTCCCGGATGGAGCGGGTCGTCCGCGAGCGGATGACCACCCAGGACGTCGAGGCGATCACGCCGCAGACCCTGATCAACATCCGCCCGGTGGTGGCGGCGATCAAGGAGTTCTTCGGTACGTCGCAGCTGTCCCAGTTCATGGACCAGACCAACCCGCTGGCGGGCCTGACCCACCGGCGCCGGCTGAGCGCGCTCGGCCCGGGTGGTCTGTCCCGCGAGCGGGCCGGCTTCGAGGTCCGCGACGTGCACCCGTCCCACTACGGCCGGATGTGCCCGATCGAGACGCCGGAAGGCCCGAACATCGGCCTGATCGGCGCGCTGTCCACGTTCGCCCGGGTCAACCCGTTCGGCTTCATCGAGACGCCGTACCGGAAGGTCATCGACGGCCGGGTCACCGACCAGATCGACTACCTGACCGCGGACGAGGAGGACCGGTTCGTCAAGGCGCAGGCGAACGCCCCGCTGAAGTCGGACGGCACCTTCGCCGAGGACCGCGTCCTGGTCCGCCGTAAGGGCGGCGAGACCGAGGACGTCGCGCCGGGCGCCGTGGACTACATGGACGTGTCGCCGCGGCAGATGACCTCGGTCGCCACCGCGATGATCCCGTTCCTGGAGCACGACGACGCCAACCGCGCGCTCATGGGCGCGAACATGCAGCGTCAGGCGGTGCCGCTGGTCAAGGCCGAGGCCCCGCTGGTCGGTACGGGCATGGAGTACCGCGCCGCGGTCGACGCCGGTGACGTCGTCGTCGCCGAGGTCGGCGGTGTGGTCGAGGACCTGTGCGCGGACTACATCACCGTCCACCAGGACGACGGCCACCGCCGGACGTACCTGCTGCACAAGTTCCGCCGCTCCAACGCCGGCTCCTGCGTCAACCAGAAGCCGGTCGTCTTCGAGGGCGACCGCGTCGAGGCCGGTCAGGTCATCGCCGACGGTCCGTGCACCGACGAGGGCGAGATGGCGCTCGGACGCAACCTGCTGGTGGCGTTCATGTGCTGGGAGGGCCACAACTACGAGGACGCGATCATCCTGTCGCAGCGCCTCGTGCAGCAGGACGTGCTCACCTCGATCCACATCGAGGAGCACGAGGTCGACGCCCGGGACACCAAGCTCGGCCCGGAGGAGATCACCCGCGACATCCCGAACGTCAGCGAGGAGATGCTCGCGGACCTCGACGAGCGCGGCATCATCCGGATCGGCGCCGAGGTCGTCCCCGGCGACATCCTGGTCGGCAAGGTCACCCCGAAGGGTGAGACCGAGCTGACCCCCGAGGAGCGGCTGCTCCGCGCGATCTTCGGCGAGAAGGCGCGCGAGGTCCGGGACACCTCGCTGAAGGTGCCGCACGGCGAGACCGGCACGGTCATCGGTGTGCGTACCTTCTCCCGCGAGGACGGCGACGAGCTGCCCCCGGGCGTGAACGAGCTGGTGCGGGTCTACGTGGCCCAGAAGCGCAAGATCCAGGACGGTGACAAGCTCGCGGGCCGCCACGGCAACAAGGGCGTCATCTCCAAGATCCTGCCGATCGAGGACATGCCGTTCCTGGAGGACGGCACCCCGGTCGACATCGTGCTGAACCCGCTCGGTGTGCCGTCCCGGATGAACATCGGCCAGGTCCTGGAGACCCACCTCGGGTGGGTGGCCAAGACCGGCTGGAGCGTGGACGGCGACGACGCCGAGTGGAAGCGCCAGCTCCGCTCGATCAACGCGCACGAGTCCGAGCCGGACACCAACGTGGCCACTCCGGTCTTCGACGGTGCCCGCGAGGAGGAGATCTCCGGTCTGCTGGCGTCGACCCTGCCCAACCGGGACGGCAACCAGCTCATCGGGGGCAGCGGCAAGGCGCAGCTGTTCGACGGTCGTTCCGGCGAGCCGCTGCCCGACCCGATCGCGGTCGGCTACGTCTACATCCTGAAGCTCAACCACCTGGTCGACGACAAGATCCACGCCCGGTCGACCGGCCCGTACTCGATGATCACGCAGCAGCCGCTGGGTGGTAAGGCGCAGTTCGGTGGCCAGCGCTTCGGTGAGATGGAGTGCTGGGCCATGCAGGCGTACGGCGCCGCCTACGCCCTGCAGGAGCTGCTGACCATCAAGTCCGACGACGTCCTGGGCCGGGTCAAGGTCTACGAGGCGATCGTCAAGGGCGAGAACATCCCCGAGCCGGGCATCCCGGAGTCGTTCAAGGTGCTGCTCAAGGAGCTGCAGTCGCTGTGCCTCAACGTCGAGGTGCTCTCCAGCGACGGTGTGGCCCTGGAGATGCGCGAGACCGACGACGAGGTGTTCCGGGCGGCGGAGGAGCTGGGCATCGACCTGTCCCGGCGCGAGCCGAGCTCGGTCGAAGAGGTCTGAGGTGGTGATCCGGGGCAGGGTGACCCTGCCCCGGATCCCACTCGTTAGCTAGCAGTACAGACGACGACATAGGGGACATAGTGCTCGACGTCAACTTCTTCGACGAGCTGCGCATCGGCCTCGCCACCGCTGACGACATCCGTCAGTGGTCCCACGGCGAGGTCAAGAAGCCCGAGACCATCAACTACCGCACCCTCAAGCCGGAGAAGGACGGGCTCTTCTGCGAGAAGATCTTCGGTCCGCAGCGGGACTGGGAGTGCTACTGCGGTAAGTACAAGCGGGTTCGCTTCAAGGGCATCATCTGCGAGCGCTGCGGCGTCGAGGTGACCCGCTCCAAGGTTCGCCGGGAGCGGATGGGTCACATCGAGCTGGCCGCTCCGGTGACCCACATCTGGTACTTCAAGGGCGTGCCGAGCCGGCTGGGCTACCTGCTGGACCTCGCCCCCAAGGACCTCGAGAAGATCATCTACTTCGCCTCGTACGTCGTGACGAGCGTGGACGCCGAAGCGCGTCACCGCGACCTCTCGACCATCGAGAACGAGATCCTCGCCGAGAAGCGGCAGGCCGAGAACAGCCGCGACTCGGAGATCGAGAAGCGGGCCGCCAAGCTGGAGGCCGACCTGGCCGAGCTGGAGGCCGAGGGCGCGAAGGCGGACGTCCGGCGCAAGGTCAAGGAGGGCGGAGAGCGCGAGATGCGCCAGATCCGCGACCGGGCCCAGCGCGAGATCGACCGCCTCGACGAGGTCCTCGACACCTTCCGCAAGCTGGAGCCGAAGCAGCTGGTCACCGACGAGCTGCTCTACCGCGAGCTGCGCGACCGCTTCGGTGAGTACTTCACCGGCAGCATGGGCGCCGAGGCGATCAAGGCCCTGGTCCAGAACATGGACCTGGAGGCCGAGGCGGAGAACCTGCGCGAGACCATCCGCTCCGGCAAGGGCCAGCGGAAGATCCGGGCGCTCAAGCGGCTCAAGGTCGTCGCGGCGTTCCAGAACACCCGCAACTCGCCGCTCGGCATGGTGCTGGACTGCGTCCCGGTCATCCCGCCGGACCTGCGCCCGATGGTGCAGCTCGACGGTGGCCGCTTCGCGACCTCCGACCTGAACGACCTGTACCGGCGTGTGATCAACCGGAACAACCGCCTCAAGCGGCTGATCGACCTCGGCGCGCCCGAGATCATCGTCAACAACGAGAAGCGGATGCTCCAGGAGGCCGTCGACGCGCTGTTCGACAACGGCCGCCGTGGTCGTCCGGTCACCGGCCCGGGTAACCGGCCGCTGAAGTCGCTGTCCGACATGCTCAAGGGCAAGCAGGGCCGGTTCCGTCAGAACCTGCTCGGCAAGCGCGTCGACTACTCCGGCCGTTCGGTCATCGTGGTCGGCCCGAAGCTCAAGCTGCACCAGTGCGGCCTGCCCAAGCAGATGGCGCTGGAGCTGTTCAAGCCGTTCGTGATGAAGCGGCTGGTCGACCTCAACCACGCGCAGAACATCAAGTCCGCCAAGCGGATGGTCGAGCGGCAGCGGCCGGTCGTGTGGGACGTGCTGGAAGAGGTCATCGGCGAGCACCCGGTGCTGCTGAACCGCGCGCCGACCCTGCACCGCCTGGGCATCCAGGCCTTCGAGCCGCAGCTGGTCGAGGGCAAGGCCATCCAGATCCACCCGCTGGTCTGCACCGCGTTCAACGCCGACTTCGACGGTGACCAGATGGCGGTCCACGTGCCGCTGTCCGCCGAGGCCCAGGCCGAGGCGCGGATCCTGATGCTGTCGTCGAACAACATCCTCAAGCCGGCCGACGGCAAGCCGGTCACCATGCCCACCCAGGACATGGTCATCGGTCTCTACCACCTCACCCACCTCACTCCGGGGGGCAAGGGCGAGGGCCGGGCGTTCAGCTCGGACGCCGAGGCGCGGATGGCGTACGACAACGGCGAGCTGCACCTGCAGGCTCCGGTCCGGATCCGGCTGCGCGACGTGGTCGGGGTGGACAACGGTGCCGGCGCCGAGCCGTGGACCGCCCCCGAGGGGTGGACCGAGGGCGAGCCGGTGACCGTGGAGACCACGCTGGGCCGGGTCCTGTTCAACGAGACGCTGCCCCCGGGCTACCGCTTCGTGAACTACGAGATCCGCAAGGGCCAGCTCTCCGCGATCGTCAACGACCTCGCCGAGCGCTTCCCGAAGGTGGCCCTGGCGGCCACCCTGGACGGGCTCAAGGAGGCCGGTTTCCACTGGGCCACCTGGTCCGGCGTCACCATCGGCATGGAGGACGTCATCGCTCCGCCGCGCAAGCGGGAGATCCTGGAGCGGTACGAGAAGGAAGCCGACCGGATCGACAAGCAGTACCAGCGTGGTCTGATGACCGCCGAGGAGCGCCGCGGCGAGCTCATCGAGATCTGGACCAAGGCGACCAACGAGGTCGCCAAGGAGATGGACACCGCGCTGCCGCAGGAGAACCCGCTGTGGAAGATGATCAACTCGGGTGCCCGCGGTAACCTGCTCCAGCTCCGGCAGATCGCGGCGATCCGTGGTCTGGTGGCCAACCCGAAGGGCGAGATCATCCCGCGGCCGATCAAGGCCAGCTACCGGGAGGGTCTGTCCGTGCTGGAGTACTTCATCTCCACGCACGGTGCCCGTAAGGGCCTCGCGGACACCGCCCTGCGTACCGCCGACTCGGGTTACCTGACCCGGCGTCTGGTGGACGTCTCGCAGGACGTCATCATCCGCGAGGAGGACTGCGGCACCGACCGTGCCATCCCGATGCAGATCGGTGAGCGCATCGACGGCAAGCTGGTCGTGCACGAGCACGCCGAGACCAGCGTGCACGCCCGGACGCTCGCCGACGACATCAAGGGCCCGGACGGCACCGTGGTCGCCCACCGCGGCCAGGACATCAACTCCATCGGGGTCGACGCGATCGTCGCCGCCGGCGTGGAGACGGTGCGGGTGCGCAGCGTGCTCACCTGCGAGTCGAAGCTGGGCGTCTGCGGTGCGTGCTACGGCCGCTCGCTGCCGACCGGCAAGACCGTGGACGTCGGCGAGGCGGTCGGCATCATCGCCGCCCAGTCGATCGGTGAGCCGGGTACGCAGCTGACGATGCGTACCTTCCACACCGGTGGTGTCGCGGGTGAGGACATCACCCAGGGTCTGCCCCGTGTCCAGGAGATCTTCGAGGCCCGGGTGCCGAAGGGTAAGGCGCCCATCGCCGACACCCCGGGCCGCATTCGGATCGAGGACGGCGAGCGGTCCCGCAAGATCGTGGTCATCCCGGACGACGGCAGCGACGAGATCGTCTACGACAAGATCTCGAAGCGGGTCCGGCTCCGGGCGCACGACGGCGACCACGTCGAGGTCGGCGAGAAGCTCACCGAGGGCACCATCGACCCGCACGAGCTGCTGCGCATCCTCGGCCCGCGTGCGGTCCAGGTCCACCTGACCCAGGAGGTCCAGGAGGTCTACCGCTCGCAGGGTGTGCTCATCCACGACAAGCACATCGAGATCATCATCCGCCAGATGCTCAAGCGGGTGACGGTGATCGACTCCGGCTCGACCGAGTTCCTGCCGGGTGTGCTGGTCGACCGGGCGCTGTTCGAGTCGGAGAACCGCCGGCTCGTCGGCGAGGGTGGCGAGCCCGCCGCCGGTCGCCCGGTGCTGATGGGTATCACCAAGGCCTCGCTGGCCACTGACTCCTGGCTGTCGGCGGCCTCCTTCCAGGAGACCACCCGGGTGCTGACGGACGCGGCGATCCACGCCCGCAGCGACTCGCTGATCGGCCTCAAGGAGAACGTGATCATCGGTAAGCTCATCCCGGCCGGTACGGGCATCAGCAAGTACCGCAACGTCCGGGTCGAGCCGACCGAGGAGGCGAAGGCCAAGGTCTACTCGATGACCGGCTACCCGGAGACCGACTACGGCTTCGGGCCGGCCAGCGGCCAGGCGGTTCCGCTGGACGACTTCGACTTCGGGTCGTACCGCTAAGCAGTAGGCAACGACGAGGCCCCCGGCATCCGCCGGGGGCCTCGTCGCGTCCGGAGTGCCGGGACCGGGGGACCGGATCCGGGGCATGATGGAGGCATGACGACCGTGCCCGGGCAGGCGCCCGTCGTGCCGCAGGCGTACCGCCATCCGCAGGATCCGGAACCGGTCCGCTCCACGAAGGCCCGCGCCGTCTTCGCGCTCGGGCTGATCGGCGCGCTCACCGGGTTCTTCATCGGCGGGGCGGTGCCGGCCACCATCGCGCTCGTGCTCGCCCGGCAGGCCCGCCGGGAGGCGTACGCGTCGGGTGGTTATCTCACCGGCGCGGACTGCCTGCGGCGCGGCGAGCAGATGGCGCGGACCGGCCTGGTGCTGACCGCCGCCGCGGTCGTCGCGGCGGTGGTGATCGGGGTGGTCCGGGCCGCGGACGCGTCGTTCGGCCACGATTTCGCGCCGAACTTCGACTGACCCGGTGGGGGAGCGGGCCCGCGCCCGCCCACCTCGCAATGATCGGCGGCGGTAGCCTGGCCGGTGTCCGCCGCGCGGCGGGCGTGTGGACAGGAGGACCCCGTGACGGAACCGGCCGCGCCGGGAGGCGACCCGACCCGCCCCGGGCCGTACCCGCCGGGTCCCGCGTCCGCGCCGGCGCACGGGCCGTACCCGGGGGGTCCACCGGCGCACGGGCCGGGGTTCGCGGCGTACCCGGGGAGTCAGCCGGTGCACGGCGGCGGGTGGCCGGCACCGGGGAGCGCGCCGGGCCACGGTGGCTGGGGCCCGCACGGCGGGCCGGCGCTTCCGCCCCCGCCGGCCGAGACGCCGCGGCCGCCGAAGCGGGTCGACGCGGTGCCCGGTACGCCGTTCGGCGTGGTCCACCTCGACGTGCCGCCGGTCACCTCCGGCCTGGCGATCGGGTCGCTCGTCGCAGGTATCGCCGCGATCGGGGTGTCGCTGCTGGTGTTGTGCTTCGGCCTGGCCGGCCGCAACGTGGGCGGCGCCTGGGCGGCGGGCGCGTTCACCGTGCTGGGCGGGCTGATCGGCGTCGGCGCGATGGTGGCCGGGTTGCTCGCCCGGCGGCAGATCCGGCGGCCGGCGCCGCCGCCGTCGGTGCGCTTCACCGGCGCCGGCCTGGCCGTGGCGGGAATCTCCTGCGGGGCGGCGGGCCTGCTGTTCGGCCTGATCGGGCTCGCGCTGGCCCTGGTGGTGCAGATCACGTGACGCCGTGTCTGCGACGCCTGCGGCCGGTGACCTGGTTTGTGCGGTATGTCCGGGTGCCCGAAGGCCGGGCGGTGTCGGGGCCGCCGGGTCGTGCGGCGGGCGAGCCGGTACACTTGTCACTGTAGGTGCCCATCACCGGCGCATCGGCGACCCGGAGACCGGGCGGCGGACCGCACAGCGGTCCTTCCCGACCCATCCGTTTTGACCGGCGCGGCTGTGGTAGGTACTCTTTCCCCTTGTGCCCGGGCCCGCCCGGGCAATGCGTGCGTGCGCTGGAACCGGTCAGCCGGTGATCGCGCGGTCGCACCACCAAGACCAGAAGATCCGGTACGACGCGTCAGCGGCCGGCACCGGAACCGTGACTCGGGCGACACGCCCGACCGCGGGTGCTGGGGAGCCGTCAGGCGGCCCTGGTTGGAATGTAGGAGAGCCGCCCACCCGGACGGCTGGAGCAGACGGCGCGGTCGCCTCGCAGCGGCCGAAGGGAGCGGAGAAACCCGGTGCCCACCATTCAGCAGTTGGTCCGAAAGGGCCGTCAGGCCAAGACGACCAAGACCAAGACCCCGGCGCTCAAGGGGTCTCCCCAGCGGCGCGGCGTGTGCACCCGCGTGTACACCACCACCCCGAAGAAGCCGAACTCGGCGCTGCGCAAGGTCGCTCGTGTCAAGCTCAGCAGCCAGATCGAGGTGACCGCCTACATCCCGGGCGTCGGCCACAACCTCCAGGAGCACTCGATCGTGCTCGTGCGCGGCGGTCGTGTGAAGGACCTCCCGGGCGTGCGGTACAAGATCGTGCGCGGTTCGCTGGACACCCAGGGTGTCCGCAACCGCAAGCAGGCTCGCAGCCGCTACGGCGCGAAGAAGGAGAAGAGCTGACATGCCGCGTAAGGGACCCGCTCCGCGGAAGCCGCTGGTCGCTGACCCGGTGTACAACTCGCCCCTGGTCACCCAGCTGGTGAACAAGATCCTGCTGCGCGGCAAGCGTCAGCTCGCCGAGCGCATCGTGTACGCCGCCCTGGAGGGCTGCCGCGAGAAGTCCGGCACCGACCCCGTCGTCACGCTCAAGCGCGCGATGGACAACGTCAAGCCGACCCTCGAGGTGCGCAGCCGCCGTGTCGGTGGCGCCACCTACCAGGTTCCGGTCGAGGTCCGGCCGTCCCGTGCGACCACGCTCGGTCTGCGCTGGCTGGTGACCTACTCCCGCGCCCGTCGCGAGAAGACCATGGTCGAGCGGCTGATGAACGAGCTGCTGGACGCGAGCAACGGCCTCGGCGCCGCCGTCAAGCGGCGTGAGGACACGCACAAGATGGCCGAGTCGAACAAGGCCTTCGCGCACTACCGCTGGTAACACCTGAGGTTCCGGCGCCCACCGGCGCCGGAACCGCCACCAGTTGTGTCGAGACGACGATAAGTAGGGATTGAAGTGGCCGCCGCAGACGCGCTCGCCAACGTACGCAACATCGGCATCATGGCCCACATCGATGCCGGTAAGACCACTACCACCGAGCGAATCCTGTTCTACACCGGCATCACGTACAAGATCGGTGAGGTCCACGAGGGCGCCGCCGTCATGGACTGGATGGAGCAGGAGCAGGAGCGCGGTATCACCATCACTTCCGCCGCCACCAAGTGCGAGTGGAAGGGCCACACGATCCAGATCATCGACACGCCCGGCCACGTCGACTTCACGGTCGAGGTCGAGCGGTCGCTGCGTGTTCTGGACGGTGCGGTCGCGGTCTACGACGGCGTGGCCGGCGTGGAGCCCCAGACGGAGAACGTCTGGCGGCAGGCGGACAAGTACAACGTCCCCCGGATGTGCTTCGTCAACAAGCTCGACCGGACCGGCGCCGACTTCTTCCGCTGCGTGCAGATGATGATCGACCGGCTCAACGCCACCCCGCTGGTCCTCCAGATCCCGATCGGCGCCGAGTCCGACTTCATCGGCGTGGTCGACCTGGTCGAGATGCGTGCGCTGACCTGGCGCGGCGAGACCCAGAAGGGTGAGGACTACGCGGTCGAGGACATCCCGGCCGACCTCGCCGACTCGGCCGCCGAGTGGCGCGAGAAGCTGATGGAGACCCTCGCCGACGTCGACGACTCGGTGATGGAGAAGTACCTCGAGGGCGAGGAGATCTCGGTCGACGAGATCAAGGCCGCCATCCGCCGGGCCACCATCGCCGGCAAGGCCAACCCGGTCCTCACCGGTACCGCCTTCAAGAACAAGGGCATCCAGCCGATGCTGGACGCGGTCGTCGCGTACCTGCCCTCGCCGCTGGACATCCCGGCGATCGAGGGTACGGCCACCGACGGCGAGACCCCGCTGCAGCGGAAGCCCTCGGTCTCCGAGCCGTTCTCCGGCCTGGCCTTCAAGATCCAGACCGACAAGCACCTCGGCAAGCTGACGTACGTCCGGATCTACTCCGGCACGCTCGAGTCCGGTTCTCAGGTGATCAACTCCACCAAGGACCGCAAGGAGCGGATCGGCAAGATCTACCAGATGCACGCCAACAAGCGGGAGGAGCGCAGCTCCGCCCAGGCCGGCGACATCATCGCGGTGCAGGGTCTGAAGCAGACCACCACCGGTGACACGCTGTGCGACCCGGCGAACCCGGTCATCCTGGAGTCGATGACCTTCCCGGAGCCGGTCATCGAGGTGGCCATCGAGCCGAAGACCAAGGCCGACCAGGAGAAGCTCAGCACCGCCATCCAGCGGCTGGCCGAGGAGGACCCGACCTTCCGCGTCAAGCTGGACGACCAGACCGGTCAGACGGTCATCTCCGGCATGGGCGAGCTTCACCTGGACATCCTGGTCGACCGGATGCGCCGCGAGTTCAACGTCGAGGCGAACATCGGTAAGCCGCAGGTGGCGTACCGCGAGACCATCCGCCGCAAGGTGGAGAAGGTCGAGTACACCCACAAGAAGCAGACCGGTGGTTCCGGCCAGTACGCTCGCGTGATCATCAGCGTGGAGCCGCTGCCGCTGGGCAACGACGCCCCGACGTACGAGTTCGCCAACGCGGTGACCGGTGGCCGCATCCCCCGGGAGTTCATCCCCTCGGTGGACGCGGGTGCGCAGGACGCCATGCAGTACGGCATCCTCGCCGGCTTCCCCCTGGTGGGCGTCAAGCTCACCTTGGTGGACGGCCAGTACCACGAGGTCGACTCGTCGGAGATGGCGTTCAAGATCGCCGGCTCGATGGCGATGAAGGAGGCGGCCCGCAAGGCCGACCCCGCTCTCCTCGAGCCGATGATGGCCGTTGAGGTCACCACTCCGGAGGAGAACATGGGTGACGTCATCGGCGACCTCAACTCCCGGCGTGGCATCATCCAGGCGATGGAGGAGCGCAGCGGCGCTCGCGTCGTCCGGGCTCTGGTGCCGCTGTCGGAGATGTTCGGCTACGTCGGCGACCTGCGGTCGAAGACCCAGGGCCGGGCTAGCTACAGCATGCAGTTCGACTCCTACGCCGAGGTTCCGGCCTCGGTGGCCAAGGAGATCATCGCCAAGTCGACGGGTGAGTGACACTCACCCTCGGCTGATCCGATGACGCGAGGGCGGTCGCGGGAGGGTTCTCCCGCCCGCGGCCACCTCGATCGGGTTGCGTGAGACCGGGCCTGTAGGCTTCATCGCCGCAGAACCCACAAAAGCTCTCCGGCCTTCCGGCCGGAAAGGCTGTCGACAGAGTCCTAAGCGCCGAACGGCGCGCCGGGGCGAACGAACCAAGAAAGTCCACAGGAGGACACCAGTGGCGAAGGCGAAGTTCGAGCGGACTAAGCCGCACGTCAACATCGGCACCATTGGTCACATCGACCACGGTAAGACGACGCTGACGGCGGCCATCACCAAGGTCCTGCACGACCAGTACCCGGACCTGAACCCGTACACGCCGTTCGACGAGATCGACAAGGCGCCGGAGGAGAAGGCCCGCGGCATCACGATCTCCATCGCGCACGTCGAGTACCAGACCGAGGCGCGTCACTACGCGCACGTCGACTGCCCCGGTCACGCCGACTACATCAAGAACATGATCACCGGTGCCGCGCAGATGGACGGCGCGATCCTGGTGGTGGCGGCGACCGACGGCCCGATGCCGCAGACCCGCGAGCACGTGCTGCTGGCCCGTCAGGTCGGTGTGCCGTACATCGTCGTGGCGCTCAACAAGAGCGACATGGTCGACGACGAGGAGCTCCTGGAGCTCGTCGAGCTCGAGGTCCGTGAGCTGCTCTCCTCGCAGGAGTACCCGGGTGACGACCTGCCGGTCGTCCGGGTCTCGGCGCTGAAGGCCCTCGAGGGCGACCCGGAGTGGACCGGGAAGCTCCTGGACCTGATGAACGCCGTGGACACCGCGATCCCGCAGCCGGAGCGCGAGACCGAGAAGCCGTTCCTCATGCCCATCGAGGACGTCTTCACGATCACCGGTCGCGGCACCGTGGTCACCGGTCGCGCCGAGCGCGGCATCCTCAAGCCGAACGAGGAGGTGGAGATCGTCGGCATCCGTGAGAAGTCGATGAAGACCACCTGCACCGGCATCGAGATGTTCCGCAAGCTGCTCGACGAGGCCCGCGCGGGTGAGAACGTCGGTCTGCTGCTGCGCGGCATCAAGCGCGAGGACGTCGAGCGCGGCATGGTCGTCATCAAGCCGGGCACCACGACCCCGCACACGGAGTTCGAGGCGACGGTCTACATCCTCTCCAAGGAGGAGGGCGGCCGGCACACCCCGTTCTTCCAGAACTACCGCCCGCAGTTCTACTTCCGGACCACGGACGTCACCGGCGTCGTCACGCTGCCCGAGGGCACCGAGATGGTCATGCCGGGCGACAACACCTCGATGACGGTGAAGCTGATCCAGCCCATCGCCATGGAGGAGAACCTGAAGTTCGCGATCCGCGAGGGTGGTCGTACGGTCGGCGCGGGTCGCGTCACCAAGATCATCAAGTGAGCTGGGTAACCCCGATTAGCGTCGCCGCCGGTCGTGCGGCATACTAGTCAGGTTGCGTAACGACAGTCGGTCGCCTGCGTCCGGTTAACGCTGGACCTCCGGGAGTCAGACTGTCTCGCGTAGGGTGGTTGATCGCCATCGGCGGTCAACCACCCTCGCGCGGCGTCCAGGTCGCGGCCCCCGCGATCGGCGCCATGACCCACCGCGTGGTCAGAGAATCGCTCCGGAGTCCCGGGGCGGAGCCTGGCCCACGGGCGCGACACGCCCGACCGCGGGGGTCGGCGGAAGTGGGCCTGTGCCAGCCGGTACAGGCGCCCGCAACACAGCGGCATCGAGAGAAGGAACAGAAGCCACCATGGCGGGACAGAAGATCCGCATCCGGCTCAAGGCCTATGACCACGAGGTCGTCGACTCCTCGGCTCGGAAGATCGTCGAGACGGTGACGCGTACCGGGGCGCAGGTCGCTGGCCCGGTGCCGCTGCCCACGGAGATCAACCGTTTCTGCGTCATCCGCTCGCCGCACAAGTACAAGGACTCGCGCGAGCACTTCGAGATGCGTA
Source organism: Micromonospora sp. WMMA1976 (assembly GCF_027497335.1). NCBI lineage: Bacteria > Bacillati > Actinomycetota > Actinomycetes > Micromonosporales > Micromonosporaceae > Micromonospora > Micromonospora sp. WMMA1976. The sequence goes on along the minus strand of NZ_CP114912.1, from coordinate 5,488,930 downwards.
CGCACAAGCGTCTGATCGACATCATCGACCCGACCCCGAAGACGGTCGACTCGCTCATGCGCCTCGACCTGCCGGCTGGCGTCGACATCGAGATCAAGCTGTAGGGACCGGACAAATGGACAGGCAAGTCAAGGGGATCCTGGGCGCCAAGCTCGGCATGACCCAGGTCTGGGACAACAACAAGGTTGTGCCCGTGACCGTGGTTCAGGCCGGCCCGTGCGTCGTGAGCCAGGTTCGTAGCGCCGACAAGGACGGCTACTCCGCGGTCCAGCTGGCGTACGGGGTCATCGACCCGCGCAAGGTCAAGAAGCCGGTCGCCGGCCACTACGCCAAGGCGGACGTCGCGCCGCGCCGGCACATCGTCGAGCTGCGCACCTCCGACGCCGCGGACTACGCGCCGGGCCAGGAGGTCACGGTCGAGGAGTTCCCGGCCGGCGTCGTGATCGACGTGACCGGCAAGACCAAGGGCAAGGGCTACGCCGGCCCGATGAAGCGGCACGGCTTCCACGGTCTGCGTGCCAGCCACGGTGTCGAGCGCAAGCACCGCTCGCCCGGCTCGATCGGCGCCTGCGCGACCCCGGGTCGCGTCTTCAAGGGCACCCGGATGGCGGGCCGGATGGGTGGCGTGCGCTACACCGTCCAGAACCTGACCGTCCAGGCGGTCGACACCGAGAACAACCTCCTGCTCGTCCGCGGCGCCATCCCCGGCCCGAAGGGCGCGCTGGTCCTGGTCCGCACTGCGGCCAAGGCGAAGGTGAAGAAGGGCGGTGCGGCCAAGTGACCACCGTTGACGTCATCAACGTCGAAGGCGCCAAGAGCGGCTCCGTCGAGCTGCCGGCCGACATCTTCGACGCGCAGGCCAACATCGCCCTGATGCACCAGGTCGTGGTGGCCCAGCTCGCGGCGGCCCGTCAGGGTACGCACAAGACGAAGACCCGCGGCGAGGTCTCCGGTGGAGGCAAGAAGCCGTACAAGCAGAAGGGCACCGGTCGTGCCCGCCAGGGCTCGACCCGCGCGCCGCAGTTCGCCGGCGGTGGCGTGGTCCACGGCCCGGTGCCGCGCGACTACAGCCAGCGCACCCCGAAGAAGATGAAGGCCGCCGCCCTGCGTGGCGCCCTCTCCGACCGGGCCCGCGCCGGCCAGGTGCACGTCGTCGAGGCGTTCGTCTCCGGCGAGAAGCCGTCCACCAAGGCGGCCCTGGCCACGCTGACCAAGCTCACCGAGGCCCGTCGGGTCCTGGTCGTGCTGAGCAGCACCGACGAGCTGAACTGGGTGTCGCTGCGGAACCTGCGTAACGCGCGGGACAGCCGGGTGCACCTGATCGAGGCCGGCCAGCTCAACACCTACGACGTGCTGGTGGCCGACGACGTGGTCTTCACCAAGGAGGCCCTGGACGAGTTCCTGGGCGTTCCCGCCGAGACCACCGAGGAGGATGGCAAGTGAGCACGATCGCCGATCCGCGTGACGTCATCGTCGCGCCGGTCGTCTCGGAGAAGAGCTACAGCGAGCTGAACCGCAACTGGTACACCTTCCTGGTGCACCCGGACGCCAACAAGACCGAGATCAAGATCGCTATCCAGCAGATCTTCAACGTCCGCGTCCTGACGGTCAACACGCTCAACCGCGAGGGCAAGCGCAAGCGGACCCGTACCGGGTTCGGCAAGCGCAAGGACACCAAGCGCGCGATGGTGAAGCTGGCTGACGGTGACCGTATCGAGGCCTTCGGCGGCCCGGTCAGCTGAGGGGTGTAGACAATGGCTATCCGTAAGTACAAGCCGACGACGCCGGGCCGGCGTGGCTCGAGCGTTGCCGACTTCGCCGAGATCACCCGGTCGACGCCCGAGAAGTCGCTGCTGGCTCCGCTGCCGAAGAAGGGCGGACGCAACGCCCACGGCCGGATCACCACGCGGCACCACGGTGGCGGCCACAAGCGCCAGTACCGTCTGATCGACTTCAAGCGGGTCGACAAGGACGGCGTGCCGGCGAAGGTCGCCCACATCGAGTACGACCCGAACCGCACCGCGCGCATCGCGCTGCTGCACTACGCCGACGGCGAGAAGCGCTACATCATCGCGCCGAAGGACCTGAAGCAGGGCGACCGCGTCGAGTCCGGTCCGGGCGCCGACATCAAGCCGGGCAACAACCTGCCGCTGCGCAACATCCCGGTCGGTACCACCATCCACAACGTGGAGCTGCGTCCGGGTGGCGGCGCCAAGCTGGCCCGCTCGGCCGGCGTCGGCATCCAGCTGCTCGGCCGTGAGGGCGCGTACGCGACCCTCCGCATGCCGTCCGGTGAGATCCGGCGCGTGGACGTGCGCTGCCGCGCCAGCATCGGCGAGATCGGCAACGCCGACCAGTCGAACATCAACTGGGGTAAGGCCGGCCGTATGCGGTGGAAGGGCAAGCGCCCGACCGTCCGTGGTGTCGCGATGAACCCGGTCGACCACCCGCACGGTGGTGGTGAGGGTAAGACCTCCGGTGGTCGCCACCCGGTCAACCCGCAGGGTAAGCCCGAGGGCCGCACCCGTCGTAAGGGCCAGCCGAGCGACCGGCTGATCGTCCGCCGCCGCTACGCCACGCGTAAGCGCGGCTGAGGGAGATAAGACATGCCTCGCAGCCTGAAGAAGGGCCCGTTCGTCGACGACCACCTGCTCAAGAAGGTGGAGACGCAGAACGACAAGGGCTCGAAGAACGTCATCAAGACCTGGTCGCGCCGCTCGACGATCATCCCGGAGATGCTGGGTCACACGATCGCCGTGCACGACGGACGTAAGCACGTCCCGGTCTTCGTGACCGAGGCCATGGTCGGGCACAAGCTCGGCGAGTTCGCGCTGACCCGCACGTTCAAGGGTCACGAGAAGGACGACCGGAAGAGCCGCCGGCGCTGACGCCGCGGGCATACGGATAGAGGAACAAGGGGTTACAGCGATGCCAGGAAAGGGCGACGCTCCGGTGCTTCCGGGCGCGCGGGCGGTTGCGCGGCACGTGCGCATCTCGCCGATGAAGGCGCGCCGGGTGGTCAACCTCGTCCGCGGCCTGCCCGCGAAGGAGGCGCTCACGGTGCTGCAGTTCGCGCCGCAGGCTGCGAGCGAGCAGGTGTACAAGGTGCTCGCGAGCGCGATCGCCAACGCGGAGAACAACGAGCGGCTGGACCCCGACGCGCTGCTCGTCAGCGAGGCGTTCGTCGACGAGGGCCCGACCATGAAGCGGTTCCGGCCGCGGGCGCAGGGCCGGGCGTACCGGATCCGCAAGCGCACGTGCCACATCACCGTGGCGGTCGAGGCGGTCGCGGCGGCCACGCCGAAGAAGTCGGCGAAGAAGGCCGCTCCGGCCAAGCCGGCCGCTGAGGAGCAGAGCACGACGGAGGGTGCCGAGTAATGGGTCAGAAGGTTCACCCGACCGGGTTCCGGCTCGGCATCTCGACCGACTGGAAGTCCCGCTGGTTCGCGGACAAGCTCTACAAGGACTACATCGGCGAGGACGTCAAGATCCGCCGGATGATGTCCAAGGGCCTCGAGCGCGCCGGCATCTCCAAGGTCGACATCGAGCGCACCCGGGACCGGGTCCGCGTCGACATCCACACCGCCCGGCCGGGCATCGTCATCGGCCGTAAGGGTGCGGAGGCCGACCGGATCCGCGGCGAGCTGGAGAAGCTCACCGGCAAGCAGGTCCAGCTGAACATCATCGAGGTGAAGAACCCCGAGTCGGACGCGCAGCTGGTCGCCCAGGGCGTCGCCGAGCAGCTGTCCAGCCGGGTCAGCTTCCGTCGGGCCATGCGCAAGGCGATGCAGTCCGCCATGAAGAACCCCGCCTGCAAGGGCATCCGGGTTCAGGTCTCGGGCCGTCTGGGCGGCGCCGAGATGAGCCGGACCGAGTTCTACCGCGAGGGCCGGGTTCCGCTGCACACGCTGCGGGCCAACATCGAGTACGGCTTCTTCGAGGCCCGTACCACCTTCGGCCGGATCGGCGTGAAGGTCTGGATCTACAAGGGCGACGCCGTCCCGGGCCGCGAGGCCCCGGCCGAGGCCGCCCCGTCGCGCGGCCCGCGCCGTGACCGTGGCGACCGGCCGGACCGGCCGCGCCGTGGCCGCTCGGGCTCGTCCGGTACGACCGCCGGTGGCACCGAGGCCGGCCGCGCTGCCGCGACGACCATCGCGCAGCAGGCGGAGACGCCGGCCGGTGAGCCCGTCGACAGCAGCGCTGTCGCCGCAGCCGCGACCCAGCCGGCAGAACAGCAGCAGGAGGGCTGACAGATGCTGATGCCGCGCAAGCCCCCGAAGGGCTTCCGCAAGCCGCACCACCCGGACCGCAGTGGCGCGTCCAAGGGTGGTAACCGGGTGGTGTTCGGCGAGTTCGGGATCCAGGCTCTCGAGCCGGCGTACGTGACCAACCGCCAGATCGAGTCGGCGCGTATCGCGATGACCCGCCACATCAAGCGTGGCGGCAAGGTCTGGATCACGATCTTCCCGGACCAGGCCCTCACCAAGAAGCCGGCCGAGACCCGGATGGGTTCCGGTAAGGGTTCGCCCGAGTGGTGGGTCGCCAACGTGAAGCCGGGGCGGGTTCTCTTCGAGATGTCCTTCCCCAACGAGCAGATCGCGCGAGAGGCGATGCGTCGCGCGATCCACAAGCTCCCGATGAAGTGCCGCATTGTTACGCGCGAAGTGGGTGAATCCTGATGGCAGCGGGCGTCAAGCCCTCCGAGCTGCGTGAGCTCTCCGAGGAGGAGCTGGTCACGAAGTTGCGCGAGGCGAAGGCGGAGCTGTTCAACCTCCGCGTGCAGGCCGCAACCGGGCAGCTGGACAACAACCGGCGGCTGCAGGTCATCCGTCGGGAGATCGCCCGGATCTACACGATCATGCGTGAGCGTGAGCTGGGTCTCTCGGCCGCGCCGACTGAGGTGACTGCATCATGAGTGAGAACACCACCGCCCCCGCGCGGTCCCGCCGCAAGGTTCGCGAGGGCCTCGTGGTCAGCGACAAGATGGACAAGACCGTCGTGGTCGAGGTCGAGGACCGCGTCAAGCACGCGCTGTACGGCAAGATCATGCGCCGTACGAGCAAGCTGAAGGTCCACGACGAGCAGAACTCGGCCGGCATCGGCGACCGGGTCCTGATCATGGAGACCCGGCCGCTGTCCGCCACCAAGCGCTGGCGGCTCGTGGAGATCCTCGAGAAGGCCAAGTAGCGAAGGCTCGAGCTCGGCCGGGTCTCGGTCGGGCGCAGGTTCCGCCAGGCTCCGGCCGCCCCGAGCGGCCGGAGAACCGGCAGACATAGGAGATAGACGTGATTCAGCAGGAGTCGCGACTGCGCGTCGCCGACAACACGGGTGCCCGGGAGATCCTGTGCATCCGGGTGCTCGGCGGCTCCGGTCGGCGCTACGCGAGCATCGGCGACGTCATCGTGGCGACCGTCAAGGACGCGATCCCCGGTGCCGGTGTGAAGAAGGGCGACGTCGTCAAGGCCGTCGTCGTTCGGACCGCCAAGGAGAAGCGGCGGCCGGACGGGTCGTACATCCGCTTCGACGAGAACGCCGCCGTCATCATTAAGGACGGCGGGGACCCGCGCGGTACCCGCATCTTCGGCCCGGTGGGCCGGGAGCTGCGGGACAAGCGGTTCATGAAGATCATCTCTCTCGCGCCGGAGGTGTTGTGACCGTGAAGGTCAAGAAGGGCGACACGGTCGTCGTCATCGCCGGCAAGGACAAGGGTGCCAAGGGCAAGGTCATCGCGGCCTACCCGCGGCAGGACAAGGTCCTGGTCGAGGGCGTGAACCGGGTCAAGAAGCACACCCGCATCAGCACCACCCAGCGTGGCGCCAAGACCGGTGGCATCGTCACCCAGGAGGCCCCGATCCACGTCTCGAACGTGATGGTCCTGGACTCCGACGGCAAGCCGACCCGCGTCGGCTACCGGATCGACGACAACGGCCAGAAGGTCCGCATCGCGCGTAGCACCGGTAAGGACCTCTGATGACCACGGCTACCGAAACCAAGACCCTGCCGCGCCTCAAGGAGCGGTACCGCAACGAGATCGTGGGCGAGCTGCAGAAGCAGTTCGAGTTCGCCAACCCGATGCAGGTGCCGCGGCTGGTCAAGATCGTCGTCAACATGGGTGTCGGCGAGGCCGCTCGCGACGCCAAGCTGATCGACGGGGCCGTCCGCGACCTGGCCACCATCACCGGCCAGAAGCCGCAGGTCCGGCGGGCCACCAAGTCCATCGCGCAGTTCAAGCTCCGCGAGGGCATGCCGATCGGCGCGAAGGTCACCCTGCGCGGCGACCGGATGTGGGAGTTCCTGGACCGGCTGCTCTCGATCGCGCTGCCGCGTATCCGTGACTTCCGCGGCCTGGACGGGCGCAAGCTCGACGGGCACGGCAACTACACGTTCGGCCTGACCGAGCAGTCGGTGTTCCACGAGATCGACCAGGACAAGATCGATCGCCAGCGGGGCATGGACATCACGGTGGTCACGACCGCCACGACCGACGACGAGGGCCGGGCGCTGCTCAAGCTCCTGGGCTTCCCGTTCAAGGAGAACTGAGATGGCCAAGAAGGCGCTGATCCTCAAGGCGGCCGCGAAGCCGAAGTTCTCGGTTCGCGCGTACACCCGCTGCCAGCGGTGCGGGCGTCCGAAGGCGGTCTACCGCAAGTTCGGTCTCTGCCGGGTGTGCATCCGGGAGATGGCCCACCGCGGTGAGCTGCCCGGCGTGTCCAAGGCTTCCTGGTAATAGCCCGGCGCGCTCCGGCGCGTCAGCTGAACTGTCTCTTCGCCGTAGGCCCCGGGCCTGGCCCGGGGAACCCCGGCGAGAAAGGTTGACGAGTTTTCATGACGATGACCGACCCGATCGCAGACATGCTCACGCGTCTGCGTAACGCCAACCAGGCGTACCACGACCGGGTGACGATGCCCTACTCGAAGATCAAGGCGAACATCGCCGAGGTCCTCAAGGCCGAGGGTTACATCGCCACCTGGTCGGTCGAGGAGCCCGAGGAGGGCGCCGTCGGCAAGCGACTGGTCGTCGAGCTGAAGTACGGCCAGAACCGCGAGCGGAGCCTGGCCGGCATCAAGCGCGTGTCCAAGCCCGGTCTCCGGGTGTACGCCAAGTCGGACGGGCTCCCGCGGGTGCTCGGCGGGCTGGGCGTGGCGATCATTTCGACGTCCCAGGGGCTGCTCACCGACCGGCAGGCCCGCAAGCGGAGCGTTGGCGGGGAAGTCCTCGCCTTCGTCTGGTAACGGGAGACAGGTAGAAATGTCGCGTATTGGACGTAAGTCGATCCCGGTGCCTGCCGGCGTCGACATCACGATCGACGGCCGGACCGTCAAGGTCAAGGGCCCCAAGGGCGAACTGAGCCACGTGCTGGCCGAGCCGATCACGGCGGAGCGGGGCGAGGACGGCGAGCTGCACGTCAACCGGCCCAACGACGAGCGCAAGGCCAAGGAGCTGCACGGCCTGAGCCGTACGCTGGTGGCCAACATGATCGTCGGTGTCACCGAGGGCTACCGCAAGAGCCTGGAGATCGCCGGTACCGGTTACCGCGTGACCGCCAAGGGCAAGGACCTGGAGTTCGCGCTCGGGTTCTCGCACCCGGTCCTGGTTCCGGCGCCGGAGGGCATCACCTTCACGGTCGAGAAGCCGACGCTGTTCCACGTGGCCGGCATCGACAAGCAGCAGGTCGGCGAGGTCGCCGCCAACATCCGGAAGATCCGTCCGCCGGAGCCCTACAAGGGCAAGGGCGTGAAGTACCAGGGCGAGGTCATCCGCCGCAAGGCTGGAAAGGCAGGTAAGAAGTGAGCGCCACGCTGCTCAAGCGCCGCCGCGGCGTCGCCGCCAAGCGTGCCGTCGGGCGTGCGCGTCGGCACTTCCGGGTCCGCAAGAACGTCAGCGGCACCGCCGAGCGTCCCCGCCTGGTCGTCACCCGTTCCCTGCGGCACATGGTGGCCCAGGTCGTCGACGACACCAAGGGTCACACCCTGGCGTCGGCCTCGACCATGGACGCCTCGCTGCGCGGCGCCGAGGGCGACAAGAGCGCCCTGGCCGGCAAGGTCGGCGCGCTTCTCGCCGAGCGCGCCAAGGCCGCCGGCGTCTCGAAGGTCGTCTTCGACCGCGGTGGCAACCGGTACGCGGGGCGTGTCGCCGCGCTTGCCGACGCCGCCCGCGAAGCCGGGCTCGAGTTCTAGAAACCCCGTCACGAGAGAGAAGGAAGGCTGCTGATGCCAGGTCAACAGCGCCGTGGCGGCGGGTCCGGTGGCAACGAGGGTGGTCGCCGCGACAACCGCCGTGAGGGCGGCCGCGGAAACGCGCCCGTCGAGAAGACCCCGCACCTCGAGCGGGTCGTCGCGATCAACCGCGTCGCCAAGGTCGTGAAGGGTGGTCGTCGCTTCAGCTTCACCGCCCTGGTGATCGTGGGCGACGGCGACGGCACCGTCGGTGTGGGCTACGGAAAGGCCAAGGAGGTGCCCGCGGCGATCGCCAAGGGTGTCGAGGAGGCCAAGAAGCACTTCTTCAAGGTGCCGCGCATCGGCGCCTCGATCCCGCACCCGGTGCAGGGCGAGGACGCGGCCGGTGTGGTGCTGCTCAAGCCGGCCTCCGCCGGTACGGGCGTCATCGCCGGTGGCCCGGTGCGTGCCGTGCTGGAGTGCGCGGGCATCCACGACGTGCTCTCCAAGAGCCTCGGCTCGTCCAACCCGATCAACATCGTGCACGCCACGGTGGCGGCCCTGAAGGGGCTCGAGTCCCCGGAGCAGGTCGCGGCCCGTCGTGGTCTGCCGGTCGAGGACGTCGCGCCGGCTGCCATGCTGGCGTCGCGGGCGGGGGTGGCGTCCTGATGGCACGCCTGAAGGTCACCCAGGTCCGGTCCGAGATCGGGACCAAGAAGAACCAGCGTGACTCGCTGCGTTCCCTCGGTCTCAAGCGGATCAACGACGTGGTGGTCAAGGAGGACCGGCCGGAGATCCGCGGCATGATCTTCACGGTCAACCACCTCGTGAAGGTCGAGGAGGTCGAGTAATGACGATCAAGGTGCACCACCTGCGTCCGGCTCCCGGCGCCAAGACCGACAAGACCCGTGTGGGTCGCGGTGAGGGCTCGAAGGGCAAGACGGCCGGTCGCGGTACCAAGGGTTCCAAGGCCCGCAAGAACATCTCGCCGGCGTTCGAGGGTGGGCAGATGCCCATCCACATGCGCCTGCCGAAGATGAAGGGCTTCAAGAACAAGTTCAAGGTCGTGTTCCAGGTGGTCAACCTGGACCGGCTGGCCGAGCTGTTCCCGAACGGCGGCCAGGTCGGCCCGGTCGAGCTGGTCGAGGCCGGTGCGGTCCGCAAGGGCCACCCGGTCAAGGTGCTCGGCACCGGCGACCTCGGTGGCGTGTCCCTCCAGGTGTCGGCGCACGCGTTCAGCGCGTCGGCCAAGGAGAAGATCACCGCCGCCGGTGGCTCGGTCACCGAGCTGTAAGACGATGTTCATGGCGCCCGCTCAGTTGTTCGCAACTGGGCGGGCGCCATGGTCTACCGGCGACGTGTGCGCCGGGTAACATCGGATTCGGTTTATGTAGCCGGGCACATCTGCCCGGACCGGGACCGGGCTGTTAGAGTCCGTTCCCAGCCATGGATTCCGGACACTCCGTCCGGCACCACACCCCGCCCCGCCAGGGACTCGTTCACCGGCGGCCCGCGTCGCGCAGGAGGAAGAAGTTGCTGTCCGCCTTTCTCAGTGCGTTCCGTACGCCTGACCTGCGCAAGAAGCTGCTGTTCACAGTAGGCATCATCGCGGTCTACCGGCTGGGCGCCACGCTGCCCAGCCCGGGCGTCTCGTACGGCAACGTGCAGAAGTGCCTCGACACGATCCAGGGTGGCAGCACCGGTGTGCTCAACCTGCTGGATCTCTTCTCCGGTGGCGCGCTGCTCCAGCTCTCGGTCTTCGCGCTGGGCATCATGCCCTACATCACCGCGTCGATCATCCTGCAGCTGCTGACGGTGGTGATCCCGCGCCTGGAGCAGCTCCGCAAGGAGGGCCAGGCCGGACAGGCCAAGATCACGCAGTACACCCGCTACCTGACGCTGGGCCTGGGCATCCTCCAGTCCTCGGCGTTCGTGGCGCTGGCCCGCTCCGGGCAGCTGTTCAACAACCAGTGCGACCAGTTCCCGATCGTGCCCCAGGGCACCGGCATCCCGAACTGGCTGACCCTGACGATCCTGGTCATGACGATGACCGCCGGCACCGGCGTGGTGATGTGGCTCGGTGAGCTGATCACCGACCGGGGCGTCGGCAACGGCATGTCCGTGCTGATCTTCACCTCGATCGCGGCCCGGCTCCCCAGCGAGGGCTGGAAGATCAAGACCACAAAGGGCTGGGGGATGTTCCTCCTCGTCATCGCCCTGGTGCTGCTGGTCATCACCGCTGTCACCTTCATCGAGCAGGCGCAGCGCCGCATCCCGGTGCAGTACGCCAAGCGCATGATCGGCCGGCGGATGTACGGCGGGACGTCGACCTACATCCCGCTGAAGGTGAACCAGGCGGGTGTCATCCCGGTCATCTTCGCCTCGTCGCTGCTCTACCTGCCGCAGCTCGCGCTCCAGTTCTTCGATCAGAACGACCCGGGCAAGGTCCAGGCGTGGATCCAGAACCACATCGTGAAGGCGAGCGCGCCGGAGCACATCGCGATCTACTTCCTGCTGATCATCTTCTTCACGTACTTCTACGTGTCGATCACGTTCAACCCGACCGAGGTCGCGGACAACATGAAGAAGTACGGCGGCTTCGTGCCGGGCATCCGCCCCGGCAAGCCGACCGCCGAGTACCTCGACTTCATCCTCAGCCGGATCACCCTGCCGGGCGCGCTCTACCTGGGCATCGTCGCGATCCTGCCGAACTTCTTCTTCATCTGGCTCGACAACCAGCAGTTCCAGAACTTTCCGTTCGGCGGCACCGCTGTGCTCATCATGGTCGGCGTCGGTCTGGAGACCGTGAAGCAGATCGAGAGCCAACTCATGCAGCGGAACTACGAAGGGTTCCTGCGGTAGATGCGACTCGTTCTGGTTGGTCCGCCGGGCGCGGGCAAGGGCACACAGGCGGAGTTCGTCGCCGCGCACCTCTCGGTGCCGAAGATCTCGACCGGTGACATCTTCCGGGCGAACGTCTCCCAGGGCACGCCGCTGGGGGTCGAGGCCAAGCGGTACATGGACGCCGGCAAGCTGGTCCCGGACGAGGTCACCATCAACATGGTGCGGGACCGGCTCGCCGAGCCGGACGCGAGCGAGGGCTTCCTCCTCGACGGCTTCCCGCGGACCACTCCGCAGGCCGCCGCGCTGGACAAGCTCCTCGCCGACCTCGGCACCGCGCTGGACCTGGTGCTGGAGCTCGTCGTCGACGACGACGAGGTGATCCGGCGGCTGTCCGGCCGGCGCACCTGCCGCGGCTGCGGCAAGATCTGGCACGTCGAGTTCGACTCGCCGAGCCGGGAGGGCGTCTGCGACCGCTGCGGCGCCGAGCTGTTCCAGCGCGACGACGACAAGCCGGAGACCATCGCCGCCCGGCTGCGGGAGTACGCCGAGAAGACCGCGCCGCTCGTGGACTACTACGGCGCCCAGGGCAAGCTGGTCGGCATCGACGCGACCGGCCCGGTGGAGGACGTCACCGTCCGCGCCATCGACGCGCTGCGCTCGTACGGCGGCTGAGGTCCCACCCGCCACCCGGCGGATAGAGTGCGAACAGCGGGGTACGTGCGACGTGCCCCGCTGCTCCGCGTACGCGTGACGAAAGGTAACCACCACCATGCGCCGTCCCCAGCTGGACATCCAGCTGAAGACCCCCGAGCAGATCGAGCTGATGCGGGCCGCCGGTCTGGTCGTCGCCCGTGCCCTGCGCCGGATGCGGGAGGCGGTGGCGCCGGGCGTGTCGACGGCCGACCTGGACGCGATCGCCGAGTCGACCATCCGCGAGGCGGGCGCCGTGCCGTCGTTCAAGGGCTACCACGGCTTCCCGGCGTCGATCTGCTCGTCGGTCAACCGGCAGGTGGTGCACGCCATCCCGTCGGCCGAGCAGGTGCTGCGCGAGGGCGACCTGATCTCCATCGACTGCGGCGCGGTGCTGGACGGCTGGCACGGCGACGCGGCGGTCACGGTGCCGGTCGGCGAGGTCGACCCGGCGCTGCTGAGGATGACGGCGGTGGCCGAGGACGCCATGTGGGCCGGGATCGCCGCCGCGGCGCGCGGGGCGGCCTCCGGCAAGGGCCGGCTCACCGACATCTCGCACGCGGTCGAGACGGCGGTCCGCAAGGGCGGCCGGTACGGCATCGTCGACGGCTACGGCGGTCACGGCATCGGCACCGAGATGCACCAGGACCCGCACGTGCTCAACCACGGGCGTCCCGGCAAGGGGCCGCGCCTGGTGCCGGGCCTGGCGCTCGCCATCGAGCCGATGATCACGATGGGCTCGCCGCGTACGGTCGAGCTGTCCGACGGCTGGACCGTGGTGACCCGGGACGGGTCGATGGCGGTGCACGTCGAGCACTCGATGGCGCTGCTGGACGACGGCGTGTGGGTGCTCACGGCCGAGGACGGCGGACGGGCCCGTCTGGGTGACCTGGTGACCGCCCGGCAGACGTCCGTCGACTCTCCGGCGGCCTGAGCGGGCTGCCCCCGTACCCGGTCGAGTGCTGCCGCCTTGGCGATCGGGTGCCATGCTTGTTCCCATGGATGAGCGCAACCGGATGCGGGCGGCCGACGCGGACCGGGAGGCCACCGCGGAACGACTCCGGGTGGCGCTGGCCGAAGGCCGGCTCGACCTGGGTGAGTACGACGACCGGCTGCGGCAGGCGTACGGCGCCAAGACCTACGGCGAGCTGGACGAACTGCTGACCGATCTGCCCGGTCCCCGGCCGGCGGAGAACTCCCTGCCGGCTCCCCGCGCGACCGGGAAGAGCGGGGTGGCCGAGCCGGGCCGGGCGGCCGTCAGCGCACGTAACGCCTGGCTGCTGGGGGTCTGGGGCCCCTGGCTGAAGGTGGCCCTGATCCTCAGCGCGATCTGGTTCGTCTCCCAGCTCGGCGAGGGTGAGTTCGAGTTCGACGACTACTGGCCGATCTGGGTGCTCGGGCCGTGGGGCGCCGTGGTGCTCTACCAGACGATCCAGGGGCTGGCCCACGGGGCGCCGGAGCACGACGCCGAGCGCCGGCGGCGCAAGCAGGTCGAGCGGGAGGCCCGTCGGCGGGCGAAGCGGGAGCTGCCGGAGACGTGACCTGCGTCATATCCGAGCCGTCCGGGTGACCGTCGCGCCGGTCGGTTTGGCGAGCACGTGCGGGTCGGCGTACACTTTCTGATCGGCGCACAGCGTCCACTCCGCCATGCCCACCCTGCGCTTCGGTGGGAGTCGGAGCCGCGGCTGGCGCGGGTTTCCTGATCTTGGTCAGTTCACCCGTGTAAGACGTTGTGAGCCGTCCGGAGTAACCGACGTCAGGACAGCGGAGGACATGCCGAAAAAAGACGGAGCAATCGAGATCGAGGGTCGGGTCATCGAGCCCCTGCCGAACGCCATGTTCCGGGTGGAGCTCGCGAACGGCCACAAGGTGCTCGCTCACATCAGCGGCAAGATGCGCCAGCACTACATCCGCATCCTGCCGGAGGACCGGGTCGTCGTCGAACTCTCGCCGTACGACCTGACCCGCGGGCGCATCGTCTACCGCTACAAGTAAGCCTGACGGCGGCCGGGAGACCCGTGTCCGTCTTCGACGTCCGGATCGCGCACCGCCGCGGCTCCGGGCCAGATGGGAAGTAAGGCAACCGTGAAGGTCAAGCCGAGCGTCAAGAGGATCTGCAACAAGTGCCGGGTGATCCGCCGGCACGGCCGGGTCATGGTCATCTGCACCGACCCGCGCCACAAGCAGCGCCAGGGCTGACGCCCCACACATCACCAGCTCGTCTCAGCCGCGGTCGGGTGCGCAGCGCGTACCCCCTCGTGGTTGACCCCCGGTCGGAGGCCGGGGCCCGCTCGGGCAGCGACCGATCCCGGTCGCCGGCGTTCTTGACGCCGGAAGGACAGGGACGGCCGGTAGCGGGGTGGGACGGGTCCACACCTCCGCCACAACATCACGAGGAGTACGCCCGCACATGGCACGTCTAGTCGGCGTGGATCTCCCCCGCGAGAAGCGGATGGAGATCGCGCTCACCTACATCTTCGGGGTCGGTCGTACCCGCGCCCTGGAGACGCTCGCCGCGACCGGCATCTCGCCGGACAAGCGCGTTCGGGACCTCACGGACGAGGAGCTCGTCGAGCTCCGGAACCACATCGAGGGCAACTACAAGGTTGAAGGCGACCTGCGCCGCGAGGTCGCCGCTGACATCCGCCGCAAGGTCGAGATCGGCTGCTACGCCGGTATCCGGCACCGCCGCGGTCTGCCCGTGCGTGGCCAGCGCACCAAGACCAACGCGCGGACCCGGAAGGGCCCGAAGCGGACCGTGGCCGGCAAGAAGAAGCCCGGCAAGAAGTAACTAGGAGCGCACAGACTTATGCCACCGAAGGCTCGTGCCGGAGCCGCCGTCAAGAAGGTCCGGCGCAAGGAACGCAAGAACGTCGCCCACGGGCAGGCGCACATCAAGAGCACCTTCAACAACACCATCGTGTCCATCACGGACCCGACCGGTGCGGTCATCTCCTGGGCCTCCTCCGGCCAGGTCGGCTTCAAGGGCTCCCGCAAGTCGACTCCGTTCGCCGCGCAGCTCGCCGCCGAGGCCGCCGCGCGCCGCGCGATGGAGCACGGCATGCGCAAGGTCGACGTGTTCGTCAAGGGCCCCGGCTCCGGCCGGGAGACCGCCATCCGTTCGCTGCAGGCCGTCGGCCTCGAGGTCGGGCAGATCTCCGACGTCACGCCGCAGCCGCACAACGGGTGCCGTCCGCCGAAGCGTCGCCGGGTCTGAGAGGTTAGAGAGAGATGGCTCGTTACACCGGTGCTGACTGCCGCCGTTGCCGGCGGGAGAAGATGAAGCTGTTCCTCAAGGGCAGCAAGTGCGATGGTCCGAAGTGCCCGTTCGAGTCCCGGCCGTTCCCGCCCGGGCAGCACGGCCGCGGCCGCACGAAGGAGACGGAGTACCTGCTCCAGCTCCGTGAGAAGCAGAAGGCCCGTCGTGTCTACGGCGTGCTGGAGAAGCAGTTCCGCGGCTACTACGAAGAGGCCGTGAGCAAGGAAGCCAAGACCGGTGAGGTCCTGCTGCAGATCCTCGAGTCGCGGCTGGACAACGTGGTCTACCGGGCCGGCTACGCCAAGTCCCGGGACATGGCCCGTCAGCTGGTCAAGCACGGCCACTTCACGGTGAACGGCAAGAAGGTCGACATCCCGTCGTACCGCGTCAAGGAGCACGACATCGTCGAGGTGCGTGCCAAGAGCAAGGAGCTCACCCCGTTCCTCGTGGCGCAGGGTGAGGCCGGCTCGCGGACCGTTCCGGCGTGGCTGGAGGCGATCCCGAGCCAGCTGAAGATCCTCGTGCACTCGCTCCCGGCCCGCCAGGTGATCGACACCCAGGTCCAGGAGCAGCTGATCGTCGAGCTCTACTCCAAGTAAGGGCTCGTTGCGGTGGCCCGTCCTCCGGGGCGGGCCACCGGAACAGTTGTGTCGTGGGCGTCAAATAGCGGGCGCCCCGGAAGAGAAGAGAAAAGATGCTCATCAGCCAGCGACCGTCTCTCTCCGAAGAGTCGATCAACGAGACCCGCTCCCGGTTCACCATCGAGCCGCTGGAGCCCGGCTTCGGCTACACGCTGGGCAACTCGCTCCGGCGTACGCTGCTGTCCTCGATCCCGGGTGCGGCGGTCACCTCGATCAAGATCGACGGTGTGCTGCACGAGTTCACCACGATCCCCGGTGTCAAGGAGGACGTGGTCGAGCTCGTCATGAACATCAAGGAGCTGTGCGTCAGCTCCGAGCACGACGAGCCGGTCAGCATGTACCTGCGCAAGCAGGGCCCGGGCGACGTGACCGCCGGTGACATCCAGCCCCCGGCCGGTGTCTCGGTGCACAACCCGGACCTGAAGCTCGCCACCCTCAACGGCAAGGGCCGGCTCGACATGGAGCTGACCGTCGAGCGGGGTCGCGGCTACGTCACGGCGGCGCAGAACAAGCAGGCGGGCGCCGAGATCGGCCGGATCCCGGTCGACTCGATCTACTCGCCGGTGCTCAAGGTGACGTACCGGGTCGAGGCGACCCGTGTCGAGCAGCGTACCGACTTCGACCGGCTCATCATCGACGTCGAGACCAAGCCGTCGATGGGCCCGCGTACCGCGCTGGCCTCGGCCGGCTCGACGCTGGTGGAGCTGTTCGGGCTGGCCCGGGAGCTGGACGAGACCGCCGAGGGCATCGACATCGGGCCGTCCCCGCAGGACGCCCAGCTGGCGGCGGACCTGGCCCTGCCGATCGAGGAGCTGGACCTCACCGTCCGCTCCTACAACTGCCTCAAGCGCGAGGGCATCAACTCCGTTGGTGAGCTCATCGGGCGTACCGAGGCCGACCTCCTCGACATCCGCAACTTCGGTCAGAAGTCGATCGACGAGGTCAAGATGAAGCTCGCCGGGATGGGCCTGGGGCTGAAGGACTCGGCTCCGAACTTCGACCCGGCGCACGTCGTGGACGCCTTCGGCGAGGCGGACTACGACACCGACGACTACCGCGAGACCGAGCAGCTCTAGTCCGCGCTGCCGCCACACCTGAGGAGCACCAAGCATGCCCACGCCCACCAAGGGCCCCCGCCTCGGCGGCAGCCCCGCGCACGAGCGGCTGATGCTGGCCAACCTGGCCACTGCGCTGTTCCAGCACGGCAAGATCCAGACCACCGAGACGAAGGCCCGGCGGCTGCGTCCGCTGGCCGAGCAGCTCATCACCAAGGCCAAGCGCGGCGACCTCGCCTCGCGCCGCCGCGTGCTGGGCGTCGTCAAGGACAAGGACGTGGTCTACGCCCTGTTCGACCAGATCGCGCCCCGGTACGCCAACCGCAACGGTGGCTACACCCGGATCGTGAAGACCGGTCCGCGCAAGGGTGACGCCGCTCCGATGGCGATCATCGAGCTGGTGGAGGAGCTTCAGGTCGCCGAGCCGAAGGCGAACAAGAAGACCGCCGCCCGCAAGGCCGCGCAGCAGGACAAGGTCGAGGCCCTGGCCCCGGCCGAGGAGACCCCGCGCTCCAGCGCCGGTGACCAGGACGCCGAGGCGCCGGTCTCCGCGTCGGGTGACACCGCCGCCGCCCGTGAGGACAGCGACGAGGCCACCGAGAACGACAAGGCCTGACATCAGGCTCGACCGGGCCCGGCATCCCCTCGGGGGTGCCGGGCCCGTCGCCGTCGACAGGAGGTACGAGGTGGACGAGCGGACCCGGCTGCGGCTGGACGTCTCGTACGACGGCACCGACTTCTCCGGCTGGGCGCCCCAGCCGACCCGGCGCACAGTGGCCGGCGTACTCATGCAGACGCTGGACCTGGTGCTCGGCGCGGGCACGGCGACCGGCCTGACGGTGGCCGGGCGTACCGACGCCGGGGTGCACGCCACCGGGCAGGTCTGCCACCTCGACCTGCCGACTCCCGTGTGGCGGGAGCACGAGGGCCGGCTGCTGCGCCGGCTGGCCCGGCTCCTGCCGCCAGATGCCCGGGTACGCGCGATGACCGAGGTGCCCGCCGACTTCGACGCCCGGTTCTCGGCCACGTTTCGGCGCTACGAGTACCGGGTCACCGACGCCCCGTGGGGTGCCGAGCCGCTACGCCGCCGGGACACCCTGGCCTGGCCCAAGCCGTTGGACCTGGCGGCCCTGAACGCCGCCGCCGCCGGGCTGGTGGGCGAGCACGACTTCGCCGCGTACTGCCGGCGCAAGGAGAACGCCACCACGCTGCGCGAGGTGACCCGGCTGGACTGGCGGCGCGACCCGGACGGGATCCTTGTCGCCACCGTGCAGGCCGACGCGTTCTGCCAGAACATGGTACGCAGCCTGGTCGGGGCGATGCTGGTGGCCGGCGACGGGCGGCGGCCGGTCCAGTGGCCGGCCGGCCTGCTGACCCGGCGTGAGCGCTCCAGCGAGGTGACAGTGGCGCCGGCGCACGGCCTCGCCCTGGTCGCTGTGGGCTACCCGGCCGACCCGGCCGAGTACGCCCGCCGGGCCGAGGCGACCCGCCGGTTGCGGGTGCCGGTGGCCGAGGGCTGAGCCCGGCTCAGTCCGTGCCCCGCTGACCGGCGCTGTCCCCGGCCGATTCGGCGTCGGGCTGCCCGGCCGTGCCGGCCGCCGCGCGACGGTCCAGCACACTCCGGTTGAGGTGCAGCTCGACCATGTCGAACATGATCTCGCGGGCGGTCGCGTCGTCGCTCGGGATACGTTCCCCGTCGGCGCGGGTGACCAGGCAGTAGGCGACGTAGTGTCCGCGTACCTGCCAGGCGACCCGGGCCGCGGCCCGTTCCACCGCCTCGGTGTCGTCGCCGGCCGCCATGCCACGGAACCGTCCCTGGCGCGCGTCGAGCAGCGGCCGGATGCGGTCGCGTACCCGCTGGGCGGTGGCCACGTCGGTGAGGTTGAACAGACCGGCGGTGATCAGGTGGTCGCCGTCGGGGGAGCGGAGCGTGCCCCGCACGACCTGGTTGCAGCCGAGCCGGACCAGCAGGTCGGCGATCTCGCCGGTGGCCGCTACCTGGCACTTCGGGCTGGCCTGGGTCTTCAGCACCCGGTATGCGGGCTTCCCGTCGGTGACCACCAGATCCTTTGTCGGGAAGACCTCCTTGGCGGTGAGTGACGCCTGGTCGGTGTCCCGGGAGTCCAGGTCGGTGCCGCCGGACGGGGTGCTGGACTCGGTCGGCTGCGGGGTCGGCTGGCCAGCCGGGGGCGTGGCGGTGCGTTCGTCGAGCAGAGCCGCGACGGCGAGCCCGGTGAGCGAGAGCAGCAGCAGGACGGCGGCGCCGCCGACGAGCGTCTGCCAGAACCGGCCGCCGCCGCGGCGTTCGGCGCGCCGGGTCCGGGGCAGCTCGGAGACGTCGGCGGCGCGGGCGGTGGGGCTGGCCGGGATCGGCACCGTCGGCCGGTCCACCGCCGCCGGTACGGGCGCGGGCATGGGCGGCGCGGGCTGCGGCACCGGGGAGGGCTCCCGTGGTGGCGCGGGCCGTCCGGGTGCCGGCGCCGGGGCCGGTGGTGCCGGAACGGGTGCGCGGGCGTCGTCTGCCACCGCCTGCCCGTCGGGGATGGCCTGCTCGGCCGTGCCGGCCGGCGGCAGCGCCGGTTGCGGGCGCGGCGGCGGGGGCAGCGACGGCGTGGGGAACCGGGAGCGTGACGGACCCGCGGGCGGCGGCGTCGTGGCTGCGGGCCCGTTCGGGGCCGACCCGGGATTCGGGTACTCCAGGAAGGCGTCCTCATCGGACTCGTACCGGTACACCATGTGGCATAGAGTAGGACTGATTGTCCCTTTCAGGGGTAATATCAGGAAATTCTGGCGGAGTGGCGTCCGGCTCCGCCGGTGACACCGTCGCCGGAACCGCCCCGGCCCGGTGCGAGAATGCCTGCGTGACCGGCGACCACTACTTCACCGCTGAACCCTCGGCCCCGGCCCGCCCGCGCGAGGTCGAGTTCACCGTCGCCGGGCGCGACTACACACTCGGCTCGGCCGGTGGCGTCTTCTCCGCCGACCGGCTCGACCCGGGCACCGCCGTGCTGCTGCGCAAGGCCGACCTGCCGGCCGCCGACGTCACCGGCGCGCTGCTCGACATCGGCTGCGGCTTCGGCCCGATCACCTGCGTCCTCGCCACCGTCGCGCCGAAAGCCACCGTCTGGGCCGTGGACGTCAACGAGCGCGCCCGCGCCCTCACCACCGACAACGCGGTAAGGATCGGCGCCGCCGACCGGGTACGCGCCGTCGCGCCGGACGAACTGCCGGACGACGTCACCTTCACCCAGATCTGGTCCAACCCGCCGATCCACATCGGCAAGCCGGAACTGCACGCCCTGCTGCTGCGCTGGCTGCCCCGCCTCGCCCCGGACGGCGTGGCCTGGCTGGTCGTCGCCCGGCACCTCGGCGGCGACTCGCTGCACCGCTGGCTGGTCGAGCAGGGCTGGTCCGTCGAGCGGCACGCCAGCCAGAAGGGCTACCGGGTGCTGCGGGTCACCCGGTAATCCGGTGTCGTCCACCGACCCGGCTCGGGCAGGATGCCCGCGTGGGATACGTGGACGTGGCAGGAGTGGGGCACATCCTCCCGGACGGGCGTGAGCTGTTCAGTGACGTCTCGTTCCGGGTCGGTGAGGGTGCCAAGGTGGCGCTGGTCGGCCCGAACGGCGCCGGCAAGACCACGCTGCTGCGGATGGTCGCCGGTGACCTGCCGGTGAAGACCGGCGCGATCGCCCGCTCCGGTGGGCTGGGCGTGATGCGGCAGTTCATCGGCATGATCGGTGACGAGTCCACGCTCGCCGACCTCGCCCTGTCGCTGGCACCGCCGGCGCTGCGCGACGCCGGGCGGCGGCTCGCCGAGACCGAGGCGGCCATGCGGGCGGCCGAGGTGCGCGGCAAGTACAGCTCCGCCGCCGCCAAGACCCAGCTCGCGTACGCCGAGGCGCTGGCCGCCTGGGGTGAGACCGGCGGGTACGACGCGGAGGTCCTCTTCGACACCGTCGCCACCATCGTGCTGGACCTGCCGTGGGACAGCGCCCGGGAACGGCCGGTCCGCACGCTCTCCGGCGGCCAGCAGAAACGCTTCGCGCTGGAACTGCTGCTGCGCGGCCCGGACGAGGTGCTGCTGCTCGACGAGCCGGACAACTTCCTCGACGTACCCGGCAAACGTTGGCTGGAGGCGCGCCTGCGCGAGTCGGGCAAGTCCGTGCTGTACGTCTCGCACGACCGGGAACTGCTGGCGCAGACCGCCGACCGGGTCGTCGCGGTGGAGGGCGGCAGCGCCTGGGTGCACCCGGGCGGCTTCGCGAGCTGGCACTCCGCGCGGGTGGCCCGGCACGCCCGCCTCGACGAGCTGCGCAAACGCTGGGACGAGGAACACCAGAAGCTGCGCGAGCTGATGCTGATGTACAAGCAGAAGGCCGCGTACAACGACGGGATGGCGTCCCGCTACCAGGCCGCGCAGACCCGGTTGCGCAAGTTCGAGGAGGCCGGGCCGCCGCCCGTACCCCCGAAGGACCAGGACATCCGGATGCGCCTGACCGGCGGGCGGACCGGCAAGCGCGCGGTCATCGCCGAGCAACTGGAGCTGGACGGCCTGACGTACCCGTTCGACCTGGAACTCTGGTACGGCGACCGGGTCGCGGTGCTCGGCGCGAACGGCACCGGCAAGTCGCACTTCCTGCGCCTGCTGGCCCGGGGCGGCACCGACCCGGAGCCGGGAAACACCCCCGTCGACGGCGCCGGCGCCCTCGCACCTGTCGCGCACGGCGGCGTGGTGCGGCTCGGCGCGCGGGTCCGGCCCGGGCACTTCTCGCAGACCCACGACCGGCCGGAGCTGATGGCCAAGACACTCGTCGAGGTGCTGTGGCGCGGCGACGACCACCGGGCCGGCATGGACCGGCACGCGGCGATGGCGGCGCTGTCCCGGTACGAGCTCGCCGCTCAGGGCGACCAGCGGTTCGGCACGCTCTCCGGCGGGCAGCAGGCCCGCTTCCTGGTGCTGCTGCTGGAGCTGTCCGGGGCGACGCTGCTGCTGCTCGACGAGCCCACCGACAACCTCGACCTGGCCTCGGCCGAGGCGCTGGAGGCCGGGCTGACCGCGTTCGAGGGGACTGTGGTCGCTGTGACACACGACAGGTGGTTCACCCGTACCTTCGACCGGTTCGTGCTGTTCCGGGGCGACGGCGACGTGGTGGAGACGCCGGAGCCGGTCTGGGACGTGGGCTGATGATCGACCGGGAGCTGGCCGACCGGCTGTGCGCGGTGGACGGTGTGGTCGCGGTGGCCCTCGGCGGCAGCCGCGCCCGCGGCGACCACCGGCCCGACTCCGACTGGGACCTGGGCCTCTACTACCGGGGTACGCCGGACGTGGCCGGGCTGCGCGCGGTGGCCGCCTCGATCGCCGACGGGCCGGTGGACCTCACCGCACCGGGCGGCTGGGGACCGTGGGTCGACGGGGGCGGCTGGCTGCGTGTCGGCGGCGTCGCGGTGGACTGGATCTACCGCGACCTGGACCGGGTGCACCGGGTGTGGGCGGACTGCCGGGCCGGCCGTTACACGGTCGAGGCGCAGGCCGGGCACCCGCTCGGCTTCTACTCGCACGCGTACGCCGGGGAGGTGGCGCTCGGGCGGGTGCTCGGCGACCCGACCGGCGAGCTGACCGCGCTGCGGGCCGAGACCGTCGACTACCCGCCCGCGCTCGGCGCCGCGCTGGTCGCCGGCGGCTGGGAGACCGGGCTGCTGCTCGACGGCGCGGCCAAGGGCGCGGCCGGGGGCGACGCCGGCTACGTGGCGGGCTGCCTGTTCCGGGTGGTCGGCGTGCTGGTCCACGCGCTGCACGGCCGCGCCGGGCGGTGGCTCGTGAACGAGAAGGGCATGATCGCGTCCGCCGGACGCCTGCCGGGTGCGCCGCCGGACTTCGCCGAGCGGACGCAGGCGCTGCTGGGCGCGGTGGGGCGTACCCCGTCCGAGCTGGCGGCGACGATCGCCGCCGCCCGGACGCTGGCCGCCGAGGTGTTGCCGCTGCCCGGATGACACCCGGCAGCGGGCATAGGGTGGATCTCGTGAGTGAGATGACCTATCGCCGGCTGGGCGACTCCGGGCTCGTGGTGTCAGTGGTCGGTATCGGCTGCAACAACTTCGGCCGCAAACTCGACAGCGACGGCACCCGGGCGGTGGTGGACGCCGCGCTCGACGCCGGGATCAACTTCTTCGACACCGCCGACATCTACGGCGAGCCGCAGGGCGCCTCCGAGGAACTGCTCGGCCAGGCGCTCAAGGGCCGCCGCGACGACGTGGTGGTGGCCACCAAGTTCGGCATGGACATGAACGGCGCGAACGGGCCGGATCACGGTGCCCGGGGCGCCCGCCGCTACATCGCCCGCGCGGTCGAGGCGTCGCTGCGCCGGCTCGGCACCGACCACATCGACCTGTACCAGATGCACGAGCCGGACCCGGGCACCCCGATCGACGAGACGCTCGCCGCGCTGGACGACCTGGTGACCGCCGGCAAGGTGCGCTACCTCGGCAACTCCAACTTCGCCGGCTGGCAGATCGCCGACGCCGACTGGACCGCGTCGTCGCAGGGGCGTACCCGGTTCATCTCCGCGCAGAACCACTACTCGCTGGTCGAACGCGGGGTGGAGGACGAGGTGATCCCCGCCTGCGAGCGGTTCGGCCTCGGCATGCTGCCGTTCTTCCCGCTCGCCAACGGGCTGCTCACCGGTAAGTACAAGCGCGGCGAGGCGCCCCCAGCGGGCAGCCGCCTGGCCGGTGGCGGCCGGTACGCCGAGCGGCTGGCCGCCGCGCGCTGGGACGTCATCGAGGCGATCGAGGCGTACGCGGCCGAGCGCGGCATCACCATGCTCCAGGTGGCCATCGGTGGCCTGGCCGCCCGTCCCGCAGTCACCTCCGTGATCGCCGGCGCCACGACTCCGGCCCAGGTGAGCGCCAACGCCGAGGCCGGGACGTGGCAGCCGTCCGACGAGGACCTGGACGCCCTCGACGCCATCCTCTGACTGTCCGCGCCGGTGCAGGCGAGCCCGCTCGCGCGTCGGATCCGCCCGCGTGCTCGGTCCACCCGTGTTCGGTCCGCCCGCGCGTCGCAGGTGCGTCCGCTCGTCGTCGTGCGAGCGTCGGGGCTTGCCCCGCGCTGCGGGCGTGCGCCCACCGTGGCCGCCCGCGCGCGGAGACACCCATAACGTTCCACTCAGAGGCAGCGCTCACGATGGGTGGAACGGCATGGGTGTCAAAGGGGCCTTGAAACACCTATGGCGTTCCACTCGTCGCCAGATTCAGTCGCGAGTGGAACGCCATAGGTGTCTGCGGGCGGCCTTCCGACGCCCGTGGCGCCCGGCCCGGCCAGGCGGCGGGTGGCGGGCCGGGGTGGGGCGGAGCTGCGGGCGTGGGTCATGGTTTGCTGCGGTGGCGAGACGTTCGGCCAGGGCCTGGCGGACCAGGGCGACTGTGGCGTCGGGGCGGCGTAGCACGTCGTCGGCGGTGAACCGCAGCACCACCCACCCGGCCGCGCGGAGCGCGTTCAGGCGTGCCACGTCCCGCCGGAAGTGCGCCCGTTCGCGGTGGTGGTCGCCGTCGTACTCGACCGCGAGGCGGAGCGCCGGCCAGGCCAGGTCCACCCGGGCCACGAAACGTCCGCCGGCGCGTACCTCGTGCTGAGCGACGAGCGGGCCGAGGCCGGCGTCGAGCAGAAGCAGCCGCAACCGTGTCTCCATCGGGGACTCGCTCAACGGCTCGGCCAGCGCCAGCACCTCCCGCAGCAGCGGAGCACCCGGCCAGCGCGACCGGGCGGCGGCGTAGGCCCGCAGGCAGGGCAGCTTCACGACCCGGCGACGCAGCAACGCGTCGATGGCGACGAGCGCGTCGACGCGGGTGCCGTGGCGGCCCAGGTCGAACGCGGTGCGCAGCGGGGTGGTGACCGGCAGCCCGCCGACGAGGGTGTGGTCCCGCTCCGGCAGCGGCGACCGGACCACCCGCATCCGTGGGTGCGGTCGCAGTCGAGCAGCAGTCGGCAGCAGCACGCTGACCGGCGCGTCGCGGGTGAGCACGTCCGCGCCGAACAGCCACGCGGCGCTGCGTCCCGCCAGCACGGCACCCGTGGGCAGGCGCAACGCCACCGCCTCGCACCACATCCGATGGTCGCCGGCGCGGTATCCGTCCCGGTGCACGTACACGTCCGGCAGCAGGCGGATCCACGCCGGCCCGCGCAGCATCGTCCAGGTGAGCAGCCCTTCGGAGACGGCACTGCCGCCCCGGAACGGCACTGTCGCCAGGCGGCGCGGGACGCGGGCGGGAACGGACATCCGGGCAGCGTGTCGTGACGGGACGGTCACCCGCTGCCCCGATCCGGCGGACGGCTGGTGTCTGGGAAAAACCTCACCCGGGCTTCCGTACGGGCGGGAGGCGTCGTACGGTAGGCCGCAAGTGACCCACGGGAGCCCGGTGCGGACCGGGCTGAGAGGGGGGCTGGGAGCCCCCGACCGTCGAACCTGATCCGGGTAATGCCGGCGCAGGGAGGAGCGTTGCCGTGCTGTCCCTGGGACGACTGCATCTCATCACCGACACCCGGCCGGGGCGTGACCCGCTCGCCGTGCTGCGTGCCGCCCTGCCGGTGGCGGGCGCCGACCTCGTCGTGCAGGTGCGCGTGGAGGACGACGCCACCGACCGGCAGGCGTACGAGCTGGCGTGCCGCGTGACCGAGGCGTGCCGGCCGTACGGGGCGCGGTGCCTGGTCAACGACCGGCTGCACGTGGCGCTCGCGGTGGACGCCGCCGGTGGCCACGTCGGCGCGGACGACCTGCCGGTCGCAGCCGCGCGCCGGGTGCTCGGTCCGGACGCGGTGCTCGGCGCGACCGCCCGGGAGCCGGTAGGCGCCCGCGCGGCGGTGGACGCGGGAGCGAGCTACCTGGGCGTGGGCCCGTGCCACGCCACCACCACCAAGTCCGGCCTGCCGGACCCGATCGGCCCTGGCGGGGTACGTGCGGTCGCCGAGGCGGTGAGCGTGCCGGTGATCGCGATCGGCGGGGTGACCGCCGCGACCGTGCCGGCGCTGCGGGCCGCCGGGGCGTACGGGGTGGCGGTTGTCGGCGCGCTCAGCCTGGCCGCCGATCCCGCGCACGCCACCGCCGAGCTGCTGCTGGCGCTGACGCGATGAGCCCGGCCGACGTGGCGGTGGTGGGCGCCGGGCCGGTGGGACTCGCGATCGCGTGGCGGTGCGCGCAGCGCGGACTGCGCGTGGTAGTGCACGACGACCGGCCCGGGTCGGGCGCCTCGTCGGTGGCCGCCGGGATGCTGTCGCCGGTTGCCGAGGCGTACTTCGGTGAGCACGAACTCACCGCGCTGCTCGTCGAGTCGGCCGCCCGCTGGCCCGGCTTCGCCGCTGAGCTGACCGAGGCGAGCGGCGTCGACCTCGGCCACCGCACCGAGGGCACGCTCGTCGTCGGGCTCACCGCCGACGACCTGGCCGAGGCGGGGCGGCTGTGGTCGTACCAACGGGGGTTGGGACTGCCGATCACGCCGCTGCGCCCCTCGGAGCTGCGCGACCGCGAACCGGCGCTGGCGCCGCGCGTGCGCGGCGGCGCTGTCGCGCCCGGCGACCACCAGGTCGACCCGCGGCGGCTGGTCGCCGCGCTGCGCACGGCCGCCGAGCGCGCCGGGGTGGAGCTGCGCCCGGCCCGCGTCGGCGCGCTGTCCGAGCTGGACGCGCGGGTCACTGTGGTCGCGGCGGGCTGCGGCGCGGCGGCGCTGACCGGCCTGCCGGTCCGGCCGGTGAAGGGCCAGGTGCTGCGGCTGCGCGCGCCCGGTGGCGGTCCGCCGGGCTTCCGGCACGTGATCCGGGGGTACGCGGACAGCGAGTCGGTCTACCTGGTGCCCCGGGACAGCGGTGAGGTCGTGGTCGGGGCGACTGTGGAGGAGCGCGCGGACACCGCTGTCACCGCCGGTGGCGTGCTGACGCTGCTGCGCGCCGCCGCCGAACTGGTGCCGGAACTCGTCGAGTACGAAGTGGTGGAGGCAGTCGCCGGGCTGCGTCCGGGTACGCCGGACAACGCGCCGATCATCGGGCCGCTGCCCGGGCAGCCGGGCGTGCTCGCGGCGACCGGGCACCACCGGCACGGCATCGTGCTCACCCCGGTCACCGCCGACCTGGTCACCGAGCTGATCGTCACCGGCGAGCCGGATCCCGCGCTCGCCCCCTTCACCCCGGACCGCTTCGGGAAGGAGCGCACGTGGAACTGATCGTCAACGGCACCGGCCGGACGCTGCCCGAGGGCGTCACCGTCGCCGAGGTGGTCCGCACCGTCACCGACCGGGAGCGCGGGCTCGCCGTAGCGGTGAACGGCGAGGTGGTGCCGCGCGGCGGCTGGTCGGCGAGCGTCCTGCGCGACGGCGATCGCGTCGAGGTGCTCAGCGCCACCCAGGGCGGGTGAACGGCATGTCCACGCTGGAGATCGGCGGGGTCGCGTTCGGCTCCCGGCTCGTCCTCGGCACCGGCGGCGCGGCCAACCTGCACGTGCTGGAGCAGGCGATCCGCGCTTCCGGCACCGAGCTGGTGACGTTGGCGCTGCGCCGGGTGGACACCACACCCGGCGGGTCGGGCGGCCTGCTCGACCTGGTGGAGCGGTGCGGTGTACGGCTGCTGCCGAACACGGCCGGCTGCCGTACCGCGGTGGAGGCGGTGAAGACGGCGCACCTGGCCCGGGAGGCGTTCGACACCGACTGGGTGAAGCTGGAGGTGATCGGCGACGAGCGCACGCTCCTGCCCGACGGGGTGGAGCTGCTGCGCGCCGTCGAGGAACTGGTGGCCGACGGGTTCACCGTGCTGCCGTACACCTCGGACGATCCGGTGCTGGCGCGGCGGCTGGCCGACGTGGGCTGCGCGGCGGTGATGCCGGCCGGGTCGCCGATCGGTTCCGGGCTGGGCATCGGCAACCCCCACCACATCCGGCTGATCCGCGCGGCCGTGGACGTGCCGGTGGTGCTGGACGCGGGCATCGGCACCGCCTCCGACGCCGCGCTGGCGATGGAGCTGGGCTGCGACGCGGTGCTGCTGGCGAGCGCCGTGACCCGGGCCGCCGACCCGGTGGCGATGGCCACAGCGATGCGCTACGCGGTCGAGGCCGGGCGTCTGGCGTACGGCGCGGGCCGTATCGCCCGCCGCTTCCACGCCCTGGCCTCCACCCCGGATGAGGGACGGCCCGACCTGTGACCGCCTCACGCCTAGCGGATCTTGGTACGGATGCGCCCTCCGAGGGGCGGCCGCGTACCAAGATTCCGGGCGGGCCGAGCGGCGTCGTGCTGCTCACCGATCGGCGGGTTGCTCGGGGGGCGCTTGTCGACGTGGTGGCGGGGGCCGTGGGTGGGGGAGTGCGGTGGGTGGTGCTGCGGGAGAAGGATCTGCCGCGCGCCGAGCGCCTCGCGCTCGCCGCCGACCTGCGCGCGATCCTCGCCGAGGCGGGCGGCACGCTGATCGTGGCCGGCCCCGATCCGCTCGACGGGGACGCGGTGCACCTGCCCGCCGCCGGCCCGTACCCGCCGCCCGCCGTCGGGCTGGTCGGCCGCTCCTGCCACGACACCGCCGAGCTGGCCCGGCTCACCACCGAGCACTACGCGACGCTGTCCCCGGTCTACGAGACCAGGACGAAGCCCGGCTACGGCCCGCCCCTGCGGCCGACCGGACTCGCCGCCCTGGTGAAAGCCAGCCCGGTCCCGGGGCTCGCCCTCGGCGGCATCGAAACGGCAGCTCAGGTAGCGGCCTGCGTAGAGGCAGGCGCAACAGGAGTAGCAGTGCTCGGCGCAATCATGCGGGCGAACGACCCCGCCGAAACCGCCACCACGCTGGGCAGCGCCTTCCAGGAGGCGGCCACCCGTGTGGCGCGCACCCACCCCGCGCGATCCGACGAAGGCCCGCACGAGAAGGGCTGCGGCCGACCGTGACCACGGAGGGATCAAGCCTGACCGCCCGGAGTGGGCACGGTCGGCCGCAGCCCTCAACCGCAACCACCGGTGAAGGAAAGCAGTGACGCCGAAAACAGTTCTCAGCATCGCCGGCTCCGACTCCGGAGCGGGAGCGGGCATCCAGGCCGACCTCAAGACGTTCGCCGCGCTCGGGGCGTACGGCACGACAGTCCTCACCGCAGTCACCGCGCAGAGCACCAGGGGCGTGGACGCCGTCCTGCCGCTGCCGCCGCAATCGGTGCGCGACCAGATGGACAGCGTGCTCGGCGACTTCGACGTGCGCGCCGTGAAGACCGGGATGCTCGGCACCCCGGCGGTCGCCGATGCGGTGGCCGAGGCGGCAGGGGCCGGGCGCCTGCCGCACCTGGTCGTCGACCCGGTGCTGGTCGCCACGAGCGGGCACCGGCTCGGCGTGGTGGAGGCGGTCGAGCGGCTGCTGCCGTACGCGGAAGTGGCGACACCGAACTGCGCGGAGGCCGCGGCCCTCACCGGAGGCCCGGTGGGCACCGTCGAGGAGATGGTCGCGGCGGCCGAGGCGCTGGCGGCGCGCGGACCGGCGTTCGTGGTGGTGACCGGCGGCGACGTGGACGCCGACGGCGAGTCGGTCGACGTGCTCGCCGGCGGCGGGACGACCCGCCTGCTGCGCGCGCCCCGGGTGGACACCCGGCACAACCACGGCACCGGCTGTTCGTTCTCGGCCGCCGTCGCGGTCCGGCTCGCCGCGGGCGACGCGGTGCCGGTCGCGGTGGCCGCCGCCAAGGAGTACGTCACCCGCGCGCTGACCGGCGCGCGGACCTGGGAGCTGGGCGCGGGACGCGGCCCGCTGGACCACTTCGGCTGGTCCGCATGAGCGACAGGGAGGCTGTCATGCAGGCACGTCGCAAGGTGTACGTGGAAGGGTCACGCCCGGACATCCGGGTGCCGTTCGCCGAGGTGCCGCTGACCGGGGACAACCCGCCGGTACGGCTCTACGACACCTCCGGTCCCGGCTCCGACCCGGAGGTGGGGCTGCCCGCACTGCGCGGGCCGTGGATCGCCGAGCGCGGCGACGTGGCTCCGGTGCGCGGTGCCGGCACGCCGCTGGCCGGAACCCGTCCGACCCAGCTCGCGTACGCCCGGGCCGGAATCGTCACGCCGGAGATGGAGTTCGTGGCGATCCGCGAGTCGGTGTCGCCGGAGTTCGTGCGGGACGAGATCGCGGCCGGCCGGGCCGTGCTGCCGCTGAACGTGAACCACCCGGAGTGCGAGCCGGCCGTCATCGGCAAGGCGTTCCTGGTGAAGGTCAACGCCAACATCGGCACCTCGGCCGTCACCTCGTCGGTGGCCGAGGAGGTGGAGAAGCTGACCTGGGCCACCCGGTGGGGCGCGGACACCGTGATGGACCTGTCCACCGGCAAGCGCATCCACGAGACCCGCGAGGCGATCGTGCGGAACGCTCCGGTGCCGATCGGCACGGTGCCGATCTACCAGGCGCTGGAGAAGGTCGGCGGCGACCCGGTGAAGCTGAGCTGGGAGGTGTTCCGGGAGACGGTCATCGAGCAGGCGGAGCAGGGCGTCGACTACATGACCGTGCACGCCGGGGTGCTGCTGCCGTACGTGCCGCTGGCGGTGGACCGGGTCACCGGGATCGTGTCCCGGGGCGGCTCGATCATGGCGGCCTGGTGCCTGGCACACCACGAGGAGAACTTCCTCTACACGAACTTCCGGGAGCTGTGTTCGCTGCTCGCGAAGTACGACGTGACGTTCTCCCTCGGTGACGGCCTGCGCCCCGGTTCCATCGCGGATGCCAACGACGAGGCGCAGTTCGCCGAGCTGCGCACGCTCGGTGAGCTGACGAAGATCGCCTGGGAGTACGACGTGCAGGTGATGATCGAGGGCCCCGGGCACGTGCCGATGCACAAGATCAAGGAGAACGTGGACCTCCAGCAGGAGTGGTGCCACGAGGCGCCGTTCTACACGCTCGGGCCGCTGACCACCGACGTCGCGCCCGCGTACGACCACATCACCTCCGCGATCGGCGCGGCGATGATCGGCATGTTCGGCACCGCGATGCTCTGCTACGTCACCCCGAAGGAGCACCTCGGGCTGCCCGACCGCGACGACGTGAAGGCGGGCGTGATCGCGTACAAGATCGCGGCGCATGCGGCCGACCTGGCCAAGGGGCACCCGGGCGCGCAGGCGTGGGACGACGCGCTGTCGAAGGCCCGGTTCGAGTTCCGCTGGGAAGACCAGTTCAACCTGGCGCTCGACCCGGAGACCGCGCGGGCGTACCACGACGCGACGCTGCCCGCCGAGCCCGCGAAGACGGCGCACTTCTGCTCGATGTGCGGGCCGAAGTTCTGCTCCATGAAGATCACCCAGGAGCTGAAGGACTACGCGGCGCGGGGCATGCGCGGCAAGTCCGAGGAGTTCGTCGCCTCCGGATCGCGGGTCTACCTGCCGCTGGCGTGAGCGGGGCCGGGGCGGGCCGTTTCGACCCGGTCCGCCCCGGCCGTCGTTCAGTCGCGGTGGTGCCGTCCGGTCCGCAGCGAGCGGGCGTCGTCGGCGTTGTCGTCCGAGGCGAGACCGGCCACCCAGTCCACGTACTCGTCGTCGGCAGCGGTGGTCGGCTCGGCCGTCCGCTCGGCCGGCTCCGGCTCGTCCTTGGCCCGGTTGCGCCGGAACAGGCCGCGCCGGGGCTTCGACTTCCCGCCGGACGCGTCGGCGTCGTCCGGTCCGGCGTGCCGCCCGCGCCGGGAGTCCGTCTCCGTGGCCTCCGGCAGTGCGGCGGTGGTGTCCGGCAGTGCGGATTCCGCCTCGCCCGGTGCGGCGGTCGCCGCCTCGGGCCGGGCGACAGGCTTCCCCGCCTCGGGCCGGGCGAGCGGCCCTGCCGGGCGGGCGTTCGTGGCGAGCGCGTCCCATCCGGTGCTCGCGCCCGGCTCGGGCAGACCCCGGTGGCGGGGACGCGGCGCCGGCTCGGCCGGGGCGGTCGTCTCCGCGCCGTCCCGGGCCGGTGTCTCAGGTTCGGTGGTCGCGCGGCGCGGGCGGCCCGCCGGAGTGATCGGCCAGGCCGGGCGTACCTCGCCGGGCGTTCCGGTCACGTCCTCGAACATCGGGAACCGGGGCCGGGTCGACGGGACCGGCGCCGGGTCGTCGAAGAAGAAGTTGCGTCCGGTACGCCCGGCCGGTGCGACCTCGTTCGAGCCGGTGCCCGTGTCCTCCCGGTGCGGGTCCGTGGCCTGGGGAACCGGGGCGGCGTTCGTGGTGTCCGGGTCGGGCCGGGTCCGCCCGCCGGGCGTCGTCGGCGCGGCCTCGGCGCCGGTGCTTGTCGGCTCGGCGTCGGCTCCCCCGCTCGGCGTCGTCGGCGCGGCGTCGGGCCGGCCGCTCGGTGTCGTCGGCGCGGTGTCGGCCGGGGTGGAGCCGGGGGAGGCCGGGCCGGTGGCGCGCGGGGCCTTCGGCGCGCGGGTACGCCGGGGGCGGGTGGCGCGGCCCGTCGCGCCGGTGTCTCCGAGGGCTTCGGCCGGTGGCGCGGCGGGGGTGTCGCTGTCCGGGTCGGCCGTGACCGGTCCGGTGAGGGCGCCGCTGTCCGTACGCGGGCCGGGAACGTGGCTGTCGGCGGTGCCGCCGGTGGCCGGTGACGTGCCCGCGCCGGTGCTCGGGGAGGTGTCTGCCGTGCCGTCGGCGGGTGACACCGGCCCGTCGGTCGTCCCGCTGGACCGGCCGGCGCGGGTACGACGCGGCCGGGTCACCCGTGGCGTAGTGGCCGCCGCTTCCGGCTCCGGTGTGGCATCGGCCGTGCCGGGAGCCGAGCCGGTGCCGGAGGCGGCCTCGCTGTCCGTCGGGATGCCGGTCGCCTGCCCGGACGCTCCATCGGCGGCTTCGGAACCGGCGACGGCCGGGTCGACCGGGACCGGGACCGGGTCGGGGCGGCCCGCGGCGAGGACGTCGATGGCCGAGGTCCGGCGGCCCGGGGGCAGCAGGCCCGGCATGGGCTGGCCGTGGCCCGTGTCGGTGACGGCCGAGCGCTCACCCACCGGCCGTTCCGCAACTGCCGGCTGTTCGAAGGCGGGCAGATCCGCGAGGGCCGGCCGGCCGGTGGCGGGCAGATCGGTACCGGCCGGAGCCGTCGCCGTGGCCGAGCCGCCGGGCTCCGGCCAGTTCCAGTGCGCGGGCGCGGCGGCGCCGCTCGTCACCGGAGGCACGGACGGGGCGGCCGGGACGCCTGGAGTGGACGAGTGCGGCAGCGGGGCGAGGATGTCGGTGGCCTCGACCGCGTCGGGGTCACCGGTGGCGGTGACCGGGCGGGGCAGCACTGTGGTGGCGGTCGAGCCGAGCGCGCCGGCGATCACGGCGATCAGCGCGCCGTAGTAGGGCGCGACCTGGTAGCGGTCGGTCGCCGAGCCGGGACCGGCGGTCAGGTAGGCGAACGCGACGAGCACCGGACCGGCCGCCCCGGCCGCACCGCCGATGAGCGGCGGCCACTCGGCCCGGCGCGCGAGTACGCCGACCGCGCCGCCGGCCAGCAGAGCGAGCACCGGCAGCAGCAGCATGGACAGGCGTTGGGCCGCCTCCGGATCGAGCCAGGAGGGTTCGAGGACGCCGAGCCGTACCGTGGCGAGCGGGCGGTTGGCGACGATCGTGGGTGCGACGGAGAGCAGCGCCAGCAGCCAGACGATGCCGGCGGTGATCGCCACGCCCCAGCCGAACGGCGGCTTGAGCAGGACGGCGATCGCCGCGCCCGCCCCGACCACCGCGCCGAGGGCGGCGCAGATGCCGGCGGCCCAGACCGGGTCGACGGATCCGCCCAGCTCGGCCGCGCGGGCCGGTTGCATGCACAGCGGGGCGACCACCATCGCGCCCAGCGCGCTGACGCCGGCGATGGAGAGCAGTTCGGTGGTGCCGCCGGGACTGTCGTCGCGGCGGGCGAAGCGCTCGGTGAGGACGGCTCCGGCGACCGTGGCGACAGCGGCGAACCAGCCCACCCAGACGAGCTGGGCGGGCCACCGGTTGACCGAGACGTCCACGAACGCGCCGTCGAGGCGTACGACTCCGAAGCCGTACGCGATCCCCAACTGGCCGGCCCCGGCCAGTACGCTCACCCCGAGCGCCGTGAGCAGCAGCCTGCCCCACGTCCGAAAGGCCATGTCGGGCACGTTACGGCCCGGTGCCCCCGATCGCCACCTTGCCGCCGCGCGGCGCGGCGAACCTGCCGGTGTGGCTACTTCAGCTCGACCAGGCGCGCGAGGTAGGTGGTGTCGCCGACGTTGGTGAGCATGTGCACCGCGCCCGGGTCGCGGTAGACCACGCCGCCGGTCGGCTCGTCGGCGTCGATGGTGGTCCCGTCGATCGTCTGCACCACGTTCTTCGCGCCCTGGATCGCCACCACCAGGTACGGGTGGTCGTGGCGGTGCAGCGGCTGCCGCTCACCCGGCTCCAGCCGGATGTGCCAGACGCGTACGCGGTCGTTCTCGTACACGATCTCCTGGCCCACCGGGCCGAGTTCGAGGTCGGCGGAGAGTTCGGTCATCGTGGTCCGTCCAGTCGGGGGAGCACCTCGGCGGCGATGAGCTCCACGTGGTCGAGGTCGTCGAAGTCGATCAGGCGCAGGTGCACCCGGGTGGCCCCGATCGCGGCGAACTCGCCGATCCGGTCGACCAGCTGGGCGGGGGAGCCGACCACCGGGTCCTCCGGCGGCAGCGCGCTGGTGACGTGCAGCGGCGCGGCCCGGCGCTGCGCCTCGGCGTCGGTGCGTCCGATCGCCACCACGATGCCGGCGGAGAGCGTCAGCGGCGCGCGGCCGGAGGCGTCCCGCCCGGCGCGATCGCACGCCTCGCGCACCCGCTCGTACGCGGCGGCGGTTTCGGCCACGCTCTTGAACGGCATGTTGAACTCGTCGGCGTAGCGGGCGGCCAGCTCGGGGGTGCGCTTCGGTCCCCGGCCGCCGACGATCACCGGCGGGCCGGGCTGCTGCACCGGCTTGGGCAGCGCGGGCGCGTCGACCAGCCGGTAGTGCTCACCGGTGAAGCTGTACGTCTCGTCGGCCGGGGTGCGCCACAGGCCGGTGACGATCTCCAGCTGCTCGGCGAGCCGGTCGAAGCGCTCGCTCACCGGCGGGAACGGGATGCCGTACGCGGTGTGCTCGCGCTCGTACCATCCGGCGCCGATGCCCAGCTCGACCCGGCCGCCGCTCATCCGGTCGACCTGGGCGACCATGACGGCGAGCGGCCCGGGGAGCCGGAACGTGGCGGACGTGACGAGCGTGCCGAGCCGGATCCGGGAGGTCTCCCGGGCGAGCGCGGCGAGCGTCAGCCAGGCGTCGGTGGGGCCGGGCAGCGCCGGCTCGTCCCCCATGGCCCGGTAGTGGTCGGCCCGGAAGAAGCCCTCGAAGCCGGTCTCCTCGACCAGCCGGGCGAACCGGAGCTGGTCGTCGTAGTCCGCACCGCGGTGGGGTTCGGTGAACACCGAGACCCGCATGGTCACCGGCCTCCGACGGGTACGCCGGGGGCGTCCCGCTCCATCAGCAGTTCGTGCAGCTCGGCACTGATCCGCGCGACGTCTTCCAGGTGTTCGTGGCGGCCCAGCGTGCGCGGCCGGGGGACGTTCACCTCGACCACCTCGCGGATGCGCCCGGGGCGCGGGCTGAGCACGACGACCCGGTCGGCGAGCAGCACCGCCTCGTCGATCGAGTGGGTGACGAAGACGATCGTCGCCTTCGTCTCCATGTGCACGCGCTGGAGCTCGCCGGAGAGTTCCTCGCGGGTGAGCGCGTCGAGCGCGGAGAACGGCTCGTCCATGAGCATCACCCGGGGCGAGCCGACCAGCGACCGGCACAGCGAGACGCGTTGCTGCATGCCGCCGGACAGCTCGTGCGGGAGGCGCTTCTCGAAGCCGCCCAGCCCGGCCATCTCCAGCAACTGGCGGGCCCGGTCGCGGTGCTCGGCGCGGCGCCAGCCGAAGATCTCCACCGGCAGCAGCACGTTGTCCAGCACCGAGCGCCAGGGCAGCAGCGCCGGCCGCTGGAACAGCATCGCCACGTCGCGGCGGGGCTTCGTGATCGGCGTACCGCCCACGGTGATCTCACCGCCGGTGACCGGGAGCAGGCCGGCGATCATGCGCAGCAGCGTGGACTTGCCGCAGCCGGACCGGCCGAGGACGGCGACGAACTCGCCTTCGGCGACGTCGAGGTCGATGCCGCGCAACGCCTCCACCCGCCCCGAACGGCCGTCGAAGGTGCGGGACACCCCGGACAGTCGGATCATCTTCCGCCGGCTCCCTTCCACGTCGTCCGAATGCGAGCCGGGCTAGCGTAGCCGACCGTGCTTATAGCACCGTCCGGGGTGGACGTCAGTCCGCTTTCCGTCACGCAACTTCGTTTCCGTTCCGCAACCGGGACGGCGGCGGCAGGTCATCTGGCTTCTCGTACGCTGTTGCGCGCGAAGAGTCCCCTCACGACGGTCCAGTCGGCCGAACCCACGTGCCGACCCCGTCGGACCCACGACCCGACCGGCGAAGAAGTCCTGGTCGGAAAGGACATGGTGCACTGATGAGAAGGCTGACCCGCACGGTCGCCGCCGCGGCTCTGGCCACCGCCCTCGCCCTGGTGGGCGGCTGCAGCAGCGACTCGGACAAGTCCGAGAGCGGCGGCGGCAACGGCGCGGCGCTGGAGAAGGTGACGTACCTCACCTCGTTCGGCAACTTCGGGCGTGACTCCTACGCCTGGGTGGCGAAGGACAAGGGCTTCTTCAAGGAGGCCGGTTTCGACGTCGACATCAAGCCCGGTCAGGGCACCGGCTCCGTGATCCAGACCATCACCGGCGGCCAGGCCGACTTCGGCCCGATCGACCTGACCGGTGGCATCCTCCAGCTCGGCAACGGCCAGGCGAAGGACTTCGTGGCGGTGGCCGCAATTCAGCAGCGCACCATGGCCGCGATCGTCACGGTCGAGGGCAAGAACATCGCCACCCCGAAGGACCTCGAGGGCAAGAAGCTCGCCGACACCCCGACGTCCGTCGTGCGCAACCTCTTCCCGACGTACGCGCGGCTCGCCGGCATCGACGGCAGCAAGGTGACCTGGGTCAACGGTGAGGCGCAGGGCCTGATCGGCATGCTCGGCTCGGGCTCGGTGGACGGCATCGGCCAGTTCGTCGTCGGCCAGCCGACGGTGGAGACGGTGACCAAGAAGAAGCCGGTCGTCCTGCCGTACAGCAACGTGATGCAGGACCTCTACGGCAACGCGCTGATCACCTCGTCGAAGATCGCCAAGGAGAAGCCGGAGATGGTGAAGAAGTTCACCGCCGCGCTGCTCAAGGGCCTGGAGTACTCGCTGGCCCACCCGGACGAGGCGGCCGAGATCCTGAAGAAGAACGTGCCGGCCGCCGTCCCGGCCGCGGCGTCCGCCGAGCTTCAGCTGATGGCCGCGTACGTGCGGTCGAGCAACTCCGGCACCGCGATCGGCACGCTGGACAGTGGCCGGGTGGCCAAGAGCATCGCGCTGCTGCAGGGCGCCGGTGCGCTGAAGCAGAACCTCACCCCGGACCAGATCATCGACTTCAACCTCGCGCCGAAGGCCTGACCGGCCCGCTCGGGCCAACGGGGGTGCGACCCGCCGGACACCCCGGTGGGGCGCACCCCCTTCGCGTGCCGGTCACACCGACCGGCGCAGAGAGGAGGACACGTTGACACAGTCGACCGAGGCCCGGCCGGAGGCGCCGCCGCGCCCGGCGGTCCGGCGCGGGATCGCCGTACGCCCGGCGGCGGTCGGGCTGCCGGCGCTCGGCCTGGTGATCGCGGTGGCGGCCTGGTGGCTGGTCACCTCGGGCCTGAACCTGGTGCACCCGGCCGCGCTGCCCCCGCCGCAGGCGGTGGGGAAGTCCCTCGCCGGCACCACCGAGGTGCTGCTGCCCGCGCTGGGCATCACCACCTGGATGACGGTGTTCGGCTTCCTGCTCTCGTCGGTGGCCGGGGTGCTGATCGGGATGGCACTGGCCGCCTCCAGCCGGGTGGAACGGATGTTCGCGCCGCTGCTGGTGGCGGTGAACGCGGTCCCGAAGATCGCGTTCGGGCCGCTGCTCGTGGTAGCCGTGGGCTGGGGGCAGAAGCCGATCCTGACCATGGTGTTCCTGCTCTGCTTCTTCCCGATCGTGCTCTCCACCGCGACCGGACTGACCACCACCCCGGCGGACCTGGCGGAGCTGGGCCGGTCACTCAACGCCTCGTGGTGGCAGTCGTTCCGCAAGGTGCGCTTCCCGGCGGCGCTGCCGCAGATCTTCGTCGGTCTCAAGGTGGCCATGCCGCTCGCCGCGATCGGCGCGGTGATCGGGGAGTTCTACTCGGACCGCCCGGGCCTGGGTTACCAGATCCTCCAGTACAACGGCGTCGGCGACACCGCTACCGCGTGGGCGGCGATCGTGCTGGTGGCGCTGATGAGCATCGTGCTCTACGCCGCACTGAGCCTGGTCGAGCGCCTGGCCCTGCCCTGGGTGAAGGCCACCACCTCAGCCCGCTGACACCCCGAGACGAAAACCCGACGTCGACCGAGCACCCAGAAGGAAACCTCAACCCGCGGGTGCCGGCGGCCCACGACAGGTTTGGCCCCACCGCAACCGGCGCAGGGATCAAGCTTGACCGCCCGGAGCCGGTTGCGGTGGGGCCACACCCCCACCGCAACCGACCAAGCGATCAGCCGGCCAGCCGCCAACGACCACCACGGGCCACCAGCGTCGTCAACGCCTGCGGCATCAGCCCGGAGTGGTTGTCCGGCGTCATCCGGATCGGCCCGGAGAGCCCATCGAGCTGCGACGTCTCCAGCACGTCGCGCAGCCCGTCCCGGTCGACCTTGCCCGGCTCGCCGCCGGCCTGCAGCTCGGCGTCGGCGATCAGCTGGACCGCGTCCGCCGCGAAGGAGGAGAAGCCGTTGTAGCCGCCGAACCGGGCGGTGTAGTCCTGGAACCACTGCCGTCGCGCGGCCTTGGCCGGGGTGGTGGCGATCACGTCGTCGATCACCATGGTCTGGGTGAAGATCAGCGTGGCCTCGTCCGTGGAGCGGGCCGAGGGGCCCAGGAAGAGGTCACCGGCGGCCGTGGCGTCGAAGAACAGCGACCCGCGGAACTTGCTCTGCCGTGCCGTGGTGGCGGCGAGCATCGCCTGCTCCGGCGTGGTCCACAGGACCAGTGCCTGCGGCTTGCGGGCGACCAACTCGTTGATCTGCGTGCCGACCTCGGTGTCGGTGACCCGCACCGACTCGTTGGCGACCAGCTTCACGGAGGTCTTGCTCAGCTCACGGCGCAGGGCGGCGAGCCCTTCCTGGCCGTAACCCTCGGCGCTGTGCAGCAGCGCCACCTTGCGGATCTCGCGCCGCTCCAGTTCCGCGGCGAGCGCGGCGGCGCTGTCGGTGGCGTTCGGGGCGAGCTTGAAGACATATCGGCGCTCGGCCACCGGCTCGGTGATGTCGCTGGACGACCCCAGTGCGATCGTCGGAATGCGCTTCTCGCCGATCGTTCGGGCCGCGCCGACGGCGCATTCGTTGCAGCCGCCCATGATGACCGCGCTCACGCGTGAGTCACCGCTGAAATCATTGATGTTCCGCAAGGATTCCGCGGCATCCGAGCGGTTGTCCTTGACCCGCAGATCGATCTTCCGGCCGCCCAGTGCGCCGGAGGCGTTCAACTGCTCGACCTTCAGTTGCAGAGCCCGTTGGTAGACCTTGCCGACCGGCGCCGACGCGCCGGAGAGTTCCAGGTCGGCGGCGATCACGATCGGGCTGGTGTCCTGCGGTTCCCCGCCGATCCCGCAGCCGGTGAGCGTGGTGGCCAGCACGGCCGATGCGAGCGCCGCGATGCTCGCGGAGCGGATGGGGCTCAACTCAGTCCTCCAGGTGCGGCGCGGGCCGACGCCCGATCACCGCCGCTCGTCCGTCCTCAGTGGAGGAACGGGATTGGTTTGCCGTACGGTGTGCGCGAAGCCTGCAAAACCTTGCCAATGCCGGGGCCTGTGGTCAAGCCGGGCTGACGAGTGCTGTTTCGGGACAGCCATCCCACATGCTGGGGACACGGAACATTAACTGACAATTACTGCACAGATGCGCGTGACCACTCTGGAGTGACATCCCCTGTTCAGGGGGTTGGAGAAAAGAAGGTATTAGGTGATCGGATCCCGGGATGCGTCGGCCGCGACCGTTTCCTGCCTCACTGCGGCTTCCCAAACAGGATCTCGTCTGATGAAATCGCGGCCGTGCCGCGCGTGGCGCTGGCCGCTGCACCAGGCACGGGTCAGCGGGTCGCGCGTGGAAGAAACGACGGAGGCGATGTCGTGAGCACCGGACCTACGACCCTGCCCGGGAGCCCCAACGCCGAACAGCGGAACCGGCGCCGGCGCCTGCCCAGGCTGCGCGACGCGCGGATCCGCTCCAAGCTCGCCCTCATCCTGGTCGTTCCGGTCGCCGCTGTCATCGCACTGGCAACTATCCGACTCGTTTCGGTCGGCGAGGGCGCGTACGAGGCGGACCGGGTCCGGTCGCTGAGCGCGGTGTCCGTCGACATCGCGGCGCTCACCCAGGACCTGCACAAGGAGCGGATGGCGGCGGCGGTCTTCCTGGCCGACCCGAACCAGAAGCCGGACGCGTACAACCTGCGGGTGCGCCAGACCGACGAGCGCATCGCGGCGTACCAGGACGAGCGCGGCAAGCTCGGCGACGTGTCCGGCGCGATCAGCAACCAGCTCAAGGTGATCGACGCCCACCTGTCCACGTTGAACGGCACCCGCCAGGAAGTGCTGGACCGGCTGCAGATGCCGGTGGCCGAGGCGAGCCTGCGCTACGGCATCGTGCTCGACGACCTGGTCGCGTACAGCGACGCGCTGGCCCAGCAGCCGGGCGCGGACAGCCTGGCCGACGCCCGCCGCGCGGTGGCCGCGTTCGCCCACGCCAAGGCCCAGGTGGCCGAGGAGCAGGCGGTGGCCTTCACCGCCCTCGACGGCGGGCAGGTCGGCGAGGAGCAGTTCTCGTCCTTCGTGGCCACGCTCACCGGTCAGCAGGAGGCGCTGCTCACCTTCTCCCGGACCGCGACGCCGGGCCAGCGGGCCCTGGTGGACCGCACCGTCTCCGGTGACGCCGTCCAGCTCGCCGACCGGGTCGCCGGCGACGTCTCCCGGTCCATCGGGCGTCCGGCGCTGGTCACCCGCGACGAGGCGTCGGCCGCCATCGGCGCGGTCGACGACCTGATGCGGTGGGCCGAGATCCAGCTCCTGGACGAGATGCTGGCCGACGCCGACGAGGCACGCGCCGACGTGATCCGGCAGGCGATCGTGGAGAGCCTGCTCGTGCTGCTCACGCTCGCGGTCGCGGTG
Source organism: Micromonospora sp. WMMA1976 (assembly GCF_027497335.1). Taxonomy (NCBI): domain Bacteria; kingdom Bacillati; phylum Actinomycetota; class Actinomycetes; order Micromonosporales; family Micromonosporaceae; genus Micromonospora; species Micromonospora sp. WMMA1976. Next base: position 5,448,032 of record NZ_CP114912.1, on the reverse strand, counting down.
ACGCTCGCCGTGGTGCTGGCCCGCTCGCTCAACGACTCGCTGCGCCGGCTGCGCGAGGGCGCACTCGCCGTGGCCAACCACGACCTGCCGGACGCGGTGAGCCGGTTGCAGAACGTCAACGCCATCGGTGACGGCGGTGTGGACGAGATCGTCCAGCAGGTACGGGACCCGATCAAGCTGAGCAACCGCGACGAGGTCGGTCAGGTGGCGGTGGCCTTCAACGTGGTCCACCGCGAGGCGGTCCGGGTCGCGGCCGAACAGGCCGCGCTGCGGACGAGCGTCTCGGCGATGTTCCTCAACCTGGCCCGCCGCTCGCAGAGCCTGGTCGACCGCATGATCGGCGAACTGGACGCGATCGAGCGGTCCGAGGAGGACCCGAAGCGGCTGGCGCAGCTGTTCGAGCTGGACCACCTCGCCACCCGGATGCGCCGCAACGACGAGAACCTGCTGGTGCTCGCCGGCGCCGACTCGGCCGTGCCGCGCCGCGACGACGCGCTCCTGGTCGACGTGCTGCGCGCCGCGCAGTCCGAAGTCGAGCTCTACAACCGGATCGAGTTCGGCACCGTCGACACCGACATCTCGGTGGCCGCGCACGCCGTCAACGACGTCGTCCGGCTGGTCGCCGAGCTGCTCGACAACGCAACCCGGTTCTCGCCGCCGAACACCACTGTGGTGGCCGACGGCCGCCGGATCCGCGACTATGTGCTGATCCAGATCGAGGACCGCGGTCTGGGCCTCAGCGACGACCAGCTCGACTCGCTCAACCGGCGCCTGGCCGCGCCGCCGACCGTCGACGTGGCCGCGTTCCGGCTGATGGGTCTGGCCGTGGTCAGCCGGCTCGCGTCCCGCTACGGGATCCGCGTCGAGCTGCGCCGCAACGTCGAGGGCGGCACCGTCGCCCAGGTCACGCTGCCGAACTCGACGGTGGTGCTGCCGGCCAACCGGGGCCAGGCACCGCTGACCCGGCCGCGTCAGCCGCTCGCCGTCGAGCAGTCCCCGCTCAGCCAGGTCGGCGCCGGTGACGCGCTGGCCGGAGCCGGGCGGGGCGCTGCCACCGCGACGCTCGCCGACCAGTGGCGCGGGGCGACCACCGCCCCGCCGTCCCGGTGGCAGACGCCCGCCGAGACGCGCGACACCACTCCCGCCGTACAGCTGGGTGGGGCGACCGGCGCGCTGCCGACTGTGGCGGCGCCCGCCCCGGTGGCCGCGGCGCCCGCCGCGCCGGCTCCGGTCTCCGGAGCGGGCTGGTCGGCCGGCGGGCCGACGGTGGCGTACCCCGCGCTGGACCCGCTGCCCAAGCGGACGCCCGGTGTCGAGTCGGCGCAACCCGCGACCCAGGCCGCACCTCCGGCCTACCAGCCGCTCGCCGCGGCGCCGGCGGTGGAGAGCACCCCGGCGACGCCGGTGGTGGCCCGGCCCGAGCAGCGGGCCGAGGCGCCGATATTCCGTGAGATGGAGGCGGTCTGGTTCCGTTCGCACGGAGAGGACGAGACCACCATCTTCACCCGTCCCACGTTCGACGAGCCGCCCGCGCCGGCACAGCCGGCGGTGGCGCCCCCCGCGGCGTCGGCGCGTCCGAAGCTGCCCACCCGTACCCCGGGGGCCCAGGCGTCGGGGCTGACCACGTCGACGACGCCGCCCGCGTACAGCCCGCCGGAGGTTCCGTCCACGCCGCCGGCGGCCGCGACGCCGCCCCCGACGCCACCCGCCGCCGAGCCCGCGCCCGCGCCGTCGATCGACCCGGAGGCCTGGCGTACGGCGGCCGACGAGGGCTGGTCGCGGGCCAGCCGTGCCGCGGAGCCCACCACCGGCGGGACCACCCGCTCCGGCCTGCCCAAGCGGGTTCCGCAGGCCCAGCTCGTGCCCGGCGGAATAGAGCCGAAGAGCGGCCGGGACCGCAGCCGGCGCACGCCGGACGAGGTACGCGGTCTGCTCTCCGCCTACCACCGTGGCGTCCAGCGGGGCCGTACGGCCGGCGCCGACCTGAACAGCACCTCGACCAAGGAGACGAACCGATGAACAGGCCGGCGGCCATGCAGGACATGGGGTGGCTTCTCACCAACTTCGCCGACAGCGTTGCGGGCATCGCGCACGTGGTGGCGGTGTCCGCGGACGGGCTGCTGCTCGCCTCCTCGCGGGATCTGCCCGGCGACCGGGCCGACCAGCTCGCCGCGATCACCTCCGGCGTGGTGAGCCTGACCGAGGGCGCGGCGCGGATGTTCAGCGCCGGTGGGGTGCTGCAGACCGTGATCGAGATGGACAGCGGCTACCTGTTCCTGATGTCCATCAGCGACGGTTCGTCGATGGCCGTGCTCGCGGCGCGCAGCTGCGACGTCGGCCAGGTGGGTTACGAGATGGCACTGCTGGTGGAGCGGGTCGGCCAGGCACTGGTCCCGCTGCCGAGGGACGCGGTCCGGTCCTGATCGGAGCGGGGAGCTGACGACCGGAGCCGGTGCGGCTCCGAACGAGGGGAGGTGATCGCGAGATGGACCCGCGACGTGATCCACGTGGCGCGCTGGTGAGGCCGTACGCGGTCACCCGGGGCCGCACCGAGCCGTTGCAGAACATCGCGCTCGAAGCGGTGCTGTCGAGCACGCCGACGCAGTCGGCCGAGGCGCGCTTCGCCGGGCACGACAAGTACCGCATCTCCTCGGTCTGTGAGGGCCGGGCGCAGTCGCTTGCGGAAATCGCCGCTTACACCCGGATGCCGCTGGGCGTCACCCGGGTGCTGGTCGCCGACATGGTGGCCGAGGGCCTGCTGACGCTACACACTGCCGCTCCCGCGACGGGTTTCGCGGCGCGGATGAACCTGCTTGGAAGGGTGCTAAGTGGACTTCGCGAACTATGACCCCGACGGGGTGAACCGCGGCCGGGAGATCATCTCCGCGAAGATCGTGATCGCGGGTGGCTTCGGCGTGGGTAAGACAACGCTCGTCGGGGCGATCTCCGAGATCCAGCCGCTGACCACCGAGGCGCTGATGACCGCGGCCGGCGTGGGAATCGACGACGCGTCGAAGGTGCCGGGCAAGGAGACCACCACGGTCGCCATGGACTTCGGCCGTATCACGATGGCCGAGGACCTGATCCTCTACCTGTTCGGCACACCGGGCCAGACCCGCTTCTGGTTCATGTGGGACGAGATCATCAGGGGCGCGGTGGGTGCGGCGGTGCTCGTGGACACCCGCCGGATCACCGACGCGTTCGCGCCGCTGGACTACTTCGAGAACCGCAAGCTGCCGTACGTCGTGGCGTTGAACCGCTTCGGCGACGCGCCGCACTACGAGCTGGAGGAGGTCCGGGAGGCGCTCGCCATCTCCCCGGACGTGCCGATGGTCCTGTGCGACGCCCGTCAGCGGGACTCGGTCAAGCAGGTGCTGGTCACCGTGGTGGAGCACGCCATGCTCCGCCTCCAGGCCGAGCACGGCTACCCGGCCTCCGTGGGCTGACCGCCTGCGGGTCAGTCGACCCGCAGGCGGTACCCCCGCTTGACCACCGTCTGCACCACGCGGGGCGCCTTCAGCCCGGCTCGCAGGCGGGCGACAGCCATCTCCACCGCGTGCTCGTCGGCGCCGCGCGGCAGCGTCCGCAGCAGCGCGGTGCGGGAGAGCACCTTCCCCGGTGACGCGGCGAGTGCCCGCAGCACCGCCATCGGCGCCGGCGCCAGCTGACGCAGCTCGCCGTCCACCACCGCGGCGTGCCCGCGCAGCGTCAGGACGTGCCCGGCCGCCTTCACCGAGACGGTACGCCGGGGCAGTTCCTCGACGATGGTGCGGACCAGCGCGCCCAGCCGGGCCCGGCTCGGTGCGCTCACCGGCACCCCGCGGCGGACCAGCGGCTCGGCGGTGACGGTGCCGACGCACCCGGCCAGCACGTCACCGCGCAGCGCCTCCAGCACCGTCTCGGTACGGTCCCCGGCCGCCCGCAGCAGCGCCTCGGCCGCCGGGGCCGAGGTGAACGTGACGGCGTCGACGAGCCGCCCGGCCACCAGGTCGATGAGCCGGTGCAGCGGCGCCGGGTCGGCCGGCGGCGCCCACCGGTACACCGGCACCTCGATCACCGTGGCGCCGGCCGCCACCAGCGCGTCGGCGCACTCGGGCTGCCGCTCGCCGTGCAGTTGCATCGCCACCACCTGGCCGGCCACCCCCCGCCGGACCAGGTGCTCGACCACCTCGTCGCAGCTCTCCGAATCCGGTGACCAGTGCTCGCGCAGCCCGGCGGCACGGATCGCGCCGGTCGCCTTCGGGCCGCGGGACACCACGTAGGCGCGGGCGAGCGTGCTGCGCAGCGGCTCGGCCAGCCCCCAGCCCTCGGCCGCCTCCAGCCAGCCGCGCATGCCGATGCCGGTGTTCGCCATCAGCACGTCCGGCGGCTGTTCCAGGCAGGCCCGGGTGGCCTCACGCAGGTCCGTGTCGTCGGCCAGCGGGACGATCCGTAGCGCCGGGGCGAGCACCACCCGCGCCCCACGCCGCTGGAGCAGCGCGGCCAGTTCGTCGCGCCGCCGGTCGGCGGTGACCCCGATGGTGAAGCCGGCCAGCTCGTCCCGCATCATTCCTCCTGCCGTAACCGCACCTCGACCAGGCCGTCCCGGCAGCGCACCGGATGCCGGCGCAGCGTCACGCCCGGTAGGTCCAGGCACCGTCCCGTGGTGAGGTCGTAGACCTGCTTGTGCAGCGGCGAGGCGAGCGTGGGCACCCCGCCCCGGCTGCCGACCAGCCCCCGGGACATGACGTACGCGCCGCCGACCGGGTCGAGGTTGTCCACCGCGTACAGCCCGTCCGCGGTGCGGAAGACCGCCACCTGGACGCCGTCGACGAGCGCGGCCACGCCCCGGCCGGGGTCGAGCCGGTCCAGCGGGCAGACCGGGGTCCAGTCCAGCGTGACGACGGGGCTCATCGGCGTACCTCCGGCAGGCCCAGCACGACGGGCTGGCGGCGGTGTCCGCCGTCCGGGGGCGCGCCCCGGGCCGGCACCGGCTGGCCCCGTTCCTGGGTGAACGTGATGGACGGGTCGGGTACGTCCGGCGCGTTGACGAACGAGGTGAAGCGGCGCAGCCGGTCCGGGTCCTCCAGGACGTCGCGCCACTCGTCGGAGTAGCTCGCGACGTGCCGGGCCATCGATGCGTCGAGGTCGGCGCAGAGCCCGAGCGAGTCGTCCACGAGCACCGACCGGAGGTGGTCCAGGCCGCCGTCCATGGCCTCGATCCAGGCGGCGGTGCGCTGCAACCGGTCGGCGGTGCGGATGTAGTACATGAGGAACCTGTCGATGAGCGTGACCAGCTCCGCCGTGCTCAGGTCGGTGGCGAACAGGTCGGCGTGCCGGGGCCGGAAACCGCCGTTGCCGCCGACGTACAGGTTCCAGCCGCTCTCGGTGGCGATGATCCCGAAGTCCTTGCTCCGGGCCTCGGCGCACTCGCGGGCGCAGCCGGAGACCGCCGACTTGAGCTTGTGCGGCGCGCGCAGGCCCCGGTAGCGCAGCTCCAGCGCGACGGCGAGCCCGACCGAGTCCTGGACGCCGTAGCGGCACCAGGTGTCGCCGACGCAGGACTTCACGGTGCGCAGCGCCTTGCCGTAGGCGTGACCCGACTCGAAGCCCGCGTCGACGAGCCGCCGCCAGATCTGCGGCAACTGGTCGACCCGCGCGCCGAACAGGTCGATCCGCTGCCCGCCGGTGATCTTCGTGTACAACCGGAAGTCCCGCGCCACCTCGCCGATCGCGATCAGCTTCTCCGGGGTGATCTCCCCGCCGGGGATCCGGGGCACCACCGAGTAGCTGCCGTCGCGTTGCAGGTTGGCCAGGAAGTGGTCGTTCGTGTCCTGGAGCGACGCCGCCTCGCCGTCGAGCACGTGCCCGGTGCCGAGCGAGGCCAGGATCGAGGCCACCACCGGCTTGCAGATGTCGCACCCGCCGCCGCGCCCGTGCTCGGCGACGAGCCGGGAGAACGTGCTGATGCCCCGCACCCGGATCAGGTCGAACAGCTCCTGCCGGCTGTGGTCGAAGTGCTCGCACAGCGCGGTGGACTGGCGTACCCCGGCGGCGTCCAGCAACTGCTTCAGCATGGGCACGCAGGAACCGCAGCTCGTACCGGCCCGGGTGCACGCCTTCAGCGCCGGCACGTCGGTCGCCCCGCCGGCGATCGCCGCGTCCAGGTCGGCCCGGGTCACCGCGTTGCAGGAGCAGACCTGCGCGGTCGCGGGCAACGCGCCCGCACCGGCGCCCGCGCCGCCGGCCGGCGCCAGCAACGCCAGCGGGGGAGCGGGCAGCGGCCCGCCGACACTGGCCCGCAACGCCGGGTACGCGCTGGCGTCCCCGACCAGCACGCCGCCGAGCAGCGTCCGCGCGTCGTCGGAGAGGACCAGCTTCGCGTACGAGCGGGTGGCCGGGTCGGTGTACGTCACGTCGAGGCAGCCGGGGGTGACGCCGTGCGCGTCACCGAACGACGCCACGTCCACACCGAGCAGCTTGAGTTTCGTGGCGGTGTCCGCGCCGGGGAACGTCGCAGCGCCGCCGAGCAGCCGGTCCGCGACCACCTCGGCGGTGGCGTACCCGGGCGCGACGAGTCCGTGGCAGACCCCGTCGACCGCCGCGCACTCGCCGACCGCCCAGATCCGCTCGTCGGCGGTCCGGCAGGACGCGTCCACCAGCACGCCGCCGCGCGGGCCCAGCGGCAGCCCGGCCGCGCGGGCCAGCTCGTCACGTGGCCGGATCCCGGCGGCCACCACCACCAGCTCCGCGTCGACCGCACGGCCGTCGGCCAGGTCGAGCGCGGCGACCGAGCCGTCCGGCCCGGGGCGCAGCGCCGTGGTGGCCACCCCGAGGTACGGCGTGACGCCCAGCTCCTCGACGTACCGCCGGAGCATCGCCCCGCCCGCCTCGTCCACCTGCACCGGCATGAGCCGGGGCGCGAACTCGACCACGCTCGTGGTGAGCCCGAGCAGCCGCAACGCGTTCGCCGCCTCCAGCCCGAGCAGCCCGCCGCCGATCACCGCGCCGCTGCGGCGGCCCCGGGCGTGCTCCCGGATCGCGGCCAGGTCGTCCAGCGTCCGGTAGACGAAGACGCCTGGCAGATCGGTGCCGTCGACCGGCGGCACGAACGCGTACGAGCCGGTGGCCAGCACCAGCGCGTCGTACGGGTACTCGCCGGCCGCCGTGGTCACCACCCGCCGTGCCCGGTCGACGCCGGTGGCCGGTTCGCCCAGTCGCAGGTCCACACCGGCGTCGGGGGTGTGCAGGTTCAGGTCGCCGGCGTCCACCCCGTCGAAGACGGCCGAGAGCCGCACCCGGTCGTACGCCGGGCGACGTTCCTCGGCGAGCACCGTGACCCGCCACCGTCCGTCGGTGTCCCGGGCCCGCAGCGCCTCGACGAACCGCTGCCCCACCATGCCGTTGCCGACCACGACCAGCCTGCTGATTCGCTCGGTCATGACGCCACCTCCACCGTCTCGCGTACCTCGTCGGTTGTGGACGGATCCGCCTCGGCGAGCCAGGCGGCGATGCCGGCCACCGCGTCCCGGCAGCTGCCGCAGCCGGTGGCGGCCCGGGTCGCCACGGACAGCTCCGCCGCCGTCCGGGCGCCTGCCCGCCAGCACGCCACCAGCGCGCCCTTGCTCACGTCGTTGCACCGGCACACCGTTGCGGCGTCCGGCATCAGCGCCGGTGACGCGGCCGGTCCGGCCGGCGCCTCGCCGAACGCCCGGCCGAGCAGCAGCGAACGCCGGTCCGCCGGCACCGGCGCGCCCCTGTCGAACAACTGCACCACCGTGCCGACCGCCGGGTTGTCGCCGAGCAGGATCGCGCCGGTCAGCCGCTCGTCCCGGATGCGCAGCCGGGCGTAGGTGCCCCGGGCCGGGTCGGCGAAGGTCAGCTCCTCGACCGGCGGCCCGTCCGGGTCGCGGGTCCCGTCCACGTCGCCCATCGCGGCCAGGTCGATGCCGGCCGCCTTGAGCCGGGTCACCGCCGGCCGGGGCCGGTACCGGGCCAGCGGGTCCGCGCCGGTCAGCACGTCGGCCACCACCCGGGCCTGCGCCCAGGCCGGCGCGACGAGCCCGGTCAGCGTCCCGTCGTGCTGGGCGCAGTCGCCGATCGCGGAGATCCGCCTGTCGCTCGTCCGCATCCGGTCGTCAACCACCACGCCCCGCTCGACGGCGAGTCCGGCCGCCGCGGCGAGCGCGGTGTCGGGGCGTACCCCGCAGCAGAGCACCAGCAGGTCGGCGTCGAGCGGCTCGGCGTCGGCCAGGTGCAGGCGGACGCCGGTGGCGCCGGCGCTCACGGCGGTGGCCGGCACCCCGAGCCGGGACCGGACGCCCAGGCCGGCGAGCGTGCCCGCGAGTACCGCGCCGGCCGGCGGGTCGAGCTGACGTTCCATCAGGTGCCCGACCGGGTGGACCACTGTCACGTCGAGACCCCGGGCGGCCAGCCCTCGGGCCGCCTCCAGACCCAGCAGCCCGCCGCCGAGCACGATCACGCGCCGCGCGCCCTCGGCGGCGGCGAGGATCCGCCGGCAGTCGCCGAGCGTGCGGAACGGGACCACCCGCTCGGGCAGCGGGGCGAGGCCCGGCAGCGGCGGCACCACGGCCCGGCTCCCGGTGGCGAGCACCAAGTGGTCGTATCCGTGTCGCTCGCCGTCGTCGGTGACCACCTCGCCGGCGGCCCGGTCCACGGCGGTGACGGCCGCGCCGGTGCGGACCTCGACGCCCGGCCCGACGGCTTCGACCAGTTCCACGTCCGGCTCGCCGATACGTCCGGCGAGCAGCGTGGAGAGCATGATCCGGTTGTACGCGCGGTGCGGCTCCGCCCCGAGCACGGTGATCCGCCGGTCTCCGCCGCGTGCGTGCAGCTCGGCGGCGAGCCGGGCGCCGGCCATGCCGTAGCCGACGACGACGATGCGTTCGCTCATGCCGGCTCCACCCGGACCGCGCAGATCTTGAACTCGGGCATCCCGGAGACCGGGTCGAGCGCGTCGTTGGTGACCGAGTTGGCGCGTTGCGCGCCCGGCCAGTGGAACGGCGCGAAGACGGTGTCCGGCCGGATCGCGGTGCTGAGCCGAGCCGGTGCGCACAACTCACCCCGGCGGGAGACCACCCGTACCGGTGTTCCCTCGGCCACGCCGATCCGTGCTGCCAGGTCCGGGTGCAGCTCGACGAAGCCGCCCGGCGCGGCGCGGCGCAACGCGGCCACCCGCCGGGTCTGCGCACCGGACTGGTATTGAGCCAGCACCCGGCCGGTGGTGAAGTGCAGCGGGTAGTCGGCGCACACCGGTTCGGCGGCCGGCCGGTGGGTCACCGGATGGAACCGGGCCCGGCCGTCCGGGGTGGGGAAGTGGTCGGCGAACAGCCGGGGCGTGTCCGGGCCGTCCCGGTCCGGGCAGGGCCAGAAGACGCCGGTGTCGGCGTCGATCCGGTCCCAGGTGATCCCGGCGTAGTCGGCCGGCCCGCCGGCCGAGGCCCGGCCCAGCTCCGCGAACACCTCGCGCGGATCGGCCGGCAGCGGCGTCCCGCCCCCGCTCAGCCGTGCGGCGAGCGCGGCGAGGATCTCCAGTTCGGTACGGACCCCGGCCGGTGGCTCACGAAGCGCCCGGCGGCGCAGCACCCGGCCCTCCAGATTGGTCATCGTGCCGTCCTCCTCGGCCCACTGGGCGACCGGCAGCACCACGTCGGCCAGCTCGGCCGTCTCGGAACGGACGAAGTCCGCCACCACGAGCAGATCCAGGGCGCGCAGCCGAGACTCGACCCGCGCGGCGCGGGGCGCGGACACGACCGGATTGGAACCGAACACCAGCAGCGCCCGCGCGCCGGACGGCGTGCCGAGCGCGTCCAGGAGCTGGTAGGCAGGCACCCCCGGCCCGGGTAGCGAGTCCGGTCCGACGCCCCACACCCCGGCGACGTGCTCGCGGGCCGCCGGGTCGTCGATGCGCCGGTAGCCGGGGAGCTGGTCGGCCTTCTGCCCGTGTTCCCGCCCGCCCTGCCCGTTGCCCTGCCCGGTCAGGCAGCCGTAACCCGAGCCGGGGCGGCCGGGCAGGCCCAGGGCGAGTGCCAGGTTGATGAAGGCGGTGACCGTGTCGACGCCCTTGGCGTGCTGCTCGGCGCCCCGGGCGGTGAGGACGACAGCGCGGTCCACAGTGGCGAGGGCGCGGGCGGTGGCGTACAGGTCGGCCACCGGCACGCCGGAGAGCCGTTCCACCTCCGCCGGCCAGTAGCCGGCCACCGTCCGCCGGACCTCGTCGAAGCCGGTGGTCCGCTCCGCCACGTACGACCGGTCCAGCCAGCCCTCGGTGAGCGCGATGTGCAGCAGCGCGTTCGCCACCGCGAGGTCGGTGCCGGGCAGGGGTTGCAGGTGCAGGTCGGCCTGGCGGGCGGTCGCGGTGGCACGCGGGTCGACCACGATCAGCCGGCCGCCGCGTTCCCGCAGGTCGGTGACGTGCCGCATCAGCGGTGGCATGGTCTCGGCCGGGTTCGCGCCGACCAGCAGCAGCGTGTCCGCGCGGCCGAGGTCGGCGAGCGGGAACGGCAGCCCACGGTCGATCCCGAACGCCCGGTTCCCGGCCGCGGCGGCCGACGACATGCACCAGCGCCCGTTGTAGTCGATGTGCCGGGTCCGCAGCGTCACCCGGGCGAAGCGACCGAGCGCGTACGCCTTCTCGTTGGTGAGGCCGCCGCCACCGAAGACCGCCACGGCGTCCGGCCCGTACCGGTGCTGCACGTCCCGGACCCCGGCGGCGACGCGGTCGAGCGCCTCGTCCCAGGTCGCCGGGCGCAGCTCGCCGCCGGGCCGGCCGCGCAGCAGCGGGGTGGTGAGCCGGTCCGGGTGGTCGAGCAGGTCGGCGGCGGTCCAGCCCTTCTGGCACAGCCCGCCGCGGTTGGTGGGGAAGTCGCGGGCGCTGACCTCGACACCGTCACGGGTGGCCCGCAGCACCATGCCGCACTGCAAGGCGCAGTACGGGCAGTGCGTGGCGGCCTCGGCGGGGCGTGAGCCCGTTCGCGTCGCCGTGCGTGCACCGTCTGTCATGTCGGAAAAGCGTGCCGTCGGGCGGTTTCCGGTCCGGGTCTGCTCTGTTTCGGTCCTGTCACGAGCGCTTCACACCGCACGCGCGTGACGAGACGTTCCGCAGGGCTTAGAATGTGAGACAACAATCTCATATAACGGGAGGCACGATGAGCGTGGCGGACGCGTTCGACGCGGTGGCCGGCAGCTACGACCAGGCCCGACGCCGCCTGGTGCCCTGCTTCGACGCCTTCTACGGCACCGCTGTCGAAGTGGCCGCGCCGCCGCTGCGCGCCGCGCTCGCCGCCGGGCGTACCCCCGAGGTGCTGGACCTGGGCGCGGGCACCGGCCTGCTGTCCCTGCTGCTGACCGCAGCCGTCCCCGGCGTCCGCCTGACGCTCGTGGACGGCGCACCCGGCATGCTCGCGGTGGCCGCCGCACACCTGGAGAAGCGCGGCGTGGCGCACCGGACGGTGCACGCCGACCTGGCCGGCCCGCTGCCCGCCGGCCGGTACGACGCGGTGGTGTCCGCGCTGGCCATCCACCACCTCGACGACGAGGGAAAACAGGCGCTGTACGAGCGGGCCGCCGACGCGCTCGTCCCCGGCGGGGTGTTCGTCAACGCCGAGCAGGTCGCCGGGCCCACCCCGGCGCTGGACCGCCGCTACGACGAGGTGTGGACGGCGCGGATCACCGAGCTGGGATCCGACGCCGAGGAGATCGCCGGCGCCCGGGAGCGGATGCGGCACGACCGGCCGGCCACGGTGGCAGACCAGTGCCGGTGGCTGACCGAGGCGGGTCTGGTGGACGTGGACTGCTTCTTCAAGGAATGGCGTTTCGCGGTCTTCGGCGGCCGGCGTACCTGAGACCGCTGTCCGTTTCCCTGATCGGCGGGGACGAGGATGACTGGTGGTCATACCGCTGGGTAGTCTTCCTGGCATGACCGCCAAGGTGACGCTGTCGTTCTCCGACGAGACGATCGAGGAGGCTCGCCGGTTCGCCAAGCGGGAAGGGCTCTCCCTCTCCGCCTGGATGGACCAGGCCGCCCGGGAGAAGGCGCTGCGCGAGGTCTTCACCGCGCACGCCGACGCGGTCGGCCGTGCCGGCCTGGACCTGGAAGCCGCCGCCCTGGCCGACGCCCAGGAGGCCGCGCTCGTCGACGACGCCCTGTTCGGCGGGCGTCCGCGTGCTGCGTAGGGGCGAGGTCTGGCGCATCTCCGGCGCCCGGGAACGGTTCGGCCTGGTGATCAGCTCCGACGTCTACAACGCCACTGCGGTACCCATCGTGATCGTGGCCGAGGTAGTGGAGGAGTCACTGCTGCGCGACTCGCCGCTCGCCGTGCGGATGGGCGCGTACGTGGTGATGCCCGACCGGATCTCCTCACCGATGAAGAAGTGGTTCACCGAGTGCGTCGACGTGGCCGACACCGAGACCATGCAGCGGGTCGGCCGGGCGCTGCGGATCCTCCAGGAACTGTGACCGCCTCACCGGCGCGCTCCGGCGGACGTGCGCTCTCCGTTGCCGCGCCGACGCGCGCGGGGCACGCCGGGGAAACCACCGGCTGAGAGCGTCGCCTCGTCATCGACGAGGAGGAGTCCGTCAGTGAGCACGCTCGTTTCCGCACCCACCACGCCGCCGGCCACCACCGCCGGCCGGCTCACCGAATGGCGGCCGGAGGATCCGGCGTTCTGGGCGGCCGGCGGCGCCCGGGTGGCCCGGCGCAACCTGTACGTCTCGATCTTCGCCGAGCACGTCGGCTTCTCGGTGTGGAGTCTCTGGTCGGTGACGGTGCTGTTCCTCGGCCCCGAGTACGGCATCGATCCGGCCGGGAAGTTCCTGCTCACCGCCGTGCCGGCCGCGCTGGGGGCGGTGCTGCGGCTGCCGTACACGCTGGCGGTGGCCCGCTTCGGCGGCCGGAACTGGACCATCGTGAGCGCCCTGCTGCTGCTGGTGCCGGCGGTGCCGATGGCGGTGCTGATCGAGCCCGGGGTGTCGTACGCCACGCTGATGGTGCTGGCCTGCCTGTCCGGCGTCGGCGGCGGCAACTTCGCCTCGTCGATGGCGAACATCAACCTGTTCTTCCCCGAGCGGCTCAAGGGCCGGGCGCTGGGACTCAACGCCGGCGGCGGCAACCTGGGTGTACCGGCGGTGCAACTGGTGGGGCTGGCCGTGCTGGCGACCGCGGGCGCCGCGTACCCCCGGCTCGTGCCGGCGGTCTACCTGCCGCTGATCGTGCTGGCCGCGCTGGCCGCGGCCCGGTGGCTGGACAACGTGCCGGGGGCACGAAACGAGCCGGGCGCGCTGCGCGCGGCGGCCCGCGACCCGCACACCTGGGTGATGTCGCTGCTCTACGTCGGCACGTTCGGCTCCTTCATCGGCTTCGGGTTCGCCTTCGGCCAGGTGCTCCAGCTCCAGTTCCACGACCGGTTCCCGACGCCCGTGGACGCCGCCTGGCTGACCTTCCTCGGGCCGCTGATCGGGTCGCTGATCCGGCCCGTCGGCGGTCAGCTCGCCGACCGGCTGGGCGGGGCGCGGGTGACGTTCTGGAACTTCGTGGCGATGGCCGCCGGGGCCGGGCTGGTGCTGTACGCGGCCCGCGAGCGGTCCTTTCCGCTCTACCTGGCCGGGTTCCTGGCGCTGTTCGTCTTCTCCGGGATCGGCAACGGCTCGACGTACAAGATGATCCCGGCGATCTTCCGGGCCCGGGCCGTCGCGGAGAGCGAGCTGACCGGCGACCCGGAGGCGGCGCAGCGGCGGGCCCGGCGTCTGTCCGGGGCGGTGATCGGGATCGCCGGGGCGGTCGGGGCCTCGGGCGGGGTGCTGGTGAACGTGGCGTTCCGGCAGTCGTTCCTGACCTCCGGCACGGCGGACGCCGCGTACCTGGCATTCATCGCCTGGTACGCGCTCTGCTTCCTGGTGACCTGGGTGGTCTACCTGCGTCCGGGGCCGCGTACGCTGGCCGGCGTGTGACCTGTGCCATGACGAACCCGCAGGCCATGCGCGGCGCGACCCCGTTTTGACCTGCCACCGGGCGGCCGGGTATCGTTGCCTGCTGTTGTACGACATTCTTAGGCGTGCCGCATCAGGTACGCTTGGTCGTTCGTGCGCGCTGGTCCGGCTGGGTACTCCTGGTCACCTCGGCGCGCGACCCCAGACCGACGACGAGACAAGGTAGACCTGTGCGTACGTACAGCCCGAAGCCGGGTGAGATCGAGCGTCAGTGGCACGTCATCGACGCCTCTGATGTCGTGCTGGGCCGCCTGGCGACCCACGCCGCCACGCTCCTGCGTGGCAAGCACAAGCCGACTTTCGCGCCGCACGTCGACACGGGCGACTTCGTCGTCATCGTGAACGCGGGCAAGGTCGCGCTGACCGGCAACAAGCGTCAGACCAAGGTCGCTTACCGCCACTCCGGTTACCCGGGTGGCCTGAAGCGGGTCGGCTACGACGAGCTGCTGACCAAGCGGCCCGAGCGGGCCATCGAGCTGGCCGTGAAGGGCATGCTCCCGCACAACAAGCTGGGCCGTCAGCTTCTCAAGAAGCTGAAGGTCTACGCCGGTGCCGAGCACCCGCACACCGCGCAGCAGCCGGTGCCGTTCGAGATCAAGCAGATCGCGCAGTGAGCGCGGGCGAAGGAAGCAGCATGACCGACATCACCGCCACCGAGGTCGCCCCCGAGGCCACCGAGGCGCCGGCGCCCGTCGCGCGCGCGCCCCGTGGTGACCGCCCGATCCAGACCGTGGGTCGGCGCAAGGAAGCCATCGTCCGGGTCCGGATCGTCCCGGGCACCGGCAAGATCACCTGCAACGGCCGCGACCTCGAGGCCTACTTCCCGAGCAAGGTGCACCAGCAGCTCATCAAGGACCCGCTGGTCACCGCCGAGAAGCCCGAGGCGTTCGACGTGATCGCCAACCTGCGTGGCGGCGGCACCACCGGCCAGGCCGGCGCGCTGCGGCTCGCCATCGCCCGGGCGCTGATCGTCAGCGAGCCCGACGACCGCCCGGCCCTGAAGAAGGCCGGCTTCCTGACCCGTGACGCCCGGGTCAAGGAGAGCAAGAAGTACGGCCTCAAGAAGGCCCGCAAGGCTCCCCAGTACTCGAAGCGCTGATCACCACAAGCGTCTTGTACTTCTGACGGACGGCCGGTTCGCCTCCCCATCCGGGAGGCGGACCGGCCGTTCCGCGTTTTCTCCTCTCATCGGCAGTTCCACGGAGGTTGGCGGGTATGGGCCGGTTGTTCGGCACGGACGGCGTACGCGGGCGGGCGAACGCGGATCTCACCCCGGAGTTGGCGCTTGCGGTCGCGGTGGCCGCGGCCCACACGCTGGCCGAGACCGACAAGAGCCATCCGCCGCTCGCGGTGGTCGGCCGGGACACCCGGGCCAGCGGCGAGATGCTGGAGGCGGCGGTGGTCGCCGGGCTCACCAGCGCCGGCGCCAACGTGGTCCGGGTCGGCGTGCTGCCCACCCCGGCGGTGGCGTTCCTCACCGCCGAGGCCAAGGCCGACCTGGGCGTGATGCTCTCCGCCTCGCACAACCCGATGCCGGACAACGGCATCAAGCTGTTCGCGGCCGGCGGGCACAAGCTGCCCGACGAGATCGAGATGCGGATCGAGGAGGCGGTGAAGGCGAACGCCACCACCGCCTGGAAGCGTCCCGTCGGTGCAGGTGTCGGCCGCGTGCACGACCTGCTCGACGGCGCCGACCACTACGTGCAGCACCTGGTCGGCACCGTGCCGCACCGCCTCGACGGGATCAAGGTCGTGGTCGACTGCGCCAACGGCGCGGCCGCCGACGTCGCCCCGGTCGCCTACCGGGAGGCCGGCGCCGAGGTGATCGCCATCCACGCCGAGCCGGACGGGCTCAACATCAACGACGAGTGCGGCTCGAACCACATCGAGGCGCTGCGCGCCGCAGTGGTCGAGCACGGCGCCCACCTCGGCATCGCCCACGACGGCGACGCCGACCGCTGCGTCGCGGTCACCGCCGACGGCGACGAGGTCGACGGCGACCAGGTCATGGCGATCCTCGCGCTGGCCATGCGGGACGCCGGCGAGCTGACCCAGGACACCCTGGTCGCCACCGTGATGAGCAACCTCGGTCTCCGCCTGGCCATGTCCGAGCACGGCATCCGGCTGGTCGAGACCAAGGTCGGTGACCGGTACGTGCTGGAGGAGCTGCGCGCCTCCGGCCTGGCGCTCGGGGGCGAGCAGAGCGGCCACATCGTGCTGCCCGCGTACGCGACCACCGGCGACGGCGTGCTGACCGGCCTGCACCTGATGGCCCGCATGGCCGCGACCGGCACCTCGCTGGCCGAGCTTGCCGCGGTGGTCACCAAGCTGCCCCAGGTGCTGATCAACGTGCCGGTCGGGGACCGTACCGTCGGCGCCGCCGCACCGGCCGTCCGGGCCGAGGTCGAGCGCGCCGAGGCGGAGCTGGGCGAGACCGGCCGGGTGCTGCTGCGCCCGTCCGGCACCGAGCCGCTGGTGCGGGTCATGGTCGAGGCGGCCACCGAGGACACCGCGCGTGAGGTCGCCGAGCGCATCGCCGAGCACGTGCGGACCGCGAGCCCGGTCGCCTGAGCCACGCCGCCCGCCCGCTGGGGAAACTCCCTCCAGCGGGCGGTTCAGTCTCCGCGCAGACCACGCAGCCGGGTCACCGCCTCGGCCAGCACCTCCGGCCGCTTGCAGAACGCGAACCGGATCAGCCGGCGACCGGCCTCCACGTCGTCGTAGAACACCTGCGTCGGCACCGCCACCACGCCGCAGCGCTCCGGCAGCGCCCGGCAGAACTCCACCCCGTCCCGGCCGCCCAGCGGCGTGACGTCGGCGGTCACGAAGTAGGTGCCCTCCGGCGGGAGCACACCGAACCCGGCGTCGGCCAGCCCGGCGGCGAGCTGGTCCCGGCGACGTTGCATGTCGTCCCGGAACCCGGTGAAGTACGCGTCCGGCAGCCCGAGCGCCACCGCCACCGCCGGTTGCAGCGGTCCGGCGTTGACGAACGTCAGGAACTGCTTCACCCGCAGCACGGCGGCCACCAGCGGCGCGGGGCCGCTCACCCAGCCGACCTTCCAGCCGGTGCAGGAGAACGTCTTGCCGGCCGACGAGATGCGCAGCGTCCGCTCCCACATCCCCGGCAGCGTGGCCGGTGGTACGTGCGGCGCGGCGGCGTCGGTGAACACCAGGTGCTCGTAGACCTCGTCGGTGACCGCGTACACGTCGTGTTCCCGGCACAGCTCGGCCACCGCCGTCAGTTCGTCGGCGGTGAAGACCTTGCCGGTCGGGTTGTGCGGCGAGTTCAGCAGCACCAGCCGGGTACGCGACCCGAACGCGGCGCGCAACTCGTCCGGGTCGAACGCGTACCTGCCGTCGGGCCCGGGCCGTAGCGTCACCGGGCGGCGGACCGCCCCGGCCAGCGCGATCGAGGCGGCGTACGAGTCGTAGTACGGCTCGAAGCAGATCACCTCGTCACCCGGCTCGCACAGCGCGAGGATGCTCGCCGCGATCGCCTCGGTCGCCCCGGCGGTCACCACGATCTCGCCGTCCGGGTCGTACTCCAGGCCCCAGAACCGGCGCTGGTGCTCGGCGACGGCGGCGCGCAGCGCGGGGATGCCCGGACCGGGCGGGTACTGGTTGTGGCCGGTACGCAGCGCCTCGGCCGCGGCGGCGAGCATCTCCGGCGGGCCGTCGGTGTCCGGGAAGCCCTGCCCGAGGTTGACCGCGCCGGTACGCACTGCGAGCGCGGACATCTCGGCGAAGACGGTGGTGCCGAACGGCCGCATCCGGGCCACCAGGGGATCGGTCGTCGTCACGGCTGCGAGCCTACGGCCCGCCGCCGAGTGCTCACCAGCCGAAGCAGGTCGCGCCGTACTCGCCCGAGTCCTTGGAGACGACCTTGCCGTTGACGGTGATCCGGCAGGTCACGTCGCCGGACCCGACCGGGCTGGCGATGATCTGCACCCGCTCGCGGTCGTTCGCCGTGAAGCTCAGCCGCCAGGGGGTGTCCACGGCGCCGGGCTGGTGGAAGTTGGCGTCCGCGTCGTAGAACTGCACCTCGGCCTCGCCGTCGGTGGCTGTCACCTCGTACAGCACGGTGAACTTGCCGGGCCCGCCGGACGGGGTGGTGGCCGGCCGGGCCGGCGGCGCGGTCGGCTCGTCGGCCCACCCGTCGGGCTCGCCGTAGAACGGCTCGTCGTACCGGTCGCCGGAGGCCGTCCCGTCGTCCAGGCCCCGGCCGAGGAAGGACAGCCCGACGCAGCCGCAGACGATGATCGCCAGCACGGTGACGAGGCCGATCACCAGGCCGGCCACCCAGCCACCGCCGCCACCGCGGCGCGGCGGCATGCCCGGATACGCGTACGGCGGCGGGTAGGGGCCGGGCGGGTAGGTGCCAGGTGTCCAGGCCGGCTGTGCCGGGAAGTCGGGCACGCCGGGCTGGGACGGCCACCCGGGCGCACCCGGGATGTGCGGGTCGCCGGAGGTCGGTGGGACGGGCGGGCGCGGCGCGGCGGCCGGGTCGGCCGGAGCCGCCCACCCCGGTTCGCCCACCGGGTGTCCCGTCCCGCTCGGTGGCATGGCCGGACCGGTTCCGGCTGACGCGCTCCCCGGGCCGGTGGCCGCCCAGGGGCTCGGAGCGGGCGGCGGCGACCAGGGCTCGGGCGGCGTCCACGGCTGCGGGGCGGCCAGCGGGTCCGGCGGCGTCCAGGAGGAGGGCTGCGGCGTGGCCGGCGCGGCGGTCGGGTCGGCCGGTCCGGGGGCCGGTTCGGGGGAGGGGGTCGTCTCGGACATGGGCTCAGCTCACAGGGGTACGGCGCGGACGACCGCGGAACGGTGGGGCCGGGGGACGGCGCCCGGCCTCAATGTAGGCGGTGGCGACCAGCCGTGCGGTCCCGGCCGGCGGTCCGCGCCCGGCGTCCCGAACCGGTCCGGACGGGCGGAACGACCTGGATGGTGCTTTGTCCGGTAATCGCATCCTCGACGCTCGGTTCGCTCAAATTCAGTGATCGTTAACCGCCCTTCCGAGCACGCGCGATGAGCGAAACTCGGTTAGGCTGCGGACCATGTGTGGAATCGTGGGTTACGCCGGCGCGCGCCCGGCGCTCGGCATCGTGCTTGACGGACTGCGGCGTCTCGAATACCGCGGCTACGACTCGGCCGGTGTCGCCGTGGTCTGCGAGGACGAGCTGCTGACCGAGAAGAAGGCCGGCAAGCTCGCGAACCTGGAGAAGGTCCTCTCCGAGCGCGCGGCCGACAACCCCGAGGACTGCGCCGCCAGCCCGATCGGCATCGGCGACGGCACCACCGGCATCGGCCACACCCGTTGGGCCACGCACGGCGGCCCGACCGACCGCAACGCCCACCCGCACCTCTCCCCGGACGGCCGCGTCGCGGTGATCCACAACGGCATCATCGAGAACTTCGCGAAGCTCCGCGCCGAACTGGAGGACGAGGGTGTCGAGTTCGCCAGCGACACCGACACCGAGTGCGCCGCGCACCTGATCGCCCGCGCGCTGGCCGACCTGCGCTCGGCCGGTGAGACCGACAGCCCGCAGCTCCTCGCCGCCGCCATGCGCGTGGTCTGCGGGCGCCTGGAGGGCGCGTTCACGCTGCTCGCCGTCGATGCCGGCATCCCCGGCGCGGTGGTCGGCGCCCGGCGCAACTCGCCGCTCGTGGTCGGCCGGGGCGACGGCGAGAACTACCTGGCCAGCGACGTCGCCGCGTTCATCGAGCACACCCGGGACGCAGTCGAGCTGGGGCAGGACCAGATCGTCCTGATCACCCCGGACAGCATCGACATCACCGACTTCCACGGCCAGCCGGCCAGCGGCACCGACTTCCACATCGACTGGGACTCGTCGGCCGCCGAGAAGGGCGGCTACGACTGGTTCATGCTCAAGGAGATCGAGGAGCAGCCGCAGGCCATCGCCGACACGCTGCTGGGCCGGCTCACCGAGACCGGCGAGATCGCCCTCGACGAGGTCCGTCTCAGCGAGCAGGACCTGCGCGACGTCGACAAGATCTTCATCGTCGCCTGCGGCACCTCGTACCACGCCGGCCTGGTCGCCAAGTACGCCATCGAGCACTGGACCCGCATCCCCTGCGAGGTGGAGCTGGCAAGTGAGTTCCGCTACCGCGACCCGGTGCTCGACCGCTCCACGCTGATCGTGGTGATCTCGCAGTCCGGCGAGACGATGGACACGCTGATGGCGCTGCGCCACGCCAAGGAGCAGAAGGCCCGCGTGCTGGCGATCTGCAACACAAACGGCTCGACCATCCCGCGCGAGTCCGACGCGGTGCTCTACACCCACGGCGGCCCGGAGATCGCTGTCGCCTCCACCAAGGCGTTCCTCACCCAGGTCGTCGCCTGCTACCTGATCGGCCTGCATCTGGCCCAGGTGCGCGGCATCAAGTTCGCCGACGAGGTGGGCGCGGTGGTGGCCCAGCTCCAGGAGATGCCGGGCAAGCTGCGGGAGCTGCTGGACCGGATCGAGCCGGTCCGCGAGCTGGGCCGCGAGTTGAAGTCCGAGCCGACGGTGCTGTTCATCGGCCGGCACGTGGGCTACCCGGTGGCGCTGGAGGGCGCGCTGAAGCTCAAGGAACTGGCGTACATGCACGCCGAGGGCTTCGCCGCCGGTGAGCTGAAGCACGGCCCGATCTCGCTGATCGACCAGGGCACCCCGGTGATCTGCATCGTGCCCTCCCCGGTCGGCCGGGGCATGCTGCACGACAAGGTCGTCTCCAACATCCAGGAGGTACGCGCGCGCGGCGCCCGCACCATCGTGATCGCCGAGGAGGGCGACCAGGCGGTGGTCCGCTACGCCGACCACCTGATCTACGTGCCGCGTACGCCGACGCTGCTGGCGCCGCTGGTGACCACGGTGCCGTTGCAGGTGCTGGCCGCCGAGATCGCCGCCGCCCGCGGGCACGACGTCGACCAGCCCCGGAACCTGGCCAAGTCGGTCACCGTCGAGTAGCCGATCTCGTCCACGGTCCCTCCGCCCGCACCACGGGTGGGGGGACCGCGTCGCATCCGGCCCGGTCATCGGCCCAGCACGATCCGGGCCATGCCGTCCAGCGCCGGGTTGTCCGGATCCCAGTAGCCGGTGTGGCCGTGCGGGGCGCTCCGGAAGCGCCGGCCGCCGAAGCCCGGCGCGCTCGGGTCGGCGCCGAACCAGAGCCGCTCGCCGGGCCCGTCGAGCACGGCGAGCGCCGGACCGAGTGGCGTACCCGCGAACAGCGCGCGGCGGGCCAGCTCGTCCGGTGGGCGGGCCAGCCGGATCACGTCGTCCGGCGCGGTCGACGACCAGACCTGACCGGCGGGCATCCGCAGCTCGGCGGCATGGTCCACGCCGACGCCGGGCGAACCGACGAAGACCAGCGCGTCGGCGCTCAACCCGTGGTCGCGGGCGGCGGCGCCGACCACGAGCGAGCCGTAGCTGTGTCCGAGCACCGTCTGCCGGGCCGGCTGGCCCTCGTGCGCGGTCCGCAGCCCGTCCTGGAACCGGTGCAGCGCCGGGCCGGCGTCCTCGGCCTGCCGGGCGCCGGCCGCCTCGGTGAGGAAGTCCGGCGCGTCGTAGTCCAGCCAGAGCACCGCCGCCGCCTCCTCGCCCGGCCCGAGCGCCGCGCATCGCTGCAACACCCGGGCCGCGCGGCCCAGCTCGGCCGGCGCGTCGGCCAGATCCGAGGTCATGCCCGGGACGTAGGTGAGCACGGAGGCGGCGCGGTCCGGGTTGCCGAGCGCCACCACCGCGCGGCCGTCGCCGGCCGGGTCGAGCCCCAGCAGGTACGCCCGGGGCGCCCCGCCCGCGGCCAGCCGCTCGGTGAGCCCGTCCAACCCGCGTAGCGCCGCCTCGACAGCGGCGAGGCGGACCCGGCGGGACGCCTCCAACGGCCCGGCCGGAAGCGGGGGCAGCAGCGCGAGCCGCCGTACGAGCAACAGCTCCCGCCGGTCACCGAGCAGCAGCCGGTTCGCCTGGTCCCGAGCGGCGGCCGGAAGCCCGTCGAGGCGACCGATCCGGCCCGGTTCCCGCCCGACCAGCCAGCGTCGCTCGGCCGCGCTCAGACCGGCCCACCAGCGGCTCACCTCGGCCGGACCGGCACCGAGCCCGGGCCGGTACGCGGGCGGCACGCTGACCCAGCCGCGTACCGAGGCGGTGGTCAGCTCCGCGAGCCGGTCGGCGGCCTCCCGGTCGGCTGCGTCGGCGAGCGTCAGCGCGCCCCGGATCCCGGCCCGCGCGTGGATCACCGCCGGTCCGGCCTGTGCCACCGGGCGCGCCGGATCGGGCCGGACCGCTCCGGTGCGGTCGACGAGCAGGCCACCCGACCCGGCGCGGGCCACCTCGGCGCCGAGCCGCGCCTTCGCCGCGCCCAGCCGGGCACCGAGTTCGGCGAGCACCTGGTCGACCTCGAGCAGGGCGGGCAGCACGTCGGTCAGGTCGGTGCGCAGGTCCCCGATCCGCCGTTGCGCCGCCGTCGCGGCGGCACCCGACCACCCGGGGCGGAGCGTGCCGATCCGGGCGGTCAGCGCGTCGGCGCGCCGCCGTACCGGCGTGGTGAGGCCCCGCCATGCCGTCCCGGCGGCGGACCAGGTGCCCGGGTCGGCGCGCCAGAGCTGCGCGTAGCCGACCGGCGTGGCGGCGTCAGCACTCCCGCCGCTCACCGGAGCACCCCGGTGAGGCGGCGGGCGGCGCGTTCGTCTACCGCCTCGTAGCCGTCCGCGCCGCGCCGCAACGCCTGAGCGGTGTCGGCCACCCGGGCGCCGAGCGCGCCGGACCAGCGCCGCACCGCCGCCTCCAGGTCGGCCAGCGCCGCACCGGATCGCCAGCCCTCCGTTGCCGCCACCAGCAACGACTCCGGCGCGGCGCCCGGCCCGCAAGCCAGCCGGTACGCGTCGTCGGCCAGCTCGCGCGCCACACTGCGCAGCAGCTCCGGGTCGACGTCGAACGGTCTCTCCACCACGTGACCTCCCTCGCCCGGCGCCACCGGCCGGCTCCGGACACCGGGACGCTAGGCGGCACCCGGCGGTGGCCGCCGACCCCTGTGGACAACGGCCGGGGTTTTCCACAGGGCGTTTCCGCCAGGCGGTCCGCGGCGCGTACCGCCGGTAGGGTGAGGCCGTGATCGGGGGAGCCGCGGGCGGAAGCTGAGCCGGCGCGACGAGCGGGGCGGGGTGGCATGAGACAGGTGTGGCGGGTCGCGGACGTTCGCGCGGCGGAGGCGGGCCTGCTGGCCACCCTCCCGCCCGGTGCGCTCATGCAGCGGGCCGCGGCCGGGCTGGCCCGGCGCTGCGCGTTGCTGCTCGCCGACCGGGGTGGTGTCTACGGCGCCCGGGTGCTGCTGCTCGTCGGGTCCGGCGACAACGGCGGCGACGCTCTCTTCGCGGGCGCGCACCTGGCCCGCCGGGGCGCGGCGGTGACCGCGCTGCTCCTCGCGCCGGGCCGGGCGCACGCCGAGGGCCTGGCCGCCCTGCGCGCCGCCGGTGGGGGCGTGGCCGACCGGCCGCCCGCGGTGGTCGACCTGGTGCTCGACGGCATCGTGGGCATCGGCGGCACCGGAGGGCTCCGCGAGACGGCCGAACAGCTGGCCGCGAGCCTGACCGGGCAGCGCGGGCGCGACGGCACGCCCGCCACCGTGGTCGCGGTCGACGTGCCGAGCGGCGTCGCTGTCGACACCGGCCACGTCCCGCTCACCGACGCCGGGCGGCCCCGGGCGGTTCGCGCCGACGTGACGGTCGCCTTCGGCGCGCTCAAGCCCGCACTGGTCGTCGGCCCGGCCGCCGAGCTGGCCGGAGAGGTCGAGCTGGTCGACATCGGGCTGACGCCGTGGCTGCGCGGCACACCGGCGCTCCAGGTGATCGAGCAGGCGGACGTCGTCGACTGGTGGCCGGCGCTGGGCGCGTCGTCGGAGAAGTACACCAGGGGCGTGGTCGGGGTGGCCACCGGTTCGGCCACCTACCCGGGCGCCGCGGTGCTCTCGGTCGCCGGGGCGCTCGCCGGTCCCACCGGACTGGTCCGCTACGCCGGGAGTGCCAAGGGCGAGGTGCTGCACCAGCACCCGTCGGTGATCGCCACCGGCCGGGTCGCCGACGCCGGCCGGGTGCAGGCGTGGGTCTGCGGCTCCGGCCTGGGCACCGGCGATGACTCCGCCGCCGAGCTGCGCGCGGTGCTCGCCGCGCCGGTGCCGGTGGTGCTCGACGCGGACGCGCTGACGCTGCTCGTCGACGGCAAGCTGGCCGATCGGCTGCGTGGCCGGGACGCGCCGATCGTGGTGACGCCGCACGACCGGGAGTACGCCCGGCTCTGCGGCGAGATGCCGGGGGAGGACCGGGTCGCCGCAGCGCTGCGGCTGGCCGCCTGGATGAACGCGGTGGTGCTGCTCAAGGGCGACCACACGATCATCGGTACGCCCGACGGCCGCGCGTACGTGAACCCGACCGGCACCCCGGTACTCGCCACCGGTGGCACCGGCGACGTGCTGGCCGGGCTGCTGGGCTCGCTGCTCGCCGCCGGGCTCGCGCCGGAGCGGGCGGCGGCCGCCGCGGCGTACCTGCACGGGCTGGCCGGCCGGGAGGCGGCGCGCGGCGGTCCGGTGACCGCGCCCGACGTGGCGGCGGCGTTGCGTCCGGTACTGGCCCGGCTGGGCTGATCCGGGCGGCGGTGCCCGGTGGCGACGGGCACCGCCCGCACGGCTCACGGCGCCGATGATCACTGACGGAAGTAGGCTGAGGACATGTGGCAGTCGGAGGTGCGCGTCGACCTGGACGCGATCCGGGAGAACGTGACCCGGCTCAAGGCCGGCACCAGCGCCGAGCTGATGGCGGTGGTCAAGGGCGACGGCTACGGCCACGGCATGGTGCCCGCCGCCCGGGCGGCGCTCGACGCGGGCGCGGACCAGCTCGGCGTCTGCACGCTGGACGAGGCGTTGCGGCTGCGTGAGGCGGGCATCACCGCGCCGGTGCTGGCCTGGCTGCTCGACCCCGGCCTGCCGCTGCACGACGGGATCACCGTCGGCGTCGACCTCGGCTGCGCCAGCCTCACCCAGCTCGACGAGATGATCGAGGCGAGCCGCCGGGCGGACCGCGCGGCCCGGCTGCACCTCAAGATCGACACCGGGCTGGCCCGGGGCGGCGCCACCGTCGCCGACTGGCCGGCGCTGCTGGAGGCCGCCGCGAAGGCCCAGGCCGACGGCCTGGTCGAGGTGGTCGGCGTGTGGAGCCACTTCGTGTACGCGGACTCGCCCGGCCACCCCACCACCGACCGCCAGCTCGCTGTGTTCCACGAAGGGCTGGAGATGGTGACGCGCGCCGGGCTGCGTCCGCGCTACCGGCACCTGGCCAACTCGGCCGCCACGCTGACCCGGCCGGACACCCACTTCGACCTGGTCCGGCCCGGCATCGCCGTCTACGGCCTGTCGCCGGTCGCGGGCGAGCAGTTCGGTCTGCGTCCCGCCATGACCGCCCGCGCCCGGGTGATGCTCACCAAGCGCGTCGCGGCCGGCACCGGCGTCTCCTACGGGCACACCTATCTGACCGAGCAGGAGGCCAACCTCGCGGTGGTGCCGCTCGGCTACGCCGACGGGGTGCCCCGGCACGCCTCCAACACCGGCCCGGTGCACCTCGCCGGCAAGCGCCGGACCATCTCCGGGCGCGTCTGCATGGACCAGTTCGTGGTCGACTGCGGCGACGACGAGGTGACCGCCGGTGACGTGGTGACGCTGTTCGGCAGTGGTGCGGACGGCGAGCCCACCGCCGACGACTGGGCCGAGGCGGTCGGCACCATCAACTACGAGATCGTGACCCGCTTCGGCGGCGTGCGCGTGCCCCGCGTCTACGACGGTGAGCGCGCATGAGTGTCCGGTTGCCGCGACCGCGTACCGCCGCCGGCAAGGTCGCCGGGCTGGTCGGCGCCGCCGTCGGTGTGGCCGCCGCCGGGCTCGCGGCGGGCGTGGTCAGCGAGCGGGTGCTGGTCCGCCGGCTCAAGAACGACCCCACCGATCGGTACGCCGACGAGGTCTTCGGCGAGCAGCGTTACGACGAGGCGTACCGGCTGGAGATGCCGGACGGCACCGACATCCACGTGGAGGTGGTCGAGCCGGCCCGTCCGGTCGCCGGGCACCCGACGGTGGTGCTGGTGCACGGGTTCTGCCTGGACATGGGCACGTTCCACTTCCAGCGCAAGCGGCTCGCCGAGCGCGGCGACTACCGGGTGGTCGCGTACGACCAGCCGGGGCACGGCCGTTCCGGCCGGCTGGAGAGCGGCGAGTACGACCTGACCGCGCTGGGCCACACGCTGCGCCGGGTGCTCGACGAGGTGGCCCCGGAGGGTCCGCTGGTGCTGGTCGGGCACTCGATGGGCGGCATGACGATCATGGCATTGGCCGAGCTGTACCCGGAGATGTTCGGTGACCGGGTGGTCGGCACCGTGCTGATGGCGACGTCGGGCGGCCTCGCGGCGGAGACCAAGCTGGTGGCGCCCGCGCTGCTCGGCCGCGTCGGCTCGCCGGTGCTCTACATGATGAGCAACGCCACCCGGTACGGCGGCACCGTGATCGACCGGGCGCGCCGGTCGACCTCGAACGTAGCCTGGCTGCTCACCCGCAAGTACGGCTTCGGCACGTCGAAGCCGAGCCCGGCCCTGGTGTCGTACGTCGAGATGATGAACTCGCGCACCTCGGCCGACACGGTCACCCGCTACCTGCGCACGATCGCCACCCACTCCCGGTTCCCGGCGCTGGCGGCGCTGGCCGGCACGCCGGTGCTGGTGATCGTGGGGGACAAGGACATGATCACGCCGGTGACGCACTCCGAGGAGATCGTCCGGCGGCTGCCGCACGCCGAGTTCGTGAAGATCGACGACAGCGGGCACGTGGTGATGCTGGAGCACGCCGACGAGGTGAACGCGGCGCTGGAGAGGTTCCTGGATTCGCTATGACGGTGATCGTGGAGCTGAAGACGGTCGACGACACCCACGAGTTCGGGCGGCGGCTTGCCGGTGTGCTGCGCGCCGGCGACCTGCTGCTGCTCAGCGGCCCGCTCGGGGCCGGCAAGACCGCGCTGACCCAGGGCATCGGCGCCGGCCTCGGCGTACGCGGGGACATCACCTCGCCCACCTTCGTCATCGCCCGGGTGCACCGGCCCGACCCGGCGCGGGGCGGCCGGGTGACGCTCGTGCACGCCGACGCGTACCGCCTGGGTGAGGCCGCCGACCCGCGCGCGGAGATCGACGACCTCGACCTGGACGCCTCGGTGGACGAGGCGGTCACCGTGGTGGAGTGGGGTGAGGGGATGGTCGAGCAGCTGGTCGACGCGCACCTGCGGGTACGCATCGACCGCCGCGACGACGACACCCGGGCGGTCACGCTGGAGCCGGTCGGCGGCGACTGGGCCGCCCGGGTCGCCGAACTGTCCTAGGGCTGGAGGGGCATCGTCCAGCAGTTGGAGTAGGCGGTGCGCCCGGCGAGCCGGTCGGTCAGCCAGGCCACCGCGTCGCCCTGATCGGTGATGAGTGGCGCCAGGTGGTTGGTGAGGAGCTTGTCACCGAGGTTGGGCAGGCTGACGGCCTGGTAGGTCACGTCGGCGCCCTTGCGGCACCAGTCGACCGCCAGTTGGCGGGCCTGCCGGTGCGGCACGATGTCGTCCTGGACGCCTGTTGCCACGCGTACCGGGCCGGCGGGCTTGAGCGTGCCGATGCGCTGCCGGTCGAGGACGGCGGCCGCCTCGGGCGAGGCGGCGATGACAGTGGTGAGGGACCGGCCGCCGGTGATCCACCTGCTGCTCTTGGTGAACGCGTACCGGAGGATCGCGTCACCGACGCACATGGTCGAGGTGTCGGCGAGCGCCGCCCGGCCGGCGTCGTTGATGTTCGCCTCGATGACGTCCCGCACCGCCGGGTCGGACTGGGCGAAGCCGTTGAGCGACCAGCCCAGCGCCCCGGCCAGCGCGCTGCCGTCGATGCCGCCGATGACGGCGGTCAGGTCGGCCGGCGGCGCGCCGACGTAGGTGCCGGCGAGCGGCACGTCCGGCGCGTAGGTGGGCTGGAGTTCGGCGGCCGCCGCGCTGGCGCCGCCGCCCTGGCTGTAGCCGTACAGGCCGACGCGGGACCGGTCGGTGACCGATGCTCCCGGCACCGCGCGGGCGGCGCGGGCCGCGTCGAGCAGGGCGCGGCCCTCGTCGAGGCGGTTGACGTACGTGTGCAGCCGGTCGGTCGCGCCCAGCCCGACGTAGTCGGTGACGACCACCGCGGCGCCGGTGGCGAGCAGGCGGTAGATCGCCAGGGCCTCGTAGCCGACGGACAGGGTGTCGCCGGTGAGGGTGAGCGGGTGTTGCAGGGCGAACGAGGGTGCGCACTGGTCGCCCTGCCCCATGGTGCCGGAGGCGACGGCGACCAGTGGGCGTGGCCCGGTGCCCCGCCACGCCGCCGACGGCTCGATGTAGGCGCCGGTCACACCGACGGGCCGGCCGTTGGAGTCGGTGGACCGGTACATCAGGCGGGTGGCGGTGCCGGGCATCGGGCGGCCGTCGAGCCCGGGGATGCTGAGCCCGAGCGGCAGCGGCTCGGTACGGATCAGCGTGCCGTTGGTGGCGGGCAGGTCGGCGGGCGGGTGGTAGAAGGCGGGGATCGTCACGCCGCGGGAGACCACCGGCGTGGTGCCGTCTGCGGCTGCGGCTGCGCCTGATCCGGCCAGGTAGGTGGCTGCCGCCGCGGCGACGGCCAGCATCCGGAGGCCGAGCGCGCGGCGGGGGGAGATAGCGGCGGCGGGCGTGCGGGGACGGGTGTTTCTCCTGCTCACGGGCACTCCTAGCGAGCATCGATGGTGGTGGATGCAAGCTAGCAGTGGCGGTGTGGCGTGAGTAACTTGCCGGTAGGTTACGCTCCGGTAACTTTTCTCGTCCAGTACCGGCCCCGCCGCCGACCGGGAGTGTCGGTCGTGGCTGGTAAGAAGGTGGCGACCGACGAGGAGAGGTTGCCGATGCCCGACGCCCCCACCCTGGACCTGCCGGCGCTGCTGCCGGAGGCCTGGCGTGCCGTGCTCACGCCCCACCTGGACCCGGCCCGCACCGCGGCGCTGGCCGAGTTCGTCACCCGGGAGTACGCGACCGCCACTGTCTTCCCGCCGCTGGAGGACCTCTTCTCCGCCTACCGGCTGTGCGGGCCGGCCGACACCCGGGTGCTGATCCTCGGGCAGGACCCGTACCACAAGGCGGGCCAGGCGCACGGGCTGAGCTTCAGCGTGCGCGAGGGGGTGGCGGTGCCGCCGTCGCTGCGCAACGTCTTCAAGGAGCTGGGCGAGGACCTGGGCGTGCCGAAGCCGCGCAGCGGCAACCTCGACGGCTGGGCCGCGCAGGGCGTCCTGCTGCTCAACTCGGTGCTGACGGTCCGGCAGGCCACGCCCGGTTCGCACGCCAACAAGGGCTGGGAGGAGTTCACCGACGCCACGATCCGGGCGCTCGACGCGCTCGACCAGCGCGTGGTGTTCCTGCTCTGGGGCGGCTACGCGCGCAAGAAGGCGGCGCTGGTGACCAACCCGCAGCACGTGGTGCTGGAGGCCGGGCACCCGAGCCCGATGAACCCGCGCGGTTTCCTCGGCAGCCGCCCGTTCAGCGCCGCGAACAAGGCGCTGGCCGACGCGGGGCTGCCCACCATCGATTGGGAGCGCTCAGCCGGCTGACCCGCCCGGCGCCTCGCCCGACGCTGCGGCGAGGCGCCGGCGGTACCGGGACAGCAGCTCGGCCGTGCGCCGGTCGGTCACCTCCACCTCGACCAGCGGCTCGACCGGGTACGTGCGGTCACCGAGGCGGACCTCGATGGGCTCGGGCAGGTCGTCGCACATCCGGGCCCGTAGTTCGCCGTAGCGGGTCAGCCAACGGTGCTCGCCCGGCTCCTCGGGCTCCGTGTGGATGCCGCCCCACTCCTGCCATCGGGCGTTCCAACGCTGCGCGTGGATCCGCTCGAGGAGCGCGCTGAACTGCGGCGAGTCCCGCCAGCGCACCGCGATCTCGACCGCGTCCACCGGCAGCGGCGCGCCCTGCAGCAGTGCCGCCATGCCGCCCGACAGCACGTACGGCAGGTCGCCCAAGGCGTCCATGAGCCGGTCCAGCCGGAGATCTTCGATCCGCTCGGCAAGCACCGTCCCGGCCATCTCGTCCAGCGCGGCGTCCAGGTGACTGTCCAGCGGCTCGACCGCGATCCGCAGTTGCCGGCCGAGCGCGGCGAGCAGGCGTTCCGCGGTGGTCAGGCTCGGCAGCCGGTCGCCGCGTTCGATCCGGGCGATGGCCGCCTGACTGAGCCCGGACCGAGCGGCCAGCGCCTGCTGGGTGAGGCCTGCTTGTTCGCGTTCACGTCGCAGGGTGCTGGCGATCTCTCGAACGAGGCGACTCTCCGTCATCTCCGGAGAATGGCAGTCCTCTTCTAAGTCTTATGCCTCTGAGTCATATTTATGACCCAGAGGCATAAGGCACTCACCTCTTCTCCTTAGTCCGGGCGCTACGCACCGTGAGTGGGCGAGCGGTGAGGGCGTGCCGGGCACGGGCGGGGCGGACGGCTAGGCTGGCTTACCGTGCTCGTACTCGTGGTGGACTCCTCGACGCCCGCGGTGACCGCGGCCCTTGCCGAGGTCTCGGCGGACGGCGTCGCGGTCCGCGCGTCCCGGCGCACAGTCGATGCCCGCGCCCACGGCGAGCTGCTCGCGCCGCAGGTCGACGCCGTGCTGGCGGATGTCGGCGCGCGTCCCGCCGACCTGGCCGCGATCGTCGCCGGCCTCGGCCCGGGCCCGTTCACCGGGCTGCGCGTCGGGCTGGTCACCGCCGCCACCGTGGGTCAGGTGCTCGGCGTACCCACGTACGGCGTCTGCTCGCTGGACGGGCTCGGCCACCCGGCGGCCGCCGGCGAGCCGGTGCTGGCGGCGAGCGACGCGCGGCGCCGGGAGATCTACTGGGCCGTCTACGACGGCGCCGGACAGCGCCTGGCCGGGCCGGAGGTGGCGGCCCCGGCGGTGGTCGCGGAGCGGGCGCGCGACCTCGCGGTCACCGTCGCGGTGGGCGACGGCGCGCACCGGTACGCGGACGTGCTGGGGCTGCCGGTACGCGACGAGCCGCGCTACCCGGACCCGCTGGCGCTGGCCCGTCTCGCCGCGCCGCGGATCCGCGCGGGCGCGCCCGGCGAGACGCTGACCCCGCTCTACCTGCGCCGGCCGGACGCGGTCGCGGCCACCGGCCACAAGCCGGTCCTGCCATGAGGCTGGGCCGGTTCCGCTGGTGGCACATCGACGAGGTGCTGCCCATCGAGGCGGACCTGTTCGGCGCCGAGCAGTGGTCGGCGGCGATGTTCTGGAACGAACTCGCCAACGGGCACTTCTACCTGGTCGCCACCGACGACGACGGCGCTGTGCTCGGCTACGCCGGGCTGGCCGTGTCCCCGCCCGACGAGGCGTGGGTGCAGAACGTCGCGGTCCGCCGGGACGCCCAGCGCCGGGGCATCGGCCGGCTGCTGCTGGAGGCGCTGCTCGCCGAGGCGGCCCGGCGCGGCGTCCGCAGCACGCTGCTGGAGGTCGCCGCGGACAACGCGCCCGCGCAACGGCTCTACGCCGGCTACGGGTTCGAGCCGATCGGCGTACGGCGCGGCTACTACCAACCGAGCAACACCGACGCGCTGGTCATGCAGCGCAACGAGGACTGACGCGCATGGCTGACGAACCCCTGATCCTCGGCATCGAGACCTCCTGCGACGAGACCGGCGTGGGCATCGTGCGCGGGCACACGCTGCTCGCCGACGCGCTCGCCTCCAGCGTCGAGGAGCACGCCCGGTTCGGCGGCGTGGTGCCCGAGGTGGCCAGCCGCGCCCACCTGGAGGCCATCGTGCCGACCATGGACCGGGCGCTGCGCGAAGCGGGCGTCACCATCGCCGACATCGACGCCATCGCCGTGACCTCCGGGCCGGGCCTGGCCGGCGCGCTGCTCGTCGGGGTCGCCGCCGCCAAGGGGTACGCGGTGGCGGCGGAGAAGCCGGTGTACGGCGTGAACCACCTCGCCGCGCACGTCGCTGTGGACACGCTCGAACACGGACCACTGCCCGAGCCCGCGATCGCGCTGCTGGTCTCCGGCGGGCACTCCTCGCTGCTGCGCGTCGACGACCTCGCACGCGACGTCGTACCGCTCGGCGCCACCATCGACGACGCGGCCGGCGAGGCGTTCGACAAGGTGGCCCGGCTGCTCGGGCTGCCGTTCCCCGGCGGGCCGTACATCGACCGCGAGGCGCGGGCCGGTGACCCGGCGGCGATCGCCTTCCCGCGCGGGCTGACCGCCGCGAAGGACCTGGTCGGGCACCGGTACGACTTCTCCTTCTCCGGCCTGAAGACGGCGGTGGCCCGCTGGGTGGAGGCGCGGCAGCGGGCCGGTGAGCCGGTGCCGGTCGCCGACGTGGCCGCGTCCTTCCAGGAGGCGGTCTGCGACGTGCTGGTCGGCAAGGCGATCGACGCCTGCCGCACCAGCGGCATCGACACGCTTGTCATCGGCGGCGGTGTGGCGGCCAACTCCCGGCTGCGGGTGATGGCCGAGCAGCGGGCCGGCAGGCACGGCATCCGGGTGCGTACGCCCCGGCCGAAGCTCTGCACGGACAACGGCGCGATGGTGGCCGCGCTCGGCTCCCACCTGGTGGCCGCAGGCGTCGCGCCGAGCCGGCTGGACCTGCCGGCCGACTCGGCGATGCCGCTGACAGTGGTCAGCGTGTGAGCGGGGAGGAGACCGACATGATCGTCCGGATGTGGGAGGCCAAGGCCGAGCCGTACGGCTTCGCCGACCTGATCACCTGGGTCTGCGAGACCGCGCTGCCCGAGTTCGAGCACGACCCGATGCACGTCTCCAGTGAGGTGTTCTCCTCCACCGACCACCGGCTCGTGGTCATCTCCAAGTGGCGCAACAACCCCCGGGAACTGCCCGAGCCGCCCGCACGCCTGATCGCCCGCCCGCCGCACAGCTGGGACTTCACCCAGGTCGACCGCTGACGCGAGGGCCGTCACGGCGGCCGGAATTGGTTGGCGCCCGGATCACCCCGGCACCTAGCGTCGGTGGGTCATGCGCTTCTCACCGGCCGGCGACCCCGGCACCCCTGACGCGCGGTCGGCCACCCGATACCTGGTGTGGCTCGCCGGGCGGCACCCCGTCATCTTCGGTGCCGGTCTCACGCTCGGCGTGATCTGGATGCTGGCCCAGGCACTGGTGCCGGCCGTGCTCGGCCGCGCCGTGGAAGCCGGCCTGGCCCAACGCGACCCGGACGCGCTGGTGCGCTGGAGTCTGGCCCTGCTCGGGCTGGGTCTGGTGCAGGCCGTCGCCGGGATCCTGCGCCACCGCTGCGCCGTACACAACTGGCTCGGCGCCGCCTACCGCACCGTGCAGGTCACCGTGGATGCCACCAACCGGCTCGGCGCCGCGCTGCCCCGGCGGGTCGCGGCGGGCGAGGTGGTGAGCATCGGCACCGCCGACATCGAGCACATCGGCAGTGCCGTCGACATCACCGCCCGCGGCGCCGGCTCGGTGGTCGGCATCGTCACCGTCGCGGTGATCCTGCTCAACGCCTCCCAGCCGCTCGGCCTCGTCGTGGTGCTCGGGGTGCCGCTGCTGATGGCGCTCGTGGCGCTGCTGATCCGCCCGCTGCACCGGCAGCAGGCCGCGTACCGGGACTCGACCGGCCGGCTCACCGCCCGGGCCGCGGACATCGTCTCCGGCCTGCGGGTGCTGCGCGGAGTCGGCGGCGAGCCGGTGCTGTCCGAGCGCTACCGGCAACGGTCGCAGGCGCTGCGCGCGGACGGGCTGCGGGTGGCCCGGGTCGAGTCGCTGTTGCAGGCCGCGCAGATCCTGCTGCCCGGCGTCTTCGTGGTGCTGGTGACCTGGCTCGGCGCCCGGTTCGCGCTGCGCGGCGAGATCAGCGCCGGCGAGCTGGTCTCGTTCTACGGCTACACCGCGTTCCTGGTCAGCCCGCTGCGCAACCTCACCGAGGCGGCCGACAAGCTGACCCGGGGACACGTCGCGGCCCGCCGGGTGGTCCGGTTGCTGCGGCTCGCGCCGGAGTTCACCGACCCGGCCACCCCGGTGCCGGTGCCGGCCGGGCCGGGCGAGCTGACGGACGCACGCTCCGGACTCGTCCTGCGACCGGGCCGGCTCACCGCGCTGGCCACCGCCACCCCGCAGGACGCCACCGAGATCGCCGACCGGCTCGGCCGGTACGCCGACGGGGACGTCACGCTGCACGGCGTACCGCTGCGGGACGTGGCGCTGGCGACGGTGCGGGAGCGGATCCTGGTGGCCGACAACGACGCGCAGCTGTTCAGCGGCGTGCTGCGCACGGAGCTGGACCCGCACGACCGGGCCGAGCCCGGCGCCGTCGAGGGGGCACTGGCCGCGGCGAGCGCCACCGACATCGTCGAGGCGCTGCCCGGCGGCCTGGACGGCGAGGTCGCCGAACGCGGCCGGGAGTTCTCCGGCGGGCAGCGGCAACGGCTGCGGCTGGCCCGCGCGCTCGTCGCCGACCCGGAGACGTTGATCCTGGTCGAGCCGACCAGCGCGGTGGACACGCACACCGAGGCGCGCATCGCCGAACGGCTCGGCCCGGCCCGCCACGGCCGGACCACGCTCGTCTGCACCACGAGCCCGCTGGTGCTCGGCCACGCCGACCACGTGGTCTTCGTCGAGGACGGCAAGGTCGTCGCCGAGGGCCGGCACGAGGAACTGCTCGCCGCCGAGCCGCGCTACGCCGCCACGGTGAGCCGGGAGGAGGACCGATGAGCAACGCGCTGCCCGTCGCCGACGCCGCCCAGGTCCGCCGGTACGTGCGCGAGCTGATCCGCCGTCACCCGCGTGGCCTGGCCGCCGCGCTCGGTCTGCACGCGCTCGCCGCCGGCGCCGGGCTCGTCGCCCCGCGCCTGCTCGGTGACCTGGTGGAGGGGATCTCCCAGGGCATCGCCGCGACGACCGTGGACCGGGTCGTCGCGGCCATCGCCGCGTTCGTGGTGGTGCAGGCGGTGCTGGTCCGTTTCGCGCACCTGGCCTCGGCCCGGCTCGGTGAGCGGGTGCTCGCCGAGCTGCGGGAGGAGTTCGTCGACCGAGTGCTCGCGCTGCCGCTCGCCACAGTGGAGCGGGCCGGCACCGGCGACCTGCTCACCCGTACCTCGCGGGACGTCGCCGCGCTGTCCCGTACGGTCCGGTTCGCCGGGCCGGAGACGCTCATCGCGGCGCTGACCGTGCTGCTGATCCTCGGCGCGCTGGTGCTGACCGGCCCGCTGCTGGCGCTGCCCAGCCTGCTGGCGGTGCCGGTGCTGTGGGCCGGCACCCGCTGGTACCTGCGCCGCGCGCCGCAGGGCTACCTGCGGGAGAACGCCGCCTACTCGGACATCACCGACGGGATCAGCGAGACGGTCGAGGGGGCGCGGACCACCGAGGCGCTGCGGCAGGCGGCCCGCCGCCGGGCGCGCGGCGACGCCGACATCCGCCGGTCGTACGCCGCCGAGCGCTACACGCTCCACCTGCGTACCGTGTTCTGGCCGGTGGCCGAGTTCGGCTACCTGGTGCCGATGGTGGCGACCCTGCTCATCGGCGGCTGGTTCCACCTGAAGGGCTGGGCCAGCCTCGGCCAGGTCACCGCCGCCACGCTCTACGCCCAGCAGCTCACCGACCCGATCGAGCGGCTGCTCGGCTGGCTGGACGAGTTCCAGGTCGGCGGCGCCTCGCTGGCCCGGCTGCTCGGGGTGGCCGCCGAACCGGACGAGCGCGCCAAGGCATCCGCCACGCCGGACGAGCGCGCTGCCGCCCCGGGCGGTGAGGGCCGGCTCGCCGCGCACGACGTCCGGTACGCGTACCGCCCGGGACACGACGTGCTGCACGGCGTGACGCTGGAACCCCGGCCGGGGGAGCGGCTCGCGATGGTCGGCCCGTCCGGGGCGGGCAAGTCGACGCTAGGCCGGCTGCTGGCCGGCGTGCACGCGCCGCGCGCCGGCACGGTGACGGTGGACGGCCGTCCACTCGCCGGAATGCCCCTGGCCGAGCTGCGTACCCACGTCGCGCTCGTCAGTCAGGAGCACCACGTGTTCATCGGCACGCTCGCCGACAACGTGGCGATGGTCCGGCCGGACGCCGACCCGGCGCGGGTACGCGCGGCGCTGGCCGCCGTCGACGCGCTGGACTGGGCGCTGGCCCTGCCGGACGGGCTCGACACGGCGGTCGGCGCGGGCGGCCACCCGCTCACCCCCGCGCAGGCGCAGCAGCTCGCGCTGGCCCGGCTGGTGCTCGCCGACCCGCACACGCTGGTGCTGGACGAGGCCACCTCGCTGATCGACCCGCGAGCGGCCCGGGCCCTGGAACGGTCGCTGGCGGCGGTGCTGCACGGCCGTACCGTCATCGCCATCGCGCACCGGCTCTTCTCCGCGCACGACGCGGACCGTGTGGCGGTGGTCGCCGACGGCCGGATCACCGAGCTGGGGTCGCACGACGAGCTGGTCGCGACCGGTGGCTCGTACGCCGCGCTGTGGCGTTCCTGGCACGGCTGAGAACGCGCGACGGGCCCCGGCAGACGTGCCGGGGCCCGCTCGACGGCCGGGGGTCACGAGCGGCGGGTCAGCCGCCAGGTCGCGTACCCGCCGGTGCCGAGCGCGATCAGGAACACCGCCCACACCACGCCGGTGCCCACCTGGAGTCCACCGCCGCTGCCCACGTTGGCCTGGGCGGCGGCGACGAGCGAGTCGCTCTGCGCGGGCGGCAGCGCGGCCGGCGGCAACTGCTGCCAGCGCACCAGCCCGGTGCTCTCCAGCATGGTCATGTGGTCGTTGACGAACGTGTTGGCATCCTCGGCCAGCTTGCGCACGATCGGGTCGCGGGTGCTGGCCCGGACCGCGCCGATCACCGGGAAGATCTTGCCGTGGGCGACCCGCAGCCGGGTGACGAAGATCTGGTCGAACCGGGCGCCGGTGGCGTTCTGCATCTCGGTCAGCCACCCCTTCTGCTCGGCCGTCGGATCCGTCGGCAGGGTGGCGCCCAGCTTGTTCGCCGCCTCGACCACCAACTGGTCCAGCTCCGCGTGCTGCTTGGCGATCTCCGCGCCGACCTCGCGTACCCGGGCGGACTGGCCCTTCTCGGCCGCCATCTGCCCGGCCGGCATCTCCCACAGCCCGGCCAGCCGTACACCGTTGAGCAGCGTCATGTCGGCGGCGTTCATCTGCACGCCGGGGTTGGGTGCGGCCTGCGCCGTCCCGGGAACGACGCCGATCCCCGCGCCCAGCGCGGCGAGCAGCAGTACCACCCGGTGCGCCAGCTTGCGGCGTGCGGATTCCAGCGATGCCATGGTTGCGGTGCCTCCTCGGTCCGGACCGGTACGCGGGGTCGTGGACGGCCGCGCAAGCCGGCCGCCCGTCCGCACACTGGTACGGATCGGCGGGCCGATCAGTTCAGCGGGTCGGCGAGGAGTCGTTCGAACGCCAGCTCGGCGGCGCCGATCAGCGCCGCGTCGTCACCGAGCTTCGGGGTACGCAGCCGCACGTGCTCCAGGCACGCGGGCAGCCCGTTGGAGTTGAGCCGGCTGCGCACCTGCGCCGCCGCGGCCAGATAGAGGTCGCGCATGGTGCCGCCGAAGATGACCATCTCCGGGTTGAAGATGTTCACCAGGTTAGCGACGCCGAAGCCGAGCCAGTCGCCGGCCTGCCGTACCGCGGTCTGGGCGCGGGCGTCACCACGGTCGGCGGCGTCGAAGACGGCGAGCAGCGCGTCCCGGCCGCGCGCCTCGGACCGGCCGGCGGCGCGCAGCAGCCCGTGCTCGCCGATCTCGGTCTCCCAGCAGCCGCGCCGGCCGCAGTCGCAGCGCACCCCGTCGCGGACCACCACCATGTGGCCGACCTCGCCGCCGTAGCCGCCGTGCCCTCTCAGCCGCCGCCCTCCGGCGATGATGCCCGCGCCCACGCCGACGTCGCCGTAGATGTAGATGACGTTGTCGCAGCCGACTGCCGCGCCCCGGGCGTGCTCGGCGTACGCGGCCACGTCGGCCACGTTGCCCACCGTGATCGGTACGTCTATCCCCAGCTCGACGGCGAGCGCCGCACCGATCGGCTCGTCCACCCAGCCGGTGGTGGGGCTGAGCCGGACCAGTCCGTCCTCCCGGCGGACCATGCCGCACACCGCCACCCCGGCGCCGACGCAGATCGCGTCCGGCGGCACCGACTGGTGCATCTCCTTGACCGCGCCGGCGAGCAGCGGGGCGGCCTCCCCGGCGACCAGGTTGCGCGGCCGGTCCATCTCCCGGCGGTCGAGCACCTCACCGCCGAGCCCGACCCGCGCGGCCCGCAGCCGGTCCACCTCGACGCTGTACGCGTACGCGTAGACCCGACCCGACTCGGGCCGGACGACGAGTGACGGTCGTCCGGCCCGGCCGGTCTCCTTCGGCGTCCCCTCGCTGACCAGACCGGCGCCGGCCAGGTCCGCGGTCAGCGCGCCGATGGTGCTGCGGTTGAGGCCGAGCGCGGTGGTCAGCTCGGCGCGGGTGGTGGCGCCGTGCACGTGTACGTAGCGGAGCAATGCGCCCAGGTTCTGCCGACGGATCTCGTCCTGACTGGGGCCCGCGCGCATTGCCACTGCCATCGTGTTTCCGTGCCCCTGCTCAGCGGTTGCCGGTGGCGGCGGCCCGCCGACGCGACAGCGCGTCGATGGTCGCCGCGGCGAGCAGCACCACGCCGGTGACCACGTACTTGACGCCCGAGCTGTATCCCATCAGTCCCATACCGTTGTCGATGACCGCGACCACCGCGCCACCGAGCACGGCGTCGAGGACCCGGCCCTTGCCGCCGAAGAGGCTGGTGCCGCCGATCACCGCCGCGCCGACGGCGTAGAGCAGTACGTTACTGCCACCGGTGTTGGGGTCGACGGAGTTGCCCCTGCTGGCGGCCACGATGCCGCCGATGGCGGCCATCGAGGAGCAGATGACGAAGACGGAGATGCGGATCCGGTCGACGTTGATGCCGGCCCGGCGGGCCGCCTCGGCGTTGCCGCCGACCGCGTAGATGTGCCGTCCGTAGCTGGTGCGCTGGAGCACGAACGTCCAGACGATCAGCAGCACCGCGATGATCGGCACCACGATCGGCACGCCCTTGAGCGAGGTGATCAGCACGTTGCGGCTGCGCTCCAGGTTGAGCACGTAGACCGCCACGCCGAGGATCACGGCCAGGCCGCCGATCCGCGCGCCGACCACCGTGAGCGGGTCGGTGAGCAGGCCACGGGCGGCCCGGTTGCGGTATCGCAGCAACTGCACTGCCGCGTACCCGGCGACGGCCACCGCGGCGAGCGCCCAGCCCAGCGCGGGGGTGAGGTTGCGGTTGGCGATCGCGACGAGCACGTCGTCGCGGATCGCGATGTTGGCGCCCTCGTCCATCAGCGTCAGCACGACGCCCTGGAAGGCGAGGAACCCGGCGAGCGTGACCACGAAGGACGGGATGCCGACCTTGGCGACCAGCAGACCCAGCACGGTGCCGATCACCACACCGGTGACGACGGCGGCGAGGACCGCCACGTACCAGGGGTAGCCGAGCACGGTGACGACGTTGGCCAGGATCGCGGCGCAGACGCCGCTGGCGAAGCCGGCGGAGAGGTCGATCTCGCCGAGCAGCAGGACGAAGACCAGGCCCATGGCGATGAGCGTGACCGCCGCGCCCTGGGTGAACAGGTTCGCCAGGTTGCCGGCGGTGAAGAACGACGGGCGGGCGATCGAGAAGCCCACCGCCAGCGCCACGAGCATGACCACAGCGGGGAGCGCGCCGATGTCGCCGCCGCGTACGCGGCGCCAGTAGTTGTTCACGTGGCTGTTCAGGGTCGGTGTCGGCGCGACGCCGGCCGGGCCTTCCTTCTTCACGACGATGGCGGTCATCGGACGGCTCCTGGGGTGGTGTCGGCGGGCGCGGCGCCGTTGCCGCCCGGCTCGCCGGTGAGGCCGAGGCTGCCGGATCGGCCGGCGGTGATCAGCTCGACCACCTGCGAGTGGGTGATGTCTGTGGTCTTCACCTGGGCGACCATCTGGCCGAGGTAGAGCGCGGCGATCCGGTCGGAGACGGCGAAGACGTCGTTCATGTTGTGCGAGATGAGCACCACGGCCAGGCCGTTGTCGGCCAGCCGGCGCACCAGCTCCAGCACCTGGGCGGTCTGCGCGACGCCGAGCGCTGCGGTCGGCTCGTCCAGGATGACCAGCCGGCTGTTCCAGAGCACGGCCTTGGCGATGGCGACTGTCTGCCGCTGGCCGCCGGAGAGGCTGGCGACGTGCTGGCGCAGCGACTTCACGGTGCGCACGCTCAGGCCGGCGAGCGTCTCGGCGGCCATCTGCTCCATTGTCGGCTCGTCGAGCACGATGCCGCTGCGCTTCTCCCGGCCGAGGAACATGTTCTGCACGATGTCGAGGTTGTCGCAGAGCGCGAGGTCCTGGTAGACGACCTCGATCCCGAGCGCGGCGGCGTCCCGGGGGCTGTTGATGGTCACCGGCCGCCCGTCGAAGAGGAACTCGCCGGCGTCGGTGGGGTGGATGCCGCTGATGCACTTGACCAGGGTCGACTTGCCGGCGCCGTTGTCGCCGACGAGCGCGGTCACCTCGCCGGGGTGCGCGGCGAAGGCGACGTCGCGCAGCACCTGGACGGGACCGAAGCTCTTGTCGATCCCGCGTAGCTCCAGCAGGGGGGTTGCGGACACGGGGTTCTCCTTTGGGCGGAGGGAGGTCTCGGATCCCGTCCGGCGCGGGCGCCGCCCGGCACGGGTCTCCCGTGCCGGGCGGCGCCGCCTGAGGCGGGTGGGTCAGCTCACGCCGGCGTCGGTGCAGAGCTTCGCGAAGGCACCGGTGCAGAGCTCTTCCTTGGTGACGTAGCCGTCGGCCACCACGTCCTTGACGTTGTCCTTGTAGATGGCCTTGGGCTCCAGCAGCACGGCCGGCACGTCCCGGTTGCCCTCCGGGTCCTTGACCGTCTGGCCGGTGTCCTTCCTCTCGCCCTTGGCGAGCGCGATGGCCAGCTCGGCGGCGGCGTCCGCCTCCTTCTTGACCGCCTTGTAGACGGTCATGCACTGGTCGCCGGCGAGGATGTTCTGCAGGCCCTCCTTGGTGGCGTCCTGACCGGTCACCGGGACCTTGCCGTTGAGCTTGTTCTTCTTCAGCACCGAGATGGCCGCGTTGCCGAGACCGTCGTTGGCGGCGAGCACGCCGTCGATCTTGCCGCCGGCCTTGGTCATCTGCTGCTCGAAGATGGTGGCGGCCTGCGCGTTGTCCCACGCGGGTACCGGGTCGTCGGCGACCTTGGTGTATTCCTTCGAGTCGAACTTCGGCTTGAGTACCGAGTCGTACCCGTTCTTGAACAGGGTGGCGTTGTTGTCGGTCGGCGAGCCGTTGAGGTACGCGATCGACGGGTTCTTGACGCCCTTGTCGGTCAGGCACTTGCTCAGGCCCTCGCCCTGGAGCTTGCCGACCGCCTCGTTGTCGAAGCTGACGTAGTACTGGGCGGAGCCGCCCAGGGTCAGCCGGTCGTAGTCGATGGTCGCGACGCCCTGCGACTTGGCCTTGTCGAGCACGGCCTTGCCGGTGCCGGAGTCCAGGTTGACGATCATCAGGACGTTGACGCCGCTGGTGATCATCTGGTCGGCGATGGTCTGGAACGCGGTCTTGTCGTTCTGCGCGTTCTGGATGTCGGACTCGACGCCGGCCGCGTCGAACGCCGCCTTCAGGTACTTGCGGTCCGCGCCCTCCCAGCGGGCGGAGGACTTGCTGTCCGGCAGGATCACGCCGATCTTCGGCTTCTTGGCGTTGGAGCCGCCGGCCTCGTCGGAAGAACCGCCGTTGTC
Source organism: Micromonospora sp. WMMA1976 (assembly GCF_027497335.1). Lineage (NCBI taxonomy): Bacteria > Bacillati > Actinomycetota > Actinomycetes > Micromonosporales > Micromonosporaceae > Micromonospora > Micromonospora sp. WMMA1976. Next base: position 5,406,225 of record NZ_CP114912.1, on the reverse strand, counting down.
ACCGCAGGCGGCCATGCTGCCGGTCGCGAGGAGACCGACGGCCGCGAAGGTGAGGAAGCCCTTGCGCATGTGCAGGGTCCTTTCGGAGGTGGGGGAGTGGTGATGTTTTGTTGTGCCCGGCAACGTATTCCCCGCTTCCCATGCACCGCAAGACTGCCGAGGTCAGAAGTTTGTTGGCGGCGGTAACAATTCAGCAACGCGGTTGTCACCCGCGGGACACCGCCGGGAGAGCGCGCTCCGGGAACGCTCCCACACGTACCGTCACGAGCCCGCTCAGGCGGCGGCGATCGATGCCGTCGTCGCCCCGGTGAGCGCCACCAGATCAGTCGGCGCGAGCTGCACCTGCAACCCTCGGCGGCCCGCCGAGACGTACACGGTCGGGTGTGTCAGCGCGGAGGCGTCGATGACGGTCGGTAGCCGCTTGCGTTGCCCCAGCGGGCTGATGCCGCCGCGGACGTATCCGGTCGCCCGCTCGGCCGTCGTACGGTCCGCCATCGTCGCCCGCTTGCCGCCGGCCGCGGCGGCGAGCGCCTTCAGGTCCAGCTCGCCGGTCACCGGCACCACCGCCACCGTCAGCCCGCCGTCGACCTCGGTGACGAGCGACTTGAACACGCGCTCCGGTGCCACCCCGAGCGCGGTCGCGACGAGCGCGCCGTAGTTCGGCGCGTCCGGCGAGACGTCGTAGGTGTGGGTGCTGTGGGCGATCTTCCGCTTGCTCAGCAACGCGATCGCCGGAGTGCCAGGGCCCGCCACCGGATCAAGCTAGCCCGGTCGCCGGCCCGCCGCGAGCCGAAACCGCGCGCCGCGGGTCAGCCGCCCGCCGGAACCGGCCGGCAGACGAGCACCGTGGGGCCGCCGGCGACCCGGGTCAGCACCAGGTCGGCCGCCGCCTCGCCGGAGAGCCGCAGGTCACGGCGTAGCTTCTCCGGCTCCAGCGCCGACCCGCGCTTGCGGATCTCGACCCGGCCGACCCGCCGCTCCCGCAGCAGCGCGCGCAGCCGCTTCAGCGAGAACGGCAGCACGTCGGTGATCTCCAGGCAGCGGGCGAACGGGGTGGGCCGGGCCTCGTCGGCGTACAGGTAGGCGATCGACGGGTCGGCGAGCGTCGCGTCGAGGTCGGTGGCCAGCTCGGCGACCAGGTGCGCCCGGACCACCGCCGGATCCGGGTCGTAGAGGAACCGCCGGACCGGTCCCACCGGCGCCTCCTGCCCGCCCGTGCCGGTGAGGAGCGACACCGCGTCGTCGCGCTCGCGCAGCACTGTGGCGCGGCGCGGGACCTCGGCCAGGTCACCGCACCAGAGCGCGGCCTCGACCAGGTCGCCGTCCACGCTCACCCATTCCGCCTCGGCGCCCGCCGGGATCAGCGCGTGGTCGAGCCCCGGCGCCACCTTCACCACGGTCCGCGGCACCCGCGCGGCCAGGCCGGTGACGAAGTCCCACGGCGGGGAGTAGGCGTTCGGGTCGAAGACGCGCCGCCCGGTGCCGGCCCGCCGCCGCGCCGGATCGCAGAACACCGCGTCGACAGGGCGCACGTCGAACGCTGTGGCGTCACCGCAGGAGACGGTCACCAGGTCGGCGAGCCCGGCCGCCTCGGCGTTGGCGGCGGCCATCGCGGCGGTGAGCGGGTCGGCCTCCACCGCGTACACCCGGATGCCGGCGCGGCCCGCGGCGAGCGCGTCGGCGCCCAGCCCGCACCCCAGGTCGGCCAGCGTGGTCACGCCCGCGGCGCGCAGCCGCGCGGCGCGCCGGTCCGCGACCGCGCGCCGGGTGGCCTGCTCCAGCCCGGCCCGGGTGAGGAACATCCCGGCCGCGACCGGGCCGAACTTGCCGGCCGCCCGGCGGCGCAGCTCCGCCTGGGTCAGTGCCGCCGCCGCGAGCCCGCCGGGGATGCCGGCCGAGCGCAGCGCGGCCGCCGCCGCCAGCGGGTCGCCGCCGGCCACCCGCTCGGCCGCGGCGAGCGCCGCCGACCCCTCGGGGGTACGCAGCGCGGCGAGCTGGTCGAGATCCACGCGCTCATTCTCCCGGCCCGGTTCCGGCGCGACACGGAGGGCGACGCGTTGGCACTCTCCTTGACGGAGTGCTAGCCGAGGAATAACCTGCGATTAGCACTCTCACCCTGAGGGTGCCAACGCCCGAGCCTCGTGCCCGGGGGTTGAGCGCCAGGCGGACCGGCACCCGCGACGACGGCCCCGCCCGGTGGCATGTGGCAGATTGACGCTGGTCGGCGTGCCGGCCGGCAACGACACCAAGTACCCGGGAGGGTATGCCCGTGACTACCGCGACCAAGGTTGCGATCAAGCCGCTCGAGGACCGCATCGTGGTCCAGGCGAACGAGGCCGAGACCACCACCGCCTCGGGCATCGTGATCCCCGACACCGCCAAGGAGAAGCCGCAGGAGGGCACCGTCCTCGCTGTCGGCCCGGGCCGGATCGACGACAAGGGCAACCGCGTGCCGATCGACGTGAAGGTCGGCGACACCGTCCTCTACTCGAAGTACGGCGGCACCGAGGTCAAGTACGCCGGCGAGGAGTACCTGGTGCTCTCCGCCCGCGACGTCCTCGCGGTCATCGAGAAGTAAGCAACCGATCAGTGTCGTTGCCCCGGTCCGGCTCGCCGGGCCGGGGCAACGTCGCTTCGAAGGGATACTGATGGCGAAGATCCTCAGCTTCTCGGACGACGCCCGGCACCTGCTGGAGCACGGTGTCAACGCCCTCGCGGACGCGGTGAAGGTCACCCTCGGCCCGCGCGGGCGCAACGTCGTCCTGGACAAGAAGTTCGGTGCGCCCACGATCACCAACGACGGCGTGACCATCGCCAAGGAGATCGAGCTCACCAACCCGTACGAGAACCTCGGCGCGCAGCTGGTCAAGGAGGTGGCGACCAAGACCAACGACGTCGCCGGCGACGGGACCACCACCGCCACCGTGCTGGCCCAGGCGATGGTCCGTGAGGGCCTGCGCAACGTGGCCGCCGGCACCAACCCGACCGGCCTGAAGCGGGGCATCGACGCGGCGGCCGCCAAGGTCTCCGAGGCGCTGCTCGGCAAGGCCGTCGAGGTCTCCAGCAAGGAGTCGATCGCGCACGTCGCGACCGTCTCCGCGCAGGACGCCGCGATCGGCGAGCTGATCGCCGAGGCGATGGAGAAGGTCGGCCGCGACGGCGTCATCACCGTCGAGGAGGGCTCCGCGCTCACCACCGAGCTGGAGGTGACCGAGGGTCTCCAGTTCGACAAGGGCTTCATCTCCCCGAACTTCGTCACCGACCTGGAGGCGCAGGAGGCGGTCCTGGAGGACCCGTACATCCTGATCACCACCCAGAAGATCTCGGCGATCGAGGAGCTGCTGCCGCTGCTGGAGAAGGTCCTCCAGAACAACAAGCCGCTGCTCATCGTCGCCGAGGACGTCGAGGGCCAGGCCCTGTCGACGCTCGTGGTGAACGCGCTGCGCAAGACCGTCAAGGTCTGCGCGGTCAAGGCCCCCGGCTTCGGCGACCGCCGCAAGGCGATGCTCCAGGACATGGCGATCCTCACCGGTGCCGAGCTGGTCGCCCCGGAGCTGGGCTACAAGCTCGACCAGGTCGGCCTGGAGGTGCTGGGCACCGCCCGCCGCGTCGTGGTCGACAAGGAGAACACCACTGTCGTCGACGGTGGCGGCCAGTCCGCCGAGGTCGCCGACCGGGTCGCGCAGATCCGCAAGGAGATCGAGGCCTCCGACTCCGAGTGGGACCGGGAGAAGCTGGCCGAGCGGCTGGCGAAGCTCTCCGGCGGCATCGCCGTGATCAAGGTCGGCGCGGCCACCGAGGTCGAGATGAAGGAGCGCAAGCACCGCATCGAGGACGCCATCGCCGCGACCAAGGCCGCGGTCGAGGAGGGTACGGTCCCGGGTGGCGGCGCCGCCCTGGCCCAGATCCTGCCGGCGCTCGACGACGACCTGGGCTTCACCGGTGACGAGAAGGTCGGCGTCTCGATCGTGCGCAAGTCGCTCGTCGAGCCGCTGCGCTGGATCGCCCAGAACGCCGGCCACGACGGCTACGTGGTGGTGCAGAAGGTCGTCGGCCAGGACTGGGGCCACGGCCTCGACGCCGCCACCGGCGAGTACGTCGACCTGGCCAAGTCCGGCATCATCGACCCGGTGAAGGTGACCCGCAACGCGGTCAGCAACGCCGCCTCGATCGCCGGCCTGCTGCTCACCACCGAGAGCCTCGTGGTGGAGAAGCCGGCCGAGCCGGAGCCGGCCGCCGGTGGGCACGGCCACTCGCACGGCCACGGCCACCAGCACGGCCCGGGTTTCTGACCCGAGCAGCACGGCCCGACGTCAGGGCACACCGCCGACCCGGTGGTGTGCCCTGACGCGTATGTCCTTACGGAACGCTGACGGGATTGGCAGCCGGACCGGCGGGTCGATCAGACTGGGTGCCGTGAGCACCCTCTCCCGCCGCCGCGCGGCGCTGGCCGGTGTCGTCGCCGCAGTGGTGGCACTCGGCACCGCCGAACCCGTGGCGGTCCTGACCGGTCCCCGGTCCGCGCCGCTCGTCGCCGTCGGCGGACTCGTCGTCGACCTGGTGCCCGAGCCGCTCAAGCAGTTCGCCATCGACGTCTTCGGCACGTACGACAAGATCGCCCTGCTGGCCGGGACGGCGCTGCTGCTGGCCGCCTTCGGGGCGCTGCTCGGCCTGGCGGCGGCCCGGCGGCTGGTGATCGGCCTGGCCGGCGTCGCCGCGTTCACGGTGCTCGGCGTCGCTGCCGCGCTGACCCGGGCCGGCGCGGACGCGTTCGACGCGCTGCCCTCGCTGGTCGGCGGCGGACTGGGCGCGCTGACGCTCTGGGCGTTCGTGGCCGGACCACTGGGGCCCGGCCGGGGCGCGGCCGCGCAGCCGGCACCGCCTCCGGCGGTCGCCGCGCTCGCGGGGGAGGAGAAGACCCCGGGTGGCTGGGAGCCGGTCCGGCACGACGACGACGCGGAGTCGCGGCGGCGTTTCCTGCGCGGCGCCGGGCTGCTCACCGGTGCGGCGGCGGTGGCCGGGCTGGGCGGGCACTGGCTGGCGGGCCGGCGCGGCGTGTCGGCGGCCCGGGAGGCGGTGACGTTGCCCGCCCCGGTGGCGCCCGCCCCGCAGGTGCCGGCCGGAGCGGACCTGTCACTGCCCCGGCTGGCGCCGTACGTCACGCCGAACCGGGAGTTCTACCGGATCGACACCGCGCTGGTGGTGCCGCAGGTGGACCCGGTCACCTGGCGGCTGCGGATCCACGGGCGGGTGCGCAACCCCATCGAGCTGAGCTTCGACGACCTGCTGGCCCGCCCGATGGTCGAGCGGTACGTGACGCTCGCCTGCGTCTCCAACGAGGTGGGCGGCGACCTGATCGGCAACGCGCGCTGGCTCGGCGTACCGATCAAGGAACTGCTCGACGAGGCCGGCCCGGCCGACGGCGCGGACCAGGTGGTCGGCCGCGCGGTCGACGGCTGGACCTGTGGCACGCCCACCTCGGTGCTGCGCGACGGCCGGGACGCGCTGCTCGCGGTCGGCATGAACGGCGAGCCGCTGCCGATCCAGCACGGCTTCCCGGTGCGGATGGTGGTGCCGGGGCTCTACGGGTACGTGTCGGCCTGCAAGTGGCTCACCGAGCTGGAGCTGACCAGCTTCGCCGACTTCGACGCGTACTGGGTGCCGCGTGGCTGGTCCGCGCAGGGACCGATCAAGACGCAGTCCCGGATCGACACGCCCCGGCCCCGCAGCCGCCCGGAGGCCGGCCCGGTGACGGTGGCCGGTGTGGCGTGGGCGCAGCACCTCGGCATCAGCCGCGTCGAGGTACGCGTGGACGCTGGCCCCTGGCAGGAGGCGACACTGGCGCCTGCCGTGTCGGCGGACACCTGGGTGCAGTGGTCTTGGCGGTGGGACGCGACGCCGGGCGAGCACTCGCTCCAGGTGCGGGCGACCGACACGACTGGCGAGACGCAGACGGAACAGCGTGCCCCGGTAGCCCCCGACGGCGCGACGGGATGGCACACAGTCAGGGTCACCGTCGCCTGACCCACCGACTCCGCGTCCCCGCTCCTCGGCGCCCCGCAATAGGGGCGCAAAGCTTCCAAGATCTACGCGTGGGGTGCCACGACACGACGCCGCGCCCCGTAACTCGGGGCGCGGCATCGGGGGTCGTGGAACCGGGTCAGGCGACCTTGCGCTGGTCCGGCACGGCGGTGTTGTGCGGCCGGCCGAGGCGCGCCTCCAGTCGGGCGATGTCCACCTTGGTCTGCCGGCGGTCGGCCAGGTCCTCCCAGCCGAGGGCGAGCAGCCGCAGCCGCTCCGACTCGCTGAACCCGCCCCAGACGCCGTACGGCTCGCGTACGGAGAGCGCGTGGGCGGCGCATTCGGCGCGCACCGGGCAGGCGCGGCAGACCGACTTGGCGCCGGTCTCGCGGCGCAGCCGGGAGGAGCCGCGCTCGCCGTCCGGGTGGAAGAACTGCGCGCTGTCGCGGCCACGGCAGGCTCCGAGCCGCTGCCAGTCCCAGAGCTCGTCGATCGGTCCAGGCAGCCTACGTACGTTCGACATCAGCACCCCTCCTCCCGCGCGGCACCGCGGAGAATGTTCGTTGCCAGCTACCGGGCGGCGGTCCGCGCGGGATGCCGGTTCCGGATGAACCCCTCGGTACCCGAGCGGTCCGCGCCTCACACATCTGTGATCGAAAACGTCGGACACTCGGCGGCATATGCCCCATCTGTCGGAAAAGTTCGGATGATTGCCCGGAACCCCCTCCCGACCCCACCTCCGCATGGTCTGCTCTGAGTCGGAGAGGAGACCACTGTGCGTAGTGTTCTTGTGTGCGTTCGGACACCATTGGCGGCCCAGCATCTGACCTCCGCGGCGGCGCGGCTCGGGCTGTCCGGCGTCGTCCGGACGGCCGTCTCCGATCCGGAGGTGATGTTGCGGCTCGCCGAGCGTCCGGTGGACGTGGTGCTCGCCGACACCGCGCTGACCCGGCCGGACAGCGCCGGCTTCGTCCGGCGGGTGCTGGCCCGCGCCCCGCAGGCGGCGGTGCTGCTGCTCGGCGCCGAGGAGTCGGAGTCGGCGGCGGCCACCATCAGCGCCGGAGCGCGGGGCCTGATCCAGAACGCCGACCACGACCTGACCAGCGCGGTGGCCAAGGCGCTACTGCTGCTGTCCGCCCCCGGGCGGAGCAACAGGAACCGGGTGGCGGACACCGCCCGGGACGCGGCGGCGGTGGGCGGGCCGACCCGGCCGGCGGCGCCGGGGCGTACCCAGGGCGGTCCCGGCTGGCCGGCGACGGCCCCGGTGGACGCCGCGGGCCTGCCCACCGTGGTGCCCGTGCAGCGGGGTGAGGACCCGGACGACCCGGCGGCGGCCGACGGCGCGGAGGCGCCCCGGGCGGGTGCGGTCCAGCGGCCCGCGCGGACGCCGCGCAGCGCGATCGGGCTGACCGAGCGGGAGCTTCAGGTGCTGCTCGGCATGGCCGAGGGCAAGAGCAACGCGGAGATCGGGCGGGAGCTGTTCGTCTCCGAGGACACGGTCAAGACACACGCCCGGCGGCTGTTCCGCAAACTCGGCGCGCGCGATCGGGCACACGCCGTGGCGGCCGGGTTCCGGGCGGGCCTGGTCGCCTGACCCGCGCGGGGATCACTCCTGCGCGGAGTCGTCGGTGCCCTCGGTGAGGGTGTCGTGCACGCCGTCGGCGTACCCGCGGGCGTAGTCCCAGCTCACGTAGTGGTCCGGGTCCGGGTCGTAGGCCGGCTCGTGCACCCGGGGACGCCCCGAGTTGAGCAGGTGGCGCAGGTTGCCGCGGAGCAGGTCCCAGTCGAAGTAGTGCGGCTCGCGGCAGTCCTCGCACTCGATCACCAGGCCGCGCACGCCGATCGGCTGGAGCAACGCCTGGTAGATCTCCAGATCGGCGAGATCCTCCAGGACGTCCTGGCGCTCGACCTCGGTCAGCGGGTCGAGCGCGTCGTCGTCGCCGGGATCGTGCAGGCCGGCAGCCGGATCGGCCGGGTCGCCGTTGAACGGGTCGATGGGCTCGTCGTGCACCCCCTCACCGTAGACCCCGAGCCGCCGGAAAGCCCGCCCCAGCCCGTGCTGTGGCCCTGCCTACCCTTGGCCCGCCGCTGCCCGGGCGCGGACGGGTAGGTGGGTACGATGAGGCGACGCGCCGTCACCCGGCGCCTGCCGGTGCCCCCGCGCGCCGCCTCGCTGCAGCCCGTTCGACCAGCTCAGGGGAGCAATCGTGGAGAATTCGCCCAGCACCGAGATCCCGGCCGGCGCCGACGGCGGGGAGCTGGGTGGCCATCTGCCCGAGCTGCCTGCGGGTTCGGCCCGCGTGGTGCCGCTCGGGCTGACCTTCGACGACGTCCTGCTGCAGCCGGGCGAGTCGGACGTCGTCCCCAGCCGTGTCAACACCCGCACCCGCCTCACCCGCAACATCGAACTGACCGTGCCGCTGCTGTCCAGCGCGATGGACACCGTCACCGAGGCGCGGATGGCGATCGCCATGGCCCGCCAGGGCGGCATCGGCGTGCTGCACCGCAACCTCTCCGTCGAGGACCAGGCGCTTCAGGTCGACCTGGTGAAGCGCTCCGAGTCCGGCATGATCACCAACCCGGTGACCGCCAGCCCGGACGACACGCTTCGCGAGGTGGACGCGCTCTGCGGGCGCTACCGCATCTCCGGCGTACCGGTGGTGGACGGGCAGGGCCAGTTGGTCGGCATCGTCACCAACCGCGACATGCGGTTCGTCTCCGACCCGGCCACGCCGGTGCGCGAGATCATGACCCGCACCCCGCTGATCACCGCGCCGGTCGGCGTGAGCAAGGACGACGCGCTCGGCCTGCTGCGCCAGCACAAGATCGAGAAGCTGCCGATCGTGGACGCGGGCGGCAAGCTGCGCGGCCTGATCACGGTGAAGGACTTCACCAAGAGCGAGCAGTACCCGAACGCCACCAAGGACGACGCGGGCCGGCTCCGGGTCGCCGCCGCGGTCGGCGTGGGCGAGGACGGCTACAAGCGGGCCCGCGCGCTCGTCGACGCCGGCGTGGACGTCGTCATCGTGGACACCGCGCACGGCCACCAGCGCGCCGTGCTGGAGATGGTCACCCGGCTCAAGCGGGACGTCACCATCGACATCGTGGGCGGCAACATCGCCACGTACGCGGGCGCGAAGGCGCTCGTCGAGGCCGGCGCGGACGGCGTCAAGGTGGGCGTCGGCCCGGGCGCCATCTGCACCACCCGGATCGTGGCCGGAGTCGGCGTACCGCAGATCACCGCGATCATGGAGGCGGCCCGTGCCGCCCGCCCGGCCGGCGTGCCGGTGATCGGTGACGGCGGCATCCAATACTCCGGCGACATCGCCAAGGCGCTCGTCGCCGGCGCCGACACGGTGATGCTCGGCAGCCTGCTGGCCGGATGCGAGGAGAGCCCCGGCGAGCTGATCTTCATCAACGGCAAGCAGTACAAGGCGTACCGGGGGATGGGCTCGCTCGGCGCGATGCAGTCGCGCGGCCAGGGCAAGTCCTACTCCAAGGACCGCTACTTCCAGCAGGACGTGCTCGCCGAGGACAAGCTGGTCCCGGAGGGCGTCGAGGGTCAGGTGCCCTACCGGGGGCCGCTGTCCGCTGTCGCCCACCAGCTCACCGGCGGGCTGCGCGCCGCCATGGGGTACGTGGGCGCGGAGAGCATCCCGGAGCTGCACCGGCGTGGCCAGCTCATCCGGATCACCGCGGCCGGGCTCAAGGAGAGCCACCCGCACGACATCCAGATGACAGTCGAGGCGCCCAACTACCACTCCCGCTGACCCACCACCCCCAACCACCTGGAGTCCCTCATGCGTGACGTGGTCGAGATCGGGCTGGGCAAGACCGCGCAGCGCGGCTACCACCTGGACGACATCGCCATCGTGCCGAGCCGCCGCACCCGGGACGTCGACGACGTCTCCACCGCGTGGCAGCTCGACGCGTACCAGTTCGGCATCCCGTGCGTCGCGCATCCCTCCGACGCGACCATGAGCCCGGCCTCGGCGGTCCGGCTCGGCCAGCTCGGCGGGCTTGGCGTGCTCAACGTCGAGGGCCTCTGGACCCGGTACGAGAACCCGGCCAAGATCCTGGAGGAGCTGGCCGGTCTCGGCGAGGACGCGCGGGCGACCAAGCGCCTCCAGGAGGTCTACGCCGAGCCGATCCGGCCCGACCTGATCGCCGAGCGGGTCCGCGAGCTGCGTGAGGGCGGCGGCACGGTGGCGGTGCGGGTCTCCCCGCAGCACACCCTGGCGTTGGCCCCGGTGATCCTCGACGCCGGCGTGGACATCCTGGTCATCCAGGGCACGCTCGTCTCGGCCGAGCACGTCTCGACCACCGACGAGCCGCTGAACCTCAAGGAGTTCATCGCCGACCTGGACCTGCCCGTCGTCGTCGGCGGCTGCACCGACTACAAGACCGCGCTGCACCTGATGCGTACCGGCGCGGCCGGCGTGATCGTGGGCATCGGCGGCGACGACTGGTCGACCACCGAGTCGGTGCTCGGCATCCGGGTGCCGATGGCCACCGCCATCGCCGACGCCGCCGCGGCCCGCCGCGACTACCTGGACGAGACCGGCGGCCGGTACGTGCACCTGATCGCCGACGGCGACATGCAGACCTCCGGCGACATCGCCAAGGCGCTCGGCTGCGGCGCGGACGCGGTGATGCTCGGCGAGCCGCTGTCGCTGTGCGAGGAGGCCCCGGCCGGCGGTGCCTGGTGGCACTCCGCGGCCAGCCACCCGTCGCTGCCCCGTGGCGCGTTCGAGGTGGCCGGCGAGCCGCTCGGCTCGATGGAGAAGCTGCTGTTCGGCCCGGCCGACGAGCCGGACGGCCAGCTCAACCTCTTCGGCGGCCTGCGCCGCGCGATGGCCAAGTGCGGCTACCGCGACCTGAAGGAGTTCCAGAAGGTCGGGCTCGTCCTCGACCGCTGAGCACCGCTGAGCACCGGCTGAGCACCGCGTGACGGCGCGGGCGGCGGCGCGGACGTGTTCCGGCCCCGCCCGCGCCGTCGCGCGTCTAGGCTCGCCGGGTGAGACGGGGGCGGGTCTGGGCGGCAGGGCTGGTGGCGGCGGCGCTCGCGCTGGGCGGCTGCACCGGCGGTGACGACAACGGGTTCCGGCCGGGTGCGGCGGACGCCGGTGACCCGTACGTGCCAGGCGCCGGCAACGGCGGCTACGACGTGGGCCACTACGCGCTGGACGCGCGCTACGACCCGGCGAGCGACCGGCTCACCGGCACCGCCACGCTGACCGTCACCGCCACCCGGGCGCTGTCCCGCTTCCAGCTCGACCTGGCCGGGCTGGACGTCGAGCAGGTGCGGGTGGACGCGGAGACGGCGAAGCACCGCCACGACGGCGCCGAGCTGATCGTCACCCCGCCGCGCGGGCTGCCGTCGGGAAAGCGGTTCACCGTCGAGGTGACGTACGGCGGGGTGCCGCAGCCGCTGCCCAACGCCGAGCTCGGCGACGGCGGATTCCACGCCACGCCGGACGGTGCGATAGCGCTCGGCCAGCCCGAGTCGGCGAGCACGTGGTACCCGGTGAACGACCACCCGTCGGACAAGGCGACATACGACCTCGCGGTCACCGTGCCGGACGGCCTCGCCGCGCTGTCCAACGGCGTGCCGGAGGGCAGGACGTCGAACGGCGGCTGGACCACCTGGCGCTGGTCCGAGCGCGCGCCGATGGCCAGCTACCTGAGCACGCTGGTGATCGGCGACTACCGGGTCAGCAGCGGCACCCACGCCGGGAAGCCGCTCGTCACCGCCGTCGCCGCAGCGCTGCCCGCGGACGGTCCGGCCGCCGCGTCGGTGGCCCGCACCGGCGAGGTCGCGGACTTCCTGGCCGGGCACTTCGGGCCGTACCCGTTTGAGGCGTACGGCGGCGTGGTGGTCGCCGACGAGCGCATCCGGTACGCGCTGGAGACGCAGAGCCGCCCGGTCTACGGGCCGGCGTTCTTCCGCGACGGCCTGCCGAACACCGAGGTGGTCGCGCACGAGCTGGCCCACCAGTGGTTCGGCGACAGCGTCTCGGTGGCCCGGTGGAGCGACATCTGGCTCAACGAGGGCTTCGCCACGTACGCCGAATGGCTCTGGGCCGAGCACGACGGCGGGCGCACCGTGGCGCAGACAGTCGCGCAACGGTACGCGGACACCGACTGGTCGAAGCCCACAGTCGACCCGGGCCGGGCCGGGATGTTCGGCGACGCGGTCTACCAGCGGGGCGCGCTCGCGGTGCACGCGCTGCGCCGCGCGCTCGGCGACGAGACGTTCTACCGCGTGCTGCGCGGCTGGCTGGCGCAGCACCGCGACGGCAACGTCACCACCGCCGACTTCGTCGGGTACGCCGAACGCACGTCCGGACGTCCGCTGCGGGCGCTGCTGGACGCCTGGCTGGTAGGTGGCACGCCGCCGGGACTGCCGTGACGAACGCGTGACCGCCGCTGGGTAGGCTGCCGCGGTCGGAGCGGCCCGTGGGCGGGGCCGCCGAACGGGCCCGGGAGGATCGAGGCGATGACGCGGCGCGGCGCACGACGACGGATCGGCTTGCTGACCTGCGGCACGCTGCTGGTCGCGGGCTGCGGTTCGGCCGAGCTGGACCCCGGCCCGACGTCCCCGGCCACCCCCGCGCCGGCGGCCTCGCGCAGCTTCGCGCCGGGCGCGGACGGCGCCGGTGACGCGTACTTCCCGAGCTACGGCAACGGCGGGTACGACGTCGCGCACTACACCGTGAAGGTGCGCTACGACCCGGAGACGGACAAGCTCAGCGGCACCACCACACTGCGGGCCACCGCCACCGCCGACCTGTCCGCGTTCAACCTGGACCTGGCCGGGTTGACCGTCCGCTCGGTGACAGTGGACGGCACCGCCGCCCGGCACAGCCGGTCCGAGGACGAGCTGGTGATCACCCCGGCGATCGGGCTGACCTCCGGCAACGGGTTCACCGCCGAGATCCGGTACGACGGCCGGCCGGAGCCGCTGCGTACCGAGTCGCTGGGCGAGGGCGGCTGGCTGCACACCGTCGACGGGGCGATCGCGCTCGGTCAGCCGGAGTCGGCCAGCACCTGGTTCCCGGTCAACGACCACCCCTCGGACAAGGCCACCTACGACATGGAGATCACCGTTCCGAAGGGACTGACGGCGGTCTCCAACGGCGTGCCGAAGGGGAAGACGACAAGCGGCGCCTGGACCACCTGGAAGTGGTCGGAGACCGCGCCGGCGGCCAGCTACCTGACCACGGTGGCGATCGGGAAGTTCCGGGTCACCACCGGGGAGCACAAGGGACGGCCGGTCTACAACGCGGTCACCACACTGGTGGCGGAGGGCGCGCCGGACCGGTCCCTCGCGCGCACTATCGAGGTCGCCGACTACCTGGAGAGCGTCTTCGGTCCGTACCCGTTCGACTCGTACGGCGGCGTGGTGATCGCCGACGATCGCATCCGGTACGCGCTGGAGACGCAGAGCCGGCCGGTCTACTCGGCGAGCTTCTTCCGGCAGGGCGACAACACCGGCGTGGTCGCGCACGAGCTGGCCCACCAGTGGTACGGCAACAGCGTGTCGATCCAGCGCTGGCAGGACATCTGGCTCAACGAGGGGCTGGCCACGTACGCCGAGTGGCTGTGGGCCGAGCACACCGGCTCGACCACGGTGCAGCGCACGTTCGAGCAGAAGTACGCGAACGCCGGCGGGCAGGTGTGGCGTACGCCGCCGGGCAAGCCGGGCGTCGCGAACCTGTTCAGCCGCTCGGTCTACGACCGGGGCGGGATGACCGTGCACGCGCTGCGGGTGGCGGTGGGGGACACCGCGTTCTTCGCGATCCTGCGCACCTGGGCCGCGGAGCGGAAGAACGGCAACGCCACCACCGCCGACTTCGTGGCGCTGGCCGAGCGGATCACCGGCAGGAAGCTGGCGAAGGTCTTCGACCCGTGGTTGTACGGCACCGAGCGCCCGCCGGCCCCGAAACCGCTGTAGGCGTCAGTTCTTGACGCGCAGCGACGGGTGGGCGGCCAGGAACGCGTCGGCCCGCCCACCGCGCAGTGCGCTGAGGAAGTCACGGCCGAGCGGCTTGAGCTGCTCACCCCGGTACGCGCCGCCGCTGCTCACCCCGGCGCCGGGCAGCACGACGAGCGTGAGCCGGTCGGCCGGCAGGCCACCCAGGACGTACGCGTAGTCGATCAGCTTCCGGCCGCCCCCGGCGTACACCAGGGTCCTGCCCAGCGCGGCCACCACCTGCTCGACCCGCTGCGGGTCGCGGGCCGTGCCCTGGTCGAGGATCTTGCGGGCCAGCGCCCGGAGCAGTTGCTGCTGGTGCCGCTGCCGGGTGTAGTCGCCGCCCGCGGTGTAGCGCTGCCGCGCGTAGTCCAGCGCCTGCCAGCCGGTCAGGTGCCGGGTGCCCTTCTGGTAGACCATCTGCGGCCCGGTGTAGCCGCCGCCGGTCAGCGTCCGCATGGTGCCGTCCGGGCGGCGGTGCCGGGACTCGACCCGCTGGTCGACGTAGAGGTCCACCCCGCCGAGCGTGTCCACCAGCTTGTCGAAGCCGCCGAACGTGATCACCGCGCCGGCGTCGATGCGCAGACCGGTGTAGCGGGAGACGGTGGTGCGCAGCAGCTCGTACCCCTGGGCGGTGCTGGGGTTGCGCTTGTCGCCCGGCACCCGGCTGCCGTAGCTCATCGCGTGGGTGAGCTTGGTGCGGCCGCCCGGGTAGCGGGCCTTCGGGTAGGCGGGGATGTCCACGACCAGGTCGCGGGGGAGCGAGAACAGGTACGCCCGGTCCAGCCCGGCCGGTACGTGCAGCAGCAGCACCGCGTCGGCGTGCGGCTCCCAGCCGGGGATGCTGACCCGGGTGTCCACGCCGACGAGCAGCAGGTTGAGCGGGCCCTTCAGGTCGGCGCCGGGCGGGGGTGTCGGGCTGGCGGTGGTCGGGGCGGGCGTCGGTGAGGGCGGCGGCGCGGTGCTCGGGCCGGCGACCGGGGCGGCCGGGCGGTTCGCCACCAGCCGGGTGGTCACCACCGCTCCGGTGGCCACCAGCAGCGCCGCGACCAGTGCGGCCAGGCCCAGCAGGCGTCGTCTCGTCACGTTCGTTCCTCCCCGTGGTGTTCGACGCGCCGGGAGCCGCCGGAGGTTGCAGCGGCGGGAATCCCGGCGAATCGAGCGCTCTGCATGATCTGCGAAAAACACTCGCTGGCGCCATAGCTACCGGTCGGTAATGATGCGTTCATGCGTTACGACGTGCTCGTCATCGGTTCGGGCTTCGGCGGCAGCGTCACCGCGCTCCGGCTGGCCGAGAAGGGCTACACGGTGGGCGTCCTGGAGGCGGGGCGGCGCTTCGCCGACGACGAGTTCCCGCGTACGTCCTGGCGGGCGCGACGGTTCCTCTGGGCGCCCCGGCTCGGCTGCTTCGGGCTCCAGCGGATTACGCTGCTGCGCTCGGCCGACCGCAAGGCCGGCGGCGGCGTGCTGGTGCTCTCCGGCGCCGGTGTGGGCGGCGGCTCGCTCGTCTACGCGAACACGCTCTACGAGCCGCTCGACGCGTTCTACGCCGACCCGCAGTGGCGGGACATCACCGACTGGCGCGACGAGCTGGCCCGCCACTACGACCAGGCGAAGCGGATGCTCGGCGTCACCACGTACCCGATCGACACCCGCGCGGACCAGGCCGTCCGCGCGGTGGCCGAGCGGATGGGGGTGGCGCACACCTACCACCCGACGCCGGTCGGGGTGCACATCGGGCGGCCCGGCGAGCGGGTGGCCGACCCGTACTTCGGCGGGGCCGGACCGGACCGCACCGGGTGCAGCCACTGCGGATCGTGCATGACCGGCTGCCGGCACGGCGCCAAGAACACGCTGGTGAAGAACTACCTCTGGCTGGCCGAGCGGCTCGGCGTGCAGGTGCACCCGCTGACCACCGTGACCGCCGTCCGCCCGGACCCGGCCGGCGGGTACGCGGTGCACACCGAACGCACCGGCGCCTGGCTGCGCAAGCGGCGCGAGGTGATCCACGCCGACCAGGTGGTCTTCGCGGCCGGCGCGCTCGGCACCCAGCGGCTGCTGCACGAGATGAAGGCGACCGGCGCGCTGCCGGCGCTCTCGCCCCGGCTGGGCGAGCTGACCCGCACCAACTCCGAGGCCATCCTCGGCGCCTCGGTGGCGCCCGGCGCGGCCCGGAAGCGCGGCCTCGACTTCACCGAGGGGGTGGCGATCACCAGCTCGTTCCACCCCGACCCGCAGACCCACATCGAGCCGGTCCGGTACGGCAAGGGCTCCAACGCGATGGGCCTGCTCCAGTCACTGCTCGTCGACGGCGGTCCCCGCCGCGCCCGGCGCTGGCTGGGCAGCATCGTCCGGCAGCCCGTGCTGGCGGCGCGGATGCTGTCGGTACGCCGGTGGTCCGAGCGCACCGTGATCGCGCTCGTCATGCAGTCGGTCGACAACTCGCTGACCACCCGCTACCGCCGGGGGCGGCTGGTCTCCGGCCCCGGCCACGGCGCGCCCAACCCGACCTGGATCCCGGCCGGCAACACCGCGGCCCGGCTGCTCGCCGAGGAGATCGGCGGCACCCCGGGCGGGGCGGTCACCGAGCCGTTCAACATCCCGGTGACCGCGCACATCCTCGGCGGCGCGGTCATCGGCGCCACCCCGGACGAGGGCGTGATCGACCCCTGGCACCGGGTGTACGGCCACCCGGGGCTGCACGTGGTGGACGGCGCGGCGGTCTCGGCGAACCTGGGCGTCAACCCGTCGCTGACGATCACCGCGCAGGCCGAGCGGGCCATGTCGTACTGGCCGAACAAGGACGAGGTGGACCCGCGTCCGGCGCTCGGGTCGGCGTACACCCGGGTGGAGCCGGTCCCGCCGCGGCGGCCCGCCGTCCCCGCGCACGCCCCCGCCGCCCTGCGCTGAGGAGGCCGTCGCAAGGTTCACCCCGCCACACCGCCGGGGCGCGTCCGCGCGGCCGGTGACTGTCGGTAGGCTTTGCGCACATGAGCACGCCTCGCCCCGTCCTCGTGGTGGACTTCGGAGCCCAGTACGCCCAGCTCATCGCGCGCCGTGTCCGCGAGGCGAAGGTCTACTCGGAGATCGTCCCGCATTCCATGCCGGTGTCCGAGATGCTGGCGAAGAACCCGGCCGCGATCATCCTGTCCGGTGGCCCGTCCAGCGTCTACGCACCGGGCGCCCCGCAGATCGACGCCGGCATGTTCGAGACCGGCGTACCGGTCTTCGGCATCTGCTACGGCTTCCAGGCCATGGCCCAGGCGCTCGGCGGCACCGTCGCGCGCACCGGCAACCGCGAGTACGGCGGCACCCCGCTGCGCCCGCGCCTGACCGAGCCGGGCGTGCTGCTGCGCGACCTGCCGGCCGACCTGCCGGTCTGGATGAGCCACGGCGACTGCGTCACCGAGGCGCCGGAGGGCTTCACCGTCACCGCCGAGTCGGCGGGCGCCCCGGTCGCCGCGTTCGAGGACCTGGCCGGCCGCCGCGCCGGCGTGCAGTTCCACCCCGAGGTCGGGCACACCGCGCACGGCCAGGAGATGCTCACCCGCTTCCTCTACGACATCGCCGGCATCGCGCCCACCTGGACGCCGTCGAACATCATCGACGAGCAGGTCGCCCGGATCCGCGAGCAGGTGGGCGACAAGGAGGTCATCTGCGGCCTCTCCGGCGGCGTCGACTCGGCGGTCGCCGCGGCGCTCGTCCACCGCGCCGTGGGTGACCAGCTCACCTGCGTGTTCGTGGACCACGGTCTGCTGCGGGCCGGTGAGGCCGAGCAGGTCGAGAAGGACTACGTCGCGGCGACCGGCATCAAGCTCAAGGTGGTCGACGCGCGGGAGCGGTTCCTGAGCGCGCTCGCCGGGGTGACCGACCCGGAGCAGAAGCGCAAGATCATCGGCCGGGAGTTCATCCGCGTCTTCGAGGCCGCCGCGCGGGAGATCGCCGCGCACGGCGACGTGGAATTCCTCGTGCAGGGCACGCTCTACCCGGACGTGGTGGAGTCCGGCGGCGGCACCGGCACCGCGAACATCAAGAGCCACCACAACGTCGGCGGCCTGCCCGAGGACCTGAAGTTCTCCCTGGTCGAGCCGCTGCGCACGCTGTTCAAGGACGAGGTCCGCACGATCGGCCTGGAGCTGGGACTGCCAGAGGCGATGGTCTGGCGGCACCCGTTCCCCGGCCCCGGCCTGGCCATCCGGATCATCGGCGCGGTCGACGAGGAGCGCCTCGCCGTGCTCCGCAAGGCCGACCTGATCGCCCGGCAGGAGCTGACCGCGGCCGGTCTGGACCGGGGCGTCTGGCAGTTCCCGGTGGTGCTGCTGGCCGACGTCCGCAGCGTCGGGGTGCAGGGCGACGGGCGCACCTACGGTCACCCGGTGGTGCTGCGCCCGGTCTCCAGCGAGGACGCGATGACCGCCGACTGGTCCCGGCTGCCCTACGACGTGGTGGCCCGGATCTCCACCCGGATCACCAACGAGGTCGCCGAGGTCAACCGCGTGGTCCTGGACGTGACGAGCAAGCCGCCGGGCACCATCGAGTGGGAGTGACGCGGCTCAGGCCGCCGGCGGCGTCTGCGGTCCGGTCTGCGGCCCGCCCGGCGTCCGCGGCTCGGTCGGCGTAGCCGGCGGGACCGGCGGCCAGCCGGGCGCGGTCCCCGGCGGGTGCGGCCAGGCGGGCGCGCCGGCCGGCTCCTCGGGCATCAGGAACCACATGATCGGGTACGCGAGCGCGGCGAGCCCGCCGGTGAGCACCGTGGCGGTCGCGAAGATCACCCGGATCAGCGTGGGGTCGGCGGCGAAGTAGCGGCCGAGGCCGCTCGCCACACCGGCGATCATGCGGTCGCTGACCGGTCGGCGGAGCTGCTTGTACGGGGCCTGGGAGGGGTTCGGGAAGGTCATGTGTCAACGGTCCCGCGCGCTGCGGCGGCCGACCTCGGTGACCGCCCGGACGCTTACCCTGAACCGTCCCTGAGACGCCAGCGGAGAGTCAGGAATCTGACTCTTTTCGATGTCGGTAACCCGCTCCGGGGAGAATTTGCTCCCGTGACCACCTCGCTGGAGCCGCTCCGCAGGATCGCGGCATACGCAGTTTGTGCTGATTCAAACGGCCGAGTGTTGCTGGTCCGCGCATCGGAGCGCTCCGGCACCCCCGGCACCTGGTCGCTCCCCGGAGGCGCGGTCGACCACGGTGAGGACCCCAAACACACAGTCGTCCGGGAGACCGCGGCCGAGACCGGGCTCTCGGTGGCGGTCGCCGGCCTCCAGGACGTGCTCGCCGACATGCGGGCGCTGCCCGAGCGGCGCATCACGATCCACACCGACCGGCTGCTCTACACCGTGTCGGTCCGCGGCGGGACGCTCACCGAGCGGGTCGACCGCCCGACCGACCTGGCCCGCTGGTTCACCCTCGACGAGGCCCGGGAGCTTCCGCTGCGGTCGTTCACCGCACGTGCCCTGGGCCTGCCCACCTCCACCGACGACATCGTGCCGGAGGAGGTGCCCGAGTTCCCCTCGTTCTACGCCGTCCCCGGCCCGGACGGGCTGCACCGGGCGCAGCGCTTCGCCGCGTACGCGGTGGTGACCGACCCGGAGGAGCGCGTACTGCTGACCCGGGTGTCCGACGGCTACCCGGGTGCCGGCTGCTGGCACCTGCCCGGCGGCGGCACCGACTACGGCGAGCAGCCGGGCGCGGCGCTGATCCGCGAACTGGTCGAGGAGACCGGTCAGACCGGCCGCCTGGTCGAGCTGCTCGGGGTGGCCAGCCACCGGGACGCCGCCTCGCTCGGCCCGGAGGGCTACCCGATCGACTGGCACGGCGTACGCGCCTTCTACCGGGTGGTGGTCGACCAGCCCGCCCCGCCCACCGTGGCCGACATCGGCGGCTCCACCTGCGAGGCCCGCTGGTTCCGCCGCGAGGAACTCGGCGCCCTCCCCACCGACCGCCTCACCGAGGTGACGGCCGAAGCAGTCCAGGCCGCCCACCTCCTCTAGCCCCGCCCCGGCCCCACCCCGGCCCCTCACCCGGGCCCCACCCCGGGCCCTCACCCCGGCGATCATGAAGTTGACGGCGCGAAATGTCCGCCTCGGTACCGCTAACCTCATGATCGACGGAGTGGGTCGCTCGGGTGCGGGGGAGTGGTGCGGGTGGAACAGCTGCGGCGGGTCGGGGCCTACGGGGTGTTGCGGGACTCCGAGGGGCGGGTGTTGCTGGCGCGTGGCTCGGCGCAGTGCCCGTACCCGGGGGTGTGGCAGCTGCCCGGTGGCAGCGTCGAGCACGCGGAGCACCCGGCCGACACCGTGGTACGCGAGTTCGCCGAGGAGACCGGCCTGACCGTGGCGCCCGGCACGATCCGGGCCGCGGTGGCCGACGTGGCCGCGTTCGCCGACCTGGGGATCGCGCTGCACACCGATCGGCTGATCTTCGAGGTGGAGGCGCGCGGCGGACGGCTGCGGCCCGAGCCGGCCGGCGGCAGCGACGAGGTCGGCTGGTTCGCCCCCGAGGAGGCCGCCACCCGGGCGCTGATGCCGTTCACCGCCGAGCTGCTCGGCCTGCCGGTGACTCCGCTGCCGACCGGCCTGCCCCGGGCGCTGCCCGGCGGACCGGCCGGGCCGTCCGTCGACCGCCGGCAGCGCTTCGCCGCGTACGGGCTGGTCACCGACCCGGCCGACCGGGTGCTGCTCACCATGATCGCCGACGGGTATCCGGGCGCGGGTCGCTGGCACCTGCCCGGGGGCGGCACCGACCACGGCGAGCAACCGGCCGCCGGGCTGCTGCGCGAGCTGGTCGAGGAGGCCGGGCAGCTGGGCCGGGTGGTCGACCTGATCGCCGTGGACAACCTGCACAATCCGGCCGCGCTCGGGCCGGAGGGCCGCCCGCTGGACTGGCACGGCGTCCGGGTGATCTACCGGGTACGGGTGGACGCGCCGACCGACGCGGTGGTGACCGAGCTGGCCGGCGGCTCGACCGCGCGGGCCGCCTGGTTCGACAGGGAGCAGGTCACCGGTCTGTCGATGACCGACGTGGCGGCCCGGGCCACCGGGCAGCGGGTGAGCTGAATCGCTCGCCGAGCCGCCCTGGGTGACCTCCGGTACAGTCGGAAGTACGGCTGACCGACGAAAACGGGCGTTGAGGCCCGAGATGGGAATGAGTGGGCGGTTCGCGCGGTTAAGGGAGATATAAGTACCGCCGGCAGCTATCGCCAAGCCCCTGTCCCCTGTGCAATGGTGTACTCCGCAAAAGGGCTGCCGGACCCGAAAGGTCCGGCACGAGACAGCCGGACACCCGCCCCACCGTGGGCGGCCAGCCGATCCGGTGATGGAGGAAACGTGCCGAGAGCCCCATGGCGCCGGCGTCGTACGACTGACAGTCCGCGCCCCGCAGGGCGTCGCTGGGCGGGCAGGTTGCGCCGCAGCAGCACGTTCGCCCGCCAGGTGCTGCTGGTCCGGGTGGGCCGCCGGGACGGCGCGGCCGTCTCGGGGACCGACCTGGTCACCCCCGACCACCGTTACTCCGACCGCCAGCGCATCCGCTACGGCCGGCTCGACACCGACATCGAAGCGGTACGCCCGGTGAGCCCGGCGCTCGCCCCGGCCATCCCGGTCGACGACGAGTCCCCGGCGATGTCGATCCCGCTCCTGCCGGGTGAGCGCACCGCCGCCCGCCGGGCCAAGTTCGCGCTCGTCAACGCGTGCACGCTGAGCAGCCTCATGCTCGGCATGCTGGCCATCTTCCTGGCCATGCGCGGTGACGTGCAGCTCGCCGCGATCTGCCTGATCGCGTGCGTCGCGTTCGACGGCCTCGACGGCGCGCTGGCCCGCAAGCTCGGGGTGGCCAGCCCGTTCGGCGCGCAGATGGACTCGCTCGCCGACATGTGCTCGTTCGGCCTCGCCGCGCCGGTAGTGGTCTACGCCTCGCTGGCCGGTTCGGTGCCCCCGGCGGCCGCCGCGGTCTCCTGCGCGCTCGTCGCCGCCTGCGCGGCGATCCGTCTCGCCCGGTTCAACGTCTCGCCGAAGGACGGCCGCTTCTTCTGCGGCGTGCCGACCACCATGGCGGCGGCGGTGCTCGCCCTGACCGTGGCGATCGGCGTGCCGGTCCCCGGCCTGGTCATGGTGGCCGGCGTGGCGCTGCTCGCCTTCGCCATGGTGTCCAGCTTCCCGTACGCGAAGCTCGCCCGGCTGCTGAAGCTGCCGCCGTGGCTCTGGCTGGCCCCGGTGATCGGCGCGCTCGTCGACATCCGGCTCACCTTCGCGTTCGTGGTGGTGGGCTACCTGGTCAGCGGGCCGCTGCTCTGGCTGCATCAGCGCCGTACGGCCTGATCCGAGAACGCAAGAAGGGGCGCCGCTGCAGCGGCGCCCCTTCTTCGTGTCCGGCGCTCAGCGCCAGCGGGCGATCACCGTCGCACCGCCGACCACCTTGTCGCCCGGACCGACCAGCGGGTCCGCGGCGTCGGCCGGCAGGTAGACGTCGGTACGCGAGCCGAACCGGATCAGGCCGAAGCGCTCACCCCGGGCCAGCAGCGAGCCGACAGGCGCCCGCTGCACGATCCGGCGGGCGATCAGCCCGGTGCGCTGCGCCACCACGACGGTGCCGTGGTCGGTGTCCAGCACCGTGTACGCCGCCACGTTGTGCTCGGCATCAGGCTTCATGGCGTTGACGAACCCGCCGTCGGCGACGAAGTAGTCGACCACCTTGCCGGCCACCGGGGAGCGGTTGACGTGCACGTCCAGCACCGACAGGAACACCGCGATCCGCAGCCACTCGCCGTCACCGAAGCGCTCGTCCTGCAGGCGCTGCACGGACAGCACCTGACCGTCCGCCGAGGCGACGACCGCCGACGGGTCCTCCGGCACGTCCCGCTCCGGGTCCCGGAAGAACGCGGCCACCGGCGCGGCGGCCAGCGCCGGCAGCAGCCAGAGCTTCGACTTCGGCCGCGCGGCCCGGGCCAGGGCGGCCAGGCCGAGCGTGATGCCCGCCGCGGCCACGCCGTTGGAGTCGATGTGCATGCCCCGGGTCAGCGGCACGCTCGACGGCCGGTACGCCGGGGACAGCGAGGCCGCGAGCGCCACCGGTGCCGGGGTGAACCGCAGGTGGTGCACGCGTACCGGCGGGGTGTTGCGCAGCACCAGGTCGCTGCGTACGCCGTGGAGCACGCCCTGCCGGTCCAGCTCGCCGTCGGCGCCCTCGGTGCGGAACAGCGGCGCGGCGACGCTCAGCACCGCGCCCTCGGCCAGGTATTTCGCCAGCCCGTCGATCGCGACGCGCGCCTCGTCCGCGCTGCCGGTGAACGGCTCGGCGACGACCACCACCGCGGCGGCGTCCGCCTCGGCGAGGGTGTCGACCACGCGTACCCGGTCGGCGACCCAGCGGCCCTGCGCGGTGACGTGGTCGCGCAGCGCGGCCGCCGCGGCGCCCTCCGCCGGCACCACGGTGAGCCGGTCGCCGGGCAGCAGTGCCTCGACCGCGGCGGCCAGCACCGCGGACTCCGGGGTCGCGCCGACCAGCAGGCCGGCCTTCGGGTCGTTACGCCGGGCGAACTCGCTGACGAGCGTGCGGGCGGCGCGCTCGCCGATGCGGACCGCACCGGTGGGACCGGTGACACGCACGGCGGGGGACTGGGTCATGTCGGACGGGCTCCTGACGAGATAGCGAACGGACGGGGCGGCTCCGGCGACCCGACCGGCGGCTCCGGCATGGTCGGGGGCGGGGCCGGCCGGCGGAGGCGAGATCTCCGCCGACCAGCATAGGCCGCGTCCGAAGGGCGCCGCAGTGGCGCGGTCAGGCCGGATCCCCCGGCGTACGGCGTTGGGGAGCCGCCTCGTCGGCCGGTGGATCGAGCGCCGGCAGTTCGCGGGTGGCCGGTTCCGCGGAGTCCGTGGTGGCCTCGATGGCCCACTCGTCGGCGCCGTCGGGCGTCCCCGGGCCGGCGGCCGTCTCCGGGCCGGCGGCGGGGGAGCCGTACGGCGCCGAGACCGTGACGTCCGGCGTGGGCGGCGTCGCGGGTTGCTCCGGTGCGCGACCCGAGCGCAGCGCGCCGATCAGTCCGAGGAGGCCGATCAGCACCAGCCCACCGGCCAGGAACCAGCCGACCGGCGGTACGGAGAGACCGAGGATCCGGGCCAGCAGCCACCAGACGGACAGGCCGAGGAAGACGAGTCCGAAAGCGAACGACACCACGTCGGTACGGTGTGCCTTCACCGGGTCACCTCCAGCTTGCCGGCGTTCACGTGGACGAAGAGGCGCAGCTTGCCCCCACCGGGACCGTCGGCGCCGACATCGGTGGTCTCCCACTGACGACCGCCGAGCCCGCCGCTGCTCCGGCCGAAGACGGTGGCGTCGCCGGCGTTCACGTCGGCCACCGTGGTGACGTCGACGTCCGGCGGTACGACCACTGTCGCGTTGCCGAGGTTCACGTCGACCGTCACCTGTACGTCCTGCTTGTCGAAGTCGATCCCGCGCAGGTCGAGCGTGGCGTCACCGAGGTTGTTCTCGTACCGGTTCGCCAGGTCGCGCAGGTCGGTCGGGGCCCAGGTGACGTTGCCGTCGATGCCGCGTACCCGGTCGTAGGACTCGGCGACCGTGGCGATGCCGAGCGCCGCCGCGGTCACCAGGCCCAGGGCGATCAGCCACCGCGCCCGGCCGAACCAGGTGCCGACGAGCAGGCCGAGGCCGATGGTCGCGAGCACCGCGGCGAAGTAGCCGGCGGCGCCGACCGGAAAGACGTCGAGCAGGTCGAGCATCGCCACCACGCCGAGCGCCAGGAAGATCAGCGAGAACGTGATCGCGCCGAGCGGCGAGCGCTCCTTGGGCCGCTTCGGCGGTCGCGGCGGCCGTACCGGTGGCGTGACTGGCGGCGATCCGGCGTAGGGGCCGTGCGGGGCGAACGGCGGCCGGTACCCGCCGGGCGGCAGCGGTGCGCCGACCGGCGCGGGCGGCGGCACGGCGACCGGCTCGTCCAGCCGGGCACCGGCGTCGCGTGCGCCCGGGTTCCCGCCGTACGCGGGCCAGGCGGCGGTGTCGGCGACCGGCCCGGTCACGTGCCGCATCCCTACCGTCGTCGGCTCGGACGGGCCCGGCCGGGTCCCTGCCGCGGCGGGCCAGCCCGGCGCCGGCAGCGTCGGGTAGCCGGTAGCGGGCCCGGAGGGGCCCGGCTCGCGCTCCGCCTCGGACGTGACCGGGCGCCCCGGCTCGGAACCGGGCTCGGGGGAGGACGCCGGCGGGTAGCCCCGCTCGGCGGAGGGCGCCGGGGAGGCGGGCACCGGGGGATAGCCCGGCTCGGGCCGGCCGGCCGGCGGGTAGCCGGGCTCGACGGGCAGGCCGCCGGACGGCGCCGCGCCGGGGTGTGCCGGTCCGGCGGGCGTGCCGGTCCACGGGGCCGCGGGGGGAGCCGCGGTCCACGTACCCGGCGCCGGGGCCGGCGGCGCGGGCCAGGCCACCGGCGGCACCGGACCCGGCGGGGGACCGTGCGGCGGCACCGGCTGAGCCGGCCGCTGCGCCGGGCCGCGCTGCTCGCGGTTGAGCAGGAGCGCGCCGCCGATCAGGATCACCGCACCGAGCAGGATCGCCCGGAACCCGTCCGTGACCACGTAGGCGAAGCCGAGCGCCACCACGATGCCGAGCACGATCACCGTGATCGGCGACATGCTGGACCGGCCCCGGCCGAGCATGGCCTCCACCGGGGAGGCGGTGTCGCCCTCGCCAGGGATGATCAGCCAGCCTGCGACGTACACGATGATGCCGATGCCGCCGAAGAAGCCGAGCACGGCCAGCAGCACGCGCCACAGCACCGGATCGGTGTTCGTGGCCCGGCCGATGGCGGCGCACACCCCGGCCAGGTAGCGGCCCTCGCGGGGGCGTACCAGGCCGTACCGGGTGGTGAAGCCGGCGGCGCCGGGCGGTGGGGCGTACCCACCGGGTGGTGGACCGGCGAACGGCGTGCCGCCGGGCGGCGGGCTCGCCTGGTCGGTGGCGGGCGCCGGTCCCGGCGGGGGCGGCGGCGGGGTGTCCTGTGCTGCCGCCCAGGGGCGGGGCGGACGGGCAGCGTCCTCGTTCATGCCTTCGATACTGCTGCCCCGGCCGCCCGAGCAGCCTCCGGACCCGACCCTGACCCCACCCTGAGATCCGCCGCCGGTGAAACTCCGGGGCGTCCCCGTGGTCCGCGGCCTCGCAACCGTGTGACGATCTGAGCGTCGGCGCGCCGCCGGCACATCCGCCTCGACCTGGGAGCCTCCGATCAGCAGCACCCCCGCCCCGCACGCCCCGCGCCTCTACCGGGCCACCGAGCACCGGCTGGCCGCCGGCGTGGCCGCGGGCATCGCCGAGCACCTGGGCATCCCGGTGCTGCGGGTACGCGTGGC
Source organism: Micromonospora sp. WMMA1976 (assembly GCF_027497335.1). NCBI lineage: Bacteria > Bacillati > Actinomycetota > Actinomycetes > Micromonosporales > Micromonosporaceae > Micromonospora > Micromonospora sp. WMMA1976. The sequence goes on along the minus strand of NZ_CP114912.1, from coordinate 5,379,876 downwards.
GTTCATGGTGCTGCTCGGGCTGAGCGGGCTCGGGCTGCTGCTCTACGCCGCCTTCTGGGCAGTGGTCCCGCCCCGCCCCGGCGACACCGCCGTCCCGCCCCGCCGTGACCCGGCCCAGCTGCTGCCGTTCGTGGTGATCGGGCTCGGCGTGCTGCTGCTCCAGGTGGTGGCGTTCAACTCGGTGGGCGCGGCCGGCACCGCCGGCTGGCTGGTGGCGATCATCGCGGTCGGCGCGGGCGTCATCTGGCACCAGGCCGCCCCGGAGCGCCGCCGGCAGTGGGGCGACTCGGCGGTGCCCTGGCTGGGCGCGGTGGTGGAGGAGAGCGACAGGCGCGCGTTCGTGCTGCGCTTCATCGGCGGCGGCGTGCTCGTCGCGGTCGGCATCATCGGCGTGGCCGCCGTCTACTCGCCGGCGCAGAACTTCGACGCGGTGCTCAACGGCGTGATCTTCGCGCTGGTCGGGCTGGCCGGCGTGGGTGTGGTCACCGGTCCGGTGCTCTGGCGCACCTGGAACCAGCTCCGCTCCGAGCGGGAGGGCCGCATCCGGGAGCAGGAGCGCGCCGAACTGGCCGCGATGGTGCACGACCAGGTGCTGCACACGCTGGCCCTGATCCAGCGCAACGCCAGCGACGTCAAGACGGTGCAGCGGCTGGCCCGCGGTCAGGAGCGCTCGCTGCGCAACTGGCTCTACAAACCGACCGCGTCGCCCACCGAGCGCTTCGCGGCCGCGCTGGAGCAGGCCGCCGCCGAGGTGGAGGACACGTTCGCCATCACCGTCGAGGTGGTGGTGGTCGGCGACCGGGAGACCGACGAGAAGGTGGGCGCGATCGTGGCCGCCGCCCGGGAGGCCCTGGTCAACGCGGCCCGGCACGCCGGCGTGCAGACCGTCTCGCTGTACGCCGAGGTGGAGCCGGAGCAGGTGAGCGTGTTCGTCCGGGACCGGGGCAAGGGCTTCGACCCGGATACGGTGGAGAATCACCGGCACGGCGTCCGGGGCTCGATCATCGGACGGATGAAGCGGCACGGCGGCCGGGCGGAGATCCGGTCCGAGCCGGGTGAAGGGACCGAGGTCCGGCTGATCCTGCCGATCAGCGGCTCCGGCTCCACGGCGGAAAGGGACAAGTGACATGTCCGAGCAGGAACCGGTCGAGGGTACGGCTCCGCGCGGGCCGCTGCGGGTGTTCCTCGTCGACGACCACGCGATGTTCCGGGCCGGCGTCCGCGCCGAGCTGGGGGCGCGGGTGGAGGTGGTCGGCGAGGCCAGCTCGGTGGCCGAGGCGGTGACCCGGATCGCGGCCACCGCGCCGGACGTGGTGCTGCTCGACGTGCACATGCCCGACGGCGGCGGCCGCGCGGTGCTGGAGGCGATGCGGCGTACCCACCCGCAGGTGCGGTTCCTGGCGCTGAGCGTCTCCGACGCCGCCGAGGACGTGATCGGCCTGATCCGCGCCGGCGCGCGGGGGTACGTCACGAAGACGATCTCGCCGGAGGAGCTGACCGACGCGATCCGGCGGGTGGCCGACGGCGACGCCGTGTTCAGCCCGCGGCTGGCCGGGTTCGTGCTCGACGCGTTCGCCTCCCGGCCGGACGCGCCGGTGGCCGATCCCGAGCTGGACCAGCTCACCAACCGCGAGCGCGAGGTGCTGCGGCTGCTCGCCCGGGGCTACGCGTACAAGGAGATCGCCAAGGAGCTGTACATCTCGATCAAGACGGTCGAGACGCACGTCTCCAACGTGTTGCGCAAGCTCCAGATGTCGAACCGGTACGAGCTGTCCCGCTGGGCCGCCGACCGCCGGCTGGTCTAGGAATCCCGCGTCCGCCGGGGGCGGGGCCTCGGCGGCCTCGTACCCCTGGGTGACGCTGTCGCCCGCTCAGTCGGCGTGGCATCATCCGGACGGACAGAAAACGCGACAGTCGCCTGCCCGTGGGAGGCGCCGAGACCGGCGCGGTGAACGTCACAACCTCCCTGGCGCAGGGATGCTTGTCGACCCTTCTATGCCCGTCTTGCCTGTTCAGGGCCCTATCGTCCGTGCGCTTTGTGATCTTTTCTCAAGTATCGGCAACGTGGCGACCAACTAACGGCTTGATAACGGCACCTTCACGGAAAGGGCCGGTTGGTGTCACAGTGGCAGCACCTCACCCCCCGGTGTGAGGCACCTCGTCGGGCCCGTCGACCACGTGACGCCGTCTTTCGCGCCGCTGCGTGGCCGCCGACCCTGCGCGGTGCCTCGTCCAGGGTGTGGCGCCCGGCGGATCGGTACCCCTGGGGTGTCCCGAATTCCTCTGCGGTAAACCGGTGTCCTGCGGTTCGGGTCGCCGGTGGTGTCACCCCCAAAGACGTGCGTGAAACTCACGACGGAACCAGGTTAGAAAGAGGAGGCCCCTCGGAATGAGAGTCTCGAAGCGGGCGAGCGGCGCGCTCGCGGTGGGCGCGGCATTCGCGCTCGTCGCGTCCGGCTGCTCCAGCGGGAACAACGACGGTGGCGACGCCGGCGCCAGCAAGGACGGCGCGATCGTCATCGACGGCACCCAGCCGGAGAACCCCCTGGTTCCGGCGAACACCACCGAGACCGGTGGCGGCAAGGTCGTCGACTGGCTGTGGAGCGGCCTGGTCGAGTACCCCAACAACGGTGGGGCGCCGCAGAACCTGCTCGCCGAGTCGATCGACACGAGCGACTCGAAGGTCTTCAAGATCAAGATCAAGCAGAACACCAAGTTCCACGACGGCACCACCGTCAAGGCCGAGAGCTTCGTCAAGGCCTGGAACTGGGCTGCGTACGGCCCGAACGGCGCGCAGAACGCCTCCTTCTTCTCCGACATCCAGGGCTTCGACGAGGTCTTCACCGAGGACCCGGACGGCCCGGACGGCCCGCAGAAGGCCCCGGAGCCGAAGGCCAAGGAGATGTCCGGCCTGAAGGTCGTCGACGACTGGAACTTCGAGGTCACGCTCTCCGCGCCGACCGCCGTGTTCCCGACCAAGCTGGGCTACAGCGCCTTCATGCCGCTGCCGGACGCGTTCTTCTCGTCCACCCCGGCCGACTTCGGCAAGAAGCCGATCGGTAACGGCCCGGTGAGCCTCGTCTCCTGGCAGGACGACGTCGAGATCAAGCTGACCCGCTTCGACGACTACAGCCTGCGCGACAAGATGAAGATCAAGGACGTCACCGTCAAGATCTACCAGGACGACACGGCGGCGTACAACGACCTGCTCGCCGGCAACCTGGACTTCCAGCAGCAGGTTCCGGTCTCCGCGCTGGCCGGTGAGAAGTGGAAGACCGACCTGGGCGACCGGGCCATGGCCTCGACCACCCCGTCGACCGGCATCATCGCCTTCCCGATCTACGACAAGCGCTTCCAGAACCCGAAGCTGCGCAAGGCGATCTCGCTGTCCATCGACCGGCAGTCGATCACCGACAAGATCTTCTTCGGTAACCGCAAGCCGGCCGACAGCTGGGCCAACCCGCTGACCCCGGGCGCCGAGCCGGGCAACTGCACCGCCTGCAAGTTCGACGTGGCCCAGGCCAAGCAGCTCCTCCAGGAGGCCGGTGGCTTCCAGGGCAAGCTGACCCTGTCGTACAACGCGGACGCCAGCCACAAGGAGTGGATGGAGGCCGTCGCGCAGCAGATCAAGACCAACCTGAACATCGACGCGGTTGCCGTCGGCGTGCCGACCTTCGCGGTCTTCCGCGCCAACATCAACGCCTACAAGATGACCGGTGCCTACCGGGCCGGTTGGCAGCAGGACTACCCGGACGTCGAGAACTGGATCAACCCGCTCTACGTCACCGGTGGTTCCTCGAACGACGGCAAGTACAGCAACCCGCAGGTGGACGCCCTCGCCAAGGAGGCCTCCGCGGCCCCCAGCCTCGAGGAGGCCCACAAGAAGTTCGCTGATGCCGTCAAGCTGATCGACCAGGACGTCCCCTCCATGCCGATCTACTTCGGTGGCCAGCAGTCCGGCCACTCGGAGAAGATCAAGAAGCTGGAGCTGTCCAACGTCGGTGAGCTCGACATCACCTCGGTCGAGCTCTGATCCGAACGGTCTGACCCCGGGTCGGGCTCGCCTACCGGTGAGCCCGACCCGGGGCCGTTCCGCGAGGGGGTGTACAACGAACCCCTCGCAACGTTGTCGCCGCCGCGCCGGCCCGCCCCGGCGCTCCCTGTCTGGAGGACCACCCCATGGGCCGTTATCTCTTGAGACGGCTGCTGCAACTCGTGCCGGTGTTCATCGGTACGACGTTCCTGATCTACTGGCTCGTCTGGTCCGTGCCCGGTGACCCCTTCGCCGGTAAGTGCGGCGACCGCGGTTGCCCGCCCAACTACCGGGCCATGATGACCGAGAAGTACAACCTCGACGAGTCGATCTGGGTGCAGTACGCGAGCTACATGAAGAACCTCGTGCAGGGGGACTTCGGGATCACGTTCGGCGGTCGCGAGATCAGCGACATCATCGCCACGTCGTACCCGAACACCCTGAAGCTGGCGGTGGTAGCCCTCGCCATCGAGGCCGTGATCGGTCTCGGCGCGGGCATTCTCACCGGCCTGCGGCGCAACGGCTTCCTGGACAACCTGGTCCTGGTCTCCACCCTCTTCCTGATCGCCCTGCCCGTCTTCGTCATCGGCTTCGTGCTGCAGTGGCTGCTCGGTGTGAAGTGGGGCATCATCAACCCGACCGTGTCCAACGAGATGCGGTTCAGTGAACTGATCGTGCCGGGCTTCGTGCTCGGAAGCGCATCGATGGCGTACATCGCCCGGGTGGCGCGTACGAGCATCGCCGAGAACCGGCGTGCCGACTACGTGCGTACCGCGATCGCCAAGGGCCTGCCCATGCGCCGCGTGGTCGGCGTGCACCTGCTGCGCAACTCGCTCATCCCGGTCGTCACCCTGCTCGGCACCGACCTCGGCGCCCTGATGGGCGGCGCGATCGTGACGGAGGGCATCTTCGGTATCAACGGCATCGGCCGCCAGGTGCTCCGCTCGATCGTGACGAAGGAGAGCGCTACCGTTGTCGGCATCGTGGTGGTGCTGGTGCTCGTCTATCTCATCATGAACCTGGTGGTCGACCTGCTCTACGCCGCCCTCGACCCGAGGATCCGCTATGAGTGACCGTCGCAGCGAACGATTCTTCCCAGCAGTCTGCGCGGGCAACCACGCCCGCGCCGAGCGCAGCGAGGTGCGGGCATGAGTGACCCGAGTACCGCGTCGATCGTGTCGACGCCGCCCGCGACCATGCCCACCGAGGCCGGTTCGGGCGCTCCCACAAACGCCGGCCTGCCGGAGAGCGCGAAGCAGCAGAAGCCCCGTGGCCTGCTCGGCGACGCCTGGATCGACCTGCGCCGCAAGCCGCTGTTCTGGATCTCGGCGACCTTCATCGTGCTGTTCCTCGTGATGGCGGCCTTCCCGTTCCTGTTCACCTCCGGCGACGCCGTGAACGGCACGCTGGAGCGCAGCCGGGTCGAGCCCTCGTCCTCCGCCTGGTTCGGTTACGACGTGCAGGGCCGTGACGTCTACGCCCGGGTCATCTACGGCGCCCGTGCCTCGATCGTGGTCGCGGTGGTCTCCACCGTCCTGACGCTTCTCGTCGGTGGCGCGATGGGCATCATCGCCGGCTACCGCGGCGGCTGGGTGGACGCGCTGCTGTCCCGCGTGGCGGACATCTTCTTCGGCCTGCCGTTCGTGCTCGGCTCGATCGTCATCCTGACCACGTTCAACGGGTCCGGCAGCGACAACGGCGAGTGGACGATCATGGGCCTGGTCATCCTGTCCCTGAGCGTGCTGAGCTGGCCGGTCGTGATGCGGCTGATGCGCTCCTCGGTGCTCGCCACCAAGGAGGCCGACTACATCGTCGCGGCCCGCGCGCTCGGCGCCGGCACCGGCCGGATCATCCTCAAGCACCTGCTGCCGAACTGCCTGGCCCCGCTGCTGGTCTACGGCACGATCATGGTCGGCTCGTTCATCGGCGCCGAGGCCACGCTCTCGTTCCTGGGCATCGGCCTGAAGAGCCCGGTGGTCTCCTGGGGCATCATGATCAGCGAGGCGCAGAACTACATCCGGGTCTCGCCGTTCCTGCTGTTCTTCCCCTCCGCGTTCCTCGTCACCGCAGTGCTGAGCTTCGTCATGCTCGGCGAGGCGGTCCGCGAGGCCCTCGACCCGAAGCTCCGATAGGGGAACTGAGTTGTCCGACATTCTCGTGTCCGAGCAGTCCTCGCCGGGCGCCGACGGATCCGGCCGCCCCTCGGGCCGCCTGCTCGAGGTCGACGACCTTCGGGTGGAGTTCCGCACCCGGGACGGCGTCGCCAAGGTCATCAACGGAGTCACGTACCACGTCGACGCGGGGGAGACCCTCGCCGTGCTCGGCGAGTCCGGCTCCGGCAAGAGCGTCACCGCGCAGACCATCATGGGCATCCTGGACACCCCGCCCGGCTTCGTCACCGGCGGCAAGGTCCGCTTCCACGGCAAGGACATGCTCACCATGTCCCCCGAGCAGCGGCGGCGGATCCGTGGCGAGGGCATCGCCATGATCTTCCAGGACTCGCTCTCGGCCCTCAACCCGGTTTTCACTGTCGGCTTCCAGATCGCCGAGCAGTTCCGCATCCGGCGCGGCATGAGCCGCTCGGACGCCAAGAAGCGCGCGATCGAGATGCTCGACCAGGTGAAGATCCCCAACGCCAAGGGCCGGTTCAGCAACTACCCGCACCAGTTCTCCGGCGGTATGCGGCAGCGCGCCATGATCGCCATGTCGCTGGCGCTTGACCCCGAGGTGCTGATCGCCGACGAGCCGACCACCGCGCTGGACGTGACGGTGCAGGCCCAGATCATGGACCTGCTGGGCGAACTCCAGCGGGAACGGCAGATGGGCATGATCCTGATCACCCACGACCTCGGCGTGGTCGCCGACGTCGCGGACCGGATCGCGGTCATGTACGCCGGCCGGATCGTCGAGGAAGCCGACGTCTACGACCTGTACCGCAAGCCGGGACACCCGTACACGCTCGGCCTGCTCAACTCGATCCCGCGGATGGACGAGAAGGGGCAGGAGCTCCGCACCATCAAGGGCCTCCCGCCGAACCTGATGAACATCCCGACGGGCTGCGCGTTCAACCCGCGCTGCCCGATGGCGCAGCCGGTGTGCCGGGAGAAGGTCCCGCCGCTGCTGCAACTGGGCAACGGCCGGGCCAGCGCCTGCCACTTCGCCGAGGAACTGGTGAACCGTGACTGAACACATCATCGAGGTCCGCGACCTGGTCAAGCACTACCCCGTGACCCGGGGCGTGGTGTTCAAGAAGACCATCGGCCAGGTCAAGGCGGTCGACGGCGTCTCCTTCGACCTCAAGGCTGGCGAGACGCTCGGCGTGGTCGGCGAGTCGGGCTGCGGCAAGTCGACGCTCGCCCGCGTGCTGATGAACCTGGAGAAGCCGACCTCCGGTCAGGTGCTCTACAAGGGCCAGGACATCTCCAAGCTCTCCGGTGGCGCGCTGCGGCGGCTGCGCCGGCAGATCCAGCTGGTGATGCAGGACCCGTACACCTCGCTGAACCCCCGGATGACTGTGGGTGACCTGATCGGCGAGCCGTTCGAGATCCACCCCGAGGTGGCTCCGCGCGGCAGCCGGCGCGGCAAGGTCAAGGAGCTGCTCGACCTGGTCGGCCTCAACCCGGAGCACATCAACCGGTACCCGCACCAGTTCTCCGGCGGCCAGCGGCAGCGCATCGGCATCGCCCGGGCGCTGGCGCTGCGGCCCGAGGTGATCGTCTGCGACGAGCCGGTGTCGGCCCTGGACGTCTCGATCCAGGCCCAGGTGATGAACCTGCTGGAGAAGCTCCAGGCCGAGTTCGGGCTGTCGTACGTCTTCATCGCCCACGACCTGTCCGTGGTGCGGCACCTCTCCGACCGGGTCGCCGTGATGTACCTGGGCAAGATGGTGGAGATCGGCACCGAGGACGAGATCTACGAGCGGCCGACCCACCCGTACACCCAGGCGCTGCTGTCGGCGGTGCCGGTGCCGGACCCGACCGTGCGCGAGAGCAAGGCGATCATCCGGCTCCAGGGCGACGTGCCGTCGCCGGTAAGCCCGCCCTCGGGCTGCCGGTTCCGCACCCGGTGCTGGAAGGCGCAGGACGTCTGCGCCCAGGAGGTGCCGCTGCTCCAGATCCGGTCGGGCTCGGACCACCCGAGCGCCTGCCACTTCGCGGAGAAGCGGGAGATCGTCGTCACCCACGAGGTGGCCTGATCCGTTCCGGACCGCCTGCCGGCGTCAGCTCGACGCCGGCAGGCGGTTCGTCGTATCCGGGGACGTCACCGCGTCACAGCGGGCCGCGACCGGCGCGCAGCAGCAGGAGCGCGAGCTGCGTGCCGTCGGCGCCGAGCTCGGCGCGGAACCGTTCCAGGATCTCCCGCTCGCGGGAGAGCACCAGCCGGGTGCCGCCGGAGGCCATCCGGGTCGCGCCGACCTCCTGGGAGAGCGCGGCCCGCTCCTGCCAGAGCGCGATGAGGGTGCGGTCGATCTCGTCGATGCGCCGCCGGATCTCACCGATCCGCTCCGCCGCCGCCGCGTCGTCGGTGCCGGTCCGGGCCGCCGCGGCACCGGTCGGGTCGCCGCCGGCCGGCCGGCCGTCGCGCGCCAGGCTGCCGTCCACCACGTCAGTCATCATCGTCGTCCCTCTCGGGGCTCGGGCCCGGTACCCGGATCCCGGAACGAAAACGCCCCGGGCTCTGGGGAGCCCGGGGCGGTTCGTAGGTCTGTGATCAGGCGCGACCCACGGCTGCCGGACTCCCGGTGCCGTAGTAAAAGTAGGAGCGCTGATCGAACACGTCGTCGAGTATGCCGACCACCTGGGCGGGCGCGCAAGAAGACGCACCAACAGGTGAGACGTCGAGCGGTGGCGCGGGCGGGGAAGTGTCCGCCCGGCGGCATAGACTCGGGCTGCGATGCATCCTCTCTTCGACATTCCCACATCCCCGCCCGCGCCGGAGTCCCGGCCCACCCCGGCCCGCCGCTCCGCGGGCGCCGGGTCGGACCCGCAGGCCCTCCTCGACGGCCTGAACGGCCCCCAGCGGGACGCGGTGACCCACGCCGGCTCCCCGCTGCTGATCGTGGCCGGTGCCGGCTCCGGCAAGACCCGGGTGCTGACCAACCGGATCGCCTACCTGCTCGCCGCCCGCGACGTGCACCCCGGCGAGATCATCGCGATCACGTTCACCAACAAGGCCGCCGGCGAGATGAAGGAGCGGGTGGCCGCGCTGGTCGGCCCGCGCGCCCGGCTCATGTGGGTCTCCACGTTCCACTCCGCCTGCGTACGCATCCTGCGGGCCGAGCACGAGCACGCCGGCCTTAAGTCGACGTTCTCGATCTACGACGCGGACGACTCGCGCCGGTTGATGCAGATGGTCGCCCGCGAGCTGGACCTGGACCCGAAGCGCTACCCGGCCCGGGGCCTTGCCGCCCAGGTGTCGAACCTGAAGAACGAGCTGGTCGACCCGGAGGAGTTCGCCGGCCGCGCCAAGGGGCCGAACGAGCGCGCGCTGGCCGAGGCGTACACGCTCTACCAGCGGCGGCTGCGCGAGGCGCACGCGCTGGACTTCGACGACCTGATCATGACGACGGTGCACCTGCTCCAGTCGCACCCGCACGTGGCGGAGAGCTACCGGCGCCGGTTCCGGCACGTGCTCGTCGACGAATACCAGGACACCAACCACGCCCAGTACGTGCTGATCAAGGAGCTGGTCTCCGGCACCGAGGGGATCCCGCCGGCCGAGCTGTGCGTGGTCGGTGACGCCGACCAGTCGATCTACGCGTTCCGTGGCGCGACCATCCGCAACATCCTGGAGTTCGAGCGGGACTTCACCGACGCCCGCACGATCCTGCTGGAGCAGAACTACCGCTCGACCCAGACCATCCTCAACGCGGCAAACGCGGTGATCGACCGCAACACCTCGCGCAAGCCGAAGCGGCTGTGGAGCGACGCCGGGTCCGGCGAGCAGATCGTCGGGTACGTCGCCGACACCGAGCACGCCGAGGCCGACTGGGTGGCCCGGGAGATCGACCGGCTGGTCGACGACGGCGAGACCCGCCCGGGTGACGTGGCGGTGTTCTACCGCACAAACGCCATGTCCCGCGTGTTCGAGGAGGTGTTCATCCGGGTCGGCCTGCCCTACAAGGTGGTCGGCGGGGTGCGCTTCTACGAGCGCAAGGAGGTCCGCGACGCGCTCGCGTACCTGCGCGCGGTGGTGAACGACGACGACACGGTGAGCCTGCGCCGGGTCCTCAACACCCCGCGCCGGGGGATCGGCGAGCGGGCCGAGGCGTGCGTGGAGGCGCTGAGTGCCCGGGACCGCATCTCCTTCGGCGCCGCGCTGCGCCGGGCCAAGGACGCGCCGGGCATCTCGACCCGGGCGGCGAACGGCATCGCCGAGTTCGTCGCGCTGCTCGACGCGGCGCGGGAGCTGGCCGACACCGGCACCCCGGAGGAGGTGCTGGAGGCGGTGCTGACCCGCTCGGGCTACCTCGCCGAGCTGGAGGAGAGCCTCGACCCGCAGGACGCCGGCCGGGTGGACAACCTCCAGGAACTGGTGAGCGTCGCCCGGGAGTACACCGAGCGGATCGAGGCGCTCGGCGCCGACGACGAGCGGGCCACGCTGGCCGGATTCCTGGAGCAGGTGGCGCTGGTCGCCGACGCCGACCAGATCCCCTCCGACGACCCGGACCACCAAGGCGTGGTCACCCTGATGACGCTGCACACCGCCAAGGGCCTGGAGTTCCCGGTGGTCTTCCTGACCGGCCTGGAGGACGGCGTCTTCCCGCACCTGCGCTCGCTCGGCGACACCCGCGAGCTGGAGGAGGAGCGGCGGCTGGCGTACGTGGGCATCACCCGGGCCCGCCAGCGCCTCTACCTGTCCCGCGCGGTGACCCGGTCCGCCTGGGGCGCGCCCGCCTACAACCCGCCGTCGCGGTTCCTGGAGGAGCTGCCGCCGGAGCTGGTCCGCTGGGAGCGCACCGAAGGGTCGTACACCTCGTGGGGTGGCGGGGGCGGTGGTGTCGGTGGCCGGGCGGACCGGCTGGGCCGCGGCGGCTTCGCCGGCGGCACGCCCAAGGCGACCGAGCTGGCGAAGCGGCTGGGCGTGGACGCCAGCCGCCTGGCCACCGCGAGCGAGCTGAAGCAGGCCCCGAAGGTCTCGGCCGGGGACCGGGTCAACCACCAGCGGTACGGCCTGGGCCGGGTGCTGGCGGTGGAGGGTGCCGGGCCTGGTGCCCGGGTCCAGATCGACTTCGGCGACCAGACCATGTGGCTGGTGCTGCGGCACGCCCCGATCGACAAGCTCTGAGCACCGGGCGGTCATAACCAGGCGACACTCAACCCCCGGCGGCACCGGTCGCGTCTTCCTCTGCATCCGCTCGTGGACGCGAGACGGATGCGACCTGGAGGTGGCGTGAGCCGCGACGAGGACGACGAGCAGTTCCGGCTGTTCGTCCAACGACAGTGGGCAAGGCTGCTCCGCACGGCCTACCTGCTGACCGGCGACCGGGGGACGGCCGAGGACCTGGTGCAGTCGGCGCTGGAGAAGACCCATCGGCGCTGGGGGAGGGTGCTGCGCCGGGACGCGCCCGAGGTCTACGTACGCCGGGCGATGGTCAACACGGCCATCTCCTGGCGGCGCCGGCGGCGGCCGCTGGAGGTGCCGCTGCTGACCTCCGACAACGCGCCGGTGCCTGACGCGTACGCGCAGGTGGAGCAGCGGCGACTGCTGCTCACCGCGCTGCGCCGGTTACCGCCCAGAACCCAGGCCGTTCTGGTGCTGCGCTACTTCGAGGATCTCAGCGAGGCGGACACCGCCCGGGTCCTCGGCTGCTCCGTCGGCTCGGTGAAGAGCCAGGCGTCGCGCGGGCTGGCCCGGCTGCGGGCCGAGTTCGCCGCACCCGCCCCCGCGTCCCCGGTACGGCTTCAGGAGGATCCGGCATGACCGAGAGCTTCGTCCGTTCGACGCTCGGTCCCGCGCTGCGGCAGGCCGCGCACGGTGTCGGCGTACCCGATGATCCGTGGCCGGGGTTCGCCAGGCGCGAGCGACGGCACCGGCGCAACCGGCTGATCCGGGCGGCGGTGGCGGCGGTCGTGGCCGCGCTCGTCGGGGTCCAGGCGAACCTGGTGCCCCTCCCGGGCTGGGCGCCCGGCATCGCTGTCGCCGCCGCCCCGGCGGCGCTGCTGGACGCGCCGCCCCGGGGCGCGCTGGCCGGCGATCGGGCCTGGCTGGACGCGCTACGGGAGCGGATCAGCGCCGATCCGGCGATGGGCACCCCCACCGTACTGGGTGGCTCGAAGCCGGACGGCTTCTGGAAGGTCGGCGATCGCGACCGGATCCGTCTGCTCTACGGCAGTGACCGGCCGGGCCGCCGGGTCGCGCTGGTGGCGGTGCCGCTGCGGTTCGGCCTGCTCACCAAGGCGGCGCTGGTCTGGTACGTGGGCCCGGCCGGGGCCGGCGCCGGGCAGATGCGCTACGCCGGTCACAGCGAGGGCGTCGACGACCCGGTCATGACTCTGATGCAGGCCGGTCCGGACGGGGGCGGATTCGCTGTCGTCGTCGGGCCCGTGGAGTCCGCTGTCACGATCAGTGGCGACCCTCGGTACACGCCGAGGGGAACGCTGGAGTACGAGGACATCGCCAGGGCGGACGGCAGCGGGGTCGGGTTCGCCGTCCTGCCTCCCGGGCCGCTGCGGCGCGAACCCGTCGTCCGGGTGAGCCGCGACAACAACGTGCTCTTCCAGGGCGGCCTGGGCGGCGGCCCGTACGCCGGGATCGACCCGACCGCGCGGGAGATGGACGTCCTGCTCACCGCTGCCCGGCGGGGTGCCCGAGGCGCGCCGCTGGCCGACGCCGACCTGCGCGAAGTCGTCGGATGGGCACTCCTCGACAGTCGCCTGCCGGCGGCCGGGACGACGGTACGGGTGCGCTGGTCGGGCAGCGAGGGCGGCCGGCCCGCCGTGCTGCTCACCGTGCAGCCCGCGGGCGGCGGGGTGATCGCGTACGCCACGCACGGCGACCACCGCACCGGCTGGGGGACCGACCTGCGGCTGCTGCTGCCGGCCGAGGGCGCCGACCGGAGGCCGATCGGCTGGCGGATCCGGGCCGACGACGGCACCCGTCCGCCCACCGACCAGGTGCGGGTGATCGCCCCGCCGGACGCGGCCCGCGTCACGGTCACGGTCGGCGGTGAACCCCCGGCCACCGTCACGCTCGACGCGTCGAACGCCGGCACCACCCGGGTGCCGCCGGACCAGCCGGCCACGCTCACCGCGTACGCCACCGACGGCAGCGTCCTCGGCGCCACTCCGGTGCCGCCGGTCGAGGCGGACATGTCGGGCCTGCCCGGCGACAGCCCGGCCACCCGGGTGACCCCCTGACGAAATGGAGGCGTGGCCGAGCCGGAGACGGCTCGGCCACGCCGACGGATCGCCCGCGTCAGCAGGCCACGTCGATGCCCCGGGCACGCAGGAACGGCGCCGGATCGATCTGGTTCCACATCGTGCCCTGGTGCACCTCGAAGTGCAGGTGCGGGCCGGTGGAGTCGCCGGTGGAGCCCTCGTACCCGATGACCTGACCGGCCTTGACCGTGTCGCCCACGGCGACTGCGAGCCGGCTCTGGTGGGCGTAGTGGGTCAGGTAGCCGTTGTGGTGGTCGATGAAGACCGAGATGCCGTAGCCGTCGCCCACGTCACCGGCCTTGACCACGGTGCCCGCCGCGGCGGCGTGGATCGGCGTGCCGGCCGGCATGGCGAAGTCGATGCCGGCGTGCTGGGTGCCCCAGCGGGGCCCGTAGCAGGACGTGATGTCGGCGCCCTTCATCGGGACGACCCAGCTGGGCTTCTTCGCCACAGTCGTCTTCTTGGGCTTCGGCTTGGGCTTCGCGGTCGCCGTCTTCTTCGGCGCCGGGGTGGTCGTGCTCGCGCTCGGGCTCGGCGACGGGCTGGCCGGTACGGCGGACGGGGTGACCGGCTCACGGGCCGAGCGGTCGGCGCGGGCGGCGTCGTCGGCGCGGGCCGCCACGCCGAGGTCGACGGCGGCCGGGGTGGGGTCGGACGGGGCGGTGGTGACGACCACGCCACCGATGCCGAGGCCGAGCACTGCCACCGCGCCGGTGACCACGTAGACGGCGCGCCGGGCTCGGCGCGGGCGCCGGTGCCGGGCGGGAGCGTTGTCCGGGGTGGGGCTGCTGTGCTGCACGGAATCCTTCATCGGTTTCGAGGGGCACGTGACCTCGAAATACTGGTGTCGGTGCAGGTCGCAGCGGGTATGGGGGTGCGGAGGCGGTGGCGCGTGGCCGTCGCGGCACGTCCGGTTTTCCACCGGCCGGCCGGTTCGGCCGAAGAGACGATCTTCGGTGGTTGTGCTCCCGCTCACACTCGTCGGTGTGACGTGGCAGACATCGGCACAGACGAAACCGCCCGGACCGTGCGGTCCGGGCGGTTAAGAGGCGTTACGGAGCGTCAGGACGCGGCTGCGTCGCTGTAAAGCGCCTCGACTTCGAGCTGAATGTCCACTCCGCGATCCTTGAGGAACGCCACCGGGTCCTGCGGCTGGCCCTTGACATGGATCTCGAGGTGCAGGTGGGAGCCGTAGGAGTGGCCGGTGTTGCCGACCAGGCCGAGCTGGTCGCCGGCCTTCACCTCCTGGCCCTCCTTGACCGTCACCGCGGAGGAGTGGCCGTAGATGGCCTCGCTGCCGTCGGAGTGCTGGACGATGACGGCGTAGCCGTAGCCGCCGAACCAGCCGGCCTTGGTGACGGTGCCGGCGTGGACCGCCTTGTAGGGCGTGCCCTCCGGGGCGACCAGGTCGATGCCGGTGTGCAGCTTGCCCCAGCGCATGCCGTAGGGGGACTTGAAGTCGTAGCCGTGCAGCGGCAGGAGCCACGGGTCCTGCTCGGCGGCCTTGCGGTCGGAGCGGTCGGAACGGGAGGGGACGTCCGCGCTGTCGGCGCGGGCGGCGGCGTCCTGGCTGGCGACCGAGGCCTGCCGGAGCTCGTCCAGGACCGACGGGTTGACGCTCTTGGCGTCGGGAAGGGCGTTCGCGCCGATGGCGACGATGCCGGCGCCGACGAACGCGGTGGTGACCACCGCGGCGTAGCGGCTCCGCGGGGGGGTGGGTACGCGGCGGCGGCCGCGATAGCGATCGGGCTCAGACGACAGGCGCTGGCGCACGCACACCCTCCGTTGTCGGGGATCCGATGCGACTCCGGACCGTTCGGTGAAGCTCTGTCGAACCTCCGGTGTCGCGTCGTCACCCGTCCGTGGACCTGATGACAACCGTGGACACGTTAGCCAACAGCCACTCCTGTCACAAGCCGAAGCGCCGAAATGCCGATTCGTTATGTCCAATTCCATCCGGCCTTGTCATATCTCGTGCCGCCAGTCGGATGGCCCGTCGACTGCCCATTCGTCGCGGACAGTGACCGAACGGCGGAGGTGTCCGGCTTTCCGCGTACCCGGGTGGGCGGTAGGGGGGCGGCTCGTATGTGGGAAGGTCCGGCCCCGCTTCCCGCCTCCCGTCCGGCCGGGTTACCGTTCGTTCAGGTCAGGAGTGCCGGTGAAAGGTGTGCGCAGATGAGCTCTCGTATCCGGGTCGTCGTCGCGAAGCCCGGCCTGGACGGCCACGACCGGGGAGCGAAGGTGGTCGCCCGTGCCCTGCGTGACGCCGGCATGGAGGTCATCTACACCGGCCTGCACCAGACGCCCGAGCAGATCGTCGAGACCGCCATCCAGGAGGACGCGGACGCGGTCGGCCTGTCGGTGCTCTCCGGCGCGCACATGACGCTGTTCAAGCGCGTCGTCGAACTGCTCACCGAGCGCGACGCCACCGACATCGTGGTGTTCGGCGGCGGCATCATCCCCGAGGCCGACATCCCGGAGCTGGAGCGGCTCGGCGTCGCGAAGATCTTCACCCCGGGTGCCACCACCGGGTCGATCGTCGAGTGGGTACGGGAGAACGTCGCCCAGCCGGTCGGCTGACCCGCCGCGTCGTCGGCCGTCGCTGTCCGGCCGCCGCGTTCCCGGCTCCGGGCACGGGGGAGGGGCCGGACGCACCCCTCACACGCCCGGCCCCTCTATGCACGATGCCCCGCCGCCACCCCTCGACCGACAGGGCATCGGCCGCTCCCGTCGCCGCGCTTGACCAGCGCGCCGACATCACACTCAACGACGCCCCCGACGGGCGGTTACGCCCCGGTCCGGAGATCCCCCGGACGGCTGACGCCCGCGCCCGCCGGGGCGGCCGTGCCCGGCCCGGCCGGACGACGGCCTGTGCATTACCGCACACCCCGCACCCGCTCGGTTGCCGCCCGTTCCCATCTCGTTAGGCTGCGGCAAATGGCCTGTCTCATCTGATGACAGGCGTCAAACTGATTTTCCGAAGCTGGTGGCGGCGCGACGGCGCGCCGCGGAGACGGGACGGGACGCGCAATCGTGGACCTGTACGAGTACCAGGGGCGGGACCTGTTCGAGCGGCACGGCTTGCCCGTGCTCGCCGGCGGCGTCGCCACTACCCCGGAGGAGGCCCGCGCGATCGCCGAACGCCTCGGCGGCCGGGTGGTCGTCAAGGCGCAGGTGAAGGTCGGTGGCCGCGGCAAGGCCGGCGGCGTGAAGCTGGCCGAGGGCGCGGAGGAGACGGTGGCCCGGGCCACCGACATCCTCGGCATGGACATCAAGGGTCACACCGTCCACAAGGTCATGATCACCGTGACCGCGGACGTGGCCGAGGAGTACTACTTCTCGTACCTGCTCGACCGGGCGAACCGCACCTTCCTCTGCATCGCCAGCGTGGCCGGCGGTATGGACATCGAGCAGGTCGCGGCCGAGACCCCGGAGCGGGTCGTGAAGGCGCCGATCGACGCCAACACCGGCGTGGACGAGGCCAAGGCACGCGAGATCGTCACCGCGGCCGGCTTCCCGGCCGAGATCGCCGACCAGGTGGTCGAGGTCGCGGTCAAGCTGTGGCAGGCGTTCGTGGCCGAGGACGCCACGCTCGTCGAGGTGAACCCGCTGGCCACCACCAAGGACGGCAAGCTGCTGCTCCTGGACGCCAAGGTCACCCTCGACGAGAACGCCGGGTTCCGGCACCCGGACCACGAGGCCCTGGTCGACCAGGCGTCGGTGGACCCGCTGGAGCAGGCCGCGAAGGCCAAGGACCTCAACTACGTCAAGCTCGACGGCGAGGTCGGCATCATCGGCAACGGCGCGGGCCTGGTCATGTCCACGCTCGACGTGGTCGCGTACGCGGGCGAGCGGCACGGCGGTGTCAAGCCGGCCAACTTCCTCGACATCGGCGGCGGCGCGAGCGCCGAGGTGATGGCGAACGGGCTGGAGATCGTCCTGTCCGACCCGTCGGTCAAGAGCGTCTTCGTAAACGTCTTCGGCGGCATCACCGCCTGCGACGCGGTAGCCAACGGCATCGTGCAGGCGCTGGCACTGCTGGAGCAGCGCGGCGAGAAGGCCACCAAGCCGCTCGTCGTGCGCCTCGACGGCAACAACGCCGAGGCCGGCCGGGCGATCCTCGACGGCGCGGCCAACCCGCTGATCCAGCGGGTCGACACCATGGACGGCGCGGCCGAGCGGGCCGCCGAGCTGGCAGCTGCGGGGGTCTGACAATGGCTATCTGGCTGACCAAGGACTCCAAGGTCATCGTGCAGGGGATGACCGGTTCCGAGGGTTCCAAGCACACCCGGCGGATGCTCGCCGCCGGCACCAACGTGGTCGGCGGCGTGAACCCGCGCAAGGCCGGCACCACTGTCGACTTCGACGGCACCGAGCTGCCGGTCTTCGCGTCCGTCGCGGACGCGATGAAGTCCACCGGTGCCGACGTCACCGTCATCTTCGTGCCGCCGCAGTTCACCAAGGCCGCCGTGGTCGAGGCGATCGACGCCGGCATCGACCTGGCCGTGGTGATCACCGAGGGCGTGCCGGTGCACGACACCGCCGCGTTCTGGGCGTACAACAAGGCCAAGGGCGAGCGCACCCGGATCATCGGCCCGAACTGCCCGGGCATCGCCTCGCCGGGCGCGTCGAACGCCGGCATCATCCCGGCCGACATCACCGGCTCCGGCCGGATCGGTCTGGTCAGCAAGAGCGGCACGCTGACCTACCAGATGATGTACGAGCTGCGCGACATCGGCTTCTCCACCTGCGTCGGCATCGGCGGTGACCCGATCATCGGCACCACCCACATCGACGCCCTGGCCGCCTTCGAGGCGGACCCGGAGACCGACGCGATCGTCATGATCGGTGAGATCGGTGGCGACGCCGAGGAGCGGGCGGCCGAGTTCATCAAGGCCAACGTCACCAAGCCGGTGGTCGGCTACATCGCCGGCTTCACCGCCCCGCCCGGCAAGACCATGGGTCACGCCGGCGCGATCATCTCGGGCTCGGCGGGCACCGCCGACGCCAAGAAGGCGGCGCTGGAGGCGGTGGGCGTCAAGGTCGGCAAGACCCCGACCGAGACCGCCAACCTGATGCGGGAGCTCATGTCCGGCCGCTGAGCGGCCGAGCGACACGCCGAGAGGGCCGATCGGGCAACCGGTCGGCCCTCTCGCGTTCAGCGGTACCAGTACGGGTAGTACGAGTTGCCCCGGGCGCGCACGATGGCGCTGGCGACGATGTTGATCACACCGAAGGCGATGCCCAGCCAGCCCAGCAACTGCGACCTGCCGTTGCGCCGGGCGTCGCGGATCGACAGCGCGCCGAAGACGATGCCCAGGATGCCGCAGCAGAACAGGCCGAAGACGATGCCGAGGACGCCCCAGAGCGTGGTCCGGTCCCGGCCGACGGCCGGTGGCGGCGGGGGCGGCGGATACGGAGCGTGCACGGCTTCCTCCGAGCGGTCGGCACCGCGACGGGAACGGTCGCGTCTGAGGCCGAGGCTAGACCGGATCAGCACCGCCGGGGCCGGGGTTCGGCGAACTCGCCAGGCAACCGGCCCGGTATCGGACTGCCGTCCTTCCCGCGGCGTGCCAGAGTAGACACGATGTCACGCGTCACCCCTGACCAGCCCCGCCGTCCGGCCACCGGTCCCCCCGCCGGCGCCCGGCCGCCCGGCCGTGCCCGCCCGGCCGCGCGCGTGCCCGCGCCCCGATCGGGTACCGAGCCCCGCAGCCGGGCCCCGCTGCCGGTCGCCGCCGGGGTGGCCGCGCTCTGGGCGGCGCTGACCTCCTGGCTGCCGGTCTCCGCCGTGCTGGGCCTCGCCCAGCTCAGCGAGGACGCCGGATCGCTCGGCGGCGCGCTCCGCGCCGGCCTGGCCGGCTGGCTGCTCGGCCACGGGGTGCCGCTGCAGACCACCGCCGGTCCGCTCGGCCTGGCGCCGCTCGCGCTCAGCGCGCTCGCCGTCTGGCGGCTCACCCGCGCCGGGGTGCACGTCAGCCGGGCCGTCGGCGCGCGCGGCGCGGGCTCACCGCGCCAGGCGCTCACCGTCGCGGTCGCCGTCGGCATCGCGTACGCGCTGCTCGGCGCACTCGCCGCGTTCGCCGTCGACGCCGGCGGCCTGCGGGTCTCTCCGGTCACCGCCGCGCTCACGTTCGCCGCGTTCGGCGTGTCCGCCGCCCTGGTCGGCGCGCTGCGCACCACAGGTGTCTGGGCGGTGCTGGTCGAGCGCTGCCCACCGCCGGTGCGCGACGGTCTGCGTACCGGACTGGTGGCGGCGCTGCTGCTGTGCGGCGCGGGTGCCGGTGCGGCCGGGCTGGCGGTGGCCACCGGTGGCGGCGACGCGGCCGACATGATCGGGGCGTACCGGACCGGGGTGGCCGGTCAGGCAGGCATCACCCTGGTCAGCCTCGCCTACGCGCCGAACGCGACCGCCTGGTCGGCGAGCTATCTGCTCGGTCCCGGGTTCGCGGTCGGCACCGACACCGCCGTCCGTACGAGCGAGGTCTCCGTGGGTGCGCTGCCGGCCGTACCGCTGCTGGCCGGCCTGCCGCGGGGCCCGATGGACGGGCTGGGTGGCGCGCTGCTCGCAGTGCCGGTGCTGGCCGCGATGGCGGCCGGCTGGCTGCTGGCCCGGCGGCTGCTGCGCGCGGCGGCCGAGGAACGGGCCGAGGTGGGCTGGCCGGCGCTGCTGCTGCCGGCCGCGCTCGCCGGACCGGTCGCGGGCGCGCTGCTGGGGCTGTTCGCGGCGGCCTCCGGCGGGTCGCTCGGCGGTGGCCGGTTGGCCGAGGTCGGGCCGTCACCGTGGGCGGTGGCCGCGGTGGCCACGCTCGTGATCGGGGTGGGCGCGGTACTCGGCGCCGCCGCCACCCGCACGCTGACCCGCACCCGCTGACGCGCCGCCTCCGGGGCCCGGAGACGCGTCAGGGGCGCCCACCGGAAGGTGGACGCCCCTGGACGACTGACGATCAGGGCTGGGCGGGCAGGCTGACGTTTGCGACGATGCCCAGGATGATCAGGATGATGCCCAGGCCGGCGCCGATCGCGCCGCAGATCAGACCGGTCTTGGCCTGACCGTCGTTGTTGGCGAGCCCCTGCGCGGCCTTCTGGCGGCCCAGGTAGCCGGTGACCGCCGCCGCGATACCCAGCGGGATGCCGAGGTAGAAGCAGCAGACCATCGGGATCGAGGCGATACCGAGGATCATGGACACGAGGCCCAGCGTGTTGTTCGGGGCCTGGCCCGCCCCGGCCGGGTAGCCGGCACCCGGGTACTGCGGCGCGGCACCGTACGGCTGCTGCTGCGCGTACGGGTCCTGGCCGTAGGCGGGCTGACCCGAGGTGGGCTGGCCGTACGGCTGGCCCGAGGTGGGCTGCTGGCCGTACTGCGGCTGCTGCCCGTACTGCGGGGCCTGCGGCGGCTGGGCGTACGGGTCGTGCGGCTGAGCGTTCGGGTCCTGGTTCGGCTGCTGGCCGTACGGGTCCTGTCCGGGGTAACCGGGCTGCATGTCTGGGTGCTCCTCAGATCGGTTCGGGTTGTCCGTCAGTTTGTGCTGCTGCCGCCGACGAGACCAGCCAGGCCGCCGAAGAGGCAACACACCACGATGAGGCCGATCCAGACCAGGCCGACGATGAGGGCCCACTTGGACCACTTCTTGGACTCGGCCGCGGCGGCCTGCGCGCCGGCGTAGTCACCCTGCTGGATCAGCGGGTTGACCTTCGACGCGTTGATGATGGCCGGGATCGCGAGCGGCCAGAACAGGAAGATCGCGACGATGGACATCGTCATGTTGTTGTCGATCTGCTGCGGCTGCTGCGGGGGGTATCCGGGCTGCATGGAGGTACTCCTCGGTCCGACGGCACGCGGCGTGCCGGATTCTTCGTGGGGGTGCGGGCCGGGCGCGAGGCCGGACACCGGGCGACCGGCAGCGTACCGCGATCACGCCACCCGGGAGGTCAACCGATGAGCCGCCGCCCCGCGGCCGGGCCGCCTGACCTGCCCGATAGGGTTGCCCGGTGACCGAGCCCGCGTCCGTCGCCCGCCTCGTCGTCCTCGTCTCCGGTTCCGGCAGCAACCTCCAGGCGCTGCTGGACGCCACCGCCGACCCCGGGTACGGCGCCCGGGTGGTCGCGGTCGGCGCCGACCGGGACGGGATCGCCGGCCTGGACCGGGCCGCCGCCGCGGGCGTGCCGTCCTTCGTCGAGCGGGTCAAGGACCACCCCACCCGCGCCGACTGGGACAAGGCGCTCACCGCGCAGGTCGCCGAGCACCGGCCCGACCTGGTCATCAGCGCCGGGTTCCTCAAGCTGGTCGGCCCGGAGTTCCTGGCCGCGTTCGGCGACCGCTATCTCAACACGCACAACACGCTGCTGCCGGCGTTCCCCGGCATCCACGGCCCCCGCGACGCGCTGGCGTACGGCGTGAAGGTCACCGGGGCCACCCTGTTCTTCGTCGACGCGGGCATGGACACCGGCCCGATCGTGGCCCAGGTCGCCGTGCCGGTGCACGACGACGACGACGAGGACACGCTCACCGAGCGCATCAAGTCCGCCGAGCGGCGCCAGCTCGTCGAGCAGGTCGGCCGCCTGGTCCGTGAAGGTTGGACGATCACCGGCAGAAAGGTCACCATCCCGTGAACGCCACTGAGGACGCCGGCCGCCGCCCGATCCGGCGCGCGCTGGTCAGCGTCTACGACAAGACCGGCCTCGCCGAGCTGGCCCGCGCCCTGCACGAGGCCGGCGTGGAGATCGTGTCGACCGGGAGCACCGCGTCGACGATCTCCGGCGCCGGGGTGCCGGTGACGCCGGTCGAGCAGGTCACCGGCTTCCCGGAGATCCTCGACGGGCGGGTCAAGACGCTGCACCCGAAGATCCACGGCGGCCTCCTCGCCGACCTGCGCAAGGACGCGCACGCCGCCCAGCTCGACGAGCACGGCATCGCCGGCATCGACCTGCTGGTCTCCAACCTGTACCCGTTCCAGGCCACCGTCGCCTCCGGCGCCGGCACCGACGAGTGCGTCGAGCAGATCGACATCGGCGGCCCGGCGATGGTGCGGGCCGCGGCGAAGAACCACGCCTCGGTGGCGGTGGTGACCGACCCGGCCGCGTACCCGGCGGTGGTGGCGGCGCTCGCCGAGGGCGGCTTCACGCCGGCCCGGCGCCGGGCGCTGGCGGCCCGCGCGTTCGCCGACATCGCCGACTACGACGTCGCGGTGGCCGACTGGTTCGCCACCACCGTGTCGCCGGCCGAGGACGGCTGGCCGGAGTTCGCCGGGCTGGCGCTGCGCCGCCAGGCGGTGCTGCGGTACGGCGAGAACCCGCACCAGGCGGCGGCGCTCTACACCGATCCGGGCGCGCCGGCCGGGCTGGCCCAGGCCGAGCAGCTGCACGGCAAGGAGATGTCCTACAACAACTACGTCGACGCGGACGCCGCCTGGCGTGCCGCCAACGACTTCCCGGACCAGCCGGCGGTGGCGATCATCAAGCACGCCAACCCGTGCGGCATCGCCGTCGGCGCCGACGTGGCCGAGGCGCACCGCAAGGCGCACGCCTGCGACCCGGTCTCCGCGTTCGGCGGCGTGATCGCGGTGAACCGGCCGGTCGACGCGGCGATGGCCGGCCAGGTCGCGGAGATCTTCACCGAGGTGCTGGTGGCGCCCGGCTTCGACGAGGACGCGCTGGAGCTGCTGCGGGCCAAGAAGAACCTCCGCCTGCTGCGGGCGCCCGAGTTCGCCGTACGACCCGCCGAGTGGCGGCAGGTCAGCGGCGGCGTGCTGGTGCAGACGCGGGACGCCGTCGACGCGCCGGGCGACGACCCGTCCGGCTGGACGCTCGCGACCGGCGACCCGGCCGACGAGGCGACGCTGCGCGACCTTGTGTTCGCCTGGCGGGCGGTCCGCGCGGTCAAGAGCAACGCGATCCTGCTGGCCCGCGAGGGTGCCACCGTCGGTGTCGGCATGGGACAGGTGAACCGGGTGGACTCGGCGCGGCTGGCGGTCAGCCGGGCCGGTGACGAGCGGGCCCGCGGCTCGGTCTGCGCCTCGGACGCGTTCTTCCCGTTCGCCGACGGCCCGCAGATCCTCATCGACGCCGGGGTCCGGGCGATCGTGCAGCCGGGCGGCTCGATCCGGGACGAGGAGACCATCGCGGCCTGCAAGGCGGCCGGCGTGACCATGTACCTCACCGGCACCCGGCACTTCTTCCACTGACGAGTCCGGCCGTGACCGTCCGGGTGTGTCAGTCGTCCACACGACTGGCGCACCCGGACGCCGGGCCGTTGCCCGCCGCGGGAGGCGGTTGCTAGCGTGTGCGCGGCGACGATCGAGCGTCTCCGCTGTCTGTGAGCCCGGCAGGTGTGCCATGCGCGTTCGCGACCGGTTGACCGCCGTCGTCGTCACGCTGGCATTCGTCCTGGCCGGACTCGGAGCGGCAGCCGCACCCGCCGTCGTCGCACCGGCCGCCGCAGCGCCGGCCACTGCCTCCACGAGCGGGACGAGCCCGGCCGCGCTGCGTACCGCGTACCCCGGAATCTCCTGGTCGGAGCTTGCCGCCGGGCCGTGGCACGACCACAGCGGCGGCCTCGGCTACGCCGACGGGCCGGACGACCTGACCCCGGCCGCGCTCCCGCGCGTGGCCGGCCCGGCCGTGCCGGAGCCCGTCGTACCAGCGCCCCGGCCGCAGGTCGTGCCGCTGCCGCCGTGCGGCCCGCTCGCCGCGCGCGCCCCGCCGGCCGCCTGAGCCGCACCGAACCCGCAGCCCGCACCGGGACGCGCGCTCGCGCCGCACCGGACACCGCCGCGTCGACCCGGCGGTCTCCGCCGCGAGCTGCCGTCCGCCGGTACGGCGGCGCGCCTCACGCCGCCGGGCCGCCTCGGGTTCGTCCCGGGTCCGCCGTCCGCACGCGTGCCCGCATCGGAGGCCCCGCCCCCTCTTCCTCCGGGGGACGGGGCCTTCGTCACGCTCACGCCTCGGTGCGCACCTCGGCGAAGTGGCAGGCGCTGGGGTGCGGGTCCGCCGCGCGGGGTACCGCCTGCGGGTCCTGCGTCGCGCAGACCTCCTCGGCCTTCCAGCAGCGGGTCCGGAAGTGGCAGCCGGACGGCGGCTCGGCCGGGCTGGGCACGTCGCCGGTGAGCCGGATGATGGTCCGCCGGTCGCGGGCCTCCGGGTCGGGCACCGGCACCGCGGACAGCAGCGCCTGGGTGTACGGGTGGGTCGCGCGCTGGTAGATCTGCTCCTCGGTGCCGATCTCCACGATCCGGCCCAGGTACATCACCGCGACCCGGTCGGAGATGTGCCGCACCACGGACAGGTCGTGGGCGATGAAGATGTACGACAGCCCCAGCTCGTCCTGGAGCTGTTCGAGCAGGTTGATCACCTGGGCCTGGATGGACACGTCCAGGGCCGACACCGGCTCGTCGCAGACGATGATCTCGGGCCGCAGCGCGAGCGCCCGGGCGATGCCGATGCGCTGCCGCTGACCGCCGGAGAACTGGTGTGGGTAGCGGTTGACGTGCTCCGGGTTGAGCCCGACCACGTCCAGCAGCTCCTGCACCCGCTGCCGCCGGCTGCGCTTCGGTGCCGCCTCCGGGTGGATCTCGAACGGCTCGCCGATGATGTCGCCGACGGTCATGCGCGGGTTCAGCGAGGTGTACGGGTCCTGCATCACCATCTGCATGTTCCGCCGCAGCCGGCGCAGGTCGGCACCGGTGGCCCGGAGCAGGTCGCGCCCCTCCAGCGTGACCCGCCCGGCGGTGGGCGTCTCCAGGCGCATGAGCAGCCGGGCCAGCGTGGACTTGCCGCACCCGGACTCGCCGACCACGCCGAGCGTCTCACCGCGCCGCAGCTCGAACGAGACGCCGTCGACCGCCTTGACCTGGCCGATGGTCTTCTTGAACAGCACGCCCTGGCTGATCGGGAAGTGCTTGACCAGGTGGTCGACGGCGAGGATCGTCTCGCCGCGCACCTTGGCGGGTTCAGCCGTCGCGGTCATCGTGCACCTCCTGGGCGAAGTGGCACGCGCTGGTCCGCCCGTCGGCGAGCACCAGGTCGTGCGGCACCTCGTCCACACAGACCGGCTGGACGTACGGGCACCGGGGGTGGAACGGGCAGCCGGACGGGATCGCCATCAGGTTCGGCGGCAGGCCGCGGATGCTGGACAACGCCTGGCCGCGCACGTCCAGGCGCGGGATCGACTCCAGCAACCCCTTCGTGTACGGGTGGGCGGGCGCCCGGTACAGCGCGTGCACGTCGGCGTGCTCGACGATCCGGCCCGCGTACATGACCGCGATCCGGTCCGCCACACCGGCGACCACGCCCAGGTCGTGGGTGATGAGGACGAGCGCCATGCCGAGGTCCCGCCGCAGGTCGGCCAGGAGGTCCATGATCTGGGCCTGCACGGTGACGTCCAGCGCCGTGGTCGGTTCGTCGGCGATCAGGACCTTCGGGTCGAGCGCCAGCGCCATCGCGATCATGACGCGTTGCCGCATGCCGCCGGAGAACTGGTGCGGGTGGTCGCCGAGCCGCTTCGCCGCGGCCGGGATCCGGACCAGGTCCATCAGCTCGACGGTGCGCCTGCGCGCGTCGGCCCGCGACATCCCGGCCCGCTCGCGCAGCGACTCGCCGATCTGCCAGCCGACCGGGAAGACCGGGTTCAACGCCGACAGCGCGTCCTGGAAGATCATCGCGATCTCGGCGCCGCGGATCTGCCGGCGCTCCTCCTCCGGCCGGGTGAGCAGGTCCCGCCCCTGGTAGAGGATCTGCCCGGCGCGCACGTACGCGGGCGGGGTGTCCAGGATGCCCATGATCGCCTGAGCGGTGACGGACTTGCCGGAGCCGGACTCGCCCAGCACCGCGAGCGTCTCACCGGCGTCCAGGTGGTACGTCACCCCGTTGATCACGCGGGCCACGCCCTCCCGGGTGCGGAACTCGACGTGCAGGTCCCGTACCTCCAGCAGGTGCCCGCCGGGCGGGGTGGGTGAGGCCGGCGTGGGCCGGACCGACGACTGGGTCATGGGTTGTCACCGCAGCTTCGGGTCGAAGGCGTCGCGGATCGCGTCGCCGAGCATGATGAAGGCGAGCACGGTCAGGGCGAGGAACGTCGACGGCACGATCAACGGCGTCGCCGACTCACGCATGTGCACCCGGCCGGCGTCGATGTCGATGCCCCAGGAGATGGTCGGTGCCTTCAGGCCGATGCCGAGGAAGCTCAACGTCGCCTCGGCCGCGATGAACGACCCGAGCGCGATGGTGAGCACCACGATGGCCGGGGCGAGCGCGTTCGGCAGGATGTGCCGCCACATGATCCGGCCGTTGCCGGCCCCGAGCATCCGGGCCGCCGCCACGTAGTCCTGCTCCCGGGCGGTGATCACCGAGGAGCGGACCACCCGGGCCGCGGTGGTCCAGCCGAGCAGCGCCAGGACGAGGATCACCGCGAACAGGCGTACCGTCTCGCCGCTCGTGCTGACGCGCTTGAGCAGCACGATCGCGGCGAGCAGCAGCGGGATGCCGAGCACGATGTCGATCACCCGGGACAGCACCGCGTCGACCCACCCGCCGAAGTAGCCGGCGACCATGCCGACGACGAGGGCGATCACGCCGGTGATCAGCGCGGAGAACGCGCCCACGAGCAGCGAGGCGCGGGCGCCGTAGACCGCGCGGGCGAACGTGTCGCAGCCCTGGAAGTCGTACCCGAAGATCGCCCCGCCGGACGGCCCGGCGTGCTGCCGCGACAGCACGCAGTCGCGTGGGTCGTTGGCGGCGAACAGCCCTGGTGCCACCGCCATCGCGGCGACCAGCACCACCAAAAGCAGGCTGATCCAGAAGACCGGGTTGCGGCGCAGGTCCCGCCAGGCGTCACCGGCCAGGCTGCGGGCCCGGTCCGGCCGCCCGGCCCGGCCGGGTGTGCCCGGTTCGCCGGAGACACCGCGCCGTGCGGCCTGGTTCTCCGTCGCCGCCACCGTCTCGAAGTCACTCATAGCGGATCCTCGGGTCGAGTACGGCGTAGAGCACGTCCACCACCAGGTTGGACAGCAGGTAGACCACGACGAGCACGCTCACGATGCCGACCACCAGGGGGCCGTCCTCGGTGCGGATGCCGCGGAACAGGTTGAAGCCGACGCCCGGGACGTTGAACACGCCCTCGGTGATGATCGCGCCGCCCATCAGGTTGCCCAGTTCGACGCCGAGGAAGGTGACCACCGGGATGAGCGAGTTGCGCAGCACGTGCACGCCGACGATCCGGCGTCGCCGCAGGCCCTTGGAGCGGGCGGTGCGGACGTAGTCGGCGCGCAGGTTCTCGGTCACCGAGGTACGGGTCAGCCGCAGCGCGGTGGCCAGGGACAGCGAGCCGAGCACGATGCCGGGTAGCAGCAGCGCGTAGAAGGAGGGTTGCGCTCCGGCGGTGGGCGGGAAGATCGGCCACCGTACGCCGAGGAAGTACTGCGCCAGCGGCGCGAGCACGATGGTGGGTATGCCGAGCACCAGCAGCGTGAGCACGAGCGTGGCGTGGTCGAACACGCCGGAGCGGCGGATGGCCGCGATCACGCCGGCGGTGACCCCGAAGATCACCGTCACCGCCATCGCGATCACTGCCAGCTTCACGGTGACCGGCCAGGCGGCGGCGAGGATGTCGCTGATCTGCCGCCCGGTCAGCGACTGTCCGAGGTCGCCCTGGACCAGGCCGCCCAGATAGTCGAAGTAGCGGTAGAAGAAGCCGCCGACGCCCGTCGCGTCCAGGTGGTACTTCTCGGTCAGATAGGCCCGCTGCGCGGCGGTCACCGGCCGCTCCCCGGCGAGGGCCTGGATCGGGTCGCCCTGCCCGGCGAACATCAGCGCGTAGACGATCAGAGTGGTCCCGAAGAAGGCGAGGACCATCTGGAGCAGTCGCCGCAGGATGAACCGGAGCATGCTGGCAAGTCTGCCGAAACCGGGCTAAATGCGTGCCAATGCGAGGGCCGGGCCACCCGTGGGGGTGGCCCGGCCCGTCAGTGGGGTGTCAGGCGCGTTCGATCTTCAGCAGGTCCACCCGGTCGAAGAGGTCCACGTGGACGTTCTTGACCTTGGTCGAGTGGCCGAAGTTGTTCTGCCCGTACCGGAGCGGGATCACCGGCATGTCCTGCGCGAGCAGGTCCTCCGCCGCCTGGTACTTCTTGATCGCCTCGTCCTCGGTCGCCGCGCGGGCGCCCTCGGCGAGCAGCTTGTCGAACTCCGGGTTGCTGTAGCCGTAGTAGTTCGACGAGCCGGTGGTGCTGTACAGCGGGCCGAGGTAGTTCTCCATGGACGGGTAGTCCATGACCCAGCCCATCCGGAACAGGCCGACCGGCTGCTTCTGCTTGAGCTTGGTCAGCAGGTCCGCGAACTTCGGCTCGGCGGTGCCCACGCAGTCCACGCCCAGGTTGGCCTTGAGCTGGTTGCAGGTGGCGTCGATCCAGTCCTTGTGGCCGCCGTCGCCGTTGTAGGACAGCTCGATCTTCTTCGGGCCGCCCGCGGCCTCGTACATGGCCTTGGCCTTGACCGGATCGAACGCGCCCGCCGTACCGATGGTGTTCTCCCGGTAACCGGCGACCACCGGCGAGACGAACGAGCGGGCCGGCTGCTGCGAGTCCTTGAAGATCGACTTGGTGATCTCGTCCCGGTCGATCGCCATCGAGATCGCCTTGCGCACCTCGGGCTTGCTGAACTCCTCCTGGAACGTCGGGAAGGCCAGCACCTGCAGCGACGAGGCCGGGCTCTGCTGGAAGCGGTCGCCCAGGTCGGTCTCGGCGGTCGACAGGTTCTCGGTCGGGATCGTCTTGATCACGTCGAGGTTGTCCGACAGCACGTCCGCGTACGCAGCGGTCGGCTGCTGGTAGATGCGGAACTCGACGCCGCCGACCTTGGGCTGCTGGCCCGGGAACGCGTCGTAGCGCTCCACCTCGACCTTGGCGTCGTGCTGCCAGCTGCCCTTCATCTTGAACGGGCCCTGGCCGATCGGCGCCTGCTCGTAGCCTTCGGCGAGCACGCCCGGCGCGGAGAAGGCCGCCTTGGGCAGCGGGTAGAAGGCGGTGTAGCCGAGCATGGACTTGAAGTCCACGTACGGCTGGCTGAGCGTCACGGTGAAGGTCAGGTCGTCTACCTTCTTCAGCCCGCTCATCGTCGTCGCCTTCGGGCTCTCGCCCTGGAGGTCGTCGTAGCCGGCCACCTTCTCGAAGAAGTAGCTGGAGTTCTGGCCGTTCGGCGCGTACGCGCCGTAGTTCCAGGCGTCGATGTAGTTGTCGGCGATGACCTTCTCGCCGTTGTGGAACGTGTAGCCGGGCTTCAGCTTGATCGTCCAGACCTTGTTGTCGGACGTCGTCACCTCCTCGGCGGCCACCTCGTGCGGCTTGTTCGCCTCGTCGTAGTCGACGAGCGGGCTGAACAGGGCCGACAGGACCTGGGAGCCGCTCGTCTCGTTGGTGTTTGTCGGCACGAGGTGCTGCGGCTCGGCGATCTCGATCCGCACGGCCGCGTCGGAGTCGCCGGCACCGCCGCCGCCACCGCCCGAGCCGCAGGCCGTCAGGCCCAGCGTCACCGCGAGCGGGAGCGCGGCCCAGGCCGCGAGCCTACGAACACGCATTGGGGGTCTCCTCATCTCCTCACGCTGCGCGGTCGTCCCGGCGCTGGGTGACTCTGCGCAACGAGCGGTAACGGTAGGTCGCGATCCGGCTCGTCGACAACTAGTGCGTGGTCAACTGATGACGGATCGTGTTCGACGAGCCTTGTCGCTGCTGCCCGCGCGTGCTAAAACCCGCTTCTAACTGGTCTTTTATTCACCCTAAATGGTCCGATCGGGGCCCGGTCGAGCGCGTCTGCGACGTCCGGCCTGCCTGTCCGGTCCCTGCCTGTCCGGGTGTGTCCGGGCAGCCACGTCGCAATGGCTGGTCACTCTCCGTGATTCAGGGCACGTTGCGGAGCGTGATCGTCGGCTGTCGTCGTCCGGGCCTGCCCGCGGGCGTGAGACGATCACGGCGTGACGGCGACGATCCTGGACGGCAAGGCCACCGCGGCGGAGATCAAGGACGAGCTACGAGCCCGGGTCAAGGCGCTCGCGGAACGCGGCATCACCCCCGGCCTGGGCACCGTGCTGGTCGGGGAGGACCCCGGCTCCCAGGCGTACGTCAACGGAAAGCACCGCGACTGCGCCGAGGTCGGCATCGCCTCGCTGCGGGTCGCGTTGCCCGCAGACGCCACCCAGGAACAGCTCGACGCGGCGCTGGCCGAGCTGAACGCCGACCCGGCCTGCCACGGCTACATCGTCCAGCTGCCGCTCCCCGGTCACCTCGACACCCAGCGCGCGCTGGAGTCGATCGACCCGGACAAGGACGCCGACGGGCTGCACCCGGTCAACCTGGGCCGGCTCGTCCTCGGGTACGACGCGCCGCTGCCCTGCACCCCGCGCGGCATCGTGGAGCTACTGCGCCGGCACGACGTGCCGCTGCGCGGCGCGAACGTGGCTGTCGTCGGCCGGGGCAACACGGTCGGCCGCCCGCTGGGCCTGCTGCTCACCCGGCGCAGCGAGAACGCCACAGTGACGCTCTGCCACACCGGCACGCTCGACCTGGCCGCGCACACCCGCGCCGCCGACGTCGTCATCGTGGCTGCCGGCGTGCCCGGGCTGCTCACCGCCGACATGGTCAACCCGGGTGCGACGGTGGTGGACGTCGGCATCACACGGGTCATCGGTGAGGACGGCAAGGGCCGCTACACCGGCGACGTGGACCCGGAGGTGGCCGAGGTCGCCGGCAAGCTGGTGCCGATGCCCGGCGGCGTGGGTCCGATGACCCGGGCGATGCTGCTGACGAACGTGGTCGAACGGGCCGAGCGGGCGGGCTGACACCCACCCAGGTCATAACCGTCCGCCCCTGACCTGATCGGTGCCAGGATGGCTGATACGGTCCGGAAAACCGACTGGTATCAGGGAGTGGGACGACCATGGGTAAGAAGGTCACTGTCGTCGGCGCCGGCTTCTACGGCTCGACCACCGCACAGCGCCTGGCCGAGTACGACGTCTTCGACACCGTCGTGATCACCGACATCGTGGAGGGCAAGCCGGCGGGTCTCGCGCTCGACCTCAACCAGTCCCGCGCGGTCGAGGGCTTCGAGACCAAGGTCGTGGGCGTCACCACCGGCCCGAACGGCGAGGGCTACGAGGCCATCGAGGGCTCGGACGTCGTCGTCATCACCGCCGGCCTGCCGCGCAAGCCGGGCATGAGCCGGATGGACCTGCTGGAGACGAACGCCAAGATCGTCCGGCAGGTCGCCGAGAACGTCGCCAAGTACGCCCCGAACGCCGTCGTCATCGTGGTGTCCAACCCGCTCGACGAGATGACCGCGCTGGCCCAGCTCGCCACCCAGTTCCCGAAGAACCGGGTGCTCGGCCAGGCCGGCATGCTGGACACCGCCCGCTTCACCAACTTCGTCGCCGAGGCGCTGAGCGTGCCGGTGAAGTCGGTACGGACCCTGACGCTCGGCTCGCACGGCGACACGATGGTCCCGGTGCCGTCGAAGAGCACCGTGAACGGCAAGCCGCTGCGTGACGTCATGCCGGCCGAGCAGATCGAGGAGCTGGTCGTCAAGACCCGCAACGGTGGCGCCGAGGTCGTCGCGCTGCTCAAGACCG
Source organism: Micromonospora sp. WMMA1976 (assembly GCF_027497335.1). Taxonomy (NCBI): domain Bacteria; kingdom Bacillati; phylum Actinomycetota; class Actinomycetes; order Micromonosporales; family Micromonosporaceae; genus Micromonospora; species Micromonospora sp. WMMA1976. Next base: position 5,347,853 of record NZ_CP114912.1, on the reverse strand, counting down.
GTTCGGCGTACTACGCCCCGTCCGCCGCCGCGGCCCGGATGGCGAAGGCAGTGGCCGAGGACTCCGGTGCCGTCATGCCGGTCTGCGCCTGGGTCGACGGCGAGTACGGCATCTCCGGCGTCTACCTGGGCGTCGAGGCCGAGATCGGCGCCGAGGGCGTGAAGCGGGTCGTCGAGACCGACCTGGACGCCGACGAGCTGGCCGCGCTGAAGGAGGCCGCCGAGGCCGTCCGCGCCAAGCAGGGCGACGTCGCCAGCATGTGACCCCCGTCCCATCGCGCAGAGGGCCCGCCGGCTTCCGCCGGCGGGCCCTCTGCCGTCCGACCCGACCCCCCCACCCCGTCGATCATGAAGTTGGCGGCGGAAATGGAGATCGACAAGGCGGTCAACTTCATGATCGACCGGGGGTGGGTGGGGGTGGGTGGGGGGTGAAGGGGGCGGTCAGGTGGGGGGTCGCCAGGGTGGCGGGGGAGAGGGTTGTCAGCAGGGTCGTGCGGGAGTGGCGGGCTTCGTCCGGGTCCACCTCGCGGGCGTACGCCAGCTCCGGGTCGACCAACTGGATCGCGTGCACCAGCAGGTCGCCGGTGATCAGGAGGCGCTCGTCGTCCGCCTCGACCAGCACCGACTGGTGACCCGGCGTGTGGCCGGGCGTGTGCAGCAGCCGTACCCCCGGGGTGAGGGGCGTCTCGCCGTCGACCACCCGCAGCCGGCCGGCGGCGCGCAACGGCGTCAGCAGCCGGGCCGGTAGCTCCGGGTGGAACAGCTCCAGCGCGTCCAGCTCGGCCCGCTGGATCAGGTGATCGGCGTTCGGGAACAGCGCGCCGGCCCAGCCCACGTGGTCGGTGTGCAGGTGGGTGAGGACCACTGTGCGGACGTCGGCCGGGTCGATCCCGGCTTCGGCCAGCTCGACCGGCAGCCGGCCCGGCACCGGCGCCCAGCTCGCGGCGAGCGAGTCGGCCGGGCCGATGCCGGCGTCGACAAGCGTGACCGGCCCGTCGCCGGACCGCACCGCGAACGCGCGGAACCGTAGCCACCACCTGCCGTCGTCGGTGACGGCACCAGGATCGAGCCGGTCGGCCGCCGCCCAGTGCGCCTGGGTGGCACCGGGAAACGCCTCGCCGCGGGGCTGGAAGAAGGGCCCCTCGCCGTCGGAGAGCGCGGTGACCGTGATAGACCCGATGGTGCGGCTGTGCGGCATCGGACGATGATGCCAGCGGGCCGAGGCGCGGCGCAGCCCGCTTTTCCGGCGGTCCACCCGGGCCGCCTGGGGACTGCCGGTCAGTTTCCAGTACGCTCGTACTGCTTGAGCACGTGTCCCCCGAGAGGAGCGCCGGCCGATGGCGAAGATCAAGGTAAACAACCCGGTCGTGGAGATCGACGGCGACGAGATGACCCGGATCATCTGGAAGCAGATCCGGGAGCAGCTGATCCTGCCCTACCTCGACGTCGACCTGCACTACTACGACCTGTCGATCCAGCACCGTGACGCCACCGACGACCAGGTCACGGTCGACGCCGCCAACGCCATCAAGGAGCACGGCGTCGGCGTCAAGTGCGCCACCATCACCCCGGACGAGGCCCGGGTGGAGGAGTTCGGCCTGAAGAAGATGTGGCGGTCGCCGAACGGCACCATCCGCAACATCCTCGGCGGCGTGGTCTTCCGCGAGCCGATCATCATGTCGAACGTGCCGCGGCTCGTCCCGGGCTGGACCAAGCCGATCATCATCGGCCGGCACGCGCACGGAGACCAGTACAAGGCCACCGACTTCGTCGTCCCCGGCCCGGGCACGGTGACCATCACCTACACCCCGGCCGACGGCGGCACCCCGATGGAGATGGAGGTCGCCAACTTCCCCGGCGGCGGCATCGCCATGGGCATGTACAACTACGACGAGTCGATCCGGGACTTCGCCCGCGCCTCGTTCCGGTACGGCCTGGACCGCAACTACCCGGTCTACATGTCCACCAAGAACACCATCCTCAAGGCGTACGACGGCCGGTTCAAGGACATCTTCGCCGAGGTGTTCGAGAACGAGTTCAAGGCCGAGTTCGACGCCGCCGGCCTCACCTACGAGCACCGGCTGATCGACGACATGGTCGCCGCCGCGCTCAAGTGGGAGGGCGGATACGTCTGGGCGTGCAAGAACTACGACGGTGACGTGCAGTCCGACACCGTCGCGCAGGGCTTCGGCTCGCTCGGCCTGATGACCTCGGTGCTGCTCTCCCCGGACGGCCGCACTGTCGAGGCGGAGGCCGCGCACGGCACCGTCACCCGGCACTACCGGCAGTACCAGAAGGGCGAGAAGACCTCGACCAACCCGATCGCCTCGATCTACGCCTGGACCCGGGGCCTGGCCCACCGGGGCAAGCTGGACGGCACCCCGGCGGTCACCGAGTTCGCGAACACGCTGGAGAAGGTCATCGTGGACACCGTCGAGGGCGGCCAGATGACCAAGGACCTCGCGCTGCTCATCTCGCGGGACGCCCCGTGGCTGACCACCGACGAGTTCATGAACGCGCTCGACGAGAACCTGGCGCGCAAGCTCGCCGCCTGATCACTCCCGTCGATCACCACGGAGCCCGCCGGCACGTGCCGGCGGGCTCCGTCGTGTCCGGGTTCGGTGCGTCACCGGGTCCGGGCCGGGCTCGTTGTACCGGGTGGACGCGATGCCAGTCTCGTCCAGCCGTCCCTTCCCTTGCGGGGGGCCCTGTCCCGGGCCCCCCGCGCCCTGTTGCGGGACCCGCGCGCCCGGGTCAGGCGGTGCGGAGCAGCTCGGCGGCTCTCTCGGGGGCGATGTCGTTGATGAACACGCCCATGCCGGACTCCGACCCGGCCAGATACTTCAGCTTGTCCTTGGCCCGCCGGATGCTGAACAGCTGAAGGTGCAGGTGGCCCAGTTCCCTGTCGATCCGTACCGGCGCCTGGTGCCAGGCCGCGATGTACGGCATGGGCAGATCGAACAGCCCGTCGAAGCGGCGCAGCAGGTCCAGGTAGAGCGGCCCGAACGCGTCCCGCTCGGCGTCGTCGAGCGCCGGGATGTCCGGCACCGGCCGGTGCGGCGCCACGTGCACCTCGAACGGCCAGCGCGCCGCTGCCGGGACGTACGCGGTCCAGTGCTCGTTGCTCGTCACCACCCGCTCCCCGGAGGCGCGTTCGGTGGCCAGCACGTCGGCGTAGAGGTTGCCCCCGGTGCGGTCGGCGTACCGCCGGGCGGCGGCCAGCATGGTGCGGGTGCGCGGCGTGACGAACGGGTACGCGTAGATCTGCCCGTGCGGGTGGTGCAGCGTCACCCCGATCTCCACGCCCCGGTTCTCGAACGGGAAGACCTGCTCCACGCCGGGCAGCGCGCTCAGCGCCGTGGTGCGGTCGGCGAGCGCGTCGAGCACCGTCCGGACCCTGCGCGGGGAGAGCCGGGCGAACGAGGCGTTGTGGTCGTCGGTGAAGCAGACCACCTCGCACCTGCCGCGCCCGGGGCGTACCGGGGTGAACGGCGTGATCTCGGCCGGTTCGTCGGCCACCCGCTGGCTCAGCGACGGGAACCGGTTCTCGAACACCACCACGTCGTAGTCGGGCGCCGGGATCTCGCTGTGCCGCTCGCCCCGCGACGGGCAGAGCGGGCACTGGTCGGCCGGGGGCAGGAACGTGCGGGTCTGCCGGTGCACCGCCACCGCCACCCACTCGTCGGTCAGCGGGTCGTACCGCAGTTGCGAGGCGGGCGGGGGAGGGGGCAGGTCCCGCCGGTCCGGCTGGTCGCGGACCGCGTCGTCCCGCTCGTCGAAGTAGATCAGCTCGCGGCCGTCGGCCAGCGCGATCTGCGTACGCTTCACTCCGCCCCCCTCGTCGTGGGCACCGTCACCAGCTCACCCACCCTGTCGTCGAGTACCCGTCGGGCCTCGGGTGCCAACCGGTCGTCGGTGATCAGCACGTCCGCCGCGTCCAGCGGCACGATCGACGAGATGCCGACGGTGCCCCACTTGGTGTGGTCGGCGAGCACCACCAGGCGGTCCGCTGCGGCCACGAGCGCCCGGTTCGTGTCCGCCTCCATCAGGTTGGGCGTGGTGAAACCGGCCCGTTCGCTGATCCCGTGCACGCCCAGGAAGAGCAGGTCCAGGTGCAGCGCGGCGATCGCGGCCACGGCGAGCGGACCGACGAGCGCGTCCGACGGCGTGCGGACGCCGCCGGTGAGTACCACCGTCTGGTCCGGCCGGCCACCGACGTGCAGGGCCTCCGCCACCGGAAGCGAGTTCGTGACCACGGTGAGGCCGGGCACGTCGACCAGTCGCCGGGCCAGCTCGGCGGTGGTGGTGCCGGCGGACAGCGCGATGGCGGCGCCGGGCCGGACCAGTCCCGCGGCGTGCTCGGCGATTGCGGCCTTCTCGGCGGACTGGCGGACGGACTTGGCGTGGAAGCCGGGCTCGTCGGTGGAGCCGGGACCGGCCGGTGTCGCGCCGCCGTGCACCTTGGCGAGCAGGCCCGCCTCGTGCAGCGTGTCCAGGTCGCGCCGGATGGTCATGTCGGAGACGCCGAACTCGGCCGCCAGCTCGGTGACCCGGACGCCACCGGCGCGGCGCAGTCGTTCCAGGATGGCCGTCTGCCGCTGCCGCGCCAGCATCCCCGGCTCACCTCCGCGCCTCACCGACTCACGTGGGCACTCCACGCGGTCGAACGTGTTCCAACAAAGACGAACACTACCGCGCAGCTACGCCTATGCGAAACCGCCGCCGTCCGGAAGGCCGGACGGCGGCGGTCGAGGTGCTCGCAGGCCGGACGCGTCCGGCGTCAGGAGATCAGGCGGGCTGGAGGCGGGGCTCCACCCAGCCGGTCTCGGTGAGGTGCTCCATCACCTTCCCGATGGCCTCCTCGACGCTCAGATCCGAGGTGTCGACCACCAGGTCGGCGTCGGTGGGCTCCTCGTACGGGTCGTCGATGCCAGTCATCCCGGTGATCAGGCCGGCCCGGGCGCGGGCGTACAGGCCCTTGCGGTCGCGCTGCTCGCAGACCGCGAGCGGCGTCGCCACGTGGACCAGCAGGAACCCCGCCCCGGCCGTCTCGGCCATCTCCCGGGCGGTGGCGCGAGCCGCCGCGTACGGCGCGATCGGGCAGCAGATGCCGACGCCCCGGTGCCGGGCGATCTCCGCCGCCACCCAGCCGATCCGGCGGACGTTGAGATCCCGGTCGGCCTTGCTGAACCCCAGCCCGGCGGAGAGTTCCCGCCGCACCACGTCGCCGTCGAGCAGCGTGATGGTGCGGTCGCCCTGCTCGCGGAGCACGTCGGCCAGCCCGCGCGCGATGGTCGACTTGCCCGAGCCGGACAGGCCGGTCAGGAAAATCACCAGGCCCCGGTGCCGCCGCGGCGGGCGCGCCCGGGACAGTTCCTTCGCCACCGCCGGCGGCGTGTGCCACTCGGGCAGCGGGAAGCCCCGGTCCAGCAGGTCGTCGATCTCCCGCGTGCTCAGCGCCAGCCGCCGGTTGCGCGGCGGGATGTCCTCACGCCAGCGCCACTGCCCGTCCCGGTTGTCGTAGGCCAGCTCGCGGGGCACCAGCACGCGCAGGCCGGCGCCGGAGAGCATGCCCTCGGTGGACAGCAGGTGGGTCACCCCGTACGCGGCGGCGACCCGGGCCCGCAGCAGCGCGTCGCTGATCTCGTCGCGCCGCCGGGCCAGCGGCACCGCCACCAGCGTCGCCGGGGGCATCCGGTCGCGCGCGGCGAACACGCTGCGCACCAGCGCCTCGGCCGGCAGCCCGGCGATCGACTCCTCGCCGATCGGGATCATCACCAGCAGGTGCGCGCCGAGCGTACGGGCCGCATGCGCGATCTGCGCCAGCTGCGGCCGGTGCAGCGGACGGTCGGCGAACACGCCGAGCACCCGGCCCGGCGGCAGCAGTCCGCGTACCTCGTCGGGGCCGCGCCGCAGCCGCTGGAACGGCCCGTGGCCGCCGTCGCCCAAGCGGCGCACCGCGCCACCGACACCCACCATGCCCTCGCGGCCCGGCCAGACGTCGGTCACGTCCATCGCCGCCACCGGTGCGCCCTCACCGTCGGTGAGCACCACCGCGCGGCGGGCCGGGTCGGCCGGGTCCAGCCCGTCGGCGAGCGCCGCCGGCACCTGGAGCGTCACCGGCACCGGCCACGGCGTGCCGTCGGCCAGCCGGCCGCGCCGGTTCAGCGAGGCCAGGTCGGCCCGGCTCATGAAACCGGTGAGCGGTGCGTACGCCCCACTCAGCAACAACTGGAGATCGGCCAGCTCAGCGGGTCTGGGCGCGTACGACGGCGCATCCCGCAGAACGTCCTCGGGCAGCAGCCACCCGTTGCTCATCGAACCCCCAACTCACCGGCCGGCACACAGTTTCGCAGCCCACCGGCGATCGGTCGAGAGCGCCACCCGGCCTCCCGGTGATCGCGTGTCCGGCGACGGTGCCGAGGGCGAACCGGGGTCATCGAATCCTAACGGCGAGCGGCGGCCGGCCGATCGTGCGAACGGCTGCCGGCGCGCGCCGACCGGCCGAGCGCGCGGTCCCGGATCCGCCGGACCGCGCGACGGATCCGGGACGGGAGCCGGCGCGAGTCCTCCACCCGGGGCGGGCCGCCGTCAGCCGCGCAGTGCACCACGAGCGGCAGGCGGACGTCCGGCGCCCAGCCGGCCTGGATCACCCGGGCCCGGACCTCCCAGGTGCCCCGGGTCCGGCCACCGTTGAGTTCCGCGAAGTCGACGCTGGCGGTGCTGCGGTGGCGCACCTCGCCGGTGTCGGCCCGCTCGGTGGTGGCGGCCACCGGCAGGAAGAACTCCTCCCGGGTCTCCCGCCGGCGGACGACGACGTCGGTCCGCGCCCCGCCGGCCCGCATCACGACCCCGGCCGGCACCGCGTCGGCCACCGGGAGCACCGGCAGCCCCTGGTCGTCGAAGCGCAGCGGCTCGTCACCGGCGCGCAGGTGGGCGTCGACGGTGACGGTCAGCGTCCGCCCCTGGACCCGCCATCCGCCGACCGAGACGTGGGCCCGGACGCTCACCTCCCACTCCGCCAGCCGGCGCAGGTCCGCCACCCGGCCCTGCGCGGCGAGGTGCGCGATCACCTGGAACATCGGCGGCAACCCGGCGACCGCCTCCGGCGTGAAGCGCTCCTCGACGAGCCGGCCCACCTCGCCGGCCACCTGATCGGCCCACTGCTCCGGTGCGCTCAGCAGGGTCTGCCCGCGCAGCCGGCTCAGCATCTCCTTGCGCAGCCAGCGCCGCTGCAGGCGGAGGCGGGTCGCGACGGGCGACCGGTTCGCGTCCACGATGTCCAGCGCCTCCCGCAGCGCCGCGTAGTACTCGGCCGGGTCCATCCGGGTGGCGGTGACGTTGCCCGCGTCCGCCCGGCGGACGTGGTGGTAGCAGGGGTGATCGGCCAGTACGCAGACGCGCCCCGCAAGCAGGTAGGCCGCCGCCATCAGCCGGTGGTCCTCCAGGCGGCGCGGGTGGCCTTCCGGGAACCGCAGCCCGTGCCGGTCCAGGAAGGACCGCCGGAACAGCGCGTGGCAGGTCATGCTGTCGGCCAGTGGCGCGTTCGCCAGCGTGACGCCGAACCGGTTCTCCCGGAACAGCTCCCGCGGTACGCCCCGCCGGTGCCCGATCATCCGCCCGATGACGATGTCCGCGTCGTGTTCCCGGGCACAGGCGTGCAGGCGGGCCAGGGCCTCGTCGCCGAACCAGTCGTCGTCGTCGGCGAAGAAGACGTACTCGCCACGCGCCTGCTCCAGCCCTCGGTTGCGCGGGTGCGACGGCCAGCCCGAGTGCTCCAGGTGCAGGACCCGTACGTGCGGGTCGGCGGCGGCCAGCTCGTCCAGGCGCTGCGGGGTGCCGTCGGTCGATCCGTCGTCGGCGAAGATCACCTCGTACGAACCGGGCGGCAGCCCCTGCTTCGGCAGCGAAGCGACGAGCGGATCGAGGTTCGCGCCGCAGTTGTACGTGGGCACCACCACGCTCACCATGGTCCGGTCCGTACCGTCGGTCATGCCGCCCCCCGTCGAGTCGCCTCACCCGGTGGCAGCATCCCGGAGCGGTCGCCACCCCGCTACCCCGTTCCCGCCACCTAGGGGCTGCGAGGGCCGAGGATCAGGGGATCGCAGGGGTCAGGAGCGGCTCCGGCGAGGCGCCGGAGTTCTACGCTGAACGGCGTGACACTGCTCGCGACCGAGTCGCTGACCAAGACGTACGGAGGCCGGGTCACCGCGTTGGCCGACCTCACCGTGTCGGTCGAGCCGGGGATCATCGGGCTGGTGGGCGCGAACGGCGCCGGCAAGTCCACTCTGATCAAGATCCTGCTGGGTCTGCTCCCGCCGACCAGCGGCCGGGTACAGGTGCTCGGCCTCGACCCCACCACCGACCCCGCCGCGGTCCGTGCCCGGGTCGGCTACATGCCCGAGCACGACGCCCTCCCGCCCGACCTGTCCGCCGCCGAGCTGGTCACCCATCTGGGCCGGATCAGCGGGCTGCCGCGCACCGTCGCCCGGGAACGGGCCTCCGAGGCGCTGCGCCACGTCGGTCTGCACGAGGAGCGGCACCGGGCCGTCGGTGGCTACTCCACCGGCATGAAGCAGCGGGTCAAGCTCGCCCAGGCGCTCGTACACGATCCCGATCTGCTGTTGCTCGACGAGCCGACGAACGGCCTCGACCCGGCCGGCCGGGACGCCATGCTCGCGCTGATCCACCGGATCGGCACCGAGTTCGGCATCTCGGTGGTGGTCTGCTCGCACCTGCTCGGCGAGGTGGAGCGGATCTGCGACACGCTCGTCGCCATCGACGGCGGCCGGCTGCTGCGCGCCGACCGGGTGTCCGCCATGACCACCGCCACCGACGTGCTCGCCGTCGAGGTGAGCGAGGGCACGGACGACCTGGCCGCCCGGCTCGCCGCGCTCGACCTGCCGGTGACCCGCGACGGGCGACTGCTGCTCGTCCCGCTCGCCGACGACGCCACCTACGACCAGATCCTCGGCGCGGTCGCCGAGCTGGACCTGCCGCTGCACCGGCTGGACCAGCGGCGGCACCGGGTGGCCGAACTCTTCGCCGCGAGGGAGCCCAGCCATGTCTGACGCGACCGGGGTCATCCACGACATCGGCTACCAGCGCTACACCGGCCCGCGGCTCGGCCGCCGGCAGGTCTTCGGCGCGCTCTACCTGCACGGCGTGCGTACCGTCTTCGGGCTGGGCCGCAGCGCCAAGGCCAAGATCTTCCCGTGGCTCGTCGTCTCCGTGGTGACAGTGGTGGCCGCCGGGGTGACCGCGGTGCGCAGCCAGATCGGCGAGGTGGTGATGACGTACGCCCAGTTCGCCGACGCGATGAGCTGGCTGGTCATCTTCTTCGCCGCGGTGGCCGCGCCCGAGCTGGTCTCCCGCGACCTGCGCAGCGGCGTGCTGCCGCTGTACTTCTCCCGGCCGCTGCCGCGCGGCGACTACGCCCTGTCCAAGCTGCTGGCGCTCGTCACCGCGCTCTGGCTGCTGCTCGGCGGCCCGCAGCTGGTGATGTTCCTCGGCGCCGCGTTCACCACGAAGCGGGGTATCGGCGGGGTGTGGGACGAACTGCTCGACCTGCTGCCCGGGCTGCTCTACGCCGGGCTGTGGGCGGTGGTGTTCGCCTCGATCGCCCTGCTCGTCGCCTCGCTCACCGGCAAGCGCGCGTTCGCCGCCGGCGGCATCGTGGCGGTCTTCCTGATGACCACGCCGGTCGTCGGCGTGCTGTCCATCCTGCCCTCGCAGACGATCAACGAGCTGGCCTTCGTGGCCTCCCCGCCGACGCTCGTCGGGGGCGTGGGCAACTGGGCGCTCGGCGACCGGCTGACCCAGGGACGGGGTGGCATGCCGATCGGCGACTTCGGGCCGGTCTACGCCGTGGTGGCCGTACTGCTGGTCGCCGCCTGCGTCAGCCTGCTGCTCCTGCGATACCGGAAGGTGGCCGCCCGATGACGGCGATCAGCACCCAGTCGACGGCCGGCGCGCCCGCCGCCGCGACGAGCACGCTCGACCTGGCCGGTGTCTCCCGCTGGTACGGCAACGTGGTGGCGGTCAACGACGTCACCATGCGGCTCGGCCCCGGCGTGACCGGCCTGCTCGGCCCCAACGGCGCCGGCAAGACCACGCTGCTGCACATGATGGCGGGCTTCCTGTCCCCGTCGCGGGGGACCGTGACGCTGGACGGGGAGCCGACCTGGCGCAACCCCGCCGTCTACCGGCGGCTCGGCCTGGTCAGCGAGCGCGAGGCGGTGCACACGTTCCTCAGCGCGTACGAGTTCGTGCTCGCCAGCGCCAAGCTGCACCGGCTGCCCGACCCGGAGGCCGCCACGAAGCGGGCGATCGAGCTGGTCGAGATGGAGGACGCGCAGACCCGGCGGATCGGCACCTACTCCAAGGGCATGCGGCAGCGCACCCGGGTCGCCGCCGCGCTCGTGCACGACCCGCAGGTGCTGCTGCTCGACGAGCCGTTCAACGGGATGGACCCGCGCCAGCGGCTGCACATGATGGCGCTGCTGCACCGGCTCGGCGACGCGGGGCGGACCATCCTGTTCAGCTCGCACATCCTGGAGGAGGTCGAGCAGGTCTCCGGCACGGTCCAGGTGATGGTGGCCGGCCGGCTCGCCGCCTCCGGCGACTACCGGACCATCCGCCGCCTGATGACCAACCGGCCGCACGTGTTCGCGGTCCGCTCCACCGACGACCGGGCGCTGGCGGTGGCGCTGATGGCCGAGGCGTCGGTCTCCGGCGTCGAGCTGGGCCGTACCGGCCTGACCGTCAAGGCCGGCGACTACGGCGCGTTCACCCGGGCACTGCCCCGGATCGCGCTCCGGCACGGCATCCGGGTCCGGCAGCTCCTGCCGGAGGACGAGTCGCTGGAGAGCGTCTTCTCGTATCTGGTGGAGGCATGATGTCGACAGTCACCTGGATCACCGCGCGTGGCCTGTTCGGCCGGAGCCGGTTCCTCATGCTGCTGCCGTTGCCGCTGGTCCTGATCGGCCTGGCAGTGCTCTGCCGGTCGCTCGGCGTCGACCCGGGCCAGTGGGGCCCGCCGGTGCTCGTCGGCCTCGGCCTCGCGGTGGTGCTGCCGGTGGTGGCCCTGATCGTGGGCACCGGCGTGCTCGGCGCGGAGATCGACGACGGTACCGTCGTGCACATCCTCACCAAGCCGCTGCCGCGCTGGCAGATCGTGCTGCCGAAGCTGGCGGTCGCGGCCGGCGTCACAGCGGTCACCGTCGGCGTCCCGATCTACGTCGCGGGCGTGCTCGCCGATTCGGTACGCCTCGGACTCGCTCTGGTCGCCGCCTCGGCGGCGGGCGCGCTGGCGTACTCGGCGCTGTTCCTGGCGCTGAGCCTGGTGACCCGGCGGCCGGTGCTGCTCGGCCTGGTCTACGTGCTGATCTGGGAAGGGCTGCTGGGCCGGTTCGTCGGCGGCACCCGGGTGCTGTCGATCCAGCAGTGGGTGATCGCCCTGGCCGACCGGATGGCGCCGACGCCGCTGCTCGGCACCACCGTCTCGGTGCCGGTCGCGGCGGTGCTCACCGCCCTGGTGGCGGTCGGGTTCACCGTGCTGGCGATCGACCGCCTGCGCTCGTTCAGCGTGGCCGGCGAGACGAGCTGAACTGCGGGGCGGAACCCGTTCTCCGGTACGAGCGCCGGAAAACGGGTTCTGCCCTGCCGTGTCCGGTCTGTTAGTTTGCGGCGGCTACGAACACCGACACGGGGAGACACATTGCGTTCGGCTCGACTCGCCCTGCTGGCCCCAGCCGCGGTGGCGCTGATCGTCATGTCCGGCTGCGACGGCGGCGACGACAAGCCCTCGGCCGGGCCGGCGGCGCCGTCCGTACCCGCCGCCACCTCCGTGCCGCCGGTGACCCCGGCGCCGGCGGGCCTCGACGAGGCCACCAGGAAGACCTGCGCGACGGCGGAGAAGGACATCACGGCCGCCCTGAAGGAGGTGGCCGAGGCGGAGAAGATCGGCCCGCCGGCCGGCCACTCGGCGGTCAGCGCCCAGTACTCGGCGGGCGCGGCCACGCTCTACACGCACGCCTTCACCAGCAGCGACGAGGTGAACGCCGCGGTGAAGGGGGTCGCCACCGCCATGACCGACCTCGCCGACACCTGGGCCAAGGCGCCGGGTAAGGCGCCGAGCAAGGCGGATCTCACCGCCGCCCGGGACAAGCTCAAGGCGGCCTGCGCGGCTGACTGAGGCATGCACCGCCGAGGGGCGGCCGGCGTCACGCCGGCCGCCCCTCGCTGTCAGAACGCGCAGGCGACGACCAGTTCGGTGGTGCGGTCGGGCAGCAGGTCCAGCTTCGCGATCCGGCCCGCCGCGCGCAGGTCGTCGGCGACGGTGCCGAGCTGCTCCAGCACGGCTGCCGGCCCGAGCGCCTCGGCCAGCGGCACGTCCGCCTTCATCGACAGCTTCCGTTCCGACTTGGCGCGGCGCACCTGACCCAGCGCGTCAGCGGCCAGCCGCAGCAGTTCCGGGTCACCCGGCGCCTCCATCGCGCGGCCCACCTCGTACGTGGTCGGCCACGGCGCGCGGTGCACCGACCCGTACCGCCACCACGACCAGACCTCCTCGGTGACGAACGGCAGCACCGGCGCGAACAGGCGCAACTGCACCGACAGTGCGGTCGCCAGCGCCGCCCGGGCCGAGTCGGCGGCCGGCCCGGTGCCGTAGGCGCGTTCCTTCACCAACTCGATGTAGTCGTCGCAGAACCGCCAGAAGAACGCCTCCGTGGCCATCAGGGCGGCCGTGTGGTCGTACCCGTCGAAGGCGGTGGTCGCGGTCGCGACCACGCCGGACAGATCGGCGAGCATCGCGGTGTCGAGCGGTTGGGTCGCCGCGGCCCGCAGTTCGTCGGCGGCACCCAGCCCGAGCGCGAACCGTGACGCGTTCAGCAGCTTGGTGGCCAGCCGGCGCCCCACCTTGACCTGGGCCGGGTCGAAGGCGAGGTCCATGCCCGGCTTGCCGTTGGCGGCCCAGTAGCGGACCGCGTCGGATCCGTTCTGCTCCAGCAGCGCCATCGGCGTGACCACGTTGCCCTTGGACTTCGACATCTTCTTGCGGTCCGGGTCGAGGATCCAGCCGGAGAGCACAGCGGTGTGCCACGGCAGCGTGCCGTGCTCCAGGTGGGAGCGGGCCACCGTGGCGAACAGCCAGGTCCGGATGATGTCGTGCCCCTGCGGGCGCAGGTCCATCGGGAAGACCCGGGCGAACAGGTCCGGGTCGGTCTCCCAGCCGCCGACGATCTGCGGGGTCAGCGACGAGGTGGCCCAGGTGTCCAGCACGTCCGGGTCGCCGGTGAAACCGCCCGGCTCGCCGCGCTGCGACTCCTCGTATCCGGGCGGCGGCTCGCTCGTCGGATCGATCGGGAGCGTCGCCTCGTCCGGTGTGAGAGGGTGGGACCAGTCCGGCTCGCCAGTGTCGTCGAGCCGGTACCACACCGGCACCGGCACGCCGAAGAACCGCTGCCGGCTGACCAGCCAGTCACCGGTGAGGCCGCCCACCCAGTGCTCGTAGCGGTGCCGCATGTGCTCCGGCACCCAGCGCAGCTCCCGCCCCCGGGCCAGCAGATCTTCGCGCAGGTCCGCGTCGCGGCCGCCGTTGCGCAGATACCACTGCCGGGTCGAGACGATTTCCAGCGGCCGGTCGCCGCGCTCGTAGAACTTCACCGGGTGGGTGATCGGGCGCGGCTCGCCGACCAGGTCGCCCGCGTCCGCGAGCAGCTCCACGAGCGTCCGCCGGGCGCCGTTCACCGTCTGCCCGGCCAGTGCCGCGTAGGGCTCCGCCGGCACGCCGGTCGGCGGCTCCGGCAGCAGGCGTCCGTCCCGGCCGATCACCACGCGGGTGTCCAGCCGCAGCTCACGCCACCAGGTCACGTCGGTCAGGTCACCGAACGTGCAGACCATCGCGATGCCCGTGCCCTTGGCCGGGTCCGCCAGCGGGTGCGCGCGCACCGGCACCTCGACCCCGAACACCGGGGTACGCGCAGCGGCGCCGACCAGGTCCGCGTACCGCTCGTCGTCGGGGTGGCAGACGAGCGCCACGCAGGCCGGCAGCAGTTCCGGGCGGGTGGTGTCGATCAGCACCTCGCGGCCGTCCGGTCCGGTGAACCGCAGCCGGTGGTACGCGCCCGGCCGCTCCCGGTCCTCCAGTTCCGCCTGCGCGACGGCGGTGCCGTACCCGACGTCCCACAGCGTCGGCGCCTCGGCCTGGTACGCCTCACCCCGGGCCAGGTTGCGCAGGAACGCGCGCTGGCTGGCCGCACGGGCCGCCGACCCGATCGTGGTGTACGTCAGCGACCAGTCCACCGACAGCCCGAGCCGCCGCCACAGCGCCTCGAACGCCTTCTCGTCCTCGACAGTGAGCAGTTCGCACAGCTCGATGAAGTTGCGCCGGGAGATCGGCGTCGGGTTCTTCCGGGCCGCGTCGTCCACAGGTGCGGCCGGCGGGCGCCAGCCCCCGTCGTACGGCAGCGCCGGATCGGGGCGCACGCCATACACGTTCTGCACCCGGCGTTCGGTGGGCAGCCCGTTGTCGTCCCAGCCCATCGGGTAGAACACGGTCCGCCCGCGCATCCGCTGGAACCGGGCCACCGTGTCGGTGTGCGTGTACGAGAAGACGTGCCCCATGTGCAGCTCGCCCGACACGGTCGGCGGGGGAGTGTCGATCGCGTATACGTCCGACCGCTCCTTCGTGCGGTCGAACGCGTACGTGCCGTCGGACTGCCAGCGGCGGGCCCAGGTCTCCTCGAGGCCGTCCAGGCTCGGACGCTCGGGGACGCCGCCGCGGGCGCTCCTCGTGGTGTCGGTCATCAGCCGATGGTAGGCAGCGCGCCCGTCGCACTCCACGACTTTCCCCACCCCGCGCGTCCCCGCGGGAGAGCTAGAGGAGGGAGTCGCGCCACTGGCGGTGCAGGGCGGCGTAGCGGCCGTCGGCGGCGATCAGCTCGGCCGGCGGGCCGTCCTCCACGATCCGGCCGTCGTCGAGCACCAGCACCCGGTCCGCGGTCTCCACTGTGGAAAGGCGATGGGCGATCACCAGGGCGGTGCGGTCGCGCAGCACGTTGTGCAGCGCCCGCTGCACCAGCCGTTCGGTCGGCACGTCGAGCGACGAGGTCGCCTCGTCCAGGATCAGCACCCGGGGATCGGCGAGGAACGCCCGGGCGAACGCGACGAGTTGCCGCTGCCCGGCGGAGAGCCGTCCGCCACGCCGGTGCACGTCGGTGGCGTACCCGTCGGGCAGCGCGGCGATGAAGTCGTGCGCGCCGATCGCCCGCGCGGCCGCGACCACCGCCTCGTCGTCGGCGTCGGGACGGCCGAACCTGATGTTGTCGGCCACGGAACCGCTGAACAGGTGGGTCTCCTGGGTCACCAGCACCACCGCCCGGCGCAGCTCGGCATCGGCCAGGTCGCGCAGGTCCACCCCGTCCAGCCGGACCGCGCCCGCGTCCGGGTCGTGGAAGCGGGCCACCAGCTTGGCGACTGTCGACTTCCCGGCGCCGGTCGGCCCGATCAGCGCCACTGTCTGCCCCGGCGGCACGGTCAGGTCGAGGCCGGACAGGATCGGCGTCCGGCGGCGGTAGCCGAAGTCGACGGCACGGAAGGTCACCGCCCCGCGCGGCGGACCGGCCGGCAGCGGCACCGGCTGCGCCGGTTCGGCCACCGCCGGACGCTCGTCCAGCACCCCGGCCAGCTTCTCCAGCGCGGCGGTCGCCGACTGGAGCGAGTTGTAGAACTGGCTCAGCTCCTCCATCGGTTCGAAGAACCGGCGCAAATAGAGCAGGAACGCGGCGAGCACGCCCACCTCGACGCCGCCGCCCAGCACCCGCCAGCCGCCGTACCCGAGCACCACCGCCGCGGTCAGGTTGCCGATCAGCCGGATGCCCGGCGAGTAGATCGCGATCAGCCGGAACGCGCTCAGGCTGGAGCGCCGGTAGTCGTCGTTCACCGCGCCGAAGATGCGGTCGTTGCGGTCCTCCCGCCGGTACGCCTGCACGGCCCGGATCCCGCGCAGCGACTCGACGAAGTGCACGATGACCAGCGCCACCGCCTCCCGGGTGCGCCGGTACGCCCCGGCCGACGCGCGGGCGAACCAGCGCGACAGCACGAACAGGAACGGGAAGGCGAGCAGCGTCACCGCCGCCAGTGGCAGGTCCAGCCAGAGCAGGATGCCCGCCACCGACAGCACGGAGAGCCCGGCCATCACCAGCTTGTCGATGCCGCCGTCGACCAGCTCGGCGATCGACTCCAGGTCGCTGGTCAGCCGGGACACCATCCGCCCGGACGTGTAGCGCTCGTGGAACCCGACGTCGAGGCGCAGGAAGTGCCCGTACACCCGACGGCGCAGGTCCAGCAGGACGGCCTGGCCGATCCGGGCGGCGAGGGTGAGGAACGCGCGCCGGGCCGCGTACTCGATCGCGGTGGCGACCACGAACGCGGCGGCGACGGCGATCAGCGGGCCGGGGTCCCCGGCCCGCAGCGGCCCGATGCCCCTGTCGATGCCGAGCATGACCAGGTACGGCCCGGACATCGCGGCGGCGTTCTGGGCCAGCAGCAACACCACCGCCAGCCCGAGCGCACGCCGGTGCGGGCGGAGCAGCAGCCGCAGCAGCAGCCGGCTGCGGGCGCGCAGCCTGGTCACCGCCTCCGGGGACGAGTCCTCGGCCCGGCTGCGGTCGGCGTCCGGGTCGGTGGCCCGCCCACGCCAGCGCGACAGGTCGTCACCGTCGCCGTGGCGCGCGCCGGTCGACCCGTCACCGCTGCGCGCGTCCCGGGGCCTGGGTACCCGCGGCGCGCGGCCGGTCACGAGCGCACCAGGCCGAGGCCGTCGCTCCGGCGCTCCGGCTCGGCGGACAACACCGCCCGGTAGGCGGGCACCCGGGCCAGAAGCTCCGAGTGGGTGCCGACGGCGACGATCCGGCCGTCGTCGAGCAGGGCCACCCGGTCCGCCAGCGCCACCGTCGACGGACGGTGCGCCACCAGCAGGGTGGTGGTCGCGGTGTCCCGCAGCACCCGGCGCAGGGCCGCCTCGACGAGCGCCTCGGTGTGCACGTCGAGCGCGGACAGCGGGTCGTCGAGCACCAGCACCGCGGGCCGGCCGAGCACCGCACGCGCCAGCGCGAGGCGCTGCCGCTGGCCGCCGGACAGCGACAGCCCCTGCTCACCGACCCGGGTGGCGAGCCCCCACGGCAGCTCGTACGCGAAGTCCGCCTGGACCAGCGTCAGCGCGGCGCGGACCTCGTCCTCGCTCGCGTCCGGCCGGCCCAGCGTGAGGTTCTCCCAGATCGACATGGAGAACAGCGTCGGCTCCTCGAACGCCACGGCGACGAGCCGGCGCAACGAGTCCAGCCGCAGGTCACGTACGTCGTAGCCGTCGAGCGTGATCCGGCCGCCGGTCACCTCGTGCAGCCTGGGGACCAGCGACAGCAGCGTGCTCTTGCCGCAGCCGGTGACGCCGACCAGCGCCATCGTCTCGCCCGGCTCGACCGCCAGGTCGAGGTCGCGCAGCACCGGGCCGGACGTGCCGGGGTAGCGGAAGCGGACCCCCTCGAAGCGGAGCCGGCCGCGCACCTCGCCCCGGTCGAGCGACCGGGCGTGCGGGGCGTCCACGATGGTCGGCGGCGTGTCCAGCACCTCCTGGATCCGGTCGGCGGCGGTCGCGGCCTCCTGGCCGTTGGCGATGATCCAGCCCAGCGACTGCACCGGCCAGATCAGCATGAGCTGAAGGCTGACGAACGCGACCAGCTCCCCGATGGACAGCACGCCGTCGGCGACCGCTGCGGCGCCGGCCACCAGGACCGCGCCGAGCGTCAGGTTGGGTACCAGGTCGAACAGCGCGGAGGTCCGCGCCAGCAGCCGGGCCTTGCCGATCCCGGTGTCGTGCAGCCGGCGCGCGCCGACCGCGAACCGGGCCGCCAGTTCCGGCCCGCGCCCGTACGCCCGCATGGTGCGCAACCCCAGCGCGGTCTCCTCGACCAGTGTGGCGACGTCGCCCTGCTGGTCCTGCATGCGGCGTGACGCCGCGTGGTAGTGGCGCGCGAAGCGGCGGCTGATCAGGAACAGCGGTACGGCGCTGGCCGCGACCAGCAGCCCCAGCCACTGGTGCAGCCGGATCAGCAGCGCCACCACCGCCGCGTACGTGACCAGGTTGAGCACCAGGAACAGCAGCCCGAAGGAGAGGAACCGCCGGATCACCGACAGGTCGCTGGTGATCCGGGACAACAACTGGCCGGACTGCCAGCGGTCGTGGAAACCGGCCGGAAGCCGTTGCAGGTGGGCGTAGATGTCGGCGCGGATGGCGGCCTCCATGCCGACCGAGGACGACGACTGCGTCCAGCGGCGGATGAAGATGAGGACCGCCTCGGCCACACCGAGCAGCAGCGCGAGCGCGCCGAGCCGGAGCAGCCCGGCCTCGTCGTGCCGGGCCACCGGCCCGTCCACCACCCGCTGCACCACCAGCGGCACGGCCAGGCTCGCCGCGGTGGCCGCCAGCGCCGCGATCAGCAGCCAGGCGAACTCCATCGCGTACGGGCGCAGGTAGGGCCGCAGCCGCCAGAGGTTGCGCAGCGGCTGGGACCGGGCGCCGGTATGCGCCGCGGGGTTGCCGTCGCTGGACGCGGGCACTACCCGACGGTAGCCCCCGGGGGTGACAGTCCTGCTGTCAGCTAGCCGTCACCCGTCCCTCATGCCCGAGAAGCCACTTCTTCACGTCCAGCCCCCAGCGGTATCCACCCAGCGTGCCGTCGGTGCGCAGCACCCGGTGGCAGGGCACGAACAGCGCGGCGGCGTTGCGCGCGCAGGCCGCCGCGGCGGCCCGGATCGCCGCCGGTCGCCCGGCCAGCGCGGCGAACCCCGTGTAGGTGACCGGGTCGCCGGGCTTGACGTCGCGCAGCACCTGCCAGGCGTGCGTCAGGAATGCGCCGCCGGTGTGCTGCTCCACCGCTACCGCATCGATGGCGGCCAGGTCACCGTCCAGATAGGCCCGTACGGCGGCGGTCACCGGGCCGAGGTCGGCCCGTTCCCGCAGTTCGCCGCGCAGGCTCGGATGGATCAGCGGCAGCAGGACCGCCGGGTCGGCGGTGAAGCCCGCCGCGCGTACCGCCCCGTCGGGGCCGGCGAGCACGCTCAACGGGCCGGCGGGAGTGTCGATGACGGTGCTGTCCACAGTGCTCATGCTGCTCTCCAGAGTCGGATGGTCGCGTACGACCGCCAGGGGCGCCAGCGGTCGGCGTACGCGGACAGGGTCTTCGGGTCGTCGGACAGGCCGAGCGCCGCTGCGCCACGGCGTACGCCCAGGTCGGTGGCGAGCGCGACATCGGGGTCGCCGAGTGCGCGCATGGCCAGGTAGCCGGTGGTCCACGGGCCGATGCCGGGCACCGCGGCCAGGAGCCGGACCGTCTCCTCCCGGTCGCCTCCGGGTTCCAGGTCGAGTTCGCCGTCGGCGACCGCGCGGGCCAGCGCGCGGAGCGTCTCCCGGCGGGCCGCCGGCATCCGGAACGCCGTGTCCGGCGCCGCGAGCACCTCCGCCGGACCGGGGAACGCCACCAGACCGTCCGCCGGATCGTCGGCGGCCGCCCCGCTCGCCGCCCGGGTGGCGGAGAGCAGGCGGGTGAGCGTGGTCCGCGCCGAGGCCAGCGAGACCTGCTGGGTGGCGACGGCGCGGACGGCCAGCTCGAAACCGTCGACCGCGTGCGGCAGCCGGACGCCGGGCTCGGCCGCGACGGCCGGTGCCAGCGCCGGGTCGGCGGCCAGGGTGGCGTCCACCGCCACCGGGTCGGCGTCCAGGTCGAGCAGGCGGCGGCAGCGGGCCACCGCGGGGGCCAGGTCGCGCATGTCGGCCAGCCGCAGCGTCGCGTCGATGTGGCCGTCGGCGGGGGTCAGCGCCACCGTGGCGGGACCGTGCGGCAGGCGCAGCCCCCGGTGGTAGGTGCCGTCGCGGACCACCTCGACGCGGGGCAGCGCGCGCAGCGCGAGGAAGTCCAGCAGCGCGCCCGCGTGCAGCGGGGGCCGGTAGGCCAGCCGCAGCGAGAGCGTGCCCGCACCGGTGGCAGCGGCCGGGCCACGACGGCCGGCCCGCAGCTCGGACGGGGTGCCGCCGTAGACCTCGCGGACCGTGTCGTTGAACTGCCGGACACTGCCGAACCCGGCGGCGAAGGCCACCTCGGCCAGGCCGAGGCCAGTGGTCTCGATCAGGATCCGGGCGGTCTGCGCGCGCTGGGCCCGGGCCAGCGCCAGCGGGCCGGCACCCAGCTCGGCCCGGAGCATCCGGTGCAGGTGCCGCTCGGTGTAGCCCAGCCGGGTGGCCAGCCCGGGCACGCCGTCCCGGTCCACCACGCCGTCGGCGATCAGCCGCATGGCGCGGCCGACCAGGTCGGCCCGGACGTCCCACTCGGGCGAGCCCGGTGCCGCGTCCGGCCGGCACCGGCGGCACGCCCGCAGCCCGGCCCCCTGCGCGGCGGCGGCGGACGGGAAGAACCGGACGTTGCGCCGCTTAGGCGTCATCGCCGGACAGGACGGCCGGCAGTAGATCCCGGTCGACGTCACACCGGTGTAGAACCAGCCGTCGAACCGCGGGTCGCGGCTGTCGACGGCTCGGTAGCACCGCTCGAAGTCCAGTTCCATGCCACGATCCTGCCTCGCAGCTCCCGGGCTCGGCTGGCGGGATTCAGACATGACGTGCGGGAGTCGCGCCAGCCCGGGGAAGTGGCGGTGTCCCCGGCCCCGGGACGGCACCACTCCGCCGAGGTGGCGTGGATCATGGCCGGCGGACCCGAGAAAGTGTCGTAAGTGGTCGGTAGCGTCCCGCCACCAACTCAAGAAGAGGTGCGGGGCATGGCGAGCGTGGCCGGGCGGGGTGTCCGCTGATGCGATCGGGGCGAGCACCGTTGGACGCCGCGGTGGTGGAGGGCTTCTACGAGCGGATGCGGGTGGTGGCGCCGGCCGCGTACGGCGCGATCGAGCGTGATCGGGCCGGTGACCCCGGTCGCCCCTTCGCGGACACCGCCTGCGGGCGGCTGGCCGGCTCCCTCGACCCGGACGGGCTGCGGGCGCTCGGCATGTGGGCCCACCACTGGTGCATGCGCTTCTACGACGACGACACCCGGGTCGGCGTACGGCTGGTCCGCGAGATCGCCGCCCGCTCCGGCCTGGGCTGGACCGCCGACGAGGTGCGGTGGCTGCTCGACCGGTCGTACGCGGCCGGCCCCGCCGCCGCGCACCGGTTCACGCTGCCGCTCGCAGCAGCGGCGCAGCTACCGGCCGGTGCGCTGCCCGAGGGCGTCGCCGCCGAGGCGTGGCCGGACGACTGGCGGCGGCTGCGGGCCGGCTGAGCGCCGGGTGGGATCGCCGTCCGGTCCGGCATCTGGGCCAGCACCATCGCCGCCACTGCGACCGCGAAACCGGTGAGCTGGACCGGGTCCAGCGCCTCGCCGAGCACCACCCAGCCGAGCGCCGCGGCGGTGAGCGGGCTCAACGCGCCCAGCACCGACACGCGGGACACCGGCAGTCGCGCCGCGCCCCGGAACCACAGCACGTACGCCAGGGCGGTGCCGGCCAGCCCGAGCCACGCGTACCCGAGAAGGGCCGGCCCGTCGGGCACTGGTGGCGCGCCCTCGACGGCGGCGGCTACCGGCACGATCATCAGGCCACCGGCGGCGAGCTGCCAGCTCGTCGCGGCGAGGACGCCCACGCCGGGCGGCCGGCCCCAGCGGCGGGTGAGCACCAGCCCGGTGGCCATCGCCACTGCACCGGCCAGCCCGGCGGCGACGCCGAGCGGGTCGAGGCCGGCGCCCGGCCGCAGCACCACGAGGGCGACGCCGAGCGGGGCGGCCACGGCGGCGACCAGTGCCGGCCGGGTGGGGCGGTCGCGGAGCAGCGCGACCGTCAGCACCGCCACCAGCAGCGGCTGCGCGGCGCCGAGGACGGCGGCGGTGCCGCCGGGCAGGCGGTACGCGGCGAGGAACAGCAGCGGGAAGAACACCCCGATGTTCAGCGCGCCGAGCACGGCGGCCCGCCCCCACCAGAGGCCGTGTGGTCGCCTGCGGGTCAGGGCGAGCAGCAGCAGGCCGGCCGGCAGGGCGCGGATCGCCCCGGCCCAGAGCGGCCGGTCCGGCGGAAGGAGTTCGGCGGTGACCAGGTACGTGGTGCCCCAGGTGACGGGTGCGGCGGCGGTGAACGCGACGTCGGTCCAGCGGGGGTTCATGTCGGCCTCTTTCTCAGGCGTAAGTATCTTAGTGCTAAGCTAATCAGGCCCGAGTGAAAAGGTGAAGTGGGACGTGCGGCACAATCGGCAGCCGTGACAGGCGACGAGGTGGACGCGATCGTCGAGCAGTGGCGGCGGGAACGCCCCGGCATGCGGCCCGAGCCGATGGCCGTGTTCGGCCGCATCTACCGCCTGGCCCGGCTGGTCGGTGACGGCCAGGAGAAGGTGTACGCGGGCTGGAACATCGGCCGGGGCGAGTTCGACGTGCTCGCCGCGCTGCGGCGCTCCGGTGAGCCGTACACGCTGGCGCCGAAGGCGCTCGCCGCTTCATTGATGCTCACCTCCGGCGGCATGACCGGGCGGCTCGACCGGCTCGAACGGGCCGGCCTGGTACGGCGCTCGCCGGATCCGGCCGACCGGCGGGCGCTGCGGGTGACGCTCACCGACACCGGCCGACGGGTGGTGGAGGAGTCGGCCGAGGCCGGGCTCGCCGTGCAGCGGCGGATTCTCGACGCGCTGCCCCCGGCCGACCAGGACCGGCTGGCCGATCTGCTGCGCGCGTTGCTCGCGGCAGCCGAGACCGGGCCCGCGGATCCGGCACAATGATCAGCACCGCCGCCGCCCGGAAGGACGCCCGTGCCCGCCACCGAACCGACGATCGTCGCCACCAGCATGGGCTTCACCAGCCGTCGCCGTGGCCCCTGGGACGCGCGGCCCAGCTCCCTGTTCGACCTGATGGCCGACCTGGCCGGGGCCGGTGACGCGCCGCGCGTCTGCTATCTCGGCCAGGCCACCGGCGACCAACCGACCGGGTTCACCGTCTTCTACGGGGCCTTCGCCGGCACCCGGTTCCGCACCTCCCACCTGGCGCTCTACCCGATGCCCAACGTCGAGGACATCCGCGCGCACCTGCTCGCGCAGGACATCGTCTGGGTCGGCGGCGGCAGCGTGGCGAACCTCTGCGCGGTCTGGCGGGTGCACGGCCTGCCGGAGATCCTGCACGAGTGCTGGCAGGCCGGAGTGGTGCTCGGCGGGGTGTCCGCCGGCTCGATCTGCTGGCACACCGGCGGCGCCACCGACAGCTACGGCCCGGCGCTGCGGCCGTTCACCGAAGGGCTGGGCTGGCTCCCGTACGGCAACGGCGTGCACTACGACAGCGAGGAGCAGCGCCGCCCGCTGATGCACCGGCTGGTCGCCGACGGCACGCTGCCCGCGAGCCACTGCACCGACGACGGGGTGGGGCTGATCTACCGGGGCACCCGCCTGGCCGAGGCGGTGGCGGACCGGCCCGGCGTGGCCGCGTACGAGCTGGTCCGCGCCGAGGACGGCACCGTCCGGGAGACCCGGATCGAGCCACGCCTGCTGTCCGCCGCGCCGTAGTGACCGGCTTCGCGCACCTGCCTGCCCGGCGGTGTCGGCGAGGCGCGTAAGCTGGTTCGTCGTGAGTCTCACCATCGGCATCGTCGGCCTGCCCAACGTGGGCAAGAGCACCCTGTTCAACGCGCTGACCAAGAACGACGTGCTCGCCGCGAACTACCCGTTCGCCACCATCGAGCCGAACGTCGGCGTGGTCGGGCTGCCCGACGAGCGGCTGACCAAGCTGGCCGAGATCTTCTCCTCGCAGAAGGTGCTGCCGGCGCCGGTCTCGTTCGTCGACATCGCCGGCCTGGTTCGGGGCGCCTCCAAGGGGCAGGGGCGGGGCAACGCGTTCCTCGCCAACATCCGCGACGCCTCGGCGATCTGCCAGGTGGTGCGCGCCTTCTCCGACCCGAACGTGGTGCACGTCGACGGCAAGGTCTCCCCGGCCGACGACATCGAGACGATCAACACCGAGCTGATCCTGGCCGACATCCAGACGCTGGAGAAGGCGCTGCCCCGGCTGGAGAAGGAGGCCAAGCTCCGCAAGGACCGGGCCGCCGCCGTCGAGGCCGCCAAGAAGGCGGTCGAGGTCCTCGACAACGGCGTGACCCTGTACGCGGGCGCCGCCGCCGCGAAGGTCGAGCTGGAGCACCTGCGTGAGCTGCACCTGCTCACCACCAAGCCGTTTCTCTACGTCTTCAACGTCGACGAGGCCGAGCTGGGCAACGAGGAGTTCCTCGACGAGCTGCGCGGCCTGGTCGCGCCCGCCGAGGCGATCTTCATGGATGCCAAGATCGAGTCCGAGCTGGTGGACCTGCCCGAGGACGAGGCCCGCGAACTGCTGGAGTCGATCGGGCAGTCCGAGCCGGGCCTGAACCAGCTCGTCCGGGTGGGCTTCCGGACGCTCGGGCTCCAGACGTACCTGACGGCCGGTCCCAAGGAGGCGCGGGCCTGGACCGTCCCGGTCGGCGCGACCGCGCCGGAGGCCGCCGGGGTGATCCACAGCGACTTCCAGCGCGGCTTCATCAAGGCCGAGGTGGTCTCCTACGACGACCTGGTCGAGGCCGGATCTATGGCGGCGGCGAAGGCCGCCGGCAAGGTCCGGATCGAGGGCAAGGAGTACGTCATGCAGGACGGCGACGTGGTGGAGTTCCGCTTCAACGTCTGATTCTGGACTGAGCGCTGCATCAGCAGAATCATCGAGCAGTTGGCTGCTCGTGCAAGGATGCTCCGATGGAACCGGAGACGTCGGCGGACGACGTTTGGCGCGCGCTCATGGAGGACACGCAGGGCTGGTGGGTGGATGATCCGGTCTTCCGGGCAGCCTATGGGCACCCCACGTTGCGCGCCCTCTTCCCTATGGCAACGCACGGGACGATCAAGTTCTTCAGGACCGCTTGGAGCTGGCCCGATACCCCTGCCCACGATCTGCCCCTCATCGCCTGCGGCGGCCCTCCTTACCAGGTCATTGCCGCCGGTTATGAGCGGATCATCGGCTTGGCCGCAACGGCGGAAGAAGCCGTAGAGCTGGTAGTCGAGAACCTGCCGCCGGCCCCGGTGATTTCCGGCTCGACGTGTGAAATTCCGTCAGGCGGCGACCAGCGCTGACCATCCGCTTCGACGTCTGAATCCTGGTGGGCCGGCGCTCGGCGTGGCCTGACCGATGGTTTCCCGGCGCCGTGCTGGTCTGTACGTCGAGTACCGACCACGGGAGGCTGGCACGATGCGCAAACTGACCTTCGGCATGAACGTGAGCCTGGACGGCTACGTCGCCGCGCCCGGCGACGATCTCAGCTGGGGTGTGCCGAGCGACGAGTGGTTCCAGTGGTGGTCCGACCGGGTGGCGGCGACCGGCACGGCGCTCTACGGGCGGCGACTGTGGGAGGCGATGAGCTCCCACTGGCCGACCGCCGATCAGCAGCCGGACGTCACAGCGGCGCACGCCGAGTTCGCCCGTCGCTGGCGGGACATGCCGAAGGTGGTGTTCTCCTCGACGACCAGGCCGGTCGACTGGAACACCCGCCTGGTCACCGGCGACGCGGTCACCGAGATCAGCCGGCTGAAGGCCGAGGACGGTGGTCCGATGGACATCAGTGGCGCCACCCTCGCCGCGGCGGCCATGCGGGGCGGGCTGATCGACGAGTACGTGCTCGCCACCCACCCGGTCCTGGTGGGTGGCGGTAAGCCGTTCTTCGCCGCCCTGGACAACTGGGTGAACCTGACCCTGGTGGAGACCCGGACGTTCTCCGGTGGCGTGCTCCTGACCAGGTACGAGACCAGGCGCTGAGAGCCCGGAACCCATCGCACGGACGATCGCCGGCCCGCGTCTCGCGGACCGGCGGTCGCCGTCTGCGTACCGTCAGGCGTTCGCCCGGCGGATGGCCGCCATGCCGCCGAGCGCGGCCAAAGCGGCGATCAGGGCGGGCCACCCCACCAGCAGGCTGACCTGGTGCTGGCTGCTCAGCCACTGCCAGATGTCACCGAACCATCCCTGCCAGGTGATCAACGCGACGAGCAGGCCGGTCACCAGGATCAGGGCCGCGCCGGCCCCGAGCAGGCCGTTCATGCCGAACCGGACGTACCAGACGGCGACGAAGACGGCGAGGAAGTTCAGGAACAGGAACGGCACCGCGTAGACGGCGATCTGCAACAGCCCGTTGTCGACGTCGATGTACGGGATCCGGAAGAACCGCAGCTCGATCCCGAAGCCGCCGGTGGCGCCCTCGATCAGGTTGAGCAGGTAGAGCAGGACGCCGTAGGCGACCGCCTGCACCACGTTGACGAGCACCGTGGCGAGGTAGAAGGTGCGCCGGGTGACGCCCATGCCGAGCGCGAACGGGAACACCTGGCTGATCGAGGCGGCGGCGACGATCGAGCAGACGATGTAGAGGCTGGCCAGACCGCCTGTGGTGTTCTTGCCCGGCGCCGCCTCGTCGATCGAGGCGAAGATCAGCAGGTTGACGCCGAGCGAGATGGCCATGATGCCCCACGGCCAGGCCAGCTGGCCGATCCAGGCGATGGTGTGCATCCGGGCGACGTCGAGGATGCGAGTCATCGGGTCTTCGTCCTTTCCGTCGTCAGGCGCACCACTGCCTGCTGGAGCGACACCGGCGCCAGGTCGATGCCGAGCTTCTTGGCGCGCATCCGTTCGGCGTTGTCGAACGACCCGCGCAGCGACGCGCGGACCGCGCCGCCGAGCTGTTCGCGGTGCAGCACCCGGTACGCGGCGGCGAACTCGTCCACCACCGCGGCCGGGCCGGACGCCTCCATCACCTCGCCGCGCAACTCGTCGCTGGGTGCGTCGAGCAGCAGCTTGCCGCGGTCGAGCAGCAGCACGTGCTCGATCAGGTCGGCCACCTCGTCGATGAGGTGGGTGGAGAGCACGACGGTGCGTGGATTCTCGGCGTAGTCGGCGAGCAGCCGGTCGTAGAAGAGCTGCCGGGCGACCGCGTCGAGACCGAGGTACGGCTCGTCGAAGAAGGTCAGCGGCGCGCGTGCGGCCAGGCCGATCGTCACGCCCAGCGCGGACAGCATGCCGCGGGACAGCTTGCGCACGTTGCGCTTGCGCGGCAGGTCGAAGTCGTCCACGAGGGACTGTGCGAAGTCCTCGTCCCAGTTGGGGAACAGCCGCTTGGCCAGGCTCAGGACGTGCCGGACCTGGTAGGCGGCCGGGTAAGTCTGGCTCTCCTTGATGAAGGCCACCTGCGACAGGGCCCGCTCGTTCTCGTACGGGCGCTCGCCGAAGAGCGTGAGGTCGCCGCTGGTGCCGCTGTTCTGGCCGGTGATCAGCTGCATCAGCGTCGTCTTCCCGGCGCCGTTGCGGCCGAGCAGGCCGTAGATCTTGTTTCCGGTCAGCGTGAAGGTGACGTCGTCGAGAGCGGTCACGTCGCCGAACCGCTTCGTGAGGCCGGCTGCCGCCACGACGCTCATCGCTGTTCCTCCCCTGTCTCGATGAGCTTCTTCAGCTCCTCGGTGCCGATGCCCAACTTGCGTGCCTCCTCGATGAGGGGCCGCACGTACTGGTCGGAGAACTCGCGCCGGCGGCGTTCCCGGAGTGTTTCGACGGCCCCCGTTGCCACGAACATTCCGATCCCCCTGCGCTTGTAGAGCAGCCCGTCATCGACCAGGCGGTTGATCCCCTTGGCGGCGGTCGCCGGGTTGATCCGGTGGAACGCCGCCAGCTCGTTCGTCGACGGCACCTGGGTCTCCTCCGCGTACGTCCCGTCGATGATCGAGTTCTCGATCAGCTCCGCGATCTGGACGAAGATCGGCCGGCCGTCATCCATCCCGGTTCTTTGGTTCATTACTCATGTAACTAACCATCGCACCTGGGCGGCAGAACCGTCAAGTCCTCGCTAGGGTTCGCGCCGTGACACTGAGGATCGGGCCCACATCCGCACCGACGGCGCGACGGCGGCCGTCTACTTCGCGAGCTGCTACCACCACGACGGCGTGCACGAGGTCTGGATCGACGCGATCCTGGGCAGCTGGGGCCGCGACGACTTCGACGACCACGTCACGTTCGGCTGCCGGCTCGGGCCGGTGGCCGGCTCGCCGGGGCCGGCCGCGACGCTCGTCAACGGTGGTGAGGTCGCGGATGACAGCCCGGTCTTCGGCCGCAAGCTCAGCCGCGAGGAGGGCCTGACCCATCCCCGGATCGCCGAGTTCTGGCAGATGATCGACCTGGTCCTGGAGCGGGACGCCCTGGTGCGCCGTCACCTGGTCGGCGCCTGACCGACCCGGTGACCAAGGGGTCAGATTCGGGGACTGCGGCGCTCGATCAGGGTCACGTCGCGCCAGGTGCCGTGGTGGCGGCCCACCCGCTCGCGGGTGCCGACGACGCGGAAGCCGCACGCCGCGTGCAGCGCGAGACTCGCGGTGTTCTCCGGGAACACGCCGGACTGGATGGTCCAGATCCCGGCCGCCTCGGTGGAGGCGATCAGCGCCTCCAGCAGGGCCCGGCCGACCCCGCGTCCGCGCCCCCGCGGGTGCACGTAGACGGAGTGCTCGACCACCCCGGCGTAGACGCTGCGCTCGGAGACCGCCGAACAGGCCGCCCAGCCGAGCACGTCGCCGGCCTCGTCGAGCGCCACCCAGCGGTGGCCGGGCATCCGGGTGGCGGTGAACCGCGCCCAGTCCGGCGGCGCGGTCTCGAACGTGGCGTTGCCCTCGTCGATGCCGAGGCGGTAGATCTCCAGCACGGCGTCGGCGTGCGAGTCGTTCATGGCGACGACGGTGACTGTCATCGGTTCCCCCTGTCCGGACCGGCGGTGGTCAGCGTAGTCGCGCGGCCGAAGGGCCGGGACGGGATGCCCGGCCCCTCGGTGTGAGCGCTACCGCCGCCGGTAGACGGAGATGTGCGAGCGGCTGTCCGCGTCGAACGGCGACCGGTCCCAGTCGGCGTACCGCTCGGTGAGCCGCAGCCCGGCCCGCTCCGCCAGTTCGTCGATCTGCTCCGGCCAGGCGTACCGCATGGCGAACGGCTTGAGGTGAACGCCGGCGGCGTCGAACGTGACGGTCTGGCGCACGAACGTCTGCGCCGCCCGGTCGTACCGATGCATGCGGATGGTGGCCGAGTCCTCGGTCACCTCCCGCACCTGGACCTGCTCGTCCCGGTCGAAGTCCGCCGGGTCGGGCACGAAGGTCTCGATGACGAACGCCCCGCCGGGCGCGAGCACCCGGGCGACGTTGCGGAAGCACGCCGCCTGGCGCTCCTCGGAGACCAGGTTGAACAGCGTGTTGAACACCAGGAACACCAGACGGTACGGCCCGGGGACCGGGACGTCCGCCATGTCGCCGACGGTGACGGGCATGTCCGCGCCGCCCGGCTTGGCGCGCAGGTGCGCGACCATCTCCGGGGACGCCTCGACGCCCTCCACGGTCAGGCCGCGCTCGGCCAGCGGCAGGGCCACCCGGCCGGTGCCGATCGCCAGTTCGAGCACCGGGCCGCCCTCGGCCAGCGGGGCGAGGAAGTCGACGGCCGGGGCCGGGTCGGGATTGCCGGGGCCGTCGTAGGTGGCGGCCCAGAGCCGGCCGAACAGGCCGGGATCGTCGAAGACGGACATCACGCGCCCTCCCGCCGGGCGGACGGGACGCGACGCGGCGCGAGGTCAGTGACCTCCGCCGGAATGGGGTACGACAACACGAAGCCTCGTTTCGGATGAGGTGACGACGGGTCGGGTGGGCTTCGCAGCGTGTGGCATGGTGATGCTCCCTCCGGTCGGCTTCGAGAGGCTCAGCAGATCAGCAGCCGAGCCGGCGGGACAACCGGATTACGCCCGCAGCGCGTCGTCCACTCCGGTCTCCCGGCGGCCGAGGTGCACCGGGTCACGCCCGGTGAGCACGTCCAGGGCAGCCTTCACACACGCCCCGTACTCCCGGACGGAGCTGATCCGCCACTGGCCCGCGTACCGGCGGGCGGTGTCGTCGCCGACGCCGACGGTGTCGATGCCGGCGTCCCGGCAGAGCGCCACCGCGCGCGACAGGTGGAACGACTGGGTGACCACAGTGGCCCGCCGCACCCCGAAGACGCGGTGCGCGCGCACACACGAGTCGTACGTGTCGAACCCCGCGTGGTCCAGCACCGTCTTCTCGGCCGGGACGCCCCGGTCGACGAGCCAGCGCCGCATCGCGTCCGGCTCGTCGTAGTCCCAGTTCATGTGGTCACCGGAGAGCAGCAGCACCCGGACCTTGCCGGCGGCGTACAACTGCCGGGCGATCTCCAGCCGCGCGGCCAGGAACGGCGCCGGCGTGCCGTCCGGCTCCACCTTGGTGCCCAGCACGAGCGCCACCGGCGTCTCGGGCGCGTCCGCGGCGTCGAACACGCGGCCCTCGGCGGCGTCGCGGACCCAGACCACGCTGGCGACCGTCGCGGCGCCGAGCAGCATCACGGCGGCGGTGGCGAGCACCAGGAGGCGGCGGAGCAGGCGTACGGCCCGCCGACGGTCGCCCCGCCAGGCCCGCCATCGCGCCGTCAGCCCTCGCATGGCGGCGATTGTGCCAGGCGGGTCAGGAGATGTACTGCAGGATCACGTTGTGCACGTGGTGGCTCTTCTGCGCGCCCCGGAACTCGACCTCGTAGGTGTGGGTGCCGACGTGCACCGCGATGGACCCGGTGGAGAAGAACGAACCACCCCAGGACTTGTTGCTCACCACGCTCACGCTGGTGATCTTCGAGTACGGGATGCTGGTGATCGCGTACCGCTTGCCGACGAAGGAGCGGTCCTGGACGATCACGCGCCGGTCGGTCAGGCCGATGAAGCCGGTGCCGGTGCCGATCGCGTCGTAGACGGCGATGATCTGCTCGCCGGGCAGCAACCCGCTCTGGATCTGCTGGAACTGTTCCTTGCGGTCGTACGTGGGGCCAGACATGCACCCGAGGGTAGGCGGGGCGTGCCAGCGGCTCAGGCTTCGGTGACCGCGCGGACCGCGTCCTCGATGCGTGCGGCCAGCAGCACCTCACCCTCGGTGAGCGGCTCGCCGTCGCCGTGGCCGAGCCGGATCTGGGTACGGTCGGCCCGGCGGCTGATCTCGGGGCGCAACCGCAGCGCGTCGGCCACCACCGCCACCCGCTCGGTGAGCGCGGCGTGCTGGGTGTCGTCGAGGACGATGGTGCGGCGGATCTGTTCGCCCTCGCGCGTCCATCCGGACAGCAGGGCGAGCGCGTCGCTGAGGTAGTCGTGCTTCGCCCGGCCGCTGAACAGCACGCGCATCACCGCACCTCCCAGGCGTCGTTGCCGGCTTGTGGCCAAATCGTCGCCATCCCGTGTCCCAGTCGACGCCCTCTAGTCTCTCGCCACTCAGATGGTGTGTCCACGCCCACACTTCCGTGTTCTGCTGACCTGACGGTCGACGCAGCTACCCAAACCGCCGATTGATCTGGCACGCTGGTGGCCCGTGCGGACCGAACGGGTTAGCGGAAACGGGCAGGCCGACCGGCGGGAGCCGAAGGTGGTCGTCGGGGCGGCGATCATCGAGGGCGGCCGGGTGCTGGCGTGCGAGCGCTCCGCGCCACCCGAGGTGGCGGGGCGATGGGAGTTCCCGGGCGGAAAGGTCGAGCCCGGTGAGGCCGAGACCGACGCGCTGGCCCGGGAGTGTGCCGAGGAGCTCGGCGTGCGGGTGGCGGTCGGCGCGCGTGTCGGCCGGGACGTACGGATGGCGCACGGCCGGTCCGTGCTGCGCGTCTACGCCGCCCGCCTGCTGCACGGCGACGAGCCCAAGGCGCTGGAGCACGCCGAGCTGCGCTGGCTGTCCGCCGCCGAACTGGACAGCGTCGACTGGCTGCCGGCCGACGTGCCGATCGTGGCCGCGCTGCGCCCGCTGCTCGACGCCCCCTGAACGATCGCGGCACGGGCCGGGCCGTCCGGTGAACCGGACAGCCGGGCAGAAACGGGACGAGGGCCCGCGGCGTGTGCCGCTGGCCCCCGTCGTCGTCGCGCTGCTGTTCAGTGCTTCGGCTCGTCCTGCTGCGGGTGAGCGAAGTTGAGGTGCTCGGGCGGCAGCGGGAACGTCACGTCGTCGCCGAACGGCGACGGCGCGGCGGCCTTGTTGAACGTCAGCTCGGTCAGTGGCAGCCGACCGTTGGCGTCCACCGCCGGGGCGGTCGGGTGCGGCACCTCGCGGTGCCAGTTGACGCCCTGCTGCGCCTGACGCTCGGCGGCACTGTCGTGCGAGCCGCCCGCGTGCGAGTGCACCCCGCCGGCGTGCGAACCGCTGCCGTGCGCGTGCGCCCCGCCGTGCGCCCCTCCGGACGTGACGGCACCGCTGGAATGCCCGCTGGTCGCGCTGGTCTGAGGCACCTGACCCCTCCGGAAGATCTTGTTACCGAGCCACACAAGGGGATCGTACCTGCGGTCGACGACCCGTTCCTTCATGGGGATGATCCCGTTGTCGGTGATCTTGATGTGCTCGGGGCAGACCTCGGTGCAGCACTTGGTGATGTTGCAGAATCCGAGTCCCATGTCCGACTGCGCGTACTCCCGGCGGTCGGTACGCGCGTCGAGCGGGTGCATGTCCAGCTCGGCCGCCCGGATGAAGAACCGGGGACCGGAGAACGCCGGCTTGTTCTCCTCGTGGTCACGGATCACGTGGCAGACGTTCTGGCACAGGAAGCACTCGATGCACTTGCGGAACTCCTGCGAGCGCTCGACGTCGACCTGCTGCATCCGGTAGTCGCCGGGCGCCACGTCGGCCGGCGGCGCGAACGCCGGGGTCTCCCGGGCCTTCTCGTAGTTGAACGAGACGTCGGTGACCAGGTCCCGGATCACCGGGAAGGTGCGCAGCGGGGTGACGGTGACGGTCTCGGACTCCTCGAACGTCGACATCCGGGTCATGCAGCCCAGCCGCGGCTTGCCGTTGATCTCCATCGAGCAGGAGCCGCACTTGCCGGCCTTGCAGTTCCACCGGCACGCCAGGTCGGGGGCCTCGGTGGCCTGGAGCCGGTGGATCACGTCGAGGACCACCTCGCCCTCGTTCACCTCGACCGTGTAGTCCTTCAGGTCGCCGCCGGTCTCGTCGCCCCGCCAGATGCGGAACTGGCGTTTCGCGCCCGGCTTGCCGGTCGCCTGCTGCGGATCGGTTCCCATTCCTCAGCGCTCCTGTTCGGTGAGGGCGTCGAACTCGGCGAGTTCCTCGTCGGTCAGGTACTTGGCCAGCTCGGCCCGGTCGAACAGTCCGATCAGCTCCGGCCGCATCTTCGGCAGCGGCTTCTCGGTGAGCCGGACCGCGTCCCCGTCCAGTGAGCAGACCAGGTTGACCCGGCGCCACTTCGGGTCCATCGCCGGGTAGTCCTCCCGGGTGTGCCCGCCGCGTGACTCCTGCCGCTCCAGCGCCGCCATCGCGGTGCACTCCGAGACCACGAGCATGTTGCGCAGGTCCAGCGCCAGGTGCCAGCCCGGGTTGTAGCGCCGACCGCCGGCCGCGCTGACCTTCGCCACCCGCTCCCGCAGCTCGGCCAGCCGCCGCATGGCGTCGGCGAGCTCGCTCTCCCGGCGGATGATGCCGACCAGGTCACCCATCACCGCCTGCAGGTCCTGCTGGAGCTGGTAGGGGCTCTCGCCGGTGTCCCGCTGCAGGGGCGCCAGCGCCGTCTCCACGGCGGCCTCGACCGCCGCCACCGACACCGCCGGGCGGGTGGCGAGCTGATCGGTGTACGTGGCCGCGTGCCCGCCCGCGCGCTTGCCGAAGACCAGCAGGTCGGACAGGGAGTTGCCGCCGAGCCGGTTGGAGCCGTGCATGCCGCCGGACACCTCGCCGGCGGCGTAGAGCCCGCGCACGGTGCCGTACGCCGCGCCGGAGTCCGGGTCCACCTCGACGCCGCCCATCACGTAGTGACAGGTCGGGCCGACCTCCATCGGCTCCTTGGTGATGTCGACGTCGGCCAGTTCCTTGAACTGGTGGTACATCGACGGGAGGCGGCGGCGGATCTCCTCGGCCGACTTACGGGAGGCGATGTCCAGGTAGACGCCACCGGCCGGCGTACCCCGGCCCTCCTTGACCTCGCTGTTGATCGCGCGGGCGACCTCGTCGCGGGGCAGCAGCTCCGGCGGACGCCTGTTGTTGTCCGGGTCGGTGTACCAGCGGTCCGCCTCCTCCTCGGTCTCCGCGTACTGCTTGCGGAACACGTCGGGGACGTAGTCGAACATGAACCGCTTGCCCTCGGAGTTCTTCAGCACGCCGCCGTCGCCGCGGACCGACTCGGTGACCAGGATGCCCTTCACCGAGGGCGGCCAGACCATGCCGGTCGGGTGGAACTGGAGGAACTCCATGTTGATCAGGGTGGCCCCGGCGCGCAGCGCCAGCGCGTGGCCGTCGCCGGTGTACTCCCACGAGTTCGAGGTGACCTTGTAGGACCGTCCGACGCCGCCGGTCGCGAGCACCACCGCGGGCGCCTCGAACAGGACGAACTCGCCGGACTCGCGGTAGTAGCCGAACGCGCCGGCGATCCGGTCGCCGTCGAGCAGCAGCTCGGTGATCGTGGTCTCGGAGAAGACCCGGATCCGCGCGTCGTAGCTGCCGAACTCCTGCTTGTCCTCCTGCTGGAGCGAGACGATCTTCTGCTGGAGGGTACGGATCAGCTCCAGGCCGGTCCGGTCGCCGACGTGCGCCAGGCGCGGGTACTCGTGGCCGCCGAAGTTGCGCTGCGAGATCTTCCCGTCCTTGGTGCGGTCGAACAGCGCGCCGTACGTCTCCAGCTCCCAGATCCGCTGCGGCGCCTCCTTGGCGTGCAGCTCGGCCATCCGGAAGTTGTTGAGGAACTTGCCGCCGCGCATGGTGTCCCGGAAGTGCACCTGCCAGTTGTCGCGCGAGTTCACGTTGCCCATCGCGGCGGCGGCGCCGCCCTCGGCCATCACCGTGTGCGCCTTGCCGAACAGCGACTTCGAGATGATCGCGGTCTTCTTGCCGGCCAGCCGGGCCTCGATCGCCGCGCGCAGGCCGGCGCCACCGGCCCCGATCACGACGACGTCGTAGTGGTGTCGTTCGATTCGCGTCTCAGTCATGTCCAGGCTCTCAGTTGATGAACCGCAGGTCGTTGATCCAGCCGGCGGCGACCGCCATCACGTAGAAGTCGGTGAGTGCCAGGGTGCCGAGGGTGATCCAGGCGAGCTGCATGTGCCGGACGTTCAACCAGGACACCCCGGTCCACGCCTTGTAGCGCATCGGGTGCTTGGAGAAGTGCTTGAGCCGCCCGCCGATGATGTGCCGGCAGGAGTGGCAGGAGATCGTGTACGCCCACAGCATCACCACGTTGCCGATCAGGATGATGTTGCCCAGGCCGAAGCCGAAGCCCTCGGGGGAGTGGAAGGCCAGGACCGCGTCCCAGGTGTTGATCAGCGAGATGATCGCGGCGGCGTAGAAGAAGTAGCGGTGCAGGTTCTGGCCGAGCAGCGGGAACCGCGTCTCGCCGCTGTACGACTGGTGCCCGTCCGGCACCGCGCAGGCCGGCGGCGACAGCCAGAACGACCGGTAGTACGCCTTGCGGTAGTAGTAGCAGGTCAGCCGGAACAGCAGCAGGAACGGCAGGGTGAGCGCCGCATCCGGGATGATCCACCAGCCGGGCAGGAACTGGCCGAAGTGCGAGGAGCCCTCGACGCAGCGGTCGGTGACGCAGGGGGAGTAGAACGGCGTCAGGTAGTGGTACTGCTCCACCCAGTACCACTTGTGCATGAAGACCCGGACCGTCGCGTAGATGACCCACGCGCTGAGCCCCACCACTGTGATCAGCGGGGCGATCCACCATCTGTCGGTCCGCAACGTCTTCGCCGCGATGGCGGCGCGTGCCCGCCCTCCCCGCGGCTGCGGTCTCGGCGTCCTGGCCGACGTAGTTGTCATTCGAGTCATCTCCCTGACGTCACTGTCACGTCCTGCGCACGCGCGAGGCCACACCGGCGAACCGGTGCGGCTAAGTGACACACGTTACGCCGATCTTCACGGCCCGGCCGCGCAACGCAGTGTCCCGTGTGTCCCGCAGCTTGGAAAGAGTCAGTTCATGATCAATGTGGCGGGTCGGCCGAACGGTGCGCCGACCGGTGCCGTGACGCGCCCGGCGGCGCGCCGGGTCACCCGGACGCGCCGCCGGTGAAGTGCCACGAGGCCAGCCGCAGCGCCGGGGTCTCGTACCAGGAGCCGTCGACGCGAGCGGGCTGGCGGACCGCCGTCCGGCCCAGGCCGAGCACCCGGCCCGGCCCCATCGCCAGGGGGTACGACTCGGTGAACCGGAAGTCGCGCACCGCCCGGGTCGGCACGCCGTCCTCGACCAGCCACACCCCGTTGCGGGTCAGCCCGGTGACCACCAACTGCTTCGGGTCCAGCACGCGGGTGTACCAGAAGTCGCTCACCAGCAGCCCGCGCCGCATCCCGGACACCAGCGCGGCGGTGTCCGGGTCGCCCACCGCCCCGGTCACGCCCGCGCTCACCGCCGCGGCGGCCGACCCCGCGCCCGCGTCAGCGCCGGCCGTCAGCAGGCGGATGTTGTGCGGGATCGGCCCGAACGTCGCGCTCCCCGGCATACCGTGGCCGGTGGACCCGGTGCCCGCCTCGGCGCCGCCGCGCCTGTCGTACGCCACCGCCCCTGTGGTGCCGCTCTGCACCAGCGGCAGCGCCCGCCGGGGCGTGCCCTCCAGGTCGAACGGCAGCGCGCTCGCGTGCAGCGGGTCGTCCACCAGCGTCACCGCCGGGTCGAACTGGGCGGTGCCCGGTTCGGCGAAGGACTGCCGTTCGGCGTACCGCTTGCCGTTGAAGCCGTACCAGGCCAGGTTCTGCAGCAGGTCGGCCACGGCCGCCGGTTCGAGCACCACCTCGTAGTGCCCGGGCGGCAGCTCGACCGGGTCGGCCGCGGCGCGCGCCTTCGCCGCAGCACGGGCGCCGAGGGCCGCGCCGTCGAGATCGGCCAGCCGGTCGCCGCAGAGCCGGGCCACCCCGTCGGCGCCGCCGGCGCGGGCGATGCCGTCCATCGCCGCCTCGCCCGCCCGGCCCACAGCCGTGTGCCCGGCCGAGTTGGCGAACGCCCCCGACCGGTACGCGGTGCGGCAGTAGCCGGCCGCCTCCAGCCCGTCGACCGCGTCCACGAACGCGCGTACCCGCTCGGCCCGCTCGTCGGGCGAGGCGAACGCCGTCGCCTCGTCGACGGCCGGGCCCGACGGCACCGAGGTCGGTGCGGTGAGCCCCGGCCAGGCCGGGTCGGGCGGCGCGAGCCGGGCCGCCGCGCGGGTCCGCTCGACCAGGGCGGCCAGGCCGTCGGCGTCGACCCGGCTGCCGCTGCCGGTCGCGGTCCGCCCGTCCACGTGCAACCGCAGGTGTACGGCGACACCGGTCTCGGACACGTTCTGGTGGATGAACGAGTTGGCGAACCGGGTCAGCGCCAGGTCGGTGCGGGTCACCAGCACCTCGGCCTCGGCGGCCGGCCCCGCCGTGTGCCGGACCAGGTCCACCACCCCGGCGGCGATCTCCAACTCGGCGCTCACGCTGCGCTCGCTCATGCCGGCACTCCGCTTCGCTCCGTGCCGTCATGAGGCACCGTCGCCCTGAGCCTGTTGATTCGCTCGCTGCGCTCGCTCATGCCGGCACTCCGCTTCGCTCCGTGCCGTCATGAGGCACCGTCGCCCTGAGCCTGTTGATTCGCTCGCTGCGCTCGCTCATGCCGGCACTCCGCTTCGCTCCGTGCCGTCATGAGGCACCGTCGCCCTGAGCCTGCTGACTCGCTCGCTCATGCCCGCACCCCCACCCGGACGCCGCGGAACCGGGCCGGCGCGGCCGGGTGACCGGTGTGCCCGACCTGACCGGGCTGCCCCTTCCCGCAGTTGGGTGTGCCCCAGGCGACAGTCTCCGAGGAGAGCATGTCCATCGAGCGCCAGAAGACCGGACCGATGCCGGTATAGGTCGGGTTGCGCAGCATCCGCCCCCGGCGGCCCTTCTTCACCTCCCAGCCGACCTCGCAGCCGAACTGGAAGTTGAGCCGCTTGTCGTCGATCGACCAGGACCGGTTGATGTCCATCAGCACCCCGTCGTCGGTGGCCGCGATGATCTCGTCCAGCGTGTGCGGGCCGGGTTCCAGGCCCACGTTCGTCATCCGCACCATCGGCAGTCGGGCCCAGCCGTCGGCCCGTACGCTGCCGCCGTAGTCGAGGCCCGCGACGGCGGCCGAGTCACGGCCGGCGAGCACCCCGACCCACCGCCCCTCGCGGACCGCGTCCCGGGCGACCGCCGGGGAGCCCTCGTCGTCGAAGCCGAAGCTGCCGAGCGCGCCGGGGATGGTCGGATCGATGGTCACGTTCATCAGCTCGGAGCCGTACCGCAGCGAGCCGAGGCGGGCCAGGTCGAGCCAGGACGTGCCGGCGAACGCCGCCTCCCAGCCGAGGATGCGGTCCAGCTCGATGGCGTGCCCGACGGACTCGTGGATCTGCAACGCGAGCTGCTCGCCGCCGAGGATCAGATCGGTCTCGCCGGACGGGCAGAGCGGCGCGGTGAGCAGCTCGCGGGACTCCTCCGCGATCCGGGCGGCGTGCGCGGCCAGGTCGAGCGAGGTGACCAGCTCCCAACCGGTGGTGCCGTACTGCCCGCGGTAGCTCGGGTAGGACCGCCGCTGCGTCTCGCCGGCACCGATCGAGGTGGCCGAGATGCCGCCGCCGCACTCCCGGATGCGCTGGTCGATCCGGTGGCCCTCGCTGGAGACGAACCACTTCGAGGTGTCCCAGATCTGGTAGAGCCCCTCGGCCAGGTCGGCGCCGTGCTCGCGCATCGTCGCCGTGGCGCGGACCAGCAGGTCGCCCTTGTCCGACAGCGGCACCCCGAGCGGGTCGACGGCGCAGTCCGAGGCCCAGCTCGCCACCGTCGCCTCGACCGGCACCAGGTCGATCGGCGGGCCGGGCACCCGCGCGCTCGCGGTGGCGATCGCCGCGGCGCGCCGGCCGGCGTCGCGGGCCGCGGCGTCGGACAGATCGGGTACGGCGTGGAAGCCCCACCCCGATCCGACGAGTGCGCGTACACCAAGCCCGATGCTCTCGTCCTGGCTCAGCTCCTCGATGTCGCCGTTGCGGGCCGACATCGACTCGTAGCGGCGGTGCATGACCCGGGCGTCGGCGTACCGGGCACCCGCGTCGAGAGCGGCCTGGACGGCGGCGGTCGCCGCGTCGAACTCGCTCATCCCGGCACTCCGTTGCCCTGCTGACGCTCGCTCATGCGCCCGACCCTAGGCGAGCGCACCGACATCCGTCAGGGGACGAGATCCTCCGGCCGGATCGTGGCCTGGACGGGCTCGGTCAGCTCCAGCACGGAACCGGGCTTGGTCACCGACACTTCGCGGTAGTGCCGACCCTGCCGCCGGTGCAGGTGCAGCGTGCCTGTCTCCTGCTCCACCAACAGGTACCACTCGATCCCCGCGGCGGCGTAGTAGTGCATCTTGAGCACCTTTTTCGGTTGCCGCGTTACCAGGTGAGAGGACCTCGCACACGAGCCGCACGTCCCGCGCCTCGATCATCGGCTGGTCGAAGTCGATCGGCTCGGTGACGACCAGGTCGGGAATCGGTATGCGGCCTGGCTGGAGCCGGACGTTCACCGTCTCCAGCAGTTCCAGGCCGACGTGCCGGGCCGCGGCCTCCAGCAGGTTGCCGAGGTTCCGCTGGACTCGCTGGTGCCGCGGAATCGCCGCCGGCGTCACGTGCAGGCTGCCGTCGAATAATTCGAGATGGCCGTGCGTCTCGCCGAGGGCGAGGTACTCCTCTTCGGTCCACGGGCCGTCGTGGCCGAACACCGCCGCGGTCATGGTCACCTCCACCTCGTGCCGGCCGGAATGGTCCCGTCGTCGCGGGGACCTCGGTCGCACGCCGGGTGCGACGACGAGGCCGAGATGCCCAATCGCGGCTGTGGATGTCCCAGGTGAGGGGCGTGCGGACGGGAGACCGAGTCGTTACGCTCTGACCGCTGACAGACCGCTCGATGTAGCTTATTTTCGCCTCTGGGGATTTCCTGTAGGTTCTCTTCATCACCGAAGGGGAGGCGGTCAATGGGCAGGTCGGAGGCGGTGCCGTCCGGGGAGCCGGACCGCCCGGAGGTGCCGGAGCAGCGCTCCGGCGACGGGCCCTATCTCCAGGTCAGGGACCTGCGGGTGCGGTTCGACACCGAGGACGGCGTGGTCCGGGCGGTGGACGGGGTGTCGTTCGCTGTGGAGCGGGGTCGCACGCTGGGGATCGTGGGTGAGTCCGGTTCCGGTAAGAGCGTCACCTCCCTCGCGATCCTCGGTTTGCACAACGCGAAGCGCACGACCATCTCGGGGGAGATCTCGGTGGGTGGGCGGCAGCTGGTGGGGTTGGGTGAGGAGGAGGTGCGGCGGCTGCGGGGCCGGGACATGGCGATGATCTTTCAGGATCCGTTGTCGGCGTTGCATCCGTACTACTCGGTGGGTAGGCAGATCGCGGAGGCGTACCGGGTGCATCATCCGAAGGCCGG
This sequence comes from Micromonospora sp. WMMA1976, assembly GCF_027497335.1. Lineage (NCBI taxonomy): Bacteria > Bacillati > Actinomycetota > Actinomycetes > Micromonosporales > Micromonosporaceae > Micromonospora > Micromonospora sp. WMMA1976. Next base: position 5,307,356 of record NZ_CP114912.1, on the reverse strand, counting down.
CCGACGCGAGGCCCGCAGCCGGGCGGTGGACATGCTGGGGCGGGTCGGTATCCCGCAGCCCGCGAAGCGGTTCGAGCAGTATCCGCATGAGTTCTCGGGTGGGATGCGGCAGCGGGCGATGATCGCGATGGCGCTGGTGAACGATCCGGATCTGTTGATCGCGGATGAGCCGACGACGGCGCTTGATGTGACGGTGCAGGCGCAGATCCTGGATCTGTTGGCGGATTTGCAGGAGGAGTTCCGGTCGGCGATCGTGTTGATCACTCACGATCTGGGTGTGGTCAGTCAGGTGGCTGATGACGTGTTGGTGATGTATGCGGGTCGGGCGGTGGAGCACGGGAGTGTGGAGCGGGTGTTGCGGGCGCCGCAGCATCCGTACACGTGGGGGTTGTTGTCGAGTGTGCCGTCGTTGCACGGTGACGCGGATGCGGACCTGGTGCCGATTCCGGGTAACCCGCCGTCGCTGATCAATCTGCCGCCGGGGTGTGCGTTTCATCCGCGGTGCCGGTGGGCCGACGTCAACGGCGACCGGTCCCGCACGGAGGTGCCCGAGCTGGGCCCGGCGGGCACGGCCGGGCATCTGGTGGCCTGCCATCTGTCGGCGGGGGACCGGGAGCGGATCTACCGCGACGAGGTAGCCCAGGTGGGGGTGGCCCGATGAGCACCGAGACCGAGCCGCTGCTGTCGGTGCGCGGCCTGACCAAGCACTTCCCCGTCCGGCAGGGCCTGCGCAGCACGGGTGCGGTGCGGGCGGTCGACGGGCTGGACTTCGACGTGCGGCCGGGCGAGACGCTCGGGCTGGTGGGGGAGTCGGGGTGTGGGAAGACCACGACCGGGCGGATGCTGGTCCGCCTGTTGGAGCCCACGGCCGGGTCGATCGCGTTCGCGGGGCGGGACATCACGCATGCGAAACGTGGTGAGTTGCGCGGGCTGCGGCAGGACCTGCAGATCATCTTCCAGGACCCGTACGCGTCGCTGAACCCCCGCCACACGGTCGGGCGGATCGTGGCGATGCCGTTGCAGGTCAACCGGATCACCCCACCCGGCGGCGTCAAACACCGCGTCCAGGAACTCCTCGAACTCGTCGGCCTGAACCCGGAGCACTACAACAGGTATCCGCACGAGTTCTCCGGCGGGCAACGCCAGCGCATCGGCATCGCCCGCGCTCTGGCGTTGAAGCCGAAACTGATCGTGGCCGACGAACCCGTCTCGGCGCTGGACGTGTCCATCCAGGCGCAGGTCATCAACCTGCTGCGCAGCCTGCAACGCGACCTGGACCTGGCGTTCGTGTTCATCGCCCACGACCTCGCCGTGGTCCGGCACTTCTGCCACCGCGTCGCCGTCATGTACCTCGGCAAGATCGTCGAGATCGGCGACCGCGACACCATCTACACCCACCCACAACACCCCTACACCCGGGCACTGCTGTCCGCCATCCCCGACGTCACCACCCTCGGACCCGCCGGCCGCATCCGCCTCACCGGCGACGTGCCCACCCCACTCAACCCACCATCGGGCTGCCGCTTCCGGACCCGCTGCTGGAAAGCCACCGACCACTGCGCCACCGAAGAACCCGCACTGACCACCCGCGACGACGGCGGGCAGCTCACCGCCTGCCACTACCCGGAGAGCGGACCGGTCGGCGTGCCGACCGGCGAACCCGTGGAGGTGTCCCAATGAGCCTGTCGCCGGTCGAGGGCGTCGCGCTCGCCGAGATCGAGTCGCCCGGCGAGGGTGACGAGGACGGTAAGAAGGAGTTCGTCGGCCGGTCACCCGGCCAGCTCGCCCTCGCGCGGCTCAAGCGGGACCGCACCGCGCTGATCAGCGGCGGTCTGCTGGTGTTCTTCGTCCTCGTCGCGCTCGCGGTGCCGCTCATCGAGGCGCTGTACGGGGTGGGACCGAAGGAGCAGTTCCAGAACCGCCTCGACGGCTACGGCATGCCGCTGGGCTACGCCGGTGGGGTGACCGGGGAGCACTGGTTCGGGCTGGAGCCCGGCCTCGGCCGGGACATCTTCATCCGGATGGTGCACGGGCTGCGGACATCGCTGTTCATCGCCTTCGCCGCCGCCGTGCTGACCGCGGTGATCGGCGTGACGCTCGGAACGCTCGCCGGCTACCTGGGCGGCTGGCTGGACACCGTGATCAACTGGATCACCGACCTGACCCTGGCCATGCCGTTCCTGATCATCGCGCTGGCCCTGATGCCGACCGTCGCGCTGCGCTTCTACGGGCAGCGCGAGGCCGTGCCGGCGTACTTCCAGATCGGTGTGCTCATCGCGATCTTCGCCCTGTTCGGCTGGACCGGTACTGCCCGGCTGGTCCGGGGTCAGATCATCGCGCTACGGGAGCGCGAGTTCGTGGAGGCGGCGCGGGCCAGCGGCGCCGGTCTCGGGCACATGCTGTTCCGCCAGCTGCTGCCGAACGCCTGGGCACCGATCCTGGTCGCCTTCTCGCTGGCGGTACCGCAGTACATCACCAGCGAGGCCGCGTTGTCGTTCATCGGCGTCGGCCTCACCGACGAGACGCCGAGCTTCGGCCGCATGATCTACCGCAGCCTCGACTACCTGCAGACCGACCCGGCGTACGTCTTCTTCCCGGGCATCACCATCTTCGCGCTCGTGTTCGCCTTCAACCTCTTCGGTGACGCGCTGCGCGACGCGCTCGACCCGAAGTCGTCCCGGTAGGAGGCCGGTCCATGACGCGATTCCTCATCCGCCGGCTGCTGTCCGCCGCGCTCACGCTGTTCGCGGTGAGCGTGCTCAGCTTCCTGATGTTCTTCGCGCTGCCCCGCGATCCGGTCACCGGCATGTGCCCGAAGAACTGCAACCCGGAGCGACTGGAGCGGGTCCGCCAGGAGCTGGGCCTGCGCGATCCGCTGATCAGCCAGTACGCCGGCTACATGAAGGGCATCTTCACCGGCCGGGACCTGGGCAGCGCCCAGGGCGGTCGGTGCGACGCCCCCTGCCTCGGCTGGTCGTACGTGTCGAACGAGGCGGTCTCGGACACCATCGCCCGGGTGCTGCCGGTGACGCTGAGCATCGTCATCCCGGCCGCCATCCTGTGGCTGCTGCTCGGCGTCGGCCTGGGCATGCTCTCGGCGCTGCGCCGGGGCAGCTGGCTGGACCGGGCGGCGATCGGCTTCTCGCTCACCGGCGCCTCGTTGCAGCTCTACTTCGTCGGCGCGGTGCTGCTCATCGTCTTCGTCTACAACCTGCGCCTGCTGCCGGTGCCGAGCTACACCTCGTTGTTCGACAACCCGTTGAAGTGGACGAGCGGGCTGGTGCTGGCCTGGGTGGCGCTGGCGTTCCTCTTCTCCGCGATCTACGCGCGACTGTCCCGGGCGCAGATGCTGGAGACACTGTCGGAGGACTTCGTCCGGACCGCGCGGGCGAAGGGCCTGGCCAAACGCAAGGTGTACGGCCGGCACGCGCTGCGCGCCGCGATCACACCCGTGGTGACGATCGCCGGTCTGGACGTGGGCGGGGCGCTGGGCGGCACGGTGATCACCGAGACGACATTCGGTCTGAACGGGATGGGGCGTACCGCTGTCGACGCGGTCCGCTCGGGCGACCTGCCGACGATCATGGCGACGGTGCTGATCGCGGCGGTCTTCGTGGTGCTGGCGAACGTGGTGGTGGACCTGCTCTACGCGGTGATCGACCCGCGGGTACGGCTCGGCTGAACCGCGACGAAATTTATCGACAACTGTTATCCAACTCGTAGCTTTTCTTCTTTACGATCCTCGGGACGTCGGCGGATGCGCTCGGCGCACGGGTGGAGGAGGTAGGACATGCGACCACGCGCAGCGGCCGCCGCTGGCGGCGCCATCGCACTGGTTGTGGCACTCGGTGCCTGCTCGGAGAACACGGGCGAAGGCACCACTGTGGACGGCAACCGGCAGCAGACCGGGGTCATCGCGACCGACCCGAAGGACTCGCAGGGCCCGGCCGCCGAGATCGACGGCGCGGCCAAGGGCGGGACGTTCACCATCATCCGGGAGACCCCCATCTCCCACCTGGACCCGCAGCGGACGTACTCGTTCGCCGGTCTGATGGCCAACCCGCTCTTCGCCCGCTACCTGACCACCTGGAAGGACGACGGCAAGGGTGGCCTGGTCCTCGTGGGTGACCTGGCCGAGACGCCGGGCAAGAACGTCAACAACGACTGCAAGGTCTGGGAATTCACCATCAAGGACGGGGTGAAGTTCGAGGACGGCAGCCCGATCACCTCGAAGGAGATCGCGTACGGCATCGCCCGCTCCTTCGACCCGGACCTCACCGGCGGCCCCACCTACATCCAGGAGTGGCTGGCCGACACCGCGCAGTACGACACCAAGTGGGACTTCAAGAAGAACAAGACGTCGCTGCCGCCGGGCCTGACCACGCCGGACGACAAGACGCTGCGCTTCGAGTTCGCCAAGCCGCGCTGCGACCTGCCGTTCGCGGTCTCGCTGCCCACCACGGCGCCGCTCAAGCCGGAGAAGGACACCGGGGTCAACCTCGATCAGAAGCCGTTCTCGTCCGGCCCGTACAAGATCGCCAAGAACCAGGTCGGCGTCCAGCTCACGCTCGACCGCAACCCGAACTGGGACGCCAAGACCGACCCGGTGCGGCACCAGTACCCGGACCAGTTCGTGTGGAGCTTCGGACCGACCGCCGACGCCGCCAACAACCGGGTGATCGCGGACAACGGCGCCGACCAGAGCGCGCTGGCGTTCAACTCGGTGCCGGCCTCGCTCGTGGCGAAGGTGGCCGGTGACCCGGCGCTGAAGTCCCGCACGCTGCTGTCCCCGACCCCGAGCGCCAACCAGCTCGTGATCAACACCCAGCGGGTCAAGGACCTGAAGATCCGCCAGGCGCTCAACTACGCGATCGACCGCGAGGGCCTGGTCAAGGCGCTCGGCGGCCAGACCGTCGCGCAGCCGATCACCACGCTGATGCCGCCGTCGACAATCGGCTACAAGGCGTACGACGCGTACCCGGCCGGCGCCAACGGCAACGTGGAGAAGGCCAAGGAGCTGCTCGGCGGCCAGACGCCGGAGCTGGTCCTCGGCGTTGCCGACAACACCACCGAGCAGGCGGAGGCGGTCCAGCTCAAGGGCAACCTGGAGCGCGCCGGCTTCAAGATCACCGTCCGGAACATCCCGGACGACGCGAAGCTGGACGAGGTCAAGAAGAAGAACAACCCCTGGGACCTGTACATCGGCAACTGGGCGGCGGACTGGCCCAGCGGCGCGTCGATCCTGCCGGTGCTCTACGACGGCCGGACCATCAAGGCCGAGGGCAACAGCAACCAGTCGTACTTCAACGACGACGCGATCAACGCCGAGATGGACCGGATCCTGGCGCTGCCGCCGTCCGAGCAGGGCCCGGAGTGGGGCAAGCTCGACGAGCGGATCATGAAGGAGCACGCGCCGGTGGTGCCGCTCTACGTGGACGTGGCGTACAACGTGCACGGGTCGAAGGCGGGCGGGGTGTTCATCTCCTCCGTGTTCGGCTACCCGAACTTCGTCAACGCGTACGTCAAGCAGTAGCCACACCTGTGGTCGGCGGAAGGGCCCCTCGTCGAGGGGCCCTTCCTCACAGGTAGCGGCGGAGGAAGTCCAGCTCCAGCCGGAGCAGGCGCTCGGACACGCCGCCGGCGGCCAGGTGACTCGCGCCGGTGAGCGGCAGCACCGCGTGCGGGCGGCCCGTCGCCAGCAGCGCCGCCGACAACCGCAGCGTGTGCGCGGCGAGCACGTTGTCATCGGCCAGGCCGTGCACCAGCAGCATCGGCCGGGCTTGCGCCGGGTCGCCGAGCGGCTCGGCGGCCAGCTCGACCAGCGAGTGGTGGGCGTACACGTCCATCCCGTCGTCCGGCATGCCCAGGTAGCGCTCGCTGTACGCGGTGTCGTACAGCGCCCAGTCGGTGACCGGCGCGCCGACGATCGCGCACTTGAACAGCTCCGGGTGCCGCAGCACCGCGAGCCCGGCCAGCCAGCCGCCGAACGACCAGCCGCGCACCGCCACGCGTTCCAGGTCCAGATCCGGGTGCTTGTCGGCGAGCGCGGTGAGCGCGTCCACCTGGTCGGTGAGTGTCACGTCGGCGACCCGCCTGTGGATCGCCTTCTCGAACGACGGCGCGATGCCCGGCGTACCCCGGTTGTCGATGGTGACCACCGCGAAACCCTGCTCGGCCCACCACTGCCGCTCCAGCCAGACACCGCGCGCCGCCACCACCTCCTGGTGGCCGGGCCCGCCGTAGATGTCCAGCAGCACCGGCAGCCGGGTGCCCTTGACGTGCTCGGCCGGGTAGAGCACCGCGCTGGGCAGCCGCCTGTCGGTCACCCGGACCATCGTCGGCCGCGGCGCGTACGAGCAGGTGGCGGCGAACGAGCGCAACTCGCCCACCTCGCGGTCGCCGTGCCATACCCGCCAGCGGACCCCGGCGTGCTCCAGCGACGCGATGCCCACCGCCAGCGTGGACCCGCCGATCGAGGCGGTGTGCCAGCCGGGGTCGCTGCCCATCCGGCGGGCGTCCATGCCGCCGCCGATGGTGGTCCGCACCCGGTAGAGGTGGCGCTGGCTCGGTTCGCCCTCGCTCGCCTCCACCAGCAGGTCCGCCGCCGCGTTCGGGCCGTTCGGCAGCCGTCCGACCACCCGCCGCACGTACAGCGACGGCGGGGTGAGCAGGGTGCCGTCGGCGAACAGGCAGCGGGCGTCGTACCCGTCGTGGGCCAGCTCGCCGCCGACCAGCACCCGTCCGTCGGGCAGGTGCGCCGGGGTGCCGGGGATCGGCTCCACCCAGCGCGGGTCGGCCAGTTCGGCGTGCACCTGCGTCTCCCCGGTGCGCGGGTCCACCGCGAGCACCAGGCCGTGCTGCTGCGAGCGCCGCAGCACGGTGATCAGCGGGCCGCCCTCGGTCCAGTCCACCGAACTCAGGTACGGATAGGTCTCGCGGTCCCAGTGCACGTCGACCCAGCCGCCGTCGAGGTCGAGCAGGTGCAGGCTCACCTCCGCGTTCGGCCCACCCGCCACCGGGTACGCGAGCGACGTCGGCGGGGTCGCCGGGTCGGCCGGGTCGTGCAGGTACCAGCGTTCCAGGCGGGACTCGTCGACCCGGGCGGCCAGCACGCTGCGCCCGTCCGGCGCCCACCAGTAGCCCCGGTAGCGGTGGAACTCCTCGGCCGCGATGTGTTCGGCCAGCCCCCAGGTGACGCCGTGGTCCTCGCCGGCGAGCAGGTTGTCCGTGCCGTCCGGCTCGACCACCCGCAACTGGCCCCGGCGCACCCCCTCGGTGGCGTCGGTGACGTACGCGAGCCGCTCACCGGCCGGGTCGGGGCGCGGGTCGATCACCGGCCCGATCGCCGCCACCTCGATCACGTCGCCGTGCACCAGGTCGGCCCGGAACAGCCGCCCGGCCAGCGCGAACGCGGCGACCCGGCCGGCCGAGTCCAGCGCGTACGAGCCGATGCCGCCGGAGCTGAGCCGCAACCGTTCGCGCAGCGCCCGTTCGCCGGGGGCGAGGCGGGCCGGCTCGGCGTCGGTGCCCAGCAGCACCGCCGGGTCCGCCACCAGTCGTTCCTCGCCGCTGTCGACGTCGAGCAGCCAGAGCGCGTCGGCCGGGTCCTCCGGTCCCGCGGAACGCAGGAAGATCACCCGGGCGCCGTCGCCCGCGACGGTGACGGCACGCGGCGCCCCGTGGCTGAACCGACGGGTACGGGCGGCCAGCTCGGGAAAGTCCACGCCTGCAGCGTAGGCGGGCGCCGGAGGTGATGTGGCCGACCTGGGCGGACGCATCACCGTCGAGCGGGCAGGACCGCCGGTTAGAGTGACGGGCGTGACGACGCTGCCCGACCGACGCCTTCTGCTGGTCCACGCGCATCCGGACGACGAGTCGATCGGGACCGGCGCGACGATGGCGCACTACGCCGCCACCGGCGCCCACGTCACGCTCGTGACCTGCACGCTCGGTGAGGAGGGCGAGATTCACGTCCCGGCGTTGGCGCAGCTCTGCGCGGCCGAGGCGGACCAGCTCGGCGGCTACCGGATCGGCGAGCTGGCGGCCGCCTGCGCCGCGCTCGGCGTGACCGACCACCGGTTCCTCGGCGGCGCGGGCCGCTACCGCGACTCCGGCATGATGGGCCTGGCCACGAACGAGCACCCGCGGGCGTTCTGGCAGGCCGACCTGGACGTCGCCGCCGGATACCTGGTGGAGGTCATCCGCGAGGTCCGCCCCCAGGTGCTCGTCACGTACGACCCGGACGGCTTCTACGGCCACCCGGACCACATCCAGGCGCACCGGGTGGCGATGCGGGCGGTGGAACTGGCCGCGGCCGAGGGGATCGCCCCGGCGAAGGTCTACTGGACGGCGATGCCGCGCAGCGTGCTCGACGCGGGCCTGGAGACGTTCACCGAGTCCTCGGACAACCCGTTCGCGGGCATCGAGAGCGCCGACGAGCTTCCGTTCGGCACGCCTGATGCGGAGATCGCCGCCCGGATCGACGGCACCGACCAGCACGCCGCCAAGGAGGCGGCGATGCGCGCCCACGCCACCCAGATTCCGGCGAACTCGTGGCTCTACTCGATCGCCGGCAACTTCGGCGGCGAGTTCATGGGCGTCGAGTACTTCACGCTCGCGGTCGGTGAGAAGGGGCCGGGCACCGGCCCGTACGGCTGGGAGGACGACCTCTTCGCCGGGATCGCCCTGGACGACCCGCGGCGGTCCCCGGTCGCGGCGGCCGGTCTCCGGTGACGCTGCCGGCCGTACCCGTGTCGACACTCCCCGAGCAGCCGCCGACGGCCGCGACGCCGAGCCCGGCGGAGCGGGTGCTCGACCGCGCGCTGCGGGTGGCCGGCGGCGTCGTGACGGTCTGGGCCGGCGTCCTGCTGGCGCTGCTCGACCTGATCTTCGCGACGTGGGCCTGGGAGACCGTGCAGGGCCGCTCCGGCGGGCTGCGGGCGCTTCTCGGTATCGGCCTGGTGACCGCCGGCGTCGTCGCCGTGGTGGCGACGACGGTGCTGCTGGGCCGGTTCGCCCACCTGTCGACGGGTACGCGCTGGGCGGTGGCGCTCGGCGCGCTGCCGTGGTTCCTGGTGATCGTGGTGGGGGGTTTCCGGACCGTCGAGGGCGATCTGGCGCTCGCCGGTGACAACGTGCTCGGGCTCGCGCTGATCGTGGCCGGCGCGGTCACGTTCGCGGTGCTGGGCTTCCGGCACCTGGTGACGCCGCCCGACGCACGGTGAGGTGCTGACGCCGCACAGCTCGCGGTGGTAGACATTCCAGCCAAGAGGCCCGCCGAGGGAGCGGGCGGTACGGCGGGAGGCGTGCGATGGGTCAGCGGTGGCGTGCGGTAGGCGTGCTGGCGGCCGCGTTGTTCGGGGTGAACGTGGTGGCCCGGCTGGTCATCAGATTCGCGTTCCCGGACGACGACACCGCGTCCGGCCGCGTCTCGCTCGCCATGTTCCTGGTCATCGGGCTGATCCTGGCCGGCACCGCGTTCCGGTGGGGCGCCGACCGGCCGCTGGGCCGCTGGGCCGGTGACCTGGCCGCCGCGGTCGCGGTCGCGCTGGCGCTCACCGTGTTCGTCGGTCCGCTGCTGGTCGGGGAGAACCCGTTCGGCGGCGGCGCGGGCCTGTTCTTCGCGCAGATCTGGCTCTATCTCGCTGCGACCGCGGCGGGCGTGCTCGTCGGCTACCTGATCCTGACCGCGCTGGGCCGGGACTACCGGTCCCGCCAGCTCAAGCGGTACGCCGAGATGAAGCGCACCCGGCCTCGCAAGATCGTCCGGCGCTGACCGCTCCGCCGGTCAGGCCGCCGGGGCGATCCGGGTCAGGTAGGTGTGGTGGGTGGTGAAGTCGAGCCCCCGGTAGAGCGCCACGGCGCCGGTGTTGCTCTGCTCGACCTGGAGGAACGCGTGGGTGGCGCCCTCGGCGGCGCCCCACCCGGCCAGGGCCCGTACGACAGCGGCGGCGAGCCCTCGGCGGCGCGCCTGCGGCACCGTCTCCAGCAGGCTGACGCCGAGCCAGCGGCCCTCGCCGGTCACCGTGCCCCGCCCGACCGCGAGCAGTCGGCCGTCCTCGCGCAGTTCGGCGAAGCGGACCCGGGGCGTCCCGGTGAGCACCTGCCGGGCGGCGTCCGGCAGCCCGCCCTTGCGGCCGGCGGCGATCGCCAGCCAGTCGTCGGCGGGCGCGTCCGCCAGCGTCACCGGCGGCGCGCCGGCCGAGGCGTCGCCCGGCAGCGGGGCAGCGGTCAGGGTGCGCAGCGGGACGGTCTGCACCAGCACCGGCGGCCGGGACGTCCAGCCGCGCGCGTCCAGCTCCGCCCCGACCGGGGCGGCGAGCGGCAGCGGAGTGTTCACCAGGGCGGGCCCGCCGCGCTCGGCGTACCAGCGCTGCACCGCGTCCAGCGCGGCGGGCAGCGGCCGGTCCGGGTCGCCCACCGGCAGCGCGCTGTTGGCCCGGCCGGTCCAGCCGTCGGCCCAGCGCAGCCGCCAGTCGCCGAGCCGTCCGCGTACCGGCGCGGGCCACGCCTCGTCGGCGGCCAGTTCCAGCGCGACCACGGCGGCGGCGGTGGGCCGCCGGGCCGGCGGCACCCGCTTGGCCCGGTGCACCTCGGCCACCGGTACGCGCAGTGGCCCGGCGTCGGTGGACAGAGTGATGTGGGTCTCGCTCAGCTCCACGAGCTCGCCGAGCGCGTCGGAGAACAGCGTGCGGCCCTCGCGAATCCCCACAATCCGGCGGACCACGATCCGGTGTCCCACGTCCTGCTGTCGGAGCACGATCGACCCCCTCCCCGGCGAGATACTAGGCTCTTACCGTTGCGGTTGATCGCGACGAGTCTTGCGGAGGAGAAGACCGGTGACCTACATCATCGCCGAGCCGTGCGTGGATGTGCTCGACAAGGCATGCATCGAGGAGTGCCCGGTCGACTGCATCTACGAGGGCAACCGGATGCTCTACATCCACCCCGACGAGTGCGTCGACTGTGGTGCCTGTGAGCCGGTCTGCCCGGTGGAAGCGATCTTCTACGAGGACGACGTCCCGGAGCAGTGGAAGGACTACACCGGGGCCAACTACGAGTTCTTCGAGGACCTGGGCTCGCCCGGTGGCGCCTCGAAGATCGGCAAGGTGGAGAAGGACGCCACCTTCGTCGCCGCGCAGCCGCCGCGCGGCGAGGGCCACTGAACCGGCGCTCGCCGGTCTCGGCACGGCTGCCCGACTTCACCTGGGACACCCTGGACGCCGCGGCCGCCACGGCCGCGGCGCACCCGGGCGGTCTCATCAACCTGTCGATGGGCACGCCGGTCGACCCGGTGCCGGAGCTGATCCGCCAGGCCCTGGCCGACGCGTCGAACGCGCCGGGCTACCCGCTGACCGCCGGTACGCCCGCCCTGCGGGACGCGATCGCGGCGTGGGTCGCGCGGGCCTGCGGCGCGGGCGTCGACGGCCTGGGTGTGCTGCCGACGATCGGCTCCAAGGAGCTGGTGGCCTGGCTGCCCACGCTGCTCGGGCTCGGCCCCGGTGACGTGGTGGTGGTGCCGTCGGTGGCCTACCCGACTTACGAGGACGGGGCCCGGCTGGCCGGCGCGACGACGGTACGCACCGACTCGCTGACCGCGCTGGGCCCGGATCCCCGGGTCCGCCTGGTCTGGGTCAACTCGCCCGGTAACCCGACCGGCCGGGTGCTGCCCGCCGCCCACCTGCGCAAGGTGGTCGAGTGGGCGCGAGAGCGCGGCGCGGTGGTCGCCAGCGACGAGTGCTACCTGCCGCTGGGCTGGGACGCCGAGCCCGTCTCGGTGCTCTCGCCGCAGGTGTGCGGCGGCTCGTACGACGGCGTGCTGGCGGTGCACTCGCTGTCCAAGCGCTCCAACCTGGCCGGCTACCGGGCCGGGTTCGTCGCCGGTGACCCGGCGCTGGTGGCTGAGCTGCTCAAGATCCGCAAGCACGCGGGTCTGATCGTACCGGCGCCGGTGCAGGCCGCGATGGTGGCCGCGCTCGGCGACCAGGAGCACGCCGACGCCCAGCGGGAGCGCTACCGCGTCCGGCGGGAGAAGCTGCGTGCGGCGTTCACCGCCGCCGGCTTCACCGTCGAGCACTCGGAGGCCGGGCTCTACCTCTGGCTCACCCGGGACGAGGACTGCTGGGAGACAGTGGACTGGCTGGCCCGCCGGGGCATCCTGGTGGCCGCCGGTGTCTTCTACGGCCCGGCCGGTGCCCGGCACGTCCGGGTGGCCCTCACCGAGTCCGACGAGCACGTGGACGCGGTGGCCGGGCGGCTCGCCGAGGCCTGACGTGGCGGGCGGGCTGGCGCGGGCGGCGGTGGTCGGTACCGGGCTGATCGGCGGTTCGGTGCTGCTGCGGCTGCACGCCGCCGGGCTGGACGTCGCCGGTTGGGATCCCGATCCGGCGGCCCGCCGGCTGGTACGCGACCGGGGCATCGACGCGCCCGACACGGTCGAAGAGGCGGTCACCGGCCGGGACGTGGTGTTCCTCTGCGGCCCGCTGCCCACGCTGCCGGCGACACTGGCCCGGGTCGCGGCCGTGACCGACGACGACTGCGTGCTTACGGACGTGGGCAGCGTCAAGGCCGAGGTGAGCACCGCCGCCACCGTGCAAGGGCTCGGGCACCGGGTCGTGCCGGGGCACCCGATGGCCGGCGCGGACCGGGCCGGAGCGGGCGCCGCCGGCCCGGACCTGCTCGACGGCGCAGCCTGGGTGCTCTGCCCGGGGCCGGCCGGCCTGGGCGCGTTCCGGCGGCTGGCGGTGCTGCTGGTGGACGTCTTCCACGCCCGGGTGGTGCCGATGTCCGCCCCGGAACACGACGGCGCCGCCGCGCTCGCCTCGCACGTACCGCACGTGCTGGCGGGAGCGCTGGCCGGCACCGTGCACCGGTCGGCGTTGCGGGACGCGGTGCTGACGCTCGCCGCCGGCAGCTTCTCCGACGGCACCCGGGTCGCCGGCGGGCCACCCGAACGGACCGCGAACATGCTGCTCGGCAACCGGGACCGCGTCCTCGCCGAACTGGACGCGCTCGGCGCGTTCCTGAGCGAGCTGACCGAGGCGCTGCGCGGTGGCGACGCGGGTGCGCTGGCGGACCGGTTCGCCGAGGGGCGAGACGTCCGCGCGACCCTGCGGGCGCGTACGTTCAGCACGCACCGGCGGGAGTTCCCGGCCGCCGCCGACCACGCGGGCGAGCTGGCGTACCTGCGGGAGCTGGGCGCGGCGGGCGGTCACCTGAGCGGGGTACGGGAGACGGCCGGCTCGGTCACCTACACGGGGCACCTGCCGGCCACCCCGCCGTTAGGCTGAGGGCATGGCTGACGCACCGGTCGTGGCGGTACGCGGTGAGGCGTACCGGGAGGTGGCTCCCGAGCTGGCCCGGTTCACCGTGACGGCGACGGCGCGGGACCGGGACCGGGAGACCACGCTGACCCGGCTGGCCGAACGGGCCGCCGCGGTGCGCGCGCTGCTCGACGCGGCCGAGCCGGCTGTGGAGCGCCGGGAGACCGGCCAGGTCCACGTCCGGCCGGTGACGAAGCGCGCCGGCGACCGGGTGGTGGCCTACCAGGGCAGCGTGAGCACCACAGTCACGACCACCGACTTCACTGCGCTCGGCGAGCTGATGCTCCGCCTGGCCGACCAGGAGCAGGTGGAGGTGGCCGGGCCGGTGTGGTCGCTGCGGCCGGACAGCCCGGCCTACCGGGAGGCGCGGCAGGCCGCGATCGCCGACGCGCTGGTCCGGGCCCGGGAGTACGCTGAGGCGCTCGGCGCCCGGGTGATCGCGTTGCGCGAGCTGTCCGACACCGGGATGAGCGCCGGGCCGCCGATGATGATGGTCGGGGCGGCGTACTCGCGCTCCGGCGAGCCGGAGCGCGAACTGGAACTGGACCCGGCGCCGCAGCCGGTGCAGGCGGCGGTCGAGGCGCGGTTCACCATCAGCGAGCCGGTGCTGGGCTGATGCCACCGGCGGAGGTGCTGCCGCTCGACGAGCTGGTCGCCCGAGCGCGGGCGCTGGCCGAGACCGGCCCACGTCAGCTGCTCGGCATCGCCGGGGCACCCGGGGCGGGCAAGTCCACCCTGGCGGAAGGGATCGTGGCCGCGCTCGGCCCGGTCGCCCGGCTGGTCCCGATGGACGGCTTCCACCTGGCCGGGTCCGCGCTGGCTCGGCTGGGGCGGGCGGGGCGCAAGGGCGCGCCGGACACGTTCGACGTCAACGGCTTCGTGTCCGTGCTGCGCCGGTTGCGCCGGCTGGAACCGACGTCGGTGTGGGCGCCGGAGTTCCGCCGGGACCTGGAGGAGCCGGTCGCCGGGGCGATCGAGGTGCCGCCCGAGGTGCGCCTGGTGGTCACCGAGGGCAACTACCTGCTGCTGCGGGACGACCCGTGGGAGGAGGTACGCACCCTCGTACACCAGATCTGGTTCCTGGATCTGGACGCGGAGTTGCGGCTGCGCCGGCTCACCGCGCGCCATGAGGCGTACGGGAAGTCGCCGGAGCAGGCCCGCGCCTGGGCGCTCGGCAGCGACGAGGAGAACGCCCGGCGGGTCGCCGGCACGGCCGGGCACGCCGACCTGGTGGTACGCCTGGCCGAACCGCCGCAGGCGTGACGTCGGCCGGCCCGCCGCCGCAGTGGTGCACGGTCAGCCGGTCCGCTGGCGTGGCGACGGCACGGTGCGGCGCAGCAGTCGCGCCACCACCGCCCGCTCGCGGGTGAACTCCACCGACTCCGGATAACCGCTGTGGCTACGGATGGGCGGGTCGGCCACCTCGCCGCCGGACGGGTGCAGCGCCTCCGGGTCGGCCACCGGCACGTCTCGCTGACCGGCGCTGACCTGCCAGCCCAGCGGGTCGGTGTCCCGCCAGAAGTTCGTCCAGGCCACGTGCCCGCCGGGCCAGGTGAGCGCGCCGGCCAGCGCCCGCAGCCGTTCCGGCCCGAAGTAGGACGGGAAGACCCGCCCGTAGAGCCGGGTGAGCTGGCAGCCGTAGGAGAAGAACCAGGTCCGTAGCCGCCACCGCCGGGGCAGTTGCAGCAGCACCGCGGCGCAGATGACGGTGCCCTGGCTGTGCCCGGAGAGGATGACGCCGTCCATCCGGTCGGCGTGGTGCGGCGGTAGCGCCAGCAGGCCCGCCACCCGGGTCTGGAGTTCCGGTACGGCGCGTTCGGCGTAGCTGGGGGGTGCGAGCGGATGCGCGGCCCGGGGCCAGAACGTGCACACGTCCCAGATCACGCCGACCGAGCGGCGTACCGAGTCGGTGCGGTAGACGAGCAGCCCGAGCGCCGCCATCACCACCGGCAGCCAGCCGAGGAGGGCGTCGCCGCGCTCGGCGGTCCAGTGGATGGCGGTCTGCCAGCCGGACGGGGACAGCGGGCTGGGCCGCTCGCCGGACAGCGCGGCGGCGCAGCAGAGGGTGACCAGGGCGGCGCAGAACGCGGCGTAACAGCCCAGCAGCCGTACCGCGTGCTCGCCGATCAGGCGGTGCAGCGCCCGGTAGGTGCTGACGTCGCGGCAGCGCCGCAGGTCGTGTGCGGACAGGCCGGGGGTGGCGGCCAGCCGCGCGTACTCGACCCGGCGCAGCCGGTGCAGCATGACGACGGCCCGGATCAGCAGTCCGATCAGCGCGGCCAGGCCGATCGCGCAGGCCAGCCCGGCCCAGAAGACGGCCAGCGGCGGCACGACCCGGCTCGGGCCGCTCGGCTCGGCCGACGCGTCGAGCCGGTCGCTGACCCAGTAGAGCAGCCCGGCGCAGTACGCCACCGCCATCATCCAGCCGAACCCGGCGATGACCGCCGGGGCGCAGCCGCGCCAGGCGAGATCGGTGTACGCGCCGAGTGGCTGGGTCGGCACCGGCGGTCGCAGGCGGGGCAGGAACAGTCCGGCGGCGGCCAGCGCGACGGCCGGACCGACGAGCATCCAGGTGCGCAACTCGCCCGGTGCGGCGGGCAGCACGGGCAGCCCGCGTTCGATCCAGGTCGCGCCGACCGGCAGCAGCACCATCCCGGCGACGGGGCCGATCAGCGCCCGTCGGCCGGAGCGGTTCGCCGCGGCGATGGCGAGCAGCAACAGCACCTGGTACGCGAGCAGCCACGCGACTGCCGTGTCGTACCCGGGCAGTGACCTGTCGGTGCGGCAGCCGGCGGTGACCGGCTGCGCCGTGCACCCGTCCGGCGGCCGGTACGCCGACAACGGCTGCCCGGCCGCCCCGTCGGGGAGCAGCAGCAGGGTGAACGCCCCGATCAGTCCGAGCGCGGTGAGCGCCACGACCGCCGCGCTCCACAGGCCGAGCGGGGTGGCGCCCTGCCGCCGGCTCAGCCACGGCCGGGCGACAGCTACCACGGCGATCATCACCACGGCGGCGAGCAGCGCCACTGTGGGCCAGGCGACGGCGGCCCGTACGCCTCGCGGCGGGTCCATGATCATCACTGCGGCGACCGGTACGGCGGCGGCGCTGACCGCCCCGGTGCACAGGTGCAGCACGGCGGCCCGGCGCAGTTGCCCCTCCCCGTTCCAGAACGTCGGGTCCTGGAGCGGGTTCCGTGGCGGTTCACGCGGGTCCGGCCGGCTGTCCGGTTCGCCGTCCTCCCGGGCCGCCCCGTGGTGGTGCGGGTCCGCGGGCATCTGCGCCTCGTACTGGTAGGTGCGGAAGGCGACGAGCCCGATCCCGGCCAGCACGAGCAGTGGCAGCAGCAGCCCGAGCGCGAGCGTCCGGGTGCCCTCGCGCCACCAGGGGGCGCCGAGGAACTCCCACGGCCCGGGTATCTTGCCGAGGCAGTCCGCCTCGACGCACTGCCAGGCGATGAGGTCCACGCCCACACCGGTCACCGTGACGACGAGCGTGCAGGTCAGGCTCAGGCAGAACAGGCGGATGAGCCAGGCGGTGATGCCGGACCGGCTGGCCCAGCGTTCCTGGTCCGGGTCGGGCGGGATGCCGGCGCGGGCGTGCAGCGCGACGTTCGCCAGCGCGAACGGGAGCATCAGTGTCCACAGCGCCCGTTCCACGTCCCGCCGGGTCCGCGCGCCGGAGGTCAACTGGCCCCAGCTGTACGCCTCGACGGTGATCGGGTCGTCCCGGCCCGCCGCGCTGGACCGGTAGAAGCCGGTGGTCTGACCGCCGGCGACAAGCATTGGTTGCGCACCGTCACCGTTGGCGCCCGCGGTCAGGCCGAGCAGCTGATCCGGCGGGGTGTTGGAGACCCCGTGCACCCGCAGTTCGAGGACCCGTTCCATCGTGCCTCCCGGTAAACGCACTACTACCCAGAGTGCGTGAGAGGACGGGAATCCGCATCCGCTGGAACGGTTGTTTCCCCAGCTCAGGACGGCTTGCTCAGGCTCCTGATCGGGCGAGCAGGGTTACCCACCGCCACCACGTTCGCCGGTAGGTCGCGCGTCACCACCGCGCCGGCGCCGACCACCGTGTTCTCGCCGATGGTCACTCCGGCCAGCACGATCACCCCGCCGCCGAGCCAGACGTTGTCACCGATGGTGATCGGTTTTGCGGACTCCCACTTGGCCCGGCGCGCCTCCGGTTCCACCGGGTGGGTGGCGGTGAGCAGTTGCACGTTCGGTCCGATCTGGACGTCCGCACCGATGGTGATGCGGGCGACGTCGAGGAACACCGCGTTGAAGTTGACGAACGTCCGCGCGCCGATGTGCGTCTGGTGTCCGTAGTCGCAGTACAGCGGCGGCCGGACCCAGGCGTCCTCGCCCAGCGAGCCGAGCAGTTCGCGCAGCGCGGCGAGGCGTCCCGCCGGATCGTCGGCGGAGCTGCGGTTGAAGCGTTCGCCGAGCCGGGCCGCCCGCTCCAGATCGGCGATGATCGCGGGATCGTCGGCGATGTACTGCTCGCCGGCCAGCATCCGGTCCTTCATGGAGGTCATCGCCCGATCGTCCCGGCCCGCTCCGGTGGGTGGTGGCGGTTCCGTCGGATCGGCGACTTCCCGATACATACGCGGTATGTAATTCTGATACCCGCATCGATGTGTCTCCCATCGATGAAACGTTCGACGAAGGAGGAAGGTTGCTCCGGAACCGCAGAAAGCTGACGGCGTTCGGCCTCGGCCTGACGCTGGCGCTCGGCCTGCCGGTGCCCGCGCTGGCCGCCGCGCCCACCGCGCCGACCGGCCCGTCCGCCCGGACCGGGCCGTCCGCCCCGGCCGGCGTCCAACCGGTCACCGTCACCCTGATCACCGGCGACCGGGTCACCGTCGCCTCCGGCGGCCGTGCCGCGGTACGCCCCGGCGCCGGCCGCGCCGGCATCCAGTTCCTGGTCGGACGGGAGCGCGACCGGCTCACCGTGATGCCGCAGGACGCGCTCCCGCTGGTCCGCGCCGGCAAGCTCGACCGGCGCCTGTTCGACGTGAGCGGGCTGATCGAGGCCGGGTACGACGACGCGCGGCGCGGCAGCGTACCGCTGCTCGTGACGTACCGGCCGGGGGTGGCCCGGCGGACGGCGGCCCCGCTCGCGGGCGCGCGGGTGACCCGCGACCTGCCGGCGATCGCCGGCGCGGCCGTCGTCGCCGACAAGGGTGACACCGGCGCGCTCTGGAAGGAGGTGAGCGCCGACCGCTCCGGTGCCCGGCTCGACGCGGCGGGGGGTGTCGACCGGATCTGGCTGGACGGCCGGCGGCGGCTGACACTCGACCACAGCGTGCCGCAGATCGGCGCGCCGACCGCGTGGGCGGCCGGCTGGACCGGTAAGGGCGTGCGTGTGGCGGTGCTCGACACCGGCGTCGACCTCAGCCACCCGGACCTGGCCGGCAAGGTCGCCGAGTCGCGCAACTTCACCGAGGAGGCGGACCCGGACGACATCGTCGGGCACGGCACGCACGTGGCCTCCACCATCGCCGGCAGCGGCGCCGCCTCGGGCGGGAAGTACCGGGGCGTGGCGCCCGACGCCACGCTGCTGTCCGGCAAGGTCTGCGAGGTCTACGGCTGCACCGAGTCGGCCATCCTGGCCGGCATGCAGTGGGCCGCGGCCGAGCAGCACGCCACAGTGGTCAACATGAGCCTCAGCGGCGGCGACACCCCGGACGTGGACCCGCTGGAGGAGGCGGTCGGGACGCTGACCGAGCAGCACGGGACGCTGTTCGTGATCTCGGCCGGCAACGACGGCGTCGACGGTTCGGTCGGCTCGCCGGCCACCGCCGACGCCGCGCTCGCGGTCGGCGCGGTGGACCGGGACGACGCGCTCGCCGACTTCTCCAGCCGTGGTCCCCGGGTGGGCGACGGGGCGATCAAGCCGGACATCACCGCGCCGGGTGTGGAGATCGTGGCCGCGCGGGCCGCGAACGGCCAGATCGGCGACCCGGTGGGGGACCGGTACGCCTCGCTGTCCGGCACGTCGATGGCCGCCCCGCACGTGGCCGGCGCGGTCGCGCTGCTCGCCCAGCAGCACCCCGGCTGGACGCCCGAGCGCTACAAGGCGACGCTGATGGCCTCGGCGAAGCCGCACCCGGAGCAGACCGCGTTCCAGCAGGGCGCGGGCCGGGTCGACGTCGCCCGGGCGATGACCCAGCAGGTGACGAGCGAACCGGCCTCCGTCTCGTTCGGTGTGGCGGCCTGGCCGCACACCGACGACAAGCCGATCAGCCGGACGGTCACCTACCGCAACGGCGGGACCGCCCCGCTCACGCTCGACCTGAGCACCCGGTTCACCGGGCCGGGCGGGCGGACCGCGCCGGCCGGCATGCTGACCCTCAGCACCTCCCGGCTCACCGTTCCCGCGGGCGGCAGCGCCCAGGCGACAGTGGTGATCGACACCCGGCTCGGCGGCGCCGACGGCTACTGGACCGGCCGCCTGCTCGCCCGCGCCGGCGACGCGGTGGTGGTGACCCCGCTCGCGGTCGACCGCGAGGTGGAGAGCTACGACCTGACCGTGACCCACCGCAACCGCTCCGGTGCCCTGACCGACGGCTACTACACGGTTCTGCTCGGGCTCGACGACGGCAGCTACCGGGACGTCTACGGCGCCGGCGGCGAGACCCGGATCCGGGTGCCGAAGGGCCGGTACGGCGCGCACAGCCTGATCTTCGTCGACGGTGACCAGGGCTGGTCGGAGGTCTCCTTCCTGGCCCAGCCGGAACTGGTGGTAGCCGGGAACCAGCGGCTCACGCTGGACGCCCGGCGGGCGAAGCCGATCCGCACCACGGTGCCGCAGCGCGGCGCGGCACCACTGCTGATCGACCTCACCGCGGCCTGGGGATTCGGCGACTACTACAACAGCTTCGGGCTGTGGACCGACCGGTTCGAGGGCCTCTACTCGGCCCAGATCGGCCGCACCGTCTCCGACAAGGTCTTCGTCGGCGCGCTCGCCAGCCAGTGGGCCGAGCCGACCGCGCCGGAGCGCAGTCCGTACTTCTACGGCCTGAACGACCTGTTCCCGGGCCGGTTCCCGACCGGCTTCGTCCGGCACTACCGGCCGGCCGACCTGGCCGCCGTCACGAACCGGTTCGCCGCCGGCTACGCCGGGATGGAGAACGAACTGGTCGTCTACGCGGAGCGCGACTACAACATGGGCGGCTCGGCGATCGTCCTGCCGGTACAGGTGCCGGGCAAGCGGATCGACCACCTCAGCGTCACCCGGACCCGCTGGAGCGCCGAGCTGGCCTTCGGTGAGCGCTCCGAGGAGGGCTGGCTGGAGCCGCGGGCGGCGCTGGAACGAGTGCCGACCCGCTACCGGGCCGGGCACACCTACCGGGACGAGTGGAACAAGGCCCCGTTCGGCCCGTCGTTCCCGCAGCCGCAGTGGCCGGAGCAGGGCATCACGCGGACCGGCGACACCCTCGTCGTCTCGCTGCCGGTGCACAGCGACGCGGCCGGGCACCCGGGCGGTTCGCTGAACGACACCGAGCACACCCGGCTCTACCGCAACGGCAAGCTGGTCGACGAGTCGCCCTACCCGGGGTACGGCGAGTTCACAGTGCCGCCGGGAACGGCGAACTACCGGGTGGAGACCACCGCGACGCGCGGCTTCACCGACCTGAGCACCGAGGTCTCGGCGAGCTGGACGTTCCGCTCCAAGCGGGTACCAGGTGACGTGCCGGCCCGGCTGCCGGCCACGGCGGTCCGGTTCACCCCGCCGCTGGCGGTGGACAGCTCCGCCCCGGCGGGCCGGACGTTCACCGTGCCGGTGACCGTGCAGCGTCAGCCCGGCGCGCCGTCCGGCCGGGTCGTGGCGCTCACCGTCGACGTCTCCTACGACGGTGGGAAGACCTGGCAGAAGGCGGCACTGAAGAAGCAGGGCGGGGCGTGGACGGCCACCGTCCGGCACCCGGCCGGCCCCGGGTACGCGTCGCTGCGGGCCACCGCCCGTGACGACGCCGGCAACACCGTGACCCAGCGGATCATCCAGGCGTACCGCCTGCGGTGAGCCGGCCGTCCGGGTCCGCGCGGTGAGCGCGGACCCGGACGGGGGTACGGCTCAGTCGTTGGCGTGCAGCGCCGCGTTGAGCGTGATGCCCTGGCCGGTGCGGGGCTTCGCCTCCAGCGCGCCGGTCACCGAGTTGCGCCAGAACAGCAGCCCGTCGACGCCGGACAGCTCGCGGGCCTTGACCGTCCGGCCGTCCGGCAGGGTGATCTTCGAGGCGGCGGTGATGTAGCAGCCGGCCTCCACCACGCAGTCGTCGCCGAGCGTGATGCCGACACCGGCGTTCGCGCCGACCAGGCTCCGCTCACCGATGCGCACCTTCTCCGTGCCGCCGCCGGAGAGCGTGCCCATGATCGAGGCGCCACCGCCGATGTCGGAGCCGTCGCCGACCACCACGCCCTGCACGATCCGGCCCTCGACCATCGAGGTGCCCAGCGTGCCCGCGTTGAAGTTGACGAAGCCCTCGTGCATCACAGTGGTGCCGGAGGACAGGTACGCGCCCAGCCGGACCCGGTCCGCGTCCGCGATCCGCACCCCGGACGGCACCACGTAGTCGGTCATCCGGGGGAACTTGTCCACCCCGTACACGGACAGGTGGCGGCCGGCGGCCCGCTCGATGACGCGCAGCTCGTCCACCCGCTCCGGCGGGC
Source organism: Micromonospora sp. WMMA1976 (assembly GCF_027497335.1). Classification (NCBI taxonomy): domain Bacteria; kingdom Bacillati; phylum Actinomycetota; class Actinomycetes; order Micromonosporales; family Micromonosporaceae; genus Micromonospora; species Micromonospora sp. WMMA1976. The sequence continues at coordinate 5,285,364 of NZ_CP114912.1, read as the reverse complement.
ACGGCCCGGCCGACGTCCAGGCCACGTTCGCCAGCTTGCCGAAGATGCCGTCGAGGTTCAGCTCGTTCGGCCGTACCAGGCGGTGGGAGAGCAGGTGCAACCGAAGGTACGCGTCGGCGGCGTCCTTGATCGGGTCGTCCAGCGAGCCGATCAGCGTGGTCACCTCGACAGTGCGCAACCCGGGCAGCGCCCGCTCGCCGATCGCGCCCGGCGGCAGGTCGAGCACGTCGGCCCGGTCCTCGCCGGGCACCAGCGGCAGCTCGCCCAGGCCCAGCTTGCCGGTCGGGTACCAGGTGTCGAGCACCTGGTCCTGCGCGGTGACGGTGGCCAGGCCGATACCCCAGGCGGATGGTGCGGACGTCACGGTGACACCTCTCTGCTCCGGCGGCGGCGTCCGCCGCTGCTCGCGGCCGGGGGCGCGGCACGTGTCCCTCGCGCCCACCGAGGATGACGGTACCGTGCGAGACATGCAGAACCCGTTGACCCCCGAGGTCCTGGCCGATCCGGTGGCGCTGACCCGCGCCCTGGTCGACATCGAGTCGGTATCCCTCAACGAGAAGGCCGTCGCCGACTGCGTGGAGGAGGTGCTGCGCGGTGTGCCGCACCTGACCACCTACCGGCACTCGAACACCGTGATGGCCCGTACCGACCTGGGCCGGGCGCAGCGCGTGGTGCTCGCCGGCCACCTGGACACCGTTCCGCTCAACGGCAACTTCCCCTCGACCATGCGCGGCGACCTGATGTACGGCTGCGGCACCTCCGACATGAAGTCCGGGGTGGCGTTCGCGCTGCACCTGGCGGTGACGCTGCCCGACCCGCGCTACGACGTCACGTACTTCTTCTACGAGGCCGAGGAGATCGAGTCGAAGTACAACGGCCTGACCCTGGTCGCGCAGAGCCACCCCGAGTGGCTGGAGGCCGACTTCGCGGTGCTGCTGGAGCCGACGTACGGGATCGTCGAGGCGGGCTGCCAGGGCACCATGCGGGCGGTGGTCACCACGCACGGCGAGCGGGCCCACGCGGCGCGCTCCTGGCACGGGGTGAACGCCATCCACGGCGCGAGCGAGGTGCTGCGGCGGCTGACCACGTACGAGGCCCGCCGGGTGACGATCGAGGGCTGCGACTACCGCGAGGGCCTCAACGCGGTACGGATCACCGGCGGGGTGGCCGGCAACGTCATCCCCGACCGCTGCGAGATCGAGATCAACTACCGGTACGCCCCGGACCGCGACCCGGCGGGCGCCGAGGCGCACCTGCGCGAGGTCTTCGCCGGCTTCGAGCTGGAGGTCACCGACGCGGCGGCCGGCGCCCCGCCCGGGCTGGAGAGCCCGGCGGCGCAGGAGTTCCTGGCGGCCGTCGGTGCCGCGCCGATCGGAAAGCTGGGCTGGACGGACGTGGCGCGGTTCGCGGCCATGGGCATCCCGGCGCTGAACTTCGGCCCCGGCGACCCGAACCTGGCGCACCACAAGGACGAGCACGTCGAACTGACCAAGATCCGGGACGGCGCGGCGACGCTGCACCGCTGGCTGGCCCCGGCCTGACGCGCGGCGGTCACCGGGGCCCGCGCCCGCCGCGCGGGCCCCGGTGATCGTCAGACGGTCGTCGTCAGGGGTGCTTCCGCCTCGCCGGTCTCGCCGGTCAGGTCGGACCGGTGGGTCTCCATCATCCGGGCGCGGCGGCGCTCGGCCACCACGTCACGGATCCGCCGCTGCATCTGACGGCGGATCCGGATCATCTCGCTGTTACTGATCAACGCTGGCTCCTCCCCCGAAGGCGCGTCGCCCGGGGTATACCGGGTATGTGAATAGTAAGACGTACGTGCGACCGAATTAGTTGCCCGGATCCCAAAGATTTCTCCGGCTCCCGGGCCTGCGCGCCGGGCCGGAGCCGCTCCACTACGGTGACCCCATGGGCGAGAGCAGGGGAATGTCGGCCGGGGACGGCCGACGGGAGGAGCGGAACCGGGGAGAACGGCACCGCGGTGCGGTTACGCTGCGCAACCGGGCGATTCCGACGAGTACGGCCGATCAGCGGCTGCTCGACTCCCGGGGACGCAGCGACTGGAAGACCAAGGACGCCTGGCGCGCGCTGCGGATCCTCTCCGAGTTCGTCGAGGGCTTCGACACCCTCGCCGACCTGCCCCCGGCGGTGAGCGTCTTCGGCTCCGCCCGCAGCAAGCCGGACAGCCCGGAGTGCCGGATGGCCGAGGAACTGGGCGGCGCACTCGCCCGGGCCGGGTACGCGGTGATCACCGGCGGCGGTCCCGGCGTGATGGAGGCCGCCAACCGGGGTGCCGGTGAGGCCGGCGGCCTCTCCGTCGGGCTCGGCATCGAGCTGCCGTTCGAGCAGGGCCTCAACGACTGGGTCGACCTGGCCATCGACTTCCGCTACTTCTTCGCCCGCAAGACGATGTTCGTCAAGTACGCCCAGGCGTTCGTGGTGCTCCCCGGCGGCTTCGGCACCCTGGACGAGCTGTTCGAGGCGCTCACGCTGGTGCAGACCGGCAAGGTGACCCGCTTCCCGGTCGTGCTGATGGGCACCGACTACTGGCGCGGGCTGCTCGACTGGCTGCGCGCCACCATGGCCACCGAGGGCAAGATCGGCCCGTCCGACCTCGACCTGATCCGCCTCACCGACGACGTCAACGAGGCGGTCCGGCACATCGTCGAGGCCGAGGCGGTGCTCTCCGCCGAGCAGGAGGCGGTCCGCGAGGAGGCGGTCGCCCGGGTGGCCGCCGACCAGCGAGCCGCCGCCGAGGCCGCCCCCGAGGGCCCGGCGGGACGGAGCTGACCCGTGGCCAACGTCTGTGTCTTCTGCGCGTCCTCCCGCATTCTCGACGCCCGCTGGCTGGCGCTCGCCACCGAGACCGGTGAGGAACTGGCCCGGCGCGGCCACACGCTGGTCAGCGGCGGCGGCTGCGTCGGGATGATGGGCGCCGTGGTGCAGGGCGCGCGGGCGGCCGGCGGTCGCACCATCGGCGTCATCCCGCAGTCCCTGGTCGACCTGGAGGTCGCCGACCTGGACTCCGACGAGCTGCTGGTGACCGACAGCCTGGCCAGCCGCAAGACGCTGATGGACGAGAAGTCCGACGCGTTCGTGGCGCTGCCCGGCGGCCTCGGCACGCTCGACGAGCTGTTCGAGGTCTGGACCACCGCCACCCTGGCCCTGCACGCCAAGCCGATGGTGATCGTCGACGTGGACGGCTTCTACCGGCCGCTGCTCGACTGGATCCGCGGGCTCGGCGAACAGCGGTTCCTCAAGCCGGCAGCGCTGGACCTGTTGATGGTGGCCGACAGCGTCCCCGCCGCGCTCGACCTGATCGACGCCCGCCTCACCTGACGCGCGCCCGGGTCGGCCCGTCCTTGTTCACCACCGTCTCGGCGGGCTTGATCGACACCGCTTGGGGGCTTGATCGACACCACTTCCCGGAGAGCTTGATCGACACCATTTCGGGGAGGTGGTGGTGTCCGGGCCAATGGGATGTGGCCACCTCGCCGTAATGGTGTTGATCTAGGGGTGGGATGCCCCCACTTCGCCGAGGTGGCGCGGACGCCTGGGGTCGGGCGTGGGGGTGTGTCGTTTGTTGGAGTGGCGCGGTTCGGTGCGTGTGTGCTCGGCCGGTCGGGCTTGTTGAACACCGTCGCGGGGCGGGCTTGATCGACACCGCTTGGGGCTTGATCGACACCATTTCGGGGAGGTGGTGGTGTCCGGGCCGGTGCGATGTGGCCACCTCGCCGTAATGGTGTTGATCTAGGGGTGGGATGCCCCCACTTCGCCGAGGTGGGCGTGAACGCCTGAGAGACGGGTGTGTGGCAGAGCCGGGCAGTGGTGCACGCCGCGGTCAGGTGAGCTGGTGACGGCGGGACGACGGTCGGTTTCCGGGTGTCGTACCGGCGTGGTGGGATGTCGGTGATGCAGGCGTACCGGTTGGTGCGCCGGCCCGGCGGCGCGGGGGCGGGGGTCACCCACGACGCCGGGGCGGGGCAGGGGGTGGGTCGGTCCGGTGGATCGGCCGATGCGGAGCCGCGATCCGGGGGGTCGGCGGGCGATGCCGCGCACCCGCAGACCACCGTGCACCCGCAGACCGCCGCGCACCCGCAGACCGCCGCGCACCCGCAGACTGCCGCGCCGCCCGAAGGCGCTTCGCCGCAGAACGAGACCGGCGCGTCGCCACCGTCGGCTGCTTCCGCGGGGATCGGGGCCGGGGAGGGCACGAACGTTTCGTGCCGGGTCGATCCGGTGCAGGCCGAGGTGGTCGCGCACACCGACGGGCCGATGCTCGTCGTGGGCGGTCCCGGCACCGGCAAGACGACGACGCTCGTCGAGGCGGTCGCGGCCCGCGTGGCCGAGGGCGTCGACCCGGAGCGGATCCTCGTGCTCACCTTCGGCCGGCGGGGCGCCACCGAACTGCGCCACCGGATCGAGGCGCGGATCGCCGGGAACGGACACCGCGTGGTCCGCGAGCCGCTGGTGCGTACGTTCCCGGCGTACGCCTTCGGGCTGCTGCGCCGCGCGGCGGCCGAACGCGGCGAGCCCTCGCCCCGGCTGCTCACCGGCCCCGAGCAGGATCTGATCATCCGCGAGCTGCTCGACGTGGTGGGGGAGGAGCCCGGCGACGACCCGGTCGGCTGGCCGGAGGACCTGCGCCCCGCGCTGCGTACCCGGGCGTTCGCCCAGCAGCTCCGCGATCTGCTGATGCGTGCCGCGGAGCGCGGCGTCGGCCCGGTCGAGCTGGCCCGGCTGGGGGAGAAGCTGGGCCGCGCCGACTGGCCGGCCGCAGCGCGCTTCCTGCGGGAGTACGTCGCCGTGCTCGCCCTGCGCGACGTGAGCAACCGGGGTTCGGTCGCGTACGACCCGGCGGAGCTGGTGCGCGCCGCCACCGGCATGCTGCTCGACGACCCCGAGCTGCTCGCCGCCGAGCGCCGTCGACTGACCCATGTGTACGTCGACGAGTTGGCCGACACCGACCCGGCCCAGCTCGACCTGCTCGCCGTGGTGGCCGGCGGCGGCCGGTCCCTCGTCGCGTTCGCCGACCCGGACTCGTCCACGTACGCGTTCCGCGGCGCCGACCCGGCGGGCGTCACCACGTTCCCGCACCGCTTCCGCACCGCCTCCGGTGCGCCGGCAGCCCAGGTCACGCTCACCACCTCGTACCGGGCCGGGCCGGAACTGCTGGCGGCCACCGCTCGGCTGGCCCGCCGGCTGCGCGGTCCGGCGGCGCACCGGCGGCTGCGCCCGCTTCCCGGCGCGCCGGCCGGAACGGTGGAGGTACGGACGTTCCGGTCCGCCACCAGCGAGTCGGCCTGGCTGGCGCACGCGTTGCGCGAGGCGCACCTGCTCGACGGCGTGCCGTGGTCCCGGATGGCGGTGCTGGTCCGCTCCACCGGCCGGCAACTGCCGTCGCTGCGGCGCGCGCTGCACACGGCAGGCGTACCGACCGTCGTGCACGGCGAGGACCTGCCGCTGCACCTCCAGCCGGCGGTCGCCCCGCTGCTGCTCCTGCTGCGCTGCGCGCTCGAACCCGGCCGGCTGGACGAGGAGGCGGCGGTCGCGCTGCTGCACTCGCCGCTGGGCGGGGCCGACCCGCTGGCCGAGCGGCGGCTGCGTCAGGGGCTGCGGGCGCTGGCGCTGGCCGGCGGCGACCGCCGTCCGTCCGGGGAGCTGCTGGTGGAGGCGCTGCGCGACCCGGCGGAACTGGCCACCATCGAGCGCCGCTGGGCGGCGCCCGCGCAAGCCGTGGCGCACCTGCTCGCGACCGCCCGGGAGACGGCCGGCCGGCCCGGCGCCACGGTCGAGGACGTGCTCTGGGCGGTGTGGCGGGAGAGCGGGCTGGCCGAACGCTGGGCCGGGGCGATCACCAGGGGGCGGGCGGCCACCGGCGAGCACGAGACCGCCCAGCGCTGGCGGGCCGAGGCCGCCGACCGTGACCTGGACGCGGTGCTCGTCCTCTTCGACGCGGCGGCCCGGTTCACCGACCGGCTGCCGGGCGCGCGTACCGAGGTGTTCCTCGACCACGTCCTCGGGCAGGAACTGCCCGCCGACACACTCGCCGCCGCCGCCGACCGGGGCGACGCGGTACGCCTGCTCACCGCGCACGCCGCCAAGGGGCTCGAGTGGGATCTGGTCGCGGTGGCCGGGGTGCAGGAGGGCGTCTGGCCGGACCTGCGCCTGCGCGGCAGCCTGCTCGGCTCGGAGCGGCTCGTCGACGTGCTCGCCGGCCGCGCCGACGGTGCCGGACTGCGGGCCAGCCTGGTCGGGCAGACGTCCGCGCTGCTGGACGAGGAGCGACGACTGTTCCACGTGGCGATCAGCCGGGCCCGGCGGCGCCTGCTGGTCACCGCTGTCGCGTCCGCCGCCGTCGGCGGGGACGACCACGAGGAGCAGCCGAGCCGCTTCCTGCACGAGCTGGCCGCCGCCGACCCACCCGCCACCGGCGGTGGCGGCCCGGACCCGACCGGTCCGGCCCCGAACGGCCCCGGCCCGGCCGGGAACGGCCCGACAGGTACGGCCACGCGCGGGCGATCTGCGGACGGGCCGGTGCCGCACGGGGACGAGCATCCGCAGGACGGGCCGTCCGCCGCGCTCCCGGTCACCCTGCCGCCGCGAGGGCTCACGCTGTCAGCGCTGGTGGCGGAGCTGCGTACCGCCGTCACCGACCCGGCGACGCCGATCACCCGGCGGCACGCGGCGGCGGGTGAGCTGGCGCGGCTGGCCGCCGCCGGGGTGCCCGGCGCGCACCCGGAGGACTGGTGGGGGTTGCGCGGCCTCTCCGACGACCGGCCGCTGGTCGACGAGGGCGAGCCGGTGCGGGTCACCCCGTCGGCGATGGAGAGCGCGTTGCGGTGCAGCCTGCGCTGGCTGCTGGAACGGCACGGCGGCAGCGGGCCGGCCAGCGCCGCGCAGGGCGTCGGCAACCTGGTGCACGCCGCCGCGATGCTCGCGGAGGACGCCAGCGTCGACCGGGAGGCGTTGCTGGAGTACGTGGCCGCCCGGTTCGACGCGATCGAGCTGGCCGCCCGGTGGATGGCCGGTCCGGAGCGGCAGCGCGCCGAGGCGATGGTGGACAAGCTGCTGCGCTGGCTGGCCGGCAACCCGCGCCGGCTGCTCGCGATCGAGCACGAGTTCGCGGTCCGCCTCGACGACCCGGCCCGCCCGATCGAGCTGACCGGCCGGGTCGACCGGCTGGAGGTCGACGACGAGGGGCGGCTCGTGGTGATCGACCTGAAGACCGGCAAGTCGACTGCTGTCACCGAGCGGGAGGTGGCCGAGCATCCGCAGCTCGGCGCGTACCAGGCGGCCGTGGAGGCGGGCGGGTTCGCCGAGTTCGGCGAGGAACCGGGCGGGGCCGCGCTGGTGCAGCTCGGCACCGGTGCGCGGGACGCCAAGGAGCAGACCCAGGCCGCGGCCGGGGAGGGGCCGGAGGCCGGGTGGGCCACCGCGCTGGTGCGCCGTACCGCGGACACGATGGCCGCCTCGACGTTCGCCGCCGTGGCCAACTCCAAGTGCCGGGTCTGCCCGGTACGCACCAGCTGCCCGGTCTCCGGCCAGGGCCGCCAGGTGGTCGAGCCGCCCCCGGAGAGTCAGCCGTGAGCGCGAGGAGTGAGCCGGTTTTGCGAGCCCCGCAGTCGCGAACAAGGACCGGACCATGAGCGTTCAGCCGGCGCTGTTCGGCGCCTCCGCCACGCCCGCGCCGCGTACCGCCGACGCCGGACCCCGCTACACGCCCGTCGAGCTGGCCCGGCTGCTGCGGCTGCCGGCGCCCACCCGGGAACAGGCCGCGATCATCGCCGCGCCGGTGGAGCCGCTGCTGGTGGTCGCGGGCGCCGGCTCGGGCAAGACCGAGACGATGGCCGCGCGGGTGATGTGGCTGGTCGCCAACTCCTACGTACGCCCCGAGCACATCCTCGGCCTCACCTTCACCCGCAAGGCGGCAGGTGAGCTGGCACACCGGGTCCGCACCCGGCTCGACCAGCTCATCCGGCGGCTCGGCCGGCCGGGGCGGGATCCGCACGACGACCCGCTGGCGGGCGAGCCGACCGTGTCCACGTACCACTCGTACGCCGGGCGGATCGTCACCGAGCACGGGCTGCGCGCCGGATACGAGCCGACCACCCGGCTGCTCACCGAGGCGTCCCGCTGGCAGCTCGTCGACCTGCTGGTGCGCAACTACGACGGCGACATGTCCGAGGTGGACCGGATGCCGTCGACCATCACCGACGCCGTGCTGGCGCTCGCCGGTGAGCTGGACGAGCACCTGGTCGACCCGGACGAGCTGGCCGCCTGGACCGGCCGGTTCTTCGCCGACGTGCAGTCCCGGCCCGGCCGGGTCTACGCCGACGTGCGCAAGGCGCTCCAGCTCCAGCGGACCCGGCTGAAGCTGCTGCCGCTGGTGCGCGCGTACGCCCGGCGCAAGGACGACTTCGAGGCGATGGACTTCGCCGACCAGCTCGCCCGCGCGGCCCGGGTGGCCCGCGACCATCCCGGCGTCGGGGTGATCGAGCGGGACCGGTTCCGGGTGGTGCTGCTGGACGAGTACCAGGACACCAGTCACGCCCAGGTGGTGCTGCTCAACGCGCTGTTCGGCGGCGGCCACCCGGTCACCGCCGTCGGCGACCCGTGCCAGTCCATCTACGGCTGGCGGGGGGCCAGCGCCGGCACGCTCGACCGGTTCCCGGCCGAGTTCGCCCGCACCGACGGCAGCCCCGCCGACGTGCTCAGCCTGACGACGAGCTGGCGCAACCGGCCGGAGATCCTCGGTGTCGCCAACACGCTGTCGGTGCCGCTGCGGGCGGCCGGCGCGCGGGTGCCGGAACTGCACGCCGCGCTCAGCGTCCGCGACCCGATCCCGCACCGCACGCCGGGCGGGCAGGCCGGCGGCACCGTGCACTGCGCGTTGCTGGAGACGTACGCCGACGAGGCCGACTGGATCGCGGACAGCGTGCTGGCGGCCTGGCGGGGCGCGGCCGGCATGCCCGGCGCGCTGCCCGAGCACATCCCCGCCGACCGTCGCCCGACCACTGCGGTGCTGGTGCGGCTGCGCAGCCAGATCCCGGCGATCGAGGCGGCGTTGCGTGCCCGCGGGCTGCCTGTCGACGTGGTCGGCCTGGGTGGGCTGCTGGACACCCCCGAGGTACGGGACGTGGTGTGCACGCTGCGCGTGCTCGCCGACCCGACCGACGGGGCGGCGCTGCTGCGGCTGCTCACCGGCGCGCGCTGGCGGATCGGCCCGCGTGACCTGGTCGCCCTGCACCGCCGCGCCCGCGCGATCGCCCGCAGCCGCCGGGAGCTGACCGGCGACGAGGGCCCGGAGATCACCGTGGACGCGCTGGACGAGGCCACGCTCGTGGAGGCGCTTGCGGATCTGGGGCCGGCGCAGGCGTACTCGGCCGAGGGCTACGCGCGGCTGCGCTCGTACGGGATGGAGCTGGCGCTGCTGCGCTACCGGCTGGACCAGTCGCTGCCGGAGCTGATCGCGGACATCGAGCGGACCATCGGGCTCGACGTCGAGGTGGCGGTCCGGGCCGGCCGGGACGGCGCGGGCGACGCCGGGCTGGCCCGCGCCCACCTGGACGCGCTCGGCGACGTGGCGGCCCGGTTCAGCGGCGAGACGCCCGGCGCGACGCTCGCCGGTTTCCTCGCCTACCTGGCCGCCGCCGAGGACGAGGAGCGCGGGCTGGCGCCCGGCGAGGTGGAGGTGGTGGCCGGCGCGGTGCAGGTGCTCACCGCGCACGCCGCGAAGGGCCTGGAGTGGGACGTGGTGGCGGCGGCCGGGATGACCCGGGGCGCCTGGCCGGGGCCGGTCCGCAACTCCGACCACTGGCTGGGCGGGCTGGGCGTGCTGCCGTTCCCCTTGCGCGGCGACGCGGACGGGCTGCCGGAGCTGGGCCTGCCGGAGGCGGAGGACCAGCGTGGCGTGGCCCGGGCGTTGACCGACTTCACCGACGCCTGGCGGGCGCACGACGAGCGGGAGGAGCGCCGGCTGGCGTACGTGGCGGTGACCCGCCCCCGACGGCTGCTGCTCTGCTCCGGCTACTGGTGGGGGGAGGGGACCAAACGGTTCCGCGGCCCGTCGGTGTTCCTGCGGGAGGTGCACGACGCCTGCCTGGCCGGTGCGGACGGGCACGTGGTGGACGCCTGGACGCCTGAGCCGGCCGGGGACGCGGTGAACCCGACCACCGAGACGGTGTTGCGGGCCGAGTGGCCGGCCGACCCGCTCGGCACCCGCCGGCCCGCGCTGACCGAAGCGGCGGCGCTGGTCCGCCGGCACCTGGCCGACCCGGAGACGGCCCGCCGCGAGGCGGCAGTGCTCGCCACCACGGGAGCGGCGGAGGACGCCGAGGTGGCCCGCTGGCGGCGCGAGGCCGATCTCCTGCTCGCCGAGCGGGCGGAGCTGGCCCGGCAGGCCGAGGCGGTCGAGGTCGAGCTGCCCGGCCAGCTCTCGGTGACCCAGCTCGTGGCGCTGCGCCGCGACCCGGAGGCGCTGGCCCGGACGCTGCGCCGCCCGATGCCGACCGAGCCGAACCCGTACGCCCGGCGCGGCACCGCGTTCCATGCCTGGCTGGAGCAGCGCTTCGGCGCGGACCGGCTGCTCGACGTGGACGAGCTGCCCGGCGCGGCGGACGAGGACGCGGCCCCGGACGAGGCGCTCGTCGAGTTGCAGGAGCGCTTCCTGGCCGGCGAGTGGGCCGACCGGGTGCCGGTGGAGGTGGAGGTGCCGTTCGCCACCGTCATCGCCGGCGTCGTGATCAGGGGGCGGATGGACGCCGTGTTCGCCCGGCCGGGCGGGCGCTACGACGTGGTCGACTGGAAGACCGGGCGGCAGCCGGCCGGCCGGGAGGCCGACGCGGCGGCGGTGCAGCTGGCGGTCTACCGGCTGGCCTGGGCGGAGCTGGCCGGGGTGCCGGTGGACCGGGTCGGCGCCGCGTTCCACTACGTGCGGGACTCCGCGACGGTCCGTCCGGCCGACCTGCTCGACGCCGAGGGGCTGACCGCGTTGGTCGCCGCCGTGCCGGAAATCCCGGGGGATCTCCCGGAGCGCGCGAATCCGTGATACGTTGGCCGGGTTGCAGTTTTGGTTTCCAGAGACTCTGTGTGCGCCTGGCGGATTGTGGCCCCAGGCGCTCTTTGTTGTGTCCGGAGTTCTCCGGGCGGGGCGACCAGCAGCGACAGGCACGCCGCGTATTCCACGCGCGGTGTGCTCCTCTCCGGCCCGCAACACGTGCGGGCCGACCGTTCCGTCAAGGAGACGAAACACATGGCAATTGGCACCGTCAAGTGGTTCAACGCTGACAAGGGCTTCGGCTTCATCACCCCGGACGACGGCGGCGCCGACGTCTTCGCCCACTTCTCGGCGATCCAGACCTCCGGCTACCGGAGCCTGGACGAGAACCAGCGGGTCGAGTTCGAGGTGACCCAGGGCCAGAAGGGCCCGCAGGCGGAGAACATCCGCCCGCTCTGATCTTCGGATCAACCGGCACCACCATCGCGCCCCTTCGGGCGTGGTGCACGGGCCGGCCCGCCTCTGCCGGGCCGGCCCGTCCCTTTCGGTTCGTGCTTGTGACCACCGGTGACGCCGGTGACGCGCCGCTGTCCGGCGCCCTTCCTCGACACGTGCCGCGTCGAGGAAGGCTTTCCGCATGACCACGACCCTGCCCACGTTCGCCGCCACCGGCCTGGCTCCGGCGCTCGTCTCCGAGCTGGCCGCGCAGGGCATCTCCGCGCCGTTCCCGATCCAGGCGGCCACGATCCCGGACTCGCTGGCCGGCCGGGACGTGCTCGGCCGGGGCCGGACCGGCTCCGGCAAGACGCTCGCGTTCGGGCTGCCGCTGCTGCACCGTACGGCCGGTCGCCGGGCCCGCCCGGGCCGCCCGCTCGCGCTGGTGCTCGTACCCACCCGCGAACTGGCCGCGCAGGTGACCGACGCGCTCGCCCCGTACGCCGCCACGCTCGGCCTGCGCTGCGCCACTGTGGTCGGCGGGCTCTCGCTGGGCCGCCAGGCGGCCGCGCTGCGCGCCGGCGCCGAGGTGCTGGTGGCCACGCCGGGCCGGCTGCACGACCTGATCGACAGGGGGGACGCCCGGCTGGACCAGGTGGCCATCACCGTGCTGGACGAGGCCGACCAGATGGCCGACATGGGCTTCCTGCCGCAGGTGACGAAGCTGCTGGAGCAGGTCGCGCCGGGCGGGCAGCGGATGCTGTTCTCGGCCACCCTGGACCGCGGCGTGGACCGGCTGGTCCGCCGCTTCCTGACCGACCCGGTGACGCACTCCGTCGACCCGGGCACCGCCACCGTCACCGCGATGACACACCACGTACTGCACCTGGACGCGGAGGACAAGCCGGCCGCGCTGGCGCACATCGCCGCCCGCGAGGGCCGCACCATCGTGTTCATCGCCACCAAGCACCGCGCCGATCGGGTGGCCCGGCAGTTGCTCGCCAAGGGCGTACGCGCGGCGGCGCTGCACGGCGGCAAGTCGCAGCCGCAGCGCACCCGCATCCTGGAGCAGTTCCGCACCGGCCAGGTCACCGCGTTGGTGGCGACCGACGTGGCGGCCCGGGGCATCCACGTCGACGGGCTGGACCTGGTCGTCAACGCCGACCCGCCCACCGAGGCCAAGGACTACCTGCACCGGGGCGGCCGGACCGCGCGGGCCGGCGAGTCGGGCACGGTGGTGACGCTCGTCCTGCCGGACCAGCGCCGCGACGTCGCCCGGCTGATGAGCACCGCGGGCATCAACCCCAAGACCACGCGGGTACGCCCCGGCGACGGCGAGCTGACCCGGCTCACCGGCGCCCGGGAGCCCTCCGGCGTGCCGGTGACCATCACCGCGCCCGCCGCCGCGCACCCCGCCCCGGCGACCCGTCCTCGTCGGCGCCCGCGCCGCCGCTGACCGCGGCCCGCACCTGACCGGCGGTTCTCCGGTCGGGCAGAGCGGTCGCTCCTGAGTCGGGAATCAGTCGATGTTCGGTCGGCTGCCCGACTGTGCGACCGGAACCCGACGGTGATGCTGCTGCGCGGGGTACCGGTCGGGGGGTCGGCCGGACGCGGAGGGAGCGGTTCATGGCGGGGGAAGCCGGATCGGGCGGAGCGCGGGAAGTGCTGCTGGTTCTCGCGGTGGCGGGGGCCGGCCTGGCGCTCGCCGCGGTGGCCGCGTTCGGGCCGTGGCAGCCGTCCGACGGCGGCTCGCCGGATCGCGGCGCCGCCCGCAGCTTCACGCCCGGGATGAGCGCCCCGCAGACTCAGTAGACGCCCCGAAAAGGGGCGATGCCGGAACGGCCGGGCGCCTACGATGCGGCGGTGGACCCGTCGGTGACCGTTCGCAAGGCCCGGGCCGAGGACGCCGCCCGGATGGCACGCGTGCATGTCCGGTGCTGGCAGGAGACGTACCGCGGGCTCATGCCGGACGCGGTGCTCGACGATCCGGGCCTCCCGGCCTTCCGGGAGCGGTTCTGGATCGCCGCGTTGACCGACGAGCGCTACCGCGAGAACCGGGCGGCGGTGGCCGAGCGGCGAGGCGAGCTGGTGGGGATCGCGATGTCGGGCCCGCCGCTCGATGCCGAGGCGGCGTGGGCGCGGCAGTTGTACGTCCTCTACGTGCACGCGGCCGATCACGGCACCGGCGCCGGGCCGGCGTTGTTGCGGGCCGTCCTCGACCCGGCGGAGCCGGCGGCGCTGTGGGTCGCCGACCCCAACCCTCGTGCCCAGGCGTTCTACCGCCGGCACGGCTTCGAAGCCGACGGGACGACGCAGGTCCAGGACGGCGTACGCGAGATCCGCATGGTCCGCGACGGGCAGGTACGGCCGCCGACGTCGTGACCGGACGCGCGTCAGGGCGCCGTGGCCCGGTCGCTCAGCAGGTCGGCGAGCGTGGTCCGGTCCACGACCAGGGCGATCGCGCCGTCCACCGCCAGCCACACGTCCCGCAGGCCGGTGGCGACGCCGTGGTAGCCGGCCCGGTCGGCGGGGATGCCCCGGACGCTGGTGATCGCGCCACCGACAGCGCGCAGCACGTCGCCCACACTGATCTCGTCCGGTGGGCGGGTCAGCGCGTACCCGCCCTCGGTGCCGCGGTGGCTGTGCAGCAGCCCGGCCCGCCGCAGGTCGAGCAGGATTCCCTGGAGGAAGCTGAGCGGGATGTCCTGGCTCTCGGCCAGGCTCGCCGCCTTGACCAGCTCGCCGCCGCCGACCGCCGGGTCGCCGCTGGTGACGGCGGCGTCGGCGACGGCGAGCATGGCCCGGAGCGCGTAGTCGGCGCGCGCGGAGATGTACACGACGTCAGTTGCCGGCCTGGTCCAGCACGCCCCAGCGGCGGCGGATCGCCTTGTCGGCGGCCCCGAACGCGGTGTCCACGAGCAGGCCCACCACCAGGATGACGATCATGATGGCCATCAGGCGTGGCGCCTCGCTCAGCTCGCGTGCGTACGTGAGCTGAGCACCGATCGAGGTGCGGGTGGCGATGACCACCAGCAGCTCACCGGCCATCAGGCTGCGCCAGGCGAACGCCCAGCCCTGCTTGAGCCCGGCCACGATGGCCGGCAGCGCGGCCGGCGCGATCACGTACCGGTAGAGGTTGAGCCCCCGGGCACCGAGGTTGCGGCCGGCGCGGACCAGCAGCGGCGGCACGTAGTCCACGCCGTGGATGACGCCGTTGGCGACCGACGGCGCGGCGCCGAGCACCACCACGAAGAAGATCGCCTGCTCGCTGAGCTGGAACAGCAGGATGGCCAGCGGGAACCAGGCGATCGACGGCATGGTCTGCAACGCGGTGATCATCGAGCCGAGCGCGGCCCGGAGCACCTTGACCCGGGCCACGCCCAGGCCGAGCAGCAGACCGACCGCGACCGCGGCGGCGAACCCGACCGCCGCGCGCCGGGCGGTGGTCGCAAGGCCCTCCCAGAGCGCCGAGCTGAGCAGGTACTCCCCGAGGTCGCCGAAGACCACCGCCGGGCCGGGCAGCGCCCACGGCTCCTTCCACCCGGACCAGACCACCGCCTGCCAGATGGCGACGGCCAGCGCGAGCGCGGCGAACTTGGGCCAGGTGGCCGACCACAGGCGGCCTACCCGGGACGGGCCCTTCTCCCGGCCGGCGATCTCCAGGGCGTCGAGTCCGGAGATCTCCGCGTCGGTACGCGCCGACCCGGCGAGGGTGTCACTGGCCATGCCGGCCCACCTCCTTGCGCAGCCGGTCGGTGACCTCGGCGGCGATGGCCGAGACCTCCGGCGAGTCGATCCGCCGGGGGCGTGGCACGGCGACCTCGGTGGAGTAGATGATCCGGCCGGGCCGGCTGGAGAGCAGCACGATGCGGTCGGCGAGCCGGGCCGCCTCGCGGACGTTGTGCGTGACGAACAGGACGGTGAGCTTGCGCTCGGTCCAGATCCGCTCCAGCTCGTCGTGCAGGATGTCGCGGGTCATCGCGTCCAGCGCGCCGAACGGCTCGTCCATCAGCAGCACCGGCGTCTCCAGCGCGAGCGTGCGGGCCAGCGCGACGCGCTGCCGCATGCCGCCGGAGAGCTGGTGCGGACGCTTGCGGCCGAACTCGGACAGGTGGACCGTGCGCAGCAGCTCGGCCACCCGCTCCTTGCGCTGGTCACGGGGGAGCCCGCGCAGCTTCAGCGGCACCTCGACGTTGCCCTCGACGGTCAGCCAGGGGAACAGCGCCGGCTCCTGGAACATGAGTCCCGGGTTGACGCCCTCGCCCAGTTCGATCGTGCCGCCGCTGGCCCGGTCCAGCCCGGCGACCAGGTTGAGCAGCGTGCTCTTGCCGCAGCCGGACGCGCCGACCATGCAGACGAACTCACCCGGGGCGACATCGAGCGACAGCCCGTCCAGCGCCAGGACCGCCTGCTCGCCCTGGCCGTACACCTTCGTCACGCCGCGCAGCGCGACCGAGCCGGTCGCGCTGCGCGGGGTCGTGCCGGTCGTCGTCACGGCTGGCTGACCTCGGCCTTGCCCTGCGTCTTGAGCACCTCGTTGAGGTACGTCAGGTCGTAGAGGCCGTTCAGGTCGACCGGCTGGGTCAGCCCGACCGCGACCGCGTGGTCCAGACCGGTCTTCAGCGACGACGGGATCGGGTCGTTCGTGAACTCCAGCGTCGGCCAGGCCTGCTTGATCAGCTTGAGGTCCAGCGGCTTGCCGGTGATCTTGCCGATGTGGTCGGAGATGGCCTGCTGCGCCTCGTCCGGCTTGGTGTTGACGAACTCGTTCGCCGCGACCTGGCCCTCGACCAGCTTCTTCACCACGTCCGGGTGCGCCTTGAGGAACTTGGTGCTGACCAGCAGGTTGGTGATGACGAACTTCTTGTCCGGCCACAGGTCGCGCTCGTCGACGAGCACCTTGCCGCCGGCGTTTACCAGCCGGGAGACGAACGGCTCGGGCACCCAGGCACCGTCGATGGCACCGCTGCCGAACGTCTCGATCGTCTGCGCGTTCTCCTGCGGCACGATCTTGACGTCGCCGCCGCCCTCCTTGGTGGTCTCCAGGCCCTTCTCCTTGAGCCAGAAGCGCAGCGCCACGTCCTGGGTGTTGCCGAGCTGCGGGGTGGCGATCTTCTTGCCGCGCAGCTGCTCCACCGAGGTGATGCCGGGCTTGACCACGAGCGCGACGCCGCCGGACGCGGCGCCGGAGACGACCCGGACCGCCTCGCCCTTGGACTTGGAGAAGGCGTTCACCGTCGGGTTCGGGCCGATGTACGTGGCGTCGAGCGCGCCGGAGAAGACGGCCTCGATGGCGGCCGGGCCGGCGTTGAACGTCTTGGTGTCCAGCTCGACGTCGCTGCCGAGCTTCTCGGCGAAGATCCCCTTCTCCACGCCGACCACTGCCGGGGCGTGCGTGATGTTGGGGAAGTAGCCCAGGCGCAGCGTCACCGGGCCGGACCCGGCGGCGGCGTCGCTGTCCTCGCCGCAGGCGGCGGTGGTGCCGAGTGTGGCCGCGCCGACCGCGGCCAGGGTCGCCAGGGTGACCAGGCGGCGCAGGGGAAGCCCTCTCATCGAATGTCCAATCCGCAGTATTCCTATTTAGTTGGTAGGAAGAGTGGGGCAAGCGGCCGTCGGCGTCAAGACCCGTCCCGCAACAGTCCACCGTTCGGCCAGGGCACACCGGCGATAGAGCCGGTGCCGAGGCGCTAGTGTCGATCTCGTGCCGACGCGGAGAGCGAAGATCCCAGCGACGAAGTACCCGGTCGAACGGTTCACCCTCGACAACGGCCTGCGCGTGGTGCTCACGCCGGACCGCAGCGCCCCGGTCATCGGGGTGGCGGTGGTCTACGACGTCGGCATCCGCTCCGAGCCCGAGGGACGCACCGGGTTCGCCCACCTCTTCGAGCACCTGATGTTCCAGGGCTCGGAGAACCTGGAGAAGCTGGCCCACTTCCGCCACGTCCAGGGCGCCGGCGGGACGTTCAACGGCTCCACCCACCTGGACTACACCGACTACTTCGAGACGCTTCCCGCGAACGCCCTGGAACGGGCGTTGTTCCTGGAGGCCGACCGGATGCGCGGCCCCCGGCTGACCGAGGAGAACCTGCGCAACCAGGTCGACGTGGTCAAGGAGGAGATCCGGGTCAACGTGCTGAACCGGCCGTACGGCGGGTTCCCCTGGCTGACGCTGCCCCCGGTGATGTTCGACACCTTCCCCAACGCGCACGACGGCTACGGCTCCTTCGTCGACCTGGAGTCGGCGACAGTGGCCGACGCCGCCGACTTCTTCCGCCGCTACTACGCCAGCGGCAACGCCGTACTCGCGGTCAGCGGCGACATCGACGTGGCCGAGGCGACCACGCTGATCGAGCGGCACTTCGGGGACGTGCCGGCCCGGCCCGCCCCGCAGCGGCCCGACTTCGCCGAGCCCGACCTGATCACCGAACGGCGCAGCACGTACACCGACGCGCTGGCCCCGCTCCCGGCGGTGGCCGGCGCGTGGCGGGTGCCCGACCCGGTCAGCGACTTCGCCGGCTACCTGCCGTACGTGGTGCTGGCCGAGGTGCTCACCGACGGCGACGCCTCCCGGCTGGTCGAGCGGCTGGTGCAGCGCGACCGGTCGGTCACCAGCCTCGGCGGATATCTCGGCTTCATGGGCGACCCGTTCGACGTCCGCGACCCCACCGCGCTGCTGCTCCAGGCGCACCTGCCGCCCGGCGGCGACGTGGACAAGGTGCTGCGCACCATCGACGAGGAGTTGGACCGGCTGGCGACCGGCGGGCTGACCGAGGGGGAGCTGGCGCGTACCCAGGCCCGGATGGCCACCCACCTGCTGCGCGACACGGACGCGGTGCTCGGCCGCGCGTTGCGGATGGCGGTGCTGGAACAGCAACGGGGCGAACCCGGCCTGCTCAACGACCTGCCCCGGCTGGTCGGCGAGGTGACCGAGGAACAGGTCCGCGCCGCCGCCGCCACCCTGCGGCCCGAGCGCCGCGCGGCAGTCGAGGTCGTCGCCGGAGGAGCCCGATGAGCACGAGTACGACCACCGCCACCACCGTCCGGCCACTGCCGGCACTCGGTCCGAACCGCCGCCTCAAGGTGCCCAAGCAGGCCGAGCGCACGCTTGCCAACGGCCTCACCGTGATCGCGGTACGCCGCTCCTCCGTACCGCTGGTCGAGCTGCGACTGTGGATGCCGTTCGGGCGCACCCACCTGGCCCGCGGCGCGATGCTGGCGCAGACCATGCTCTCCGGCACCGAGGCGCACAGCGCCACCGAGCTGGCGGCCGAGTTGCAGAAGGTCGGCGGCGGGCTGACCGCCGGCCTCGACCCGGACCGGCTGATGCTCTCCGGTGCGGGCCTGGTCACCGGCCTGGACCGGATGCTGGAGCTGCTCGCCGAGGTGCTTACCGGCGCCACCTACCCGGCCGACTGGGTGGAGACCGAGCGGGACCGCCTGGTCGACCGCATCCAGGTCGCCCAGAGCCAGCCGTCGCACCTGGCCCGTACCGCGCTGCTCAAGCGGGTGTACGGCCGGCACCCGTACGCGGAGCAGACCCCCGACCCGGACCAGGTCCGGGCGGTCCGCCCGGCCGCGTTGCGCCGGCTGCACGCCGAGCGGGTGCATCCGGCCGGCGCGGTGCTGGTGCTCGTCGGCGACGTGGCCCCGGAACGGGCGCTGGACGCGGCCGAGAAGGCGCTCGCCGGGTGGCGCGGTGACGGACACGTCGCCGAGCTGCCCCCGGCGCCGCCGCTGGAACCCGGGCCGTTGCTGCTGGTCGACCGGCCCGGCTCGGTGCAGTCCTCGGTACGCCTCGCGCTGCCCGCGGTGCCCCGTACCCACCCGGACCACGCCGCGTTGCAGCTCGCCAACCTGATCTTCGGCGGCTACTTCTCCTCCCGCTGGGTGGAGAACATCCGCGAGGACAAGGGCTACACGTACGGGCCGCACTCGCTCGTCGAGCACTCGGTGGCCGGTTCGCTGCTCGTCGCCGGCGCCGAGGTGGCCACCGAGGTGACAGCGGCGGCGCTGGTGGAGACCACCTACGAGCTGGGCCGCCTGGCGACGGTGCCGCCGAAGACCGACGAGCTGGAGCAGGCCCGTCAGTACGCGCTCGGCACCCTTCAGCTCGGCATGTCCACCCAGGCCGGTCTCGCGTCGCTGACCAGCGCGTACGCCGGCAACGGGCTGCGGCTGGACTTCCTCGCCGAGTACGCCGCCCGGCTGGCCGCCACGACGGTGGACGACGTGGCCGAGGTGGCCGCCCGCTACCTGGCCCCGGCACGCGCGGTCACGGTCGTGCTCGGCGACGCGGCTCGGGTGGCCGACTCGCTCGCCGCGCTGACACCGGTGCGTACGGAATCGGCATGAGCGGCGAACCCGCTCCGCCGCTGGCCCGGTCGACGCTCGACCGGGCCGCGCACCGGCGTACCGATCCGGCCTGGCTGACCGAGGCGTGGGAACGGGCAAGGGTGCTGGTGCTGGACTCCGCCGCCGAGGGGCGGGCGCTGGTCCGGGGCGCGTCGACCCCGCCGGAGCTGGTCCTGGTCGGCCCCGGTGAGCTGCCCGAGGTGCCCCGGTCGGTGCCGATGTTCCTCGGCGTCGAGCCGGACGGCGTGCCCGTGTTCGCGGTGGACGGGCCGCTGCCGGCGCTGCCGGACACCCGTCCGGCCCACCTGCGCGAGGTCGGCCACCTGATGACCGACCGGGACGCGGGCCTGTTCACCACCGCGCTGGCGCTGCTCAACTGGCACCTGCGGCACGGCTACTCGTCGACGACCGGCAAGGCGACGAGCGCCGACGAGGCCGGCTGGTCGCGGATCGACCCGGACGGCGGCCGGGTCTGGCCGCGTACCGATCCGGCCATGATCGTGCTGGTGCACGACGGGGTGGACGGCCCGGACGGCCGCTGCCTGCTCGGCAACAACGCGGCCTGGCCGCGCACCCCGGGACAGCGCCGCTACTCCTGCCTGGCCGGATACGTCGAGCCCGGCGAGTCGGCCGAGGCCGCCGTGCTGCGCGAGGTCCGCGAGGAGGTGGGCGTCCCGGTCGAGGAGATCGCGTACGTGGGCAGCCAGTCCTGGCCGTTCCCCGGCTCGCTGATGCTCGGCTTCCTGGCCCGCGCCGACGCGGACGCGCCGATCCGGGTCGACCTGGCCGAGATCGCGCACGCGCGCTGGTTCACCCGCCGGGAGATCGGCGCGGCGCTGGCGGGCGAGCCGGTGCCGGTGGGCGGGGGAGACCGGCTGGTCCTGCCGCCCCCGTCGTCGATCGCGTTGTTCCTGGTGCACCGCTGGCTCGACGGCCACTGCTGACCCCGGCCGACCTCGTCGGGTTGCCGTGTCTCGGTTGGTGCGGCGGCGCCAGTTCGGGGAAGTGGCGTGGTCGAGGGCGGTGGGATGCAGCCACCTCCCCGACCTGGCGAGGCCGGGCGGACTCGGGCCGGGGCGGACCCGGGCCGGGCGGACCCGGGGCGGGTGGAACGGGGGTGGGGACGCGGCCCCGACCCGGACCGTCGTTGCCGCGACGGTCGCGGGCCGGGAACACGTGCCGTCGAGGCCGGGTGAGGCGGGAAAACGGCGGGGGAGGCCGGTCCGGCCACGACGGACGTCAGCGTCCGGTCATCCACCGTCCCAGCAGTACGGGTGCCCGGGTGTGTGTTCCTCGATCGGCAGCACCTTGACCCGGTGCCGGCCCGCGCGTACCGCACCGACGGCGGACAGTGCGCGGGCGAGCAGGAGTGCGGCGTCCCGGTCCTCGGCGTGGACGACCTGGCGGCGGGGTTCGGGCGTGCACGTCTCGTCCCGCAGGCGGCCTCCGCCGGCCCAGGCGGCGGCGATGTCGGCGTCGGCGGCGGTGCGGATCTCGGTGCGGACGATCAGGAACCGCATGGTGTCCCCCGGACAATCGGCGGTTACACGCTGGAACTTCCACGTCACTCGCGCGTCATGTTACGCCGATGTGTCCGCCCGGCAAGGGGAACGCGCCAGCTCGACCGATCGGGGGATCCCAGGTCAGCACCGTCGTCGGGGGTGGACGCGCAAGGGGCCGCCGGCTCGCGCCGACGGCCCCCCGTGGTTCGCCGGATCAGTCCAGATCGAACTGACCGCTCTTCGTGCCGGCGAGGAAGCCGAGCCAACCGGCCCGGTCGAACAGCAGGACCGGTCCGCTCGGGTCCTTGCTGTCCCGCAGGGCCACGGTGCCCGGCCCGGAGCCGAGCGGTGCGACCTCCACGCAGTTGGAGGTCTGGCTGCGGGTGCTCTTGCGCCAAGCGGCGCCGGCGAGCCGCCCCGAGCGGGCGGTCGTGCTGGTGTGGATCTCGTTCATGGTGCTTGCTCCTGGTGAGGTGCTCCGATGGGACCGAGCGACGCCGGAGCGCGGGCGGTGTCCGTGCCGGATCACCGTTCCGTGGTGAGGCGCCCCGAGTCCCGGCGACGCTGGGCCGGCGCCGTTGCCGGCCCGTACGCCACCGTGGACTCGACTGCCGTGCCGGTCAGCCGCCCCGTCGCCTCGATCAACCAGGAGAGGGTGTCCGATGCGGAGAGTGCCGACGAGCATAGCCACTCGAACACCACTTTATAGCGATTTAGGGTGTTTACCTCGGTCGACATGACGTCGGTGAACCCACCTTCGATGGCGAGTGTCTCCGGATCGAGGGGATCGGCGAACCGGTAGACCGAGAACGCGGTCGGCGGAAGGTACCAGTCACCGACCCGGGTGTCCCGCAGCAGCAGACGCAGCGTCACGTTCGGCAGCAGCGCCATCTCGCACAGGTGGACGAGTTGCTCGTGCAGCACCTCCGGCGGCCCGGCCCGGCGGCCGAGCGCCGCCTCCTCCAGCACCGCCGTGTAGCGGGGCACGTCGGGGGAGCGGGTCAGCAGCGACTGGCGGGCCTGCCGCGCGCGTACCTCGGTCTCGGGATCCTCTGTCTCCGGGTCGCCGGCCTCGGCGGCGACCTGCGCGGCGGACAGGATCCGGTGCCGGGCGTACCCGGGCGTCTGCAGCAGCCCCGGCACCAGCACCGGGTTGTACTCGGAGATCTCCGCGCAACCCGCCTCCAGTTCGGCGAAGGCGCGCTGCTGCTGGGTCATCACCGGGAAGTTGCGCAGCCAACCGCGCATGTCGCCGGCCTCGTGGGTGATCCCGGTCAGTTCCGCGCGCTGCTCCTCGTCGGCGCCGTAGAGCGTCAGCAACACGTCCACGTCGTCCGGGTCGGGACGGCTGCGGCCGTTCTCCAGACGGGACAACTTGGATGCGGAGGCCCAGCCGATCCGCTCGATGACCTGGTCACCGGTCAGACCGGCCTGTTCGCGGAGCCGACGCAGCTCGATGCCGAGGCGACGACGGCGCAGAATCGGGCCTGGTGCGGCAGGAGGCACGGCGTCCTCTTTCCCGTCGACCGTCGCTTGACGCGACGGTAACTGTATGAAATTCGCCCCCCACGGTCAGTATGGACGGCGCGACCGGCGTCGGAGGCTCCGGCACGGGCGTGTCACGAGACAAAAAGAGGACCGTGGAGGGACCCCGATGCGCACCGTCCTGCGCCGCCCCGACTTCCGTCTCCTGTTCGCCGCGCTCGTCGCGAGCATGGCGGCGGAGTCGGTCCTGCTGCTCGCCCTGGCCGTCTGGGTCAAGGACCTGACCGGCTCGGACAGCATGGCCGGGGCGACCATCTTCGCGGTCATCGCGCCGATGGCGCTCGCCCCGCTGGTCGGCTGGGTGGTCGACCGCTACCGCAGGCGGCAGTTCTTCATCGCCGCCAACCTGGTCGCGGCAGTGCTGCTCGGCCCGCTGCTCACGGTCCGGGACCGGTCCGACGTCTGGGTGATCTACGTGGTCGCCGCGCTCTACGGGCTGTCGTACATCACGCTCACCGCCGTGCTCAACGGACTGATCCGGCACCTGGTTCCGGCCGACCTGCTCGCCGACGCGAACGGGCTGCTCCAGACCGTCCGGCAGGGCCTGCGGCTGATCGGGCCGCTGGCCGGGGCGGGTGTGTACGCCGCCGTGGGCGGCTGGCTGCTGGTCCTGCTCGCCATGACCGGCTTCGTCACCGCGGCGGCGGTGGTCGCGCGGCTGCGCGTGGAGGAGAGCACGCCGGCACGGCCGGATCGGCGCGGGCCGTCCGAACTGGGCGCGGGACTGCGCCACCTGACCGGCGAGCCGGCGCTGCGCCGGGCGCTGCTCGGGTACGGGCTCGGCTCGCTGGTGATGGGCTTCACCGAGTCGCTGATCTTCGCGTACGTCGATCTGGGCCTGCACCGCGACGCCGCGTTCGTCGGCGTGCTGGTCATGGTGCAGGGCGTCGGCGGGCTGGTCGGCGGCCTGTTCTCGGCCGCCGTGGTCCGCCGGTTCGGCGAGGTCGGCGCGCTCGCGGCGGGCGTGACGTTCTTCGGACCAGCAGCGCTGGCGCTGGCGTACCCCCGGTTGTGGCTCGGGGTGGTGGCGCTGCTGCTGGCCGGCCTGTCGCTGCCGCTGACCATGGTGGGGTTGAACACGCTGATCCAGCGGCGGACGCCACCGCGGCTGCTCGGCCGGGTCACCGCCGCGTCCGAGGCCCTGGTCAGCGGGCCGCAGGCGCTTTCCATCGGCACCGGCGCGCTGCTCGTCGGCGTGTTCGACTACCGGCTGCTGTTCGCTCTCGTCGGTGCCGTCACCACGGCGGCCGGCCTCTACCTGTGGCGGGGCCGCGGACTGACCGCGCCGGTCGCCGTGCCGGTACGGATCCCGTCACCACGCCGGCCGGCCGACGACGGGGTGCTCAGCCGCGGAGGCTCCTGACCGACGGCGAACGGCCGCACCCGGATCGGGTACGGCCGCTCGTGGTGTCGCGGGAGATCAGCCGGGCAGCGCCGCGAGGTGCTGCTTGACCTGGGTGATCGAGGGGTTGGTCAGGGCGCTGCCGTCGGCGAAGCGCAGCGTCGGGACGGTCTGGTTGCCGCCGTTGACGCTCATCACGAAGTCCGCAGCCGTCGGGTCCTGCTCGATGTCGACCACCTCGTACGCGATGCCCTCCCGGTCGAGCTGCGACTTCAGCCGGTGGCAGTAGCCGCACCACGGGGTGGAATACATCGTCAGCATGGTCTGATCCTCCAAGGGGTGACTCGCGCCCGGTCCGATCAGGCCAGGCTAACCGCTGCAACGTCACACGATGCTGGGATGATTCCCTGCTGTGGGCGTTCACTCAGCGGCGGAACAGGTGCTGGCCGGGCTGGATCCGGAGCAGCGGTCCGCGGTGACCGCCCCGGCCGGACCGGTCTGCATCCTGGCCGGCGCCGGCACCGGCAAGACCCGGGCGGTGACCTCGCGGATCGCGTACCGGGCGCTGACCGGCGACATCGCCGGCCGGCATGTGCTGGCGGTCACGTTCACCGCCCGCGCCGCCGCCGAGATGCGCAGCCGGCTCGGCGTGCTCGGGGTGCAGGGGGTGCAGGCGCGCACGTTCCACGCGGCGGCGCTGCGGCAGGTCCGCTACTTCGCGCCCCGGCTGCTGGCCGGGCGGGCCATGCCGGAGCTGCTGGACAGCAAGGTGCGGGTGGTCACGCTGGCCGCCGCCAAGGTCGGCCTGCGCGCCGACCGGGCCGCCGCGCGGGACCTGTCCGCCGAGATCGAGTGGGCCAAGTCGTCGCTTGTCGAGCCCGGGGAATACGTGGTCGCCGCGGCCAAGGCGCTGCGCGAGACGCCGTACGAGCCGGCCCGGGTGGCGGACGTGTTCGACGCGTACGAGCGGCTCAAGCGCGGCAACGGGGTGATCGACTTCGAGGACATGCTGCGCGCCGCGGTCTGGGGCATCGAGGAGCACCCGGACGTGGCCGAGCAGGTGCGCAACCAGTACCGGCACTTCGTGGTCGACGAGTACCAGGACGTCAACCCGCTCCAGCAGCGGCTGCTGGAGGCGTGGCTGGGCGGCCGGGACGACCTCACAGTGGTCGGCGACGCCAGCCAGACGATCTACTCGTTCACCGGTGCCACCTCGTCGTACCTGGTCGACTTCCCCCGGCTGCACCGCGGCGCGACAGTGGTCCGGCTGGTCCGCGACTACCGCTCCACCCCGCAGGTCGTCGGTCTGGCAAACGCGGTGATCTCGCAGGCCCGGGGCACCGAGGCGCGGCTGCGGCTGGAGCTGCACGGCCAGCGCCGGCCCGGCCCGGAACCGGACCTGCGGATCTTCACCGACGAGCCGGCCGAGGCGAACGCGGTCGCCGCCCGCTGCCGGACGCTCGTCGCGGGTGGCACCCCGGCCCGGGAGATCGCGGTGCTGTTCCGCACCAACGCGCAGTCCGAGGCGTACGAGAAGGCGCTCTCCGAGGCCGGGGTGCCGTACGTGCTCCAGGGCGCGGAGCGGTTCTTCGAACGGCCCGAGGTGCGGCAGGCGATGATCGCGTTGCGCGCCGCCACCCGGTCGGCCGACGCCGGGACCGCGCTGCGGGCCGCCGTGGTCGAGGCGCTCACCGCCGTCGGCTGGGCGCCCGACGCGCCCCCGCCCGGCGGCGCCGCCCGCGAGCGGTGGGAGGCGCTCGCCGCGCTGGTCCAACTCGCCGAGGAGTACGCGGCGCAGGCCGAGGAGGAGCCGGACCTGACCGGGTTCACCGAGGAACTCGCCCGGCGGGCCGCCCAGCAGCACGTGCCCACAGTCGAGGGGGTGACGCTCGCGTCGCTGCACTCGGCGAAGGGGCTGGAGTGGGACGCGGTGTTCCTGGTCGGGCTGGCCGAGGGCACGCTGCCCACCACGTACGCGAAGACGATGGAGCAGGTCGAGGAGGAACGGCGGCTGCTCTACGTCGGGATCACCCGGGCCCGGGAGTGGCTCTGGCTGTCGTACGCCACGGCCCGCTCGCCGGGTGGCCGGGCCCGGCGGCCCTCGCGGTTCCTGCCGCAGCTCGACCGGTCCGGCGGCGGTGAGCGGGCCGGCGGCGCCGGCCCGGCGCGGCGGGCCGAGCGGCGCCGGCCGCAGGTGGTCTCCTGCCGGATCTGCGGCGCCACGCTGCTCGCCGGCGCGGACCGCAAACTGGGCCGCTGCCCGACCTGTCCGTCCGACATCGACGAGGAGCTGTACGAACGGCTGCGCGAGTGGCGGCAGCGGGTCGCGGGAGCGCAGAAGGTGCCGGCGTACGTGGTCTTCACCGACGCCACGCTCACCGCGCTGGCCGAGCGGAAGCCCGGCCGCACCGAGGAACTGGTGGCGATCGCCGGGATCGGGCCCCGAAAAGTCGGGCTTTACGGGGATACGGTGCTCGCCCTGGTGGCCGGTGCAACGGTGGACGACGTCTGCCCACAGAAAACTTCTGAAAACTAGCCGTAAATCGTTTGCCCTCCCCCGAGGGCGAGGAATAGCCTCATGACACACCTCGCGAGCGGCGCCGTTCTGGCTGCTCAAGAGGGATGAGTCCACGGTCGGCACGAGGAGAGTAGGGAGGTGGCACCAGTGAAGATCTTCAACTATGAGCGTCTCGCGGCGATGCCGTCTGCCGTCGCTCCGCTGTCGGCTGTCCGGGTGGCCCTCGCCGCTCGACCGTCGGCTCCGCAGGTGCACCAGGTCCAGGTTCAGGCCGAGCTGAACCTGACCGTTGCGCCGATCGCCGGAGTCGAGGGGACCAGTGGCTTCGCGGGCAAGGGCATCGATGGCGCCAAGAAGCGCACGGATGTCCGCGGCGTTCCACCTCGAGGTAGACCGGTCTGATCCATCAGACCACCGGCTCACCTCGAGGCCGCGGAACCCGCATACCGGGATCCGCGGCCTCAGTTTTTTGTCCCGCCGAAGTACGTCGGAATGCGATCCACGAGATCGAAGTGAGAGAGAGGTGACCGGAGGATGAGTCTGGCGTTGGCCCCCCTCGACGTGAGCGTCGACGTGGAGGCGAACCTGCCCTGCCGGAAGTTCGACCCCGACCTGTGGTTCTCCGACTCGCCCGCCGAGCTCGAGCTGGCCAAGTCGCTCTGCGGGGACTGCCCGCTGCGCGTCGAGTGCCTGGCCGGTGCGGTGGAGCGAGCCGAGCCCTGGGGCGTCTGGGGCGGCGAGATCTTCGAGCGTGGCGCGGTCGTCCCGCGCAAACGGCCCCGTGGCCGTCCGCGCAAGGAGGACCTCGCCCGTGACGCGCAGCTTCGGGTCGAGGCGGAGGCGCGACTGGCGGCCAGCGGGCTGTCCGAGTCGCGGAACTCCGTCCGGCTGGCAGCCTGACACACCTACGTTCCGAAACCGACCGATGCCGGTGTCCCTCCACCGGCCGACCTGAAAGAGAAACCCTGATGCTGAACCTGCCGAACGGATTCGAGATGCAACTACTCCACGAAGCGTTGTCCAGGGCTCGAATGCGCCGGCCTCAGGCCGGTCGCACCACCACGAGCACTGAGGCAACCCGTTCCGCCCGTACCGTCGCCATGCGGGGTCGCAGCCAGTCGGCCCGCGACCTGGGCGTTCTGTAGAACGATCGTGAGGAAGGGGCGGTGACCGACCAGGTCACCGCCCCTTCGTGGTCTTCCGGCGCCGGCTTGCGCTCAGGCCACCGGCGCGAAGCCCGGCAGCCAGCGTTCCAGGATCGACCGGTAGGACGCCTTCGCCTCCAACTGGCAGAGCACCCCGATCGAGCCCAGCGTGACCCGGTGGATCATCAGGTACGACGGCGGCAGGTTGAGCTGCCGGCTGAGCTGGTAGGCGGGGGAGCGCGGGCTGGCCAGCCGGGTCGCCTCGGCGCGCAGCCACGCCCGGGTGAAACGGAACTCGTCGGCGGCGATCGGCTCCAGCATCGGACGCAGGAAGTCGAGCACCGCCGGGGCGTCGATCGACTCGGTACGGCTGACGAAGCCCTCGGCGCGCAGCCCCTCCACCACCGCGTCGGCGTCCTCGCGCAGCGCCAGCGCCGCGATCCGGCCGATCGGTTCGGGCGTGCCCTGCGGCATCCGGGCCACCGCCCCGAAGTCGATCACACCGAGCCGGCCGTCCGGGAGCAGCCGGAAGTTGCCCGGGTGCGGGTCGGCGTGCAGCAGCCCGGCCCGCTCCGGCGCGGACAGGTGCAGCTCGGCCATCAGCCGACCGGCCTCGTTCCGCTGCTCCTCGGTGCCCTCCCGGATGATCTGGGACAGCGGGATGCCCTCCACCCACTCGGTGATCAGCACCCGCGGCGCGGCGTCGAGCACCTCCGGGATGAAGATGTCCGGGTCGTCGGCGTACGCGGCGGCGAAAGCCCGCTGCGACTCCGCCTCCAGCTCGTAGTCCAGTTCCTCGGTGATGCGCTCACGCAGCTCGGCCAGCAGCGGCTTCACGTCCAGCCCCGGCTGGATGGCCCGGAACATGCCGCCGAGCCGGGAGAGCTGCTTGAGGTCGGCGAGCAGCGCGTCACCGGCGCCCGGGTACTGGATCTTCACGGCCACGTCGCGGTGCCGGGGGCCGCCCCCCGCTTCGTACCCCGGGTCGCGCCAGACCGCCCGGTGCACCTGGCCGATGCTGGCCGCGGCGGCCGGGGTGTCGTCGAACTCGATGAACCGGTCGCGCCAGTCCGGGCCGAGCTGCTCGGCGAGCACCTTGTGCACTGTCGCCGCCGGCAGCGGTGGCGCGGCCTCCTGGAGCTTGGTGAGCGCCTGCCGGTAGGGCGCGGCGACCTCCTCGGGCAACGCCGCCTCGAACACCGACAGGGCCTGGCCGAACTTCATCGCCCCGCCCTTGAGCTGCCCGAGCACGCTGAACAACTGCTCGGCGGTGCGCTGCTGGATCTCGGCGGAGATGACGTCGGACGCGAGGCCGGTCACCCGCTTGCCCATGCCGAGGACGGTTCGACCGGCGAACCCGAGCGGCAGAGCGGCGAGTTTGGCGGTGCGGGACACGGCCCGGCGCGGGATGTCGGTCACCCGGCCATTGTTACCGACGCGGGGCCTCCGCTGCTGCCGTGCGGCGGGTAGCGGCCGGGGCCGACCGGATCGGGCGACGCCGGCAGCAGCCGCAGGAGGGGTGCGGCGGCCACCGTCGGTAGCGGACCCGGCCCGGCCCGCGGATCTCCACCGCGCCGCCGAGCGTCTCCGGCCGGGCGCCGTCGAGCTGGGCCAGCACCTCGGCCGTCGCGAAGGCCGCCCCGGCGAGCCCGGTGGCGGCGGTGCAGGCCCGCTCTCCCCGGTCGGCGGCGAGCTGGGCGGCGAGCGCGGGCCAGTCCGGATCCCGGTCGCCTCGGTGCAGGTCCAGGCAGCGCAGGCAGGGACCGACGGGCGGGCAGACCAGCGGGCCGATCACCGGTACGCCGCCACGCAGGTCGACCAGCAGGTGGGGCTGATTCCGGCGGGCGTACCCGGTGGCGAGCAGCTCGGCCGGACGGTCGACGCCGAGCTGCACCACCAGGTCCGGCCGGGTCGCCCGCGACGGGACGGTGACCGTTCCGGGCGCGCACCGCTCCAGCGCCGCGCGTAGCGCGAGGGCCAGCGGCCGGCCCAGCTCCGCGGCGGTCAGGCCGGTCCCGACCAGGTCACCGGCGCCGACCGGGCCGGCCAGGTCGGGTACGACGTGCCCGACGCCGGCCTGCGCCAGCGCGACGGTGACCACGGCGCCGAGTCGTCCGGTGCCGGTGACCAGCACCCGGGCGTCGCGGCGGCGGCGCAGTAGCCGGGCCGGTGTGCCGGGCAGGTCGGGCGACGCGAGCGCCAGCGCGGTGGCCTCGGCGGTCAGGCGGGCCCGTGTCGTTCCGGCGAGATCACGGGGGAGCAGTGCTTGCGCCGGTACCACCAGCCCGGCGTCCCGGAGCGTGTCGAACAGGGCGCGTGCCTCGTCGGGCGGGACCCGGGCGGCGCGCGCCTCGGCCAGCACGGCGCGTTCGCTGCGGGTGCCGTCGAGCAGGTCGAGCAGGCGGGCCGTGCCCGGCGAGGACATCTCCAGCAGCACTGCGCGGCCGGGCGGCTCGCCGAGCTGGAGCGTGTGCCGGTCGCGCCAGAGTCGGGTCAGGCCGGGGAGCAGGACGGGACGGACGAGCGGTGTCGGGTCGGTCACGCCACTGATCGTGACCGTCTCCGCGCGCTCCGTCGCTCGTTGTCCACAGGTGCGGCGAGCCGTGGCCAGCGTTGTCCACAGGTTCTCGCCGGTTTTCCACAACTAGCCGGTAACTCTGTCGGCTACACGACCGGGGAGGACGGCCGACGGCCGCCCTCCCGGTGTGTGTCGTACGGGTCAGACCTTGGCCTTGCCCAGGATGCGGTTCACTGTTGTGCCGCACACCGGGCACTTGCCCTTGGCCATGTTCATGCCGGTCTTCGAGACCTCCACGTGCCCCTCGAAGTCCCGCTTCTCCTTGCACTTCACGCAGTAACCGTTGTAGGTCTGGGCCTGGTCGGCCACGGTAGCCTCCTCGTCTCGTCCGCCGGAGGTGTCCCGGCGGTCTCCCTGCGGCGGCCCACGCGTGGCACCGGCGCCGGGGGTTCTCCGCGGTCAGTCACCTGACCGTGGTTGGCGGACCCTACCCAGGTACGGGCAGTTCCATGTCAGCTGTGCGCCGACTCTGTGAGCAAGTCGACGTCGAGAGTGTGCATGCCGAGTAACGTCGGATAAGTCAGTTTCGCGCGGACACGCCGGATGAATGCACCCAGATCCGCTTCGCGTGGCCCCGCCGACTGTCACTCGTCGTAGATCACTTAACGTGAACAGGGCCGGTCAGGTGATGGTCAGCTACCGTCGCAAAGAATTTTTTCCGGACTCCTGACAATCAACCGCCACTTTCCGGGCGCGTGTCGTCGTGTTGACTCTTGCGGAGTCCTGGTCAGTACGCATTAGCTTTCCATCGTGACAGTCAACCGAGGCTGCGCGGACCGGTAATGGCCGTGACGCGGAAGCCCGTCGTCGAGGTGCGGCGCAGCCAGCGTCGGCGGCGCACGGTGTCCGCGTACCGGGACGGTGAGCGCGTCGTCGTGCTGATCCCCGACCAGTTCTCCCGGGCCGAGGAGAGCGAGTGGGTCGACCGGATGCTCGCCCGGCTCGCCGCCCGCGAGGGCCGGCTGGCCCGCTCGGACGCCGAACTGCTCGCCCGCGCCGCTCGCCTGATCGACCTCTACCTGACCGAACACGGGTCGGCCGCCGCGCCTGCGAGCGTCCGCTGGGTGACCAACCAGAACGGCCGCTGGGGCTCCTGCACGCCCGCCGACCGCACCATCCGGATCTCGCACCGGGTTCAGGACATGCCCGACTGGGTGATCGACTACGTGCTGCTGCACGAGCTGGCGCATCTCATCGTGCCCAGCCACAACGCCCAGTTCTGGGCGCTGGTCGCCCGCTACCCGAGGTCGGAGCGCGCCCGCGGCTACCTGGAGGGCGTGGCAGCCACCGCCGCCATCCCCTGACCACCGCCGCCATCGCGGTCGATCATGAAGTTGGCCCGGCGTTTCGTCCGCTTCGTCACCGCCAACTTCATGATCGCCCGTGGGGTGGGGTTAAGGTCGGCGAATGTCGCGACGTGTGGTGGTGGCGCTGCTCGGCCCGGTGACGTGGACGCCGCCCGGAGTCGATCCGGCGCGATGGCGTACTGCGCTCGCCGAGGACGTGGTCGACCTGCTCGCGACGCTGAACGAGGTCGAGACCGCCGTCGCGGTCACCGCCCGCGACCGATGGCTGGCCGACGCGGTGGTCTGGCCCGGCACCGGTGTGTACGAGGTGCCCGAGCCCACCCCGAACGCGGTGTTCGCGGCGATCATCGGCGACCGGGCGGCCCGCGATGACGGGGCGGGCGGCTACGACCAGGTGGCGGTGGTGGCGGCGGACGCGCCGGACGTGCCGGGGCTGACGCTCGGCAAGCTGCTGCGCCCGCTCACCACCCGGCCGGTGGCGCTGGCTCCGGTCGAGGGGAGCGGAACCGGGCTGCTGGGGGTGGCGGCGCGACTGCCCGTACCGGCGTGGCTGCCGGCGCTGGACCTGGACACGACCGCGCCGGCCGAGGTGCGGCGGGCGGCGCCGAGCCCCGGGGACGTGGCGGTCACCGCCGGATGGCACCGGATGCGCGGCCCGGCCGACCTGGCCGCCCTCGATTCGGCCGTCGAGGGCTGGGAGGCCACCCGTGCCCTGCTGTCCGGCCGCCCCGTCTGACCCATCGCCCCCACCGCCCCCGCTGCCCCGCCGACTTCGCCGATCTTGGAGTTGTGGCACCTGGCAGAAGCCTCATTCAGGACATCCTGGGCGCCACAAGTCCAAGATCGACGGAGCGGGGCGGGCGGGGTGGGGAGGCGGACGGGCCCGCACGGGGAACCGTGCGGGCCCGTCCGGCGTACGCGTCAGCGCTTGTCGTCGTCCTCGCCGGGGGACTTCTCCTCCGGGGCACCGGGGGCGGAGAAGTCGAAGTTCGCCAGCTCGTCGTCGAGATCGGTGCTCGTCGTGGCGAACGCCTCCGGGGCGGCGAAGTCGTCGTCGGAGGGCAGCAGGTCCGGGTGACCCCAGACCGCGTCCCGGCCGGCGATGCCGCGGTGCTCGGTCAGCGCCGCCCACAGCACCGTCGCCTCACGCAGGCGGCGGGGCCGCAGTTCGAGGCCGACGAGCGCGGCGAACGTCTGCTCGGCCGGGCCACCCGCGGCGCGGCGGCGGCGGAACGCCTCGCCGAGGCGTACGACGTTGGGGAGGCGGTCACCGGCGGCGCTGTCGACGACGTGGCAGACCCAGCCCTCGACCAGGGCGAGTACGGTCTCCAGCCGGGCCAGCGACGCCTTCTGGGCGGGCGTGTCCTCGGGCGTGAAGATGCCCTCCAGCGCGATCGCCTGCATCGACTCCGGGTCGGTCGGGTCGACCCGGCCCATCGCCTCCTCGATCGCCTCCCGGTTGACCCGGATGCCCGCGGCGTAGTTCTCCACCGCGGTCAGCACGTGCCCGCGCAGCCACGGCACGTGCTGGAACAACCGCTGGTGGGCGGCCTCGCGCAGGGCCACGTAGAGGCGTACCTCGTCCTCGGGCAGCTCCAGGCCCTCGCCGTACACCTTGATGTTGGCGGGAACGAGCGCGGCGGTGCCGGCGGGGCCGAGCGGCAGGCCGATGTCACCGGCGGAGAGCACCTCGGCGGCGAGCGAGCCGAGCGCCTGGCCGAGCTGGCCGCCGAAGAGGGCGCCGCCGAGCGTGGCGACCATCGACTGCATCGGGCCGAGCTGGGCGCGGGCCTCCGGCGGCACCAGGTCGCCCATCGCGCCGACCATCCGGCTGGCCACCGGGTCGCAGAGCTTGCGCCACACGTCGAGCGTCTTGAAGATCCACTCGTTGCGGTTCCAGGCGACCGAGGTGCGGATGCCGGAGGGCCACGAGGTCGCCGGCTCCAGCCACAGGTCGGCGATGCGCAGCGCCTCCTCGACCGCGTTGCGTTCGAACGGCGACACCGCCGGGTCGCCGGCGGCGGCGAGCTGGCTGGCGGCTACCTGCCGGGCCAGGTCCCAGTTGACCGGCCCGCTGCCCGGCGCCGAGAGCAGGTGCTGCAACTGCGACATGAACTGCTGCATCGCCGCGGGATCGTTGGGGTCCGGTGGTTGACCACCCGGGAGCGCGAAGCCGAACGGAATATCAGGCACGACGTCTACGGTACGCGGGCCCCGCCGCAGGTCGTGCCACTCGGCGTTGCGCTGAGGGCGAAGTCCGCCGGTCACCGCGCCGGATGGCAGGGGACGGATCGGTACGCTCTGGCCCATGAGACGTCGCGGCGTGACCGTCCTCCTCGGTGCCCTGCTCACCGCCCTGCTCAGCATCGGCGTGCTGAGTGTGCCGCTGCCGTACGTGGTGCTCGGCCCGGGTCCGACCGTGAACACGCTGGGCAGCGAGGACGGCAAGGAGGTCATCCAGGTGACCGGCCGCGCGACGTCCACCTCCGCCGGTCAGCTCCGGCTCACCACAGTCGGTGTGCAGCCGACGGTGCGGCTGCGGTCGGCGCTTGCCGGATGGTTCTCCTCGGACGAGGCGGTGGTGCCGCGGGAACTGGTCTACCCGCCGGGGGAGTCGCAGGAGGAGGTCGAGAAGCGAAACGCGGAGGACTTCCAGAACTCGCAGACCAGCGCCGAGACGGCGGCGCTGCGTGAGCTGGGCTACCCGATCAAGGTGCTGGTCAAGGCGGTCACGCCGGGCGGCCCGTCGGTCGACGTGCTGCGCCCCGACGACGTGGTCACCTCGGTCGACGGGGTGCCGGTGACGAGCGCGGCGAAGCTCACCGAGCTGATCCGGGCGAAGCCGGCGGGCACCGCGCTGACGATCGGCTACACCCGTGGCGGCACCCCGGGTACGGCCACGGTGACCAGCCGTGAGCAGGACGGCCGGCCGCGCATCGGCGTGGAGATCGACCAGCAGCAGCCGCACCCGTTCACCCTGAAGATCGACCTCGGTGACATCGGCGGGCCGAGCGCCGGGCTGATGTTCTCGCTCGGCATCATCGACAAGCTGGAGCCGGCCGACCTCACCGGCGGGAAGATCATCGCCGGTACCGGCACCATCGACGACGAGGGTCGCGTCGGCCCGATCGGCGGTATCGCGCAGAAGCTGGTCGGCGCCAAGGACGCGGGCGCGAAGGCGTTCCTGGTGCCCGCCGACAACTGCGCCGAGGCGGTCCGCAACCCGCAGCCGGGCCTGCCGCTGCTGAAGGTCGCCACGCTGAGTGAGGCATTGACGGCACTCGAGACGCTGCGGGCCGGGGGACAGCCGACGCGCTGCTGACGCGGGCCGGGCGGCGGTCACGGCGCGGATCGTGACGTGACCTTGACCCGACGTGCTCAGGAACACCCCGTACTCTTGGTGCCTGGTCGGAGCCGATCACATCGAGCGTGCGGAGCCAACAGTGGTCATGCGTAGCAGTCCCTTACCGAGGATGAGCCGGCGCGGACGCGTCACCATCGGTGTCCTGATCGGGGTGTTCATCTTGTTCACCCTCCTCGGGTGGGGCGTGAACGCCTGGACCGACTGGCTGTGGTTCGACGAGGTCCGCTACACCCAGGTCTTCACCGGCGTGCTCGCCACCCGCCTGCTGCTGTTCCTGGTGGTCGGCGCCGGCATGGCGCTGCTCGTCGGCGGCAATCTCTGGCTGGCCCACCGGCTGCGGCCCAAGATGCGCCCGCACTCGGCCGAGCAGGCCACCCTGGAGCGCTACCGGATGCTGCTGAGCCCTCGGCTCGGCACCTGGATCGCGCTGGCCGCCGCCGTCGTCGGGCTGTTCGCCGGCCTCTCCGCGCAGAGCCGCTGGGGCCAGTGGCTGCTGTTCCGCAACGGCGGCGACTTCGGCGTGAAGGACCCGGAGTTCGGCGTCGACGTCGGCTTCTACGTCTTCCAGCTGCCGTTCTGGCGCTACGTGCTCGGCGTCGGCTTCACCGCGGTGGTGCTGTCGCTGCTCGGCGCGCTCGCCGTGCACTACATCTTCGGCGGCGTGCGCCTCCAGGGCGTCGGCGACCGGATGACGAACGCCGCCCGCGCCCACCTCAGCTCGCTGGTCGCCGTGTTCGTGCTGCTCAAGGCCGTCGCCTACGTGCTGGACCGGCGGGCCATGCTGCTGGAGTACAACGAGGGCGCCAAGCTCTACGGCGCCGGCTACGCCGACGTGAACGCGCTGCTCCCGGCGAAGGAGATCCTCGCCTGGATCTCGATCGTGGTGGCGCTGGCGATCATCGTGTTCTCCAACGCGGTGATGCGGAACCTGGTCTGGCCGGGCATCTCGCTGGCGCTGCTGGGCGTCTCCGCGGTGGCGATCGGCGGCATCTACCCGTGGGCCGTGCAGACGTTCGAGGTGAAGCCGAGCGCCCGGGACAAGGAGGCGCCGTACATCGAACGCAGCATCAAGGCCACCCGGTCCGCGTTCGGTCTCGACGGCACGAAGACCACACCGTACGCGGCCAGCAACCTCGTTCCACCCGCCAGCCTCGCCACCGACACCTCGGTGGTGTCGAACATCCGGCTGCTCGACCCGCAGCTCGTCTCCGAGACGTACACGCAGCTGCAGCAGGTCCGCGGCTTCTACGACTTCGGTTCGAAGCTGGACATCGACAGGTACTCGGTCAAGGACAAGACCTCCGACTACGTGGTCGGCGTCCGTGAGATCAACTACGGCGAGCTGACCGACCAGCAGAGCAACTGGATCAACCGGCACACCGTCTACACCCACGGATACGGCCTGGTCGCCGCCCCGGCGAACCAGGTGGTCTGCGGCGGCCAGCCGTACTTCGTCTCCGGCTACCTCGGCGAGAAGGCGCAGGAGGCGTGCTCCTCGCCGACCGAGGAGATCCCGGCCCAGCAGCCGCGGATCTACTACGGCGAGCGGATGGAGGCGAGCGACTACGCGATCGTCGGGCAGAACGGCGACCGCAACGTCGAGTTCGACCGGCCCACCTCCACCGGCGGTGAGCAGTACTACACCTACACCGGCGAGGGTGGCGTCAAGATCGGCTCGTTCCCGCGCCGGCTGCTCTACGCGATCAAGGAGCAGGAGTCGAACTTCCTGCTCTCCGAGGCGGTCAACGAGAACTCGAAGCTGCTGTACGTGCGCAACCCGCGCGACCGGGTGGAGAAGGTCGCGCCGTTCCTCACGCTCGACGGCGACCCGTACCCGGCGGTGGTGAACGGGCGCGTGCTGTGGATCATCGACGGCTACACCACGGCGGCGACCTACCCGTACGCCGAGCGGGTCAACCTCCAGGCCGAGACGACCGACGAGCTGACCGGCCGGGGCACGTTCCAGCTCGCCCGGGAGAACGTCAACTACATCCGCAACTCGGTGAAGGCGACTGTCGACGCGTACGACGGCACGGTCAAGCTCTACTCGTACGACGACACCGACCCGGTGCTCAAGGCGTGGAACAAGGCGTTCGGCGGGGACCTGGTGCTGCCCAAGGGCGACATTCCGGCCGAGCTGGCCGAGCACTTCCGCTACCCGGCCGACCTGTTCAAGGTGCAGCGCAACCTGCTGACCAAGTTCCACGTCACCGACCCCGGCGACTTCTATTCCGGCCAGGACTTCTGGCAGGTGCCGAATGTGCCGGACGCGCCGGACAGCGGGCAGAAGCAGCCGCCGTACTACCTGTTCACCCAGTTCCCCGGGCAGGACGGGCCACGCTTCCAGCTGACCTCGGCGGTGACCCCGAACGGCCGGCAGAACCTCGCGGCGCTGGTCTCCGGGTCGTACGTCGACGGGCAGCCGAAGCTGGAGGTGCTGGAGCTGCCGGACCAGACCCGGATCTCCGGTCCGACCCAGGTGCACCAGCAGATGACGAACAACGGCGACATCCGGCAGCAGCTGAACCTGCTCTCCTCCAACCAGGCGCAGGTGCAGTACGGCAACCTGCTGTCGCTGCCGTTCGCCGACGGCATGCTCTACGTCGAGCCGGTGTACGTGAAGAGCAGCAGCCAGGACGCGTACCCGCTGTTGCAGAAGGTGCTGCTCTCCTACGGTGACGGCGGCTCGTACGTGGTGCTCGCCAACAACCTCGGCGACGGCATCAAGCAGCTCGTCGAGCAGGGCAAGCGGGCGCCGAACACCAACCCGCCACCCAGCACCGACGACAACCCCACGCCGACGCCGACGCCGTCGCCGACCGGGGGTGACAACAACACGCCGCCGATGAGCGGGGAGCTGGCCCAGGCGGCCGCCCGGGTGCAGACCGCGATCGGCGAGGTCAAGGCCGCGCA
This sequence comes from Micromonospora sp. WMMA1976, assembly GCF_027497335.1. NCBI lineage: Bacteria > Bacillati > Actinomycetota > Actinomycetes > Micromonosporales > Micromonosporaceae > Micromonospora > Micromonospora sp. WMMA1976. The sequence goes on along the minus strand of NZ_CP114912.1, from coordinate 5,247,364 downwards.
GGCGTCCGGCGACTTCGAGCGGTACGGGCGTGCGCTGAAGGCGCTGGACGAGGCGATGAGCGCGTTCCAGCAGGCCCAGGCCGCGGCGAACGGCTCGGGCAACCCGGCGCCGTCGGGCAGCGTCTCGCCACCGGCGCCGACGTCACCCGCGCCGTCACCGGGCGGCTGACGCCGAACTGACACCACGAGCCCGTGGTCCGGGACTGCAACGGTCATCCGGACCACGGGCTCGTGTCGTCAGACGGACTCCCGGCCGCGACCCCGACCACGATCCCGGACCGGGCGTTCTTCGCCCTGACTGAGTACCCGTTTTGCGCCTCCCCGGGTCGGTGCGCTACGGTTGTCGAGCCGACGCGGGGTGGAGCAGCTCGGTAGCTCGCTGGGCTCATAACCCAGAGGTCGCAGGTTCAAATCCTGTCCCCGCTACTCGTGACGAAGGCCCCGGAGTTCTCTCCGGGGCCTTCGCCGTTCTCGCCGGTGCCCTGCGCACCCATGTGCGGGTTCGCACGCCTTGGTCACGTTCCGCGACCGGCCCGGCGGAAGAGAAGTCCCGAGACGCGTATGCCTGAGAGTCATAGTTATGACTCTCAGGCATATCGTTTTCGGCCAGAGAGTCTCGGGCTCGACCTCGCCCGGCGAGACGTCGGATCGTCGTGCGGCGCCCGAGGAGGGGATTCCGGGGCCCCGGCTGATCTCCAGGAACGGAGTGCGATAAGCTTTACGAGCCGACGCGGGGTGGAGCAGCTCGGTAGCTCGCTGGGCTCATAACCCAGAGGTCGCAGGTTCAAATCCTGTCCCCGCTACTCGTCACGAAAGGCCCCGGAGTTCTCTCCGGGGCCTTTCGCCGTGTCCGGCGACATCCGCACTGTCCGCCGTGCCCCGGTTGCGGGCTTCGGCGAGGATGGGGTCATGTCTGCATGGAACAAGTGGTGGGGCCGCCTGGGCGCGGTCCTCGGTACGGTCGTGCTGTCGGTCTTCGTGCCGGTCGCGGCCTGGGCGTCGTCGGGCACCGGCGAGATCGTGGTGGAGGCGGCGCGCCGGCGTTCCCGGGGCGGCTTCGGCTTCCTCGGCCTGCTCTGCTGCCTCGTGGTGGTCGGCGGCATCGTGCTGCTGGTGGTGCTGCTGACGCGCAACCGCCGCAACCGCCCCCCGCGCTGATCCCCGGCCCACCCCGCCCACGCCGGGCGGGGTGGGGGGGAGGGGTGGGTCAGCCGGCGAGGGCGGCGTTCGCCTGGGCCATGAATCGGGAGGTGGCGGTACGGGCTCCGGCCCGCTTGCCGCGGATGCTCTCGGCCGCCTCGATCAGCAGCGTGCGTACCGCGGCGTGCCCCTTGGGCGGCGGCGCGGGCGACGGGCCGGCCAGGTCGTCCAGCTCGGCGCCGAGCGCGGCCATGCGCTTCTCGGCCCGGCCGGTCACCTCCGCGGCGACGAACGAGCGCACCTGCTTGCTGGCGTTCAGGCCGCGCTCGACGCCGAGGAGCCGGCCGGCCGCCACGTTCGTGGTCAGGAAGTCGAGCACGTCCACCACGGTTTCCGGGTGGCGGGTGCCCCGGAAACCGGCCCAGTACATCGACGCCCGGGGCCACTGGGCGGCCGGCGTACCCGGGAAGGCCACCGCGCCCAGCTCGTCGTCGGTCAGGCTCTGCAACTCGGGCAGCTGGTGCGACCAGGCGAAGGAGGCCGCCGTGTGCCCGGTGACCACGAGCTGGCGGGCCAGCTCGCCGCTGTCGGCCTGCTCGACCAGGGCGGCGCTCGGTGTGGCCCGGTCGAAGCGTGCCACCTCCCAGAACTCGAACCAGGCGAGCAGTTCGGCGGAGCTGAAGCCGAGCTGCCGCCCCTGGTACAGCTCGCTGCCCTGGCCGCGTAGCCAGAGCCAGAACGCCCGGTAGTCGCCGGAGGCGTCCATGGTGCCGGCCACCCGGTTGCCGGAGGCGCGGGTGAAGCGGGCGGCCCAGTTCGCGTACTCCTTCCAGGACATCCCGGTACGCGGCTCGGGCTGGCCCAGCCGGCGCAGCAGCCGGCGGTTGAACACCAGCGCCGCGCTCGTCTGCGCGGCCGGCACGCCCACCGTGCGCTCGTCCACCCGGCCGTAGCGGGCCAGTTGCTCCGGCACCTCGCGCAGGTCGAGCCGCTCGTCGGCGACGTACCGGGTCAGGTCGAGCAGGATGTCCCGGCCCGCGTACTCGGCGAGCAGGGTGTCGTCGATCTGGAACAGGTCCGGCGCGTTCCCGCCGGTGGCCTGCGTGGCGAGCCGGTCGTAGTAGCCGCTGAGCCCTTGCCAGGTGACCCGGAAGCTGACCCGCGGGTTCTGCTGCGAGTACAGCCGCAGCGCCTGTTCGGTGGCCGCGGCCCGGCGGGCGCCGCCCCACCAGAACACGGACAGCTCGATCGGGCCTTCGTCGGCGGCCACCTCCTCCGGGCTGCACCCGGTGAGCAGCGGCAGCCCGCCGGCGGCGAGCGGCAGCCCGGTGAGCGCGCCCAGGAACCGTCGCCGGTCGATCCCGGGACGGGGTATGGACTGCACAGCGCGCACGCGTCTCTCTCCGAAGGTGGGGTGGACGGATCATTTCACCGGCCCCCGGCCGGGTGTCAACGCCGGGCGGGACGGCGGTGGGCGCGCCGGGCGGTCCGCGCCGGTCATGGTGTACTAGCGCCGTGGAACTTCTGCACTCGGGCAAGGTCCGGGACGTCTACGCCGACGGCGAGGACCTGATTCTGGTCGCCTCCGACCGCGTCTCCATCTACGACGTGGTGCTGCCGACCCCGATCCCGGACAAGGGCCGCCTGCTCACCGCGCTGTCGCTGTGGTGGTTCGAGCAGCTGTCCGACCTGGTGCCGAACCATGTGATCTCCGCGACGGACGTACCGGCGGAGTTCGCCGGCCGGGCGATCCGCTGCCGGCGGCTGGAGATGGTGCCGGTCGAGTGCGTGGCCCGGGGCTACCTGACCGGTGGCGGCTTCGCCGAATACCAGCGCACCGGCTCGGTATCCGGGGTGCCGCTGCCCCGCGGCCTGGTCGAGGCGTCGATCCTGCCCGAGCCGATCTTCACGCCGTCGACCAAGGCGCCCAAGGGCGAGCACGACGAGCCGATCACGTACGAGCAGGTGGTGGACAAGGTCGGGCCGGAGGTCGCGGAGCGGCTGCGGCAGATCACCATCGACGTCTACCGGCGCGGCGCGGAGATCGCCGCCGAGCGGGGCATCCTGATCGCCGACACGAAGCTGGAGCTGGGCTGGGCGGCGGACGGCACGCTCGTGCTCGGCGACGAGGTGCTCACCTCGGACTCGTCCCGGTTCTGGCCGGCCGAGTCGTACCAGCCGGGCCGCGCCCAGTTCTCCTACGACAAGCAGTACGTGCGGGACTGGGCCACGTCGAGCGGCTGGGACAAGCAGCCGCCCGCGCCGGAGGTCCCGGCCGAGGTGATCGAGGCGACCCGGGCCCGCTACGTCGAGGTGTACGAGAAGCTCACCGGCAACACCTGGGCCTGACGCTCAGTCGACCCAGTCGAGTGTGCGCCGGACCGCCTTGTGCCACTGGCGCAGCTCGTGCTCCCGGTGCGCCGGGTCCATCGTCGACTCCCACTGCGCGTCCGAGCGCCACTTCTCCCGCAGCGTGGCCAGGTCGGGCCAGAACCCGACCGCGAGGCCGGCGGCGTACGCGGCGCCGAGGCACGTGGTCTCGGTGATCCGGGACCGGACGACCGGCACGTCCAGCACGTCGGCGAGGAACTGCATCAGCAGCTCGTTGCCGGTCATCCCGCCGTCGACCCGCAGCCGGCGCAGCGCCACGTCGGAGTCGGCGTTCATCGCGTCCACCACCTCGCGGGTCTGGAACGCGGACGCCTCCAGCACCGCGCGGGCCAGGTGGCCCTTGGTGATGTAGCCGGTCAGCCCGGCGATCACGCCCCGGGCGTCGCTGCGCCAGTGCGGGGCGAACAGGCCGGAGAAGGCCGGCACCACGTAGCAGCCGCCGTTGTCGTCGACGGTGCGGGCCAGCTCCTCGACCTCCGGGGCGGAGGAGATCAGGCCGAGGTTGTCGCGCAGCCACTGCACCAGCGAGCCGGTGACCGCGATGGCGCCCTCCAGCGCGTACACGGCGGGCTGGCCCTCGATCCGGTACGCCACAGTGGTGAGCAGGCCGTGCCGCGACGGCACCGGGCTGGCACCGGTGTTCAGCAGCAGGAAGCTGCCGGTGCCGTACGTGCACTTGGCCTCGCCGGGCTGGAAGCAGGTCTGCCCGAACAACGCCGCCTGCTGGTCGCCGAGCGCACTCGCCACCGGCACCCCGGCCAGCACCCCCCGGGCGGTGCCGTACACCTCGGCCGAGCTGCGGATCTCCGGCAGCACGGCGGCCGGGACGCGCAGCGCGTCGAGCAGCTCCGGGGCCCAGTCGAGCGTCGCCAGGTCCATCAGCATGGTGCGGCTGGCGTTCGTCACGTCGGTGACGTGCCGGCCGGTCAGCTTCCAGATCAGCCAGCTGTCCATGGTGCCGAACAGCACCTCGCCGCGCTCGGCCCGCTCGCGCAGCCCGTCGACGTGGTCGAGCAGCCAGCGCAGCTTCGGCCCGGCGAAGTAGGTGGCCGGGGTCAGGCCGGTGCGGGCCCGCAGCCGCTCCTCGTCGTACGTCTCGGTCAGCTCGCGCAGCAGCGGGCCGGTGCGGGTGTCCTGCCAGACGATCGCGTTCGCCACCGGGCGGCCGGTCTCCCGGTCCCACACCACCGTGGTCTCGCGCTGGTTGGTGATGCCCACCGCGGCCAGCGACTCGGTGCCGATGTCGGCGCTCGCCAGCGCCTCGCGCACCACGTGCTCGACGTTCGTCCAGATCTCCTCGGCGTCGTGCTCCACCCAGCCGGGCCGGGGGAAGATCTGCCGGTGCTCGCGCTGGGCCACGGCGACGATCTCACCGGCCCGGTCGAAGACGATGCAGCGCGAGGACGTGGTGCCCTGGTCGATCGCGGCGACGAACTCTGCGGTCACGGCAGCACCGTACCCGCCGCGAGCGTCCACCGTCTCCCTCCGGCGGCCCGTACGATCATCAGACGTGCGTGACATTGCCGTGTTCAGCGGGTCGGCCCATCCCGACCTCGCCGCCGAGATCTGCGCCCACCTCCACGTCCCGCTGCACCCGGTGCGGGTGTCCCGGTTCGCCAACGACTGCCTTGAGGTGCAGTTGCAGGCGAACTGCCGGGAGCGCGACGTCTTCCTCATCCAGCCGCTGGTGCCGCCGGTGCAGGAGCACCTGGTCGAACTGCTGCTCATGATCGACGCGGCCCGGGGTGCGTCGGCCGCGCGGATCACCGTGGTGCTGCCGCACTACGCGTACGCCCGGTCGGACAAGAAGGACGCGCCGCGCATCTCCATCGGTGGCCGGCTCGTCGCCGACCTGCTCACCTCCGCGGGCGCGGACCGGGTGCTGGCCATGACGCTGCACTCGCCGCAGGTGCACGGCTTCTTCAGCGTCCCGGTGGACCACCTGCACGCGCTGCGCGAGCTGGCCGCCCACTTCAAGGGGTACGACCTGAGCAACGCGGTGGTGGTCTCGCCGGACCTGGGCAACGCCAAGGAGGCCGCCGCGTTCGCCCGGATGCTCGGCACTCCGGTGGCGGCCGGCGCGAAGCAGCGTTTCAGCGACGACCGGGTGCAGATCAGCACGATCATCGGTGACGTGGCGGACCGGGACGTGATCGTGCTGGACGACGAGATCGCCAAGGGCAGCACGGTGATCGAGCTGATCTCGCACCTGCGCGAGCGGCGGGTCCGCTCGATCCGGCTGGCCTGTACGCACGGCCTGTTCTCCAGCGGGGCGCTGGAGCGGCTGAGCGCGCAGGAGGGCGTCCTGGAGATCGTCTGCACCAACACGGTGCCGATCCCGGCCCAGAAGCGGGTGCCGAAGCTGGAGGTGCTGTCGGTGGCGCCGGCGCTGGCCGAGGCGATGCGGCGGATCCACAACGGGGAGTCGGTGAGCGCCCTGTTCGCCTGACGCCCGCGGCGGGGTCAGCCGTCCGGCGGGCCGGTGACGGGCTGGCGGGTGGCGAGCGCGGCGGTGATCCGGACGACCGTGCCGGCCTCGCCGCTCTCCACCTCCATCGTGTCGCTCAGCTCCCGGGCCAGCCAGAGGCCCCAGCCGCCGGCGGTGTCCGGCGCGGGCCGCTCGCGGTCGCGCAGCCGCCGTTCGCTGATCCCGGGCCCGTGGTCGGCGACCTCGCAGACCAGTTCGCCGTTCCGCTCCCAGAGCCGTAGCCAGCCCTGCCCGCCGCCGTGGCGGACCGCATTGGTGATCAGCTCGTTGACCGCCAGCACGAAGTCGTCCAGCCGTTGGCCGGACAGGCCGGAACCGTGCGCGCAGGAGGTGACCGAGTGCCGCAGCCCGGTCACCTGCGCCTGGTCGAAGGCGGTGGCGAGAAGCAGGGAAGGTTCGATGGGCACAACCGTACGCGGTGCGGGGAGTTCTGCGTCTGTCATGACCCCGTCCCGACGATGGTTCTCGACGACTTTCGCGGCATTTCCACCGTACGTCAGGGTTTCTCGGCCCGCACCGCCCGGGGTGCCCTGGACCGGCTGTGACAGGGTGGCGCACATGCCGTCGTCCTCCGGCCTCGAGGGCCCCTTCTGGCGATCGATAGCGGTGTTCCGCTTCGCCGCGCTCGCGTACGTCGGACTGGTCGTGCTGCGCGACGCGGGCAGCTACGCGCACCCGGTCGCCGCGGGCGGTGTCCTGCTGGCGATGCTCGCGTGGAGCGGCGTGACGGCGGCCGGCTACGGCCGTCCGGCCGGACGGCGCTGGCCGCTGCTCCTGGCCGACCTCGGCGTGGTGCTGGCGATCATCCTGGTCACGCCCTGGGTGGTGGGCCGAGCGGCGCTCGCCGCCGGGGTGCCGATGCTGACCGCCGCCTGGCTGGCCGGGCCGGTGCTGGCCTGGGCGGTCTCCGGCGGGCGGCGACGTGGCGCGGTGGCGGCGATCGTCCTCGGCGGCGCCGACCTCGCCACCCGGGACCGGATCAGCCCGTCCGCGCTGACCGGCGCGATCCTCATGCTGCTCGCCGGCGTGGTGGTCGGGCACGTGGCGCGGCTGGCGGTGCAGGCGGAGGAGCGGTTGCAGCGGGCGGTGGAGCTGGAGGCGGCCACCCGCGAGCGGGAACGGCTGGCCCGCGACATCCACGACTCGGTGCTCCAGGTGCTCGCGCTGGTCCGGCGGCGCGGCGCGGACCTGGACGGCGAGGCGGCCGAGCTGGCCCGGCTGGCCGGCGAGCAGGAGGCGGCGCTGCGGGCGTTGATCGGCCGGGCGGGCGCGCCGCCGGACCCGGGCGGGGACGAGCAGGACCTGCGCGACCTGATCGACAGGTACGCCTCGGCCACCGTCGTGGTGTCCGCGCCCGCCACACCGGTGCCGCTGCCGGCGCGGGCCGCCGGTGAGCTGGGCGCCGCGGTCGGCGCGGCGCTGGACAACGTGGCCCGGCACGCCGGCGGGCGGGCCTGGGTGCTGATCGAGGACGAGGAGGAGACGGTGACCGTCTCGGTACGCGACGAGGGGCCGGGCATCCCGGAGGGCCGGCTGGCGGAGGCCGCCGCGCAGGGGCGGCTCGGGGTGGCGCAGTCCATCCGGGGCCGGGTGGCCGACCTGGGCGGTGAGGTGCGGATCGTGTCGGCGCCCGGCGCGGGCACCGAGATCGAGCTGGTCGTGCCGAGGAGCCGCGGGTGAGCATCCGGGTGATGGTGGTCGACGACCACCCGATGTGGCGCGAGGGCGTGGCCCGGGACCTCACCGAGGCGGGCCACCAGGTGGTGGCGACCAGCGGCGAGGGCCGGCAGGCGGTACGGGTGGCCGCGGCGGCCCGTCCCGACCTGGTCGTGCTCGACCTCCAGCTGCCGGACATCTCCGGCGTCGAGGTGATCCGGGGCCTGCGCGCCGCGCTGCCCGACGTGCGGGTGCTCATGCTGTCGGCCAGCGGCGAGCCGCAGGGCGTGCTGGACGCGGTCAAGGCCGGCGCCACCGGCTACCTGATCAAGTCGGCCGCGCCGGCGGAGTTCCTGGACGCGGTGCGCCGCACGGCGGCCGGTGAGCCGGTGTTCACGCCCGGCCTGGCCGGGCTGGTGCTGGGGGAGTACCGGCGGCTGGCCGCGGCGCCGGCCGCCCCGCACGACGAGGCACCCCGACTCACCGAACGGGAGACCGAGGTGCTGCGTCTGGTCGCCAAGGGGCTGTCCTACAAGCAGATCGCCGACCGGCTGGGCCTGTCCCACCGGACCGTGCAGAACCACGTGCAGAACACCCTGGGCAAGCTCCAGTTGCACAACCGGGTCGAGCTGACCCGGTACGCCATCGAGCGGGGCCTGGACGACTGAGCTGTCAGTGCGCCTCCGGCGGCCGGGTCTCGTGCACCGCCAGCTCCTCCGCGCTGGCCCCGCCACCGGCCGCGCCGGCGTCGTAGGCGACGTTGTCGGTCTCCTGGTCGGTGTGTGCGCCCTCGTCCGGCTCGACCAACCGGCCCACCTGGTGGTCGGCGACGGTGCCGAGCTGGCCGTGGTCATACACGGAGACCGGGGAGTGCGGGTCCGAGACCGGGCCCGGGTCGATCACGTCGGCGTCGAGCTGGGCCTGCGCGGCGGCCTCCTCGCTGTCCGCCTCGGCGGCGATGTCCGGGTCGACCGGGCCGGCGAGCGGGTCGTCGGCGGGGCGCTCGTACTGCTCGCGCTGGAGCTTGTAGTCCAGCGACTCGCCGTCGAGCTGCTCCTCCGCCGTGGTGCCGAACTGGTCCACGGCGACCGGCGTGCGGTCACCGGGGAGCTGGGCCGGCTCGGGGCCGTCCGCCTCGCGTCCGGTCAGCACATCGTCGTTCGCGGTGGAGTCGTCGTCGGCGGTGTCGGGCAGGCCCGCCGCCTCGGGATCGGACACGGGGGTGGGGTACTCGTCGTCGCGCATGCCCGGGAACTACCCACTGCGCTCCCCGCCCTAACCGCGACCGGCCGGGTGGATCAGGAGAAACGGTGCGAAAAGCACCTCAGTTGCGGTACGCCGCCTCGTCCTCGGCGTACAGCACACACCACACCACCTTGCCGTCGGGCAGTGCCGTGCTGCCCCAGCGCCGGGCCACCGTGTCAATGAGCAGCAGCCCCCGCCCGCCCACCGAGTCAACCGGCGCCGGACCGCCGTACGCGGGCCGCCCGGTCGAGTGGTCCCGGACCGCGACGTGCAGCGCGCCGCCGCGCGGGGCCAGCCGGAGCGTCATCGGCGTGACCGCGTGCGCCACCACGTTGTTGACCATCTCGGTGACCGCGATGCAGGCCGGCTCGGTCAGCTCCGGCAGTCCCCACCTGGCGCAGCCGCCGGCCACCAGCACGCGCGCCTCCCGGGCGGCCTCGACCACCGGGGGCAGCTCGGCGTCGAGCGGCTCGGGCGCGGCGTCCGGTGGCGGCCCGTCCGGGTCGAGCAGCAGCCGCGCGGCGGGCCAGTCGTCCACCGCCCGGCAGATCTCGTCCAGGGCGGTGCGTGCCATCGGATCGGGGATCCGCACCCCGGACAGGTCCACGAGCAGCACCCCGGGCTGCCGCCACAGCCGGGCGAGCAGCGCGTCCCGGACGGCCTCCACCTCGGACCGGTCGAGCACCCCGGTCAGCCGGACCGTCGGCGAGGAGTCGTCGGTCTCCACCAGGCAACGTGCATCCGTCGGCATGATCGCCCCATTGTGCACCTCGGTCCGAGCCCGCGCACCGGTCCGGTCGGCGGGACTCACGGCCGGCCGGCCCGCGACCGGCGGCTGAGCGCCGCCACCGTGCCGACAGCGGTGCCGGCGGCCAGCCCGACGGCCGCGCTCAGCCGGAGCACCTGACTGCGCCGGCCGGACCACCCGTCGGTCCGCTCCGCCGCCGCGTCCGGCGTGAAGACCGCGCCGGTCGAGTCGGCGCGTACGCCGGGGCCGAACTGGGTGCGCGCGGTGTACCAGCCCAGCACGCGTTCGGCCAGCGCCGGGGCGAGCCGCCACTGGAGCCCGATCAGCCGGGCCGCGCCGCCCGCGTACGCCTCGCGCCGAGGCCGGCGCAGCAACTTGACGATCGTCTCGGCGACCATCTCCGGCGGGTACACCGGCGGCGGCGGGGTCAGCTCCCGGCCGGAGTGGTTGGCGGCGTGCCGGAAGAACGGCGTGTCGATGGTGGCGGGCAGCACGGTGCAGATCGAGATGTTCCCCCGGCCGGTCACCCGCAGCTCCTGCCGCACGGTGTCGGCGAGTCCTCGGATCGCGTGCTTCGTCGCGTTGTACGCCGACTGGTACGGCATCGCCACCTCGGCCAGCACCGAGGCGTTGTTGACGAGCACCCCGCCGCCGGCCGCGTCGAGCCAGGGCAGCGCGGCCCGCGTCCCGTACACGGTGCCGAGCAGGTTCACGTCCACCACCCGGCGGAACTCGGCCACCGGGATCTCGTCGAACAGCCCCACGGTGCCCACCGCCGCATTGTTGATCCAGGCGTCGATCCGGCCGAACTCGGCCACCGCCCGCGTCGCCAGCCGCTCCACCGCCTCCGGGTCGGTCACGTCGGTGGGCACCACCAGGGCCCGTCCGCCCAGTTCCCGGCAGAACGACTCGACCCGGCGCAGCGCGGACTCGGTCCGGGCGGCCAGCACCACGTCGGCGCCCCGGCGGGCCAGCGCGTACGCGGTGGCCGCGCCGATCCCGCTGGAGGCGCCGGTGATGACGACTGTGGCGTCGGAGAGGCTGCGGGTCAGCGGCATTCCCCGTCGGTACCCCGGGCCGGGGCGGTCATGCCGACCGTTTTCGCCGGTGATCGGCATCGGTCGGCTGTCCCGCCCACGGGACGCACTGGCCGGGTGACCCCGATCTGTCAGGTTTGGGCGCACCGGACCTGGGTTAATGGGACGCTCTGACCGGAGACCCCGCTCGCGAGAAACGCATGGAGGTGCACCATGCGCGTCGGCCTTGTATGCGCGCACGCCGGCTCGTCCACCGACGGTCCCACCGTCGGGACGCAGGAGCACATTGCGCGCGTGGCGGCGGAGCTCGCCGCCCGGGGCCATGACGTCCGCGTCTACGAGCGCCGTGCCGCGTCCGCCCAGCCCGCCCTGACCGAACTCGACGGCTACCGGGTGGAACGTGTCCCGGTCGGGCCGCCCGACATGCTCTCCACCGCCGAGCTGGTCCCGTTCGTCGCCGAGTACGGCCGCTGGCTGGCCGGGCAGTGGGCCGGGGACTGGACCCCCGACGTGGTGCACGGGCACTACTGGGTCGGCGGGCTGGCCGCCGCGCACGCGGTCCGTGCCACGGACATCCCGGTGGTGCAGACGTTCCACTCGCTCGGCGTGGAGCAGCTGCGGCATCTCGGCCGCGAGTACACCGGGCCGGGGGAGCGCATCCCGCTGGAGCGGGCGCTGACCCGGGCCGTGGACGTGGCGGTGGCCCAGTGCAACGACGAGGTCGACGAGCTGACCCGGATGGGCCTGCAACGTACGTCGGTGGCGATGGTGCCGACCGGCGTGGACACCGGCCAGTTCCACCCGGACGGCGAGGCGGCGCCCCGCGACCAGCGGGCCCGGATCCTCTCCGTCGGCGGGCTCGCGCCCGGACACGGCCAGGACGACCTGATCCGGGCGATGCGGCTGGTCGGTGACGCGGAACTGGTGATCGCCGGCGGTCCGCCGCCCGAGCGGCTGGACGGGCACGCCGAGGCACGCCGGCTGCGCGAGCTGGCCGAGCGGGCGGGCGTGGCGGAGCAGGTGAAGCTGGTCGGCGCGGTGCCGCACGACCAGATGGCCACCTGGTACCGCTCCGCCGACGTGGTGGCCTGCACCCCGCACTACGCGTCGGCCGGGCGGGTGTCGCTGGAGGCGATGGCCTGCGGCGTGCCGGTGGTCGGCTACGCCATGGGCGGCATCGCCGACGCGGTGGTGGACGAGGTGACCGGCAAGCTGGTGCCGCCGGGTGACGTCCGCACGCTCGGGGTCACGCTGCGCCGACTGCTGTCCGACAACGCCGGACGGTTCGCGTACGGGCACGCCGCGGTGGACCGGGTCCGGTGCAGCTACACCTGGGAACGGACCGCCGCCGCGCTGGAGCGCCTCTACGAGCGGGTGATCGGACGGCGCCGCCCGGCCACGCCGATCGAGCCGACGCCGGTCGAGGCGACGCCGCCGGTCGAGGTGGTCGTCTCCGAACGCGGGCCGGTCGAGGCCGCCTGAACCGGCACCATCGCGGCGCCCACCATCGCCTTCTGGCGGGCGCCGGCGTGGTGGTGCTGCGGTTCGGCATACCGGGTCAGGCCGACCACCGCCGCGAGCGTCACCAGGAAGCCGAGTCCGGCCAGCCACTCCCGGCCGGGCCAGATCTTGTCGTTGAGCAGCAGCAGACCGACGATCGCGGCGGGTACCGCGCCGGCGGCGTCCATCGCCGCGACCGCCGCCGTGGTCGAACCGCGCTGCATGGCCAGCCCGAGCAGCAGCTGGCCGATCAGCGAGTGGACGATCAGCAGGTAGAGCAGCGGGTCGCGGACGAATGCCTCCACCGATCCGGCCGAGGCGAGCGGGCGGGCCGCGACCGCCGCGGCGGAGAACGCCATCCCGGCCAGCGAGCCGAGCACCACCGACCCGAGCGCGCCGTGCAGCCGGGCGGCGAAGAAGCCGGAGGCGGCGATCGCCAGCACCGCCACCGCCAGGCCGACCAGCCCGGCGGTGCCGAGCTGCCGTGACGGCGCCGGCTGGGCGGAGAGCACGAGCGCGGTGATGCCGGCGAACAGCAGCACCAGCAGCACCACCTCGGCCGCCGGCAGCCGCCACTTGAGCACCAGCACGCCGAGGACGGCGGTCACCCCGAGCCCGGCCGCCACGCTGGCCTGGACCAGGAACAACGGCAGGTCACGGCGGGCCAGGAAGGCCAGCACGAAGCCGACGACCTGGCAGGTCAGGCCGATCAGGTACGTCCGGTGCCCGGCCAGGCGCAGCAGCAGCCCGGGGTCGAACGTGTGGTGCACGGTGGTCCGCGCGGCCGCGACCGACTGGAGGAGGTTGGCGAAGCCGTACGCGATGATCATCGCCGCCAGGAAGCACCAACCGGAGGAAACCACCTGGCGAGGATAGAGGCTCCCCCGGGGTCAGCGCTCGGCTGGACGGCCGAGCCGGGCCAGGATGTCGTCGTGCAGCGCGCCGTTGCTGGCCACGGCGCTGATGTCGGCGGAGTCGGCGCCGGCCGGCGCGGGCCGCCCGGCCAGATCCGTGACGACTCCGCCCGCCTCGGTGACGATCGGGACCAGCGCGGCGATGTCCCACAGCGACAGCTCCGGCTCCACCATCACGTCCAGTGCACCCTCGGCCAGCAGCATGTAGCCGTAGAAGTCGCCGTACGCGCGGCTGCGCCAGGTGTCGCGCATGAGCTGGAGCACCGCGTCCAGCCGCCCGGCCTGCTCCCACCCGGTCAGCGACGAGTAGCAGAAGCTCGCGTCACCGAGCGCCGTCACGCCGGAGACCCGGATCGGCGTGCCGTCCGCCGGGCCGGTGCCGGCGAACGCGCCCGCACCGAGCGCGCCCCACCAGCGGCGGCCCAGCGCCGGGGCGGAGACCAGGCCGAGCACCGGCCGGTCGTGCTCCAGCAGCGCGATCAGCGTGGCCCAGACCGGTACGCCCCGGACGAAGTTCTTCGTGCCGTCGATCGGGTCGATCACCCAGCGCCGCCCGTCGGGACCGGCCGGCGGCTGCTCGCCGTACTCCTCACCGAGCAGGCCGTCACCGGGACGGTGGGCGGCCAGCAGCGCGCGGATCTCCCGCTCCACGGCGGTGTCCGCGTCGGAGACCGGGGTCAGGTCCGGCTTGGACTCGACGCGCAGGTCGAGCGCGCGGAACCGGGCCGAGGAGACGGCGTCCGCGGCGTCGGCGAGCAGGTGGGCGAGGGCGAGGTCGTCGGCGTACCCGGTCATGACGGACACGCTAGTGGCGGCGGCCCGGCCGGCGACGGCGGGTCGCCGCCGGCGCGCCGGTCAGGACCCGGCGAGCGGATCGCCGGGGTTGCGCTCCGGCTCGCGCGGGTCGCCCTCGCCGCTGCGGGAGGCCAGCAACCGGCGGTACGAGGCGAGCCGGCGCGCGTCCGCCTTCCCGGCGGCCACCCAGGCGTCGAGCGCGCAGTCCGCCTCGTCGGCGGTGTGCGGGCAGTTGGCCGGGCAGTCCACCGTCGCCTCGACCAGATCCGGGAAGCCGTGCAGCAGGCTCTCGGCGGACACGTGGGCCAGCCCGAAGCTGCGTACCCCCGGGGTGTCGACGATCCAGCCGGTGTCGCCGTCGGCGCCGGGCTCGGCGGGCAGCCGCAACGCCACCGCGCTGGTCGAGGTGTGCCGGCCCCGGCCGATCGCACTGACCGTGCCCACCGCCCGCTCGGCGTCCGGGACGAGGCGGTTGACGAGCGTCGACTTGCCCACGCCGGAGTGACCCACCATCACCGAGACCCGGCCGGCGAGCAGCGCCCGCAGCGCGGCCAGGTCGGAGTCCGGGCGGATCAGCACGTACGGCAGTTCCAGCTCGGTGTAGTAGCCGAGCACCGCCTCCGGACCGGCCAGGTCGGCCTTGGTGAGGCAGAGCAGCGGCTCGATGTCGGCGTCGTACGCGGCCACCAGGCAGCGGTCGATGAACCCGGTACGCGGCGGCGGGTCGGCGAGCGCGCTGACGATCACCAGCTGGTCGGCGTTGGCGACCACCACCCGTTCCAGCCGCCCCTCGGCGGTGGTCTCGTCGTCGTCGGCGGTACGCCGAAGCACCGAGGTCCGCTCGGCGATGCGCACGATCCGGGCCAGCGCGCCCGGCGCACCGGAGGTGTCCCCGACCAGACCCACCCGGTCGCCCACCACAACCGACTTGCGTCCCAGCTCACGGGCGCGCATGGCGGTCACGAGCGGCGCGTCCGGCCCGGCTCCGGGGAGCACGCAGGTGTAGCGGCCCCGGTCGACGGCGATGACGAACCCGTCGACGGCGTCGGCGTGCCGGGGCCGGGTGCGCGTTCGCGGGCGCGACGACCGGCCCGGCCGGACCCGGACGTCGTCCTCGTCGTACTCGCGCCGCTTCGTCGCCAGGACGTCCCCCCGCTGTCAGTTCTTGCCGGTCACCATCCCCGACCATAGTGCCGGGAACTCCGGCATGGTCTTGGAGGTGCACGCCACGTCGTCGACCTCGATGCCGGGGACGGCCAGCCCGGCCACCGCCGCCGCGTGCGCCATCCGGTGGTCGGCGTACGTGCGGAACGTCCCGCCGCGCAGCGGTCGGGGCCGGATGTCCAGCCCGTCGCGGGTCTCGGTGATGTCCGCGCCGAGCGCGGTGAACTCCTTCGCGAGCGCGGTGACCCGGTCGGTCTCGTGGCCCCGGATGTGGCCGATGCCGGTGAGCCGGGACGGACCGTCGGCGAGCAGCGTGAGCGCGGCCAGCACCGGGGTCAGCTCGCCGACGTCGGAGAGGTCGGCGTCTATCCCGCGCACCGTGCCGGTGCCCCGCACGGTCAGGCCGTCGGTGCCGAGGCTCACCTCGCCGCCCATCCGGTGCAGCAGCTCCCGGAGCCGCTCGACCGGCTGGAGGCTGCTGCGCGGCCAGCCCTGCAGCGTCACCTCGCCGCCGGTGACCAGCGCGGCGGCGAAGAACGGCGCGGCGCCGGACAGGTCCGGCTCGATCTCCCAGCCGCGCCCGGACAGCGGGCCCGGCTCGACCGTCCACACGTCGGGCGTGGTGTCGTCCACGGCGGCGCCGGCCGCGCGCAGCATCTGCACCGTCATCCGCACGTGCGGCGCGGACGGCACCGGCGGCCCCTCGTGCCGGACCACGACGCCCCTGTCGAAGCGGGGCGCGGCGAGCAGCAGCCCGGAGACGAGCTGGCTGGACGCGGAGGCGTCGATCACCACGTCGCCGCCGGTAACCCGGCCCGCACCGAGGACGACGAGCGGCAGGCTGCCGGCCGGTGGCGCGTCGATGCGGACGCCGAGCGTGCGCAGCGCGCCGATCAGCGGCCCGAGCGGCCGGGTCCGGGCGTGCGGGTCGCCGTCGAACGTGACCCGCCCGGCGGCCAGCCCGGCCACCGGGGGCAGGAAGCGCATCACGGTGCCGGCCAGGCCGACGTCGACGTGCGCCGGGCCGGCCAGCGGGTAGGGGCGGACCAGCCAGCGGTCGTCGTCCGAGATCGACATGTGGGCGCCGAGTGCGCGCAGGCCACCGGCCATCAGTTCGGTGTCCCGGGCGCGCAGCGGCCGGGCGAGTGTCGACGGCCCGCCGGCGAGCGCGGCGAGCACCAGGGCCCGGGCGGTCATCGACTTGGAGCCGGGCAGGCGCAGCGTCGCGGCGACCGGGTCGCTCGCGGTCGGCGCGGTCCACTGCTGCGGCGGACGCGTCGCGGTCGGATTGCTCACCGTTACATTCTGCCAAGCTCACGGCCTGGTGGAACCGTCCGGCGCCGCTGCTCCCGTTGGGCGGGACAGCCGGAACGTCCGGATGCGGCTAGCGTGGGCGCCATGTGCGGGAGGTACGCCACGACCCGGAGCGCCGCCGACCTGAGCGCGCTGTTCGAGTCGGCCGACGAGACCGGCGGGGTGACGCCGGACTACAACGTCGCGCCGACCGACCCGGTGCCGCTGGTCCGGCTCGCCCCGGAGGGGCACCGGCTGCTCTCCCTCGGCCGCTGGGGCCTGCTCCCGCAGTGGTCGCGCAGCGCCGCCGGGGCCGCCCGCATGATCAACGCGCGGGCCGAGACGGTCGCCACCAGCCGGGCGTACGCGCCGTCCTTCGCCCGCCGTCGCTGCCTGGTCCCCGCCGACGGGTGGTACGAGTGGGTCCGCCTCGCCGACGGCGGGCGCCAGCCCTACTTCATGACCCCGCGGGACGGCTCGATCCTGGCCTTCGCCGGCATCTGGTCGGTCTGGGAGTCGGCCGGTGCGGCCCGGCTCACGTTCAGCGTGCTCACCACCGCTGCGGTCGGCGAGCTGGCCGAGGTGCACGACCGGATGCCGCTGCTGCTGTCGCCGGAGCGCTGGGCGGAGTGGCTCGGCCCGGCCGAGGAGCCGGCGGAACTGCTCGCGCCGCCGGACGCCGGCCTGCTCGCCGGGCTGGAGATCCGGCCCGTGTCCCGGGCCGTCGGCGACGTCCGCAACGACGGTCCGGAGCTGGTCGCCGCGGTGGCTCCGGCGGGCGTCGGGACGGCCGCCGGACCGACACTGTTCTGATCACGCTCCGCCACATTTGCGCGCCCCGTTTGCCGGGGTTGGGCCGGAAAAGTCGCCCGGACGTTCAGTCAGTTTCATTGAAGACCCTTGTCCTTACGTATTCGAATGCGATAGAACACAGCGCCGGCGATGGGCGTCTGTTCGCACGGGGCGGATGACACCCATCGATCTTGTGGAGAGATCTACGCCGGTTCCCACGGGGGAGGTGGGTGTATTGACACGGGCACGTATGCCGCGTCCGCACGAGGTAGCCGCCGCACGGCGCGATCCGCGACTGCTGCGGGCGCTGAGCGAACGACGCCAGGACGACGCGTGGCGCACCAGGGGCACCTGTCAGAACGTCGATCCGGAGACGTTCTTTCCGGCACCGAACGAACCGGCCGACGCGGCGGTGGCGCTCTGCCGCACCTGCGACGTCCAGGGCTCCTGCCTGGCCTGGGCGCTCGAGGTGGGCGACTGCCACGGCGTCTGGGGCGGCACCACGCCGCGTGAGCGGCGCGCCATGCTGGTGGCCTGGCGCAGCGAGGTGCAGCCGGATCCGGACGCACTCGACGACGCCGGTCCGCCGGTGCGCGACCGCCTGCTCACGCTGGTTCCGCTGAGCTGATCCCGACGTCGCCCGTGGCCCGCTCCGGCAGGCCGCGGGCGACGTCGGCGTTTCCGCGCCGGACCACCGGCGGGCGCGCCGGTCCGCGCAGAATGGGCCGGTGCGGCACGACGACGAGATCGACACCCCACGCGGACCCGCCCGGCTCCGCTTCGACACACCCGCCGACGCCACCACTGTGCTGGTGCTCGGGCACGGCGCCGGCGGCGACGTGGACGCGCCCGACCTGACCGCGGTGCGGGACGCGCTGCTCGCCGCCGGGGCCGGGGTGGCCCTTGTGACCCAGCCGTACCGGGTCGCCGGGCGACGCGCGCCCGCCCCCGCCGGGCACCTCGACGAGGCGTGGACGGCGGTGCTGGCCGACCTGCGCCGCCGTGCCCCGCTGGTGCGCCACTGGGTGGTCGGCGGCCGGTCCAGCGGCGCCCGGGTGGCCTGCCGTACCGCCGCCGCCGTCGGGGCGGCCGGCGTGGTGGCGCTGGCGTTCCCGCTGCACCCGCCGGGCCGGCCGGAGCGCTCCCGGGCCGGGGAACTGCTCACCGGGCTGCCCACGCTCGTCGTCAACGGCGACCGGGACCCGTTCGGCGTGCCCGAGCCCGGCCCCGGGATCGAGGTGGTGGTCCGGCCGGGGGAGCGCCACGACCTGCGCCGCGATCCGGCCGGTACGGCCGCCGTGGTGCGGGACTGGCTGCGCGTACACGGGTGGTCGTCCTGACCGGGCGGCGCGCGCCGTGACCGTCCGCCACGGCGGGTCGTTGCACCGGTTGGTGCCGGCCGCCCGGTTCGGGCGCGCCGGGGCCACCCTCCCAGGCCCTTCCTGGTCCCAGCGTCGGTCGCGGCCGAGGCCGGGACCAGGATCGGGTGGGACCGGAGGAATGCCACGCCCCACAACTCGCGTTACTTCCCTTGGACGACGACAGAGCCATCGCGAGGGGGGTGACCGGTGCCGATCGAGACACGGAGCCGGGAACGGGACGAACGGGACGAGCGCCAGCTCCGGCGGCTGCTCGACGCGCCGGAGTGGCCCGCGGCGGCGTCGGTCGTGAGCACCGGCACACAGTCCGGAAGTGAATCTGCCGGTAAGTGGGTACGCGTATCCTCGGCGGGAAAGCATCCGACGCGAGGGGATGTGCGGTTGACCACCGAGAAGACGGACGAGCGCAGGGCCCGCTTCGAGCGGGACGCGATGCCCTTCGTCGATCAGCTCTACGCTGCCGGGCTGCGGATGACCCGCAACCCGGCGGACGCGGAGGACCTGGTTCAGGAGACGTACCTGAAGGCGTACGCCGCCTTCCACCAGTTCGAGCAGGGCACGAACCTGAAGGCCTGGCTCTACCGGATCCTGACCAACACCTACATCAACACCTACCGCAAGCGGCAGCGCCAGCCCATCCAGGCGCCGACCGAGGAGATCACCGACTGGCAGCTCGCCGAAGCCGAGTCGCACACGTCCAGCGGCCTGCGCTCGGCCGAGACGGAGGCGCTCGACCGGCTGCCGGACAGCGACGTCAAGGAGGCCCTCCAGCAGTTGCCGGAGGAGTTCCGCCTGGCCGTCTACCTGACCGACGTCGAGGGCTTCTCCTACAAGGAGGTCGCCGACATCATGGGCACGCCGATCGGCACCGTGATGTCCCGTCTGCACCGTGGCCGACGTAATCTGCGGAAGCTGCTGGAGCAGTACGCGGCGGAGCGGGGTTTCAGCGCCGCCTCGTCGAAGAAGGGTTCGACCGCCGCCGCCGGCCGGGAGGTGTGACCGTGAGCTGTGGACAACCGCACGAGACGGACTGCCACGAGGTCCTCGCCGAGGTCTACCTCTACCTCGACCTGGAGTGCGCCGAGGAGCGCCGGGTGCTGATCCGGCACCACCTGGACGAGTGCGGGCCGTGCCTGCGCGAGTACGGCATCGAGCAGGAGGTCAAGGCGCTCGTCGCCCGGTGCTGCGGCAACGAGGCGGCCCCGGAGAAGCTGCGGGAGCGGCTGCGCCTGCGGCTGACCGAGCTGGTGGTCTTCGAGACCACCGAGTCCCGCGAACTGGCCGACTGACGGACGACGCGAGACGGCCCGGGTCCGATCACGGACCCGGGCCGTCGCGCTGTCCGGCGACTGCGCCGCCTGATCGGATGATCAGGAGTTGGGGCGCTTGCCGTGGTTGGCGCTGCTCTTCTTACGGGCCTTCTTCTTGCGGGCCTTCTTCGCCATGCTCTGCCTCCTTGTGCTGGTCACGGTTCCGTCCGCGGCGGAGCGCGGCGGAGGTCGCGGTGTGGCCCTCCGGGCTCGCCGGTGGCCGACCCGCACGATGCTAGTGCCGTCACCGCCCGCCGGGGCGCGGCGGGGCGGATCGCGGCCCGGTGGTGCGCGGCCCGGCGTGACCGGCGTCATGATTGGATACCGTTCGCAGGATTGTCGGGGAGCTGTCGGGGAGAGGGAGGGCCGCGAGATGGCCGAGGAGATCCGCGCCGAGATGGTGGCGAACGTCTGGAAGGTCGTCGTGGCGGCCGGCGACACGGTGTCCGAGGGCGACACCCTCGTCATCCTGGAGTCGATGAAGATGGAGATCCCGGTGGTCGCCGAGTCCGACGGCGTGGTGCAGAAGCTCGCCGTCAACGAGGGTGACGTGGTGCAGGACGGCGACCTGATCGCGGAGATCGGTTGACCGGCCTGCGGGTGCGCCGGGCCGAGCCGGCGGACTTCCCCGTCGTGGCGCGGCTGACCGTCGCCGCGTACGAGGCGGACGGCCAGCTCAAGGACGAGAGCGGGTACGCGCCGGTGCTCGCCGACGTGGCCGGCCGCGCCGAGACCGGCGAGGTGCTGGTGGCCGTCGACGACGCCACCGGCCAGGTGCTCGGCGCGGTGACGTTCGTGCTGCCCGGCACCCCGTACGCCGAACTGGCCGGCCCGGGCGAGGCCGAGTTCCGGATGCTCGCTGTGGATCCGGCGGCGCAGGGCCGGGGCGCGGGCGCCGCGCTCGCGGCGGCGTGCGTGGCGCGCGCCACGGAGCTGGGCTGCACCGCCGTGGTGATCTGTGTCCGCGCCGGGATGGCGGTGAGCGCACACCGCCTCTACGAGCGGCTCGGCTTCGTCAGGTACCCGGAGAAGGACTGGACGCCGCTGCCCGGCATCGACCTGCGCGGCCTGCGTCTGGACCTGACCGCGGCGGGCTGAACCGGCTCAGCCCTGGCCGGTCTCGCCGGTCTCGCCGATCTTGGCGAGCAGCTCGTCGGCCACCTGGAGCGCGATCCGCTTGCGCTCGTCGTCGGTGACGCCCGGCGCGCGTACCGCGAACCAGCTGCTGTGCACCGCGAACAGCGTGAGCGCGGCGCGGAGCTGGGCGGCGGGTGAGTCGTCGCCCCGGCACAGCTCGTGCGCCAGCCGCATCATCCGGTCCCGCATCTGCTGGCCGGCGACCAGGCTCTTGAGCACCGTCTGGTTCTGCTCGAAGAAGCGCATCACCTGGGGCAGGTCGCCGGCGAACATGCTGTCGGCGTACCGGCCGATCAGGGCGCGCCGGGTCGCCAGGGTGGGCGGCTGGTCGGCGGCCCAGGCGATCAGCTCGTCCATCCGGCGCAGCCGGTCGTCGACCAGGCTGGTGACGATCTCGTCCTTGCTCTTGAAGTGGTAGTAGAGCGCCGCCTTGGTCACGCCGAGCCGCTCGGCGATCTCCCGCAGCGACGTCTTCTCGTAGCCCTGTTCGGTGAAGAGTTCCAAGGCGACGGCCTGGATCCGCTCCCGCGTGCCACCTGTGGTCTCCCTCACCGGCCGACATCCTTCCAATCCGCTTGACGTGCGCCCGCCACCAGCTTACCGTCCGGCTAGTAAGCAAACTAGCCGGGCGGCAAGTAAGTCGATCATCCGATCTGCGGGGGAGCCTACCGATGAGTCAACCAGCCCAGGTGACCACGAGACCCAATGTCCGGGTCGTCCTGTTCGGTCTGATGATCGCGATGATGCTCGCGATGCTCGACAACATGATCGTCAGCACCGCGTTGCCGCGGATCGTCTTCGAGTTCGGCGGCGCCGACCACTTCACCTGGGTGGTCACCGCGTACGTGCTGGGCACCACCGTCTCGACGCCGATCTGGGGAAAGCTCGGCGACCTCTACGGCCGCAAGACGGTCTTCCTCACCGCTGTGGTGGTGTTCCTGGTCGGCTCCGCGCTCTGCGGCATGTCCGGCTCCGGCGTCTTCGGCGGCGCCGACACCGGCATGACCGAGCTGATCGCGTTCCGGGCCGTCCAGGGCCTCGGCGCGGGCGGCCTGATGGTCGGCGTCATGGCGATCATCGGTGACCTGGTCCCGCCCCGCGAGCGGGGCCGCTACCAGGGCATGATCGCCGGCATCATGGCCATCGCGATGGTCGCCGGCCCGCTGGTCGGCGGTTTCATCACCGACAACCTCTCCTGGCGCTGGGCGTTCTACGTCAACCTGCCGCTGGGCGGCGCAGCGCTGCTGGTCCTCGCCACCACCATGCACCTGCCGAAGTACCGCACCGAGCACAAGATCGACTGGTTGGGCGCGGCGCTGCTGTCCGTCGGCATCACCGCGATCGTGCTGGTGACCACGTGGGGCGGCAACGAGTACGACTGGATCTCGCCGCAGATCCTCGGCCTCGCCGTGCTGGCGGCGCTCGCCCTCGCCGCGTTCGCGGTGGTGGAGCGGCGCGTGCCGGAGCCGATCCTGCCGCTGAGTCTGTTCGCCAACCGCAACTTCGCGCTGATCTCGGTGATCGGGTTCCTGCTCGGCTTCGCCATGTTCGGCGCGATGAACTTCCTGCCGCTCTACCAGCAGACCGTGCAGGGGGCGTCGGCCACGAACAGCGGCCTGCTGCTGCTCCCGCTGATGTTCGGCATGCTCGTGGTGTCGCTCGTGGTCGGCCGGACCATCACCAAGACCGGCCGCTACCGCGCTTTCCCGATCGTCGGCGGCGTGGTGATGGTTGCCGGGATGGGGCTGCTCAGCCTGCTGGACGTGGACACCGGCAAGGCGCAGTCCTCCCTCTACATGGTCGTGCTCGGCGTCGGCATGGGCTTCCTCATGCAGACCTCGATGCTGATCGCGCAGAACAGCGTGGAACAGAAGGACCTCGGCGCGGCCAGCGGCGCGGCCACCTTCTTCCGGTCCATCGGCGGCTCGTTCGGCGTCTCCCTCTTCGGCGCGATCTTCGCCAACCGCCTGGCCGACTCGGCCGCCGGTGCCGCGTTCGCGGGCTCCGGCGGCGAGGGCGGCGCGATGGACCTGGAGGCGCTCAAGAAGCTCACCGGCCCGATGCGGGAGGCGGTGCTCGGCGGCCTCTCCGACGCCATCTCGCACGTCTTCTTCTGGGCCGTCGTCTTCACGGTGGCCGTACCGGTGCTCGCCTGGTTCATCAAGGAGGTGCCGCTGCGCGCGACGAACGACGTACCGCCGGCTGGCACCACCCCGGAGGACGAGGCCGAGGCCGCGCTCGGCAAGGCCCCCGTCGCCTGACCCACCGTCGCGGCCCCGCCACCCCACCCCAGGGGGACGCGGGGCCGCCGCGTACCCACTCCAGTGAGGCGCCCCGGTGCCCCGGTGCCCGGTGCTTCCGCCCCGCTGCCCGCCAGTTCGGGGAGGTGGCGGGGTCCGGGGCGAGTAGATCGCGCCACTTCCCCGAGCTGGCGGGGCACCCCGGTCCTGGGGGCCGGTGCGCGCTGGCCCTGGGCCCGTGGTCGGCGCGGGGCGGCCGCCAGTTCGGGGAGGTGGCTGGGTCGAAGGCGAGTTGATGGCGCCACTTCGGCGAGGTGGCGGCCTACGGGTGCCTGGTGCACCAAGGCCCGACCCCGGGAACCGGTGCGCGGGGCGGGGTGGGTCGTGCTTGCCGATCGCTGCCGCCAGGTCGGGGAAGTGGCTGGGGCGGGGGTGAGTTGATCGCGCCACTTCGGCGAAGTGGCGGCGCTCGGCTGGGTGGTGGGGGCCGGGGATCGGGCAGGAAATGGGCCCCGGCGCTCAGCCTCTGCGGAACAGGGCGGTGAGGCGTCGCCAGAGACGCCGCAGCGGACCTCCCTCGGCGTCGGCGATCAGCCGCCCGGCGGTGGCGCGTGCCGCCGGGTCGAGGGCCGGGGTGGCCCGCGCCAGGTACGCCAGCGACACCGCCACCGGGGTACGCCGGATCGGCCCGGCGGCCACCTCGACGATCCGCCCGGCCACCAGCGCGGCCACGTCGGCGCGCGTGTCCGGGTGCACCCAGGCGGCGGTGACCAGGGCGAACAGTGCCGCCTCGGCGGCCGGTCCGGGATCGCCGGCGGCCAGTTCCCCCAGCACCCGACGCCGGGTCGACAGCTCCCACGGCTCGTCGGTGCGGTGGTGCAGCAGGCCGAGGCAGGCCCAGACCTGCGCGCAGCGTGTCCACAGTGCCGGATCCTGCCCGCCGAGCACCCGGCCCAGCGCTGTGGGCGGCGCCTCCGGCGGGTGTGCCAGCAGAGCGAGCAGGTCGGCGAGGTCCAGTGTGGCCAGCCCGACCGCGGCGTCGTACGCGGCCGGCGGATGCGCCCACGCCGGGTGCGCGAGCTGCTGGAGCCGCCGTACCGCCGCCGCCGAGGGAGCGGGACCGTCGGGGGGCGGGGTGTCGTCACCCGCCGGGGTCACCTGCCCGAGCCAGGGGCGCCCCCGGCAGCACTCGGCGAGGTCACCGTGCTCGTGCGTGTCGTCCGGGTGGTCGCGGACGAAGTCGGCGAGCGCCACCAGGTGGTCCACGTCGCCGTCGCGCAGGTAGCGCAGCCGGTGCGCGGTGTGCACCGCGCAGTCGAACGCGGGGTCCTTCGCCAGCGCCCGGTCGATCCAGCCCAGCGCCGCGTCGAGCCGGCCGTTGTCGGCCAGCGTGCCGGCGATGTCCGCGTAGACGGCGAGGTCGTCGGGGTCGAGCGCGACAGCGCGTTCCAGTGCGGCGAGCGCGTCGGCGGTCCGGCCGGCGCTGCGGTACGCGTACCCGAGCCACACCTCGCCGAGTTTGGTGGGCTGTGCGCGTACCCCCCGGGTGGCCCAGGTGACGGCGAGGGTGACCTCGCCGAGGCGCCGGGCCAGCGCGGACGCCGCGCCCAGCAGCAGCGGATGGGCCGGATGGACGGTGATCGCGTTGCGGGCCAGCGTGAGGTACGGCGCGAGCGGCTCGCGCAGCCGGCGCGGCGCGGGGTCCGGTGCCGCCGCGCAGACCTGCATGAGGATCCGGGCGGTGCGCTCGGGGTCGAGGCGTTCCGGCAGGTCGGCGGCGGTCACCCAGGGCACGGCGGCCCAGGGCGCGGTGGGCGCGTAGCCGGTGGCGGCGGCGAGCAGGTCGAGCCCTTCGGCGGGGCGGCCGGCGGCGGCGAGCAGGTGCGCGCGGGCCACCACGGCGCCGACGAACGCCTGCTGACCGAGCGGGAAGAGGTCCAGGTCTCCGCCGCTGGCCGCGTTGAGCCGGGCGAGCGTCTCGTGCGCCTCGGGCAGCGTGGGGGAGCGGACCAGCGCGGCGGCCACGTGGTCGGCGGCGTGCCGCAGGTCTCCCTCGCCCAGCGCCAGCCGGGCCAGTGCGAGTTCCTCCTCCGCGGAGAGCGCGGCGTCGTCCTCGGGCACGTCGTCCTCTCGCCGGTCGGGTCGGTCGTCAGCCGGGCAAGCCTAGGGGATCTTCCGTCAATTAGTGATCCACTGCGCACTCCTGCTCGTTGCGTTGATTGAGGCTGCTCAAACGTGCAAGACTGAGCATCGAACGCGCGGGAAACGCGCAGAAGGAGGTTCTGGAGTGACGCGAGCAGGGGCCGGAATGGCCGCCGACATCGACGAGCAGCCGGCCGGTTACGAGCGTCTGCTCTCCACCGAGCACGCGGCGGCCATCGCCGAGGTGGCGGCCGTCGTCGCGCAACGGCGCCCCCGGCACGTCGTCTTCACCGCCCGGGGCACCTCCGACCACGCCGCGCTCTACGCGGCCTACCTGACCGAGATCCGCCTCGGCCTGCCCGCCGGGCTGGCCTCCCCGAGCGCGATCACCGTCTTCGGCGCCCGGCCCGACCTCTCCGACGCGCTCGTCGTCGGCGTCAGCCAGAGCGGCGGCTCACCCGACCTGGCCGAGGTGCTGCGGGTGGCCCGCGCCTCCGGCGCGCTCACCCTCGCGGTCACCAACAACCCCGGCTCGCCGCTGGTGGAGACCGCCGAGCTGAGCGTCGACATCGCCGCCGGCCACGAACGCGCCGTCGCCGCCACCAAGACCTACACCGCCGAGCTGCTCGCGCTGCTCATGCTGATCGAGGGCGTACGCGCCGGCGACGGTGTGCTGCCCGCCGAGGAGCACGCCGCCCTGAGCCGCCTGCCCGAGCTGGCCGCGCAGACGCTCGCCGACGACACCCCGGCCCGGCTCGCCCCGCGCTACCGGTTCGCCGCCCAGCTCGTCACCACCGGCCGGGGGTACGCGTACCCGACCGCCCGGGAGGCGGCGCTGAAGCTGATGGAGACCTCGTACCTCCCGGCGCTCGCCTTCTCCGGCGCCGACCTGCTGCACGGCCCGCTCGCCATGACCGACCCGGACGTCCCGGTGCTCGCCGTGGTCGGCTCCGGCCCCGGCGGCACGTCCATGCGTGAGGTGCTGCCCCGCCTCGGCGAGCGCCGCGCCGACGTGGTCGTGGTCGGCTCCGCCGAGGTCGGCGAGACCCGGATGGCGGTGCCCGAGGTCGACGAGCGGTACGCGCCGCTGCTCGACATCCTGCCGCTGCAACGGCTCGCGCTGTCCCTGGCGCTGGCCCGGGGCGAGGACCCGGACGCGCCGCGCGGCTTGAAGAAGGTCACGGCGACGATGTGAGGCCCGGCGTGGCACGCTGTGTGGCGTGTCCACCCTCCGTGACCTCGCCGAGGAGCACACCGCGCTCCGCCCGGCCGACATCGACCACCTGCACCGGATCGCCGGCGACTGGCAGCTGCTGTCCGACCTGTCCTTCGCCGACCTGCTGCTCTGGGTGCCGGTGGACGGTGACGGCACGTTCCTCTGCGTGGCCCAGGTCCGTCCCACCACCGCACCGACCGCCTACCTGGACGACCAGGTCGGGCGCATCGTCGGCGGGGCCGAGGTGGCCCACCTGGAGGTGGCCCACCGGCAGGGACGGATCTGGCGCGAGGGCGACCCGGTCTGGTACGGCGACGTCCCGGCCCGCCACGAGGCGATCCCGGTCCGGCTGCGCACCGGCGACGGTGAGGCCGGCGAGGTGATCGCCGTGGTGGGCCGGGACACCAACCTGTCCACCGCGCGCACCCCCAGCCAGCTCGAACTGAACTACCTGACCACCGCCGACGACCTCGCCCAGATGATCGCCGACGGCACGTTCCCGCCGCCCCGGCACCCCGGAGAGACCACCTCGGCGCCCCGGGTCGGCGACGGCCTGGTGCGGCTCGACGCCAACGGCAAGGTCACCTACGCCAGCCCGAACGCGCAGTCCGCGTACCGCCGCCTCGGCTACGCCTCCCACCTCGTCGGCGAGGATCTGGCCAAGCTGCACCGGCGGCTCGCCGGCGACCCCCTCGAAGGCACCGACGCGGGCAACGCCGTGCTCGCCGCGCTGCGCGGCGAGGCGCCGCCACGCCGGGAGATCGACGCCCGCGGCGCCACCATGCTCACCCGGGCGCTGCCGCTGATGCCCGCCGGAGTGCCGATCGGCGCGCTGGTGCTGGTCCGCGACATCACCGAGGTACGCCGCCGCGACCGCGCCCTGATCACCAAGGACGCCACCATCCGGGAGATCCACCACCGGGTGAAGAACAACCTCCAGACCGTCGCCGCGCTGCTGCGCCTCCAGGCCCGGCGGGTCGCCATGCCCGAGGCGCGGGTGGCGCTCGAAGAATCGGTACGCCGGGTCGCCTCGATCGCGCTCGTCCACGAGACGCTCTCCCTGTCCAGCGACGAGGCGGTCGAGTTCGACGGCATCGTGGACCGGGTCGCCAGCGCCGCCACCGAGGTCGCCGCCACCGAGGTGAGCGTGGGCATGCGCCGCCGCGGCACGTTCGGCATCCTGCCCGCCGAGATCGCCACCTCGCTGGTGATGGTGCTCAACGAACTGCTGCTCAACGCCGTGGAACACGGCTTCCCGCCGGCCGACGAGGAGACCGCTGCCCCTTCTCCGGTGGAGGGGGCGGTTTCCGCGTCCCGGCCCGAGGTGGTGGTGACCGCGCACCGGGCCCGCAAGCAGTTGCACGTCACAGTCACCGACAACGGCCGGGGACTGCCCGAGCAGTTCGATGCCGAACGCGGTGGCAACCTGGGCCTCCAGATCGTCCGGGCGTTGGTCACCGGCGAGCTGCGCGGCACCATCGAGCTGCGCAACGGCGCCGACGGTGGCACCGAGGCGGCCATCGTCGTACCGCTTGCCCGCGGCACCACCGACCGCCTCACCGGACGAGCAGGGCCACCGTGATCCCCGGGCGCGGCCACACCCGCCGCACCGTGTAGCCCGCGCGCAGCGCGTCGCCCTTCGATCCCGGCACCGCCGCCAGTGGGTCGGCGCGGCGGCCGGTGACCACCAGCCACACCCGGTCCACCCCGGCCAGGCACCGCGCCGGGTCGTCGCACTCCACGGCCCAGAGGCTCGCGTCCTCACGCTGGTCGCGGACCACGAGCAAGTCGCGCGGCAGCCTCGGCCCCAGGTGGTACGCCATGCCGAGATCCGGGAACAACCACCCGTCCCGGGGCGAGTAGACGATCGCGTCGCCGGGCTGCTGCTCGGTGCCGATGATCCCGGCCGCGCCCGCATAGTCGACCGGTGCGCTGCGCGGCCACTCGTGGGTACGGCGCAGGGCCGCCTGATCGGGCAGCCCGAGCAGCCCGGCCAGGACCACCACCGCGATTCCCGCCGCGACCCGTCCGCGCGGCGACGTCGGTTCTTGCTCTGCTTCCGCGGGCGCGGCAGTGCGGCCTGCTGCGGCGGGTGTCGCCGTGCGCTCTGGTCCGGCGGACGTTGCTGTTCCCGGCGCTCGGGCCGGTGCGGGAGTGACCCGCGCGGCAGCCAGCGCGGCGCCGGCAAGTACGCAGGCGAACGGCACGGTGAAGACGAGGTAGCGGGTCACCCACAGCGGCACCGTCGTTCCGGCGGCGAAGACCAGCAGCACCGGCAGCATTACGGCGGCGACCGGCAGCAGCGCCCGGCGACCCAGCCGGGCCGCACCGAGCGCCGCGAGCGCGAGCACGAACCCGCCGACGACGCCGCTCTGCGCCAGCGCGCCCGGTAGTGCCGCCAGGTCGGGCAGCCGCGCCGGGTCCACCCAGTCGAGCTGTCGACCGCGCTGCCCCCGGGCGACCAGCGCCAGCGGGGTGACGAGCACGACGACCGGCACCAGCGCCAGCAGCCACCCGACCAGCACCCGTCGGCCGGGCGCCGACGCCTCCCGAGCCTCGCCGGTCACGTCTTGCGGTTCCGCTTCCGGCGCGTCCGTGCCGTGCTCCCTGCTCCCGGGATGCGGTGACACCCGTGGCGTTCCACCGGCATTCGATCTCGTGGCTGGGTGGAACGCCGTGGGTGTCTGCGGGGCATCGTGACACCCGTGGCGTTCCACCGGCGCTCGATCTCGTGGCCGGGTGGAACGCCGTGGGTGTCTGCCGCGTGGCCGGCTCGCGTCGGGCATCTCGGCTCGGGACTGGCCGGGCGGATCGACGACCGCCGCGGGGCCATGTGCGGCGGTCAGCAGCACCACCACGGCGTGCGCCGCGAGCAGGGTGAGCGCGATCAGGTGAAGCAGGCCGAGTGCGGCGACCGCTGCGGCGTACCCCGCCCAGCGCCACCGCCCCGGCCGGCGCAACGCCTCGACCAGCAGCAGCGTGGCCAGCACGGCGAGCAGCGTCGCGAGGGCGTACGGGCGGGCCTCCTGGCCGTACCGCGAGGTGACCGGCAGGACCGCGAACAGCAGTCCGGCCAGCAGCCCGGCGCGACAGCCGACGAGTATCGCGCCGAGGCGGGCGGTGAGCGCGGCAGCCACTGCCATCGCGAGCGCGGAGGGCAGTCGCAGCGCCGTCGGCGACGTACCGGCCAGCGCCGTCCAGCCGTGCATGAGGAGGTAGTAAGGGCCGGTGGCGGCGTCGATCGTGCGGGTCATCCGGGCCAGGTCGGGGAGCGGGCGGGAGGCGGCGCTCCAGGTGGCCAGCTCGTCCCGCCACGGCTGGGCGTGCCCGATGCCCGCCAGCGTCACCACGAGCGTGAGCAGTCCGGGCACCACCCACACCACCGGACCCGGCCGGCCGTGGACGGACGCGGGCGCGAACCTCCTCACCCCCGCAGCCTCACACGCTCAGCCCTTCCCGCCCGCCCGCTCCACCGATTCCCACCCACCCGGCCCACCCCGCCCTCGCCCCGGGCGCACCCCTGCCCCGTCGATCATGAAGTTGGCGGCACTCACCGTCCCTTTTGTCCCCGCCAACTTCATGATCAACAGTGTGGTGGGCGGGGCGGGAGGGCGAGGCAGGGGCAGGGGCAGGGGTCGATGTGGGGGTGGTGGGCCCGTGATGTGGGATCACAGTGCGGAGCTGTGGTCGTGCGGGGCGTGGTGTGGCAGCATGAGGCACATGACCGCCGCTGTCGTCCGCCGCTTCGTGGCTCGTCGCCACGTCGATTACGGCCGCGTGCGCAGCGCGATCTGTCCGGCCCACTGACGACGCCCGACCTTTCCGTCTCGGGCGCGTACTCGCGCCGGCCGTCATCGACATCGCCGTCCACGGCCCTCTTCAGGGCCGGCCGCCGCGTCCGCGCTCCAGGCACCGCAGCAGACCATGGAGGACGCCGCGATGGCGGTCAGCAGCACCCCGACCCGTCCCGACACCCCGGCGCCTGCCGCCCGTGCGCCCCGCCGGCCACGCGGCGAGGGGCAGTGGGCGCTCGGACACCGTGAGCCGCTCAACCCCAACGAGCGGATCAAGAAGGACGACGACCCGCTGAACGTGCGGGACCGGATCGAGAACATCTATGCCCACCGCGGTTTCGCCTCGATCGACCCGCAGGACCTGCGTGGCCGGTTCCGCTGGTGGGGCCTCTACACCCAGCGCAAGGCCGGCATCGACGGCGGGCGTACCGCAGTGCTGGAGCCGCACGAGCTGGAGGACGAGTTCTTCATGCTCCGGGTCCGGGTGGACGGCGGCCAGCTCAACCTGGCCCAGCTCCGCGTGATCGCGGACATCTCCCGGGAGTTCGCCCGGGACACCGCCGACATCACCGACCGGCAGAACATCCAGTACCACTGGATCCGGGTGGAGGACATGCCGGAGATCTGGCGCCGGCTGGAGGCGGTCGGCCTGCAGACCACCGAGGCGTGCGGCGACTGCCCCCGGATCGTGCTCGGCAGCCCGGTCGCCGGAGTGGCCCGCGACGAGGTGCTCGACCCGACCCCGGCGATCGACGAGATCGTCCGCCGGTACGTCGGCGACAAGGCGTTCTCCAACCTGCCCCGCAAGTTCAAGACATCGATCTCCTGGCTGGTCGACACCCCGTACGAGGCGAACGACATCTCGTTCCTCGGCGTGGAGCACCCGGAGCACGGGCCCGGCTTCGACGTCTGGGTGGGTGGCGGGCTGTCCACCAACCCGATGCTGGCCAAGCGGCTCGGCGTCTGGGTGCCACTGAACGAGGTGCCGGACGTGTGGGCCGGTGTGGTCGGCATCTTCCGCGACTACGGCTACCGTCGGCTGCGCAACCGGGCGAGGCTGAAGTTCCTGGTCGCCGACTGGGGCGTGGAGCGCTTCCGGGAGGTGCTGGAGAAGGAGTACCTGGGCCGCACGCTGCTCGACGGTCCGGCCGCGGACCTGCCGGCGAAGCCGGTCGACCACATCGGTGTGCACCGGCAGAGTGACGGCGCGAACTACGTGGGTGCGGCCCCGGTGGTGGGCCGGGTCTCCGGCACCCAGTTGGCGCAGCTCGCCGACGTGGTCGAGGCGCACGGCAGCGACCGGGTGCGGCTCACCCCGTACCAGAAGCTGCTCGTGCTGGACGTGGCGCCGGAGCGAACCGAGGAGCTGGTCACGGCGCTGCGCGGGATCGGGCTGGAGGCCCGGCCGTCGGCCTGGCGGCGCGGCACGATGGCCTGCACCGGCATCGAGTTCTGCAAGCTCGCGATCGTCGAGACCAAGCGGCGCGGCGAGGAGCTGGTCGCGCGTCTGGAGGAGCGGCTGCGCGACTTCGACGCGGACATCTCCATCCACCTCAACGGGTGCCCGAACGCCTGCGCCCGCACCCAGGTCGCCGACATCGGGCTCAAGGGCCAGCTCGTGGTGGGTCCGGACGGCCGGCAGGTCGAGGGCTTCCAGGTGCACCTCGGCGGCGGCCTGGGCATGGCGCAGGGGCAGACCGCCGGCTTCGGCCGCAAGCTGCGCGGTCTGAAGACCACCGCCGAGGAACTTCCGGAGTACGTGGAACGGCTCGCCCGCCGCTACCTGGCCGGCCGGACCGAGGGTGAGACGTTCGCCAACTGGGTGATCAGAGCCGACGAGGAGGAGCTCCGATGAGCGACGCCAGATCTGCGCCTCTCTACTGCCCGTACTGCGGGGAGGAGGACCTGCGGCCGCACGAGGCCGGGCACGGCGCCTGGGAGTGCCACGCCTGCGCGCGGGTCTTCGCGGTGAAGTTCACCGGCCTGCTGGGCCGGGCGGTGACCCGGTGAGCGGCCTGGTCTCCGCCGCCGGCCTCGGGCTGATCGGCGCGGCCGAGCCGGCCCGCCGCGACCCGGAGGAGCTACGGGCGCTGGCCGAGGAGGCCGGCCGGGAGCTGGCCGACGCGCCGGCGATCGAGATCGCCCGGTGGGCGGTGGAGACGTTCGGCGAGCGGTTCTGCGTGACCAGCTCGATGGCCGACGGCGTGCTGGCGCACCTGGTCTCCCGGGTCGCGCCCGGCGTCGACGTGGTGTTCCTGGACACCGGGCTGCACTTCCCGGAGACGCTGAGGGTCCGCGACGAGGTGGCCCGGCGGATGCCGGTGCGGGTGCGGTCGATCCGGCCACGGATGACCGTGGGGCAGCAGGACGGCCAGTACGGTCCGCGCCTGTTCAACAGGTCCCCGGACGACTGCTGCCAGCTGCGCAAGGTGGAGCCGCTGGAGCGGGCGCTGTCCGGGTACGACGCCTGGGCCGCCGGGCTGCGCCGGGACGAGTCGCCGACCCGGGCGAACACGCCGGTGGTGGGCTTCGACGCGCGGCGCGGCAAGGTCAAGGTGAACCCGATCGCGGCGTGGACGCAGCGGGAGGTGGACGCCTATGTGGCCCGGTACGACATCCCGGTCAACGAGTTGTTCGCCCGCGGCTACGGCTCGATCGGCTGCTGGCCGTGCACCCGGCGGACGAAGGCGGGGGAGGACCCCCGGTCCGGCCGCTGGGCGATGTTCGAGAAGACCGAGTGCGGCCTGCACACCTGAGCGCCGGGCCACCGGTGGTGCTGGTGGCCCACGGCAGCCGTGACCCGCGTGCGGCGGAGGCGACCCGGGCGCTGGCCCGGGCCGTGGCGGACACCTGCCCCGGGCGTCCGGTGCTGCCGAGCTGGCTCGACCACACCGATCCCGGGCCGGCCGAGGTACTGCGCGGGCTGGCCGACGCCGGTCATTCCCGGGCGGTCCTGGTTCCGCTACTGCTGACCGCCGCGTACCACCGGAAGGTGGACATCCCGGCGGCGGTCGCGGCGGCGGGCGCGGACATCGAGGTACGGGTGACCGACGTGCTGGGGCCGACCGGCGGCGGGGTGGACGGCGGGCTGCTGGACGGGCTGCGCCGCCGTCTGGCGGAGGCGACCGGTGACGGGCCGGACGGGCTGGACGCGGTGGTGCTGGCGGCGGCCGGTACCCGGGATCCGGCGGCGCGGGCCTCGGTGGGCCGGGTCGCCGCGGCGTTCGGCGCCGGCCTCGGAGTGCCCTGCCGCGTCTCGTACGCCTCGGCGGCGCCCCCGGAGGTCGGCGGCGCGGTGACGCGACTGCGCGCGGCGGGTGCCCGCCGGGTCGCGGTGGCCGCCTACTTCCTGGCCCCGGGCCGGTTCCACGACGGGGTACGCGCGTCGGCCCGGTCGGCGGGCGCGGTCGCCGTGGCGGATCCCCTGACCGACCTGCCGGAGTTGGCCGACCTGGTCCGGCGGCGGGTGGCGGCGGTGGCGGGCTGACCCGGTCCGGGACAGCAGAACGCCCCGGCCGGAATCCCGGCCGGGGCGATCAGCGTGTACGGGTCAGGCGGAGTGAGCGCGCAGCACCCGGAGGCCGCCGCGGCGCTTCACCGCGCGACGCTCCTCTTCGCTCATCCCACCCCAGACGCCGGCGTCCTGACCGGACTCCAGCGCCCACTGCAGGCACTGGTCGGTCACGGGGCAGCGCCGGCAGACGGCCTTCGCCTGCTCCACCTGAAGGAGGGCCGGGCCGGACGTCCCGATCGGGAAGAACAGCTCCGGGTCCTCGTCGCGGCAGACCGAATCGTGGCGCCAGTCCATGGCGGCAACACTCCTCATTCTTAGTGGGTGGCCAGATAACGCTTCGTTGCTATTTCTATTTGCGTCCGCATTGCCGAATGGTGACGGTCAGCATCCATCAATTCGGCGCAGCGTGAGCAGGCTGTGGGGTGCCCGGACCTGCTGGAACAGCTCAACCGAACGAGCATATCCAGGCAATGTCCCGGCAACACGAGTTCGCTTGTGAATACTTTCACGAACTACAGCGATGTCAAGGGTGACGCTCGGAAAAACTCCGAACAGTGAGCGGGCTCACCACCCATTTGTCCGGGTTTGCCAGAGCCCTGGTTACCCGGCGTGCCACAGTCGATAATCAATGTAGTACGGTCTGCGTGACGTTGCTGACATTTCCGGCACCCTTCCTCGGCGTGGCGGCCACCGCGCCCGCGCGGCGGGGGGTCCGCGTCAACCGACTGGGATACCCGAGACCTAGCAGATTACTCTCAGTGCGGCCGGTACGGATGTGAATCGGACTTTCTCCCGCTCGCCGAGGTAGTCCCCGTCCAGCTGGAACGGCAACGGGCGCTCCGAGACCAGCGTGAACTCGGCCACGTCGTGCAGCCGCAGCACCTGCTTGCCGTGCGGATCCGGTCGCTTCGAGAAGAACTGCGCCGCCGTACGGGCGGTGCTGGCGACCCGCAGCCGCCGCAACGCGAGCACGTCGAGCCCGAGATCGAACGACGCCTCCGGGTTGGGGTTGATCTCGCGATCGCCCAGGTACGTCCACGGCGCGGTGTTCTGGATGATCGCGGTCGCCAGCTCCGCCTCGGGCGCCTCACCCGGGCGCTCCAGCGTGATCGACGGGTGGCGGCGGTCCGAGCCGACGAAGTACTGACTCGCTGTGGAACGGAAGTAGAGCGCCGGGGTGGAGACGCGCCCCTTCTTGCGGGCCTGCTCGACCCGGCGGATCACCGCCGCGTCCAGCCCGAAGCCGGCGCAGAACGTGAAGTAGCGGTCGTCCGCACGGCCCAGCCCGATCGTGCGGGACCGGCCCAGTCGCAGCCCCTCCAGGATCATGCTGGTGCCGTCCGGCCACTCCCGGGGCAACCCGAGCGCGCGGGCGAACACGTTCGTCGAACCGCCCGGCACGGTGGCCAGCGCGGGCAGCCGCTCGGCCGAGGTCTGTCCGGTACGGAACGTCGGCGGCTCCGCCGCCATCAGGCCGTTCACCACCTCGTTGACGGTGCCGTCACCGCCGAGCGTGACGACCAGGTCCACGCCCTCCTGGGCGGCCTCCCGGGCCAGGTCCGTGGCGTGGCCCCGTCGGCGGGTGTAGCGCACCGACAGGTCGACTTCACTGCGCAACGCCCGGACCAGCACGTCCCGGCTGCGCTCGCTGGTGGTGGTGGCCTTCGGATTGACCACCAGGACGGCCCGCATGGGCGGCACTGTACCGCGACTACCCACCGGTATCGTGGCGCCCGTGACGATCGACTCCGACCCGCTCCCCGGCACGCTGCGCGCCGCGGTGCTCCTGCTACGTGCCCAGGCGGTGGCGCTGGGGCTGATCGCGGTGTGGCTCATCTGGTCCGACCTCACCGCCGACACGACGGATCTGACCTCGGCACTGCTGGTGACCGTCTTCGCCGTCGGCGGCGCGGTGGCGCTCTGGGCGCTCGGCGGCGCGCTGTCCCGCCGCCGGGCCGGTGCCCGCGCGCCGGCCATCGTGCTTCAGCTCATGCTGCTGCCGGTCGGCTGGTTCATGGTCGAGGGCGGCATGGGCTGGCTCGGAGTGCCGCTGATCGCGCTCGGGATCGGCATGGTCGGGCTGCTGGTGAGCGGGCCGACCAACCGCGCGCTGGGTTTCGGCGAGCCGGCCGGCTGAGAGCCCGCCGGGCCTGGGCGCCGCCCGGCCTGAGCGTCGCCGGCCGCTGGTTGGTCAGAAGCCGCCGGCGCGGCGGGTCAGCAGCGAGATGGTGGCCCGGCCGCCGGACGCGTGGGCGTTCGCCCCGGTGGTCAGCGCGGTCAGCACCTTCCAGGCGAACGACGACTCGGACGGCAGCGTGGCGCCCCGGACCGTGGGCACCGTCACCTCGACGGTGAGGGCGTCGTCGGTGACCGCGAACCGGCACTCCAGCTCGGCGTCGCGGGTGGCGATGGCGAGCAGCATGGCGCACGCCTCGTCGACGGCGATGCGCAGATCCTCGATCTCGTCGAGGGCGAACTGGAGCCGGGCCGCGAGGCCGGCCGTGGCGGTGCGGAGCACGCCGAGGTAACCACCGTCGGCGGGCACGGTGAGGTGGACGACGTCGTCATCGGTCGTCGGGTGCCCGGTCAGTTGAGTCACGGCTCCTCCCCCCGGTGCGGGACTCTACCCGGTCAGCGGGCGGGGCGCGTGGGCGCGGCCTTCGCGTGCGTGGCGAGCTCGTGCAACGCCGGCCCGGCCAGGCGGTACGGCGTCCACTCGTCCATCGGCGTGGCGCCGATCGCGGCGTAGAAGCGGGCCGCCGGGTTCCAGTGGATCATCCACCACTCCAGGCGCTGGTATCCGCGCTCGACGCAGATCGCGGCGAGCGTGGCGAGCAGCATCCGGCCCGCGCCGGTGCCCCGGGCGGCCGGGCGGACGTAGAGGTCCTCCAGGTAGATGCCGTGCACGCCGGCCCAGGTGGAGAAGTTGAGGAACCAGAGCGCGAAGCCGACCGGCTGGTCCGACGCGTCGACGGCGACGTGGCCGTACAGCGCCGGGGACGGGCCGAACAGGGCCGCGTCGAGCTGTGCCGTGGTGAGGTGGCACTGCTCGGGCGCGCGCTCGTACTCGGCGAGTTCGTGCACCATGGCGACGACGGCCGGTACGTCCTCGGGACGTACCGGCCGGATCGTCGGAGTGCCGTCGGGCGACGTCACGCCTGCTTGGTCTCCCAGAAGATCTTCGAGATCTCGTCGATCTTCGCCAGCAGCTCGTCGGCCTTGGCCGGGTCGGTGCCGCCCTTGGCGCCGGCCGCGCCGGCCAGCTTGGTGGCCTCGTTGAACAGCTGGTGCAGGTGCGGGTACTTCTCGAAGTGCGGCGCCTTGAAGTAGTCGGTCCAGAGCACCCACAGGTGGTGCTTGACCAGCTCGGCCCGCTGCTCCTTGATCAGGATGGCGCGGGTGCGGAACTCCGGGTCGGTGTTGGCCTGGTACTTCTCGCAGATCATTTTGACCGACTCGGCCTCGATCCGGGCCTGGGCCGGGTCGTATACGCCGCAGGGCAGGTCGCAGTGAGCGCTGGCCGTCACCCGGGGCGTGAGGATGCGGGGAAGGCGCATCAGGGTCCTCCATGGGTTGTTTGCGATGATCCAAGACGACATTACTCCTGGAGACGCCCTCGGGGGCTGGGAGGTGACATGGCGCCCACCGGTGAACCTCCGGCCCTGCGCGGCCCGCTGGTGCCGGTGCTGGTGACCGGCCCGTCCATGGCCCCGACGCTGCGTCACGGCGACGCGGTGCTGGTCCGCACGAAAGGCCGGCCGGTACGCCCCGGCGACGTGGTCGTCGCGGTGTTCCGCAGCCGTCCCGATCTGCTCGTCGTCAAGCGGGCGGTGGAACCGCGCGACGGCGGATGGTGGTTGCGCGGCGACAACGAGTTCGTCACCGACGACTCCCGCGCGTACGGGGTGGCCGACGTCCGGGGCCGGGTGGTGGCCCGCTGGTGGCCGCGTCCGGGACGGGTCAGGAGCAGGTAACGACCGGAGCGGATATGACCCCGCTCACATACTGGGTGCCGAAGCGTGACTATGCTCGAAAAGTGCCCGGGTGACCCCCGCACCGCCGCGCCGCCGGTCGCTGACCACCGCTGACCACGCCGGCCGGTCCGTCTGCTCGACAGATCCTGGAGTCACCATGTCTTCGTCCACCCCGGACCCCGCCGATCCCGTCTTCCGCCTGCACGTCGGCGGCAAGATGGCAGTCGCCTCCACCGTGCCGCTGACCAGCCGCGAGGACCTCTCCCTCGCGTACACCCCGGGTGTCGCCCGGGTGTGTGAGGCGATCGCCGCCGACCCCGCGCTCGCCGACACCTACACCTGGGTGTCGCACACCGTCGCCGTGGTCACCGACGGTTCCGCCGTACTCGGTCTGGGCAACATCGGCCCGCGCGCCGCGCTGCCCGTGATGGAGGGCAAGGCGGTGCTGTTCAAGCAGTTCGCCGGCGTGGACGCGGTGCCGGTCTGCCTGGACACCCAGGACGTGGACGAGATCGTCGCGACGGTCAAGGCGCTCGCGCCCTCGTTCGGCGGGATCAACCTGGAGGACATCAGCGCCCCGCGCTGCTTCGAGGTGGAGCGCCGGCTCGACGAGGCGCTGGACATCCCGGTCTTCCACGACGACCAGCACGGCACCGCGATCGTGGTGCTCGCCGCGCTGCGCAACGCCGCGACGCTGCTCAACCGCAAGCTCGGCGACCTGCGGGTGGCGGTCAGCGGCGCGGGCGCGGCCGGGGTGGCGGTCACCAAGATGCTGATCGCCGGCGGCGTCGACCCGGACCGGGTGGTGGTGTGCGACTCGCGCGGCATCATCGGCCGGCACCGCGAGCTGACGGGCACCAAGGCCGAGCTGGCCGAGATCACCAACGCCGAGGGCCGGCAGGGCGACATCACCGAGGCGCTGCGCGACGCGGACGTGCTCGTGGGCGTCTCGGGCGGCCAGATCCCGGAGGCGGCGGTGGCCGGCATGGCCCCCGGCGGCATCGTGTTCGCGCTCGCCAACCCCACCCCGGAGGTGCACCCCGAGGTGGCCGCCCGGCACGTCGCGGTGGTCGCCACCGGGCGCAGCGACTACCCGAACCAGATCAACAACGTGCTCGCGTTCCCGGGTGTGTTCCGGGGCGCGCTGGACGCCGGGGCCACCCGGATCACCGACTCGATGAAGGTGGCCGCCGCCGACGCCATCGCCGGGGTGGTGGCCGAGTCGCTGACCGCCGACGCGATCGTGCCCTCGCCGCTGGACCCGCGCGTCGCACCGGCCGTGGCCGAGGCGGTCGCCGAGGCCGCCCGCCGCGACGGCGTCGCCCGCCGCTGAGATGTAGGGAAGGGGCCCTTCCTGACGCCTCCGGTAGAGGAAGGGCCCCTTCTTAACTGCTGCTCAGCTTGTTACCGTGCCGATCATGCGTGCTGCCTATGCCTCGGCCTTCGACGCCGACAACCCGCTCGCCGCGCTCGCCGTCGGCGACCGTCCCGAGCCGACCCACCCGCAGGACGACTGGGTCACCGTGCAGGTCCGGGCCAGCTCGCTCAACCACCACGACCTGTGGTCGCTGCGCGGCGTGGGGCTGACCGCCGGCCGGCTCCCGATGATCCTCGGCTGCGACGCGGTCGGCACCGACCCGGACGGCAACGAGGTGGTCATCTACCCGGTCGTGCCCACCCCCGGGGACCCGCGCGGGGTCTCCATCCTCTCCGAGCACTACCAGGGCACGTTCGCCGAGCGTGTCGCCGTACCCCGGATGAACCTGCTGCCGCTGCCCGACGGCCTGTCGGCGACCGACGCGGCGTGCCTGCCCACGGCCTGGCTCACCGCGTGGCGGATGCTGACCACCAAGGGCCGGGTCGCCGACGGCGAGTCGGTGCTGGTCCAGGGCGCCGGCGGTGGCGTGGCCACCGCGGCCGTCGCGCTCGGCGTCGCGCTCGGCAAGCGGGTGTACGCGACCAGCCGCGACGCCGGCAAGCGGGAGCGGATCGCCGAGCTGGGCGCGACCGCGCTGGAACCCGGCGCGCGGCTGCCGGAACGGGTCGACGTGGTGATCGAGACGGTCGGCGCGGCCACCTTCGACCACTCGCTGAAGTCGGCCGCCCCGCTGGCCCGGATCGTGGTCTCCGGCGCCACCGCCGGGCACGAGCCCAAGGTCAACCTGCGGCGGGTCTTCGCCATGCAGCTGGAGATCCTCGGCACCTCGATGGGCACCCCGGACGAGCTGACCGAGCTGCTCGCGTTCTGCGCCGAGCACGAGGTGCGCCCGGTGGTCGACCGGGTGGTGCCGTTCAGCGAGATCTCCGAGGCGTTCGCCCGGCTGCACTCCGGTGACGTCTTCGGCAAGGTGGTCGTCGACCACACCGCCTGACGTCTCAGAGCCGGTCGTCCAGGGTGGCCAGGCCGCCCCGGGCGGCGTCGGCCGGGAGGCGCTTCTTCGCCGCCGGGTCGCCGTAGAGCGTCCAGCGGAGGAACTCGACTGTGGTGTCGGCGACCACGCCCAGCGCCTTGCCGTCGCCGAGCAGCGCCCGGCCGTGGTCGCCCTTGGGCAGGCTGAGCATCGCCTTCGGCCACGGCACCGCGTCGAAGACGGCCTTGCCCGCGGCGTACGACACCACCTCGTCGGCCTCGCCGTGCACGAACAGCTGCGGCGCGGCGGCGCCGGCGAACGCGGTGCCCACACCGAGCGCGGTGCCGGCGAAGACGATGCCCGCGTCCAGCCGCTCGTCCCGGCCCGCGGTGAACAGCCCGATCGTGGTCACGCCACCGGCGCTGTGCCCGGTCGCGGCCACCCGCTCCGGGTCCAGCCGGCCGCGCAGCGGATCGCCGGCCTTCTCGCCCAGCGCGAGCACCCGGGTCAGCACGTACGACACGTCGGCCGGCTGGTTGAGCACGTCCAGCGGGTTGCCGTC
Source organism: Micromonospora sp. WMMA1976 (assembly GCF_027497335.1). Lineage (NCBI taxonomy): Bacteria > Bacillati > Actinomycetota > Actinomycetes > Micromonosporales > Micromonosporaceae > Micromonospora > Micromonospora sp. WMMA1976. Next base: position 5,206,582 of record NZ_CP114912.1, on the reverse strand, counting down.
GGTGCCCCGGGAGGTGTGCGGGAAACGCGGCGCGGCGACCACGAAACCGGCCGCCGCCCAGCGGGTCAGCAGCGCCTGGTAGTCCTCCGGCCGGGCAGTGAGCCCGTGGCTGAACAGCACCACCGGGAACCGCCCGTCCGCCGCCGGGGCGGACCGCTCGACCGCGCCACCGGCCGCGCCGGCCGCCGGGTACCAAAGCGTCACCGGCAACGGCCGGTCGCCGTCGCGGTTCAGCTTCACCTGGCGTACGCCGACAGCGAAGCTCTCCGTGGGAGCCTTGCCGGCGGGTACGCGCGGCGCCGGTGTGGCACTGGTCGGTGGGATGTCGGGGGCGGGCCGCCCGGCCGGGGCGGTGGGCTGCTGCGAGCAGCCGGCGAGGGCGGCGCCGAGGACGGCGGCGGTGAGCAGGGCGACGGGACGACGGCGCATGAACTCGATTGTGCCTCGCGATCGAGGCGGCCAGGCCCGGTCAGCGCGCCGGGTGACCACCCGCTGACGCCCGGAGTCGGGCCAGGTCGGCGGCGTCCTTGGCCCGGCGGGGGCGCTCCGGCATCCAGACCGGGAACATCTCCTTGAACTCGATCTGCGCCGCGACGCTGATGATCGGCGCCGTGAGCGTGCCGATTCGGCCGGGCGGCCCGGCCAGCATGCCGTCCGGCAGGCGCGTGCCCGCCCACGGTCCGGCGCCGACGACCACCCGGCCGTCCGCGTCCAGGTCGAGGTACGCGAAGCTCAGCTCGACGTCGTCGCGCAGCAGGTCGAGCTGCGTCGCGGCGGGCATCCGGGGATCGGGGCGCCAGCCGAGCGCGCCGAGCCGGTCGGCCAGCGTGTCGGCGTCGCGCCGCCGGCAGTACCAGTCGACGTCGACGTGCGGCCGGGTCACCTCGCCGAGGTGGAAGTCCATCGCCCACCCCCCGCGCAGCCACACGTTCACCCCGCACCCGCCGGCGACGTCGATCACTTCCCGGATCGCCCCCAGCTGCCGCCCCTCCAGCCTGTCCACCCCGGCACCCTACCCACCCCACTCCGCCCCGGGGGGAAGCGTCGATCATGAAGTTGGCGGCGACAAACCGGACAGCGAACGCCGTCAACTTCATGATCGACGGGACGACAGGGCGGGAGGCGGGAGTGCGGGGCGTCAGGTGGGGAGGGCTCGGGTGGTGAAGGTGGTGGTGGCCGGCGCTGTGGCGTCGGTGGGGAGGCGGTGCAGGGCGGCGCGGTCGGCGTAGAGCGTCCAGCGCAGGAAGTCGGTGGTGGTGTCGAGCACCTGGGGGAAGCCGGGCCGCCCCGGTGTCAGGTACTCGCCGTGGCCCTGACCGGTGAGGCTCAGGAAGGCGGCCGGCCCGAGACAGCGGGCGTACGCGGCCCGGCCGATCGACTCCGGCACGATCCGGTCGGCGCTCCCGTGCACGAACAGCATCGGTGCGAGCGGCCGGGAGGGGCCGGCGACCATGCGGCCACCGGCGATCACGATTCCGGCCCGCAGCGGGGACGACTGCCCGGAGGCGAACATGCCGAGCGTGGTGTGCCCGCCTGCCGAGTGCCCGGCGGCGGCGAACCGGTCCACCGCCAGGTGCGCCCCGAGCGGATCGCCGGGGCGGGCGCCCAGCCGGACCAGGTGACGGATCAGCCGCCAGGCGTCGGCGGGCTGGTTGCGGACGTCCTCCCGGGTGAACGCGCGGGCGCGCTGGTTCGTCCGCGGGTAGGTGGGCGCGACCACCACGAACCCGGCGGCGGCCCAGCGGCTGGTCAGCGCCGCGTGCAACGCGGGCAGGCTGCGCAGCCCGTGGCTGTAGAGGACCACCGGGAACCGTCCGGCGGCGAACGGCGCTCCCGGCCGGACGCGCGGTCCGCGCGCCGGACCGGGACTCGCCGGTACGGCCCGGGGGGAGCCGGAGGCAGTGGCGGAAGCAGACGTGGGCGGCCCGGGCGAAGACGGGGTGGCCGGGTACCAGACGGTGACCGGCAGTTGGCGCCTGCCGTCCGGGTCGAGCGTGAACTGCCGCATCCCCACCGCGTACGAGCGTTCCGGCGCAGGCCCGACGCCTGCCGGGACCGGGTCGGACGTGGCCACGGCCGGGCCGCAACCGGCCAGCAGCGCCGTCATCAGCGCGGCGACCAGCCGCTGCCCCCTCACACCTGCACGGTAGGCAGCCGAGCGGTCGGTCCGCGCCCGCCGTCCGGGCCGGTCGGCGCCGCCACCCGGGCGGCTACCGCCTCCACCGGGTGGCCGGGTTTGCCCGATCCCGCCGACCGGATCCGCAGGTGGCGGCCCGGCGGGGCGGACCGGTCCGGTGGGCTTCGCTAGGGTCAGCCGCATGGCTGAGAACTACACCGACCCGAGTGGCAACACCGCGCAGTTCCGCGCATTCGTCGATTCTCCCGAGCCGGCCGCGTCGGCGTCGGCGCCGTCGCGCCTGCCGCTGATCGCCGGTGCGGCAGTCGCCGCCGTCGTGGTGGTCGCCCTGATCGCCTGGATCGCCCTGGGCTGACCGGGGTTGCTCCCGGCCGGCCCGGTCCGCGCGAAGAGGCCGGGACGCACGCGGTCAGACGCCCAGCACCTCACGGGTCTCGCGGGCGATCTCCCGCTCCTCGTCGGTGCCGACCACGAGCACCGCGACCTCCGCGCCGTCCGGGGAGACGACCCGGTCGCCGTGGCCGTCGTTGCGCGCCGGGTCGACCGTGACGCCCAGCCGCTCCAACCCGGCCAGCGACGCCGCCCGCACCGGAGCGGCGTGCTCGCCGACCCCGGCGGTGAACGCGATCGCGTCGACCCGGCCGAGCAGCGCGTAGTACGCCCCCACGTAACCGGTGATCCGGCGGCAGTAGACGTCGAACGCCAGCGTCGCGTCCGGGTCACCGGCGTCGCGGCGGGCCAGCACCTCCCGCATGTCGTTGGCGCCGGTCAGCCCGAGCAGGCCGCTGCGGTGGTTGAGCAGGTCGTCGATGTCGTCCACCACCATGCCGCCCTCGCGGCGCAGGTGGAAGATGACTGTCGGGTCGAGGTCGCCGCTGCGGGTGCCCATCACCAGGCCTTCCAGCGGGGACATGCCCATTGAGGTGGCCACGCTGCGCCCACCCTGGACGGCGCACGCGCTCGCCCCGTTGCCCAGGTGCAGGGTGATCGTGTTCAGCTCGTCGTACGGGCGGTCGAGCAGGTCGGCGACACGACGCGAGACGTACGCGTGCGAGGTGCCGTGGAAGCCGTACCGGCGGACGCCGTACCGCTCGGCGGTGGCCTTGTCGATCGCGTACGTGGCGGCGGCCTCGGGCAGCGTGTGGTGGAACGCGGTGTCGAAGACCGCCACCTGTGGGGTGTCCGGCAGCGCCTCCAGCGCGACCCGGATGCCGGCCAGGTTGGCCGGGTTGTGCAGCGGCGCCAGCGGCACCAGGTCCTCGATCGCGGTGACGACCGCGTCGTCGATGCGTACCGGCGCGCTGAACTTCCGCCCGCCGTGCACCACCCGGTGGCCGACGCCGGACAGCCCGGTCAGGTCGAGCCGGCCGATGATCTCCCGGACCGCGCTCTCGTGGTCGGCCGGCCCGCCGCCGGGTTCGCCGATCCGCTCGACGGTGCCCTTGTCCAGGACGTCGTCGCCGTCGTACAGCCGGTACTTGACCGACGAGGATCCGCTGTTGAGGACCAGGATGCGGCTCATTCCGACGCCTCCGCGGCGGCCTGGATGGCGGTGATCGCCACCGTGTTGACGATGTCGGGCACGGTGGCGCCGCGGGACAGGTCGTTTACCGGCCGCCGCAGGCCCTGCATGACCGGCCCGACCGCCACCGCCCCGGCGGACCGCTGCACCGCCTTGTACGTGTTGTTGCCGGTGTTCAGGTCCGGGAAGATGAACACCGTGGCCCGCCCGGCGACCGGGCTGTCCGGCAGCTTGGTGGCCGCCACCTGCGGGTCGATCGCCGCGTCGTACTGGATCGGGCCCTCGACCAGCAGGTCGGGCCGGCGTTCCCGGACCAGCTTGGTGGCCGCCGCGACCTTCTCCACGTCGGCGCCGGCGCCGGAGCTGCCGGTGGAGTACGACAGCATCGCCACCCGCGGCTCGATGCCGAACCGGGCCGCGGTGTCGGCCGACGAGATGGCGATGTCGGCGAGCTGGTCGGCGTCCGGGTCGGGGTTGACGGCGCAGTCCCCGTACACCAGCACCCGGTCGGCGAGCAGCATGAAGAAGACGCTGGACGCGACGGAGACGCCCGGCACGGTCCGGATGATCTCGAAGGCCGGGCGGATGGTGGCGGCTGTGGTGTGGGTGGCGCCGGAGACCATGCCGTCGGCGTGACCGGTCTGCACCATCATCGTGCCGAAGTAGTTGGGCTGCGCCACGATGTCGTGCGCCAGCTCCACGGTGACGCCGCGGTGGGCGCGCAACTGCGCGTACGCATCGGCGAACTCGTCCCGCCACGGGCTGGTCACCGGGTCGACGACCTGGGCGTCCCCGAGGTCGACGCCCAGTTCCCGGGTCCGCCGGGCGATCTCGTCCGGGCGGCCGAGCAGGGTGATTTCCGCGACGCCCCGGCGCAGCAGCACCTCGGTCGCGCGCAGGATCCGCTCGTCCGCGCCCTCGGGCAGCACCAGCCGGCGGCGCCGGGCGCGGGCCCTGTCGATCAGGTCGTTCTCGAACATCAGCGGGGTGACCCGTGCGGACCGGCTGACCCGCAGCCGACGGGCCAGGTCGTCGGTGTCCACGCAGCGTTCGAACGCGCCGAGCGCGGCCTCGACCTTGCGCGGGTTGGCGGTGCTGGGGCGGCCCTCGATGCGGCTGGACGCGGAGACCGTGTCGTAGCTGTCGCTGGGCACCGACAGCACGGGCAGCCCGGTGTTCATCCGCTCGACCAGGCGCATGGCGCGCGGGTCGGGCTGTTCGCCGAGGGTGAGCACCAGCCCGGCCAGCGACACCTGCCCGGCGACGTGCGCGGCGCCGGCCGCCACCAGCAGGTCCGCGCGGTCGCCCGGGGTGATCACCAGCGCCCCGTCGGTGAGGTGGTCCAGCAGCGTCGGCACGTGCGCCGCGCCCACCACGTAGTCGAGCACGTCGCGGTCGAGCGCGGTCTCGTCGCCGGTGAGCACCGTGCCGCGCAGCGCCGCCGCCACCTCGGCCACCGTCGGCGCCGACACGGTCGGCACCTCTGGGATCGCGTACGCGGGCACCGGCAGCTCGGGCAGCGTCATCGGCTCCGGCACGCGGTTGGCCAGCGCCGCGATCACCGTCGCGCCGAGGTCGACCAGATCGTGGTACGCGCCGCGCAGCGCCGCCGCGATCGCGTCGGGCTCCTGCCCGAACCCGTCCACCACGGGTACCACGACGCTGCCGAACTCGGTCGCCAGCCGGGCGTTGAAGGCCAGCTCACGGGGGCCGGTGCCGTCGCCGTAGGCGAAGTCGCTGCCGACCACCACTATCGCCGGGCAGCGGCGCTCGACCTCCCGGTAGCGGGTGACGATCCGGGAGATCAGCTCCTCCCGGCGGCCGTCCGCGACGAGCGCGCTCGCCTCGGCGTACGTCGCGCCGTACAGCTCGTCGACCGGCAGATCCATCCGGTACCGCTCGGTGAGCAGGGCGAGGATCGGGTCGGTGCCGTCACCGGCGACGAGCGGCCGGAACGCGCCTATCCGTTCCACCTGCCGGGACAACAGCTCGGCCAGCCCGAGTGCCACAGTTGATTTTCCCCCGCCCGAACCAACGCCGGTCAGGTATACGCTGCGCGCCACGGCACCAACCTACAAGATCGAGGTCAGTGTTACCTGTTCTGCCTGGTCACACCGGCTGCCCGGTGGAGAAGGTGGGGATTTTTCGCATCTACACTTGGCCGCGTGGATGGCCCGACCGCACTGATTCCCGTCGTACCGGAATCGCCCCCCGTCTTCGTCGATCCGAGCGGGCGGCGACGTCGGCGGCTTCGCCGTCTCGCCTACTGCGCCGGCGCGGCCGGCGTGATCTACACGGTCATGGTCGGAGCCAGCTTCGCCGGTGGGCCGATCACCCCGGACAGCGTCATCCCGTTCGTCGAGCCGACCAGCGAGCAGCGGCTGCCGTCGCCGGACGCGCCGGCGTCGCCCGCGCCCGCGGTGACCGGGCCCACGCCGGACGCGCCCACCGACGTCCGAACCGCTCCGGTGCGGGTGCCGGCCACCTCCGTCACCCCTGACGCCACGGTCCCGCCGAGCCCTCGGTACCAACGGCCGACCCGGCCCGCCCCCACCGCGCCGCCGGCCACCCAGGCGCCGACCCTCACCGCGCCGCCCACCGCTCCCACCGCCGAGGTGCCACCGCCGCCCGCTGTCGACCCGCCGTCCGTCGTCGACCCGCCCGCCGAGCCTGTCGCGCCCGCCGCGCCCACCGATGAGTGACGAGGGGCCCGGCCGCCCCTCGACAGGTGATCAGCCCACCGTCGTCCTGGACGCCCGCCGCATCGCCGGCCGGCGCCGGTTCCGGGGCCGGCGTCTCCTGCCCCGGCCGAGCTGGGCCCTGGTCATCATGGTCGTGGTCGTCCTGGGCGGCCTGCTGGTCGTCGAGGCGTACACGAACGCCGCGTTCGTACCCGACAACCGGGTGACGCCCGGCAGCCAGCGGGAGGTGCCCAGCTCGGTGATCGGGGGTGGCCCGATCGTCAACGTCGGCGCGGAGGGCCGCACCCAGTCGCACCACCTGCCGCCGCGCACCGTCGCGCTCACCTTCGACGACGGGCCCGACCCGCGGTGGACGCCGGAGGTGCTGCGCGTCCTGGACAAGTACCAGGTGAAGGGCACCTTCTTCGTGATCGGCTCGCAGGTCGTCAGAAACCCGGAGGTGACCCGCCGGCTGGTGGCCGAGGGGCACGAGCTGGGCGTGCACACGTTCACCCATCCCGACCTCGCCGCGCTGCCGGAGTGGCGGCGCGAACTGGAGTACGCACAGACGCAGCTCGCCATCGCCAGCACCACAGGTGTCCGGACGTCGCTGCTGCGCTTCCCGTACTCGTCCCGCGCCGACGCCTACACGGACCGGGACTGGCCGATGCTGCGGCAGGCCGGCGAGCTGGGCTACCTCACCGTCGTCAACGACGTCGACAGCCGGGACTGGGAGCTGCCCCCGGTCGACGAGATGGTCGCCAGCGCCACGCCGGACGGGACGGCCGGCACGATCGCGCTCTGGCACGACGCGGGCGGCGACCGGTCCGGCACCGTGGCCGCGCTGGACCGCTACATCCCGGCGTTGCTCGAGCGCGGATACCGCTTCACCACTGTGAGCGAGGGACTCAACCAGACGTTCGCGGCTGCGGGCGTCTCGGGCCCGGTGGGCGGGCACACGCAGGCCACGCTCGACGAGCGGTTGCGGGGCCACGTCCTGGTCGGCGCGGTCCGCGTCGCCGACGGCATGTTCGGGGTGCTCGGCGCCTTCTTCGTGCTCGTCGGGGTGCTCACGATCGGCCGGACCCTGCTGCTGTTCGTCCTGGCCCCACGGCACGCCCGCCGCCGCCGTCGCCGCGACTGGTCGTGGGGTCCGCCGGTCACCGGACCGGTCTCGGTGATCGTGCCCGCTTACAACGAGCGGGAGGGCATCGCCGCGGCGGTCCGCTCGCTCGCCCTGGGTGACCACCCCGGCGGCATCGAGGTGGTGGTGGTCGACGACGGCTCGACCGACGGCACCGCCGACATCGTCGCGGCGCTGCGCCTGCCGAACGTCCGGGTCGTCCGCAAGCCCAACGGCGGCAAGCCGAGCGCGCTCAACACCGGCGTCGCGCTGGCCCGGCACGACCTGATCGTCATGGTCGACGGCGACACGATCTTCGAGCCGGACTCGGTCCGCCGGCTGGTCCAGCCGTTCGCCGACCCCCGCGTCGGCGTGGTCGCCGGCAACGTCAAGGTCGGCAACCGGCGCGGCCTGATCGCCAAGTGGCAGCACGTCGAGTACGTCATCGGCTTCAACCTCGACCGCCGCCTCTACGAGACGCTGCGCTGCATGCCCACCGTCCCCGGCGCGATCGGCGCGTTCCGGCGCCAGGCGCTGGAGCAGGTGGGCGGCCTGACCGACGACACGCTGGCCGAGGACACCGACGTCACCATCGCCATCGGCCGCGCCGGCTGGCACATCGTGTACGAGGAGAGCGCCCGCGCCTGGACCGAGGCGCCGGCCACCATCGGCCAGTTGTGGAAGCAGCGGTACCGGTGGAGCTACGGCACCATGCAGGCGATGTGGAAGCACCGGCGCTCGGTGATCGAGAGCGGCCCGTCGGGCCGGTTCGGCCGCCGGTCCCTGTCGTTCCTGACGCTGTTCGGCGTGCTGCTGCCGCTGGCCGCCCCGGTGATCGACCTGCTCGCGATCTACGGGCTGATCTTCCTGGACCGCAGCGACACGGTGGTGGCCTGGCTGGCGATGCTCGCGCTCCAGTTCCTCACCGCGGTACTGGCCTTCCGGCTGGACCGGGAGAAGCTCGGCGTGCTCTGGGTGCTGCCGTTGCAGCAGTTCGTCTACCGGCAGGTGATGTACCTGGTGCTGCTCCAGGCGGTCGGCACCGCGCTGACCGGCGGCCGGCTGGGCTGGCAGAAGCTGCGGCGCACCGGAGACCTCCGGGTCGCCGGGCGGGGCGCGACCGGCTGACGCCCGTCAGTCCTCGTCCGGGTCGTCGAGACGGGCCAGCCAGGTGGCGAACCGCTCGATCGGGGTCTCGAACTCCGGGTTCAGGTCGACGAAGTCGCGCAGCCGCTCGCCCAGCCACTCCAGGCTGACCTGCTCGTCACCCCGGCGCTCGACCAGTTCCTCGATGCCACGGTCGGTGAAGTACACGGTTTTCCTCTCGTCGTCGTACGGCAGCGGCCCGCCCCGGGTCGGGACGGGCCGCTGCCGGTGGTGTCACGGGCGGGGGAGAGCCGCCTCGATCAGCGCGTTCTGCTCGACCTCGTGCATCTTCGCCGAGCCCACCGCCGGCGCGGCGGCGGCCGGCCGGGAGATGCGGCGCAGCCGGACCTCGGGCAGGTGCTCCAGCAGGTTGAGCGCGACGAACGACCAGGCGCCCTGGTTGGCCGGCTCCTCCTGGACCCAGGCGAAGTCCTCGGCGTTCGGGTACTGCGCGAGCGCGGCCCGGACCTCCTCGACGGGCAGCGGGTAGAGCTGCTCCATCCGGATGATCGCGGTGTCGGTCACGCCCCGCTCCTGCCGGGCCTGGAACAGGTCGTAGTAGACCTTGCCCGAGCAGAGCAGCACCCGCTTCACCTGCTCCGGCGCCGGAGCCGCGGTGTCGGCCAGCACCGGCTGGAACGTCCCGGTGGTGAAGTCCTCCACCCGCGACACGCACAGCTTGTGCCGCAGCAGCGACTTCGGCGTGAACACCACCAGCGGCTTGCGCTTGGGCGACAGGGCCTGGCGGCGCAGCAGGTGGAAGTAGTTCGCCGGGGTGGTCGGGATGGCCACCCGCATGTTGTCCTCGGCGCAGAGCTGCAGGAACCGCTCCGGGCGGCCGGACGTGTGGTCCGGGCCCTGGCCCTCGTGGCCGTGCGGCAGCAGCAGCGTCACCGCCGAGCGCTGGCCCCACTTCACCTCGCCGGACGAGATGAACTCGTCGATCACCGACTGGGCGCCGTTGACGAAGTCACCGAACTGGGCCTCCCAGGCCACCAGCGCGTTGATGTTCTCCACCGAGTAGCCGTACTCGAAGCCCATGGCCGCGTACTCGGAGAGCAGCGAGTCGTGGACGAAGAAGCGCGACCGCTCGCCGTCGGCGGTGAGCGACATCAGCGGCAGGTAGTCCTCGCCGGTCTTGGCGTCGACCACCGAGGCGTGCCGCTGGACGAACGTGCCGCGGCGCGAGTCCTGCCCGGCGAGCCGGACGGTGACGCCGTCGTGCAGCAGCGTGCCGAACGCGATGATCTCGGCGAAGCCCCAGTCGATGCCGCCCTCGACGGACATCTTGCGGCGCCGCTCCAGCAGCTGCTGGATCCGCTTGTGCGGGGTGAAGCCCTCCGGCAGGTTGACGTGCGCCTCGCCGATCGCCTTGACCACCGAGGCGTCGGTGGCGGTGTCGACCTGCGGCTCCGGCTCCTCCTCCCGCGCCGGGCGGCTGAGCTGACGCGGCGTGGTCGCGGCGTCCCGGGTGGCCTTGAAGACCCGCTCCAGCTGCCCCTGGTAGTCACGCAGAAGCTCCTCCGCGTCCTCCACGGTGATGTCGCCGCGCCCGATCAGCTCCTCGGTGTAGAGCTTCCGGACGGACCGCTTCGAGTCGATGATCTTGTACATCTCCGGGTTGGACATCGACGGGTCGTCACCCTCGTTGTGCCCGCGCCGGCGGTAGCAGACCATGTCGATCACGACGTCCTTGTTGAACGCCTGCCGGTACTCGAACGCGAGCCGGGCCACCCGGACCACTGCCTCCGGGTCGTCGCCGTTCACGTGGAAGATCGGCGCCTGGATCATCCGGGCCACGTCGGTGCTGTAGAGGCTGGACCGGCTGTACTCCGGTGCGGTGGTGAAGCCGACCTGGTTGTTGACGACCACGTGCACGGTGCCGCCGGTGCGGTAGCCGCGCAGCTGGGAGAGGTTGAGCGTCTCGGCGACCACGCCCTGGCCGGCGAAGGCGGCGTCACCGTGCACCGCCAGCGGCAGCACCGTGTAGCCCTCCAGCTTGAGGTCGATCCGGTCCTGCTTGGCCCGGACGATGCCCTCCAGCACCGGGTCCACGGCCTCCAGGTGCGACGGGTTCGCCACCACCGACACCTTGACCGCGTGCTCGCCGTCCGGGGTGGTGAACTTGCCGTTCTGGCCGAGGTGGTACTTCACGTCGCCCGAGCCCTGCGTGGACCGCGGGTCGAGGTGCCCCTCGAACTCGGAGAAGATCTTCTCGTACGGCTTGCCGACGATGTTCGCCAGCACGTTGAGCCGGCCGCGGTGGGCCATGCCGATGACGACCTCGTCCAGCCCGGCCTCGGCGGAGCACTCCAGCACCTCACCGAGCAGCGGGATCAGCGACTCGCCACCCTCCAGCGAGAAGCGCTTCTGGCCGACGTACTTGGTCTGCAGGAACGTCTCGAACGCCTCGGCGGCGTTGAGCCGGTTCAGCACGTGCTTCTGCTCGTCGGAGCTGGGCTTCTCGTACTTGCGCTCGACCCGCTCCTGGATCCAGCGGCGCTCCTCCGGGTCCTGGATGTGCATGTACTCGATGCCGACGCGGCGGCAGTACGAGTCGCGCAGCACGCCGAGGATCGAGCGCAGCTTCATCCGCTGCTGGCCGGCGAAGCCGTTGACCGGGAAGACGCGGTCGAGGTCCCACAGCGTGAGCCCGTGCTGGAGGACGTCCAGGTCCGGGTGCTTGCGGATCTTGAACTCCAGCGGGTCGGTGTCGGCCATCAGGTGGCCGCGGACCCGGTACGCGTGGATCAGCTCGTGCACCCGCGCGGTCTTGTTGATCTGACCTTCGCTGTCGACTGCCACGTCGCGCATCCAGCGCACCGGCTCGTACGGGATCCGCAGCGAGGTGAAGATGTCGTCGTAGAAGCCGCGCTCGCCGAGCAGTAGCTCGTGCATGACCTTCAGGAACTCGCCGGACTGCGCGCCCTGGATGATCCGGTGGTCGTACGTGCTGGTCAGCGTGATGACCTTGCTGACCGCGTTCTCGGCCAGGGTGGCCTCGCTCATGCCCTGGTAGGGGGCCGGGTATTCCATCGCGCCGACGCCGATGATGGCGCTCTGCCCCTGCATCAGGCGCGGGATCGAGTGCACAGTGCCGATGCCGCCCGGGTTGGTGAGCGAGATCGTGGTGCCGGAGTAGTCCTCCATGGTCAGCTCGTTGCGGCGGGCGCGCCGGACCACGTCCTCGTACGCCTGCCAGAACTGCCGGAAGTCCATCTGCTCGCAGCCCTTGATGGACGGCACCACCAGGTTCCGCGAGCCGTCCGGCTTGACCAGGTCGATCGCGATGCCCAGGTTGACGTGCTCCGGGCGGACCATCGCCGGCTTGCCGTCGACCTCGGCGAAGGAGTTGTTCATCTCCGGGTGCTCGACGACCGCGCGGACCAGCGCGTAACCGATCAGGTGGGTGAAGCTGACCTTGCCACCGCGACCGCGGGTCAGGTGGTTGTTGATCACGATGCGGTTGTCGACGAGCAGCTTGGCCGGGACGGCGCGCACGCTCGTGGCGGTCGGGACCGACAGCGACGCGTCCATGTTCTGCACGATCTTGGCGGCGACGCCGCGCAGCGGCGTGGTGCCCGCGGCGCTCGCGGTCGGCGCCTTGGCGGCCGGCTTGGCCGGGGCGGACTTCTTGGCCGGCTCAGGCGCCTTCGCCGCCGGCTTGGCGGCGGGCTTGGCCGGGGCGGCCGCGGCCTTGGGGGCGGCCTTCGGCTCCGCCTTGGCGGGCTGCTCCTTGACCGTGGCCACTGCTTCCTGCTGCTCGGCCGGCTCCGGCTTCGCGGCCGGCTTGGCCTGCCCGTCCGGGCGCGGCGTGGCGGCGCCCGGGGCCGGCCGGTAGTCGGCGAAGAAGTCGTGCCAGGCCGAATCGACGCTCGAGGGGTCGGCGAGGTAACGCTGGTACATCTCCTCGACGATCCACTCGTTCGGGCCGAAACCCGCCAGTGGGTTCTCCTGCGAAGTCTGCTGGGTCGACACGGCCGCTAATCGCCTCTTTCACGCGGTTGTGAATGTCACGGTGGCCCCCGGTGACCCCCGGTTGCCGACGCTGGGTAAACCGATGCCAAGGCTACGCCGTGCGCTGCGCCCAGGCATTCTCGCCTCCGGCTGGTGGTCCGTTTCACAGAAGATGCCAGAAGTTCGGCAAACGCTGCGTGATCCGCCGACTCCTGCTAGACGGCGAAGGCCCCGGCCGGTGACGGGTGTCACCGGCCGGGGCCCGGCCTGACCGCGAGGTCAGGAGATGTCGCGCTTGCGGATCGTGGCCACGCCGATCGCGCCGGCCACCACCGCGTACCCGATCAGCACCAGCGCGCCCGCCCACTGCGGCGGGTTGCCCGGGATGTCGGTGTCGCCGCCCACCATGAGCCCGGAGGCCAGCGACGGGACCAGCAGCTGGAGCTTGTTGATCCAGTCGCCGTACCGCGAGGCGAGCAGGCTCAGCACGATCGCCGCACCGATCGCGCCACCCAGGTAGAACAGGATGCCGGTCACGGTGGCGCCGATCTGGCTGCGGATCAGCACGCCGAGCCCGACGCCGAGCACCGACCAGAGCAGGTAGGCCAGGCCGTTGAGCGCGATCGCCCGCCAGATCGCCCCGCTGCCGAGCTGCGAGCCGACGTCCACCGAGTTGAGGATCAGCGGCGAGATGATCAGGTTCAGCACAGTGGTGACGAGCCAGAACAGCAGCGCCAGCACGCCGGCCGCGGCCAGCTTGGCCAGCATCACCGCGGTGCGGTGCGGTGCGGTGAGGAACGTGGTGGTCACCGTCTGGTGGAAGAACTCGCTGGTCACCACCACGATGCCGAGCAGCAGCACGATGAGCAGGCCGAAGAACTGGCCGTTGGTGTAGAGGTTGGCCGCCAGGTTGTCGGCGGCCGAGATGGCCTGCAACTGGTCGGACTGCTCGGCCGGTACCTCGCCGAAGTCCCCGCCGGCCAGCGCCTCGGTCTGCAACCAGTTGAAGAACAGCGTGAGCGCCCACAGCGCCAGGCTGATCAGCCCGAAGATCCACCAGGTGCTGGTGGTACGGATCTTGAGCAGTTCGGATCGGACCAGCGTCATCGGATCTCCGCCTTTCCGGCCGTCAGCTCCAGGAAGACCCCTTCGAGGTCGGGGCGCTCGGTGGTCAGCTCGTGCAGCTCCACCTTGGCGGCCAGCGCGACCCGGCCCACGGTCGGCGCGTCCACGCCGGTCACCAGCAGCGCGCCGTGCGGGTCGGTGTCGACGGTTGCCGACTGCTCGCGCAGCGCCGCGACCAGCTCGTCGGCCTGCGGGGTGCGCACCCGCACCCGCACGTCGTGCGTCATCGACGCCATCACCTGGTCGACCGGGCCCTGCCGGACCAGCTTGCCGGCCGCGATGATCACCACGTCGTCGGCGAGCAGCTGCATCTCGGAGAGCAGGTGGCTGGAGACCAGCACCGTCCGTCCCTCGGCGGCGAGCCCCTTGAGGAAGCCGCGCATCCAGCGGATGCCCTCCGGGTCCAGGCCGTTCGCCGGCTCGTCCAGGATCAGCACCTGCGGGTTGCCGAGCATCGCTGCGGCGATGCCGAGCCGCTGCTTCATGCCGAGCGAGTAGCCCTTGAACTTGCGCTTGGCGGCGGGCGTGAGCCCGACCAGCGCCAGCGCCTCGTCGGCGCGCTCCTTCGGCAGGCCCGCCGCAGCGCAGATCACCCGCAGGTGGTTGATGCCGGTGCGGCCCTTGTGCGCGCTGGACGCCTCCAGCACCGCGCCGACCGTACGCAGCGGGTCGGGCAGGTCGGCGTACCGGCTGCCACCGATGGTGGCCGTGCCGGCGCTCGGCGTCACCAGGTTGAGCAGCATGCGCAGCGTGGTCGTCTTACCGGCGCCGTTCGGGCCGAGGAAGCCGGTGACCCGGCCCGGCTCGACGGTGAACGACAGGTTGTCCACCGCGCGGACGTTCTTGTATTGCTTGGTCAGGCCGGACACGATGATCTGGCCGGTCCCGGCACTGGGGCGTGGCTGCCCGTCGGACATCATTCTCCTCTCCTGCCCCGGCGGGCTCGTCGCGCGCCGGTGGGGCGCCGTTGCGGGGGCACCCGGCAACAGCCTTCCAACCCGGCGCAAGGGGGTCAATCAGGCGGGACGCGTACGCGCCGTCCTCCTCAGGGAGGAGATCACCGGGCCGGCAGCGCCACCCAGGTCGCCCGGGCACGGCCGAGGAGCGCGCCGTCCGCACCGTACAGGCTGGTGTGCACCTCGGCCCGGCGTCCCTCGGAACCGACCGCGACGCCGGTCACCACGCACTCGTCGCCGGGCCGTGGCAGCGCCGTGACCTGCGCGGCGATCCGCCCCAGCACGTACGGCCGGCCGGGCGCGAGCACCGCCCAGCCGCCCGGGCAGTCCAGCGCCGCCCACACCGTCGCGGGCACCACCTCGGCCGGCGCGCGGAACGGCGCGGCGGTCCGCCCGTCCGGCAGCCGGCCGGGGAAGATCCGCAGCCCGTCCGGGTTCGCCGGGCCGCAGACGTAGCAGCGGGGGAACGGGTGGTCGACCAGACCGGGGTACGCCCGCGCGGCCTGCTCCGCCGTCGCCGGGTCCACCGGCGGCACCACCGCGTCGACCGGCTCGATCCGGCGCACCTGGGCGATCAGGTGACCGTCCGGGTCGCGTACCTCGCCGTCGGCGGCGGTCAGCGGCGTGTCCAGCGGCGGCGGCCGGCGCAGGGTGACCTCCACCGGCCCCCGGTCGTCGATCAGCGCGGCGAAGATGCCGGCGCTCCAGCCGCCGTTGCCGGAGCCGTCCGGCCCCTGGAAGCGGGCCTCGACCAGCATGTGCACCTCCGGGTTCCCTCCGCCGGCGCCGTCGCGGCGGTCCGCCCGGCAGCCTCGCACACGCCGGTCCCGTCCCGGCCGTCCCGGTTCGCACGCCGCCGCCGACCGGCGTTCACCGGATCGACACCCCTCATCCCGTCCGGCGGCAACCCGGGGCACCTACACAGGAGTCATGGCCGTTCTGCACGCCGCTGGCGCACCGCTCACGACCAGCGGTTACACCCTGCTGATCGCCGACGACCCGACACTGGTCGCGGCCGCGCAACGCCTGCGCCACGAGGTGTTCGCCGGCGAACTCGGCGCCACCCTGCCGACCGCCGCCACCGGGCTCGACACCGACGGGTTCGACGCGTACTGCGACCACTTGGTGGTGCTGCGCGAGGGCACCGGCGAGGTCGTCGGCACGTACCGGCTGCTGCCGCCCGGCCGCACCGACCGCCGGTACGCCGACGCCGAGTTCGACCTGAGCCCGCTGGCCCCGCTCCGCGACCACCTGGTCGAGGCGGGCCGCTCCTGCGTCCACCCCGATCACCGCACCGGCGCGGTGATCAACCTGATGTGGGCCGGGATCTGCCGCTACCTGCACCTGCGCGGCGCCCGCTGGCTCGGCGGCTGCGCCTCGGTGCCGGTCGCCGACGGCGGGACCGCCGCCGCGCAGGTGTGGGCCGAGGTCACCGCCCGGCACCTCGCCCCGCCGCTGCTGCGGGTCACCCCGCGCCGGCCCTGGTTCGCCGAGGCGCCGGCCGCCGACCTCGCCGCGCTCAAGCCGGCGCAACGGCGGGCGCTCGTGCCGCCGCTGCTGCGCGGCTACCTGCGGCTGGGCGCCTGGGTGGCCGGCGAGCCCGGGTACGACGCGGACTTCGGCTGCGCCGACTTCTACGTGTTGTTCTCGCTGGACCGGATGAACCCGCGCTACCTGCGGCACTTCCTCGGCGAGGCCGGGTCGTGACCGCCGCCGCCGAGCCGTGGGTGGCCGGTCCGGGTGCCGGGGAGGGCCTGTGGCGGCCCACCTCCGGCTGCGGGCCGGACTGCCTTCCGCCGCTCGCCGCCCCGGACGTGTCGCGGCTGCGCCGGGCGGGACGGCTGCTCGGCGTACTCGGCATGCTGCTGGCCGGGGCGGGCCTGACCGTGCTGCTGCCGCTGCTGTCCGCCGCCCGGGGCCGGGCCGCGTTGCGGGGCTGGGCGCGGTGGACGCTGCGTACCCTCGGGGTCCGGCTGCTGGTCCGCGGCCGGGTGCCGCGCGGGCGTGCGCTGCTGGTCGCCAACCACGTCTCCTGGCTGGACGTCCTGGCGGTGCTCGCCGTGTCGCCGGTCCGGATGGTGGCGAAGCGCGAGGTCCGGAGCTGGCCGCTGGTCGGCGCGCTGGCCGCCGCGGCGGGCACCGTCTTCGTGGACCGGTCCCGGCCGCGTGACCTGCCGGCCACCGTCGCGCGGGTGGCCGGCGCGCTGCGGTCCGGGCGGTCGGTGGCGGTGTTCCCGGAGGGTACGACCTGGTGCGGCGCCGCGACGGACTGCCGCCCGAGCCGCGGCTTCCGCCCGGCGATGTTCCAGGCCGCCGTGGCGGCGGGCGCTCCGGTGGTGCCGCTGCGCATCGGCTACCGGTACGCGGGTGATCCGAGCACGCTGCCCGCCTTCCTCGGCGAGGAGACGCTCTGGGCGTCGGGACGCCGGGTGCTCGCCGCCCGGGACCTGACCGCGTCGGTGACGGTGAGCGCCGCGCTGCACCCGGCCGAGGGCGCGGACCGCAGGTCGCTGGCCCGGATCGCCGAGGCCGCCGTCCACCCGGCCCTCGACCCCTGCTCGCGCCACCGCTCGACCTGACAGCCT
Organism: Micromonospora sp. WMMA1976; assembly: GCF_027497335.1. NCBI lineage: Bacteria > Bacillati > Actinomycetota > Actinomycetes > Micromonosporales > Micromonosporaceae > Micromonospora > Micromonospora sp. WMMA1976. The sequence continues at coordinate 5,189,350 of NZ_CP114912.1, read as the reverse complement.
GACCTGCGGCCGTCAGGGACGCGACACAGTCGCGATAGTATCTTGTTCAGTCGCGATGTATCGCGTTATGCTCCTCGCAACACCGGGTGTGCCGTGGGTCGGCACGCCGACGAGGGGAGCGTGTCATGGCCAACTGGACGGTCGAGAGCCCGCAGCGGATCACCGTGGACGAGCCGATCACCCGGCTCGACGCCGAACTGATCAGCGGCCGGCTCAACGTGGTCGGCGCCGACGGTCCGGCCCGGGTGGACGTGACCCGGGTCAGCAGCCGGCCGCTCCTCGTCGAGGTCCGCGACGGGCGGCTGACGATCCGGCACAAGCGCAAGCCCGGCCTGTTCGGCATCTTCTCCTGGTTCGGCAACCGGATCCGGGCCGAGGTGTCGGTAGCGGTTCCGCCGGACGTGCTCGCCACCCTGTCGGTGGTCAGCGGCGCGCTCGTCGCCTCCGGGCTGCGCCGGGAGACCCGGGTCGACGTGACCTCCGGGCAGGTCACGCTGCGCGGGCTGCGGGGACGCACCAGCGCGAAGGTCATCTCCGGGCCGGTCGAGGCGCTCGGCATCGGCGGCGACCTGGACCTGGAGACGGTCTCCGGTGAGCTGATCCTCGCCGACAGCGCGCCCGACCGGGTCCGCGCCCACGCCGTCTCTGGCTCGATCACCTGCGACCTGGACAACCCGCGCGGCAGCGAGATCCGGCTCAGCGCCATCTCCGGCAGCATCACCGTCCGGGTCCGCGAGGACAGCGACCTCACAGTGCACCTGCACACCACGTCCGGCAAGATCACCAGCGGCTTTCCCCAGGTGGACAGCGGTGGACGCGGGCTCGGCTCGATCAAGGACAGCCACGGTGTGCTCGGCGGCGGTGCGGGTAGGCTCTGGGCCTCCGCGACCTCCGGCAGCATCGCGCTGCTCGCCCGCCCGGTCGCGCCCGCCGACCATGTGGAGGACGTGCCGTGACCGCGGTGTTCAGCCACGGCCGGCTCCGGCTCTACCTGCTGAAGCTGCTCGACGACGGCCCGAAGCACGGCTACGAGCTGATCCGCCTGCTGGAGGAGCGCTTCCTCGGCCTGTACGCACCGAGCGCCGGCACCATCTACCCGCGCCTGCAACGGCTGGAGGCGGAGGGGCTGGTCACGCACACCGCCGCGGGCGGGCGCAAGGTCTACGAGATCACCGAGGCGGGCCGCGCCGAACTGCGCCAGCGCGCCGACGAGCTGTCGACGCTGGAGAACGACATCGGCGCCGCCGTCGAGGATCTCTCCGCGCTGGCCGGGGAGATCCGCACCGAGGTACGCGGATCGGTGCGCGACCTGAAGCGGGAACTGCGCGAGGTGGCCCGGCAGACCCGGCAGGGCGGCTGGGCGGCGTCCGCCACCGCCCGTCCGGCGACCGGCGAGGGCGCGGCCCGTCCGGACGACTCGCCGCTGCTCGCCGACTTCGACAGGCGGCTGGCCGCGTTCACAGTCGAGGTCGGTGCGCTCGTCCGGGCCCGGCGGCTGAGCGACAACCAGCTCCGTACCGCGATCCGGCTGCTCGACGGCGCGCTGGAAGGGCTCCGGCGGCTGCTCCGCTGATCTCACAGGTTGTTTCCAGGGAGCGCCCAGCGTGGCCGCAGCCGCAGCGCGGATGATGGGTGACATGGCGGCTACCCAGACCGAGGCACGGCTTCTCGTCGTCGAGGACGATCCCAACATCCTCGAACTGCTCTCCGCGAGCCTGCGTTTCGCGGGCTTCGACGTGGCCACCGCGACCAGCGGCAGCGCCGCCCTGAACGCCGCCAAGGACCACCGGCCCGATCTGGTGGTGCTCGACGTGATGCTGCCCGACCTGGACGGCTTCGAGGTCATCCGGATGCTGCGCGAGGGCGGTACGCGTACCCCGGTGGTCTTCCTGACCGCGCGGGACGCCACCGACGACAAGATCCGTGGGCTCACCCTGGGCGGCGACGACTACGTCACCAAGCCGTTCAGCCTGGAGGAGCTGACCGCCCGGATCCGGGCCGTGCTGCGGCGTACCGCGACCGGCGACCAGACCCCCTCCCGCCTCACCTTCGCCGACCTGGAACTGGACGAGGAGACCCACGAGGTGCACCGGGCCGGCCAGCGCGTGCAGCTGTCGCCGACCGAGTTCAAGCTGCTGCGCTACCTGATGCTCAACGCCAACCGGGTGCTCAGCAAGGCGCAGATCCTCGACCACGTCTGGAACTACGACTTCCGCGGTGACGACAACATCGTCGAGTCCTACATCTCCTACCTGCGGCGCAAGGTCGACAACACCCAGCCCCGGCTGATCCACACGCTCCGGGGAGTTGGTTACGTGCTACGCAAGCCGGCGGCGTGAACGTCGTCGACGACGCGAAGGGCAGGCTGCGCAGCGTCCCGCTCCGGCTGAAGCTCGTCGCCGCCGTCCTCGCACTCGTGGCCGTGGCGCTCGTCGTGATCAGCGGCCTGACGGCGTTCCTGCTGCGGAACTATCTGATCGGGCAGGCGGACGACCAGCTCCGTGGCGGCGCGTACACGGTGGCCAACACGCTCGACAAGGCCGGCGGCGGCCCGATCAAGATCACCATTCCGTCGGACTACGTGGCGTCCGTCATGGCGCCCGGCGAGTTGCCGGAGGAGCCGACGCGCTACGAGGGCCTGCGCGAGGAGGAACTGCCCCGGTTCCCCGTCGACTACGCGGGCTACCAGGATCGGGTGGGCAAGCCGTTCACCGTGCGCTCCGAGGACGGCCGCAGCCGGTGGCGGATGCTCTACACCGCCCTGCCCGACGGGCGGATCATCGCGCTCGGGCAGCACCTCACCGGCGTCGACTCCGCAGTCGGGCGGCTGGTGTGGATAGACCTCCTGGTCGGGGGTGCGGTGCTGATCTCGCTGGCGTCGGTCGGCGCCGGGATCGTCCGTACCAGCCTGAAGCCGCTGGTGGAGATAGAACGTACGGCGGCCGCCATCGCCGGCGGCGACCTGACCCGGCGGGTGCCCGACCCCGAGGAGGGGCGGTCGTGCCCGACCTCCGAGCTGGGCCGCCTGTCCCGGGCGCTCAACGCCATGCTCGCGCAGATCGAGGCCGCGTTCACCGCGCGGGCCGCCTCCGAGGCGGCGGCGCGCAGCGCCGAGATGGGCGCGCGGGACGCCGCCGCGTACGCGCAGGCGTCGGAGGCGCGGGCCCGCCGGTCCGAGGAGCGGATGCGGCAGTTCATCGCCGACGCCTCGCACGAGCTGCGCACGCCGCTGACCACCATCAGGGGCTTCGCCGAGCTGTACCGCCAGGGCGCGGCGCGGGCGCCGGAGCAGACCGCCGACCTGCTGCGCCGCATCGAGGACGAGGCGTCCCGGATGGGTCTGCTGGTGGAGGATCTGCTGCTGCTGGCGCGGATGGACCGGGAACGGCCGATCGCGCTGGCCCCGGTCGAGCTGCCGGTGCTGGCGTCCGACGCGGTGGAGGCGGCCCGGGTGATCGCCCCGGACCGGCGGATCGAGCTGGAGCGGGAACCGGGCGCCGGGCCGCTGGTGGTTCTCGGCGACGACGCGCGCCTGCGCCAGGTGATCGGCAACCTGATGACGAACGCGCTCACCCACACGCCGCCGGACGCCTCGGTGACGCTGCGGCTACGGGCCGAGGCGGGCAACCTCGCCGTGGTGGAGGTGGCGGACACCGGTCCCGGCCTCACCCCGGAGCAGGCCGAACGGGTCTTCGAGCGGTTCTACCGGGTGGACGCCGCCCGTACCCGCCGGGCCGGCGGGCCGATCAGCACCGGCCTCGGCCTGGCCATCGTGGCCGCGCTCGTCGCCGCGCACCACGGCAGCGTCGAGGTGGCGGAGACGCCGGGCGGCGGGGCGACGTTCCGGGTGAAGCTGCCGCTGCTGCCCGAGGAGCCCGAGTCCGGGGAGTGACATTCAGAAAACTTCCAGGCGGATTCCAGGCTGGTGACAGTGCTACGGGGAAAGCTGGTGACATGACCGACCACGAGACCGATCCGCAGCGGTCGCCGGCCCCCGCCGACGCCGAGCCGTCGCACCACACCGCCGAGCTGCCCCGCGTCGAGAGCGGGACGTCGGACTCCTCCAGCACCCCGGCCCCCGCGTCGGTTCCGGCCGACTCCCCGGCCGCCGGAACCGGCACACCCGCCGGGCACACGAACCCGGCCGGCAGCGCCGGAGACGCCGCGCCCGCCGGGCCGTACCCGCCGCAGCCGGCGACACCGTCCGCGCCGCCGTACCCGGCCTCGGGGCAGCCGCACCCCTGGTACGGGCAGCAGCAGGGCGGCTGGAACCAGCAGACCGCCGGCGGCTACCCGTCCACCCAGCACGGCGGGCCGGTGCCGACGTACCAGGCGCAGCCGTACCAGACGCAGCAGGGCTACCAGTCGTACCAGCCCGGGCAGCAGATGCCGCAGTGGGGCCCGCAGCAGCCGGCCCGCCCCAGCCGGGCCGGGAAGTTCGTCGGCGCGGGCGCGCTGGCGCTGGCCCTGATGTTCGGCTCCGGCGTGGCCGGTGGCGCGCTGGCCCTCGCGCTCGACGGGGACGGCCCCACCCGCACCTACTCCGCCGCCCCGGTGATCAACAGCGCCGACCTACCCAAGATCGCGGCGTCCGTCCAGGACAGCATCGTCACGATCATGACGAACAGCGGTGAGGGCTCCGGGGTGATCCTCAGCGCCGACGGGTTCGTGCTCACGAACAACCACGTCGTCGCGGGCGCCGGTGGCGACACCGTGCGGGTGGTCTTCGCCGACGGCAAGAGCGCCTCCGCGAAGATCGTCGGCACCGACCCGAAGACCGACCTCGCGGTGGTCCAGGCCAGTGGCGTGAGCAACCTGAAGGCGGCCAAGTTCGGCGACAGCGACGCCATGCAGGTCGGTGACCAGGTGCTCGCCCTGGGCAGCCCGCTCGGCCTGCAGGGCTCGGTGACCGCCGGCATCCTCAGCGCCCGCGACCGCACCATCCAGGCGGGCGAGGGTGGCCAGCAGAACCCGCAGCAGGGCGCGAGCTCGATCTCCGGTCTGCTCCAGACCGACGCCCCGATCAACCCGGGCAACTCCGGCGGCGCGCTCGTCAACACCCGCGGCGAGGTGATCGGCATCAACACCGCCATCGCCACCGCCGGGCAGGGCAGCACCGGAAACATCGGCGTGGGCTTCGCCATCCCGAGCAACAAGGCCAAGAACGTGGCCGAGAAGCTCCAGCGTGGCGAGAAGATCAGCCACCCCTCGCTCGGGGTGAGCGTGAACGGCGCCGAGGACGGCGGGGCGCTCGTCGCCGCCGTCACGCCCGGCAGCCCCGCCGAGAAGGCCGGGCTCCAGCGCGGCGACGTGATCACCAAGTTCGGCGACAAGGTGATCAACGACTCGAACGACCTGGTCGGCGCCGTGCAGGCCGGCAAGGTCGGCGACCGGGTCGAGGTGCAGTACAAGCGAAACGGATCCAGCGAGAGCGCAACCGTGACGCTCGCCGAGACGTCATAGTCCCGAGGACCTGCCTCCCTCCCGGGCGGCGGGTGACGGAGCCAAGGGGGTTGGCTCCGTCACCCGCCGCCCCTCCTCGTTTCTCACCCGGTGCGGGTGAGCGCGCCTCACCCGTACCGGCGGCAGGCTCGGGGCATGACGACCACGTCCGCCGTGCGTACCGACCAGCAGATCCAGCGCGACGTCCTCGCCGAACTGGACTGGGACGCGCAGACCCGGGCCACCGAGATCGGCGTGACGGTCTCGCGGGGCGTCGTGACGCTCACCGGCCAGGTGGACAGCTACGCCCGGCGGTGGGCCGCCGAGCGCTGCGCCCACCGGGTACGCGGGGTCCGGGCGGTCGCCAGCGACCTGGCGGTCGACCTGCCCGCCACGGATTCGCGTACCGACGCCGACATCGCGATCGCGGCGAGCCGGGCGCTGGAGTGGGACAGCTTCGTGCCCGCCGAGCGGCTGGACGTGACCGTCGCCGACGGCTGGATCATGCTGCGCGGCGAGGTCGAGTTCGGCTTCCAGCGCCGTACCGCCGAGCGGGAGCTGCGCCGGCTGCGCGGCGTACGCGGGCTGACGAACCTGGTCGAGGTGCGGCCCCCGACGCCGCCGAGTGACGAGCAGAGGCGACTCGACCTGCGCGCCCTGCTGCTGCGGCGTACCGGGACCGAGCGGATCGACGCCCGGGTCGACGGCGACACGGTGGTGCTCGACGGCGTGGTGAGCGCCTGGTGGCAGCGCGAGGACGCGGAACGGGCCGCCTGGGCGCTGCCCGGCGTACGGGAGGTGCACGTCGGGATCGTGGTGTCCGGCTGACCGCCCGTCGTTTACCGCGGGCCGGGCCGGGAACCCGCGCGCAGCGGGGTACGCCGGGGACCGACGGGGAGGACTCGTGGCCGTGAACCAGCAGTCCCCGGAGCGCGCCCAGGCCGGGCCGTTGCGGATTGCCATGGTGGTGCCGCCGTGGCTGTCGGTGCCGCCGCCCGGCTACGGCGGACTGGAGACCGTGGTGGCGGGTCTCGTCGACGCGCTTGTCGACAGGGGGCACCGCGTCACGCTGTTCGGCGCCGGCACCGAGCACGGCACCGCCGCCGACTTCGTCTCCACCTGCGACGACCTCCAGTACGAGCGGATGGGCGAGTCGCTGCCCGAACTGGCGCACCTGGCCCACGTGGACCGCCTGGTCGACCCGGCCGGCTTCGACCTGATCCACGACCACACCACGATCGGCCCGATGGTGGCCGGCCGCCGCCGCGTGCCCACAGTGGCCACCGTGCACGGCAACCCGGTCGGCGAGTACGGCACCGTGCTCGGCAACACCGACCGGGGGGTGGGCCTGGTCGCGATCTCGCACGCCCAGCGCCGCGCGAACCCGGGGCTGCCCTGGGCGGGCACCGTGCACAACGCGATGCCGCTGCGGGACATCCCGCGCAAGCGCAGCCCGGGCGCGGGCCCGGTGCTCTGGCTGGCCCGGTTCAGCCCGGACAAGGGCCCGGACGTGGCGATCGCGGCCTGCCGGGCCGCCGGGTTGCCGCTCACGCTCGCGGGCAAGAGCAACGAGCCGGCCGAGCACCGCTACCTGGAGCAGGTGGTCCGGCCGCTGCTCGGCGACGACGTGACGCTCGTGGTGAACGCGGACCGTGCCACCGCGCTGCGGCTGCTGCTGGACGCCCGCTGCCTGATCATGCCGATCCAGTGGGCGGAGCCGTTCGGCATGGTGATGGTGGAGGCGATGGCGACGGGTACGCCGGTGGTGGCGCTGGGCCGGGGCGCGGTGCCGGAGCTGGTCCGCGACGGGATCACCGGCTTCGTCTGCGAGCACCCCGGCGAGCTGCCGGCGGCGCTGCGGGCGGCGGCGGACCTGGATCCGGCGGACTGCGTCGCGCACGTGGCGGAGAACTTCTCGGTGGAGCGGATGGCCGCCGACTACGAGACGGTCTACCGGGGCTTCCTGGCCGCGCGGGCGCCCGCCCGGGCAGCCCGGACGGTCGCGCCCGCCGTGGCCGGCTGACCGGTCAGGTCCGCCCGGCCACGAGTTCCGCCGCCGCGGCGTCGAGTCGCCGCGCGTACCCGGGGCTGATGCTGCCCTCCCGGCGACGCTCGTCGATCTTGCCGCGGAGCCGGTCCACGGCGGCGGTCACCTCGCCCTCGCCGTTCGCGGCGACCGCGTTGCGCAGCAGGTTGCGCAGGTCCACCCCGACGTCCTCGCGGATCTGGCCCTCGGTCAGCCCGGCCTCGATCAGCCCGTCCACCCGTTCGGCGGCGTCGGCCTGACCGGCGGCCGGCGGGCGGGCGCCCTCGCTCGGCGGCACTGACGTCGGCGCGGCCGGCGGCGTGGTGGCCGGTTCCTCGGCCACCGGCGGGTCGGCGGGCGACGGCTGCACCGGCCCGGCGGTCGGCAGCACCCGCGGGCCGGTGGTCCGGTCCGGCGTCAGCGCGGGCGCCAGCAGCGCCGCGGCGGCGACCACAGTGACGCCGACGGCGGCCAGCGTGAGGGTGCGGCGCCGGCTCGGCGCCGGCTGCGCGGCGGGGGCCGGGCCCGGGGCGGGCGGCCCGGCCGGTTCCGGGCCGGCCGGCGGCCGCGAGGTCAGCGCGGGCAGCGTCATGGTCGGCGCCAGCATGGTGGCGGCCTGTGGGTCGGCGGGCAGCAACTGGTCGCGCAGCACGGCGGCGACCCGGTGCGCGGTGGGCCGCCGGCGCGGGTCGCGGGCCAGGCAGCGCAGGCAGATGTCAGCGACCGGACCGGGCAGTCCCGGTACGTCGTCCAGTGTGGGCTCCGGACAGTCCGCGAGGGCCGCGCTCAGTTGCTCCCAGGTCTCCGCCGGGTACGGCGGGTGCCCGGTCAGCGTCTCGAACAGCAGCACGCCCAGCGAGTAGACGTCGGTGGCCGGCTGGGCGGGCGCGCCGTCGAGCCGTTCCGGCGCCACGTACGCCGGGGTGCCGAACGTGCCGCCGTCCTCGTCGTCGTCCGGCGCGCCGATCCGGGTGGCGATGCCGAAGTCGAGCACCTTCGCGCCGGTGCCGGTCATCATCACGTTGGCCGGGGTCACGTCGCGGTGCACGATGCCGAGCCGGTGTGCCGCGGCCAGCGCCTCGGCCACCTGCGCGCCCGTCTCCACCGCCGCCGGCCAGGGCAGCGGCCCCTCGGTGAGCCGGTGTTCCAGCTCCTCGCCGCTGAGCAGCTCCATCACGACGAAAGAGGTGATCGTGCCGTCCGGGGCCACCGTCTCGCCGTAGTCGTGCACGGCGGTGACGTGCGGATGGTCGAGCTGGGCGGCGGAGCGGGCCTCCTCGCGCACCATGTCGCGGAACCGGGCGTCGGCGGCGAGGGAGGGAGCGAGCACCTTGACCGCCACGATCCGGTCGAGCACCTCGTCGCGGGCACGCCAGATCACCGACATGCCACCGGCACCGATCGGGTCGATGAGCCGGTACCGCCGGGCCAGCAGACGGCCGGCCTGGAGTGTCGCCATCAGCTCGCACCTGCCTGTGCTCGGGAGCGCTATCAGGTTGCGGGAATGTGTCTGACCTGTCAACAGTCGTCCGGTTGACGATCGCGCTGCGTCACGACTCGGCCGGTGTCGCGTGACGGTCCGGTCACGGGCGGGGCGGCCGGCCGGCCGGGTGTGGGCCGCGTGCCAGGATGAACGGCATGGCAGCAGGTCCGGTGGCGTTCGTGCTCGGCGGCGGGGGAGTGCTCGGCGCGGTCGAGGTGGGCATGCTGCGCGCCCTGTTCCGCGCCCGGATCAGACCCGACATGGTGCTGGGTACGTCGATCGGCGCGGTCAACGGCGCCCTGGTCGCCGCCGACCCGACCGAGGCGGTCACCGACCGGCTGGTCCGGCTCTGGGCGTCGCCCGAGGCCAGCGAGGTGTACGGCGACTCGGTCGCCCGGCAGCTGCGCCGGTTCGCGGCACGTACCCACCTGCACTCGCCCCGCCCGCTGTACCGCCTGCTGGAGAGCGCGCTGGGCGAGGACACCACCTTCGCCGACCTGGCCGTGCCGTTCCGCTGCTGCGCCGCGAACATCGAGCGCGCGGCCGAGCACTGGTTCCACACCGGACCGCTGGTGCCGGCGGTGCTCGCCTCCGCCTCGGTGCCCGGGCTGCTGCCCCCGACCCAGATCGACGGCCAGCACTACATCGACGGCGGGGTGGTCAACTCGATCCCGGTCGGCGAGGCGGTGCTGCTCGGCGCGAAGCAGATCTTCGTGCTCCAGGTGGGCCGGATCGAACGCGAGCTGACCCCGCCGCGCCGCCCCTGGGAGATCGCCCAGGTGGCGTTCGAGATCGCCCGCCGGCACCGGTTCGCGCGGGAGATGGCGGCGCTGCCCGAGGACGTCGAGGTGCACGTGCTGCCCACCGGCGGGCTGGAGCCACGCGACGACAGCCCGTGGGCGTACCGGGACACGGCGGCGGTGGGACGGCGGATCAGTCGCGCGTACACTGCCTCCCGCCGATACCTGGACACCGCGCTGGAGCGCTGAATGCCGCTGCCACCCCGCTGGCTACGCCGGTTGGTGCTCGCCCCTGGTGTGGTGTTGCTCGCCTTCCTCGTGGTGACCACGCTTCCCGGCTGGGCGCTGCTGGCGCTCGCCGCGTCGCCGCTGGTGCCGGGACGGCTCCGGCCGTTGCGGCTGCTCTGGATCGGCACCGTCTACCTGGTCTGGGACGCCGCCGCGCTGCTCGCCCTGTTCCTGCTCTGGCTCGCCTCCGGCTTCGGCGTGTACAAGCGTGCGCCGGCCTTCCAGCGGGCCCACTACGTGCTGGCCGGCTGGTTCCTGCGGATCATGTTCTGGCAGGCGCGGTGGACGCTGCGGCTGAGCATCGACGTGGTCGGCACCGATCCGGACACCGCGCTGCCCGGCCGCCCCGAGCTGGTGGTCTGCCGGCACGCCGGGCCCGGCGACTCGTTCATCCTGATCCACGCGCTGGTGAACTGGTTCAACCGGGAACCCCGGATCGTGCTCAAGGAGACCCTCCAGTGGGATCCGGCGATCGACGTGCTGCTGAACCGGCTGCCCAACCGGTTCATCGCGGCCGGGCCGGACGGGCGTGAGTCGGTGGCCCGGCAGGTCGGGCACCTGGCCACCGGCCTGGACGACGACGACGCCTTCGTGATCTTCCCGGAGGGCGGCAACTTCACCCCGGCGCGGCGGCTGCGTGCGATCGACCGGCTTCGGTCGCTCGGCCTGGAACGGATGGCGCGCCGCGCCGAGCGGATGCGGCACGTGCTCGCCCCGCAGCCGGGCGGGCTGCTCGCCGCGCTCGACGCCGCGCCGGACGCCGGCGTGATCTTCGTGGCGCACACCGGGCTGGACCAGATGCTCACCGTCGCGGACGTGTGGCGCGAGCTGCCGATGGACAAGCGGATCGTGATGCGGTTCTGGTCGGTGCCGCCGGAGGAGATCCCGGCCGGCAAGCAGGAACGCGTCGACTGGCTGTTCGACTGGTGGGCCCGCATCGACAGGTGGATCGCGGACAACCGCGACGGCACCGTCGACGCCTGAGCCGATTCCCCGCGCCTGCTCGGCGCGGTGGCAGCGGGCCGCGTAGGGTGCGCTCGTGGAGCAGATCTGCGTGGTGACGACTGTGGTGGACGCCCGCGGGGTCGCGGACGTGCTGGCGGCCGCGGCCGTGGCCGGCCGGCTGGCGGCCTGCGCCCAGGTCGGCGGCCCGGTGGACAGCACCTACTGGTGGCAGTCGGCGATCCAGACCACCGCCGAGTGGCAGGTGCGGTTCAAGACCCTGCCGGACCGGGTGGACGCCCTGGTCGACCAGCTCCGCGCCAACCACCCGTACGAGGTGCCGGAGATCCTGGTCAGCCGGGAGGACAGCGGCAACCCCGGCTACACCGCCTGGGTGCGCGAGCAGACCCGCCCCTAGGTACTCCTACTCTGTCCGTCCGCTCCGCCGCCCGCGAAGCTGGCCGGGTGGAGAACACCGGCTACCCCTGCCCCGGTTGCGGCGCCCCGGCCGACCTCGTCGCCGGATGCCGCGGCTGCGGCCGTCCGCCCTACCCGCCCGCCGCCGAGGTGGTCCGGCTGGACCGGGAGATCACCGAGCTGGTGCCGCGCGTCGAGGCGGCCCGGCTCGCGTACCAGGATCTGTCCGGCCGGCTGGTCACGGCCCGGCAGCGACGGGCGGCGCTGGCCGCCCGGGTCCGTCAGGAGATCCCCGCGCCGCGCGCCGCCGGTCCCGCGCCGCTCCCGGCGGCGCCGCCGCGTCAACTTCCGCAGGCCCCCGCCGCGGTACGCCCCGGCGGCGCGGAGACCTCCACCCGCGCGGTCCAGGGCCTGCTGTTCGTCCTCGGCGGGCTGCTGCTCGGCACCGCCGCCGTGGTGTTCACCGCCGTCGCCTGGAGCACGTTCGGGGTGGCCGGCCGGGCGCTGATCCTGCTCGCCGTCACCGCGCTGGCCCTGGTCGCGCCGCTCGTCGCCCGGGCCCGCGGGCTGCGCGGCACCGCCGAGACGCTCGCCTCGGTGGCGCTGCTCCTGGTGGTCCTGGACGGATCCGCCGCCTGGTCGGTAAACCTGTTCGGGGTGACCGGCCTGCCCGGCAGCCGGTACGCGGCGCTGGTGGCGGCGGGCAGCGCCGCGGTGGCCGCCGGTTACGCGCTGGTCAGTCGCCTCACCGCACCCTGGTTCGCGGCGTGGCTGCTCGCGCAGCCGGTGCTGCCGCTGGCCGCTGCCGCGTTCCGGCCCACCGCCGCCGGCTGGGCGCTGGTGCTGACCGCCGTGGCGCTCGGTGACCTCGCGGTCGTGGTCGTGCTGCGCCGCCGTACCTCCGGCAGCCGCACGGCGCTCGCGGCCGGGCGGGTGCTGGGCTGGACCGGGCACGGCCTGGCGCTGGTCCTGGCGGCCGGCTGCGCGCTGGTGCCGCTGGCGGTCGGCCACGCGGCGGGCACGCCGCTGCTGGCCGGCGGCCCGCTGCTGGTGGTGGCGCTGGCGCTGGTCGCCGGCGCGCTCGCCGCGGGTGGCCGCCTCTGGCGTGCGACGACCACCGGGTTGCTGGTGCCGGTGCTCGCTCTCGCGCTGATCCGGCCGGTCGCCGAGTGGCGGCCCGGGCTGCTGCTGATCGCCGCCGGCCTCGTGGTGGCGGCGCTCGCCGGAGCGGTCCGGGCGTTGCCGGCGCCGGTCCGGACCGGCCCGCTCGTGGGCGCGCTCGCGGTGGCCGCCGCGCTGGGCCAGGTCGTGGTCGTGCTCACCGGCGTGGTCGGCGCGGCCACCGCGAGTGTCGGCTTCCCGGCCTGGCAGGGCGGCCGGGACGTGCCGGTTCCGTCCTGGGGCTGGCAGCTTCCGGTGGCCCTGCTGCTGACCGCCGGGGCGGTCGCGCTGCTGACGCCCCGGGCCGTCCGGCCGCTCGCCGGTGTGGCCGCCGCCGGGCTGGTCGCCCTCGCCGCGCCGGCCGTGACGGCGACGCCGTGGCCGCTGGTGCTGGTCGTGGATCTGGCGACCGCCGCCGCGCTGCTGCTGGCGGCGGTGGCCCGGCCGCGTGGGAGACGGGTCGTCGTCCCGGTCACCGCGTCGGCCGGGGCGGTACTGCTCGGGCACGCGCTGCTCGTCGGCTGCGCCGCCCCGGGCGGGGCCGTCGCCGTGCTCGCCGTGACCGCGGTGCTCGGCGTGGCGCTCGCCGCGCTGGGCCGGCGCGGGCGGGACGCGCAGCCGGTCGTGGGCGGCCTCGCGCTCGCGGTGGCGCTGCTCGCCGTACCGGCGGCTGTGGCGGTCGCGCTGCTCGGCCTGGGCGCGCCGCTCTGGTGGCAACTGCGGGGTGCCCTCGCCGCCGTCGTGGTGCCGGTCGTCGTCGTCCTCGCCGTCCGTCGCCTGTGGACCGACCTGAGCGGGTACGCCTCGACGGGGCTCGCCGTGGCGCTCACCGGGACCGGCCTCGTGCCGCTCGTCGCGCCGGGCGGGGAACCGGTGGCGCCGTACGCCACGGCGGGGGTGCTGCTGGCGCTCGCCGCCGGGGCCGGCTCCCGGCCGGCGGTCGCGCTGCGCGCGGTCGGCGGCGCGCTGGCTGTCGTGGCGTTGCTGGCGGTGTCCCCGGTGGTGCTGACAGTGCTCGTGGACCTGCCGGTGCAACCCTGGTCCGGGGTGCCCGCCGCCGCGGCGGCGTCCGCCGGGACCGCCCGCGCCGGGCTGGTGCTGCTGCTCCTGGGTGCTGCCGCCGGTGCGTACGCCGCGACGGATCGCCGCGTCGCCTGGTGGCTCGCCGCGCTGCCGTTCGGCGCTGTCGCGCTGCCGGTGCTGGCGGAGGCGGCCGGTGCGCCCTGGCCGGTGGTGCCGGCGGTCGCGTTCGGCATCGGGCTGGGCGCGCTGCTGGTCGCCGCGCTCACCCCTGCCCGCCCGGCGGTGCTCGTGCCGCTCGGGGCGGTGCTCGCCGTACCCGGGTTCGGTGGCCTGCTCGCCACCCGGGCGCTGACGCTCGCCGCACTCGGGGCGCTGGTGGTGGCCGGTGCCGTGACCGGGGCGGCCGGGCGGCCGGCGGTGGTCCGGATCGCGGGGTGGCTGGGCGCGGTCGCGACTGCCACCGGGTTCGCGGTCACCGCGTCGCTGGCGGCGGGGCTGCCGCTGCGTACCGCGGCGTTCGCCGCCCTGGCCGTCGCGGCGGTGACGCTGCACGCGGTGCCGCTGCTGCGCGTGCGCCGATCCGGGCGGCCGGGTGTGTGGGCGATGGAGGCGGCGGCGCAGGCAGTGGCGCTGCTCGCGCTGCTGCTCGCCGGCGGTTCGTTGCGGCACGCGGCGGCGGTCTGCGTGCTGTGGGGGGTGGCCGTCGCGGTCCGGGTGCCGCGCCGGGGCGAGTCGCCGGCCGGACGTCGCGTGCTGGCGGCGGTGGCCGCCGGCAGCGAGCTGGTCGGGGCGTGGCTGCTGCTCGCCGCGGGCGGGGTGGTCGTGCTGGAGGCGTACACGCTGCCGGCGGCGGCGCTCGCCCTGGGCGCCGGGCTGCTGGCGCTGCGGCGCCGGCCCGGGCTGACCAGTTGGCCGGCGCTCGGCCCGGGGCTCGGTGCGGCTTTCCTGCCGAGCCTCGTGTCGGTTCTGGTCTCCGGTGAGCCGCAGCCGTGGCGGCGGCTGGCACTCGGCGCGGCGGCGCTCGTCGTCGTGCTCGGCGGGGCGACCCGGCGCTGGCAGGCGCCTGTGGTGCTGGGCGCGGCCACGCTGGTGCCGCTGGCGCTGCACGAGCTGGCCCGGGGCTGGGACCTGCTGCCCCGCTGGATCTTCCTGGGAGTGGGCGGGCTGCTGCTGATCGGGCTGGCCGCCACCTACGAGCGGCGCCGGCGCGACCTGGTCCGGCTGCGCGACGCGGTCGCCCGGCTCGGCTGACCGGCACGGATGCGGCCCGGACGGGGAACGATCCCGGCCCGGGCCGCATCCGTGCGTCTCACCTGATCGGCGAGCCGCCGTCCACCGGGATGGTGTGGCCGTGGATGAATGACGCGTCGTCGCTGGCGAGGAAGCAGACCGCGCGGGCGATCTCGTGCGGCTCGCCGTACCGGCCGGCGGGCGCCTGCATGGTCAGGTCGTAGAACGGGAAGTCGCTGGTGATCTCCGCACCCTCGAAGGCGGCGGTCTTGATCACGCCGGGGCCGATGCCCACAGCGCGGATGCCCTGGTGGCCGTAGTCGTAGGCGATCTGCTTGGTGAGCCCGATGACGCCGTGCTTGGCGGTGGTGTACTCCGCGCCGACCTCGCTGGCGACCACGCCGGACGCCGACGACACGTTGATCACGACACCCTTGCCGCGCTCCAGCATGTGGGGCAGCGTCGCCTTCGTCACCAGGAAGACGCCCTTCAGGTCGACCTCCATGACCAGGTCCCACTGCTTGTTCTCGATCTCCAGCAGCGGCACGTACGCGCCGAACACACCGGCGTTGTTCACCAGCACGTCGATGCGCCCGTACGCGTCGAGGGCGGCGCTCACCATGGCGCGTACCGAGTCCTCGTCGGTGACGTCGGCCGCCACCGCCACCGCGTCGCCGCCGGCTTCCTTGACGCGGGTGACTGTCGCCTCGGCACGTTCCAGGGAGAGGTCGGAGACGACCACCTTCGCGCCCTCGGCGGCCAGCTCGACGCACATGGACATGCCGAGTCCGGAGCCGACCTGGTCCGGGCTGAAACCGCCGCCCGTCACCAGCACCACCTTGTCCGTCAATCCACGCACCGCGCTGTCTCCCGTCTCTCGATGACCGTGCAACCGGCCTATCGGCCGTTCGGCTGAGTGTCACTCATCTTTACGTACAGATTAGCTGGTCAGAGGGGGTGCGCCCACCGGCGAGAGGGTCCACTGCGGTGTGACGAAGATCGTTGCACTGCGTCGGCCCGGAGGGGTAGGGACAGCACCACCCCCGAGCCGGGGGCCTGCGGGATTACCCACGGCGACGGTCATCGGCAAAATCGGTGACGGAGAGTCGCGTACGGAGCGTGGCTCGCGGCATCGGGGGCGACATGACTACTTCCACGTCGACGGAACCCGCGGCTCGGCGGGGCAGCGACTACGCGCGGCTGTCCCGCCGGATCGCCGAGGCGGGGCTGTTCGAGCGGCGGCCCGGCCGGTACGCGCTGCGGATCGCGCTCACGCTCGGTGCGTTCCTGGCCGGCTGGGTCGTGGTGGCGCTCGTCGGCGACTCGTGGTGGCAGGTGCCGCTGGCGGTGGTGATGGCGGTGGCCACCACGCAGGTGGCGTTCCTCGGCCACGACGCCGGGCACCGGCAGATGTTCCGCCGGCGTGGGCCGAGCGAGGCGGCCGGACTGGTCGCCGGCAACCTCGCGGTCGGGCTCAGCTACGGCTGGTGGGTCGACAAGCACAACCGGCACCACGCCAACCCGAACCACACCGACGAGGACCCGGACGTCGGCGCGGGCGCGCTGGTCTGGACGTACGAGCAGGCGATGGCCACGCGTGGCCTGAGCCGGTGGATGGCCCGCCGCCAGGCGTGGCTGTTCTTCCCGCTGCTCCTGCTGGAAGGGCTGGCGTTGCACGTGGCGAGCGTGCAGGCGCTCGTCGGCCGGGAACCGGACGGGCGGTGGCGGGTGCCGATGCGGCACCGGGCCGTGGAGGCGCTGCTGCTCGCCGTGCACGCCGCCGGCTACCTCGGGCTGCTGTTCGCGGTCATGTCACCGGCGAAGGCGCTGCTGTTCGTCGCCGTGCACCAGGGGCTGTGGGGCCTCTACATGGGCTGCTCGTTCGCCCCGAACCACAAGGGCATGCCGATGCCCACCGCCGACGACGAGCTGGACTACCTGCGCAAGCAGGTGCTGACGTCGCGCAACGTCCGTGGCGGCCGGTTCGTCGACCTGGCGCTGGGCGGGCTCAACTACCAGATCGAGCACCACCTGTTCCCGAACATGCCGCGCGCCAACCTGCGCCGGGCCCGGCCGCTGGTGATGGCGTACTGCGCCGAGCAGGGCGTCCCGTACGCGGAGACCGGGCTGTTCGAGTCGTACCGGCAGGCCCTGGCGCACCTGCACGACGTGGGCCGGCCGCTGCGCGCGGCCTGAGCGCGGCGGGCCGGGCGGGGGCGAGTGGGGGCGCCTCCGCCCGGCGTCAGGTCAGGACCCGGACCCCGAGAAGGCCGCGGCGATTGCCGCAGGTGCCTCCTCCACCGCGCCGGGGGCGGGCGGGCTCAGCTTCACCGGCGTGCCGAACTCGGAGTAGGCGACGGACATCTCGCCGAGCGACGCATCGATGGGAGTCATGTCCATCTTGAACGTGCTGAGGCGCCCCTGCTCGTCGACGGTCGCGGTGAACGGCAGCGCCTTCGCCTTGTCGCCCGCCGCCGTGAGCGCCTTCCCGGTGGCGCCGCTGCGCGTGTAGTCGAGCGTCCCGGCGTACGAGCGGTCACCCGAGCCGCGGACGTCGACCACCGCGGCGAGCAGCTTCTTGACGCCGCCCGGGTCGTCCACCGGCATCACGCCGTCGCCGGTGTCCATGCGCAGCCACTTCCGGGAACCGCCGAGCTGCTCGCCCAGCGCACCGTCGAACTTGACCCAGGTGTCGTTGCCGATGACCAGCATCCGCACCTCACCGAACGCGGCCATCGTCAGGGTGGTCTGCATGGTGCGGGCCCGCGGATCGGTGACGCCGTGCGCGGTGAGCATGGCCGAGTCCAGCTTGACCCGCAGCGTCTGCTCGTTGAGCTTCCCGATGGCGGCGGTCAGTTCGTCACGCGGCGTCGTCGCCGGGCTCGCGGAGCCCGCAGCCGCGGCCCGTTCGGCTGGCGCGTCCGCTCCGGTCCGGTCGCCGCATCCGGTCAGACCGAGGCCGAGCACCGCGACGAGCGCGACCCCCGTGGTCGCCAGCCGTCGTTTCGTCATCAGTGATGTTCCTCCGCGAAGAGGGCCCCGCACCGGGGCCGGACGATCAATGTAACGGCACCCGCCGGGTGGCGTGCGCCCCTTTTCCGCGGTGCGCGGCGAGGCCTCCGGCGGGGGTGGCCGGTAGGGTCGTCGCATGGTGGAGGGCGCGTCGCGGTGGTGGCGCGCGGCGCGGCGGGGTGAACGGCCCCGGCCGCGTCACGGGACGACATCGTGCGGAGCTGCGGCATGAGATTCGAGATCAGCAAGGTGCTCGACGCCATCGAGGGTCGGGTCTGCACCGACCCGTCGCTGGCCCGGGCCGTGGTCGACCTGGCCGAGGTCATCCGCTGGCAGAACCTGGACGGCGGACGCCCGGCCAGCCTGCTGCGGCTCGGCATGGTGATCGACGCGCTGTCCCGGCAGATCGGCGAGGACAGCGTCCCGGTCTACGCGATCGTGCACCGGGCGCTGCTGTCCGACGCCGACCTGACGTCCAACGAGCGGATGGTGGTGCGCCGGTGGGCCGACGACGGCCTGGTGGAGGTGCTCGACCAGCCCGGTGACCGGATGCTGGAGGTGGCCGACCTGCTCGGCCTGCCGGTGCTCACCCGGGCGCGGCTGGACGGGCTCGTCGGGCGGTACCCGTGGGTCGCGCAGGCGGGCCGGGTGCTCGCCCCGGTGCCGGGCGCCGGCGGGCCGGTCTTCATCGCGCACGTCGGCGGCGGCCAGGACCCGGCCACCGGGAGCCGCTCACCCGCCGGCGTCAAGGTGCTCTCCCGGAAGTGGCGCTGTCCCGAGCCGGGCTGCGCGCTGTTCGGCGGCGGTGGGGGCGGCGGAGCCTTCGCCGACCTGGCCGCCGTGGACCGGGTGCCGGCCGAGCAGCCGCCGCCCACGCTGCGTACCGGCGCGCCGACCTGCCCCCGGCACGGCGCGCGGCTCTCCGACGCCGGCCCGCGCCCGCGTACCGCGGTGCTCGCGGCGCGCATCGGCGGCCTGGTCCGCAAGCGGTTCGTGCTCACCGAGACCGAGCCGGTGGCGATCGGCCGGGCGCCGGACGGCCCGGGCGGGGTGACGCTCGGCCAGTGGCTCAACGACGAGGCCCGCCGCTGGATCAGCCGCAGCCACATCCGCCTGGAGCTGCGGGTGGGCGAGGTGGTGGTCACCGACACCAGCACCAACGGCTCCGGCGTACGCCCCGGCGGCTCGATGGCCGAGCACGAGCGGATCGCGCTGGCGCCGCAGCAGTCCCGGGTGCTCGCCGAGGGCGACCTGATCGAGCTGTACCCGGGCGTGCAGGTCGGCCGCGCCGACGACATGACCAGCGACGCGAAGTACACCCCGAACTCGGTGATGGCCGAGGCACCGACGATGGCGATGCGGCTGCCGCGTCAGTGACGGGCACGTGCGAAGGCGCCGGGACCGTCGTGGTCCCGGCGCCTTCCTCGCGTACGGAGTGAGCCTTCTCGCGTACGGCCTCAGCCGGCGAGCACGGCGGCGAGCTGCGCCACCGCGTGGTCGATCTCCTCTTCGGTGATCACCAGCGGCGGGGCGAGCCGGATGGTCGAGCCGTGCGTGTCCTTGGCGAGCACACCCCGCTCCATCAGCCGCTCGCACGCCTGCCGGCCGGTCATCAGCGCCGGGTCGATGTCCAGCCCGGCCCACAGCCCGCGACCGCGTACCGCCACCAGGCCCTTGCCGATCAGGCCGCGCAGGCCGGCGTGCAGCCGCTCACCCAGCTCGGCCGAGCGGCGCTGGAACTCGCCGGTCGCCAGCAGCCGGACCACCTCGGTCGCGACCGCGCAGGCCAGCGGGTTGCCGCCGAACGTCGAGCCGTGCTGGCCCGGCTGGAGCACACCCAGCACGTCGCGGTTCGCGGCCACCGCCGACACCGGCACGATGCCGCCGCCGAGCGCCTTGCCCAGCAGGTACATGTCCGGCTCGACGCCCTCGTGCTCGCAGGCGAACGTCGCGCCGGTACGCCCCAGACCCGACTGGATCTCGTCGGCGACGAACAGCACGCTGCGTTCGGTGCAGACCCGGCGCACACCCGGCAGGTAGCCCTCCGGCGGCACCACGACGCCCTGCTCACCCTGGATCGGCTCCAGCAGCACGGCCACCGTGTTCTCGTCGATCGCCGCGGTCAGCGCGTCCAGGTCGCCGTAGGGGACCACAGTGAAGCCCGGGGTGTACGGCCCGAAGTCGGCGCGTGCGTCCTCGTCGGTGGAGAAGCTGACGATCGTGGTCGTACGGCCGTGGAAGTTGCCCTCCGCCACCACGATGTTGGCCCGGCCCGGCGTGACGCCCTTGACCTGGTAGCCCCACTTGCGGGCCACCTTGATGCCGGTCTCCACCGCCTCGGCGCCGGTGTTCATCGGCAGCACCAGGTCCTTGCCGCAGAGCGCGGCCAGCTCGCGGCAGAAGTCGGCGAACTGGTCGTGGATGAACGCACGGCTGGTCAGCGTGAGCCGGTCGAGCTGCGTGTGCGCTGCCTCGATCAGCTTCGGGTGCCGGTGGCCGAAGTTCAGTGCCGAGTATCCCGCCAGGCAGTCCAGGTAGCGGCGGCCGTCCACGTCGGTCAGCCAGGCGCCCTCGGCCGACGAGATCACCACGGGCAGCGGGTGGTAGTTGTGCGCCGTGTGACGCTCCGCGTCCCGGACCGCGGACGGAGTCCGCAGCATGTCGTCGATGATCACTTGCTCGCCTTTCCCTGACGGAGTCGCAACGTGCAGCACTTCGGTCCGCCGCCGGCCTTGCGCAGCTCGGACAGGTCGATCCCGATGGTCTCGTAACCCCGGTCGCGCAGCTTCGCGGCCAGGTCGGTGGCCTGCGCGGGCAGCACCACGTGCCGGCCGTCGCTCACCGCGTTCAGGCCCAGCACCTCGGCGTCGGCCAGGGTGGCGTGGATCGCGTCCGGGAACAGCCGGCGCAGCACCGCCCGGCTGCCGGGGGAGAACGCCTCCGGCAGGTACGCCACGGTGCGCTCGTCGAGCACCGTCAGCGCGGTGTCCAGGTGGTAGAAGCGGGGGTCCACCAGCTGCATGGTGATCACCGGGTAGCCGAAGACCTCCTGGAGCTGCGCGTGCGAGGCGTGCGCGGTGCGGAACCCGGTGCCGGCGAGCAGGTGGTCACCGGCCAGCAGGACGTCGCCCTCGCCCTCGTTGACGTGCTTCGGGTCGTACATCTCGAAGCCGGCGCCCTCGAACCAGGCGCGGTACGCGGGCGCCTCGTCGGCGCGCTGCGGGTCGCGGAACTGCACCGCCACGGCCTTACCGTCGATCACGGTGCCGCCGTTCGCGGCGAAGACCATGTCCGGCAGGCCGGCGACCGGCTCGATCAGGTCGACCTCGTGGCCCAGGTCCAGGTACGTGCGCCGGAGCTGCTCCCACTGCCGGATCGCCAGGTCGGTGTCGACCGGGGCGGTGGGGTCCATCCACGGGTTGATCGCGTAGTCGACGGCGAAGTACGTCGGCCGGCACATCAGAAAGCGCTGGCGGATGGCGTCCATCGTCATGTCGTGCTCCCAGGGTCGGGCGCGCCCGGCCACCGTCGGCCCACGGGCTGGCGCCGTGATCCAACGTTATGCGGCCCGGGTAGACGACATCCACCGTGGGAAGTTGCGTTCGGCAGCGGATCGTTGCGTTGAATCGGTCAACGACGAGCGATCGTTGCGCCGACGCCGGACACACTTCGGGGGCGGCGAACCGCCGCCCCCGAAAGAGGTGTTGCCCGGCCGGTGAACCACCGGAGCTGATCAGGCTGCCGACGCCCTGCGTCGGCGATCGGGACAGTGCCCGTCAGAACCAGTCGCCAAACTGTGAGTCGAGCCACTCGCGGAAGCGGCCCACCCAGTCGCCGTCGGTGGTCGGCCAGTCGAACTGGCCGGTCATCGCCACGATGCCGAGCACCACGGCGGCCAGGCCGACCGCGATGCCGATCAGCGCGTCGGTCTTGCCGGCCACGTGCCGCCGACGGGTGGCGATCAGGCCCAGCACCGCCAGCACCGCGCCGGCCGCGCCGACGCCGATGCCGTACCCGGCGAGCGTGCCGGAGAGCACGAACATCGCCCCGACCACGGAGACGATCAGGCCCAGCGTGGCGAGCAGGCTGGCCCGGGGACGCTTGGTCGTGTACGGCTCCGGGCGGTCCACCCGGCCGTCGCGGTCGGTGTCCGTACCGTCGGGCCGGCCGTCCCGGTCGAGGTCGGTGCGGTCCGGACGGCCGTCGCGGTCCAGGTCGGCGGTGCGCTCGGCGACGGGCACCGCGCCGGCGGTCCGGGCGTCGGTCACCGGAGCCGTCCGCGTGTCGGCGTCGACCCGGCGGCCGGTGACCGCACGCGCCGCCGCACCCCGGTCCGCGGCCCGCCGCCGCGCCTCCGCGTCCCGCTCGTCGTCGGCTGTCGCGATCCGGCCGTCGGTGGCCGTCGCCGTCGTCCGGCCGTCGGTGGCCGCCGTCGCGTCGAGGTCGCGGGCGTCCCGGTCGGTCGCCGCGTCCCGGGCGCGCTCGTCGTCGGTAGCGGTGGCGGCGCTGCGGTACGTGGTCCGCTCCTCGTCGCGGTCGGTGACCACGGGCCGGTCGGCCGGCTGCTCGGCGGCCCGGTCGCGCTCGTCGACCACGCCGTCGCCGTTGGTATCGGTACTGGTCGCCGGAGAGTTCCGGCGGGACAGGATCTTCACTATGGCACCTCCTGATCCAGGCGCGGAGGCCGCGCATGACAAGCAGGAAGTACCCAGGTGTGCCGAAATCGACACCCCTGGGTCCGCTCCGCACACTCAGGCGCGCCGCACGGTCACGACACGGTGCGTGACCACTGCTGGTTGGTGCCCGTACCGCAGGCGTACTGCTGGACGTCCGCGCCGTCCCCGGTGCCGGCGTTCACCACGTCCAGGCACTTGCCGCTGTGCCGGGCCCGCAACTGGAACCAGCCGCCGAGCGCGGCCCACTGCCACTGCTGGTTGGCGCCGCTGCCGCAGGTGTACTGGATGATGTTGGCGCCGTCGGCGGTGGACGCGTTGGCGACGTCGAGACACTTGCCGCTCGCCGCGTTGACGAGGCGGAACCAGCCGCCACCGGCGTCCTGGAACTCCCACCGCTGGTTGCCGCCGCCGTTCCAGCCCCACTGCTTGACCTCGGCGTTGTTCGCGGTGGAGCCGTTGATCACGTCGAGCACCCGGCCGCTGTGCCGGGCGGTCACCCGGTGGTACGTGGGCGAGTTGCCGGTGACGGTGCCCGCCGCCGTGTCGACGGTGACGGACGGATACCAGGTCAGGCTCATGCTGGTGGCGGTCGGGAAGGCGATCGGCAGCCACACGTACTGGGAGTCGTTCGCCGGGCCGCCCCAGGCGCCCGCCCACCTGTCACCCAGGTAGAGGTAGCTGGTGCCGGACGTGCCCTGGATCGGCAGCACGAAGGCCGGCTGGGAGTTGAAGGTGGTGCCGTTGCCCACGTCGGTCCAGCCGCTCCACGGTCCCGAGATGCTCGGCGCGGTGGCGTACCGGGCCTGGTTCGGGCTCCAGCCCGTCGCCCCCGAGGTCAGCAGGAAGTACGTCGAGCCCCGCTTGAACATCGCCGGCGCCTCCCGGTGCGCGCCGTCCCAGAAGTTGCCCACCAGGGCGGCCACGTTGAGATAGTCCGAGGTGAGCCGGTAGATGTGCAGGTCGTAGTTGTCGTCGGCCGCCGAGATCATGTACGCGGTGCCGTTGTCGTTGTAGAGCGTGATGTCGCGGGACATGTGCTGGCCGAGCGGCCGGAAGCTGCCGTGGTACGTGTAGTTCCCGTCCACTGTGGCAGACGAGGCGACGGCGGCCCGCGCCTCGTTGTAGTCGGACCCGTTCTCCTTGTGCATCCACATCACGAACCGGCCGGTGCCCGCGTTGTAGACGACCTTCGGCCGCTCGATGTTGGCGACCCGCAGCTCCGCGGCCGACGACTGGGTGAGCACGTGGTTGCGGAACTCCCAGGTGCGCAGGTCCGTCGAGCGGTAGACGGACACCGCCCGGAACGTGTTGTCCGGGTTGCGGTTCTCGCCGAACCAGTAGTAGTAGTCGCCGACCTTGAGCACACCGCCGCCGTGGGCGTGCACCACGGCGCCGCTGGTGTCGGTGAACTGGGTGCCGTTCGGGACGGTCACCGGGGCCGCCAGCGCACCCGCCGCCGGGCCCACCACCGTCGCCGCGACGGCCACGGCGAGCGCCAGCCCTGCCGCCAGGAGGCGGCCGGCACCGCCGTGCCGTGCCGTCCACCGCATGCCGGTCATCGCCCGCAGGCCGGCGTGATCGCGGCGGGCGTCGCGCTGCTCGCCACGAGCAGGCCGAACGTCGTCGACGCGCCGGGTGCCAGCGTCCCGTTCCAGGAGGCGTTGCGGACCGCGGCGTCCTGGCCGGAGCCCTCGGCCACCCCGCCCCAGACCGACTGGATGCGCTCGTCACCGGGCCACCGCCACGAGACGAGCCAGCCCGGGACCGGCTCGGTGCCGCCGTTGCGCACAGTCACCGTGGCGACGAAGCCGCCGCCCCACCTGCTGTCGACAGTGGCGGTCGCGGAGCAGAGCGACAGCGTGCGCGCCGGTCCACCGATCACGTACGGATCCCGCGTGCCCTTGGTGTCGCCGAACCGGAACCAGTACTCGCTACCAGGGGCCAGGCCGCCGATGGTCACCGTGCCGGATCGTTCCGGCCCGGTGACGGCCTCGGCCACCGGATCGCGCCACGCGGTGGCGTCCTCGCGGCTGGTGAAGAGGCTGATGAGCAGCGGCGGGTCGTAACCGCAGGGCGGGCTGAGCACCATCCAGTAGGTGATGGTGAGGCTGGTCGTGGTGGCCCCGGTGGCCTGACCGGTGACCGGCAGCGCCGGCGGGCAGGCGTACGTGGGCGTCGGGGTGGGCGTCGCCGCGGTGGCGGGCGTCATCGCCGTGGTGGTGGGCGACCGGTCGGCACCGGCCGAGGCGGCCAGGCCGGTCAGGGCGAGGGTGGCGGCCAGCGCCGCGCCGAGGGTACGGAGCATCTGTCTCTCCCGAGCTGGGGGCGCCGGGGGCGGTCGGCGCCGGAGTGGTGGTGGACCGCGATGTCGCCGCCGCGGCGGCACGGCGGACTTGCCGGAGACGACTGCCCGGCACCGGGGTGGCGCATCACCCCGCGCTTGTCCCTCCGGCGAGATCGAGCTGCTCGCACTGGCTCCCGAGCGCTGCCGCCGCCAGTCTTTCAGTAGACGACCGTCGATTCAATGCCGTCCCGGCACCCGACGTCGCCGGCGGCGCGGCCTGCTGGCTACGCTTGGCCGTTGTGCCAGAGGGACACAGCATCCACCGCCTCGCCGCCCGGCACGCCGAGCTGTTCGCGGGCGACAAGGTGCACGCCGACAGCCCGCAGGGGCGCTTCGCCGAGGGCGCGGCCCGCCTGAGCGGCACCGTCCTGGACGGCACCGAGGCGTACGGCAAGCACCTGCTGCACCACTACGCGGGCGAGCTGACGCTGCATGTACACCTGGGTCTGTACGGCAAGTTCGCCGACGGGCCGGGGGAGCCGCCGGCCCCGGTCGGGCAGGTGCGGTTGCGTCTGCACAGCGACCGGCACTGGCTGGAACTGCGCGGCCCGACCGCCTGCGAGTTGCTGACCCCACCCGAGGTGGCGGCGCTGCGCGACCGGCTCGGGCCCGACCCGCTGCGCGCCGACGCCGACCCGGACCGGGCGTACGCGCGGATCCGCCGCAGCCCCACCCCGCTGGCCGCGCTGCTGCTCGACCAGTCGGTGGTGGCCGGCACCGGTCTGATCTTCGTGACCGAGGCGCTGTTCCGGGCCGGGCTGCCGCCGCTGCTGCCCGGCCGGGAGCTGACGCCGGCCGGCTGGGCCGAACTCTGGGCGGACCTCGTGATGCTGATGGCCCGCGCGGTCGAGCGGGGGCGGATCGACACGGTGCGCGACGCCGACCTGCCGGAGGTGACCGGCCGTGCGCCGCGCGTGGACAGGCACGGCGGTGAGGTGTACGTCTACCGCCGCCCCGGCGCGCCCTGCCACGTCTGCGGCACCCCGGTCAGCCGGGGCGCGCTCGCCGGACGCAACCTCTACTGGTGCCCCACCTGCCAGGCGGGCTGACCTCTCGGCGTACCTGCCGCTGCGCCCGCTCCGGGTGCGGCGGCGCTGTCACATCTCGTCGAGCAGCCAGCGGGCCGCCTCGACGTTGCCGGGGAAGACCTGGTCGCCGCCGATGCTCCAGGCCACCGTCTGGCCGATCGCCCAGCCGCGTACCCGCTCCCGGTCCAGACCCAGCTCGGCGCTGAGCCGGTCGAGCCGGTGCCGGACCGCCGTGGGGGAGTGGCCCAGCTCCGCGCCGCGCACGAGCGGCACCACGGCGAACTCCCGCTCACCGACCAGCGGCTTCGGGTCGATCACCAGCCACGGTTCGCGCCCGGCGGCCAGGATGTTTCCCGCGTGCAGGTCCTGGTTGACCAGCACCTGCTCACCCTGACTCGGCGCCAGGTCGGCGAGCAGCCCGAGCGCGGTGTCGAGCAGCCGTCGCTCGTACGGGCGGCCGGCCCGCCGCCAGTTGCCGGGCATCCGGTCCGCCCAGCCGGCCGCCTCCTCGGCCAGCGGCGTGAACGGCGCGCCGGCCGGCACCGCGAGCCCCGGCAGCAGCCCGATCGCGACGTCGAGCGCCGCGTCGGCCGCCAGGGAGTGCAGCGGCGTACCCGGGTCGCACCGCTCGACGAGCAGCGCGCGCCGGCCGGGATCGTGCCCGAGCAGCCGGATCGCACCCCGCCCGTCCCAGTGCGCCAGCGCGGTGGCCTCGTGGACGCTGTCGTCGTCCGGGTACTGGAGCTTCAGCACCGCCCGGGTCCCGTCCGGAAGCGTCGCGGGCAGCGCCAGCGAGGCGAACGCGTACGCGAACGGCGAGCCGACCGTCAGCTCCCACCGCGCGACGCAATGGGCCAGCCGGCCGGGCAGCTCCGCGAGCCACGCCCGGCCGGCCTCCGTCCGCTCGACCCAGCGCAGCCCTTCGGGAATGTCGCACCGCATCCGGACATCCTGACCGGTAGGGCGACGATCCGCTGTCCCCCCCCCCCGGGCCGGTCTCGCGCTCGCCGGTGCGGCCCCTGCGCCTCGCCGGTGCGCGTCAGCGCAGCCGGCGGATGTCCCCGTACGCCCGGTAGAAGCCGCCCCGGCCGGACTCGCGGACCTCGGTCACCAGGTAGCGGGCGCCCGGCTCGCGGATGCCCTTGGGGAACTGCACCGACCAGTCCCGCCGGTAGCCGTCGGCGAGCACGTGCACGCGCAGCCGGCCGCCCTGCTCGACGCACTGCACCAGCACGCCGTCGCGCGCGTCGGTGGTCACCTCGACCGAGGTCCAGGCGGCCGTCTCGGGCATCCGGGCCGGCGCCTTGACGTCGACCACGTCGGGCACGCTGCCCGCCTCGGCCGCCCGGATCGCCGTCTCGCTCGCGTCGATGCAGGCCAGGTAGCCGCTCGTGGTGACCACGTAGAGCCGGTTGTCGTGGTACTGCATCGAGTACGCCGAGCCGCAGCCGGTGCCGAGCTTCCACAGCCGGTTGCCGGCCTGGTCGAAGCAGTAGATCGAGGAGGCGCTGTCGCCCGCGAACACGTACCGGCCGCCCTCTGCGGTGGCGCAGGAGAAGACCGCCGAGTCGCAGCGGTAGACCTGCTCGGCCCGGCCGTCCTTGCGCAGGCGCACCACCTCGCGGGTGCCCGTACCGGCGAAGACGGCGTCCCGCTCCTGCCAGCCGAACAGCACCGCCCCGGTGCCGGTGTGCCACAGCTCGCGCCCGGTACGCCAGTCGTAGCCGGTGACTCCCTGCGAGTGGCCGTGGTAGAGCGCGTCGGCGTCGCAGCGCACCATCCACGCCGACCGGCCCCGCCCCGGCCGGCGCCAGAGGAACTCGTCCTCGTGGTCGATCGCCGAGATGCCGCCGTCCCGGTCGGACACGCCCAGCACGCCGTCGTGGATGTCCAGCCAGTAGATGTCGATCTCGGGTGCGATCGCGTACGCCGCGCGGGGCACCTTGCCGGACAGGTCGTAGACGTTGCCGTCGTCGCAGCCCGCGTAGACCCAGGCGTCGTCGGCGACGATGCACTTCACCCCGTCGGGCAGCCGGACCTGGTTGACCAGCCGGGCGTCGTGGTCGAGCGTGGTGATCACGCCGTGCTCGTTGCCGACCATGCAGTGCCTGTCGTCGACGAAGATGCCGAAGGCCGGCGCGCCCGAGGCGTACCGCCAGAGGACCGGGGCGGTGCGGGCGGTCGAGCGGGTGCTGACGATCTGCCGGCGCGACACAGTGCGCTTCTGGCGTACGCCCGGCACCGCCGGGGCGTACCCCTTGCGGACCTTCTCGCCGATCTTCTTCGCGGCGGCGGCGCGGGCGCGGGCGTTGTCCGGGTAGGTGCTGGTCTTCACCTGGCCCTGGTCGCCGATCCGCCCGTAGCGCACTGTCATCGCGGTGTCGTCGACCACCACCTCGTAGAACTTGTGCGCTCCACCATCCACTTCGGACAGTTCGAGGTAGGTCGTCTCCTGCGACATGGGGGGTTACCTCCGAGGGGAAGTGCCGGACCGGCAACGCGACAGCGCGCACACGCTAACGCCGGCCACCGACACTTCTCATCTGCCGTCGGCGGCGAGGGCGTCGACGGCCTTGCGGGCGGCGATCAGCACCGGGTCCCACACCGGCGCGTACGGCGGCGCGTACCCCAGGTCGAGCGCCGTCATCTCGTCCACCGTCATGCCGTTCCACAGCGCGACCGCGAGCGCGTCGATCCGCTTGGCCGCCTCGGACCAGCCGACGATCTGCGCCCCGAGCAGCCGCCCGCTGGGCCGCTCGGCGATCAGCTTGACGGTCATCTCCCGCGCGCCCGGGTAGTAGCCGGCCCGGTTCGTCGACTGGGCCAGCACCGTCACGAACTCGAATCCGGCCTCCCGCGCGTCCCGCTCGCGCAGCCCGGTACGGCCCACCTCCAGCTCGCAGACCTTGGTGACGGCGGTGCCGATGACGCCGGGGAAGGTGGCGTACCCGCCGCCGATGTTGATGCCCGCGACCCGGCCCTGCTTGTTGGCGTGCGTGCCGAGCGGGATGTGCACCGGCATGCCGCTGACCCGGTGCAGCGACTCCACGCAGTCGCCCGCCGCCCAGACACCGGGTACGCCGGGCACCCGCATCCGGCGGTCGGTCCGCACCGCGCCGGAGGGACCGATCGGCAGGCCGGCGGCCTCCGCAAGCGCGGTGTTGGGGCGTACGCCGAGACCCAGCACCACGACGTCGGCCGGGATCGGCCCCTCGTCGGTGACCACGGCGGAGATCCGGCCGTCCCGCTCCTGGAGACCGGTGACCGTGAGGCCGGTGCGGACGCCGATGCCGGTGCCGCGCATCGCGTCGGCCACGAGCTCGCCCATGTCCGGGTCCACTGTCGACATCGGCTGGTCGGCCTGCTCCACGAGCTGGACGGAGAGCCCGCGCTGCACGAGCGCCTCGGCCATCTCGACGCCGACGTAACCGCCGCCGACGACGACCGCGCGCCGGGGCCGGGGCTCGCGTTCGAGCCAGGCGATCAGCGCCGCGCCGTCGTCCAGCGTCTGCACGCCGAACACGCCCGACACGTCGTCGCGTGCCCAGTCCGGCTGCACCGGGGACGCGCCGGTGGCGTACACCAGGGTGTCGAAACCGGCGCGGACCTCGCCGCCGCCGTCGAGGTCCCGCGCGAGGACCTCGCGGCGGTCCAGGTCGATGGCGGTGACCTCGTGCCGGGTACGGACCTCGATGCCGAACTCGTCGCGGAAGGTCTGCGGATCACGGGAGATCAACTCGTCCCGTTCCTCCACCAGGCCGCTCACCCAGTAGGGGATGCCGCAGGCCGAGTAGGAGGTGAAGTGCCCTCGCTCGAACGCGACGATCTCCAGGTCGGAGCGGTCGCGGCGGCGGCGCCGCGCCTGCGACGCCGCCGACATGCCGGCGGCGTCGCCACCGATGACGATCATGCGCTCGGCCACGTCGCCCATCCTGTCACGCCGGGCCGCGGCCGCACGACCGCTCAGCCACGGGTCTGCCGTGCCACGTCCGCGACCACGTCGACGAGCCGTCCGGTACGCGCGAACACCGCCCGCTGCCGCGCCGCGCCGCTGCCGTGCCGCCGCAGCGCGCCCAGCAGGTCGGTCACCCGGTCCAGGTCGTCGTGCCGTTCCAGTTCCGGGCGCAGCCGGTCGACGAGCCGGTCCAGCAGTTCCCAGGCCGGGCGCAGCTCACCGTCGGTGAGGTCGACGCCCTCGCCCTCCAGCCCGTCGTGGGCGGCCCGCCAGTGCGCCGCCACCAGCAGGTGGTGGTCGGTGTTGACGGCCGGACGGCCGGCGGCGATGTCGGTGAGCGCGGTGGCGACGAGCGCGCGGACCAGCGCCGCCACCAGCACCGCGTCGTCCACGGACGGGCAGACGTCGCCGATGCGGATCTCCACCGTGGGGTACTTGGCGGACAGGCGGGCGTACCAGTAGAGCATCCCCTCGTCCAGCATCACGCCGCTGGCGATGAGCTGCCGGATCAGCCGCTCGTAGTGCTCGTGCGACTCCAGGAACGGGGTGGGTGCGACCGACGGCCAGCGTTCCCACTCCACCGAGCGCCAGCTCGCGTACCCGGTGTCCTCGCCCCGGGAGAACGGGGAGTTCGCGGTGACCGCTTGCAGGATCGGCAGCCAGGGCCGGACGTGGTTGAGCACCTGCACACCGGTGTCCGGATCGGGGATGCCGACGTGGATGTGCATGCCGTTGTTGCCGGGACCGGGCACCAGCAGCCGGAACCGCTCGATCATCCGGTCGAAGCGCGGCTTGTCCACCACCGGCGGCACCGGCCCGTCGACCGGCCCGGTGCCGATCGCGAGCAGCCGTACGCCGGCCCGCTCGGCAGCGTCGGCCAGTTCGGCGCGCAGCATCGACAGCGAGTGCCGGATCGAGGACAGGTCCAGCCCGGGCGGGCTGCCGATCTCGATCTGGCTGGTCTGGAACTCGCGTTCCACCTGACCGCGCAGCTCGGCCGGCACCTGCTCCATGACCAGGTCGACGGCGGGTACGGCGGTCCCGGTGTGCGGGTCGGCGAGCAGGAACTCCTCCTCGACGCCGACTGTCAGCAGGTCGGTTCCGCCCGATGCGGCGCTCCGCTCCCGCTCCGCCACTGAGCCACTCATCGTCACCACCGTCTCCTCCGGACCGCTCGCGGCACCGTGCCGCGTGGTCGAGGATCTGTTACCCACCGTGTCCGTTTCGGGAAACGTGCCGGTGGGCGTGTCGGCCGGTTCGCCCGTTCGGGGTACGCCGGCCGGGTCGGCCGGGCGCCGGACCGGTGTGCGCGCACGGACCCGCGGGGCGTGACACGGCGGGCTAGGGTGGCCGTGTGGCGGGGATGCTGGCGGTGCTGACGGGGGCGTGGGCGTACGCCCTCGCCCTGTTCGCCGACCGGCCGGCCGGGCTGCTCGCCGGTGCGGCGGTCGTCGCCGCGCTGCTGCTCGCCACCCTGCTCGCGCTGCGGGTCCGCGCGCTGCCCACGCCGCCCGGCACCCGGTTCGCCGCCGCTCTGC
The DNA here is from genome assembly GCF_027497335.1 of Micromonospora sp. WMMA1976. NCBI lineage: Bacteria > Bacillati > Actinomycetota > Actinomycetes > Micromonosporales > Micromonosporaceae > Micromonospora > Micromonospora sp. WMMA1976. Next base: position 5,158,045 of record NZ_CP114912.1, on the reverse strand, counting down.
GTGCCCGCGCCCGCCGTCGCGGGGTGCCCCGGCAGGTCGACCCGGACGCGCCGGGCCGTCCGCGGCCCCGCGCACCCGGCCTGCACCCCTCGGCCGCGTAGCCACCTCCCGGCCCGCGTCGGCGGGCCTCCCTCCCCGGCTTCCGCGGCCGATTCCGTCGTCATCCGTCCCGAGGTGCGGCACGTCGCCACCCGGGACACCCGGAATCGCCATCGAGGGGTCCACCCATGCTCGCCTTCGCACCGTTGCACTCCGCGGCCTCGGCCGCGGCCACAGTCGTCACCTGGCTCGCCGACGTGCTCGCCCCGCTCACCGGCGGCGCCGCGACGGCCGCCGCCATCGTCCTGTTCACGGTCGGCGTCCGGCTGCTGATCTCACCACTGACGGTGGCCCAGATCCGCGGGGAGCGGCGCCGCACCGCGCTCGCCCCCGAGGTACGGGAACTCCAGCGCCGGTACGCCGACGACCCGGCCCGCCTCCAGAGCGAGCTGTTCGCGCTCTACCGCAACGCCGGGGCCAGCCCGGTCGCGGGCTGTCTGCCGGCGCTGTTGCAGGCGCCGTTCTTCCTGGTCATGTACCGCCTGTTCGCCACCGGTGACGGCGCGCCGCAGCTGCTGGGGGAGCGGCTCGCCGGCGTACCGCTGGGGTGGCACCTCGGCGACGGCCTGGCCGGCCCGGTGCCGCTGGTGTTCGGCGTGCTGCTGGCCGCGCTGCTCGCGCTGGCCTGGTGGTCGTCGCGGCGGATGCGCCGGGCGGCGGCCGCCACCGGCACGGTGGCCGGGACGCCGACCGAGGGTCCGGGCGCGGCGGTGCTCGGGCGGGTGCTGCCGCTGCTGCCGTACGGCACGGTGCTGGTGGCGCTCGTGGTGCCGCTGGCGGCGGTGCTCTATCTGGTCACCACCACCGCGTGGACGGCGCTGGAGCAGGTGGTGCTGCGTCGGCCGCAGCCGGCGGAGGCCATCGACAAGCGTTGACAAGTGCGGGGGCGGGCGCGTAGAAATCGCTCTCAGAGAGCGCTCTCCCGGACCCGTCCCCGCAGAGAGGCACCCCGAATGAACCCGATCCCGGCGGCTGCGGCCGCCTCCGCCACCGTGCCCCGATCACGCCGCCGGCTCGCCCCGGCCGCCGGCGTCCTCGCGCTCACCACAGCCCTCGCGGGCGTCTCGATGACCGCCCAGGCCGCGGTGCCCCCGACGCCGTCCGGGTGGAACCTGGTGTGGAGCGACGACTTCATCGGCTCCGCCGGCACGCTGCCCTCGTCCGCCAACTGGATCATCGACACCGGCACCAGCTATCCGGGTGGCCCGGCCAACTGGGGCACCGGCGAGATCCAGACCTACACGTCCAGCACCGCCAACCTGGCCCACGACGGCTCGGGCAACCTGCGCATCACGCCGCTGCGGGACTCCGCAGGCCGCTGGACCTCGGCCCGGATCGAGACGGTACGGGCGAACTTCAAGCCGCCGTCGGGCGGCGTGCTGGCCCTGGAGGGCCGGATCCAGATGCCGAATGTGACAGGCGCGGCGGCGTCCGGGTACTGGCCGGCGTTCTGGGCGCTCGGCTCGCCGTACCGGGGCAACTACCAGAACTGGCCGGGTATCGGCGAGTTCGACGTGATGGAGAACGTCAACGGGATCAACTCGGTCTGGGGCGTCCTGCACTGCGGCGTCGCGCCGGGCGGTCCGTGCGGGGAGTTCAACGGCATCGGCGCCTCCCGGGCCTGCCCGGGCAGCACCTGCCAGTCGGCGTTCCACACCTACCGGTTCGAGTGGGACGCCTCGGTCAGCCCGCAGCAACTGCGCTGGTACGTCGACGGCCAGCTCTTCCACACCGTCGGGCAGAACCAGATCGGTGAGCCGTACTGGAGTCAGATGACCAACCACGCCGGCTACTTCCTGCTGCTCAACGTGGCGATGGGCGGCGGCTTCCCGGACGGCGTGGCCGGCTCGGCGACGCCCACCGCCTCGACCGTGTCCGGCCGGTCGATGCTCGTCGACTACGTGGCCGTCTACACCCGCGGCGGCGGGAGCAACCCGTCGCCGACGCCGACCACGCCGCCGCCGGGCGGGGTACGCGACCCGTACGCGACGATCCAGGCCGAGTCGTTCAACGCGCAGAACGGCGTGCAGGTGGAGACGTGTTCCGAGGGCGGCCAGGACATCGGCTGGCTCGCCAACGGCGACTGGGCCCGCTACGACAACGTCGACTTCGGCTCCACGCCGCCGCGCGACTTCGTGGCCCGGGTCGCCTCGGGCGCGGCGTCCGGGGTGAGCGGGCTGGTGGAGGTCCGGGTGGACAGCCCGACCGCGCCCCCGATCGGCAGTTTCGCGGTGGGCAACACCGGCGGCTGGCAGACCTGGCGCTCGGTGCCGGGCAACGTCGGCGCGGTGACCGGTCGGCACACCGTCTACCTGACGTTCAGCAGCGGCCAGCCGTCCGACTTCGTCAACGTCAACTGGTTCACCTTCCGCCGCTGAGCGCGGCCGGGCGTGGCCCGGACCCACCGGTCCGGGCCGCGTCGAACCGGTGCTGGACAGAAACAGTTAACACTCCTAATAATAGGCGCACGTCGACGGTTGTGAATTCCTCTCCACCCCCGCCCGTCCCCTGGAGGACGCCGTGAGACTCCGCCCCCGCCTGGCGACGCTCGCCGCCGCGCTGACCACAGCAGTGGTCGCCGGTGCCCTGCTCGCCGCCCCGCCCGCCTCCGCCGCCACCGCGGCCTTCGTCCGCACCTCCAGCTGGAGCAGCGGGTACGAGGCCCGGTTCACCGTCACAAACGACAGCTCCGCCGCGATCTCCTCGTGGAACGTCCAGTTCGACCTGCCGTCCGGCAGCACGCTCGGCTCGTTCTGGGACGCCCGCCTGACCACCTCCGGCCAGCACGTCACCGCCGTCAACCAGTCCTGGAACGGCGCGCTCGCCCCGGGCGCCAGCACCAGCTTCGGCTTCGTCGTCAGCGGCACCGGCGACCCGGTGAACTGCACAGTGAACGGCGCCTCCTGCACCGGCGGCAACCCCGGCAACCCGGGCGCGCCCGCCACCCCCGGCGGCCTGCGGGTCACCGGCACCACCGCGTCCTCCGTCGCACTCGCCTGGAACGCCGTCTCCGGGACCGTCACCGGCTACCGCGTGTACGAGGGCAGCACCGTCAGGGCCACCGTCACCGGCACCTCGGCCACCGTCTCCGGGCTGGCCGCGTGCAGCGGGCACAGCTACACCGTGACCGCGTACAACGGCAGCGGCGAGTCGGCGAAGTCGGCGGCGGTCGCGGCCACCACGAGCGGCTGCACCGGTGGAGGCGGCGGTGTCATGGCCGCCGCGCCCTACCTCTACCCGGGCTGGGGCGACCCGCCCGCGCCCGCCACCGTGATGGGCGCGACCGGGATCAAGTGGTTCACCATCGCGTTCGTGCTCTCCGGCGGCGGCTGCACCCCGGCCTGGGACGGCACCGGGCCGCTGACGGGCGGCACGCACGCCGCCACCATCGCCGCGATCAAGGCGGCCGGCGGCGACGTCATCCCGTCCTTCGGCGGGTGGAGCGGCAACAAGCTCGGCCCGAACTGCTCGACCGCCGCTGCCCTGGCCGGCGCGTACCAGCAGGTCATCAATGCGTACGGGCTGAAGGCGATCGACATCGACATCGAGAACAGCGACGAGTTCGAGAACGAGGTGGTGCAGGACCGCATCCTGGACGCCCTGAAGATCGTCAAGCAGAACAACCCGGGGATCAAGACCATCATCACGTTCGGCACCTCGACCACCGGGCCGTCGTACTACGGCACCCGGCTGATCAACCAGGCCGCCGCGAAGGGCACCGGGATCGACGTGTTCACGATCATGCCGTTCGACTTCGGCGGCGGCGCGAACATGTACCAGAACACCGTGAACGCGGCCGAGGGCCTGAAGACCGCGCTGCGCAACGCGTTCGGCTGGTCCGACGCCACCGCGTACGCCCACATGGGCCTGTCCGGCATGAACGGCCTCTCCGACCAGCAGGAACTGACCTCGCCGGCCACGTGGACGCAGATCCGCGACTGGGCCAAGGCCCGCGGCCTGGCCCGGTTCACGTTCTGGTCGGTCAACCGGGACCGGCCCTGCCCCGGCGGCGGCGTGGTCGCAAACTGCTCCGGCATCGCGCAGAACACCTGGGAGTTCACCGGCATCACCGCGGGCTTCTGAGCCCGCGCGGCGGTCAGCGCCCGGTGGTCACCGACTGCCGGGCGCGCCGCCGGCGCACCTTCTTCACCGCCCAGCTCACGATCATGAAGCCGAAGACGGCGAAGATCGCGTAGTTGAACCACTGGCTGTACCTGTCGACGTCCTCCCACCGCGACCCGAGGGCGAACCCCGCGCCGACGATCAGGGCGTTCCACACGCCGCTGCCGAGCGTGGTGAGCAGGATGAACTCGCCCAGCGGCATCCGGTTGGCGCCGGCCGGGATCGAGACCAGGCTGCGCACCACAGGCACCACCCGGCCGATCAGCACCGCCCACCGGCCGTGCCGCTCGAACCAGCGGTCGGCCTTCTCCAGATCCTCCAGGTCGACCAGCGGGATGTGGTCCAGCCAGCGCTTGAGCCGGTCCTCTCCGAGCGCCGCGCCCAGCCAGTAGAGCACCAGCGCGCCGATCAGCGAGCCGACTGTCGCGGCGACCACGATCACCACCACGTTGAACCGCCCCTCGGCGCACAGGTAGCCGGCCATCGCCAGCACGATCTCGCTCGGGATCGGCGGGATGATGCTCTCCAGCGCCACCAGCAGCGCCACACCGACCGCGCCGAGCGAGTCGATCACGCTCGCCACCCAGCCGGTCAGCCCGGTGAACTGGTTCGGGTCGACGTCCTGGGCCAGGGCCATGTCGGTCCTTCCACGCGAGAGCCGGAGATCCGAAGGTTTTACCCGGACCGGCCGGTGTCACACCTGTGACTCAGCCCTCGGGGTGCAGCGCGGCGTCCGCCGGACCCCGCCGCCAGCCGGTGAAGCGGACCAGCAGCCCGCCCCGGCTGGGCGAGCAGCAGTACGGGCCGGCCGACGCCTCCGCCGCCGGGTCGAGCGGCGCGACGCGCACCAGCCGCCACGGCTCGTCCGCGCACCGGGCCCGTACGGTGAGCGCGTCCCCGGCCCGGCTCACCCGGACCGTCACCTCCCGGCCCGACCACTGCGGCACCGGCGCCACCGACCAGTCGGAGAACTCGTCCGTGACCACGGCGCCCACCTGCGGCGCGCCGTCGCTCACCTCCACCCCGGCCTTGGTCCACCGCCGGTCGTCCACCCGCACCAGCACGCCGGCCTGGTCGAACTGGGCCGTGTAGTCGAGGACGAACGACACCTCCACGGCGCTGTCCACGCCGAACGGCGCGAGCAGCGCCGAGCCGTCGTCGTGCACGAAACCGTAGCTGGTGCGCCGCCAGAAGTCGCTGCCGCCGTGCGGCTCGACCAGCAGGCCGCCGCCGTCTACCGGCTCGGCCCGCTCCGGCGGGTTCAGCCAGGTGCCGGCGGACCAGTCGTACGCCTCCTCGCTCATCGGAGCACCGTACCGGGTTTGCCGTCGCGCGCGTTCGGAGAAGTAGTCCTCGCATGGGTGACAGGTGGTATCAGGAGGCGGTCGTCTACTGCCTCGACGTCGACACGTACGCGGACTCCGACGGCGACGGGGTGGGTGACTTCCAGGGGCTGATCGGCCGGCTGGACTACCTGGCCCGGCTCGGCGTGACCTGCCTGTGGCTCAACCCGATCCATCCCTCGCCGAACAAGGACGACGGGTACGACGCCACCGACTTCTACAACGTCGACCCGCGGCTGGGCACGCTCGGCGACTTCGCCGAACTGCTGCACCAGGCGAGTAACAGGGGCATCCGGGTGATCATCGACCTGGTGGTCAACCACACCTCGGACCAGCACCCGTGGTTCCAGTCCGCCCGCTCGTCGCCGGACTCGCCGTACCGGGACTGGTACGTCTGGGCCGACCACGAGCCGGCCGACCGCCACCAGGGCATGGTGTTCCCGGGCGAGCAGCACGAGACGTGGACCTACGACCGGACCGCCAAGGCGTGGTACTACCACCGCTTCTACAAGTTCCAGCCGGACCTGAACATCGAGAACCCGAAGGTCCGCGCGGAGATCAAGAAGATCACCTCGTTCTGGCTCCAGCTCGGCGTCTCCGGCTTCCGGATGGACGCGGTGCCGTTCATCATCGAGCGCACCGAACCGGGCAACCCGAACTCGCCGAAGGACTTCGACTTCCTCACCGATCTGCGTCAGCACGTGCAGTGGCGGCGCGGCGACTCGGTCCTGCTGGCCGAGGCGAACGTCGAGCCGGACGAGCTGCCGGTCTACTTCGGCGACGGCAGCGGCTCGGGCAACCGGATCCACATGCTGTTCGACTTCATGCTCAACGGCCGGCTGATGCTCGCCCTGGCCCGCGAGGACCCGGAGGTGATCATCGAGGCGTTGCGCGACACCCCGAAGCTGCCCACCGGCGGCCAGTGGGCCACGTTCCTGCGCAACCACGACGAGATCGACCTGTCCCGGCTCACCGCGGACCAGCGCAACGACGTGCTGGCGAAGTTCGGTCCGGACGAGAACATGCAGCTCTACGGCCGGGGCATCCGCCGTCGGCTCGCGCCGATGCTGGGCAACGACCGCCGGCACATGGAGCTGGCGTACTCGCTGCAGTTCTCGCTGCGCGGCACGCCGGTGCTGCGCTACGGCGAGGAGATCGGCATGGGGGAGGACCTGACGCTGGACGGGCGCGACGCGATCCGCACCCCGATGCAGTGGTCCTACGCGGACAACGCCGGCTTCTCCACCGCGGAGCCGGAGAAGCTGGTCCGCCCGGTGATCGACAAGGGTGAGTACGGCTACCAGAACGTCAACGTGACCGCCCAGCGCAAGGACCCGCGGTCGCTGCTCGGCTGGTTCGAGCGGATGATCCGGACGCTGCGGGAGGCGCCGGAGACCGGCTCGGGCAGCACCACCCACATCGACGTGCCGATGCCCCCGGGCGTGCTCGCGCACCGTGCCGACGGGCGTACCGGGACCATGGTCTTCCTGCACAACCTGGGGACCGAGGACGTGGAGGTGGACCTGAGCGCGCTGGCGCCGGAGGCGGACCTGCCGATCGACGTGCTCAGCGACCGCAACTACGAGGACGTGGGCAAGCTCGACCGGCTCAAGCTCGCCGGGTACGGCTACCGGTGGATCCGGCTCTGCCGGGGACACGAGCGGTAGGGGGCGGCGTACCGGCGGGTTAAGCTCCTTCGATCGAGCCACAAGTTACCGGGAGGTAAGCATGTCGGAGGAGCCCCGCGTCGCCGTCGTGACCGGAGCCGCGCGCGGCATCGGGGCGGCGACCGCCCGACGGCTGGCGGCCGACGGCATGGCCGTCGCCGTGGTCGACATCGACGAGTCCGCGACCAAGGAGACGGTGGACGCCATCGGCTCGGCCGGCGGCCGGGCGCTCGGCGTCGGCGCCGACGTGTCCGACCGGGCCCAGGTCGAGGCGGCCGTGGAGCGGATCGCCGCCGAACTCGGCGCACCGACCGTCCTGGTCAACAACGCCGGCGTGCTGCGCGACAACCTGCTGTTCAAGATGACCGACGGCGACTGGGACACGGTCATGGGCGTGCACCTGCGCGGGGCGTTCCTGTTCAGCCAGGCCGCGCAGAAGCACATGGTCGAGGCGAAGTGGGGCCGGATCGTCAACCTGTCCAGCACGTCCGCGCTCGGCAACCGGGGCCAGGCGAACTACTCGGCCGCCAAGGCCGGTCTCCAGGGCTTCACCAAGACGCTGGCGATCGAGCTGGGCCCGTTCGGGGTGACTGTCAACGCGGTCGCGCCGGGCTTCATCGTCACCGACATGACCGCCGCCACCGCGGCGCGGATGAAGGTCGACTTCGACGACCTCCAGAAGCACGCCGCAGCCGAGATCCCGGTCCGCCGTCCCGGCCGCCCGGAGGACGTCGCGCACACCATCTCGTTCCTGGCCAGCGAGGGCGCGTCCTTCGTGTCCGGCCAGGTCATCTACGTCGCCGGCGGTCCGAAGGACTGACCGGCCCGACCCGGCGCGGGCCCGCTCAGGCGGGGTCGCGCCGGGTGCGCCAGAGCCAGAACAGGCCGAGCACCGGCAGCACCAGCGGCACGTAGCCGTAGCCGCTGCCGAAGTCGGACCAGACCGTCTCGTCCGGGAACAGCTCCTTGTCGGCGATGCTCAGCACGCCCACCCCGAGCACGCCGACCAGTTCGACCGTGCAGCAGGCGAGCGCGACCCGGCGGCCGGCGTGCCCGGCCCGGGCCAGCCCGACCGCCGCCACGATGTAGATCAGCGCGGCGACCGCGGAGAGCAGGTACGCCACCGGCGCCTCGTCGAACTTCGTGGCGATCTGCAAGCTCGCCCGCGAGGTCGCGGCGATGGCGAACACGATGTAGACGGCGATCAGCAGCCGGCCCGGGCCGCGGTTGGTGGCGCGCTGCTCGTTCGCGGTCGTCGGGTCAGCCACCGAGGACCTCCCAGGTCTGCTGGAGCCGTACCGCCACCACCGGCGTGACCAGGCAGATCGCGCAGACGATGCCGGAGCCCCAGCGGGTCGGCTCCATCCGGGCCAGTACCCAGGCCAGCGGCGGCAGGCAGACGAGCGTCGCCAGGTAGCCGAAGAACGCGCCCGGCTCGCCCGGCCGCTCGCCGCCGCCGAGCGCGACGAGAGCCGTCACGGTGAGCGCGAGCAGCGCCACCTCCAGCACGGCCAGGCCGGCGAACTGGATCCGGTCCGGCGGCCGGTGGCGTACCGCCGCCACCAGGGCCCAGACGGCGACCGCCAGCGAGATCACGATCGCGACCGTGGCGAGCGGCCCGTCCACCGGGGAGGCGGAGGCGGCCGCCGCGCTGGTCGTCGACACGGTGTCGTTCACCGGCACAGCCTACTAACCGGTGTAGTAGCGGCTCGCCCGCCGGGTCGGGGCGCGCCGGACGGGCCGGGGGACTAGCGTGGATCACGGTCCCGGCGTACGCCGGTGGCGGACGTCGACGGCAGGGGGTCGGGGTGCGGTTCGGGTTGTTCGGCACCGGTTACTGGGCGGCGGAGACGCATGCCGCGGCCATCGAGGCGCACCCGCGGGCACGGCTCGCCGGCGTCTGGGGGCGCAACCCGGCGAAGGCGGAGGAGCTGGCCACCCGGCACGGCGTACCGGTCTTCACCGACGTGGACGCGCTCATCGACGCCTGCGACGCGGTCGCCGTGGCGCTTCCGCCGGACGTGCAGGCCGACATCGCCGTCCGGGCCGCCACCGCCGGGCGGCACCTGCTGCTGGACAAGCCGCTGGCGCTCGACCTCGACGACGCCGACCGGGTGGTCGACGCGGCACAGGCGTCCGGGGTGGCGTCGGTGGTCTTCTTCACCCAGCGCTTCCACCCGAACGTCACCGGGTTCCTCGCCTCGACCGCCGCGGCGGGTGGCTGGCAGCACGCCCGCGCCACCATGTTCGCGTCGATCTTCCAGCCCGGGAACCCGTACGGCGACTCGACCTGGCGGCGGGAGCGCGGCGCGCTGTGGGACATCGGCCCGCACGCCCTGTCGCTGATCCTGCCGGTGCTCGGCCGGGTCACCCGGGTCGCCGCGATGGACGGCCCGAGCGGTCTGGTGCACCTGCTGCTCACCCACGACGGCGGCGCGACCAGCTCGCTCTCGCTCACCCTGGACGCGCCGTCCGAGGCGGTCACCCGGGACTTCGTCTTCTTCGGCGAGAACGGCACCGAGACCGTCCCGCCCGGCGACGGCAGCGCGCTCCAGGCGTTCGGCGCTGCGCTCGACCAGTTGCTGGAGGAGGTCGACGCGGGCACCCGCGACCACCGCTGCGACGTGCGGTTCGGCCGCGAGGTGGTGGCGGTGCTGGACGCCGCGCAGACCGCCCGGGCGCAGGGACGCACCGTCGACCTGTAGGAAACCGGTCGCTCGGGCCGGACCCGGTCGTTAGCGTGGCGGCATGTTCACGCATGCCCTGGTCCGCGTGGCCGCCGCGCCGGCCGCGTACGGGCTCCTCCTGGACGCCCGTCCGCGGTTCCGGCGCCCGGCCCTGGCCGGCCGGTACGCCGCCCGCGTCTGACCCGACCGCCGGTTCCCGACCCGCCCCGAGGGGCGCCGGTCGTGCCACCTCGCCGAGGTGGCGGTACCCGTGGTTAGTCCACGCCACCTCGCCCAGGTGGCCCTCTCAGGCATGCGCCGCGTCCCGGCCACCGTCCAGGGTCGTCCGAGTCCCGATCCGCTCGGACCGCCCGCCCGATCCGCCCCACGCCGCCTCGACGGCGGGGGACACCAGCGCAGCGGTCCGTACCCGTCGCCGTCCGGCGACAGACAGGACGAACCCGTGGCGCCCCGCCGAACCACCGCACGCGACCGGTCCCGTCGCGTACTGTCCCAGAACTTCCTCGCCGACCCGGACGCCGTCGCGCGGATGGTCCGCGCGGTCCGGCCCGGCCCGGACGACCTGCTGCTGGAGGTCGGCGCCGGTCGCGGCCGGCTGACCCGGCCGCTCGCCGCGCGGTGCGGGCGGCTGATCGCGTACGAGGTCGACCCGGCCGTGCTGCCCGAGCTGACAGCGGCCTGCGTTCCGCTGCCGAACGTCGAGGTACGGGCGGCCGACTTCCTGGCCGCGCCCCCGCCCGCCGGGCCGTTCTCGGTGGCTGGCAACATCCCCTGGTCGCTCACCGCGGCGGTGGTCCGCTGGTGCCTGGCCGCACCAGGGTTGCGTGTCGCGACGCTGCTCACCCAGCTCGACTACGCCCGTAAGCGCACCGGCGACCACGGCCGGTGGAGCCGGCTCACCGTGCTCACCTGGCCCGAACACCACTGGCGGCTGGCCGGGCGGGTGCCCCGGGCCGCGTTCCGGCCGGTGCCGGGGGTGGACGGGGGCATTCTGCGGCTGGAGCGCCGGACGACGCCACTCGTGGCACCGGCGATGCTGCCCGCGTACCGGCGGATGGTGGAGCTGGGCTTCGGCGGAGTCGGCGGCTCGCTCGCGGCCTCGCTGCGCGCGGGCCATCCCCGGCCGCGGGTCGACGGCGCGTTGCGGGCCGCGCGGATCGCGCCGGACACCCCGGTCGGGCTGGTCTGGCCGGAACAGTGGCTGGTGCTGTTCCGGTTGCTGCACGCGCCGCTCAACCGGCGAGCGTGACCAGCGCCTCGACCAGTTCGGCCGGGGTGTCGAACTCCTCGGCCGGCAGCGTGCGCAGCCGCTGGAGCGTCTCGGTGCTGGCTCCGTTCTCCTGGCCCCAGCGGACCAGGTCCTCCCGGGAGACCGGGTAGTCCAGCCCGGCCAGGAACTCCTGCAACTGCGCGCCGGTGACGGTCATGCCGCTCGGCTACCCGCTGGGCCCGGCGGCATGCCCGCTGCCGCCGGGCCGCGGTTGCGGTTTGTCCCGGCGGGCCCCGGGTAGCCGCGGACATGCTGGTACAGCGGCTCGGCGCGCCGAGCGACTTCGACCCCTTGCTGGACCGCGTACGGGACGCCCGGGTGGTGATGATCGGCGAGGCGACGCACGGCAGCTACGACTACTACCGGCTGCGGGAACAGCTGACCCGGCGGCTCATCGCCGAACAGGGGTTCGACTTCGTGGCGGTGGAGGGGGACTGGCCGGACTGCGACCGGGTGCACCGGTCGGTGGTCGGCGCGCCGGGCGGGCTGGCCGATCCGCTCGTCGCGCTGGAACGGTTCGAACGCTGGCCGACCTGGATGTGGGCGAACGCCGAGGTGGCCCGCTTCTGCCGCTGGCTGCGGGCGTGGAACCTGGACCGCCCCGAGGGGGAGCGGGCCGGCTTCCACGGGCTGGACGTGTATTCCCTCTGGGAATCGATGCAGGCCATCTTCGACTACCTCGGTGAGGAGGATCCGGCCTCGCTGGAGGCCGCCCAGGAGGCGTACCGCTGCTTCGAGCCGTACGGCAAGCGACCCGAGGAGTACGGGATGGCCAGCCGGTTCGTCTCCGCCCGGTGCGAGGAGGAGGTGGTCCGGCTGCTGGCGCGTACCCGGGAGCAGGCCGCCGCGGACGGCCCGGACCGCTTTTCGGCCTGGCAGAACGCGGAGGTGGTGGCCGGCGCGGAGCGGTACTACCGGGCGATGGTCGGTGGCGGCCCCGAGTCGTGGAACGTCCGCGACGTCCACATGGCCGACACGCTCGACCGGCTGCTCGACCGGTACGGGCCGGACTCGCGGGGCATCGTGTGGGCGCACAACACGCACGTCGGCGACGCCCGGGCCACCGACATGGCGGCGGACGGCATGGTCAACATCGGGCAGCTGGGCCGGGAACGGCACGGCCGGGACGCGGTGGCGCTGATCGGCTTCGGCAGCTGGCACGGCAGCGTGGTCGCCGCGCCGCGCTGGGGCTCACCGGCCGAGACGATGGTGGTGCCGCCGGCTCGGGAGGGTTCGGTGGAGCACCGGCTGCACGAGCTGATGCCGGACCGGGCGGTGCTCGTGTTCGGCGGCGACGACCAGCCGGAGTGGGTGACCGGCGAGGCGGACCACCGGGCCATCGGGGTGGTGTACGACCCGAGCTTCGAGTCCTGGGGCAACTACGTGCCGACCCGGCTGGGCGAGCGCTACGACGCGTTCATCTGGTGCGACGAGACGACCGCGCTGCACCCGCTGCCGGCGTGCGTGACGCCGGGCGAGATGGAGACGTACCCGGCGGGTGTGTGACGGGTGGGGCCCCGCGCGGCCCCACCCGCACCGATCACACGTTCGCGTGCTGCTTCTCGGCGAGGTGGGCGCGCAGGCCCTCACCCTCGACGTCCACGTTGGGCAGGATCTTGTTCAGCCAGCGCGGCAGCCACCAGGCGGCGTTGTTCAGCAGCGACATCACCGCCGGCACGATCGTCATCCGGACCACGAACGCGTCGATGGCGACACCGATCGCGAGCGCGAAGCCCATCGACTTGATGATCGGGTCCTCCAGGAACACGAAGCCGCCGAACACCGAGATCATGATGAGCGCGGCGGCGGTGACCACCCGGGCGCCGTGCCCCATGCCGTTGATGGTGGCCTGCTGGGCGGTGTCGCCGTGCACGAAGTCTTCGCGCATCCGGGAGACCAGGAAGACCTCGTAGTCCATAGCCAGGCCGAACAGGATGCCGATGAGCAGGATCGGCAGGAAGCTGACCAGCGGGGCCGGCGTGTCCAGGCCGACCAGGTCGGCCAGGTGGCCCTGCTGGAACACCGCGACGGTGATGCCGAACGTGGCCGCCACGGTGAGCAGGAAGCCGAGCGCCGCCTTGACCGGCACCAGGATCGACCGGAACACCAGCATCAGCAGCAGGATCGACAGGCCCACCACCAGCAGCAGGTAGACCGGCAGCGCGTCGGAGAGTTTCTCCGACACGTCGATGCCGACCGCGGTGACGCCGGTGAGCAGCACGTCGGCGTTCTGGATGCCGGAGACCTGCTTGCGGATGTCATGCACCACCGTCTCGGTGGCCTCGTCGGTCGGTCCGGTCTTCGGGATCACCCCGATCAGCGCGGTACGCCCCGACGGGTCGACCTGCGGCGGGGCCACGGCCAGCACCCCGTCGGTCTTCTGGACCAGCGCGGTCACCTGCGGGATGGCGGCCTGGGTGTCCTGCGGCGAGTCGGCGGTCACCACGACCGCGAGCCGGCCGGTGAAGCCGGGGCCGAAGCCCTCACGGATCAGGTCGCTGCTGACCCGGGCGGGGGTGCCCTCGGCGGCGGCGGAGGCGTCCGGCAGCGCCAGGCGCATGTCCTGGGCCGGGATCGCGAGCAGGCCGAGGCCGAGCAGCCCGACCAGGATCACCGGGATGCGCAGCTTGGTCACCCACCGCGCCCAGCGGAAGCCGAAGCCGGAGCGGTCCTCGGAGCCGGTGGTCGGGTCCTCGACCGCCTTGCGGTCACGCAGCTTGCGCGGCAGCACCTTGTGGCCGGCGAAGCCGAGCAGCGCCGGGGCCAGCGTGATCGCCACCAGTACGGCGATCGTGACGGTGCCGGCGGCGGCCAGGCCCATCACGGTGAGGAACGGGATGCCCACCACGGCCAGGCCGGCGAGCGCCACCACGACCGTCGCGCCGGCGAAGACCACAGCCGAGCCGGCGGTGCCGACCGCGCGACCGACCGCCTCCTCCGGGGAGAGCCCGTCGAGGAGGTTCTGCCGGTGCCGGGAGGTGATGAACAGCGAGTAGTCGATGCCGACCGCGAGGCCGAGCATCAGCGCCAGGATCGGCGCGGTGCTGGTCAGCTCGACCGCGCCGCTGAGCGCGAACAGACCGGCCATGCCGACGCCGACGCCGATGAGCGCGTTCAGCATGGTCATGCCGGCCGCCACGAGCGAGCCGAACGTGATCACCAGGACGATCGCCGCGACCAGCACGCCGATCGCCTCGGTCGAGCCGACCTCCGGCTCGGCGTTCAGCACCTCGCCACCGGGGGCGATCTGCCAGCCCTGCGCCTCGGCCTGCGCGCCGACCTTCTCGTACGCGTCGCGCTGCTCGTCGGTGACCTCGTCCGCGCCGCCGGCGAACTGCACCTGGACCAGCGCGTACCGGCCGTCCGGGGTGAGCGCCTGCGCCTGGTACGGGTCGACCGCGCCGACCACGCCGGGCAGCGTGGCCGCCTCCTCGGTGACCTGCTTGACCACCGCCTGTCCGGCGGGTGAGGTCAGCGCGCCGTCCTGCGGCGCCTTGATCGCGATGGTGCCGGTGGCGCCGCTGGCCGCCGGGAAGCGGTCGGCGAGCAGGTCGATCGCCTTCTGCGACTCGGTGCCCGGCATGGTGAAGTTGCTCGCCGTCGGGCCCCGCAGCGTGGCCGCGGCCAGGCCGAGGCCGACGAGTACGACGAGCCAGACGACGGCGACGAGTCGCCGCCGGCGCAGGGATGCCCGGCCGAGCCGGTACAGCAGGGTCGCCATGGACCTTCCTTGTCCTCGCAGGTTCGGTTCAGGTGGTGACTTCGAGCGCGCGGTACGCCACGGCGAGCAGCGCGGGTCGCAGCTGTTCGTCGGGGATGTCCAGGAACTCACCGCAGGTCTCGGCGATGCCGGCGAGCACGACGAGCGCCGCGACGCGGGCCTCCGGACGGTCGGAGAAGCCGGAGAAGGCGGCGATGAGTTGTTCGGAGATCTGCTGGATGTGGGCGAACGCGGGCTGCTGGAGCAGGTCGGGGAACTCGCCCCGGAGCAGCGCGATCTCCCGGCGGAAGCGGACCGCCAGGTCGACGAAGCCGTCCGCCGCGACGCGTTGGGCCTCGGCGCCGGTGTGCGCGGCGATGCGGACGTCCAGCTCCTCCAGCATCGTGATGGCCGGGGCCATCAGCTCGCAGAGCAGGGCGTCCTTGCTGGCGAAGTGGTAGAGCACCGTGGCCTTGGAGCAGCCGACGTCGCGGGCGATGTCCTGCAGCGAGGTGCCCTTGTATCCGGTGACGGCGAACCGGCGAGCGGCGGCGGCCAGCAGCTCGTCGTGGGTGGCGGTGGTGGGTCGCGCCATGTCCTCCAGCATGCCTGACCGATCGGTCAGGTGCTGACCGATCGGTCAGATCCGCCGCGTGGCGTTCGCCACAACGGCCTGTTTCCGCAGGTCAGGCCGGTGGGCCGCCGTGCCGCCGGTCGTACTCGGCCCGGGCCGCGCTGATCGCCTCGCGGTGCCGCTCGGCCCAGCTCGTCAGCGCCACCAGCGAGTCGTACAGCTCGCGGGCCATCGGGGTGGCCGTGTACTCGACCTTCGGCGGCACGCAGGGGTGGACGTGCCGGTCCAGCAGCCCGTCCCGCTCCAGGTTGCGCAGCGTCAGTGTGAGCATCCGGCGGCTGATCCCCTCCACCCGGCGCTCCAGCTCGGTGAAGCGGACCGGGCCGGCCGAGGCGGCGATCAGGATGCCGATGGCCCACTTGCCGCCGACCCGGTCCAGCGCCTCCCGGACGGTGCAGGCGCTGGCCTGCCCCGCCGCGTCCGGTCCGCACCGGTCCGCCTCCGCCTCACCCACGCCCCCGATCGTCGCAGGTGCCGGCCGGTACGGCGCGCCGGGCGCCGTGTCGGGGTTGCCGAGCCGGGCCCGGCCCGGGAAGGTGGTCCGATGGGTGCCGCCGACGAGACCCGGGCCGGAGTGTCGCTGACCAACCTCGACCAGCCGCTGTTCGACGGCGCCGGGGCGACCAAACGCGACCTCGTCGACTACCTCGACGCCGTGTGCGACCGGATCCTGCCGGAACTGCGGGACCGGCCGCTGTCGGTGCTGCGGGTGCGGCCCGGCCAGGAGCCGTTCATGCAGAAGAACCTGCCGAAGTACACGCCCGACTGGGTCCGCCGGACCGAGGTGTGGGCGGAGGCGTCGCACCGGCGGATCTCGTACGCCCTCTGCGACGACCGGCGGACGCTGCTCTGGTTCGCCAACCAGCGCGCCGTGGAGTACCACCCGACGCTCGCTCCTGCCGGGCAGGCCGAGCACCCGACCCACCTGGTGCTCGACCTCGATCCGCCGGAGGGGGACGCGTTCGGCGCCGTGGTGCGGGTCGCGCTGCTGGTGCGGCAGGCGCTCGCCGACGCCGGGCTGGCCGGCGCGGTGAAGACGAGCGGCGCCAAGGGGGTGCACGTGATCGTGCCGGTGGACCCGGCCACCACGGCGGAGGAGGCCGCCGCCGCGACCCGGGCGCTCGCCGCCCGTACCGAACGGCTCGACCCGGCGGCCGCGACCACCGCGTTCATCGTCGCCGACCGCGGTGGCCGCGTCTTCGTCGACTCCACCCGGGCGTACGGCGCGACAGTGGTGGCTGCCTACAGCCCTCGGATCCGGCCCGGCGCCCCGGTGTCGTACCCGGTGGGCTGGACCGACCTGGAGGCGGCGAGCCCGGCCGACTTCACCATGCGGACCGTGCCCGCGCTGCTCGGTGACCGGGATCCCTGGGCGGAGGCGCTGCCCGCGCCGCAGCGCCTGCCGGCGGACCTGGTCGAGCAGGGCCGGACCATCCCGGTGGCCCGGGTCCAGGCGATGCACGAGGGTAAGCGCCGCGCGAAGGCCCGCCGCGAGGCCGGGTGACGCCGCGCCGCGTCAGCGGCGCCGGGTTGCCGTCGCCGGTGGGCGCTTGCCCCAGGTGAACGCGATCAGCACCACGGCCAGGGCCCAGCTGACGATCATCGTCCAGATCGGGCGGGTCTCGGTGGCCGCGCCGACGAACCCGCCGATCGCGTAGCTGACCAGGCAGAGCAGACCGGTCGCGGCGAGGCGCCCGGCCGCGCTGCGGCCCTCCGGCTCGAACACCCAGTCGGCGATGCCCTTCGTGGTGCGCAGCACGGTGCCGGTCTGGTACGACGTGGCGGTCTGCACGCCGAACGTGCGGACGACGAGCCCGCCGAGGATGCCGACCGGGAAGGCCAGCAGCGCGGTCAGGATCGTGCGCTCGGTCAGCGAGTCGCGCCCCGAGTCGAGGGACCGGTCCACCACTCCCCAGAGCACGAGCAGCGCCAGCATGGCGAGCAGTTCCATGCCCGGCGGGGTGAGTGGACCGGCCGGACGGAGGCGGCGGATCCCGGCGCCGAGCAGGCCGCCGAGACCGAACGCGACAAGCGACGCCACCGCGGCCGGCCAGGGCGGAAAGTGATCGGCGGCCCCCATTCCGACGAACGCCACATTGCCGGTCTGAATACCCACGAACACCTTGTACCTGAGGAACGAGAACGCGTCGACAACACCGGCGAGGCCGGTGGCGAGCGCAAGTGCCAGAAACGGTACGTGGAAGTCGTATTCCCCCACCCGCCAGCGATCCTCAGCGTTGTTGGACATTGCCCTCCCTACCCCTGGATGCACCCGTGAAACCGTTACGACGCGCGCTGCGCGCAAGTGCCGGGAAAAGGGTTTCCTGTCGTTTCCGGTGAATGGCGCGATCGCGTTATTCACCATCGGCATCCGGTTCGGCAGCATCGCAATTGCGTCTCGACGGCGAGACTCGAAGCCGAAGGAGGTCGAGCGCATGTTCGTGCTCCCCGTCGCCAGAATCCGCGTCACGTTCTATTCGATCGCGGCGCTGGCCGTCGCCGGAGTCGCCACTGATGCTCCGTTCTGGAGCATCGCGGCGTCGCTGTTCCTCTGTGTCGCGATTCCGCTCGCGGTGGCCATTCAGAGCCCGGAGCACCTGCGGGCGTTGTTCGTCCCGTCCCGGGCCACCGAGCCGGCGGCCCTCACCCGGAAGGACATCCGTCATGCCCAGATCCACTGACCCCGTCGGCAAGGGATCGGCGAAGGACCACTCGATGGTCGGCACGGTTCCGCGCAACCCGGCGATCGACGACACCCACCCGGACCTGGTGAACCCGCCGTCGACCGACCACGGCCTCATGCCGAACCTGGTGTTCCCGTTCTCGCTGGCCCACACCCGCCGGGAGAGCGGCGGCTGGACCCGGGAGGTCACGAACCGCCTGCTGCCGATCGCCCATGACCTGGCGATCGTGAACATGAAGCTCGACCCCGGCGCCTACCGGGAACTGCACTGGCACATCCAGTCCGAATGGGCCTTCATCCTGTCCGGCAGTTGCCGGATCGCCGCGGTGGACCAGGAGGGCCGCAACTTCCTGGAGGACGTCAAGGCGGGTGACCTCTGGTATTTCCCGGCCGGCATCCCGCACCACATCCAGGCCCACGACGAGGGCGTGGAGTTCCTGCTCGTCTTCGACGACGGCTGCTACTCCGAGGACGGAACGTTCCAGGTCACGGACTTCTTCGCGCACGTGCCGAGGGAGGTCATCGCCAAGAACTTCGGCTGGACGATGCAGCAGATGGCCAACTTCCCGCCCGAGTCGGAACGCTACATCTTCCCGGGCCAGAGCCCGCCACCGCTGGCCGAGGACCGGGTGTTCAGCCCCACCGGCGACGTGCCCCGCACGTTCAAGCACAGCCTGCTCGCCCAGACACCGGAGAAGTTCGAGGGCGGCAGCGTACGGATCGCCGACTCGAGCAACTTCGCCGCGGCGGTCACCACCACCGCCGCGCTGGTGGAGATCGAACCCGGCGCGATGCGGGAACTGCACTGGCACCCCAACGGCGCGGAGATGCAGTACGTCATCTCGGGCAAGGGGCGGATGGGTGTCTTCGCGAACCACGCCACGGCCCGCACCTTCAACATGGAGACCGGCGACGTCGGCTACGTGCCGATCTCGATGGGCCACTACATCGAGAACATCGGCGACAAGCCCTTCGTCTACCTGGAGCTGTTCCGGACCGCGAAGTTCGAGGACGTGTCACTCGCGCAGTGGCTGGCGAACATCCCGCCGGAGGTGGTCGCCGACACGATCAACGTGCCACGCGAGCTGGTCGAGGCGCTTCCGAAGACGAAGAGCCCGCTGCAGCGGCACTGAGAACGACGCTGAGCGCGGACGCCGCAGGGGCGTCCGCGTTCAGCCGTCCTCCCGGGACTCCCAGACCAGCGCCAGCTCCACCCGGTTGTGGACACCGAGCTTCGCGTAGATCGAGCGCAGGTGGGTGTCGACGGTGTGGAACGAGACGAACAGGTCCCGGGCCGCCTCCCGCTTCGTCATGCCGACCGCGAGCAGTTCGGCCACCCGTACCTCGGCGGGTGTCAGCGCGGCCACGGCCGGACGGCGGGCCTCGTCGCCTGCCGGGCCGTCGTGCTCCCGTGTCCCGCCGGCACCCATCCGGGTGTACATCGCGTCGGCCTCGGCCAGCAGGTCGAACGTCTCGGCCGACGGCAGCCCGGGCGACCGCGCCAGGTCGTACAGCGCGTCGGCCAGGGCCGGCCGGGCGGAGGTGGTGCGCAGCAGCCGTACCGCCGCGCGCAGCGCCGCCGGATCGCCGGTCAGCAGCCCGTCGGCCTGGTGCGCCACCCCGCGCCAGAGCGCGTTGTTCGCCGTCCCGGCGGCCCGTTTCAGGTGGTCGGCGAGGGCCTCGGCCCGCTGCCGGTCGCCCAGTGCCAGCGCCGCGCGGAGCAGTCTCGGGCCGTGGTGCGGCACCAGCAGCAGGGGAGCCACCGAGCGGTCCGGCATGGCGAAGGCGGCGCGCAGCAGCGCGGCGTGCCGGCCCGGTTCCGGGTCGCCGGCGGCGGCGCAGCCGAGCCGGAACCACTGCATCTCGTCCGGCCAGCCCACGGCGGGGCGTTCCCCGGCGAGCAGTTCCCGGGCGGCGGCCACCTCACCCCGGCGCAGCAGCACCTCCACGACCGTGGCGAGCAGGTCCACCCGGGCCTGCGCCGGCAGGGCGCCACCGCGTCCGGTAAGCGCGAGACGGGCCCGGACCTCGGCCTCGGCCAGCTCACCGGTGGTCAGCCGCAGGACGCAGTCCAGCGCGGTCACCAGCGGCTGCGCCACCGCACCGAGCGTGTCGATCTCCGTGGCCACGCTGTCGAGCGCGGTCGCCGCGTCGACGTACCGGCCGAGCGCGATCTGGTTCGCCACCCGGTCGACGCGCAGGAAGATCGCCTGGGTGCGGGCGGTGGGCTCGCCCGCGTCCACCTCCCGGAGGATCCGCGCGGCGTGGGGCAGGTCGCCGGTGGCGCTGGCCCGGGACGCGTGCGCCAGGGCCAGCCGGATGCCGCCGCCGGGGGAGGGGCTGCGTTCGTGGGCCCGCTCCGCCGCCGCCACCAGCTCGGCGGCGTCGGGGTGCCCGAACCGGGCCGCCTGCGACGCCAGCATGGTGAGCGTCCAGCTCCGCCCGGCCGCGTCCAGTTCCTGGTTGAGCGCCCGACCGAGGTACGTCAGGGACAGCGAGGGGCGCTGCGTCGCGTAGTAGGCGCCGAGCCGCCCGAGCAGCATCGCCCGCTGCCGTGGCCCGTACCTGTCGGCGGCGACCTCCCGGTGCAGCATGCGCAGCGTATGGTCCACCCGACCGGCCAGATAGAGGTTGTCGGCGACGTCGACCAGCCAGGCCAGGCGCTCGTCGGCCGGGCCGGGTGCCGGGGCGGCCAGCAGCAGGTCCGCGGCGAGGCTGGGTCCGACCGCCGGGTCGGCCGCCAGCCGCGTGGCGAGCGCCCGGGCGGACCGGCTCACCGCCGGAAGCACCCGGAGGAGCTGCCGGGCGGCCTGGGCCGGGCGTCCGGCGTCGGCGAGCACCTCGGCGGCCGTCTCGCGCAGCGCCTGGCGCACCGAGGCCGGCGTGTCCCGCAGGACGTCGTCGCGCAGCGCGATCGAGGCCAGTCGCAGCCCGGCCGCGGTGTCGACGAGGAACCCGCGCGCGATCAGCTCCTCCACCGTCGCGTCGATCGGCTCGTCCGGCGTGCTGCCGGTACGTTCGGCAACCGCTTCGAGGAACCACAGGCCGCAGGGGGCGTCCGCGACGGCGACGCCGCGCAGTACCCACCGCTGCGCGGTGGTGAGCGACGAGGGTACGCCGGTGTGCATCTTGGGGCGGTTGGTCAACGGTGTCTCGGGCAACTGGCTCACCTTCGCAGGTGCTGAGGTTCGACCCGTTCACCGCGAGGTTAGCCAGGTCACGACCTGCCCATCCCCGAATCGGGGGACAAAGGTGAAAGCGGTTCGCTCGCCCGGTACCTAGATCATCCGGCGCCGGACCCGCCACACCACCACACCGATCAGGACTGCCGCGACGGCGAGGAACACTGCCGCCTCGACGAGCTGGAACGTCCAGAACCGGTCGGCCGGGTGGTAGACGCCGAACTGCTGGATGCCCCGCGCGTGCAGGAACTGGTTGAGGTTGGTGCCGGCCCGGTTGGCGGCGTCCTCCAGCTCGTAGTACTCGACGCTGCTCAGCCGGCGCCCGGTGGCGTCCGCGTAGCCGCGTTCGATCACCCAGTCGGCGACGCCGGGCAGGCGCTCCGCCCGGTCCGTCGAACCGCCGGCGGGGACCGGCGCCGTGGCGGTGAGCGGTGTGGCGTACGCGGGACGGGCCAGCAGCGCCACAGCCATCCGGGTGGCGAGGAACGCGCCGAACGCGACGCCGAACGCGGGCAGGCTGCGCCGCAGGATCGCCCCCGCGGCGGTGGCGACGCCGAACGCGAACAGCGCGTACGCCACCGGGACGAGCCCTTCCAGGTCGAAGGCGTCGTACTGGAACCGCCCCTCCCACGCGTCGAACGGCTGACGGAACCAGGTGAGCACCGCGGTGAACATCCCGGTGAGCGCGACTGTGACGCCGGCCAGCGCCACGAGCTTGGCCGCCAGCCAGCGCATCCGCGGCACGGCCTGGGTCCAGGCGAGCTGCCAGGTGCCGTCCTCCAGTTCGCGCGCGAGCAGCGGCGCACCGAGGAACGCGCCGATGACGACGGGAACCAGGTAGAAGGCCGCCAGGAGGTTCTCGACGTACCCGTACTCGTCGTCGAGCCGGCGGAAGGAGGCGGCGCAGGCCTCGTCGACACCGGCTCCGCCGGCGCACCGGGCGGGACCGCCGGGGAACAGGTCGTGGGCCTGCGCTCCGAGCACGAGCAGGGCGACGCCGAACAGGCCGACGAGCAGACCCAGGACGCAGACCTCGGTCCGGTGCTGGCGCCAGATCAACCAGGTCATGCCGGCACCCCCGGCGTGACCGCGGCGCCCGGCTCGGACGGCCGGCGCAGGTACGCCAGCACCAGATCCTCCAGCGCGACCGGCTGGGCCTGCCATCCGGGCGCGGCCGGGAGCCCGCCGTCGCGTACCAGCAGGGTCGTGTGCCGGTCGCTGTGGACGGCCTCCACGACGGCGGCGGCCGGGTCGAGGTCGTTGGCCGTGCGCGGGCCGACGAGCAGCCGGTGCTCGGCGAGGAGGGTGTCGATGTCACCGGCGAGCGTGACCCGGCCCTGGTTGAGCACGACCAGGTGGTCGCAGACGCGCTCCAGCTCGTGCACGACGTGGGAGGAGAACAGGACGGTGACCCCGCCCTCGGCCACCGCGCCCATGAGGACCTGGAGGAACTCGTGCCGGGCCAGCGGGTCGAGGCTGGCCACCGGCTCGTCGAGGACGAGCAGCTCCGGCCGCTTCGCCAGGGCCAGAGCCAACGCGACCTGGGCCTGCTGCCCGCCGGAGAGCGAACCGGCCCTGCGGTCGAGCGGGATGCCCAGCTTCGCCAGCCGGCGCTCGGCCAGCCCCTGGTCGAACCGCCTGTTGCAGGCCCGGCCGAAGCGGAGCATCTCGGCGACGGTGAAGCGCTTGTACAGCGGGTGGTCCTGGGCCAGGAACCCGACCCGGGACAGGGTCTGCGGGGTGCTCGCAGTGACGTCCCGGCCGAGGACCTCCACCGTGCCGGTGCTCGGTGCCAGCAACCCGACGACCATGCGCAGCAGCGTGGTCTTGCCCGCGCCGTTCGGCCCGACCAGGGCGATCACGCCGCCCGCAGGCAGGGCCAGGGTACAGTCGCGCAGCGCCCAGCCCTTCCGGTACCGCTTGCCCACACCGTCGGTGCGTAGCGCCAACCCGGTCGCTGTCACGCCACGTCCTCTTTCCTGGTCTGCTGGTGGACGGAGGTGAAGAGCGCGTCCACCGCCTGCTCGTCGAGGCCGGCCGCGTAGGCGCGGCGCAACCAGGTCTCCAGGCCGCGGCGCAGCGACGTGTACGTGGACGCCGACATCGCGGCCGACTGCTGTTCGTTGACGAACGTGCCCTGGCCGGGCCGGCCGGTGACCAGGTTCTCCTGCTCCATCTGCCGGTACGCCTTGGCCACGGTGTTGGGGTTGATCGCCAGGTCCTCGACCACCTCGCGGATGAGCGGGAGGCGGTCGCCGCGCTGGAGGAAGCCCAGCAGCACCGCCTGGCGGACCTGCTGGACGAGCTGCAGGTACGGCGGCACGCCGGAGTGGGTGTCGAGCCGGAAGACGAACACGGTGCTCCTCACTGCTTTACTAGTAACGTAGTAAAGCGGTGGGTCGGTGGTCAAGGAGGCCGGCTCGCCCGGAAACGAAACGAGCCCGGCAGCCAAGGTGGCTGTCGGGCTCGTGAAGGTCTTTTGTTCTGGGTTCTTAGCAGGTGTGCCCCCGGCAGGATTCGAACCTGCGCTCCCGCCTCCGGAGGGCGGTGCTCTATCCCCTGAGCTACGGGGGCTCAGCGACCCGAGAAGAGTAGCAAACCCCCTCCCGGATCACCGAATCGGTACCCCCGCGAGTCGATCTTCGTCGGATCAGGCCGCGGCGACGGCGCGACCGCAGCTCGGCAGCGGGTGCAGCACGACCCGGCGGGGCAGCCGGCGGGGCCACTCGTTGCGCGGCCACGAGCCGTCCACGATCAGGTGCACGGTGCGCTCCTCGGCGCCGCTGAGCCGCAGCACGAAGTCCCGGGGCAGCGGCGGGTCCACCGACGGCGTGGTCACCATGAACCGCACCCGTCCCCGCGAGGACACCGCCGAGACCACGTCGGCGGCGGGCATGGTGCCGCGCAGACGTACCCGGCCGATCCAGTAGACCTCCGCGGCGTGCTCCTGGGCCGCCCGCGTGATCGCCGGGTACTCGCTGCGTACCCAGCGCTCGACCGCGCCGACGCACAGGCCGCAGGCCCGCTCGCGCGGCTCGCGCGGCCCCAGACCCCAGGCCCGGAGGTACGCCCCGACGGTGCCGGCCTCCATCGCCAGGCCGAACCGGCGCTCGATGAGGGTGGTCAGGCTCTGCCGTGTCCAGAGCTCCTCGTCGAGGCCGAACTCGTCGGGGTGGACCCCCCGGAGCACGTCGATGAGTTCGAGTTCCTGTTCGCGGCTGAGCGTTCCCGGCTCGCCCTGCCGCAGTCCGCGACGGACGGCTGCCACCGCTCCGTCACCGCCGATGGTGTGGCGTCGGCACCAGCTGGTCACCGACCGCCCTGCGTCTCTGAGTGCAACCCCCACGTCTTGGGCAACGAGCCCGAATCGCAACTGGTCACGATATGTGGGTAGAAAACTCTCCAACCTCCACAATGACCCGTTAACCCCAAACCGTTACAAACACCCAAACCGGAACATACTATCCCTGATCACCCAACCCTCGCGTGGGCCACACCGCCCCACTCGACCGCCTCGCCCGCCCGAACGCCTCATCCGTTGCTGATCGACTCCACTCCGCCGAAGTGGCTGCATCGCACCCACCCCGACCCCCACCACCTCCCCGAGCTGGTGTCGATCAAGCATCGAACCGCAGGCGCGGGTACGCGAGGTGGGCGGGAATGCCACTGTCGGGCCGACCCCTCGGGCTGCCACCTGACCCTCGACACGGCCGCCCGTCCCGTCCCGCCCCACTCGACCGCCTCTCCCGCCCGAACGCCTCATCCGTTGCTGATCGACTTCACTTCGCCGAAGTGGCTGCATCGCACCCAACCCGACCCCACCACCTCCCCGAGCTGGTGTCGATCAAGAGTGGGGATAACCCCACCTCCCCGAGCTGGTGTCGAGCGAGCGCGGAACCGGAAGCGCGCACGCGCGAGGCGGCGAGGATGCCCTGTCGGGTGACCCCGGGCCGCCCTTGCCCCCCTGCTCCCGCGATCTTGCACTTGCGGACCTCCCATAACGGGGCGAATCCGGCAGCGCTGAGGCAGTAAGTGCAAGATCGCCGGGGCCGGGGCCGGGGCCGGGGCCGGGGGTGGGGGTGGGGACGGGGGAGGCCCGGTGCCCCTGGGAAGGGGACCGGGCCTCGGGATCGTGCGGGGCGGCGGGTGTTACGGGGTGCCGCCCAGGCGCTTCAGGGCGGCGTTCAGGTTTGTCAGGTCGTTCTGCTGGGTGTTCTTCATGATCTGGGCGACCGCCAGCACGTCGTCGTCGCCCCCCTCGTCGAGGATGCCGTCGATCATGTGCACCCCGCCGATGTGGTGGCGGATCATCATCTGGAGGAAGAGCACGTCGAACTCGCGGCCGCTCGCCGCGCGCAGCTTCGCCATCTCCTCCGGCGTCGCCATGCCCGGCATCAGGCCGTTCTTGATCAGCCCGCCGCCGTCCTTCATCCACGCCATCGGCGCCTGCTCGCCGGTCGGGTCCAGCTTCCAGGACCGCAGCCAGGTCTGCATCGTGCCGATCTCGCCCTGCTGGCCGGTGGCGATGTCCACGCCGACCTGGCGTACCTCCGGGTCCTGGCCCTGGCTGAACGCCAGCAGACCCATCGCCACGGCCTGGTTGTGGTGGGCGGTCATGTCCCGGGCGAAGCCGGCCTCCGCCGAGTTCTCACCCGGACGGGTGAGCGTCGGCGTGAGCAGGCCGCCCGCGTACCCGAGGACCAGCCCGACCACGAGGGCGGCGGCCACCGCCAGCAGGCCGTAGCGGCGCACCGCGCCCCGGCCGCCCTGGTCGGCGG
This sequence comes from Micromonospora sp. WMMA1976, assembly GCF_027497335.1. Lineage (NCBI taxonomy): Bacteria > Bacillati > Actinomycetota > Actinomycetes > Micromonosporales > Micromonosporaceae > Micromonospora > Micromonospora sp. WMMA1976. The sequence continues at coordinate 5,131,880 of NZ_CP114912.1, read as the reverse complement.
CCGGAGCCTCGTCCAGTTCGCTGTCGGTGGTCACCGGAGCGGTCATCGCGGCGTCCTCACTGGGTGGGCTGCTGGGGCATGGTGTTCTGCAGGTTGTCGCGCGGGGCGGTGCCGGTGGCGGTGACGCCCTGGTCGCAGAGCGCGTTCGGGCCCTCGATGGAGGCGTTCACCCGCAGGGTCTTGATGAAGTCGTCGATCCGGCTGTCGTCGGCGTTGTCGACCTTGAGCTGGTAGCCCCAGGCCTGGAGCGAGATCGGCTTGTCCAGCCCCTCGAACGGGCTGAGCATCGTCTTCTCCTTGCCCTGCACCTTGCTGCGGAGCTTCTCCACCTGGTCGGCGGGCAGGTCCGGGCGGTAGGTGATCCACACCGTGCCGTGCTCCAGGCTGTGCACCGCGTGCTCGTTGGCGATCGGGGCGTCGTAGACGTCACCCATGCAGTTCTGCCAGGCCTGGTTGTGCGGGCCACCGACCGGCGGGAGGACGTCGTACTTGATCGCGCCGGGCTGGTGGTTGCCGCCCTTGACCAGGTCCTTGTCCTTCGCGCGGTAGTCGACGATGCCGTCGATCGCCTCGGCCCGCTTCTGCCACGGCTGGCCGCCCTGGTAGACCGCCCAGGCGCCGACACCGATGATGCCCACGGCCAGGACGCCGACCGCGACGAAGAGGGCGATCGGGCCCCACGAACGGCCCTGGCTCACCTTCACCGGGGCGACCGGCTTGCGGCCCTTGCCCCCGGCGCCCTGCCGTGGCGTGCCCTTGCCGCCCCCGGCCTTGCCCGAGCCGGCCTTCGCGGCGGGCTTGTCGGCAGCCGAGGGCCGGCCGGCGGCCGGCTTCTTGCCGGTGCTGACCACGGTGGGACGGCGCTCCGGGCCGCCCGGGGTGCTGATGCTCATCGTGCCTCGTCAGGTCGGTCGGTCAGGGGAGCGCGGGGCCGGTTCACATGCTGGGTCGCCTCCGCGGTGCCCGAGTCTACCCCCGATAACATGGATCAGTGACTCCCGCAGAACTCGCCGAGGTCGTCCTCGCCGCAGCCCACGCCGTCTTCGACGAGCGGGGACTGGACCGCGCCGCGCTGCCCGCGCAGACCACCGTCGAGCGACCCCGTAATCCCGATCACGGTGACTACGCCTCGACGCTGGCGCTCCAGCTCAGCAAGAAGGTGGGCGTACCGCCGCGGGAACTGGCGACAGCGCTGGCCGACGAACTGGCCAAGGCGCCGGGGATCAAGTCGGTGGAGATCGCCGGACCCGGCTTCCTGAACATCCGCCTGGACGCGGCCGCCGCCGGTCAGCTCGCCAAGGTCATCGTCGAGGCCGGTCCGGCGTACGGGCGCAGCGACACCCTCGCCGGTCAGCGGATCAACCTGGAGTTCGTCTCGGCGAACCCGACCGGCCCGGTGCACATCGGCGGGGTCCGCTGGGCGGCCGTCGGCGACGCGCTGAGCCGTCTGCTCCGCGCCACCGGCGCCGACGTGGGCACGGAGTACTACTTCAACGACGCCGGCTCCCAGATCGACCGGTTCGCCCGCTCGCTGCTGGCCGCCGCGAAGGGCGAGCCCGCGCCGGAGGACGGCTACGGCGGCGCGTACATCGCGGAGATCGCCGCCGAGGTGGTCCGGCGCCGGCCGGATGTGCTCGACCTCACCGAGGACGCCGCCCAGGAGGTGTTCCGCAACGAGGGCGTCCAGCTGATGTTCGCCGAGATCAAGTCCTCGCTGCGCGACTTCGGGGTGGAGTTCGACACCTACTTCAACGAGAAGGACCTGCACGACGGGGGCGCGCTGGACGCGGCGCTGGACCGGCTGCGGGAGCAGGGCCACGTCTTCGAGTCCGAGGGCGCGACCTGGCTGCGCACCACCGAGTTCGGCGACGACAAGGACCGGGTGCTGCGCAAGTCCAACGGCGAGTGGACGTACTTCGCCGCCGACTGCGCCTACTACCTGAACAAGCGGGAGCGCGGCTTCGACCGGGTCGTGATCATGCTCGGCGCGGACCACCACGGCTACATCGGCCGGATGAAGGCGATGTCCGCGTGCTTCGGCGACGACCCGGCGCGCAACCTGGAGATCCTCATCGGCCAGCTGGTCAACCTGGTCCGCGACGGCGCCCCGGTGCGGATGAGCAAGCGGGCCGGCACCGTGGTCACGCTGGAGGACCTGGTCGACGCGATCGGCGTGGACGCCGCCCGGTACGCGCTGGCCCGCTACTCGGCCGACTCGCCCATCGACATCGACGTGGAGCTGTGGACCCGGGCCAAGAACGACAACCCGGTCTACTACGTGCAGTACGTCGCGGCGCGTACCGCAGGGGTGGCCCGCAACGCGGCCGAGATCGGGCTGACCCGTGGCGACGCCGCCGCGTTCCAGCCGGAGCTGCTCGGCCACGACAAGGAGAACGAGCTGCTCAAGGCGCTCGCCGAGTTCCCGGCGGTGGTGGCGACCGCCGCCGAGCTGCGCGAGCCGCACCGGGTGGCCCGCTACCTTGAGGAGAGCGTCGCGCAGGCGTACCACCGGTTCTACGACAACTGCCGGATCGCCCCGCAGGGCGACGAGGAGATCACCGACACCCACCGGGCGCGGCTCTGGCTCAACGACGCCACCCGGGTGGTCATCGCCAACGGCCTGCACCTGCTCGGGGTGTCCGCGCCGGAGCGGATGTAGCGCCGTGCGGGCTCACGAGGCGGGCGCGCTGCACGGCGAGATCGGCACCCGGGGGCCGGCCTGGCTGCGTACCCCGGTCGACGTCAACGCCCTGGTGCCGCAACTGTGGCCGCGCAACGTGGCGCGCGGCCCCGGCGGCGCGCTCACCGTCGCGGGCCTGGACGTCCGCGACCTGGCCGTCGAGTACGGCACCCCGGCGTACGTGCTGGACGAGGACGACCTGCGCGAGCGCTGCCGCGAGTTCCGGGCGGCCTTCCCGGACGCGGACGTCTACTACGCCGGCAAGGCGTTCCTGTGCCGCGCCGTGGTCCGGATGATCGCCGAGGAGGGCATGTTCCTCGACGTCTGCACCGGCGGCGAGCTGGCCACCGCGCTCTCGGCGGGGATGCCTCCGGAGCGGATCGGCTTCCACGGCAACAACAAGTCGGTGGCGGAGCTGACCCGGGCGGTGGACGCCGGCGTGGGCCGGATCATCGTCGACTCGTTCACCGAGATCGACCGGCTCTCCGAGCTGGCCCGCGAGCGCGGGGTACGCCCGAAGGTGCTGGTCCGGGTCACCGTCGGCGTGGAGGCGCACACCCACGAGTTCATCGCCACCGCGCACGAGGACCAGAAGTTCGGCTTCTCGCTCGCGGGCGGTGCCGCCGCGGCGGCCGCGTTCAAGATCCTCGACGAGGACGTGCTGGAGCTGCGCGGCCTGCACTCGCACATCGGTTCGCAGATCTTCGACGCCAGCGGCTTCGAGGTGTCCGCCCGCCGGGTCCTCGCCCTCCAGTCGCAGATCCGCGACGCCCGGGGCGTGGAGCTGCCCGAGCTGGACCTGGGCGGCGGCTTCGGCATCGCGTACACCACCCAGGACGACCCGGCGTCACCGCACGATCTGGCGAAGCGCCTGCGCAAGATCGTCGACGGGGAGTGCGCGGCGGAGAACCTCGCCGTGCCGCACCTGTCGGTCGAGCCGGGTCGCGCGATCGTCGGCCCGGCAGTGTTCACGCTCTACGCGGTCGGGACCGTCAAAGACGTGGATGGCCTGCGGACGTACGTGAGCGTGGACGGGGGGATGAGCGACAACATCCGTACCGCTCTCTACGACGCCTCGTACTCGGCCACGCTGGCGAACCGCACGTCAGCCGCACAGCCGATGCTCGCCCGCGTGGTGGGAAAGCATTGTGAGTCGGGGGACATCGTGGTGAAGGATGAATTCCTGCCCGCTGACGTGCAGCCCGGAGATCTTGTCGCGGTGCCCGGCACCGGGGCCTACTGCCGGAGCATGGCGAGCAACTACAACCATGTCCCGCGGCCGCCGGTCGTCGCCGTCCGCGAAGGTCGGGCGCGGCTGATCGTCCGCCGGGAGACCGAAGACGACCTGCTGGCATTGGATGTGGGATGACCTCACCGGTTCGCTTGGCGCTGCTCGGCTGCGGCACTGTCGGCAGCGACGTGGTCCGGCTGCTGCACGAGCAGTCGGAAGACCTCGCCGCCCGGATCGGCGCCCCGCTGGAGATCGCCGGGATCGCCGTACGCCGGATCGGCCGTGACCGCGGCGACCTGCCGGTCGACCCGGCGCTGTTCACCACCGACGCGCTCGGGCTGATCAAGCGCGACGACGTGGACGTGGTGGTCGAGGTGGTCGGCGGCATCGAGCCGGCCCGGGGCTGGCTGGTCGAGGCGCTGCGCGCGGGCAAGAGCGTGGTCACCGCCAACAAGGCGCTGCTCGCCGAGGACGGCGCCGCGCTGCACGACGCCGCCGCCGAGGGTGGCGCCGACCTCTACTACGAGGCCAGCGTCGCCGGGGCCATCCCGCTGCTGCGCCCGCTGCGCGAGTCGCTGCACGGCGACCGGATCACCCGGGTCACCGGCATCGTGAACGGCACCACGAACTTCATCCTCTCCGCGATGGACGCCACCGGCGCCGGGTTCGCCGAGGCGCTGGAGGAGGCCACCGAGCTGGGGTACGCCGAGGCCGACCCGACGGCCGACGTGGAGGGCTTCGACGCCGCCGCGAAGGCCGCCATCCTCGCCTCGCTGGCGTTCCACACCCGGGTGACCGCCGCCGACGTGCACCGCGAGGGCATCACCGAGGTGACCGCCGCCGACGTGGCCAGCGCCAAGGCCATGGGCTGCACGATCAAGCTGCTCTGCATCGCGGCCCGGGGCGTCGACGCGGAGGGCCGGGAGACCGTCAACGTGCGGGTGCACCCGGCGATGATCCCGCTGACGCATCCGCTCGCGAGCGTGGGGGACGCGTTCAACGCGGTCTTCGTCGAGGCCGACGCCGCCGGGCAGCTCATGTTCTACGGCCGGGGCGCCGGTGGCGCGCCCACCGCCAGCGCGGTGCTCGGCGACGTGGTGGCGGTGGCCCGCAACCGCCTCGCCGGGGTGCACGCGGCGAGCGAGTCGGCGTACGCGGACCTGCCGGTGCGGCCGATGGGCGAGGCGCTCACCCGCTACCACATCAGCCTCGACGTGGCCGACCGGCCGGGTGTGCTGGCCGGGGTGGCGGGCGTCTTCGCCCGGCACGAGGTGTCCATCGCCACCGTCCGTCAGGGCCCGGCCGGCGGTGACGCGGAACTCGTTATCGTCACCCACGTCGCGCCCGACGCCGCGCTCGCGGCCACCGTGCGTGAGCTGCGCGGACTCGACATCGTCAGGTCGGTGACGAGTGTGCTTCGGGTGGAGGGCGGCGCGTAACCCACGCGTCCCGCCTGATGGTTAGAGCAGGGTGTGCCGGTGGCCGGGCGGGCAGGCTGGTCCACGCTGTTGGCAGGCCCCGGAGCGGGGCGACAGAGGCGAGGAGCACGACATGTGGCGGGGACTGATCGAGGCGTACCGGGATCGGCTGCCGGTCACCGGGGCGACTCCCGTCGTCACCCTGCACGAGGGCAACACGCCGCTGCTGCCGGCGCCGGTGCTCTCCGCCCGGGTCGGCGCGGACGTGTGGCTCAAGGTCGAGGGCGCCAACCCGACCGGCTCGTTCAAGGACCGCGGCATGACCGTCGCGGTCTCCAAGGCCGTCGAGGCCGGTGACAAGGCGATCATCTGCGCCTCCACCGGCAACACCAGCGCCTCCGCCGCCGCGTACGCGGCCCGCGCCGGGATCACCTGCGCGGTGCTGGTGCCGCAGGGCAAGATCGCGCTGGGCAAGCTGGCCCAGGCGCTCGTGCACGGCGCGAAGCTGCTCCAGGTGCAGGGCAACTTCGACGACTGCCTCGGGCTCGCCGGCAAGCTCGCCCAGGACTACCCGGTCGCGCTGGTCAACTCCGTCAACATCGACCGGCTGCACGGCCAGAAGACCGCCGCCTTCGAGATCGTCGAGGCGCTCGGCGACGCGCCCGACATCCACTGCCTGCCGGTCGGCAACGCCGGCAACATCACCGCGTACTGGATGGGCTACTCCGAGGACCTGCGCGACGGCAACGCCACGAAGGCCCCCCGGATGTACGGCTTCCAGGCGGCCGGCGCCGCCCCGATCGTCACCGGTCAGGTGGTGCCGGAGCCGTCGACGATCGCCACCGCCATCCGGATCGGCAACCCGGCGAGCTGGACGAAGGCCATCGACGCGCGGGACGCCTCGGACGGCCTGATCTCGGCGGTCACCGACCGGGAGATCCTGTCGGCGTATCGGCTGCTGGCCCGCGAGGTGGGCGTCTTCGTCGAGCTGGGCAGCGCGGCGAGCGTCGCCGGTCTGCTCCAGCAGGCCGAGGCCGGCCGGGTGCCGGCCGGGTCGCGGGTGGTCTGCACGGTCACCGGGCACGGCCTGAAGGACCCGGAGTGGGCCATCTCGACCGCGCCGGCGCCGGTGACCATCGCCAACGACGCGCTGGCCGCCGCCCGCTCCCTCGACCTGGTCTGATCTCTCCCTCCCCGCGACGTTCCCCTTCCTTGATCGACTCCAGTTCGGGGAGGTGGCGGGGTCGGGGTGGGTGGGATGCAACCACTTCGGCGAAGTGGAGTGGATCAACAACCGGGTGACGTGCTCACGGGCGGGATCGGAGTGGGCTGGACGCCGTCACCTCGGCGAAGTGGCGTCGACCAAGGCGGCAACGGACGACCCCCGCAGCGCGGCGGTGTCATCGGCTGGGGCGGATGTCGGGAGTGTCGGGGCGTGCGGCAGACTCAGACACCCCCCTGCCGGACACCTCTCCAGGAGTGAGTAACGCCGATGTCGCTGCTCGCCAGATTCAGCCTCGCCAACCGGGGGCTGATCGCCCTCGTCGCGTTGGTGACCACGGCCTTCGGCCTGTTCGCCGTGCCGTCGCTGAAGCAGCAGCTCCTGCCGTCGCTGGAGTTCCCCGCCGCGTTCATCGTGGCGACGTACCCGGGCGCCGCGCCGGAGATCGTGGAATCCCAGGTCGCCGAGCCGATCGAGAACAGCCTCAAGGGCATCCCGGGCCTCGACGAGGTCACCTCGACCTCCCGTGAGGGCGCGGCCACGGTCCAGGTGCAGTACGAGTTCGGCACCGACCTGGACGACGTCGTGAACAAGATGGAGACCGCGCTCAACCGGATCGACTCCCAGCTCCCCGAGGGCGTCGACCCGCAGGTCATCGCCGGCAGCACCGACGACCTGCCCGCAGTGGTGGTCGCCGCGACCGGTGACGGCGACGAGCGGGCGCTGGCGGAGAAGCTGCGCAACGCCGTCGTACCGGAGCTGGAGGCGCTGGACGGCGTCCGCTCGGTGGACGTCACCGGTGCGCGCAACCAGGTCGTGACGATCACGCCGGACCCGGCGAAGCTGGCTGCCGCCAAGGTGGCGCCGACCGCGATCGCGTCGGCGCTCAAGAGCAACGGTGTGGCCGTGCCGGCAGGTGCGCTCGCCGACGGCGACCGGTCGCTGCCGGTGCAGGTGGGCACGCCGATCCGGACCGTCGACGACCTGCGCGGCATCGTGCTGACCACGGCTCCCGCCGCCCCGGTACGCCTCGGCGACGTGGCCGCCGTGGAGCAGCAGCTCGCCCCGGCCACCTCGTTCACCCGGACCAACGGCAAGCCCAGCCTCGGCATCGCGGTGACCGCCGCGCCGGACGGCAACGCGGTGGAGATCTCGCACGAGATCCGGGACCGGCTGGACGAGCTGTCGGAGGCCTCCGGCGCCGAGCTGACGGTGGTCTTCGACCAGGCCCCGTTCGTCGAGAAGTCCATCGAGAGCCTGACCACCGAGGGCCTGCTGGGCCTGGTCATGGCCGTCGTGGTGATCCTGGTGTTCCTGCTGTCGGTGCGCTCCACCGTCGTCACCGCGGTGTCCATCCCACTGTCGGTGCTGGTCGCGCTGATCGTGCTCTGGTCCGGCGACTACTCGCTGAACCTGCTCACCCTCGGCGCGCTGACCATCGCCGTCGGCCGGGTGGTGGACGACTCCATCGTGGTGCTGGAGAACATCAAACGCCACCTGGAGTACGGCGAACCGAAGCGGGACGCGATCCTGACCGCGGTACGCGAGGTGGCCGGCGCGGTGACCGCGTCCACGCTCACCACTGTCGCCGTGTTCGCGCCGATCGCCCTGGTGGGCGGCTTCGTCGGGCAGCTGTTCGCGCCGTTCGCGATCACCGTGACGGTGGCGCTGCTCGCGTCGCTGCTGGTGTCGCTCACAGTCATCCCGGTGCTGGCGTACTGGTTCCTGCGGCCGCGCGGCGGCGCCGACGACGCCGCGGCCCGGCGGGAAGCCGAGGAGAAGGAGCTGCGCAACCCGTTGCAGCGGGCGTACCTGCCGGTGATCGACTTCGCCACCCGCTCGCGGAAGACCCGCTGGGCCACCGTGGGTCTCGGGCTGCTCGTGCTGCTCGGCACGTTCGGCCTGGCGCAGAAGCTGGAGACGAACTTCCTGGACGACTCCGGCCAGGACACGCTCGCCATCCGGCAGGAGATGCCGGCCGGCACCTCGCTCGCCGGCACCGACCGGGCCGCCGCGCGGGTCGAGGAGGTGCTGCGGCGTACGCCGGGGGTGGAGACCTACCAGGTCAGCGCCGGTGGTGGGGATAACCCGTTCGCGGGCGGCGGCAGTGACCGGGCCACCTGGTCGCTGTCGCTGTCCGACGACACCGACGCCGCGGCGGTACGGCAGGACCTGCGCAAGGAGTTCGACGCGCTCGGCGCGGAGGTGGGCGAGCTGACGTTCGGCGGCGGGCAGAACGCCTCCGCCAACCAGGTCGAGGTGGTCGTGCAGGCCGCCGACCAGGAGACGCTGACCCGGGCGGCCGAGGCGGTACGGGGCGCGATGGCCGGCACGCCGGGCGTGGAGGACGTCACCAGCAGCCTGGCCACGCAGGTGCCTCGCGTCGAGGTGACTGTGGACCGGGTGGCGGCGGCCCGCGCGGGTCTCACCGAGGCGGCAGTCGGGCAGCTCGTCGCGCAGACGTACCGGGGTGCGCCGCTCGGGCAGGTGACGCTCGACGGTACGGCGCAGAGCGTGGTACTGAGCAGCGGCGCCCGGCCGCCGCTGACCGTCGACGAGCTGAAGGCGCTGCGGGTCGGCGCGGTGCCGCTGGACGCGATCGCCGACGTCGAGCAGGTCGACGGCCCGCAGCAGGTGACCCGGATCGACGGGGAGCGCAGCGTCTCGGTCACCGGCACGGCGACCGGCTCGAACCTGGGCGCCACCACGCAGGAGCTGCAGAAGCGGCTGGACGCGCTGGACGTGCCGGGCGCCACGTACGTGATCGGCGGCGTCAGCGCCGACCAGGCGGACGCGTTCGCGGACCTCGGTCTCGCGGTGCTGGCGGCCATCGCGATCGTCTTCCTGATCATGGTGGCCACGTTCCGCAGCCTGACCCAGGCGCTGATCCTGCTGATCTCGGTGCCGTTCGCCGCGACCGGCGCGATCGGGCTGCTGCTCGTCACCGGCACGCCGCTGGGTGTGCCGGCGCTGATCGGCGTGCTCATGCTCGTCGGCATCGTGGTGACGAACGCGATCGTGCTGATGGACCTGATCAACCAGTACCGGGCCCAGGGCATGGACGTGACCGAGGCGGTGGTGGAGGGCGGCCGGCGTCGGCTGCGGCCGATCCTGATGACCGCCGTTGCCACCATCTTCGCGTTGCTGCCGATGGCGCTCGGCCTGACCGGCGAGGGCGGCTTCATCTCCAAGCCGCTGGCGGTCGTGGTGATCGGTGGCCTGCTCAGCTCGACGCTGCTGACGCTGGTGCTCGTGCCGACGCTCTACACGATGGTCGAGCACACGAAGGGCTCGTTCCGGAACCGGCGGCGGGGCGGCGCTCCCGAGCCGGTCGGGCCGAAGCCGGAGCCGGACCCGGTGCCGGTGACGGTCGGCGGCGGGGAGCGCGCCGAGGAGCGGGCCGTGGTGGCGCCGCCGCCGGCCCGCCCGTCGGGCGCGCTGGTCGACGGCACCGACCAGTTCGAGGTGCTCCGCCTGCCCAAGAGCCGCCAGTCGCCGCTGCCGCCGACCGAGTGACGGACCGGGAGGGGCCCGCGCGGGCCCCTCCCGGCACCTCGGCGCGCGGGACACACCGGAACCGGGCCGGGCGGTACGCTCAGTGAGCTGATGCCTACTTTCGGTTCGGGGGTGCGATGGCGGGGGGTGCGGGCCGGTGGGATCGGCGTGCCGTGCTGCGCCGCTCCGCACTGCTGCTCGGCGGGGCCGTGGTCGGCTCGTTCGCGACCGCCGAGAGCACCTGGGTGGCCGACCGCCGGCTTCCGATCGCGGGCGGGCCGGCGAGCGCCACGCTCGGCAACCGCCACCAGGACGTCGGCACCGGCGGGGTGCAGGTCGTCTGGGGCGTCCGCACCGAGGAACCCCTGGTGGCGCTCACCTTCGACGACGGCCCACGCCCACAGTGGACCCCGATGGTGCTCGACACGCTCGCCGAGCACCGGGTGCCGGCCACCTTCTTCCTGGTCGGTGAACGGGCCCGCGAGCACGCCGCGCTGGTCCGCGGCCGGATGGACGTCCACGAGGTCGGCAACCACAGCTGGGCGCACCGCGACCTGGCCCGGATGGACGCCGCGACGGTCTACGACGACCTGCGCCGCAGCCACGACGCGATCACGGCGGCCACCGGCTCGGCGCCCCGGCTGCTGCGCCCGCCGTGGGGGCACCTCGGCGGGTCGGTGCTGTACGCGTCGGCCCGGCTGGGCTACCGCCTGGTGCTCTGGACGCTTCAGATGGTCGAGAGCGAGTTCCCGCACGACCCGGCCGGTCACGCCCGGCGCATCGTCGCCGACGTACGCCCCGGCACGGTCCTGCTCGGCCACGACGTCGGCAACGACACCCGGCTCGTCGCGCTCCGCGGCCTGCCCGACATGATCAACGGTCTGCGGGCCCGGGGATACACCTTCGTCACGGTCTCCGACCTGCTGCGCCGCGCTGCCGCCACAGGGGCGGCCCGGTAGGGTGCCCGCGTGTCACCCACCCTGTCGGTCCTGGTCCGCAACCGCGACTTCCGCCACCTGTTCCTCGCCGAGCTGGTCGTCTTCGGTGCGGACTGGTTCGTCATGGTGCCGCTGCTGGTGCTGCTGCCCGACCTGACCGGCAGCGGGGTCTGGGGCGCGCTGGTGCTGGCGGTGGACACCGGCACGACCGCGTTGCTGCTTCCGTACGCCGGAACGATCGCCGACCGGTTCGACCGCCGCAAGGTGATGATGGTGGCCAACGTGGGCGCGCTGGCCGGGGTGCTGCTGTTGCTCGGCGTGCGCAGCGCCGGTACGGCGTGGCTGGCGCTGGCGGCGATCGCGCTGGTGGCGGTGGCGAAGGCGTTCTACTCGCCGGCCGCCCAGGCCGCGCTGCCGAACGTGGTCGACCCGGAGGACCTGGCCGCCGGCAACGCGGTCGCCGGGTCGGCCTGGGGCACGATGACAGTGGTCGGCGCCTCGCTCGGCGGGATCCTGAGCGCCGCGGCCGGCCCGTACGCCAGCTTCTGGGTCGCCGCCGTCGGCCTGGTCGCCGCCGCGGGCCTGGCCGCGTTGATCCGCCGGCCGTTGCAGGCCCCGCGCGACCCGACGGCGACGGTGCCGCGCACGTGGGCGGCGATCCGGGAGGCGCTGCGCTACATCGCCCACCGCCCGCGCGTGCTGGCGCTGGTGACTGTCAAGTCGGCGGTCGGCCTGGGCAACGGCGTGCTGACCGTCTTCCCGCTGCTCGCCGGGGTGTACGGGGTCGGCGCGGTCGGCGCCGGTCTGCTCTTCGCCGCCCGCGGCGCCGGGGCGCTGGTCGGCCCGATCATGATGCGCCGGGTGCTGAGCAACCGGGCCTGGCTGCTCACCGGCCTGGCGATGTCCATGTCGTTGTACGGCCTGGCCTACCTGGGCGCGTCGGTGGTGACCTGGTTCCCGCTGGTGCTGGTCCTGGTGTTCCTGGCCCACCTGGGCGGCGGCAGCAACTGGGTGCTGTCCAACTACGCGTTGCAGGGCGAGGTGCCGGATCGGCTCCGGGGCCGGGTCTTCGCCACCGACATGATGCTGGCGACGCTCGCCATCGCGGTCAGCCAGCTCGTGGTGGCGCTCGTGGTGGACCGGGTGGACGAGCGCACCGTGCTGGCCGGCTGCGGCCTGGTCACCGTCGTGTACGCGATCGGCTGGCGGTTCGCCACCCGGCGGCTCTCGCTCACCGACCCGGTCGACACGCCGACCCCCGAGCGCACCGGCTGACACGCCGGTCCCACGCTCCGGGCGGTCCGGCCGGGCTGTCGGGGTGACGTCCTAGCATGAGCCGGTGCCGACCACATTCACCACCGGCCCGGTGCGGGTCCGGGTGCCCGCGACCAGCGCCAACCTGGGCCCCGGCTTCGACGCGCTCGGGCTGGCCCTGGGCCGCCACGACGACGTCACGGCCGAGGTGACAGACGGCGGCGTACGGGTGTCGGTCACCGGCGAGGGCGCCGGCGAGCTTCCGTCGGACGAGCGGCATCTGATCGTCACCGCCATGCGGGCCACCTTCGACGTGCTCGGCGCGCAGCCGGCCGGCCTGGCGCTGGAGTGCATCAACCGCATCCCGCAGGCCCGCGGTCTCGGCTCGTCGTCGGCGGCGATCGTGGCCGGGGTGCTGGCGGCCCGCGCGCTGGTTGCCGGCGGCGAGCGGCGGATGGACGACGACGCCGCGCTGCGCCTGGCGGCCGAGCTGGAGGGGCATCCGGACAACGTCGCGCCCTGCCTGCTCGGCGGCTTCACCATCGCCTGGACCGAACCGGGTGGCGCGCGGGCGGTCTCGCTGCCGGTGGCGCCGGCCGTGCGCCCGACCGTCTTCGTGCCCGCCGAGCGGGGTCTGACCGCGGTGGCCCGGGCGGCGCTGCCGGCCACCGTGCCGCACGCCGACGCGGCGTCGAACGCGGGCCGGGCGGCCCTGCTGGTGCACGCGCTGACCGCCGATCCCGCGCTGCTGCTGCCGGCCACGGTCGACCGGCTGCACCAGGAGCAGCGGGCGCCGGGGATGCCGGCCACGGCGGCGCTCGTCGCTGAGCTGCGTGCGGCGGGTGTGGCGGCTGTGGTCAGTGGGGCGGGGCCGACCGTGTTGGCGCTCTCCGAGGTCCCGGCGGGATTCCGGCTGGGAACAGATTGGCGCCGGTGGGAGTTGCCGATAGATGTCAGCGGTGCCCGGGTCATCCGGGGTAGACTTTGACACGCCGAGCGGGGCCCTGTTGCCGCAGGTCGGACGAGGCGATTACGCTCTAGACCTAGCACAGCCGCGAAGCATGCGATCTTCCTGCGGTTCGGCGCACCCCCGAAGCTCTCGGCGGTAGCCCGTCACCCCTGCTCAAGGCCCACGCCGCACCGCAGTTTCCACAGGTCGCCGCAGACGGCGAGACCTGCTCACCGATGGTGGTGAGTCGGGAAACCACCGGCTGCTGTGTCACAGACTCCCGCGACGCGTCCATGCGAGGCGGGTGCACCGAGGCCGCCCGGCCACCTGGTTCCACGACTCCGGGCAGCCCGGCCTATCGAGGGAAGGAATCCATTGAGCGACACCACCGACGTGACGTCGGATGTTTCCAACGTCGCTGGCGATGCCACCACCGCCGCCCCCACACGCCGCCGGCGGAGCGGCACCGGTCTGTCGGCGATGCTGCTGCCGGAGCTGCAGAGCCTGGCCGCTTCGCTCGGCATCTCTGGTACCGCTCGCATGCGTAAGGGCGAGCTGATCAGTGCCATCACCGAGCGGCAGCAGGGCGGCGCGGCCGGAACCCCTCGACCGCGAGCCGAGGTGGCGGCTGCTGCTGCTCCCGCCCGTGAGGAGGTGCACGCGGAGGTCCGTGAGGAGCGGGCCGAGGCACGCCCCGCCGAGCAGGCGCCGGCCGCCGAGGTGACCGAGGGTCGTACCCGCGGTCGCCGCAGCCGGGCCGCCGCCGCGACCACCGAGGCCCGACCGGCCGAGGCGCCGGCGACCGAGGCGCGGCCGGCCGAGACGACGCGCGCCGAGGAGGCGCCCGCCGAGACCGGCGAGCGCGCCGAGCGTGGCGGTGACCGGGCCGAGCGCGGTGAGCGCAACGAGGGCCGGGGCCGTGAGCGTGGCGGCGAGCGGGCCGAACGTGGCGGCGACCGGGCCGAACGTGGCGGCGACCGGGCCGAGCGTGGCGGCGAGCGGGCCGACCGTGGCGGTGACCGGGCCGAGCGCGGTGAGCGCAACGACCGTGGTGACCGCGCCGAGCGTGGCGAGCGGGGCGACCGCAACGACCGCAACGAGCGGGGCGAGCGCGCCGAGCGCAACGACCGGAACGAGCGCGGCGACCGTAACGACCGCAACGACCGGGGTGACCGTAACGACCGTGGTCAGCGCGCGGAGCGGGACAACGACGGCGACGACGACGGTGAGGGCGGCGGCCGGCGGGGCCGGCGCAGCCGGTTCCGGGACCGTCGTCGCGGCCGCGGCGAGCGGGGCGAGGGTGACAGCGGTGGCGGCCGTGAGCCGCAGGTCGGCGAGGACGACGTGCTCGTCCCGGTCGCCGGCATCATCGACGTGCTCGACAACTACGCCTTCGTCCGGACCACCGGCTACCTGGCCGGCCCGAACGACGTGTACGTCTCGATGTCCCAGATCAAGAAGTACGGCCTGCGCCGCGGTGACGCGATCACCGGCGCCGTGCGGGCCGCGCGGGACGGCGAGCAGCGGCGCGACAAGTACAACCCGCTGGTCCGGCTGGACACCATCAACGGGATGGAGCCGGACGAGGCGAAGCGCCGGCCGGAGTTCTACAAGCTCACGCCGCTCTACCCGCAGGAGCGCCTGCGGCTGGAGACCGAGCCGCACATCCTCACCACCCGGGTGATCGACCTGGTCATGCCGATCGGCAAGGGCCAGCGGGCGCTCATCGTGTCGCCGCCGAAGGCCGGTAAGACGATGGTGCTGCAGGCGATCGCGAACGCGATCACCCGCAACAACCCGGAGTGCCACCTGATGGTGGTGCTCGTCGACGAGCGGCCGGAAGAGGTCACCGACATGCAGCGGTCGGTGAAGGGCGAGGTCATCGCGGCCACGTTCGACCGTCCGCCGCAGGACCACACCACAGTGGCGGAGCTGGCGATCGAGCGGGCGAAGCGCCTGGTCGAGCTGGGCCACGACGTGGTCGTGCTGCTCGACTCGGTGACCCGGCTCGGGCGGTCGTACAACCTGGCGGCGCCCGCCAGCGGCCGGATCATGTCGGGTGGTATCGACTCCACCGCGCTCTACCCGCCCAAGCGCTTCCTCGGCGCGGCGCGCAACATCGAGAACGGCGGTTCGCTGACCATTCTCGCCACCGCGCTGGTGGAGACCGGGTCCATGGCGGACACGGTCATCTTCGAGGAGTTCAAGGGCACGGGTAACGCCGAGCTGAAGCTGGACCGGAAGATCGCCGACAAGCGGGTCTTCCCGGCGATCGACATCAACCCCTCCGGCACCCGCAAGGAGGAGGTCCTGCTCGCGCCGGAGGAGCTGGCGATCATCCACAAGCTCCGCAAGGTGCTGCACTCGCTGGACTCGCAGGCGGCGCTCGACCTCCTGCTGGACCGGCTCAAGCAGTCCCGCACCAACATCGAGTTCCTGATGCAGATCGCGAAGTCCACTCCGGGCGAGTGAGCTGACGGTTCCGACGAACGAGGGGCACGGCCGCATCGGCCGTGCCCCTCGTCGCGTACCGGGTGGCAGGTCGTGAAGTTTTTCTACGGTTAAGCCGCTAGGTATTGAAACTTCTGTTCACCGTCGGGTTGACTGTCGTCCATGCGAACCCGCAGTCGACCCGCCCGCCTCGCCGGCGTCCTGCTGCTGACGCCGTTGCTGACCCTCACCGCGCCGCCACCTTCCGCCGCGACTGCCGCGCCGTCGGCCGTCGCACCGCCGGGCGCCACCGCCGCCGAGGACGCGCCACGCGCCTCCTCCCGTCCCGACTCCGCCGTCGCGCTCGCCGGTGTGGAACCGGCCGGCGGCCTGGAGACCGCCAAGACCACCCGGCCGGTCGCGCCCGGCCTCGACCTGACCTCCTTCGACAGGTACGACGCGGCCGGCTGGCTGCGCGCCGACGCCCTCACCGCGGACCTGGCCGGCGGGCTCACCGTCGACTACGTCAACTCCGGTGAGGTCACCAAGGACGAGCCGCTGCGCGCCGCGGTGGACCGCTCCCGTGCCGTCGCGGCGGTGAACGGCGACTTCTTCGACATCAACAACTCCGGTGCCGCCCAGGGCGTCGGCATCCGCTCCGGCGAACTGGTGCAGTCGCCCGTCGCCGGGCACTCCAACGCGGCCGGCATCAGCGCCCAGGGCATCGGCCGGGTCGTCCAGGTCGGCTTCGAGGGCACCGCGACGCTGCCCGCCGGGCCGGTGCCGCTCACCCAGTTCAACAACATGGTGCAGCGCGACGGCGTCGGAGTGTTCACGCCGCTCTGGGGGGCGTACACCCGCACGCGGGCGGTGGAGGGCGCGGCCCGGACGGTCGAGGTGACGGTGACCGGCGGCCGGGTGGCGAGCGTGGCCACCACGGCGGGCGAGGGGCCGATCCCGGCCGGCACCACCGTGCTGCTCGGCCGCGAGGCCGGCGCCGACGCGCTCGCCGCGCTGCGTCCCGGCGACGCGGTGGACCTGACCTGGCGGCCGCGGGCCTCCGACGGCGGTGACCTGCGCGCCGCCGTGGGTGGCGGCAACGTGCTGGTCCGCGACGGCGTGGTGCAGAGCATCGCCGACGCGTCGCTGGCCCCGCGCACCGCCGTCGGCTTCTCCGCCGACGGCCGCAAGATGATCATGCTGACCGTGGACGGCCGGCAGGTGGACAGCCGTGGCGTCACCCAGACCGAGATGGGCCGCATGATGGCCGAGCTGGGCGCCGCGAACGCGCTCAACCTCGACGGCGGCGGCTCCTCCACGCTGCTCGCCCGGGAGCCGGGCGCGGCCACGGTCCAGGTGGAGAACAGCCCGTCCGACGGCAGCGAGCGGCCGGTGCCGAACGGGCTCGCCGTCTACGCGCCGAAGGGCAGCGGCCGGCTCACCGGCTACTGGCTGGAGACCGCCAGCGACCCGACCGCCGCACCCGGTGTCGCGCCGGTGCGCGGCGGCCGGCCGGACCGGGTCTTCCCCGGCCTCACCCGCCGGCTCACCGCCGCCGGATACGACGAGACGTACGGCCCGGCCGCCGGCGAGCCGCGCTGGCACGCCACCCACGGACGGGTCGACGGCGACGGCGTCTTCCGGGCCGCCGTCCCCGGCCGCAGCACCGTCACCGCCGCCCGCGGCCGGGCCCGGGGCACGATCGAGCTGACGGTGCTCGGTCCGCTCGCGCGCATCGACGGCACCGTCGACCGGGTCGGCCTGGACCGGGCCGGTGACAGCGGCCTGTTCGGCGTCGTCGGCTACGACGCCGAGGGCAACACCGCGCCGATCGAGCCGGCCGACCTGACGCTGGAGTACGACAGCGACCTGCTCTCCGTCACCCCCACCGCCGACGGCAACCTGGCCGTCAAGGCGCTCGCCGCGACCGGCTCGGCGCTGGTCACCGCGCGGGTCGGCAACCGCACCACGGTCCTGCCGGTGACCGTCGGGCTGACCGACGTGCCGGTGGCCGGGTTCGACGACGCCGCGTCCTGGAAGTTCAGCCAGGCCCGCGCCTCCGGGTCGGTCGCACCGGCCGAGGGGCACACCGGCGGCGGGCTGCGGATGTCGTACGACTTCAGCCAGTCCACCGGCACCCGGGCCGCGTACGCCGACCCGCCCGCCTGGATCGACGTCCCCGGCCAGCCGCAGGCGTTCGGCATGTGGATCAAGGCGAACGGCACCGGCGAGTGGCCCAGCCTGCACCTGCACGACGCGCAGGACACCCAGTTCGTGCTGCGCGGCCCGTACCTGGACTGGACCGGCTGGAAGTACGTCGAGTTCGCCGTACCGCCGGGCGTGCAGTACCCGGTGCGGGTACGCCGGTTCTACGTGGCCGAGACCGACCCGGCCAAGCAGTACCGCAGTGAGGTGGTGATCGACGACCTGGTGGCCCGGGTGCCGCCGGACGTGCAGGCGCCGCCGGAGCCGAACCGCACCGATCGGGTGGTCGTCCGTGACGGCACTGTGGACGGGGCGCCCTGGCGCTTCGCGGTGCTCTCCGACGCCCAGTTCGTCGCCGCGAACCCGGACAGCGACCTGGTCGCCCAGGCCCGCCGTACGCTGCGCGAGGTCCGCGCCGCGCGGCCGGACTTCCTCATCATCAACGGCGACTTCGTGGACACCGCCTACCCGGCCGACTTCACGCTGGCCAAGCGCATCCTGGACGAGGAACTGGGCGGCGAGGTGCCGTACCACTACGTGCCCGGCAACCACGAGATCATGGGCGCGCCGATCGACAACTTCCGCAGCGTCTTCGGGGACACCTCGCGCGTCTTCGACCACCGGGGCACCCGGTTCCTCACGCTGAGCACCGCCACCGGGTCGCTGCGCGGCGGCGGGTTCGACCAGGTGGAGCTGCTGCGCCGGACGCTCGACCAGGCCGCCGCCGACCGCTCGGTGGGCTCGGTGGCGGTGTTCTTCCACCACCCGCCGCGCGACCCGAGCCCGGCCAAGGCCAGCCAGCTCGGCGACCGCAAGGAGGCGGCACTGGTCGAGCAGTGGCTGGCCGACTTCCAGCACCGCACCGGCAAGGGCGCGGTCATGGTCAACGGCCACGTCGGCACGTTCCACGCCGACCGGGTGGACGGCGTGCCGTACGTGATCAACGGCAACTCGGGCAAGGATCCGTCCACCCCTGCGGCGCTCGGCGGGTTCACCGGGTGGACCGAGTTCGGGGTGGACCCGGTGACGCCGGGGGAGGCCGAGCGGGCCCGCCGTGACCCGCTGGCCGAGGGGCCGAAGTGGGTGAGCGCGGAGATGCACGCGCATGTCGACCGGCTCGCGCTGACCGCGCCCGCGCAGGTGTCCCGGCATACGCCGGCCGACGTCGCGGCCACTCTCACCCAGCCCAGCGGCCGGCAGGTGCCGGTGGCCGCGCCGGTCAGCGCCGACTGGTCCGGTTCGCCGAACCTGCACGTCGGCGGTGCGGCGGGCGTACGCCCCTGGCACGCCGCCCGCTTCGACCCACTGACCGGCAAGCTGACCGCCCTGCGCCCCGGTGCCCAGGTCCAGCTGACGGTCACGGTGAACGGAGTGAAGGCCGAGACCCAGGTGACTACGACCCGGTAGCCAACCCCCGCCCTCCGCCCCGGTGATCATGAAGTTGGCCCGGACAAAAGCGACAGGAAACGCCGCTAACTTCATGATCGCCGGGGTCGGGCCGGGGGCGGGGGGCGGGGACGGTGGGGGAGTGGGTGGGGTGGGGGTGGGAATGCTGACGGGTGGGCCGGCGTTGGAGGTGGCGGACCTCCTGTGCCGGGTGGAAGACGCCCGTGGCAGACTGGTCAATCGGCCACCGGTTCCGGTTCACGCCCGAGCCCGTCGTGACGACGGGGAGCACCGACGGCGACCCGGCGACCACCGACGAAAGGACCGAGGCGACATGAAGCCCAACATCCACCCGGAGTACGTGACCACCGAGGTCCGCTGCTCCTGCGGCAACACGTTCACGACCCGCAGCACCGCCAAGGGCGGCGCCATCAGCGTCGAGACCTGCAGCGCCTGCCACCCGTTCTACACCGGTAAGCAGCGCGTGCTGGACACCGCCGGCCGGGTCGCGAAGTTCCAGCAGAAGTACGCCAAGGTTCAGGCCAAGAAGGCCAAGTAGCTCCGTCGACGACGCCCGTGTCCGGCTCCTGCCGGGCACGGGCGTTCGTCCGTTTGTGCCGGTTCCACCTCCAAGGAGCATCCGCAGCATGAGCAGTGAGCGTCTGGCCGCCCTCCTCGACGAGTACGCCGAGCTGGAGCGGCGGCTGGCCGACCCGGCCATCCACGCCGACCAGGGCACCGCCCGGCGGGTCGGCCGTCGGTACGCCGAGCTGGTCCCGCTGCACAAGGCGGCCGGTGAGCTGGAGCAGGCCCGCGCCGACCTGGCCGCGGCCCGTGAGCTGGCTGCCGAGGACCCGACGTTCGGCGCCGAGGCGGACGCCATCGCGGCCTCGCTGCCGGCGCTGGAGGAGCGGCTCGCGGAACTGCTCATCCCGCGCGATCCGCACGACGCCAAGGACGTCATCGTCGAGATCAAGGCCGGCGAGGGCGGCGAGGAGTCCGCACTGTTCGCCGGTGACCTGCTGCGGATGTACACCAGGTACGCCGAGCGGCACGGCTGGGCCACCGAGGTGATCGACGCGCAGGACTCCGACCTGGGCGGCGTGAAGGACGTCTCGCTGGCGATCAAGAGCAAGGGCGTACCGGAGGGCGGCAACGGCGTCTGGTCCCGGCTCAAGTGGGAGGGCGGCGTGCACCGGGTGCAGCGCGTCCCGGTCACCGAGTCGCAGGGCCGCATCCACACCAGCGCCGCCGGTGTGCTGGTGCTGCCCGAGGCGGAGGACGTCGACGTCACCATCGACCCGAACGAGCTGCGTATCGACGTGTTCCGCTCGTCCGGCCCCGGTGGGCAGTCGGTGAACACCACCGACTCGGCGGTCCGGATCACCCACGTGCCGACCGGCATCGTGGTCTCCTGCCAGAACGAGAAGTCGCAGCTGCAGAACCGGGAGCAGGCCATGCGCATCCTGCGCGCCCGGCTGCTCGCCGCCGCCCAGGAGCAGGCGGACGCGGCGGCCTCGGACGCCCGCAAGGCGCAGGTCCGCACCGTGGACCGGTCCGAGCGGATCCGCACCTACAACTTTCCGCAGAACCGGATCACCGACCACCGCATCGGCTACACGGCGTACAACCTGGACCTGGCGCTGGCCGGCGAGCTGGACGGGGTGCTCGACGCGCTGACCGAGGCGGACCGCGCGGCCCGGCTGGCCGGCGAGACCGAGCTGTCCCGCCGCTGACCGGTGGGGTGTTAAGCGGGGGCCCTTCCTCTACCGGATGCGTTAACAGGGGGCCCTTCCTTACCGCTCAGCTCGCCCGCAACCGCGCCTTGGCCCGCAGCATCTCCCGGTCGGCCAGCTCGAACGCGGTGCCGAGCGCCTCCCGGACGCTCACCGTGGTGCTGCCGTCGACCTCGGCGAAGCCGATGGTCACCCCGACCGGCGTGCCGGGGACCAGCGACTCCCAGTCCTCGGTGCGGACGGCCGCCTCGATCCGGCGGGCCACCTCGACCGCCTCCGGCATGCCGGTGTCGGGCAGCACCACGACGAACTCGTCGCCGCCGTAGCGGGCCACGAAGTCGCCCCGCCGCATCACCCGGTTGATCACGCCGGCGACCCGTTGCAGCACCAGGTCACCGGAGTGGTGGCCGTGGCGGGTGTTCACCGCCTTGAACCCGTCGAGGTCGCAGACGCCGATCACCACCCGCTCGCCCCGGGACACCACGGCGCCCAGGTAGCGCTCCAGCCGGCGCCGGTTGGGCAGGCCGGTGAGCGGGTCGGTGAGCGCCTCGCCCTCGTACCGGGCCGCCTCGCGGCGCATCTCCTCGTGGTCGATCCGGGCGGCGATGCCGTCGATGTAGACGTCCCGTAGCCGATCGCTGCGCCGCGCCGCCAGCCGGAACGCGTGCCGGTCGGCCCGGTGCGCGCCCGCGTGGTCGCCGGCCCGTGCGAGCGCGATGCTGCGCAGCCGGGGCGGCTCGGCCGCGCCGAGCGTCTCGTCGGAGACCCGCAGCGCGTCCAGCCGGGTGACCGCCTCGATCGGGCGGCCGGCCGCCACCGCCAGGCAGACCTGGCCGAGCTGGCGCAGGTCGCGGGCGCGTGCGCTGTCCCCGCCGTGGCCGAGCAGCCGGTTCGGGTCGGCGTCTCCGGCGGACTCCACCCGGTCGCCGAGCGCGGCCCGGCGGGCGGCGGCGTAGCCGTACGCGGCCAGGCTGCTCGGCCGCAGGTTGCCGGCCCGCCCGCCGCGCAGGAATCGGGCCAGGTCACCGGCGACGTCGCGCAGCACCCGCAGGCAGCCGTCGCTGTCGCCGTTGTGGTCGAGCGCGACCGCGTTGCGCAGCCGGATGCCGGGCGCGGCGAACGTCTCCTCGGGGATGCCGACGCTGAGCCCGACCTCCCGGGCCCGCTCGATCGCGCCGAGCGCGTGACCGTGGAAGCTGAGGTACGAGTACGCCATCGCCAGGTCGTGCCAGCCCCAGGCGGTGTCCCGGTCTGGGTCGTCGTCGGCGCCGAGCGCGCGGGCGGCCCGGACCAGGTGCATCACGCAGCGGTCCAGCGCGCCCTGATGGTGGGCGGCGAGCGCGGCCAGCGCGTTGAGGTGCCCGTGCAGGTAGGGCTCGGCCAGGTCGCGGACGGCGGCGGAGGCGTCCTCGACGGCCCTGGTGAACTCGGCGGTGCGGCCGAGGTTGATCAGCGCGGACAGGCGTTGCACGAGCGCGTCGGCGCGGGCGTACGGGTCGTCTGTGGTGCGGATGACGCGGTCGAGCAGGGCGCACGCCTCCGCGGACCGGCTGGCCTCCTGGAGGGACCGAGCGCGGCGGAGAGCGTCAACCTGGTCCTCGACCTGGTCGAGCCAGCCCACTCGCGACCTCCCTGCGGTGTGCGCCCGGACGCACCCGCTCGTGAGGTGAGCCGCGACGCCTCATGATTATTGCGTGACCGCACTCCCGCAACACCCGTCCGAAGGGACAGAACGCGAACGGCCCTCGCTGGTGATCAACCGGGTGGCGCGTGCGCTCGCCGCGGCGGGCGTCGAGGCGCCCCGCGCCGAGGCCGAGCAACTCGCCGCGTACGTGCTCGACGTGCCGCGGGGCCGGCTGGCGCTCGCCGACGGTTTCACCCCGGCGCAGCGTGACCGCCTCGACGAGCTGGTCGGGCGGCGGGTGACCCGCGAGCCGTTGCAGCACCTGCTCGGCTCGGCCGGTTTCCGCCATCTGGAACTGGCGGTCGGGCCGGGCGTCTTCGTGCCCCGGCCGGAGACCGAACTGCTGGCCGGCTGGGGGATCGAGCGGGCCCGGGAGCACGCCGCGCCGCTCGTTGTCGACCTGTGCAGCGGTTCCGGCGCGATCGCTCTCGCCGTCGCGCAGGAGGTGCCCACGGCGCGGGTGGTGGCGGTGGAGCGGTCCCCGGCCGCGCTGTCGTGGCTGCGGCGCAACGCGGCGGACCGGGCCGCCGCCGGGGACCGGCCGGTCGAGGTGGTGGCCGCCGACGTGACCGACTCGGAGCTGCTGGCCGGCCTGGCCGGGCGGGTCGACGTGCTGCTGTGCAACCCGCCGTACGTGCCGAGGTCGGTGCCGGTGCCGCCGGAGGTGGCCGGGCACGACCCGGACGAGGCGGTGTTCGGCGGCGCGGACGGGCTGGACGTGATCCGGCCGGTGGTCGGCCGGGCCGCCGCGTTGCTGCGCCCGGGCGGCGCGATCGGTATCGAGCACGACGACACGCACGCCGCGGCGGTGCCCGCGCTGCTGCGCGGCGACGGCCGCTACGACCGGGTCGAGGAGCACCGGGACCTCGCCGGGCGGCCGCGCTGGGCGAGCGCGTCCCGGCGGGCGGACGGCACCCACGCCGAGCCCGCCCGGGCGTGGCAGACTGACTCCTCGTGATGCTCTACGACTGTCGGTCGCCCGCCGACCGGGACCGCGGCATCGCCGCTGCCATCGAGGCGGTCAAGAACGGGGAACTCGTCGTCCTGCCGACCGACACGGTCTACGGCATCGGGGCGGACGCGTTCACCCCGTACGCGGTGAAGGCCCTGGCGGACACCAAGGGTGGCGCCCGGCAGGCGCCACCGGTGCTCATCGGTTCCCGGCACACGCTCGACGGCCTGGTCTTCTCGCTGCCCGGCGCGGCCCGCGACCTGGTCGAGGCGTTCTGGCCCGGCGCGTTGACCATCGTGGTGGAGCACTCGCCGAGCCTGGCGTGGGACCTGGGCGACAACGGCGGCACGGTGGCGGTGCGGATGCCACTGCACCCGGTCGCGCTGGAGGTGCTGCGGGAGACCGGGCCGATGGCCGTCGCGTCGGCCAACAAGGTCGGCCAGCCCGCCGCGCTCACCGCCGAGGAGGCGCGTGACCAGCTCGGCTACGGCGTCCGGGCGTACCTGGAGGCCGGGCCGGCGGTGGACCCGGTGCCGAGCACCATCGTCGACCTGACCGGCGACGTGCCGCGGGTGCTGCGCGAGGGCGCGGTGACGCTGGCGAAGCTGCGCGAGGTCGTGCCGGACATCCTCGACGAGCGGGGGGTCTGAGTGCCGCCCTTCACCGTCCTGCACGTCTGCATGGGCAACATCTGCCGGTCGCCGATGGCCGAGCGGCTGCTGCTGCTCGCGGTCCGGGAGCGGCTGGTCCGCCTCGACGTCGACCCGGCCGGGTCGGACGCGCTCGTGCACAGCCACAGCGCCGGCACCGGCGGCTGGCACGCGGGGGAGGAGATGAACCCGCCCGCCGCCCGGCAGGTGATCTCGCGCGGCGGTGACACCGAGGGGTTCGCCGCCCGGCGGCTGCGCTCCGACCTGATCGACGCCGCCGACCTTGTGCTCACGGCCACCGCCGACCAGCAGGAGTACGTGGTGGCGCTGCGGCCGGACGCCGCCGCGCGTACGTTCGTGCTCGGTGAGTTCGGCCGCCTGCTCGGCGCGCTGGACCGGTCCGCCCTGCCGCCGGCCGAGCCGACGCCGGACGCCGTGTACGCCCGCGGCACCGCGCTCGTCGCGGCCGTCGACGCGGCGCGGCAGAACGCCTCCGCGCTGCCCACCGACGACCTGGACGACCCGTGGGGCCGGGGCGACCAGTGCTTCAGCCGGGTCGCCGACGAGATCGAGGAGACCGTGCAGCCCCTGGCTGCCGTCCTGCTCCCCTGATCGCGGTTCATCCTTCCTCGCGAACTTCCTGCGCATTTCGCGGAAGATGGCGGCGAAAGCGGCCAATCCGGTCATTCTGAACGGGTCCGTACGGCCGGCTCCTGCGGGGAGAGCTGATGAACCGGGCCTATCTCGACAAGCTGTTCACCGTTGTGCTCGCCGGCGTGCTCGCCGGACTGGCCCTGGCCGCAGCCGCGCTGCCGGCCGCGCTGGTCTTCGGGCTGGGCGTGAAGAACCTGATGCCGTACACCGCGTTGCCGGAGGCGCTCAAGACGCCGCAGCCGGCACAGCGGTCCAACCTGTACGCGAACGACGGGCGGACGCTCATCACCTCGTTCTACGTCGAGGACCGGGTGGACGTGCCGGTCGGCGAGGTGGCGCCGGTGATGCGCGACGCCATCGTGGCCGCCGAGGACGTGCGCTTCTACGAGCACCACGGCGTCGACGTGCGCGGCGTGGCGCGGGCGTTCACGGCCAACCGCCGCGAGGGCACCCGCCAGGGTGCCTCCACGCTGACCATGCAGTACGTGCGCAACGCGCTCGCCGGTGACACCCGGCTGACCGAGGAGCAGCGCGCCGCCGCCACCGAGATCACCGTCGGGCGAAAGATCCGCGAGATGCGGTACGCGCTGACGCTGGAACGGCAGGTCGGCAAGGACGAGATCCTCGGGCGCTACCTGAACATCGCGTACTTCGGCGCCGGTGCGTACGGCATCGCCGCGGCCAGCAAGCGCTACTTCTCCACCACCCCGGAGCGGCTCACGCTGGCCCAGGCCGCGCTGCTCGCCGGGCTGGTCCGGTCCCCGGCCGACGACCCGATCAACGGCGACGCGGAGGCGGCCCGGCAACGGCGGGCGTACGTGCTGGACCGGATGGTGGAGACCGGCCGGGTGAGCGCGCCGGACGCCGAGGCGGCGAAGGCCACCGAGCTGGCCCTCAAACCCAACACCACGCCGAACGACTGCGCGGCGGTGCCCGCCGACCACAACGACTGGGGCTTCTTCTGCGACTGGTTCACCCAGTGGTGGAACGCCCAGCCGGCGTTCGGCGAGAACGTGGACGAGCGGCAGCGGACGCTGCGCCGGGGCGGCTGGAAGATCGTGTCCTCGCTCGACCCGGACGTGCAGGCCAAGGCGAGCGAGCAGGTGCGGGCGATCTACCCGGAGACGATCGCGCGGGCGGCGCCGACAGCCGTGGTGCAGCCGGGCACCGGCCGGGTGCTGGCGATGGCGGTGAACCGCACCTACGGCACGGCCGCGAACCCGGACGGGCAGCAGAACTACCCGAACACGGTCAACCAGCTCGTGGCCGGCGGTGGCGGCATCACCGGCTACCAGGCGGGCTCCACGTTCAAGCTGTTCGCGCTGCTGGCCGCGCTGGAGTCGGGGCTGCCGCTGGACACCGAGTTCGACGCGCCGCGCGTCTACGTGACGCAGTACCCGGTCGGTGCCGGCCCGGCGAGCTGCGGCGGCCGGTGGTGCCCGGAGAACGCGAACACCTACTGGATGGACGGCGACCGGGACATGTGGGACGCGTTCGGGCGGTCGGTGAACACGTACTTCGCGTGGCTGACCGAGCGCGTCGGCGCGGACCGGGTGGTCGAGATGGCCCAGCGGCTGGGCATCGTGTTTCGTGCCCCGGCCGACGCCGAGATGGCCCGCGAGGGCGCCAGGAGCTGGGGACCGTTCACGCTCGGGGTCTCCGCCACCACGCCGCTGGACCTGGCCGGCGCGTACGCCGCGGTGGCCGCCGAGGGCACCTGGTGCCGGCCCACGCCGGTCGCCTCGATCACCGACCCGGCCGGCCGGAAGGTGGCGGCCGGCAACACCGACTGCCGGCAGGTGCTCGACACCGAGGTCGCCCGCGCGGCGGCGGACGCCAGCCGCTGCCCGGTCGGCGACCAGTCGATGTACCGGCGCTGCGACGGCGGTACGGCCGAGGAACTGGCCCCCGGTCTGCGCCGGCCGGTGGCGGGCAAGACCGGCAGCTCGGAGCGGAACGCCACCGAGACGGTCGTCGCGTTCACCCCGCAGCTGTCGGTGGCGACGATCGCGGCGAACCCGGACGACCCCCGGGACGCGGTCGGCGGCGGCGTGCAGAAGCGGCAGATCGCCGCCGTGGGCCGCATCCTGGCGTGGTCGCTGCGCGACGAGCCGGTACGCGACTTCGTGCCGCCCGGCCAGGCGGTGGCCTTCCAGCACACCAGCCCGCGCACCGGCAATTGAGAGTCAGCTCGTCGACCTGCCGTACCGCGCGACAGTGGTCCGGACGGCTTCGTCCACCACCGCTGTCGTGCGGTCGGGAGTGACCGTCCAGTCCGGGAGGACCAGGCGCGGCCAGAACAGGTAGTTGGAGATCATCCCGAGGAACTGCGTAGCTGCCATCTCGGGGTCGTCGATGTCCGCGGCTCCCGCCTCGTGCTCGGCCACGAGGTAGGTCCGCACGGACTCGAAGTACGGCAGTTTGCCCTGGGAGAAATGCGCTCGGGCCAGCTCGGGAAAGCGTGGCAGTTCGGCGATCACGATGCGGAACAGGTCGCTCATCTCCGGCCGGCTCAACAGCGTCGCGTAGTGCTGCCCGAGAACCGTCAGGCCGGCTGTCAGGTCACCGGCGGGCGGCACGTCGGCGACGTCGTCGCGGGCCCACGAGTCGATGACGATGGCATCGAACAGCGCCGCCTTCGTCGGGAACTGCTTGAACAGCGTCGCTTTCGACACGCCGGCACTCTCGGCGATACGCGCCAGTGACGCGCGGTCGTAGCCCGACTCCAGGAAGAGCTCGGTGGCGGCCTGCACGATCAGCGCGCGCTTCTCCTCCGCCACGCGCTGGTGATAGGCCGACGGCGCTGGGGTCATGCGCCCATCATAGCGAGGTAAGTGGGTTGACTCACCATCGACGGGAGCGTAGCTTCGGGTGGTGAGTCGCTCGACTCACCACCCGGTCCCGGGTGGTCGTCGTACGTATCGGAGGATCCGATGTCCCGCTTCGCCGATCAGACAGTTCTCGTCACCGGAGGCAGCGGTGGGCAGGGGGCCAGCCACGTCCGCGCCCTGCACGCCGAAGGCGCCAATGTCGTCATCGGTGGCGTCGACGCCGAGCGTGGCGCCGGCCTCGCCGCCGAGCTGGAGCACCGGGCCCTCTCCGTCCGCCTGGACGTCACCCGGGAGGAGTCGTGGGCGGCCGCCGTCGCGGAGACCGAGAGGGCATTCGGTGCGCTCACGATCCTGGTCAACAACGCCGGGGTGCAGAACCCGCCGGCCCTCATCGAGTCCACCGACCGGGCCACGTGGTCCCGCATCCTCGACGTCAACCTCACCGGCACGTTCCTCGGCATCAAGGCAGCCGCCCCGGCGCTGCGGCGCGCGGGGGGAGGAACGATCGTCAACATCGGCTCCACCATGGGCATCGGCGGCACCGCCCTCTACGCGCCGTACGTGGCCGGCAAGTGGGCGGTTCGAGGGCTCACCCGGACCGCCGCCCTCGAACTGGGTCGCGACAACATCCGCGTCAACGCGATCCACCCCGGCGTGGTCGCCACCCCGTTCATCACCGAGCCGGCAGCCGGCAGCGACGCCCCGATCGCCGACTTCTACTCGCCCGAGCCGTTCGCCGTCCCGCGACTCGGGCAGCCCGCCGACATCACCGCGCTGCTGATGTTCCTCGTGTCGCCGGAGGCGGCCTTCATCACCGGCGCCGAGTACGTCATCGACGGAGGGCTGCTCCTCGGCCCCGCACTGAAGAACGGCTCTCCGGCCTAACCGGCCGGGTGTTCGGCGCCCTTGGCGATGTTGCGGGCCATGCCGCCGAAGACGACGGCGTGGAACGGGGCCACCGAGGCCCAGTAGAGGTGGCCGGGCAGGCCGCGCGGGAGGAACACGGCACGCTGGACGTACCTGCTGCGGCCGTCCCCGTCCGGCTCGGCGCGCATCTCCAGCCAGGCCCGCCCGGGCAGCCGCATCTCGGCGCGCAGCCGCAGCAGCTCACCCGGGACGATCTCCTCGACCCGCCAGAAGTCCAGCGCCTCGCCGACCTGCAGCCGGTGCGGGTCGCGCCGGCCGCGGCGCAGCCCGACGCCGCCGATCAGGCGGTCCATCCAGCCGCGCACCGACCAGGCCAGCGGGAACGAGTACCAGCCGTGCTCGCCGCCGACGCCCTCGATGACCCGCCACAGCGCCGACGGCGGCGCGTCCACCGTCCGCTCCCGCAGATCGGTGTACGCGGTGCCGCCGGACCAGTGCGGGTCCGACGGCAACGGCTCGGCGGGTGCGTCCGGCCCGCTCGCGTTCGACCAGCGCGTCTCCACCTCCGCGTCCCGCACCTTCGTCAGCGCCAGCGCGACCGCCTGGTCGAAGCCGATCAGCCCGTCCGGCGGGTCCGGCACGTACCGGGCGATGTCGTGCTCGTGCGCCACCGCCTCGTGCACCAGGCTCTCCACGAGCGGCCGGGCGATCGCGTTCGGCACCGGCGTGATCAGGCCGACCCAGTGCGAGGAGAGCGACGGGGTGAGCGGGCGGACCGGCAGGATGAGCCGGCGCCGCAGCCCGGCCACCCGGGCGTACCGCTGCATCATCTCGGCGAACGTCAGCACGTCCGGGCCGCCGATGTCGAAGGCCCGGTTCACGTCGGCCGGCAGGTGGGCGCAGCCGGCCAGGTAGCGCAGCACGTCCCGGACCGCGATCGGCTGGATCCGGTTGCGCACCCAGCGCGGGGTGACCATCGCCGGGAGCCGCTCGGTCAGGTAGCGCAGCATCTCGAACGAGGCCGAGCCGGACCCGATGATCACCGCGGCGCGCAGCACCGCCGTGGGCACGCCGCTGTCCAGCAGGATCCGTGCGACCTCCGCCCGGGAGCGCAGGTGCGCCGAGGGCAGGCCCTCGCGCTCCGCCGGCTGCGGCCCGCCGAGATACACGATCCGGCGTACGCCCGCGGCGCGCGCCGCCTCGGCGAAGTTCGTCGCCGCCTCTCGGTCGGCCGCCTCGAACCCGCGCTGGCCCAACGAGTGGACCAGGTAGTACGCCACCTCCACGCCCTCGAACGCGGCCGGCAGCGTCTCCGGCCGGCGCAGGTCACCCTCGACGATCTCCGCCTGGGCCGCCCACGGCACGTCCCGCAGCCGCCCGGCGGTCCGGGCCAGGCAGCGTACGGTGTGCCCCTCGGTCAGCAGCCGGGGCGCGAGGCGTCCGCCGATGTAGCCGGTAGCACCGGTGACGAGGCATCTCACGGCCTCCAGTGTGCGGCTCCGTAGACTCCTTCGCTGTGGAGAACGCGAGGGACACCTTCTGGGGACCGGACTTCCAGCAGCTCAGCACCGTCGACCCGGAGATCGCCGAGGTGGTGCTGGGTGAGCTGGACCGGCTGCGCGGCGGCCTGCAACTGATCGCCAGCGAGAACCTGACCTCGCCCGCGGTGCTGGCCGCGCTGGGCTCCACGCTCACGAACAAGTACGCCGAGGGCTACCCGGGGCGGCGCTACTACGGCGGCTGCGCCGAGGTGGACCGGGCCGAGGAGCTGGCCGTGTCCCGGGCGAAGGAGCTGTTCGGCGCCGAGCACGCGAACGTGCAGCCGCACTCCGGGGCGAGCGCCAACCTGGCCGCGTACGCCGCCCTGGTGCAGCCGGGCGACACGGTGCTGGCCATGGACCTGCCGCACGGCGGGCACCTGACCCACGGCAGCCGGGTGAACTTCTCCGGCAAGTGGTTCCACCCGGTCGGCTACACCGTCCGGCGGGACACCGGGAGGATCGACTACGACGAGGTACGCGACCTGGCCCGCGCGCACCGGCCGAAGATGATCATCTGCGGCGCGACCGCGTACCCGCGCCTGATCGACTTCGCCCGCTTCCGGGAGATCGCCGACGAGGTCGACGCGTACCTGATGGTGGACGCCGCCCACTTCATCGGCCTGGTGGCCGGCGGCGCGATCCCGTCCCCGGTGCCGTACGCCGACGTGGTCACCGCGACCACCCACAAGGTGCTGCGCGGCCCGCGCGGCGGCATGATCCTCTCCCGCGAGCCGCTCGCGGCCCGGGTCGACAAGGCGGTCTTCCCCTTCACCCAGGGCGGCCCGCTGATGCACGCCGTCGCCGCCAAGGCGGTCGCGCTGCGCGAGGCCGCGCAGCCCGAGTTCCGCACGTACGCCGCCCAGGTGGTGACGAACGCCCGCGCGCTCGCCGACGGGCTGGCCGCGGAGGGGCTGCCGCCTGTTTCCGGCGGCACCGACACCCACCTGGCCCTGCTCGACCTGCGCGAGACCGGCGTGACCGGCGCCCAGGCCGAGGCCCGCTGCGACGCCGCCGGCATCACGCTCAACAAGAACGCGATCCCGTACGACCCGCAGCCGCCCGCCGTGGCCTCCGGCATCCGGGTGGGCTCGCCGAGCGTCACCACCCAGGGCATGCGCGAGGGGGAGATGCGCCGGATCGCCGCGCTTGTCGGGCGGGCGGTGCGCACCGATCCGGAGTCTCCCGGTGGCGGCGACGAGCTGACCCGGATCGCCGCCGACGTGACCGAGCTGGTCACCGAGTTCCCGGCGTACCCCCGTGGCTGAGCCCGGGACGCACGCGGCGGAGGCGGCCGCGGACCGCGGCTGGCGACTGCGCCACCTGCCGGTGCTGCTGGCGGCGGTGGCGGTGCTCGCCGCTGCCGCGGCGGTGGCCGGCGGGGTGTGGCGCGGCGCGGACGGCGCGCTCGGCGCGGCGGCCGGGGTGGCCGTCACGGCTGCCAGCTACACGCTCACCACAGTGGTTCTGGCCTGGGCGGACTCCAAGGACCCGCAGCTCGTGCTGCCGTTCGGCCTGGGCCTGTACGTCGCCAAGATCACCGCGCTCGGCGGCGTGATGGTGCTGGTGGCGTCGACCGGCTGGCCGGGACTGATCCCGTTCGCGCTCGGCATCGCCGCGGGTGTCGTGGTGTGGACCGGTGTGCACGTCTGGTGGCTCACAACCGTCCATGCCCGACGGATGTCGCGCTGAGGCGTCCCACCCTTCGGGCGACGCGCCGTTCTGTCCGCGATCGGTCATTCTCTCAGTGGCGGGGGAGGAGTACCGTGCCTCCAGACGACTTCGCCCGCCCGTGTCCCACACAACCAGGTTGTGCGGGGGGTGAGGCACAGCCTCTTCTGCTCGACTGATATCGTTCGCCCCGTCATGGCCGGTGACCAGAAACCCCCCAGCACTGGCGGCCCGGGCGACGTTCCGTCCGGTGCCGGTCAGGGTTGGACTGCGCTCTCATACCTCATCGGGGGCATGCTCGTCTGGGGTTTCATCGGCTGGCTGGTCGACCGTTGGCTCGATACCGGCGGCGTCGCCACCGGTATCGGGGTCGTGCTCGGCATGGCCGGGGGGATCATCCTGGTCGTCCGCCGACTGGGCACGCCTACTTAGGAAGGGACGCGGTGTTCGGACAGGCGAACGTCCTGGCTCAGGGCCAGGCGGAATTCCCACCCAGTGTGGGGGACTTCTACCTGCCCAGCATCCTGCCCTGGGGTGCGGAGAACTCGTACTGGTTCACCAAGATCACGGCGATGGTGTGGATCGCCGTCGGCGTGCTGATCATCTTCTTCCTGGCCAGCTACCGGAACCCGCAGCTGGTCCCCACCAAGAAGCAGTGGTTCGCCGAGTCCATCTACGGCTTCGTGCGCAACAACATCGCGGTGGACATGATCGGGCACGCGGGGGTGCGGTTCGCGCCGTACTTCACCACGCTCTTCTGCTTCGTCCTGCTGACGAACTTCTTCGCGATCGTGCCGTTCTTCCAGATCTCGCCGAACTCGCACATCGCGTTCCCGGCCATCCTCGCCGTGATCAGCTACGTGCTGTTCAACTGGGTCGGCATCCGGCACCACGGCTTCGTGAAGTACTTCAAGAACTCTCTGGTCCCGCCGGCGCCCTGGTACATCCTGCCGCTGCTGATCCCGATCGAGTTCTTCTCCACGTTCCTGGTCCGGCCGTTCTCGCTGGCCGTTCGTCTCTTCGCGAACATGTTCGCCGGCCACATGCTCCTGCTGGTCTTCACGCTCGGCGGGTTCGCCATGCTCAGCGCGAACGCCTGGCTGGCGCCGGTCTCGGTGCTGTCCTGGACGATGACGATCGCGCTGACCTTCCTCGAGTTCCTGGTGATCTGTCTGCAGGCGTACGTCTTCACGGTGCTGACCGCCAGCTACGTGCAGGGCGCCCTCGCCGACGAGCACTGATCCGATCTTTCGCACCAACCGTTGTCGTCCCGCGTGACCGTCACGCGTGATAACCAGGAGGAACCAACCAATGGACATCTACGCCGCGGTAGAGGGCAGCACCGCCGCCATCGGCTACGGTCTCGCGGCCATCGGCCCGGGCATCGGCGTGGGCCTGGTCTTCTCGGCCTACATCCAGTCGACCGCCCGCCAGCCGGAGTCGTCCCGGATGACCCTTCCGTACGTCTGGATCGGCTTCGCCGTCATCGAGGCGCTGGCGCTGCTGGGCATCGCCTTCGGCTTCATCTGGGCCGGCTGAACCAGCCCCTTTGACCGGGAGGTTTTCCCATGTACTTCCTCGCCGCTGAGGGTGGTGAGACGACCCACAACCCGATCATCCCGCTCTGGCAGGAGATCGTGGTCGGCCTGGTCGCCTTCGGTGTCCTCTGCTTCGTGCTGATGAAGTTCGTCTTCCCGCGCATGGAGCAGACGTTCCAGGCCCGGGTGGACGCGATCGAGGGCGGCATCAAGCGCGCCGAGGCCGCGCAGGCCGAGGCGAACCAGCTGCTCGAGCAGTACCGGGCCCAGCTCGCGGAGGCGCGTACCGACGCCGCCAAGATCCGTGACGACGCCCGTGCCGACGCCGAGGGCATCCGCCAGGACATCCTCGCCAAGGCGCGCGAGGAGTCCGACCGGATCATCGCCGCAGGCAAGGAGCAGCTCGCCGCGGAGCGGGCCACCATCGTGCGCGAGCTGCGCACCGAGGTCGGCACCATCGCGGTGGACCTGGCCAGCAAGATCGTCGGTGAGTCGCTCGCCGACGAGGCGCGTCGCAAGGGCACCGTCGACCGGTTCCTGAGCGGTCTCGAGAGCACGGGGGCCCGCTGATGCAGGCCGCCAGCCGGGAGTCGTACTCCGCCGGGGCCGAGCGCCTCGACGCGTACGCCCGCGGCGCGGAGCCGTCGGCGGTGGCCTCCACCGCCGACGACATCCTCTCCGTCGCCGCCCTGCTGCGGCGGGAGCCGCGGCTGCGCCGGGCGCTGTCCGACCCGGCGCGCTCGGGTGAGGACCGCACCGCTCTGCTCACCGGGATCCTGAGCGGCAAGGTCGGCGCGGACGCGCTCGACCTGCTGGCCACGCTGGTCTCCGGTCGCTGGTCGGCCCCGTCGGAGCTGCTCGACGGCGTCGAGCGGCTCGGCGTGGAGGCGCTCCTGGCGAGCGCCGACTCGACCGGCGAGCTGGGCGAGGTCGAGGACGAGCTGTTCCGCTTCGGGCAGGTCGTCTCCGGCTCCGGCGAGCTGTCCAACGCGCTCTCCGACCCGATGGCCACTGTCGAGCGGCGGGCCGAACTGGCCCGGCAGCTGCTCGCCGGCAAGGCCCGGCCGGTCACCGTCCGCCTCGTCGAGGCCGCGCTCGCCGGCTTCGGGGGGCGCTCCTTCACCGGTGCGCTCACCCGGCTGGTCGAGTTGGCCGCCGACCGGCGGGACCGTCAGGTCGCGTACGTGACAGTGGCGGCTCCGCTGAACGACGAGGAGGAGCGACGCCTCGGCGCCCGCCTCTCCCAGATGTACGGTCGGGAGGTGTCCGTCAAGCAGACGGTCGACCCCGACGTGCTCGGCGGAGTGCGCGTACGGGTCGGATCCGACCTGTACGACGGGACCGTCCTGCGCCGCCTCAACGAGACCCGCAACGCGCTCGCGAAGCGCTGACCAGCGTCTTAGCAGCCCTGATTCGACGCCATCGGACCGGTCGGTACTAGGTATCCCGGGCCCCTGATACTTAAGGAAGCAGAGGATGGCCGAGCTGACCATCTCGACGGAGGAGATCCGCGGCGCCCTGGAGCGCTACGTCTCCTCCTACACGGCCGACGTCTCCCGCGAGGAGGTCGGCACCGTCGCCGACGCCGGTGACGGCATCGCCCACGTCGAGGGTCTCCCCTCGACCATGACCAACGAGCTCCTGGAGTTCGAGGACGGCACGCTCGGCGTGGCGCTGAACCTCGACGTCCGGGAGATCGGTGTCGTCGTCCTCGGTGACTTCGGCGGGATCGAAGAGGGTCAGCGCGTCAAGCGCACCGGCCGGGTGCTCTCCGTGCCGGTCGGCGACGCCTTCCTCGGCCGCGTGGTCAACGCGCTGGGCGAGCCGATCGACGGCCTCGGCGACATCGCCAACGAGGGCTACCGCGAGCTGGAGCTCCAGGCCCCGAACGTGATGTCCCGCAAGTCGGTCGACGAGCCGCTCCAGACGGGCATCAAGGCCGTCGACGCGATGACCCCGATCGGCCGCGGCCAGCGCCAGCTGATCATCGGTGACCGCAAGACCGGCAAGACCACGGTCGCCCTGGACACCATCCTCAACCAGCGCGAGAACTGGCGCTCCGGCGACCCGAAGAAGCAGGTCCGCTGCATCTACGTCGCGATCGGCCAGAAGGCCTCCACCATCGCCTCCATCAAGGGGACGCTGGAGGAGGCGGGCGCGATGGAGTACACCACCATCGTCGCCTCCCCGGCCTCCGACCCGGCCGGCTTCAAGTACCTCGCCCCCTACACCGGCTCGTCCATCGGGCAGCACTGGATGTACGGCGGCAAGCACGTCCTGATCGTCTTCGACGACCTGAGCAAGCAGGCCGAGGCGTACCGCGCCGTGTCGCTGCTGCTGCGCCGCCCGCCGGGCCGCGAGGCCTACCCGGGTGACGTCTTCTACCTGCACTCGCGTCTGCTGGAGCGCTGCGCCAAGCTCTCCGACGAGCTGGGCGGCGGCTCGATGACCGGTCTGCCGATCATCGAGACCAAGGCGAACGACATCTCGGCGTTCATCCCGACCAACGTCATCTCCATCACCGACGGCCAGATCTTCCTCGAGACCGACCTGTTCAACCAGGGCGTCCGGCCGGCCATCAACGTCGGCACCTCGGTCTCCCGGGTCGGTGGCGCCGCGCAGGTGAAGCCGATGAAGAAGGTCGCCGGCTCGCTGCGGCTGAACCTGGCCCAGTTCCGCGAGCTGGAGGCGTTCGCCGCCTTCGCCTCCGACCTGGACCGGGCCTCCCGGGCCCAGCTGGACCGCGGTTCCCGCCTGGTCGAGCTGCTCAAGCAGCCGAACTACTCGCCGTACCCGGTGCAGGAGCAGGTCGTCTCCGTCTGGGCCGGCACCGAGGGCAAGCTGGACGACGTCCCGGTCGGCGAGGTCCGCCGCTTCGAGTCGGAGTTCCTCCAGTACCTCCGGCACAAGCACGAGGGCGTCCTGGCCGGGATCGCGGACAACAAGTGGGACGACGACATCATCTCCTCGCTCGACTCCGCGATCGCCGAGTTCAAGCAGGTCTTCCTGGGCAAGGAGGACGAGGTCCGGGTCAACGACGCGCCGGCCAAGCCGCTGGAGGGCGACCAGACCCGCGAGACGGTGACCCGCTTCCGCGACGGCACCACCGACCGCCCGGCCGAGAGCTGATCCGATGGCCGCCCAGGTACGCGTTCTCCGGCAGCGGATCCGTTCCGCCAAGGGGATGAAGAAGATCACCAAGGCGATGGAGCTCGTCGCGACGAGCCGCATCGCCAAGGCCCAGGCCAAGGTGGCGGCGTCGCTGCCGTACGCCGAGGCGATCACCGGCGTGCTGACGGCGCTGGCCTCGAACGCGCGGATCGACCACCCGCTGCTCACCCCGCGCGAGCGGGTGCGGCGGGCGGGCGTCCTGCTGGTCACCGCCGACCGGGGCCTGGCCGGTGGTTACAGCTCGAACGCGATCCGGACCGCCGAGTCGCTGATCGCCCGCCTGCGTGCCGACGGCAAGGAGCCCGTGCTCTACGTCATCGGCCGCAAGGGCGTGGCGTTCTACCGGTTCCGCAACCGGCAGATCGCCGCCAGCTGGACGGGCTTCTCCGAGCAGCCGTCGTTCGAGGACGCCCGCGAGGTCGGTGAGACGCTGATCAAGGCGTTCACCGCCGGCGCGGACGACACCGACAACGACGCCGGCGCCGACGGGATCCTCGGCGTGGACGAACTGCACATCGTCTACACCGAGTTCAAGTCCCTGATGACGCAGAACCCGGTGACCCGGATCGTCGGTCCGATGCAGGTCGAGGACCGGCCCCGGTCCGAGGGTCTGCTGCCGGCGTACGAGTTCGAGCCGGAGCCGGAGTCGCTGCTCGACGCCCTGCTGCCGAAGTACATCAACACGCGGATCTACGCGGCGTTGCTGGAGTCGGCGGCCAGTGAGTCGGCCGCCCGTCGGCGAGCGATGAAGAGCGCCACCGACAACGCCGAAGAGATGATCGAGAAGTACACGCGTGAGATGAACTCGGCCCGTCAGGCCGGCATCACCCAGGAGATCAGTGAGATCGTCGGCGGCGCGAACGCGCTGGCCGCGTCGGGAAGTGAAGTGTGATGACTGTATCCGCAGTTGAGACCAAGACGGCCACGGGTCGCGTGGTCCGGGTCATCGGCCCGGTCGTCGACGCCGAGTTCCCGCGCGACGGCATGCCGGAGCTGTTCAACGCCCTGCACGTCAACGTGACGCTCTCCGGCGGCGAGAAGACGCTGACCCTGGAGGTCGCCCAGCACCTGGGTGACAACCTGGTCCGCGCCATCTCGATGCAGCCGACCGACGGCCTGGTCCGCGGCACCGAGGTGCGCGACACCGGCGCGCCGATCAGCGTGCCGGTGGGCGACGCGGTCAAGGGCCACGTGTTCAACGCGATCGGCGAGTGCCTCAACCTCACCGAGGGCGAGACCATCCAGGCCGACGACCGGTGGGGCATCCACCGCAAGGCCCCGGCCTTCGCGGACCTGGAGCCGAAGACCGAGATGCTGGAGACCGGCATCAAGGTCATCGACCTGCTCGCCCCGTACGTCAAGGGCGGCAAGATCGGCCTGTTCGGCGGTGCCGGCGTGGGCAAGACGGTGCTCATCCAGGAGATGATCACCCGTGTGGCCCGGAACTTCGGTGGTACCTCGGTCTTCGCCGGCGTGGGTGAGCGCACCCGCGAGGGCAACGACCTCATCGCCGAGATGACCGAGTCGGGCGTCATCGACAAGACCGCGCTGGTCTACGGCCAGATGGACGAGCCGCCGGGCACCCGCCTGCGGGTCGCCCTGTCCGCGCTGACCATGGCGGAGTACTTCCGTGACGTGAAGAAGCAGGAGGTGCTGCTCTTCATCGACAACATCTTCCGCTTCACCCAGGCCGGTTCCGAGGTCTCCACGCTGCTCGGCCGTATGCCGAGCGCCGTGGGTTACCAGCCGACCCTGGCCGACGAGATGGGCGAGCTCCAGGAGCGGATCACCTCCGTCCGGGGCCAGGCCATCACCTCGATGCAGGCGATCTACGTGCCCGCCGACGACTACACCGACCCGGCGCCGGCCACCACGTTCGCCCACCTCGACGCGACCACCAACCTGGAGCGGTCGATCTCCGACAAGGGCATCTACCCGGCCGTGGACCCGCTGGCGTCCTCGTCCCGGATCCTCGCCCCGGAGTTCGTCGGCGAGGAGCACTTCGCCGTCGCCACCGAGGTGAAGCGGATCCTGCAGCGCTACAAGGACCTGCAGGACATCATCGCCATCCTCGGTATCGAGGAGCTCTCCGAGGAGGACAAGCTCACCGTCGGCCGCGCCCGCCGGATCGAGCGGTTCCTCTCGCAGAACACGTACGCGGCGGAGCAGTTCACCGGCGTGCCCGGCTCGACGGTCCCGATCGCCGAGACCATCGACGCCTTCCGCCGGATCAGCGAGGGGGAGTTCGACCACTTCCCGGAGCAGGCGTTCTTCATGTGCGGCGGCCTGGACGACCTTCGGGCCAAGGCCAAGGAGCTGATGGGCGAGGAGGGCTGAGAGCCCGCTCACAACCCACGAGGGCCGTCCCGGCGAAAGCCGGGGCGGCCTTCGCCTTTTCGGGCCACTCCACTACCAGATGCCCGGTTCTCCAGCAAAGCAGTTCGCCGGATCGCGCGGTACCGTTCCTGACACGACTTCACATCCTGGCCGTTGATCTCTGCAACCAAACGGACCCCCGTGCCCGTCTTCCTACCCGTGGGCGCGACGATTGGAGATGCTCGTGGGTGACAAGGGCGGCGCGGATCGCGGCAAGCGGTCCATGTGGCGCGGCGTGCCCCGGTGGGCCCGCGTCTGCACGAT
This sequence comes from Micromonospora sp. WMMA1976, assembly GCF_027497335.1. Taxonomy (NCBI): domain Bacteria; kingdom Bacillati; phylum Actinomycetota; class Actinomycetes; order Micromonosporales; family Micromonosporaceae; genus Micromonospora; species Micromonospora sp. WMMA1976. Next base: position 5,092,740 of record NZ_CP114912.1, on the reverse strand, counting down.
CCTGGGCATCGTCATGGTGGTGCTCAGCGGTTCCGTGCTGATCGGCTCCCGCGCCCTGGTCGCCCGCTACGAGGGATCGGTGGGCAAGGCCGACCTCTTCGGTGACCAGGCGGCCGGCGCCAACGAGAAGAAGAGCGACATCAAGGGCCCGCTCAACATCCTGCTCGTCGGTGTGGACCCCCGCACGTCGACCGCTCGCCCGCTCGCCGACTCGATCATGGTCCTGCACGTGCCCGCCACCATGGACCGCGGCTACCTCTTCTCGCTCCCACGTGACCTGCGGGTGGACATCCCGGCCTTCCCCAAGGCCGACTACGCGGGCGCCAACGACCGGCTCAACGCGGCCATGTCGCACGGCAGCAACGTGCCGGGGCAGAACCCCAGCACCGCACAGGGCTTCGAGCTGCTCGCCAAGACCGTGCAGGACGTCACCGGCATCAAGCGCTTCGACGCCGGCGCGATCATCAACTTCAGCGGCTTCAAGAAGATCGTCGACGCGATGGGCGGCGTCGACATGTACATCGAGCGGGAGGTGCGCTCCGAGCACCTCCAGCCGGACGGCACCCCACGCCAGCTCCGGCCCGGCGGCGGTGGCTACCTCGGGCCGCAGGCGGTGTACAAGAAGGGCAACGCCCACCTGGAGGGCTGGCAGGCGCTGGACTACGTCCGGCAGCGCTACCCGAAGAACGGCGTGCCCGACGGCGACTACGGCCGGCAGCGGCACCAGCAGCAGTTCGTCAAGGCGATGGCGAGCCAGGCGTTCAGCGCCGACGTGGTGACCAACCCGGTCAAGCTGGACCGGGTGCTGCGCGCGGCCGGCAAGTCGCTGGTGTTCAACGGACGCGGCAACAGCGTGGTGGACTTCGGGCTGGCCCTGAAGGACATCCGCCCGGATGCGATCGAGACCATCAAGCTGCCGGGCGGGGGGATCGGCACCGGCAGCAACTACCGGGGTGAGCAACTGCTCGAACCGGCGGAGGACTTCTTCACCGCCCTGCGTACCGAACAGCTCGACGCTTTCCTCCTGGAGCACCCCGACTTCGTCCAGAAGACCAAGTAGCCTGAGCGGGTGCGGGGCCGTGGTGGTCCGGCTCTCACCACCCGCGTTGGGTGGGCTGCGGGGGCGCGACTAGACTTTCGGCAATCCGCCGCCGCAGCAAGGAGACAGCGTGGCACAGCAGCTTCACGTCGAGCTCGTAGCCGTCGAGGAGAAGGTCTGGACCGGCGAGGCCGAGATGGTCGTCGCCCGGACGACCGAGGGTGAGCTCGGTGTGCTGCCAGGGCACGCACCGCTGCTCGGCCAGCTCGCCGAACCCAGCCAGGTACGTATCAAGCAGGCCGGCGGCCAGCAGGTCGCGTACGACGTGGCCGGCGGCTTCCTGTCGGTGACCGGTGAGGGCGTCACGGTACTCGCCGAGAGCGCAACCCCCGCCACCCCGGCCCGCTGAGCCGACCCGCCGATGGAGATCGTCGAAGGGATCGGAATCGGCGTCGCGATCGTCGTCGTCGCGCTTCTGATCCTCTTCATCCGGCGGGCCCTGTTCACGCGTAGCGGTGGCATCATTCGGCTGAGCGTCCGGGTCAACACGATCCTCGACGGTCGTGGCTGGTCACCCGGGTTCGGTCGCTTCGTGGGCGACGAACTCCGCTGGTACCGCATGTTCAGCTTCGCGCTGCGCCCCAAGCGGGTGCTCTCCCGCAAGGGGCTGGCGGTCGAGCGCCGCCGGCTGCCCGAGGGGCAGGAGCGCATGTCCATGCCCGCCGAGTGGGTGATCCTGCGCTGCACCAGCCACCACGCGCCGATCGAGATCGCGATGGCGCGATCCACTGTCACCGGATTCCTGTCCTGGCTCGAGGCCGCCCCACCCGGGGCGGTCTCGCCGCGTCTGGCCTCCCAGGACTGGCCCGCCGCCTGACCTCGCCCCCTCCCCGGGTTACGGGGGGCGTGCCGGGGCGCCGCCGCTGACGCCGATCTTGGAGTTGTGGCGCCACAAGATGCCCATTTCGCACCCTTCGCGAGGCACCACAACTCCAAGATCGCCGCGCCCTCCCGGGGGCACCCGCGATCTTGCACTTGGGGCCCCGGCGAAACTCGCAAACGGGACGCCTGGAGGGCTCGAACTGCAAGATCGCGCGGGCAGTCGTGCGGGCGACCGGCGGCGTCGCGCTCCGCACCGGGCCAGCCCCGCTCGGGCCGGCCCCGCCCTGCGTCAGTCCCGCCCAGGCCAGCTCTGACCGGCCAGCCCCGCCTGGGTCGGGCCGATCATGAACTTGGCGGCGTCTGGTGTCCGGTTTGCCGCCGATAACCTCATGATCGACGGTCTGGGGGGCGGGTGGGCTGTGGTGCCACCCGTGCACGCGAGCCTGCCCCGCGCGCCCTCCGCAGCCTGCGACCGAGCTATCTCTAGATCTTGGTACGAAACGGAGCCCGTGAGGGCACTTTTGTGCGGAGATCTACGGCTGTTCCTGGAATGCGGACATGTGTCTCAGGTGATGGAAGAAGGTGCTGGCGGGAGGTCTCCGAGGTGCTCCGAGGTGCGGGAGGCGGGAGTGCCGGGCGCGTGTGGGTGTGGTGCCGGGTCCGAGCGTGTGTGTGGGGTGTCCGGTTCGGGGGTGGTGGGCGGCACTCTGGGGGCGGAATCGTGGGCGGGCCGGTGGCGTTGTAACCGGGTGAACGACCGAGCACCGGCCCCGCCCCTGATGGGCCGCACGGCCTGCGGGAACGGACGTGGCTGGCTGGTCGTTGAGTACGGTTCCGGCGACGTGAGCCGCGGGGAATCACCCCGGCCCGGCCGGTCGTTGCGGTTCCGACGGCGTGAGCCGGCCCGGGAATGATGCCGGGTGGCGGGTCGTTGGACATGCTTCCGGCGCCGCGTAGAGGCCCCCGCCCCCGCGAGCAGCCGGGAGATCCCCCCGAAGACTTTTTGAGCGCCTGACGGTGCCCACGTATCCCGTTCCCCGGCGGGTGCGTCGACCCCCGAATGGAGCACTTGTGATGAACACGATTCTGCGTAAGAGCGTTCTGGGTATTGCTGGTCTGGCTTTCACCGGTGGCGTGTTCGCCGGTCCGGTGGCCGCCCACGCGGCGGACACCACCGCGAGCGTGAAGCCGGTGAGTGTGAGCGTGCAGGGTGACAAGCTGATCCCGCACGGTGTGCAGGGTGAGCAGTCGCGCATCGAGCTGAACGACGAGCAGACCAAGAACGTGAAGGCGATCATCGCGGCGACGAAGAAGGCCGGTATGGACGAGCGTGCCGCGGTGGTGTCGATCGCGACGGCGTTGCAGGAGTCGAAGCTGGAGAACCTGGGCCACCTGGGTGACCGTAACGACCACGACTCGCAGGGCCTGTTCCAGCAGCGCCCGTCCTCCGGTTGGGGCACGGTGGAGCAGATCACCGATCCTGAGTACTCGACGACGGCGTTCCTGAAGGGTCTGAAGCAGGTCGACGGCTGGCAGGACATGCCGCTGACCAAGGCCGCCCAGACCGTCCAGGTCAGTGCTTACCCGGACCACTACGCCCAGTGGGAGCAGCAGGCCGCCGACCTCGTCGCCGAGCACTGGAACAGCTAAGACCAACAAGCAAGACACAGCGAAAGGCCGGCACCCCAAACGGGGTGCCGGCCTTTTCACGTCTCCGCGACCAGCTCGACCTCGTACCCCTGCCCGTCGCTGAGGTAAGCGGCGTAGCTGTCCGGGCCGCCCGCGTGCGGGTGCCGGTCCGGAAACAGCAGCGTCCAGCCGTACTCTCCGGCGGCAGTGACCAGCCGCTCGACGGCGGACGGCGGGCCGGCGTGGAAGGCCAGGTGGTTCAGGCCGGGCGCGCGCCTGTCATGGGTGCGGCCGGTGAGCGCGGGTGACTCCTCCAGCACGATGTAGGTCGCGCCGAGCCGCCAGGAGCGGCCGGCGGGCCAGTCCTGGTAGGGCGTCCAGCCCAGCTCGCCGAGAAGCCAGCCCCAGGAACGACTGGCCGCCGCCAGGTCGGGTACCCAGACCTCCACGTGATGGAGGCCGCCGATGGTCAGCGCTTCCCGCCCGGCACCCATAGCACGTCGCCGTCCGGATTTGCCGTTCTTGACAGGATAAAGAGCAAATCGGAGAGCCGGTTGAGATACTTTGCCGGGAGGGGACTGGTCCGATCGGGGTCGTGTGCGACCAGCGCCCATGCCGCACGCTCGGCGCGCCGGGCGGTCGTCCGTGCCACGTGCAGCAGTGCCGCACCAGCGGTGCCGCCGGGGAGGATGAAGGAGTCGAGCTTGCTCAGGCGCGCGTTGTACTCGTCGCACCAGCCCTCGAGGCGCTCGACGTACTCCTCGGTCACCCGCAGCGGCGGGTACTTCGGATCCGGCTCGACAGGCGTCGCCAGATCCGCGCCGACGTCGAACATGTCGTTCTGCACGGACTCCAGCACGGCCCGCAGCTCGTCCGAGAGCTGCCCCAGGGCGAGCGCGACGCCGATCGAGGCGTTGCACTCGTCCACGTCCGCGTACGCGGCGATACGCGGATCGGTCTTCGGCACCTGCTCGTTGTTGCTCAGCCTGGTCATGCCGGCGTCGCCGGCCTTGGTGTAGATGCGCGTGAGGTGGACGGCCATGACGCACAGCCTACGGATACCGGACCTGACCATCCCGGCCCGGCCGAGCCCGGTGGGGCCGGGGGACGCGGGAGATCCGGCGCTCAGCGATGTCGACGTCATCCGGGTACGCGGTGACGCCCGCCTCGCCGGCACCGTGCACGTGGTGGGTGCGAAGAACTCCGCGCTGAAACTGATGGCCGCGGCGCTGCTCGCGCCCGGCCGCAGCATGATCACCAACGTGCCCCGGATCACCGACATCGCGATCATGGGCGAGGTGCTGCGGCGGCTCGGCTGCGGCGTACGTTTCGGGCCGGACGACCCGGTCGACCCGATGGTGGCCCACGGCGGTGTGGCGCGGTCCCGCTCGGTGCTCATCGACGTGCCGGAGCAGCCGGGCGCGGAGGCCGACTACGACCTGGTCCGGCGGCTGCGCGCCTCGATCTGCGTGCTGGGCCCGCTGCTGGCCCGCCGGGGGTACGTCCGGGTGGCGCACCCGGGCGGCGACGCCATCGGCTCGCGCGGCCTGGACATGCACATCGCCGGGCTGGCCCGGATGGGCGCGGAGATCTCCGGTGAGCACGGCTTCGTCATCGCCGAGGCGCCGGGCGGGCTGCACGGCGCCGACATCGTGCTGGACTTCCCGAGCGTGGGCGCGACCGAGAACCTGGTGATGGCGGCGGTGTTGGCCCGGGGCGCCACGACTATCGACAACGCGGCCCGGGAGCCGGAGATCGTCGACATCTGCACGATGCTGAACCGGATGGGCGCCCGGATCGAAGGGGCCGGCACCTCGACGCTGCACATCGTCGGCGTACCCGAGCTGCGCCCGGTCCGGCACGCCACGGTGGGGGACCGGATCGTGGCCGGCACCTGGGCGTTCGCCGCCGCGATGACCCGCGGCGACGTGACGGTGACCGGCCTGGACCCGGCGTACCTGGAGGTCGCGCTGGACAAGCTGGTCGCGGCCGGCGGCCTGGTGGAGACCCGGGGCGACGCCTTCCGGGTACGCGTGGACGACCGCCCGAGGGCGGTCGACGTGGTCACGCTGCCCTATCCGGGCTTCGCCACCGACCTGCTGCCGATGGCGATCGGGCTGGCGGCGGTGAGCGAGGGCGGCTCGCTGATCACCGAGAACATCTTCGACGGCCGGTTCATGTTCGCCAACGAGATGATGCGGCTGGGTGCGGAGATCCGTACCGACGGCCACCACGCGCTGGTGTGCGGCCGGGAGCGGCTGTCCGGCGCCCCGGTCCGCGCCACCGACATCCGGGCCGGCGCCGGCCTGATCATCGCCGGGCTCTGTGCCGACGGCCTGACCGAGGTCTCGCACGTGCACCACGTCGACCGGGGCTACCCGGATTTCGTGGCCGACCTGCGGGCGCTCGGCGTCGAGGTGGAGCGCGGCACCGCGCCGGAGGAGCCGGACCTGGCCATCTGACAGCCGGGGCTTATCCCTCGTTAAGTAGGGTTCTCGCAGACGTTGCAGAACACGGCGAGGGAGAAGCAGATGGCGGGTCGACTCGCGGTCGTCGGTGCCGGGCTGATGGGCTCGGGCATCGCCCAGGTGGCGGCGCAGGCGGGCTGGCAGGTGACGCTGCGCGACATCGACGACGCGGCCACGAAGCGCGGTGTGGACGGCATCCGGAAGTCGCTGACGAAGTTCGCCGAGAAGGGCAAGATCGAGGCGTCCGACGTCGAGGCGACGCTGGGCCGGATCACCCCGACCACCGACCTGGAGGCCGCCGCCGACGCGGACATCGTGGTCGAGGCCGTCTTCGAGAAGATCGAGATCAAGCACGAGGTGTTCCGCGCGCTCGACAAGATCTGCAAGGCGGACGCGGTGCTCGCCACCAACACGTCGGCCATCCCGGTGACCCAGATCGCCACCGCCACCGAGCGCCCGGAGTCGGTAGTCGGCACGCACTTCTTCTCGCCGGTGCCGATGATGAAGCTCTGCGAGCTGGTACGCGGCTACAAGACGAGCGACGCGACGATGGACACGGTCAAGTCGTTCGCCGAGGGGATCGGCAAGACCGTGGTGGTGGTCAACCGGGACATCGCCGGTTTCGTCACCACCCGGCTGATCTGCGCGCTGGCGATGGAGGCGGTCAAGCTCGTCGAGTCCGGCGTGATCTCCGCCGAGGACCTGGACACCGCCTGCAAGCTGGGCTTCGGCCACGCCATGGGCCCGCTCGCCACTGTCGACCTGACCGGCGTGGACGTGCTGCTCAACGCCACCCGCAACATCTACACCGACACCGCCGACGAGAAGTTCTTCCCGCCGGAGTTGCTCCAGCGCATGGCCACCGCCGGTGACCTGGGCCGCAAGACCGGCCAGGGCTTCTACTCGTACTGACCGGCCCGTCCTCCTGCCCCCGGCCCGCGCGGCCGGGGGCGGTTCACGTCCGGGGTGGGCTGAGCGCGGCGCCGATCAGCGCGAACGCGTCCGGGATGACTGTGCCCCAGTAGCCGAAGTTGTGCCGCCCGTCGGCCCAGGCGGCGCGTACCGGCTCCTCGGGCAGCGCCCGGGCCAGCGCGCGCACGTCCTTGAGGAAGTTGTCCTGCCGCCCGCACCACAGCCCCACCGGGGTGCCGCGCAGCCTCTCCGCGCCGGTGAAGACCGCGTCGCCGGGGCTCACCGCGGGGGAGAAGGCCGCAGCCATCCGCAGCCACTTCGGGTACGTCTCGGCGAGCAGCAAGGCGCCGAAGCCCCCCATCGACCAGCCCCACACGGCCAGCCGGCTGCTGTCGAACCCGCGCCGGGCGCACCAGGTGGGCACCTCCTCGCGCACCATCCGCTGCGGGTCGTCGTCACCGGAGGCGCGCCAGGACAGCCGCCCGCCGGTGGCGCCGGCGAGCGCGAACGGCGGGGCGCCCCGGCGTACCGCCTCGGTGAGGAAGCGGGCCAGCCCGAACCGGCCGTAGTCGCGCGGGGTGGCCGACGCGCCGTGCAGCACCAGGCAGACGGGCAGGCCGCGGCCGTCGCCGTACCCCTCGGGGACCGCCGTCCAGAAGTCCACCTCGCGGCCGCGCGCGCCGGACGCGATGCGGATGAGCCGTTCGTCGCCGGGCGGGGCGTCCGGCAGGGCCGGCGCCGGTCCCGGGCGGGGGCCGGCCAGTTGCCGGGCGGCGAGGCCGCCGACCAGGCCGGCCCCGGCGATCCCGGCGGCGGCGGTGAGCACCGTCCGCCGGGTCAGCGTGTGTGCCATGCCGGCGAGTGTGCCATCCGGTACGCGTCGCGGGGAGCCGCGCGGCATCACGGTGCCGGGACGGCCGCCGTGGGTCTGCTGTCCGGCTCCCCGGCGCCCGGCGTGGTCCGGCGCAGGCCGGGGGTGAGCGCGACGGTGACGGCCAGCGCAACGGCGGCGAGCACCGCGACGGCGTGCGCCGGGGTGGTCAGGTCGGCGAGCGCCCCGGCGAGCGCGGCGCACACCGCCTGCGCGGCGAGCATGCCGTTGCCGTGCAGGCCGAGCACCTGGCCCCGGGCCTCGGACGGCGAGTGGGCGATCAGCCGTTCCTGCATCGGCAGGGTGGAGGCGTAGCCGACCGACGCGACGAGCGCGACGGCCACGGCCACCGGCAGCGGCGGCGACAGCAGGATCAGCAGGTACGGCAGGGGGAGCAGCACCCGCAGCGGGTGGATCCACCTCTCGCGGAGGGCGGGGGACAGGAACCGCCCCACCACCACGTCCCCGGCCAGCATGCCGAGCGCGGCGGCGGCGAGCAGGAAGCCGGCGCGGTCGGCGGCGTACGGAACGAACAGCGCCTCGCAGCCGACGATCAGGCCGCCCGGTACCCAGAGGTTGAGCAGGAGCGACCGGCGGCCGGGGTCGGCCCAGAGCACCCGGTTCACGCGCAGCGTGCGGGCGACCGTCACCCGCTCGCTGGTCCGGGCCGGACGCTCGGTGAGCCCGAACCATCCCACCGCGGCGGACACCGCCCGCAGGACCAGCGCCAGCAGGAACACCTGGTACGGGCTCAGCCACACCAGCAGGACGCCGGCCAGCCCGAACCCGGCGATCTGCATGACGCCGACGCTCGTGTTCATCGTGGCCCGGGCCAGCACGTAGGCGTTCACCGGCACGATGTCGGTGAGCAGGGCCCACTTGGCGCCGGCAGCGACCGAGCCCACGTACGCGTTGGCGAAGATGATCGCGAAGCGGGCCCAGAGTGGCAGCCCGGGCACCGCCTGGAGCGCCGCGCCGGCGGTGGCGAGCAGGGCGGCGAAGGCCATCGCCCGGCGCGGCGGCACGCTGTCCGCGGCGGACAGCAGCGTCAGGCTGCCGAGGACACCGGCCAGCGGCGCCCCGAACATGCTCAGCGCGGTGAGCAGCGCCGAGCCGGTCGACGCGTAGGTCAGCGCGCCCAGGGCCAGCGCCGACGTGGTGTGGGCGGCGATCCCGGCGCAGTTGGCCAGGAACAGGTTGCGGAACTCCCGGACCGCGAACAGTTCTGCGTACGTTCTCACCCGGGCATGGTCGGCCGGTCGTCGGCGGAATCCCTAGACTTACGTCTGGAGGCGAAACGTGGGCGTCTGGCAGGTGCCGTCCGACCTGGTCGCGCGGAGTCGTTTCACGGTGTCGCCGATGGCCGAGACCGTCGGCGCGCTGAAGGCGCTGCGCCATCCGAAGGTCCCCTGGGAGCAGGCCTGGCGACGGCCGCACGTGGACGCGTTCCGGGAGATGCTGGCTGCCCGGCCGGTGGTCCGGGCGCTGGTGGAGGCGTCGTTCGGCCTTCGCTGGGTGGCGGACTTCCTCACCATCGCGCCCGCCTCGGCGGATCCGACGTTCGCCGGGGAACTGGCGGCGATCGAGCGGTTGTCCGACGAGCGGATCCGGGCCGACCTGCGTGCCACCCGGCCGGGCCCGCTGGCGGCCGAGCTGCTGGCGGACGGGCTCACCGGGCAGGTCGTGGAACTGCTCGACTGGATCTGGGCGCACACAGTCGCGCCGGAGTGGCCGGAGCGGGAACGCCGGCTGCGGGCGGACATCGTGGCCCGTACCGCCGCCCTGAGCATGCGCGGCCTGGCCGGGGCGATCGTCGACATCAACCGCAACGTGCGGTGGCTGGGTGACGGCCGGCTCCAGGTGAACGACTACCCGGAACCGCCGCTGTCGCTGCACGCGGCCGAACAGCTGGTGTTCGTGCCGGCCCACTGCCGCCGCGGCTGGGTGGTCTGGGACGCGCCGGCCCGGTTCGGGATGGTCTATCCGGCGCGCGGGATCCTGGTCGATCCGACCTCACCGGCGCCGGACGGCCTGGCCCGGCTGATCGGCGCGAACCGGGCCGAGATCCTGGCCCGGCTGGACGCTCCGCTGAGCACCTCGCAGCTCGTGGTGGTGACCGGGCTGTCCCTGGGCACGGTCAGCGACCACCTGCGGGTGCTGCTCGACGCGGGCGCGGTCGCGAAGCGGCGGTCCGGGCGCGAGGTGCTCTACTGGCGTACGCCGCTCGGTGCGGCGCTCGTCGACGGCGGATGAGCGGCGTCAGCCGTCGCGCTTGGTGGTCCAGCGGAACGTGGTCAGGCACAGCACCAGGCCGATGACGCACCAGGCGCCCAGCACCAGCGCGACGGTGCCCAGCTCGAACGAGCCGCCCGGCTCCCGGGCGCCGAAGCTGTCCGGCAGGAAGACCGAGCGCAGCCCTTGGCACATCCACTTGAGCGGGAAGATCGCCGCGACCTGCTGCATCCAGGTGGGCAGGCTGGTGAAGACGAAGAACACGCCGGAGATGAACTGGAGCACCAGCGCGACCGGGGTGACCACCGCCGAGCCGCTGCGGGCGGTGCGGGCCAGCGACGAGATGGCGATGCCGCAGAGCGTGCAGGCGGTGACACCGAGCACGGAGACCCAGGCGAACGTCAGCCACTTGGCGGTGGTCTGCGGCAGGTCCAGGTCGAACATCGCCACCGAGACGGCGAGCAGCAGCACGGTCTCGGCGATGCCGATGACCACCACCATGATCACCTTGCCGGCGAACCAGACCCACTTCGGCATCGGCGTACCGCGGTAGCGCTTGAGCACGCCCCGGTCCCGTTCGATCGGGATCCAGATGCCGAGGTTCTGGAAGCTCACCGTCATCAGGCCGGTCGCGATCATGCCGGTGATGAAGTACTGCGTGTAGCTGACCCCGGGGGCGATCTCGTCGCTGAAGATCGCCGCGAAGATCAGGATCATGATGATCGGGAAGCCCATCGTGAACACGACGGACTCCCGGCTGCGCAGGAACTGGGTGATCTCCAGCCGCCCCTGGCGCAGCGCCAGCGCGCCCGCGCCGGGCCGCCGGGCCGCGGCGGCGGTGACCGGGGCCGCGGGGTTGGTCGTGGTGGTCATGGGTGTCCGATCATCCGCAGGTAGACGTCTTCCAGGGTCGGCCGGGTCACGGTGAGACCGGGCACCTCGCCGCCGAAGCGCGCGGCCAGGTCGTACACCAGCGCCGTCGGCGTCGCGGTCTCCGCCGAGGCCGGTGTCCCGTCGGGGGTACGCCAGGCGACGGTCGCCAGCGACTCCTGCCGGTTGCCCAGCGCGTTCGGCGGCGCGACCTCGATCACCCGCCCGGCGGCGATCACGCCGACCCGGTCGGCGAGCGCCTCGGCCTCGTCCAGGTAGTGGGTGGTGAGCACGATCGTGGTGCCGGCGGCGGACAGGTCCCGGATCAGCTCCCAGAACTCGCGCCGGGCCTCCGGGTCGAAGCCGGTGGTCGGCTCGTCGAGGAAGAGCAGCTCGGGGCGGCCGATGATGCCCAGCGCCACGTCCAGGCGGCGCTTCTGCCCGCCGGAGAGCGTGTGCGTGCGCGCCTTGGCCTTGGCGCCCAGCCCGACCCGCTCGACCACCTTGTCCGGGTCGTCGGCGCCCGGGTAGAAGCCGGAGAAGTGGCGGACCACCTCGATGACGCTGAGCTCGTCGAACTCGCCGGTGCCCTGGAGCACGATGCCGACCCGGGAACGCCAGCCGGCGTCGGGGTGGGCGGGGTCGGCGCCGAGCACGCGTACCTCGCCGGCGTCGCGCTGCCGGTAGCCCTCCAGGATCTCGACCGTTGTGGTCTTGCCGGCGCCGTTCGGGCCGAGCAGGGCGAACACCTCACCCCGGTGGACGTCCAGGTCCACCGAGGCGACGGCGACGTTGTCGCCGTACGCCTTGCGCAGCCCTCGCACGGAAATCGCGAGCTCGTTCTCCATGACGTCAAGTGTGCGTCGTGCGGTAGCCCGTTCCACTGCCGGGTCAGCTATATACGCGAGGTATACACTCGGTGTAGTCTCTGCTCATGACGGTTCCCCTGACCCTGCTCGGGCTGCTCGAACGCGAACCCAGCCACGGCTACGACCTCAAGCGCGACTACGACACCTTCTTCGGACGCGGCAAGCCGCTGCCGTACGGGCAGGTCTACTCGACGCTGAGCCGGCTGGCCCGCGACGGCAAGGTGGTGGTCGGCGACGTCGCTCCCGGCGCCGGGCCGGACCGCAAGCGCTACGTCATCACCGACGTGGGCGCCACCGAGGTGGAGCACTGGCTGACCGAGCCGGTCGAACCGGAACCGCACCTGCAGACCCTGCTGTTCACCAAGGTCGTGCTCGCGCTGATGCTCGACCGCCCGGCCGAGGAGTACCTGGACACCCAGCGCGCCGCCCACCTGCGCCGGATGCGCGAACTCACCGAGATCAAGCGCAGCGGCGAACTCGTCGACGTGATGCTGGCCGACCACGGCCTCTACCACCTCGAGGCGGACCTGCGGTGGATCGAGACGACGGGCGCCCGGCTGGACGCCCTGAGAAAGGCGGTACGGCCATGAGCCCGATGATCGAGGCACGTGACGTCACGTACGCGTTCGGCGAGACACCGGCCCTGCGCGGCGCGAGCCTCGCCGTGGCCGCCGGTGAGGTCGTCGCCGTGATGGGACCGAGCGGTTCCGGCAAGTCGACGTTGCTGCACTGCCTGGCCGGCATCCTGCGCCCCGACTCCGGTGAGGTCCGGTTCGACGGCACCCGGATCGACACGCTCGGCGAGGCCGACCGCAGCGCGCTGCGCCGCGACAGCTTCGGCTTCGTCTTCCAGTTCGGCCAGCTCGTGCCGGAACTCACCGCGGCGGAGAACGTGGCGCTGCCGCTGCTGCTGCGCGGTGTCCGCCGCACTCCGGCGCTGCGCGCCGCGCGGGGCTGGTTCGAGCGGCTCGGCCTGGCCGGCATGGAGCACCGCCGCTCCGGGGAGCTGTCCGGTGGGCAGGCCCAGCGGGTCGCGCTGGCCCGTGGCCTGGTCGCCGAGCCCCGGGTGCTGTTCGCCGACGAGCCCACCGGCGCGCTCGACTCGCTCACCGGCGAGGAGGTGATGACGCTGCTGGTGGACGCCGCCCGCGAGAAGGGCACCACAGTCGTCCTGGTGACGCACGAGGCGCGCATCGCGGCGTACGCCGACCGGGAGGTCATGGTGCGCGACGGCCGGGTCAACGCCCCCGCCGGGGTCGCCTCGTGATCGGGCTCGCGCTCCGGCTCGCCGTCGCGGGTGGCCGGGAGGCGCTGGTCCGGCTGGTCGCCATCGCCGCCGCCGTCGCGGTCGGCACCGGGCTGCTGCTCACCACGCTCGCCGGTGTGCACGCCACCGACGCCCAGCTCACCCGCTACGCGTCGATGTACCCGCAGGAGACGGCGGGCGGGTCCGCCGACCCGCTGCTGTGGTCGACCCGGTTTGACTACTTCCGGGGCGATCAGATCGTTCGCATCGACGTCGCCGCGACCGGTCCGGACGCGCCCACGCCGATCGGCGTCCCCCGCGCGCCGGGGCCCGGCGAGTTCTACGCCTCCCCGGCGCTGCGGAAGCTGCTGGCCACCACCCCCGCCGACCAGCTCGCCGACCGCTACCCGGGCCGGGACCTCGGCGTCGTCGGGCCGGCGGCGCTCACCTCGCCGGACACCCTGCTCGTCCTGGTCGGTGGCACCCCGGAGCAGGTGAGGAAGCTGGACCAGGTCAGGAAGGTCACCCGGCTCGACGACAACCGGGCTCCGCTGCCGAGGGCGGCGATCGACCTCATCCTCGGCGTGGCCGCGGGCGGACTGCTGTTTCCCGTACTCGTCTTCATCGGCACGGCGACCCGGCTCGGCGCCGCCCGCCGGGAGCAGCGGTTCGCCGCGATGCGGCTGGTCGGGGCCACGCCCCGGCAGATCTCGGCGGTCGCGGCCGTCGAGGCCGCGCTCGCGGCGGCGGCCGGCGCGGCGGTCGGCTTCGCGGTGTTCTTCGCGTTCCGTGGACAGCTCGCCGGCATCCCGTTCACCGGCATGCCGTTCTTCCCCCGGGACATGGCCATCGGTGCGCCGGAGGCCGTCCTGGTGGCGCTCGGCGTGCCGGCGGGCGCGGCGGCCGCGGCCTGGGTCGCGCTGCGCCGGGTCCGGATCTCCCCACTCGGTGTCAGCCGCCGCGTCACACCCCGGCCGCCCCGGGTGTACCGGCTGATCCCGCTCGCGCTCGGCCTGGCCGGGCTGGGCTTCGCCCTGGTGTACCGGCCGCCCACGTCGGACGGTCAGACCGCGTTGTTCCTGCCCGCGCTGTTGCTGGTCATGGTCGGGCTGATCGCGGGCGGGCCGTGGCTCACCATGGTCGGCGCCCGGGCGATGGCCGCTCGCGCCACCCGGCCCGCCGCGCTCATCGCCGCGCGCCGGCTCGCCGACAACCCGGCCGCCGGTTTCCGCGCGGTGGGCGGGGTGATGCTCGCGCTGTTCGTCACGACGGTGGCCGTGGGCGTGATGGGGACGATCGCGTACGAGCGCGGTCCCGCGCCCCAGGGCTCCCTGGAGGCCGGTCGGGTGTCGATGGTGCTGACGGACGACCCGCCGGTGCCCGGAACGCTGGTGGCCGACCTGGCCGCGATTCCCGGGGTCCGCAACCCGGTGCTCGTCCGGGAGAACCCGGTACGCGGTGACGGCCGCGACTCCGGCGTGATCGCCTGCGCGGACATCCCACCCGCGTACGGGCGGTGCGCCGCCGGGGCGAGCGTCGCCGAGGTGCCGCCGGACCTGATCCCCTGGCGGGAGTCCGCCTCGGCCGACCGGGTCTGGCCGCCGTCCCCGGTGGAGCCGGCCGCGCTTCCCGGGCTGCCCGCCGGTTCGGTGGCGGTCGAGGCGGCGGACCCGGCCGCTGTCGAGCGGGTCCGGACGGTCCTCGAAGCCGCCTTCCCCACGTTCTTCGTGGCCCCGAACGTGCCGGGCGACTTCGAGGCCGACTTCGCCGACACCATGCGGGGCTGGCAGCGGCTGGCCGACCTCGTCGTGGTGACCGGTCTCGTGCTCGCCGGGTGCAGCCTGGCGGTCGCGGTGGCGGCCGGCCTCAGTGAACGGAAGCGGCCGTTCAGCCTGCTGCGGCTCAGTGGCGCCCCGGTGCGGCTGCTGCGCCGGGTGGTGGCCCTGGAGAGCGCGGTGCCGCTGCTGACCGTCGCCGTGGTGGCGGTCGGGATGGGACTGGTCGCCGCGCAGCTGTTCCTGCGCGCGCAGATGGACTACGACCTGCGCCTACCGGGGATCGGGTTCGCCGCCGTGGTGGTCCTCGGCGTGCTGGGCTGCCTCGCCGTCATCGCGGCCACCCTGCCGCTGCTGGAACGGATCACCGGTCCGGAGACCGCCCGTAGCGAATGACCCGTCGGTGGGCCGGCCGCACGCCGGCCCACCGGTGCGGGCATCGGGTTGTGTGGTTTTCCACACTCTCTTTTACTGAACGGTAACTTAAACTCCGGCCATGGACGACGCGATGCCGGGACGGCTGCCCGAGCGGGACCGCCCGTGGGTGATGCGCACGTACGCCGGGCACTCCTCCGCCGCGGCCACCAACGCGCTCTTCCGCCGCAACCTGGCGAAGGGGCAGACCGGCCTGTCGGTCGCCTTCGACCTGCCCACCCAGACCGGGTACGACCCGGACCACGAGCTGGCCTCCGGCGAGGTGGGCCGGGTCGGCGTGCCGGTGGCGCACCTGGGCGACATGCGGGCGCTGTTCGAGGGCATCCCGCTCGCCGAGATGAACACCTCGATGACCATCAACGCCCCGGCGATGTGGCTGCTCGGCCTCTACGGCACCGTCGCGGCCGAGCAGGGCGCGGAGCTGAGCCGCTGCGCCGGCACCACGCAGAACGACATCATCAAGGAGTACCTGTCCCGGGGGACGTACATCTTTCCGCCGGCGGCGTCGCTGCGGCTGACCGCCGACGTGATCGCGTACACACTGCGTGAGATGCCCCGGTGGAACCCGGTGAACATCTGCTCGTACCACCTTCAGGAGGCCGGCGCCACGCCGGTGCAGGAGGTGGGCTTCGCGCTGGCCACCGCCGTCGCCGTGCTGGACACCGTCCGCGACTCCGGCCAGGTGCCGCCCGAGCGGATGGGCGACGTGGTCCAGCGGATCTCGTTCTTCGTCAACGCCGGGGTGCGCTTCGTCGAGGAGATCGCCAAGATGCGCGCGTTCGGCGCGCTCTGGGACGAGATCACCCGCGACCGCTACGGCGTGGAGAACCCGAAGCAGCGCCGGTTCCGCTACGGCGTCCAGGTCAACTCGCTGGGCCTGACCGAGGCGCAGCCGGAGAACAACATCCAGCGCATCGTGCTGGAGATGCTCGGCGTCACGCTGTCCCGCGACGCCCGCGCCCGGGCCGTGCAACTGCCCGCCTGGAACGAGGCGCTGGGCCTGCCCCGCCCGTGGGACCAGCAGTGGTCGCTGCGCATGCAGCAGGTGCTGGCGTACGAGTCGGACCTGCTGGAGTACCCGGACCTGTTCGCCGGCTCGCACGTGATGACCGCGCTCGTCGACGACATCGTCTCCGGTGCCCGCGTCGAGCTGGAGAAGGTGCTGGAGATGGGCGGCGTGGTCACCGCCGTCGAGACCGGCTACCTCAAGAGCGCGCTGGTGGCGTCGCTCGCCGACCGGCGCCGCCGGATGGAGTCCGGCTCGGACGTGGTGGTCGGCGTCAACCGGTTCACCGAGACCGAGCCGTCGCCGCTCACCGCGGCCGGTGCCGAGGCGATCGAGCAGGTCGACCCGGCCGTCGAGGAGGCCGCCACCGACGGCGTACGCCGGTGGCGGGCCGACCGGGACGCGGCGGCGGTCGAGGCGGCGCTGGACCGGCTGCGCGCCGACGCCGCCACCACGGCGAACCTGATGCCGGCGACGCTGGACTGCGTGCGGGCCGGTGTCACCACCGGCGAGTGGGCGGGCGCGCTGCGCCAGGTGTACGGCGAGTACCGCGCGCCGACCGGCCTGGCCGGGGCGGTCGGCACAACCGGTGACGCGACCCTCGCCGGGGTCCGGGAGCGGGTCGCCGCGACCGCCCGGGAGCTGGGCAGCGGCCGGCTGCGGCTGCTGGTCGGCAAGCCGGGGCTGGACGGGCACTCGAACGGCGCGGAGCAGATCGCGGTACGCGCCCGCGACGCCGGCTTCGAAGTGGTCTACCAGGGCATCCGGCTGACCGCCGGGCAGATCGTCGCGGCGGCGGTGGAGGAGGACGTCGACCTGGTCGGCCTCTCCGTGCTGTCCGGCTCGCACCTGGCCGCCGTGCCGGCGGTGCTGGACGGGCTGCGCGCGGCCGGGCGGGGCGACCTGCCGGTGGTGGTGGGCGGGATCATCCCGGCCGCCGACGCCGAGGCGCTGCGGACCGCCGGGGTGGCCCGGGTGTTCACGCCGAAGGACTTCGCGCTCACCGGCATCATCGACGAGCTGGTCACAGTGATCCGCGAGGCCAACGCGCTGAGCTGAACGCCCTCGCGGGTGGGTCAGCGGCTCTCGTAGGTCATGCAGTCGGCCATGTCCATGTCCGGGCCGACGGTGATGGCCGGGGCGTGACACTCCAGGTCGGCGTTGTGCCGGCAGTCGGCGCGCGAGCACGCGCCGACCTGGGCGACCAACTGGTCGAGACCGCCGCGCACCGGCATCTCCACGAACGTGTGGCAGTGCGCGTGGTCGCTGCTGCCGATCGTGATGGCGAACGCGTGGCAGTCGTTCGTGTGGTTGTAGGCGCAGGACCGGACGGCGCACTCCTGGACCCGGGGCATCTCCAACGACGCGGTCATCTCCCGTACCTCCTTGGGTGTCTTGCCCCGATTTTAGAGGTTTCGGGAGTCGGTGCGCGTCAGACGCGGAAGCCCGCCGCGCGGGCGGCGGCGCGCTCGCGGCGCCGCTCCCGGCGGCGGCGGAACAGCCACGGTACGAAGAACACCAGGGCGACCAGGAAGACCAGGACCAGCACCGGCAGCAGCAGCGCCACCACCGACATGACCACGCTCGTCGCGTCCTCGGCGGTGCTGGCCACCGGCGCGCCCACCCCGGCGGTGGTCGCGTTGATGACCGGCCGGGCGGCGGCCTTGAGCAGGTGCACGCCGAGCGCGATGAGTACGCCGACCACCACCGGCACCCACTGGTGGGTGGAGAAGAACGTGTCCGGGTCGCTCACCGTGACGGTCTCCGAGCCGGCGCCCGCGCCGAACGCGAGCCCGCCCGCGGTCGGCCGCACCACCGTCTGCACCACGTCGTTGACGTGGTCGACCACAGGCACCTTGTCGGCCACCACCTCGACCGCGAGCAGGACGGCGAGGATCAGCACCACCCAGCCGTTGCCGAGCCACTGCCAGCCGCTCGGCAGCTCGACCAGATCGGTGTAGCGGGACAGCAGCCCCATCAGCAGCAGCGGGATGTAGGCGTTCAGGCCCGCCGAGGCGGCCAGGCCGGAACCGGTGAGGACTTCGAGCACGATCTCAATATGGCACCGGTACGCCAGTGGCGCTCGTCGGCGTCCGCCGGGGCCTCGGCTACCCTCGGCGGGTGCGGTTGGTGATTGCGAAGTGCTCGGTGGACTACGTCGGACGGCTCTCGGCCCACCTGCCCCCGGCGACCCGGTTGCTGATGGTGAAGGCGGACGGGTCGGTGTCGATCCACGCGGACGACCGGGCCTACAAGCCGTTGAACTGGATGAGCCCGCCCTGCCGGCTGGAGGAGGCACCCGGCGTCTGGCGGGTGGTCAACAAGGCCGGCGAGGAACTGCGCATCACCCTGGAGGAGATCTTCCAGGACACCTCGTACGAGCTGGGCGTGGACCCGGGCCTGCGCAAGGACGGCGTCGAGGCGCACCTGCAGGAGCTGCTCGCCGCGAACCCGGAGACGCTGGGGGAGGGCTTCACGCTGGTCCGGCGCGAGTACATGACCGCTATCGGGCCGGTCGACCTGCTCTGCCGGGACGCGGTCGGCGGCGCGGTGGCGGTCGAGGTGAAGCGGCGCGGCGAGATCGACGGCGTCGAGCAGCTCACCCGCTACCTGGAGCTGATGAACCGCGATCCGCTGCTCGCGCCGGTGGCCGGCGTGTTCGCCGCGCAGGAGATCAAGCCGCAGGCGCGGGTACTCGCCACCGACCGGGGGATCCGGTGCGTGGTGGTCGACTACGACAAGCTGCGCGGCATCGAGCGCGACGAGCTGACGCTGTTCTGAGGCGCCGCCTCAGCGGCCCCGGCCGTACATCAGCTTGGCGATCTTGACAATGCGGGCGATGTCGGCCGGGGTGCGCTCGAACGTCATCGCCGGCAGCAGCGACCGGGCCCGGCGGCGGGTGACCGACTTGGGCCGGCCGAACTCGCGCAGCCCCTCCTCGCCGTGGATGCGGCCGAAGCCGGACTCGCCGGTGCCGCCGAACGGCAGCGTCGACATGCCGGCGAAGGTCAGCGCCGAGTTGACCGAGGCCATGCCGGAACGCAGCCGCCGCGCGACCGCCACCGCCCGCGCCCGGCCGAAGACCGAACCCCCGAGCCCGTACGGCAGCGCGTTGGCCCGCTCGACCGCCTCGTCCACGTCCCGGACGCGGTTGACCACGAGCGTCGGGCCGAACGTCTCCTCCTGCACGGCGGCCGAGTCCTCCGGCACGTCGACCAGCACCGTCGGGTGCACGTACGGCGGCTGGACCGCCTCCGGGCCGCCCAGCACCGCCCGGCCGCCCCGGTCGATCGCGTCGTCGATGTGCCGGCGGATGACGTCGATCTGCGACGGCATGGTGATCGGGCCGAGGTCGGAGCCGTCGGCGCCCACGGTGAGCCGCCCGGCCTTCGCCACCACCTTCTCCACGAAGGCGTCGAAGACCTGGTCGACCGCGTAGACCCGCTCGATGCCGATGCACGTCTGGCCGGCGTTCGTCATCCCGCCCCATACGCACGCGTCGGCGGCGGCGTCCAGGTCGGCGTCGCTGTCCACGATCATCGCGTCCTTGCCGCCGGCCTCCAGCAGCACCGGTGTGAGCGTCTCGGCGCAGGCGGCCATCACCCGCTTCGCGGTGGCGGTCGAGCCGGTGAACGCGACCTTGCCGACCCCGGAGCGGCACAGCGCCGCGCCGACCGCGCCGAAGCCGTGCACCACCTGGAACACCGGCTGCTCCGGCACCACCTCGGCGAACCTGTCGACCAGCCACTGGCCGACCGCCGGCGTGTACTCGCTGGGCTTGAACACCACCGCGTTGCCTGCCGCGAGCGCGTACGCGGCGGAGCCGATCGGGGTGAAGACCGGGTAGTTCCACGGGCCGATCACACCGATCACGCCGTACGGCTGGTATTCGAGGTGACCGCTGAACTCGGCGAGGACCAGGCGGGAGCGGACCCGGCGCGGCCCGAGCACCCGCTGCGCGTTGCGGGCCGCCCAGTCGATGTGCTCCAGCGCGGTGAGGATCTCCACCACCGCGTCCCCGACCGGCTTGCCGCCCTCGGTGTGCATCAGGTCGGCCAGTTCCTCGATCCGCCGGGCGAGCACGCCGCGCCAGCGCTGGAGGCGGTCGCGCCGGCCGGCGAAGCCGAGCCCGGCCCACCAGTCACCGGCCGCCCGGGCGCGGTCGACGGCGGCGCGCACGTCCGCCTCGGTGGCCAGCGGAAATCGGCCCGCCTCGGCGCCGGTGGCCGGGCTGGTCGACACCAATTGACCCTCGGAGATGAGCGGGGCGCCCGGCACATGTACAGCGGTCATGGCCGAAGTCTAGACCCGAGGATTACTCGCCGGTAGGTGTCGAATGCGCCGTACGCTGCGCGGACGATCAGCCGTCGCATCGACGGAAGTGCCGTCCGAAACGGCGAACGGGAGATGACCGGCCGGGGTCGCGGGGGTGACCGCGCGGTGGTGCAAGCCACTACGGTGAGGTGGCAGGCTGACGCCGCGGGGCGATGTGGGGTGGAGGACTGTCCATGGAGGAGCATCCTGAGCTGATGCCGTTGCTGACGGTGTCGGGCGGGGCGATGCGGGGGCTCACGTTCCGGGTCGGCCAGGAGGCGCAGGTGATCGGCCGTGCGCCGACCGCCGACATCGTGCTCGCCGATCCGCACCTGAGCCGGCGGCACGCCACCGTCCGGGCCACCCCGGAGGGGGTGCTGCTCACCGACCTCGGCTCGACGAACGGCACCTGGCTCAACGACACCCGGGTCACCGGCAGCGTGGCGATCGCCGACGGCGACGTGGTCCGGCTCGGCCGCACCGATCTGCGCCTCTACGACCCGGGTGTGGCCCGCACCGACCCGGTCGGGATGAGCTTCGGCGCGATGCGCCGCGACCAGCGCCCCACAGTGCCGCTGCCCGTCCCCGGGCCACGCCAGCCGATCGAGGCGCGCGAGGCGCAGCCAGCCGACGCCCGCTAGCCCCTCACCACCCGCCGCCCTCTCGGGCCCCCCGCGACCCTCGGTTGATCATGAAGTTGGCGGCGGTCCGCGTCCGATTTGTCGCCGCCAACCTCATGATCGACGCGGTGAGGGGGCGGGGGTGTGCGCCACCGTCGCGTGCGGCGGTGTGGGGGTGGGGCACATGGACCGGGGGTGGGGGCGCGTGCCAGCATGCGCGGATGCGCAGCGCACGGCTCACGGTCCAGGCCAACGGCATCACCCAGGCGGTCCGCGTGGCCGGTCCACCGGACGGCGTACCGGTCCTGCTGGTGCACGGCAACGTCTCCTCCTCCGCGTTCTGGGAACCGTTGCTGGCCCGGCTGCCGGAGACGCTGCGGGTGGTCGCGCCCGACCTGCGCGGCTACGGCGAGACAGACACCGCGCCTGTCGACGCCACCCGGGGGCTGGACGACTTCGCCGACGACGTGGCCGCGCTGCTGGACGCCCCGGGGCTGTTCCCGCCCGGCGCCCGGCCGGTGGTGGCCGGGCACTCGCTGGGCGGCGGCGTGGCGATGCGGCTGCTCGTCGGCCACCCCGAGCGGGTCGCAGGGCTGCTGCTGGAGGCGCCGGTGTCCCCGTACGGCTTCGGCGGCACCCGGGACCTCGACGGCACCCCGACGACGCCCGACTTCGCGGGCACCGGCGCCGGCGGCGCGAACCCCGACTTCGTGGCCCGGCTCGCCGCCGGTGACCGGAGCGCGGACGGCCCGACCAGCCCACGTGCGGTGCTGCGTGCCGCGTACGTGGCCGACCCGGCGTCCCTCGGCGACGACGAGGACCTGCTGCTGGAGAGCATGCTGACCACCGCCACCGGGGACGACAACTACCCGGGCACCGCCGTGGCCTCGGCCCACTGGCCGGGGACCGCCGCCGGTCCGCGCGGCGTGCTCAACGCGCTGGCCCCGGCCCACTTCCGGCTCGCCGACGAGCTCGTCGCCGTGCCGGTCAAGCCGCCGGTGACCTGGGTACGCGGCGACGCCGACGTGATCGTCTCGGACACCTCGCTGTTCGACCTGGCGTACCTCGGCCGGCTCGGTGTGGTGCCCGGCTGGCCGGGCGAGGCCCAGTGCCCGCCGCAGCCGATGGTCGGGCAGACCCGCGCGGTGCTGGACCGGTACGCGGCGGCCGGCGGGACGTACCGCGAGGTGGTGCTGCCCGGCTGCGGGCACAGCCCGCACCTGGAACGGCCGGCCGAGTTCGTCGCCGAACTGCTGGCGCTGACCGGGGAGAACGCCACCGGGTGAGGCGCGGTGCGTGAAATATCCCACGGCGTCTCGACAACACAGCGTCACGTGGCAGACTCCGGCGCATAACCTTAGCGGCCGTTCATGTCGCGGACGGCGGAGTCGAGCCAGGGGAGGCCGGTCGTGGCGCGGGAGTTCACCAGGGTGGGCGTGGTGGGTCTGGGCACCATGGGTGCCGGCATCGTGGAGGTGTTCGCCCGCAACGGCGTCGACGTCACAGCCGTCGAGATCTCCGACGCGGCGCTGGAGCGCGGCCGGGCCACGCTCACCGGCTCCACGGACCGGGCCGTGGCCAAGGGCAAGCTCGCCGAGGCCGAGCGGGACGCCCTGCTGGCCCGGGTCGACTTCCGGGTCGGCCTGGACGCGCTGCACGACGTGGACCTGGTGATCGAGGCGGTGCCCGAGCACCTGGACCTCAAGCAGCGGATCTTCGCCGAGCTGGACCGGGTCTGCAAGCCCGAGGCGATCCTCGCCACCAACACGTCCTCGCTGAGCGTCACCGAGATCTCCGTCGCCACCACCCGGCCCAACCAGGTCATCGGCATCCACTTCTTCAACCCGGCCCCGGTGATGAAGCTGGTCGAGGTGGTCCGCACGGTGGTCACCTCCGCCGACGTGGTCGCCGACGTGGAGGCGCTCTGCGAGCGGCTCGGCAAGGTCGACGTGACGATCAGCGACCGGGCCGGGTTCATCGCCAACGCGCTGCTGTTCGGCTACCTGAACCACGCGGTCGGCATGTTCGAGGCCCGCTACGCCACCCGCGAGGACATCGACGCCGCCATGAAGCTCGGCTGCGGTCTGCCGATGGGCCCGCTGGCGCTGATGGACCTGATCGGTCTGGACACCGCGTACGAGATCCTCGACACGATGTACCGGCGCGGCGGCCGGGACCGCCGGCACGCCCCGGCCCCGCTGCTCAAGCAGATGGTCACCGCCGGTCTGCTGGGTCGGAAGTCGGGCCGCGGCTTCTACACCTACGAGCGGCCGGGTTCGCCGAAGGTCGTACCCGACGAGTACACGCCGCTCGCCGCGGACGCCGCGCTCGCCGACGGCGCCCGCGCCATCGCGAAGGTCGGCGTGGTCGGGTCCGGCACCATGGCCACCGGCATCATCGAGGTGTTCGCCAAGGCCGGGTACGAGGTCATCTCGGTGACCCGGGGCGCGGAGAAGTCCGCGAAGGTCTGCGAGGCGGTGAAGACCTCGCTGAACAAGGGCGTGGTGCGGGGCAAGCTCAGCGAGACCGACCGGGACGACGCGCTCGGCCGGATCACCTGGTCCGCGACGCTGGAGCACCTGGCCGACGTCGACCTGGTGGTCGAGGCCGTGATCGAGGAGCTGAGCGTCAAGAAGGCGCTTTTCGCCAGCCTCGACGAGATCTGCAAGCCGGGCGTCGTGCTCGCCACCACCACCTCGTCGCTGCCGGTGATCGACGTGGCGATGGCGACCCAGCGTCCCGCCGACGTGGTCGGCCTGCACTTCTTCAACCCGGCGCCGATCATGCCGCTGGTGGAGATCGTGCAGACCATCCGCACCTCCGCCGAGACGTCGGCCACCGCCCGCGCGGTCTGCGCGAAGCTCGGCAAGACCGGCGTGGTCTGCGGTGACCGGTCCGGCTTCATCGTCAACGCGCTGCTGTTCCCGTACCTGAACGACGCGGTGAAGATGCTGGAGGCCAGCTACTCGACCGCCGACGACATCGACTACGCGATGAAGCTCGGCTGTGGCTACCCGATGGGCCCGTTCGAGCTGCTCGACGTGGTCGGCCTGGACGTCTCGCTGGCCATCCAGCGGGAGCTGTATCTGGAACTGCGCGAGCCCGGATTCGCCCCGGCGCCGCTGCTGGAGCACCTGGTCACCGCCGGCTACCTGGGCCGCAAGTCCGGCCGCGGGTTCCGCGACCACACCCGGCGCTGACCGCTGTCAACAGCCGGGCCCGGTGACGGCGTCTTCGAGGTGTGACCTTCGAGGAGTACGTCGGCAGCCGCGGCCCGGTGCTGTTGCGTCTGGCCCGGCTGCTGACCGGCGACGCGCACCGGGCCGAGGACCTGACCCAGGACGTGCTGGCGCGCGCGTACGTGCACTGGCGGAAGATCGCCCGGATCGACCGGCCCGACGTGTACGTGCGCCGGATGCTCGTCAACGCCAACACGTCCTGGTGGCGGCGGCGGTCCAACCGCGAACTGGCGGTGGACACGTTCGCCGACCGGCCCGAACGCGGAGACCTGAGCGGCGAGGCGGCGGACCGGGACGAGATGTGGGGGCTGATCCGCGCCCTCCCGGACCGCCAGCGCGCCGTGCTGGTGCTGCGCTACTACGAGGACCTGGACGACGCCACGATCGCCCAGATCCTCGACTGCTCCCCGGTCACCGTCCGCACCCACGCGATGCGGGCGCTCGCCCACCTCCGGGAGCGCTGCGGCGTCCCGATGACAAAGGGGAGCCGGCCGTGACCGACCTCGACCAGCGGATCGCCTCGGTGCTGCGGGAGCACGCCGAGGGCGAGACAGACACCGGGCGCCTGCTGCGCCGCTCCCGCGCGCTCGGCCGGCGCCGGCAGGTACGCCGCCGACTCACCGCCGGCACCGCGCTCGCCCTGGTCGGCGTGCTCGGCTTCACCGGCGCGATACGCGCGGACGTGGGCGGGGTGGCCGGGCGGATGCCCTGGACGGCCGCAACCCCGGAGGCGGCGCCACCGCCGGTGCCGCCGCTCGCCGACGGGGTGCCCGGGGCGCTTCAGCGTCCCGATCTGGTGGGTACCGACCCGCAGGTGCTGCACCTAGGCGTCGACACCACCCGGGCCCGCTATCTGGGCTGGTCCGTCCACAGCGCCAACCTGGTCGAGTCGATCCGGTTCAGCGTCGGTGACGGGCACCCGGTCCTGCTCGAGGTGAGCCCGGTGGCGAAGACCCTCGACGACACCCCGATCGAAGGCTTCCCGGTGCAGGCCGTCAGCGGTCGGCTGACCTTCGACGGTGCCGTGTTGCGGGTTGCCGGTACCGACGGTCTGGTCAAGTCGTGGCAGCCCTTCCCCGGTCTCTACGCCCGGGCGGCCACGCTTCGCGGTGACGTAGCCGCCTTGGACCGGGTGGCCGGTCTGGTGCGCTGGGAGGAAGCCCGGCGATGCACCGGGCCGGTCCGACCGACCACGTTGCCGGCGAATGCGGCGGTGACGGGATGCTCGGTGGACGCGGCCGCCTTCCCGAAGGGCCTCACGGTTCAGCTCACCGTCTTCCGGGCACCTTCGTCGAACATGTGGATCAAGCTGGTCTACGGGGCGGAGATGGGGGAGGACACGGGCCGCGCCAGCAACCGCGACCTCGGTGGCCGTCCGGGCTTCCGGTATCCGGACGGCAACCGCCTGGAACTGCTCGGCCTGCCCAAGGTGCGGTTGACAGTCGACTTCGCCTGGCCCTTCCCCGGCTACGGACCCCCGGGCCAGGTGAACTTCACCGAGGCCGACGCGGCGACGGTGCTCGTCGGGACGAAGGTGGCGAGAGACCTCACCCGTCCGCAGACCTGGCCCTGATCGGTCACCACGAGCAGATCCTGGTGCGGAACGGCCCCGGGAAGGGCGCATCCGTACCAAGATCGCCCGACCCGGGTCCGGCCGGCGGACCGTACGCTTGGTGACCGTGAGCCCTCGTCGCAACCGCCCCCGCCGGGAGGAGAACCCCGGCCTGGACGCCGAGCGTGCCCGCCACGGCGTGCCGACAGTGCAGCAGTGGCGCGACGGCGACTGGCAGATACGCGCGATCAGCGGCGGGGCATCGGTCAAGACGTACCGTTGTCCCGGCTGTGACCAGGAGATCCGTCCCGGCGTGGCGCACGTGGTGGCCTGGCCGGCCGACGACCGGGGCGACCTGACCGACCGCCGGCACTGGCACTCCGGCTGCTGGCGGGCCCGGGACCGGCGCGGGCCGAGCCTCCAGCGCGGCCGGGGCGCCCCGCGCTACGGCTGAGCGATCTGGATCACCCGGTTCCCGTCCCGCTGGGCGGCGGGGCCGCCGACGCGGGAGACTGGCAGGCGTGAGCACTCCGATTCGCGCGTCGTCGATCCTGCCCGGCCGCCGGGAGGACATCGAGCTGCACACCGCCGACGGGCTGACGCTCGTCGGTGAGCTGGCCCGGCCGCTGGACCGTGAACCGGCCGCCACACTCGTCTGCCTGCACCCGCTGCCCACCCACGGCGGGATGATGGACAGCCACGTGTTCCGCAAGGCGGCGTGGCGGCTGCCCGCGCTGGCCGGCCTGGCCGTGCTCCGGTTCAACACCCGGGGCACCAGCAGCGTCCGCGGCACCAGCGAGGGGGTGTTCGACGGCGCCGTCGGCGAGAAGTTCGACGTGGCCGCGGCGATCGAGTACGCCGAGTTCCACGAGCTGCCGAACATCTGGCTGGTCGGGTGGTCGTTCGGCACCGACCTGGCGCTGAAGTACGGCTGCGACCCGGCGGTGGCCGGCGCGATCCTGCTCTCCCCGCCGCTGCGCTACTCAGCCCCGGAGGACCTGGGGGTCTGGGCCGAGACGGGCAAGCCGCTCACCGCGCTGGTCCCCGAGTTCGACGACTACCTGCGGCCGGAGGAGGCCCGGGAGCGCTTCGCCGCCGTGCCGCAGGCCGAGGTGGTGGGCGTGGACGGCGCCAAGCACCTCTGGGTCGGCGACGCGGAGAAGGTGCTGGACGAGATCGTCCGGCGGGTCGCCCCCGGCGTACCGCTGCCGCTGCCCACCGCCTGGGACGGCCCGATGGAGACCGGCGACGTCAGCGCGTACGCCGACCGCACCGTCGCCGCGTTCGCCGACACCCCGGTGCCCGGCCCGGCCCAGCGGCGCGCCGAGTAACGGCTCAGCGCGCGTCCTGACGCGGTAGCACCACCTCGCGCAGGATCAGCTGCAACGCGGCGACCGTCGGGATCGCGATGAGCGCGCCCACCACGCCCAGCAGCGCCACCCCGAGCAGCGCGGCGAGCAACGCGGCCACCTCGTTGACCGACACCGCCCGGCGCATGATCTTCGGATAGATCAGGTAGTTCTCCACCTGCTGGTAGAGCACGAAGAACACCAGGCAGGCGATGCCCACCGGCAGGTCCGTGGCGAGCCCGACGAGCGTCACCACCACCGCGCCCAGCGTCGCGCCTATCTGCGGGATCAGGTCGGTCACCGCGACCACCACGGCCAGTGCGAACGGGTACGGCAGGCCGACCGCCAGCGCGAACACGAACGTGCTCACCCCGGCCAGCACCGCGATGGCGAGCGCACCGACCATGTACGCGCCGACCCGGGTGAGGATCTCGTCGCCGATCAGCCGGACCCGCTCCCGGCGTGAGCGCGGCGCCAGCGCGTACCCGAGTTCGCGCAGCTTGTCGAAGTACGCCAGGAAGTAGATCGTCAGCACCAGCACGGTGAGCAGACGGAAGATCGTCCCGAAGATCAGTTGCGCGCCGCCGAGCACCCCGCCGAGCGCCCGCCCGACGTTGTCCGCGTTCGCCGCCGCCTGGACCCGCTCCATCACGTCGTACCGGATCACCAGGTCGTTGACCGTGGGGTTGCGGCGCAGCTCCTCGACGTACCCGGGCAGCTGCTGGATGAACTGACCGGACTGGGTCACCACCGGCGGCACCAGCGCCAGCAGCCCGGCCACGATCAGCAGCAGCAGGGTGAGCGTCACGACCGCCACCGCCAGCCCGCGCGGCACGCCCCACTTGCGCAGCCGGACCACCGCCGGGTGCAGGCCGACCGCGAGGAACAGCGCGATCACCACGAGCACCAGGATGCCGGCGGCGTTGCGGATGCCCAGGAACAACGCGTACGCGAGCAGCACGCCGAGCGCGCCGGTGAACCCGACCAGGAAGGCGCTGCGCCGCAGCGGGCGTCCCGGTACGCCGAAGCGCCCGCTCGGCTCGAACTCACCCGGCTCGACGTCGGTCGGCCGTCCGCTGCTCGTGTCCGTGCCGGATCGCGGTTCGCCGGCGGCGGTCGTGGCGTCGCGCGCGGGTTCCGCCTCGCCGGTGGGGTGCACGGCCGCCGCCTCGTCACCCGGGACGGCGGAACCCTCCTGCGACACCCGTGCCTCCCGGCTCCCGCGCTGCCCGGCTCGCCCGCCGGTGCCGTCCACGCCCGACGCGCGGCCCTCTGCCCGCAGGGTAGTCCTCGCCGTCCGCCCCGACCATCCCACCACCACTTCC
The DNA here is from genome assembly GCF_027497335.1 of Micromonospora sp. WMMA1976. NCBI lineage: Bacteria > Bacillati > Actinomycetota > Actinomycetes > Micromonosporales > Micromonosporaceae > Micromonospora > Micromonospora sp. WMMA1976. The sequence goes on along the minus strand of NZ_CP114912.1, from coordinate 5,064,107 downwards.
CGCCGGGCCGTCCCGGCGCGGGTCACCCGCCAGTTCGGGGAGGTGGTGTGGTCCGGGTGGGTGGGATGCCGCCACTTCGCCGAAGTGGCGCTGGGTCCGCCAGGTCGGGGAGGTGGCGTGGTCCGGGTGGGGCGGATGCCGCCACCTCCCCGATCCGGCGCGGTGGGTGGATCAGTCCTTGTCGACAGTCACCGTGCTGGGCTTGGCACTGCGCTCGTCGGTGGTCGGCTTGGTCGGGCGCTTGCCGTTCTCACCGGTGCTGGTGATCTTCGTGGGGGTGGCGCCCCGGCCGCCCTCACCCGGTACGGCGGCAACAGTGGGCTCGCCGTCGACGCCCGCTCCGCCGGGGGAGTCCATCGTGGTCACCGGTTCGCCGACCGGCTTCGCCTTGCCCGCGTCGGCGGGCTCGCCGTCACCCCTGGCCGGCCCGGCGCCGTTGGGGACCGCGGTGGCGGTGCCCTTCGCGGCCACCGGCGCCCCGCCGCCGGCCGGGGTGTCGCCGGGGCTCTCCGCGCCGCTGGTGACCGGCGTGCCCTCGCCCGCCGGCGTGCCCTCGCCCGCCGGCGTGCCGTCGCCGGTGGACCGGCCGGTGGAGGCGGCAGCGAGGTCGTCCGGGTCGACCGGGGTGGCCGCGATCCCGGCCGAATCGGCGTCGCGCCGCAGGTCGGTGAGGCGGCGCTGCAGGTCGTCGGACTCCTGCCGCGACTTCCAGGTCTCGGTACGCAGGTCGGCCAGCTCCTGCTGGGCCTTGGCGATCTCCAACATGACCCCGGCGAGCTGCTGCCGGCCGGCGGCCACCTCCTGCTGGGTGGCGGCCAGGTGCTGCTGCGTGGTGGCGAGGTGCTGCTGGGTGGTGGCCGCGTACTCCTCGAACTGGCGTCGCGAGGCCGCGACGTGCTCGTCGGCCTTGCGGCGCTGCGCGCCGGCATCCGCCTCGGCGCGGCGCAGCAGCTCGGCGGCCTCCAGCTCGGCCTGCTGCCGCATGCTCAGTGCGTCGGCCTCGGCGGCCTGCCGGACGTCGGCGGCGGTGCGCTCGATCTCGTCGCGCCGCGTCGTGTACGCCTGCTCCAGCTCCTCCTGCCGCTTGGCGTGCTGCTTGTCCAGCTCGTCGCGGCGCTTGGCGAACTCCTGCTCGGCGGCGGCCCGGCGCTGGGCCAGCTCCTTCTCCGCGCCGTCCCGCCGCTCGGCGACCTCCTTCTCCACGCCGGCCCGCCATGCGCCCAGCTCCTGCTGGGTCTGCGCGCGGGCCTGCTGCACGTACGCCTCGGTCTCGGTGCGCATGCGCTGCACGTACGCCTCGACCTCGGCGCGGTTGCGCTTCCCGGCCTCGGCGGCCTCGGTGGTGAGCCGGTTGGCCTCGCTGCGGGCCCGGCCGCGGGTGGCCTTGGCGGCCTCCTCCGCGTCGTCCACGATCTTCTTGGCCTCGGCCAGCGCCTTGGCGTGCGTGGCCCGGCCGGCCTCGGCGGCGGCGTCGGTCAGCCGCTTGGCCTCCTGCTGGCCCTTGGCGTGCACCTCCTTGGCCGCCTCGCGGAGCTGGTTCGCCTCCTGCTGGGCCTTGGCCAGCGCCTCCTTGGCCGACTCCCGCAGCCGCGCGGCCTCCTGCTGGGCCCGGGAGTGGATCTCCTTGGCGGTGTCGCGGAGCTGGGTGGCCTCCTGCTGGGCCTTCGCCAGTGCGTCCTGGGCGGTCCGGCGCAGCTTCTCGGCCTCGTCCTGGGCGGCCGTCCGCAGCCTCGTCGACTCGTCCTGCGCGTCCTTGCGCAGCTTCGCCGACTCGTCCTTGGCGGCCTTCAGCGTGGCCTCGGCCTCGGCCTTGCGGGCGGCGGTGTGCCGCTCCTCCTCGGTCCGGCGGGCCGCAAGCGCGATCTCGAAGTCCTTGAGCGCCTGGGCGGCCTGCTCCCGGGCCTCCTCGACGATGTGCTCGGCGGCGGCGCGGCGGGCCTCGATCTCCTCGTTGGCGGCGGCCAGGATGTCGTCTGCCTGCTCCTCGGCCATGGTGAGGATCTGCTCGACGCGCGGACCGAGGTGCCGGAACGACGCCCGGTCCACCACCGCCGCCTGCTTGCGCACCTGGGCCAGGTCGCGCTGGAGCACCTCGACCTGACCGGCCAGCTTGTGGATCTGGGTGTATGCCTGTTCCCGCTCGGTGGTCAACGCCGCGATCTCGTGCTCCGCGCGAGCGACGTAGCGGTCGACCTGCCGTTTCTCGTATCCCCGCAGGGCTGACTCGAAGCTGGGCTCCGTCGTCACGTCCCCGCCGAGCGCGAACAGTTCCTCGCCGTGCGACATGCCCCCATCCTCACACGCATCCGGCTCTGCTGGGGCGATACGGACGCCCCTTCTGGGAGCTACTTCACCCTCCTGGCGAAACGGGCCGCACAAGCATGACGGCGCGGGGCGACACCGGTCACCCGGCGTCACCCCGCGCCGTGGCTCATGCCCCCGACAGCGGGTGTAACGGTCAGCCGGCCGACTCGGCCGTCACCTTCTGCGCGGCCGCGTCGCCCTTCGGCGCCTCGGTCTTGCCGCCGGCCGGCACGCCCGGCACGATGCCGGCCAGGCCGGACAGCATCTGCCCGAGCTGCGAGGTGACCGCGTCCTTCTGACGGGTCAGGTCCTCGACCTCGCGGCGGGCCGCCTGCGTGGTCAGCTCGGCCTCGGTGCGGGCCTCGTTGAGCACCCGCTGCGCCTCGGCGCGCGCCTCGTTGAGCGTCTTGTCGGCCAGCGCCTTGGCCTTGTCGACGGTCTCGTTGGCGGTGCGCTCGGACTCGACCCGCCGGGCCTCGGCCCGCTGCTCGATCTCCTTGGCCCGCTCCTGCGCGGCGCGGGCGCGCTGCTCGGCCTCGTTCACCAGCTTCTGGGTCTGCGCGACCTGGGCGGCGTGCCGCTCCGACTCCTCGCGCTCGGCCTTCTCGCGCCGCTCGGCGAGCTGGAGCTCCAGGGCCTGCAGGTCCTTGTCGCGCTTGTCGCGCGCGTCGGTGAGCAGCTTGGTCGCCTCGGCCCGCTTCTCCTCGGCCTCCCGGGCGGCCTTGGCGCGCTGCTGGGTGATCTCCCGCTCGGCGGTGGCGCGCAGCGTGGCGACCTCGCGCTCCACGGTCGACTTCAGCTCGGCCACCTCGTGCGCGGTGACCGTACGCAGCTGCTTGGTCTCCCGGTCGGCGTCGGCGCGCAGCGTGTCGGCCTCGCGGCGGGCCTGCACGCGGACCTCGGCGGCCTCGCGCTCGGCGGCGGTACGGACGCTGCCGGCCTCACGCTCGGCGGTCGCCTTCATGGCGGCGGCCTCGGCGCGGGCCTTGTCGGTGATCTCACGCGCCTCGAGGCGGGCGGCGGAGAGGATGCCCTCCGACTCGCGCTTGGCCTCGTTGCGGTGGTCGTTGGCCTGCTCCTCGGCCAGCCGCAGGATCTGCTCGACGCGAGTGCCCAGGCCGGAGAGCGTCGGCCGGCTGTTCTCCTCGAGCTGCTTGTTGGTCTCGGTGAGCTTCTGCTCCAGCGCGCTCTGGCGCTGCTCGGCCTGCCGCAGCCGGCGCTGGGCGTCGTTCATCCGCTGCTCGGCCTCGGCGCGGGCCTGTTCGGACTGGCTCAGGGCGGCGCTGAGGCGGCCGATGAAGTCGTCGACCTGGTTGGTGTTGTAACCACGCAGGCCAACGGTGAAATCGGGCTGTGAGTTCGCGTTATCGAAGAACGCAAGAGGGGAGGACTGCTGCTGGGGCATTGGGACATACTGGCAGACGCCCCAGGGTGGTTCGCAAGAGCGGTCGGCACCTTTCGCGTCCTGTTTACATGGTCAACTCGGTCGGCCGGTGAGACCGGACCAATTGGCGATCTTGGCAGCTCCCGGGCGGGTGGGGCGGGTCGGGCTTCTGCGGGGAAGGCGGCGCGAAAAGGGCCGCGGGCGGGTACCCGCGGCCCTTTGTGCGTACGCCGGTCGAATGGTGCCCGGCTCCGCCGGAAAGGCAATCCGGTGCGACCGTACGGTCAGTGACCGCGGAACCGGTTGATGGCGCTTTCGTGGCGCGAGCGCATCTCGGTGTCCCGGACGCCGAGCCCGTCGGCGGGGGCGAGGCACCGCACGCCGACCTTGCCCTGGTGCGCGTTGCGGTGCACCTCGTACGCGGCCTGGCCGGTCTGCTCCAGCGCGTACGTCTTCGACACGGTCGGGTGCACCTTGCCCAGCGAGACCAGCCGGTTGGCCTGCCACGCCTCGTGGTAGTTGGCGAAGTGGCTGCCGACGATGCGCTTGAGGTGCATCCACAGGTAGCGGTTGTCGTACTGGTGGTTGAAGCCGCTGGTGGAGGCGCAGGTGACGATCGTGCCGCCCTTCTTGGCGACGTAGACGCTGGCGCCGAAGGTCTCCCGGCCCGGGTGCTCGAAGACGATGTCCGGGTCCTCGCCGCCGGTCAGCTCGCGGATGCGCTCACCGAAGCGCCGCCACTCGTCCTGGTCCTGGGTCTGCTCGTCGGACCAGAACTTGAACCCCTCGGCGGTCCGGTCGATGACCAGCTCGGCGCCCATCTTGCGGCACAGCTCGGCCTTCTCCGGCGAGGAGACCACGCAGACCGGGATCGCGCCGCCGTTGAGCGCCATCTGGGTGGCGTAGCCGCCGAGGCCGCCGGAGGCACCCCAGATCAGCACCACGTCGCCCTGCTTCATGTTCGCGCCGTGGTGCGAGACGAGCTGCCGGTACGCGGTGGAGTTGACCAGCCCCGGGCTGGCCGCCTCCTCCCAGCTCAGGTGGCGCGGCTTCGGCATCAGCTGGTTGGCCTTGACGATCGCCAGCTCGGCCAGGCCGCCGAAGTTGGTCTCGAAGCCCCAGATCCGCTGCTGCGGGTCGAGCATCGTGTCGTCGTGGCCGGCGGAGTCCTCCAGCTCGACCGACAGGCAGTGCGCGACCACCTCGTCGCCGGCCTTCCACTTGGTCACGCCGGGCCCGGTGCGCAGCACCACGCCCGCGGCGTCCGAGCCGACCACGTGGTACGGCAGGTCGTGGCGGCGGGTCAGCTCGGAGAGCCGGCCGTAGCGCTGGAGGAACTTGAAGGTGGGCAGCGGCTCGAAGATGCTCGTCCACACCGTGTTGTAGTTGATCGCGCTGGCCATCACCGCGACGAGCGCCTCACCCGGGCCCAGTTCGGGGATGGGCACCTCCTGCACGTGCAGCGCCTTGCGCGGGTCCTTGTCGCGGGTGGCCATGCCCTCGAACATGCGGGTGTCCTCGGCACGCACCACCACGCCCCGGTAGCTCTCCGGCACGGGCAGGCCGGCGAGGCCGGCGAGCTCCCGCTCCGGCTGCGACGAACCCTCCGCCGCCATGATCGCTTCGAGGATGTCCTGCACGGTGACCTCCCGTTTGTCCACACCCGCACGACGCGGGCAGGGGTGCTGCCATCGTCGGCGCCGGTGCGACGGGACCGCCATGTCGGCAATCGACACATTCGGCAACCGGTCGCCGCTGCTGTTCGGGCGGACGTTACTGAACGGTAGCTAAAGCGGGAACCCCTCTGTGAAAAACTGCATCCACCGATGCGTGGAGGTGTCCGTGGGAACGTGCAAGTGCGCACTGCCGCGCGCCTTCTCACATGCCGGGAGGGGGCCGCGACCGGCCCCCTCCACGCGCGTCAGGCGGGCTGGACCAGCTCGATCAGCACGCCGCCGGCGTCCTTGGGGTGCACGAAGTTGACCCGGGAGTCCGACGTGCCGCGTCGGGGCGCGTCGTAGAGCAGCCGGACGCCGCGCTCACGCAGCGCCGCGCATGCCACGTCGATGTCCGCCACCGTGTACGCGACCTGCTGGATGCCCGGACCGCGCTTGTCCAGGAACTTGCCGATCGTGGTGTCCGGCGAGAGCGGCGCGAGCAGCTGCACCATGCCGCCGGAGGCGTCCGGCCCGACCGCGAGCATCGCCTCGCGTACGCCCTGCTCGTCGTTGGTCTCGGTGTGCACGCAGCGCATCCCGAACGTGCGCTGGTAGAAGTCGATCGCGGCGTCCAGGTCGGCCACGGCGATCCCGACGTGGTCGATGCGGCGCAGGCCGATGTCTGTGACAAACTCGGCAGCGGGCTCGACGGGGGAGTTCTCAGCCATGACGCTAGTCTGACCGAACAATCGTTAAGGCGTACAGGTCGGCACCCCCTCGGAGGCAGGCAATGGCTTCGGTGATCGTCAGCGGCGCGCGGACCCCCATGGGGCGCCTGCTGGGCAACCTCAAGGACCTCCCCGCGACCAAGCTCGGTGGCATCGCGATCAAGGCGGCCCTGGAGCGCGCCGGCGTCGCGCCCGAGCAGGTCCAGTACGTGATCATGGGCCAGGTGCTCCAGGCCGGCGCCGGGCAGATCCCGGCCCGGCAGGCGGCCGTCGAGGCCGGCATCCCGATGTCCACCCCGGCGCTGACCATCAACAAGGTCTGCCTCTCCGGGCTGGACGCGATCGCGCTCGCCGACCAGCTCATCCGGGCCGGTGAGTTCGACGTCGTGGTGGCCGGCGGCATGGAGTCCATGACCAACGCCCCGCACCTGCTGCTCGGGCAGCGCTCCGGCTACAAGTACGGCGACGTGACGGTCAAGGACCACATGGCCCTCGACGGCCTCACCGACGCATGGGACTGCTGCTCGATGGGCGAGTCCACCGAGCGGCACGGCGCGAAGCACGGCATCACCCGCGAGGAGCAGGACGCGTTCTCCGCGGCCAGCCACCAGCGCGCCGCCGCCGCGCAGAAGAACGGCCACTTCGGCGACGAGATCACCCCGGTGGTCATCCCGCAGCGCAAGGGCGACCCGCTGGTGATCAGCGAGGACGAGGGCATCCGCCCGGACACCACCGCCGAGTCGCTCGGCAAGCTGCGTCCCGCCTTCACCAAGGACGGCACCATCACCGCCGGCAGCTCCTCGCCGATCTCCGACGGCGCGGCCGCCGTGGTCGTGATGAGCAAGGCCAAGGCCAAGGAGCTGGGCCTGACCTGGCTGGCCGAGATCGGCGCGCACGGCAACGTGGCCGGCCCGGACAACTCCCTGCACTCGCAGCCGTCCAACGCGATCAACCACGCCCTGAAGAAGGGCGGCCTGAGCATCGAGGACCTCGACCTCATCGAGATCAACGAGGCGTTCGCGGCGGTGGGCATCCAGTCCACCCGTGACCTCGGCATCAGCCCCGACAAGGTCAACGTCAACGGCGGCGCGATCGCGCTCGGCCACCCGATCGGCATGTCCGGCGCCCGCCTCGTCCTCACGCTCGCGATGGAGCTGAAGCGGCGCGGCGGCGGCACCGGCGCGGCGGCGCTCTGCGGCGGTGGCGGGCAGGGCGACGCGCTGATCATCCACGTGCCGAACGGCGCCGAGAGCTGATTGCTGATACCTGTGAACGATGCACAGAACGCCCCGGCGGCGGCCACCGGCCCGGTGCGCCGCAGCCGGGACGTACCCATGCTGGTGGAGCGGGCCCGCGCGGGTGACCCCCGCGCGGTGGCCCGCCTGATCACCCTGGTCGAGTCCGGCGACGAGGTGCTGCCGCAGGTGGCGGCGGCGCTCGCGCCGTACGCCGGGCACGCCCAGGTGGTCGGCCTGACCGGCTCGCCCGGTGTGGGCAAGTCGACCACCACGAACGAGCTGGTCCGGGCGCTGCGGGCGCGCGGGCACCGGGTCGGCGTGCTGGCGATCGACCCGTCCAGCCCGTTCACCGGCGGCGCGATCCTCGGCGACCGGGTCCGGATGCAGGACCACGCGACCGACCCGGGCGTCTACATCCGCTCGATGTCCAGCCGGGGCCACCTGGGCGGGCTCTCGGCGGCGACGCCGCAGGCGGTGCGGGTGCTGGAGGGTGCCGGCTGCGACGTGGTGCTGGTCGAGACCGTCGGCGTCGGGCAGGCCGAGGTGGAGGTGGCCTCGCTGGCCGACACCACGCTCGTGCTGCTCGCGCCGGGCATGGGTGACGCGATCCAGGCCGTGAAGGCAGGCATCCTGGAGATCGCCGACGTCTTCGTGGTCAACAAGGCCGACCGGGACGGCGCGGACGCCACAGTCCGCGACATCCAGGGCATGATCGCGCTGGGCGAGCGCGGGCCGGGGGAGTGGCGTCCGCAGGTGGTGCGCTCGATCGCCGCCCGTGCCGAGGGCATCGACGACATCGCCGCCGCGATCGACAAGCACCGCGACTGGCTGGAGCGCCACGGCGAGCTGCGCCGCCGCCGGGAGGCGCGGGCCGCCGCCGAGATCGAGGCGATCGCGCTGGGCGTGCTGCGCGCCCGGATCGGCTCACTGCGCGACGGTACGCAGCTTCCGACGCTCGCCGCGAAGGTGGCCGAGGGCGCGATCGATCCGTACGCGGCGGCGGACGAGCTGCTCTCCCAGCTAGGCTCCTGACCCGCCCCCGCCCCGTCCACCGCTGCCACCTGACGGAACGCCGATCTCGCGTGACGGGAGGCGCTCCCACAAACCCCGCGATCTTGCAGTTGCGGCCCCGGTTGCGCCTGCTTCGCGGCTTGTGCCGGGGCCGTAACTCCATGATCGACGGTCGATGTACGCTCCCTCGGACGAAGGAGGGTGGGCGCGTGGAGCACGACGCTACTCAGGAGCTGCCGGCGATGCCTGAGGCCGTGGCGGGCGGGAGCACTTCGGTCTCGGACGAGGTGGTCGAGAAGATCGCGGTGGCCGCCGCGAAGTCGGTGCCCGGGGTTGCCGAGCTGGGCGGCGACATCGCCCGCTTCTTCAACGCCGTGCTGGACCGGGTCGGGCTGGAGCAGGTCGGGGACGCGCGGCGCGGCTGCTCGGCGCACGTCACCGACGGGTCGGCAGTGGTCAACCTCGTCCTCGTGATCGACGCCGGGTACCCGGTGCCGCAGGTGACGGGTGAGGTCCGGGCCGCGGTGGCGTCCGCGATCGAGGCGTACGGGCTGCGGGCCGCCGAGATCAACATCAAGGTCGACGACGTGGCGATGGGTACGCCCACCGCCTGACGCGCGCCGCCCGGCTCAGTCGTGTGCCGGGCGGGTCAGCTCCACCTCGTCGCCCGGCAGCAACTCCACGTCGCCCTCCGGGCCGTGGATCTCGAGCACCGGTACGCCCTCGTCCAGCAGCATGTTCCGGCGCTCGGCGCCGGTAGGCATCCGCGCGACGACTCTCGCGCCCGCGGCCAGCTCCACCTGCCTGCGCTGCGGCGTCTCCCGGACCCGCGTGCCGAGCGGACGGCTGGTGGTGACGAGCCCTTCCGATCGCAGCAGCGAAATCGCCATCCGGACCGCGTCGCGGCCGATCTGGTGCTCCTGGCTGAGCCGCGACTCGCTGCCGACGCTCGCCCCGGGCGGCAGCGCGCCCGATTCGATCTGCTCTCGGATCAGGTCGGCGAGCTGGACGTAGACCGGCGTGTGCGAGCGCGGATCGATGGTCATGACGTAAGCCTTGTGCCCCGGTAGATCTGATCCATCAAGGCTTTATGGCGATGATGGATTGTAGCCATGTTGGATTCTTGCTATGGTCGGAGCGTGTTCGTGCGGTAACCGGCGGACATGACTCCTTCGAGTGCTCAATCTCGACTGCCCCGGTGCCGTACCGCGAAGTGACGCTGCGGTGGCGGGGCGGGCGGGTCCGCCCGCGCGCGGCGGGCGGGTGGTCCCGCCCTTCCAGTCCCTTCGACCACGAGAGGCAGGCGTTCGTGCGGTGGAACCTCCGGTGGCCCGGTCGGCGCGCGCGAGCCGGTCGCGGCACCACCCAGCCGGGCTGCTACCGGGCGGCCAACTACACGCCGTTGCGCCCCTGGCAGGTGCGGGAACGGCGGTTCCGGACGACCCGGCTGGGCCGGCGCGGGCTCGACCCGGCCGAGGTGCACGAGTTCCTCGACCGGGTGGCGCTCGACCTGGCCGACGTCTACCGGGCGCTCGGCGTCAGCCGGGAGGAGACCGCGCGGGTCCGGGACGCGCTGCGGTGCTGGCAGTCCGAGCAGGCGCAGAGGCGGATGAACGCGGGAGCGTACCGTCGATGAGTTCCCGCGAGCGGTTCGTCATCCACCTGCCGGTCGTCGCCGGTGACCTGGCCGGCGCCGTACGCCTGGCCCGGGTCGTCGCCCGCTGGTCGGGCGTGCTCGCCCAGGCCGACCCGGGCGAGACCACCGTCTCGGCCGAGGACGAGCAGGGCGTACGCCATCGGGTCTTCTGCGATCTTCGGATGGGCGACGGCCGGCGCTGCCTGCTGCGGGCCGACCACGACGGCCCGTGCGCCCGCCGGCTGCTCCGGTGACCCGCCGCGCGGCCTGCGCACTCGTCGTGGCGGGCGGGGGCTGACCACCGCGCGGGTCGATGCACCGTACCGTTGTTCCCAGCGGCGCGAGGCCGCCGTGCGTCGGGAGGTTCGCCATGCCGAAGGGTGTCTCGTTCGCTCCAGTGCGCACCGTGAGGGCGTACGAGGGGATCGTCCGGCAGGTCGAGGAGCGGATCGCCGCCGGGGATCTGCGGCCGGGGGACCGCCTGCCGAGCGAGCGCGAACTGACGACCCAGTTCGACGTCAGCCGGTCCACTGTGCGTGAGGCGCTGCGCGTGCTGGAGAGCAGCGGCCTGATCCGTTCCCGCCCCGGTGACCCGCTCGGGCCGCAGGTGATCGCGTCGACCGCCTCGGCGATGCGCAAGCTGTTCGCCCGGGTCGTGGACAGTCGGCGGCTCGGCGTGGCGGAGCTGCTCCAGTTCCGCATGATCATCGAATCGGCGGCCGGGTCGGTCGCCGCCCGGCTGGCGTCACCGTCCGAGTTGGACGAGCTGGAGCAGGCGCTGACGGGCATGCGCGACGCGGTCGCCGAGGGATACGAGGCGTTCAGCGCGGCGGACCTCCGCTTCCACGAGTACGTCGCCCGGCTGTCCGGGAACGAGCTGCTCGTGCTCTGCCTCGACGCGGTCCGGAGCATGGTGCTGGACCTGATCTCGACCAAGCTCGCCCAGGCTCCGGACCCGGAGGCCCTGATGGAGCGCACGCTCGCGCACCACCGGCGCGTCATCGACGCGATGCGGGCGGGCGAGGCCGACGAGGTGGCCCGGCTGACCCGTCAGGAGCTGCACCACTACTACGCCGAGTACGTGCCGGAGGCGCGCCGCTCGATGGTGGACGTATTGCTCTGAATCCGCCTGATGTGGCCTGACCTCGGATTATTCGAGTCGGCCATCAGCTGAGCAGGCTCTTCCCTTCAACTGGTCTGACCAGTAGCCTCCCCCACATCTCGTCGTGTACCACGGGGGACCACCAGTTGCCCAATGCATCGACCGCCCCGATCGGGGCGGAGGTCGCACCGCTTCACATGGGAGAAGCTGCATGAAGTCGTCCAGATTCGCCGCGTTCGCCGCGGCAGCCCTGGTCTGTCCGGGACTCGTGCTCGTCGGGTCGCCCGCGTCGGCCAACCCCGCCGCCGGTGCCCCGGGCGCCCACAACGCCATCACCGACGTCCCCGGCATCCAGGTCGGCCAGGTCCAGTCCGACACCGCTCCGTACCTGACCGGCACCTCGGTCGTCTACATGCCGCAGATGTCCGTGGCGAGTGTGGACCAGCGTGGTGGCGCCCCCGCCACCAAGGAGACCGACCTGCTCAGCCCGCTGAACTCGAACCCGGGCGTCAACGCGATCCAGCTCGGCGGCAGCAGCATGTACGGGCTGTCTGCCACCAACGGCATCATCCGCTGGCTGGAGGACCGCGGCGAGGGCGTACGCGTCGGCGCCGGCGGTGTGGCCCCGATCGTGCCGGCCGCTGACATCTTCGACCTCGGCCGCGGCGGCGACCCGAAGGCCCGCACCTCCGCCGAGTGGGGCTACCTCGCGGCACAGGCCACCTCGGACGGTCCCGTTCGCCAGGGCGGTGTCGGCGGTGGCACCGGCGCCCGGGGCGGCGGCATGCGCGGCGGCGTCGGCACCGCGAGCGTCCACCTCGGCGACGGCATCTACGTCGGCGCGATGGTGATCGTGAACCCGGCCGGTTCCCCGGTCGACCCGGCCGACTGCACCCTGTACGGCGTCAAGTACGGCATCGGCGACGAGTTCGCCGGGTACAAGGCTCCCAAGAAGAAGGAGTGCAACCCGCCGACCCCGCCGGCCGCCGCCGCCGAGCAGCCGGCGAACACCACGATCGCCGTGGTCGCCACGAACGCCCCGCTGGAGAAGGCCGCCGCGCAGCGCATGTCCGGCAACGCGCACGACGGCATGGCCCGCGCGATCAGCCCGATCCACACGCTCGGCGACGGTGACACCGTGTTCGCGGTGTCCACCGGCAAGGGCGAGGCGCTCCAGATCAACGACCCGGCCGACAGCCGCCAGCTCAACGCCATCTTCAACGCCGGCGCCAGCACGCTCGCCCGGGCCATCGCCAAGGCTGTCCTCTCGTCCGAGAGCATCGGCAACACCACCAGCTACTGCGACCGCTACCCCTCGGCCTGCAAGGGCATGAAGCAGCTCAAGCAGTGGCGTACGCAGGGCAACGCCCCGGACGTGACCCCGCAGACCTTCGCCCAGGCGACCCAGGCGCTGGCCCAGACCCCGGTCCCCGCGCCGGCCGGTGCCGACAACGGCAAGGACAAGCCCAAGCCCAAGGCCGCTCCGGCGGGCAACACCACGAACGACGCCGCTCAGGAGTCGCAGAACGGCATGGTTCTCGCCTCCGGTAACACCGGTGGCCCCACGCTCTCCACGGGTGTGACCACGGGCCTGCTGGCCGCCGCCATCCTCGGTGTCGGCCTGCTGGGGATGCACCTGCGGGGACGCCGCCGGACGCCCTCCACCCGGCTCAGCTGACACGCACGCTGTCTCACCTCGCGCCGGCACCGTAGGCGCGTGACGATCGAGGCGGGCTCCGTCCACCCGGACTGGGCCCGCCTCACGTCGTTCCCGCCCCGCCGCCCGGTGGCGCGTCCGCGCTCGGTCTAGCCCGCCGATCTTGGAGTTGTGGCACCTCGCACAGCTCGCATACGGGGCATCCCAGGCGCCACAAGTCCAAGATCGACGGGGCGCGGGGCGTTCTACGCCGACCCACTTCGCAGCACGTCAGCTCCTGGCGTGTGGAGTGCGAGCGGGATTGCGCCGTTCCTCGGCAGCCCGGTGCATCGCGCTCCAACGCAGAGGCCGCACCGTAGGGCCAGACGTGGTCGTCGGCCGGGCGGAACACGTCCACCGCGGCATAGTCCTCGCTCGGCAGTGCGTTGTGTCGACGCCCCGCGGTCCCGGACGCGCAGGGCTACACGCGGGCAGCACCTCGACCGCGTCAGTCCACTCCGCACCGACCGCGGCTCCTCGGGCGTCCTCGGCCCCCCGCCCCCCGCGATCTTGCACTTTGTGCCGCGGCGAACGGGGTCAAATCCCCCGCGCCAGGGGCCGCAAGTGCAAGATCGCGGGGAGGGGGGAGCGGGGACGGGGAGCGGGGGGATGACAGAAGGACCTGGTGGGCGGAGCCCACCAGGTCCTTCTGCGCGTGGAACCGAGTTACTTCTTGGAGACCTTGGTGACGTCGAAGGACTGGGTCACCGCGTCCTTCGGGTAGCCCTCGACGCCGTCGCGGATCACCGCGAGGTTCGGCAGCAGGAACAGCCAGTCGCTGGCCGCCTCCTGCGAGATGACCTTCGCGGCCTCGGCGAACTTCTTGTCCCGGGTCGCCGCGTCCAGGGCCGTGTCGGCCTCGTTCATGAGCTGCGTGACGGCCGGGTTCTTGTAGCGGTAGTAGTACTCCGGCTGGCCGTAGCGAACCAGGTCACGCGGCTCGACGTGGGCGATGATCGACAGGTCGTAGTTGGCCTTGCCGAGCACCTTGTCGAGCCACTGCGGCATCTCGACGTTGTTCTGGGTCACCTTGATGCCGACCTCGGCGAGCTGCGAGGCGACGAACTGCGCGGAGGCGCGGGCGTAGCCGGGCGGCGGGACGTCCATGGTCAGGGTGAGCCCGTTTGCGTGACCGGCGTCGGCGAGCAGCTGCTTGGCCTTGGCGGGGTCGTGCGGGAAGTCGCCGGTGCGGTCCTCGTACCACGGGTCGCTCGGCGGCACCATGCTGCCGATCTTCGTGCCGTAGCCGGACCAGACGGTCTTGATGAGCGCGTCGTGGTCGATCGCGTGGCGGATGGCCTGGCGCACCCGGGCGTCGGCCAGCGGGCCCTTGGCGTTGTTCATCGCCAGGACGACCTCACCGGTCGTCTTGCCCTCGACCACCTCGAACTGCTTGTTGCCCTTGAACACCTCGAGGAGCTGCGGCGCCTGGATGTTCGCCACGATGTCGAGCTGGCCGGAGAGCATCGCGTTGTTCAGCGCGTTGGCGTCGGTGATGTACCGGAAGACGGCGGTGCCGACCTTGGCCTTCTCACCCCAGTAGCCGTCGTTGCGCACCAGCGTGATGCTGTCGCCGCGGTTCCACTTGTCGAACTTGAACGGGCCGGTGCCGTTCGGCTTCGTGCCCAGGTCGGTGGCGTTCTCCTTGAGCACCACGCCGACCCGGCCGGCGACGTCGAACAGCCAGCTCTGGCTGGGCCGGGACAGCGTCACGTCCACGGTGGAGGCATCCGGCGCCTCGACGGTCTTCACGACTGTCATCTGCGACTTGAACGGGTTCGTCGAGCCTTCGGCGGTGACCCGCTTGAAGCTCCACACCACGTCCTGCGCGGTGAGCTTCTGGCCATCGTGGAAGGTCACGCCGTCGCGCAGCTTGAACGAGTACTTGGTGCCGTCTTCGGACACCTTCCACTCGCTGGCCAGCAGCGGCTCCACCTCGCCGGTACCGGCGTTCTGGCGCACCAGGCCCTCGTACACGTTGTAGAGCAGGACCTGCGGGATCGCGGCGCCGGCCTCGGCGGTCAGGTCGAGGCTCACCGGCTCGAGGTAGGCGCCGAGGGTGACCGTTCCGTTGCCGGAACCACCGCCGGTGGTGGTCTCCGAGTCGCCGTCGCTACTGCACGCGGTCAGAGCCAGCGCCGTGGCGAGCAGCACGGCGGGCAGCGTTATCTTCAGCCGATTCATTCGTGTGTCCCATCGCGAAGAACGCCAAGGGCGCTCGTAGCCTGTGAGGCGGGACACTATGAGCGTGGTACCCGATGCAAAAGGGCCAGTTCAGCGGGGTCGGCAGGTACCAATCAGCGTCCGGCTACCGGGCCACCCGGAACCCGGTGTTGCCGGTCGACGAGTCGACGGTGGTCCGACTCCGTGCTGCCACGCGGTATCGGTTGCAGTAGGAGTCGTGGCACAGGTACGAACCACCCCTGATGACGCTCTCACCTGGTGAGATGCGGCCTCGGTGGTCGCGCCAGGGTTCGGCCGTGAGTTCCCAAACGTTGCCCGCGACGTCGTACAGGCCGTAGCCGTTCGGCGGAAACGCGGTCACCGGAGAGGTGCCCGCGAACCCGTCGTCCGCGGTGTTGACAGTGGGGAAGGCGCCCTGCCAGATGTTGCAGCGGTGCCGCCCGCCCGGGGTCAGTTCGTCGCCCCAGGCGTAGCGGGCCTGCGACAGGCCGCCGCGTGCCGCGTACTCCCACTCGGCCTCGGTCGCCAGCCGGGTGCCGGACCACAGGCAGTACGCCTCGGCGTCCCGGTGCGAGACGTGGACGACCGGGTGCCGCTCGCGTCCGCGTACGTCCGACCCGGGCCCGTCCGGGGCGGCCCAGTACGCCCCCTCGACGGCCAGCCACCACGGCGCCTGCGGCACCGACGCGTCGAGCACGTACCGGTGCGCGGACGGCGCCAGCAGCAGGTGGAAGACGAACGACCAGCCGTACCGTTCCGCGTCCGTGCGGTAGCCGGTGGCGTCGACGAAGCGGGCGAACTGCCGGTTCGTCACCGGCGTCGCGCCGATCTCGAACGGGCCCACGGTCACCGGCCGGACCGGTCCCTCCAGGTCCTCCGGGAAGCCCTCCGGGTCGTCGGTGCCCATGAGGAAGGTGCCGCCGGGCAGCGCGATCAGGTCGTCCGTACCCCCGTGTGGTGAGCGGACCGCGCCCGCCGCGGCGCCGGTGTCGGCGGCGGTGGGCGGGCGTTTCGGCGCGCAACACGGCGACGGCGGGGAAGTGCCCCCGCCGTCGCCCGGATCGACCGGTTCGGTGCTCACATCCGTGTCACGCCGGCAGGGCGTCCGCCTGGTGCGCGCCCTCGCCGATGGCGGCGGCGACCGCGTCGCCGAAGTCCTCGGTCGACATGCCCATCTCCGGCCCGCGCATGGCGCCCAGGCGCGGCAGCACCGCCTTCACGCCGTCCTCCAGGCTGCGGGCCGCCTCCGGGTGACCCAGGTGCTCCAGCATCAGCGCGGCGCTGAGGATCGACCCGGCGGGGTTGGCCCAGCCGCGGCCGGCGATGTCCGGCGCGGAGCCGTGCACCGGCTCGAACATGCTCGGCGCCGACCCGGTCGGGTTGAGGTTGCCGCTGGCGGCCAGACCGAGACCGCCCTGCACGGCGGCGCCCAGGTCGGTGATGATGTCGCCGAACAGGTTGTCGGTGACCACGACGTCGAACCGCTCCGGCTGCGTCACCAGGTAGAGGCACATCGCGTCGACGTGTACGTAGTCCACAGCGATGTCCGGGTACTCCGCGGCGACCTCCTCGAAGGTCCGCTGCCACAGGTCGCCGGCGTACGTGAGGATGTTCGCCTTGTGCACCAGGGTCACGTGCTTGCGGCGGGTCAGGGCCAGCCGGAAACCGTGCCGGATGAGGCGTTCGACCCCCTTGCGGGTGTTCACCGACTCCTGGGTGGCGATCTCGTCCGGCCCGCCCCGGTGGATGAAGCCGCCGGCGCCGACGTACGCGCCCTCGGTGTTCTCCCGCAGGATCACCAGGTCGCACTGCTCGGGGCGCAGGCCGCCGATGGGCGTGGGCACCCCGGGCAGCAGCTTGACCGGCCGCAGGTTCACGTACTGGTCGAACGCGGTCCGCAGGTGGATCACCAGGCCGCGTTCGAGCACGCCGGGCGGCACCGACGGGTCGCCGACGGCGCCGAAGAGAATGGCGTCCGCCTTGGCCAGTTCCTGCTCCACGTCCGGCGGTACGACCTGGCCGGTTATCCGCCAGTAGTCCGCGCCGAGTTCGTAGTCCTCCCAGACCAGGTCGATCCCGAACCGTCGGGCGGCGGCGTCGCACGCCTTGACCGCCTGTGCGGTGACCTCCGGTCCGATGCCGTCGCCGGGCACCAGCGCGATTCGCTGGGCGCTCATGAGTCCACCCCTGTCCGCGTGCAGGAGACCGTCACCTGCCATCGCCCGGCCAAGCGTGGCGGGAACGGGCCCTCCGCAACAGGTCCAGGTCTCCGGCTAGGCTGGTACCAGCGGGACGCACAGGGCGTGTGCAGGGCGTACGACGACGGGACGAGGCGAGGCCCCCGCGGAAGTGGGAGGTCGAGGTGGCGGATTTCCTGCTGCCGGTCAACCCGCAGAGCACGGTTCCGCTCTACGAACAGATCATCACCGGGCTCGAGGACGCCATCCTCGCCGGGCAGTACGACGACGGCCCGCTGCCGAGCACGCGCCGCCTGGCCGAGGCGCTCGGCGTCTCCCGGAACACGGTGCTGACCGCGTACGACCGGCTCATGGAGCAGGGTCTGATCGTGACCGTTCCGCGGCGCGGTCTCTACGTCTCCTCCGACGCGGTGGTGCGGATGCGGGCCGCGCGGCGGACCGCCCGCTCGCCGATGCAGCCGATCGACTGGGCGGCGCGGCTGCCGGAACCGCCGCCCACGCCGGTACACCGGGATCCGGCCTGGTCGCGGGCGCCGTTCCCGTTCGTGGTCGGCCAGCCCGACCCGTCCATGTTCCCGATCGGCGCGTGGGAGCGGGCGCAGCGTGAGGCGCTGCGGCAGGACGGGCTGTCCCGGGTCATCGGGGACGCCGGCCAGGCCGACGACCCGGAGCTGGTGCGTCAGCTCTGCGAGCACGTGCTGCCCGCGCGCGGCATCTCCGCCCACCCGGACCAGGTGATGATCACGCTGGGTTCGACGCACGCGCTGCACCTGCTGGCGAGCGTCCTCGTCCGGCCGGGCAGCGTGGTGCTCGTCGAGGACCCCGGCTACCCGGACGCCCGGACGATCATGCAGATGGCCGGCGCCGACGTGGTGCCCGGCCGGGTCGACGAGGACGGCCTGGTCGTGGAGGACCTGCCGGCCGACCTGCACGGCGCCCAGCTCGTGTACGTCACGCCGAGCCACCAGTACCCGACCGGCGCGACCATGTCGGCGTCCCGGCGGGAGGAGCTGCTGCGCCGGGCCGGGGCGGCGGACACGGTCGTGATCGAGGACGACTACGACCCGGAGATGACGTTCCGGGGGATGCCCGCGGTGGCGGTGCGGGCGCTCGACGACGAGGACCGCGTGGTCTACCTCGGCAGCTTCAGCAAGCTGCTGGCGCCGGGCCTGCGGCTCGGTTACGTGGTGGCGTCCCCGGCGCTCGTGGACGCCATGCGGGCCCGTTCCCGCTACGTGCTGCGTCACCCGCCCGGCCCGATGCAACGCGCCCTCGCGCAGATGATCGCCAGCCGCGACCTGGCCCGCCACGTGCGCCGCGTCCGCGCCCACTACCTGGGGCTGTACGAGGAGATGGTGCGGGCGGTCGAGCGGCATGTGCGCTGGGGACCGCAGCCGGTGCCGCGCGGTGGACTGGCCCGGTGGATCACCGGCCCGCCGGGGCTGGACGCCGGTGAACTGGCCCGCGAACTGCGCCGGCAGGGCGTGCTGCTGGACCCGGGCGCGCCGTACTGGGCTGCCCGGCCGGCACCGCGTCACCACCTGCGCCTGGGGTACCAGGTGATGCCGCTGGACCGGATCGACGAGGGGGTGCGACGGGTCGTCGAGGCGGTAGAAGACCAGGTCCGGCCGCGACTGGTACCCCCACCGACCCGGAAACTGGACGTTCCCCTCCGGGGGCGGAGTTCGTAACCTCCGACGCCATGACGTCGGACACCCACGCCTCCCTCCGCGCCGGCCATCTCGTGGACGAGCAAGCCGTCGTGTCGCTGACCCAGGACCTGGTCCGCATCCCCTCGACCTGGGACGCCGCGCAGGGGCGAAGCGAGCAGCCCGCGGCGGACCTCGTCGCGCGGGTCATGCGGGGCTTCGGCTGGCGGCCGGAGGTCACCGAGGTCGTCCCCGGGCGCCCCAACGTCGTCGCCGTGGTGGACGGTGGCCTGCCCGGCCCGACGCTGATGTTCGAGGGGCACACCGACGTCGTCACCGAGGGCGCTCCCGAGGAGTGGACGGTCGACCCGTTCGGCGGTGACATCGTCGACGGCCGCCTGTACGGTCGCGGCTCCGCCGACATGAAGGCCGGTGTCGCCGCGATGATCCACGCGGCCCGGGCCGTCGAGCTGGCCGGGCCGTTCCCGGGCCGGATCGTGGTGGCGGCCCTGGTGGACGAGGAGGGCCAGATGCTCGGGGCGAAGCACTTCACCACCACCGCGCTGGCCCGCGAGGTGGACGCCGCGATCATCTGTGAGCCGGAGGCGGAGGAGATCTGCGCGGTCGCCAAGGGCGCCGTCCGGCTGCTTGTCACCTGCACCGGCAAGATGGCGCACGGCGCGATGCCGCAGCACGGCCGCAACCCGGTCCCCGCGGTGGCCGAGCTGGTCGCCGCGCTCGGCCGGTACCAGAAGGAACTGCAGGCCGACCCGGGTGAGCACGTGCACCTCGGCCCGACGTACCTGACCCCCACGGTCCTGGACGCCGGCTCCGCCGATCAGCTCAACGTCATCCCCGGTCGCGCCGTCCTCGGCGTGGACTGCCGGACCGTACCCGGTGTCGACCACGCCGCCCTCGCCGCGCGGGTGCGCTCCGACGCCGACGCCATCGGCGTCCGGCACGGCGTTGCCTTCGCCGTCGAGGTCGTCGACGACCGGCCGTGCGCGGTCACCCCGGAGGACCACCCGATCTCGCTCGCCGTGGCCGACGCGCACCGCACCGTCACCGGCGCCGAGCCCGTCTTCGGCGGCGTGCCCGGCGCGACCGACGGCACCATCCTGTGGCGCGACAGCGGCATCCCGAATGTGGTGTACGGCCCCGGTCCGAAGTGGATCGCCCACCAGCCCGACGAGTACGTCGAGGTCGACGACATCGTCCGCAAGACGAAGGTGTACGCCGAGGCGGCGCTGGCCTTCCTCACCGGTGCCACCGGCGCCCGGACGGGTGCGGCGTCGTGACCGCGCAGGAGCTGCTGACCGCGCTGCCCGCCGGCCTGCCGATCGGCGCGGGCTGGACCAGCACCGCGCAGACCGCGCCGGTGCGCTTCCCGTACGACGGCAGCACAGTGACCCAGGCGCCGTGGGGCGACATCGCCGACGCGGAGGCGGCTGTCGAGGCCGCGCAGGGGGTCGCCGCGGAGATGGCCGGGCTGCCCGGTCACCGGCGGCGCGCGATCCTGACGGCAGTCGCCGCCGAGGTGCGCGCCCGCGCCGACTCGCTGGCCGAGCTGCTGGTCCTGGAGACCGGCAAGCCGCTCGTCGACTGCCGGGTCGAGGTCGCCCGCACGCTTGTCACGCTGGAGACGGCCGCCGAGGAGGTCGGGCACCTGACCGGCGAGACGGTGGCGCTGGACATGCAGCCGGCCGGCGAGGGCATGCTCGGCTTCTGGGTACGCCGCCCGGTCGGTGTCGTCGTCGGCATCACCGGATTCAACTACCCCCTGCTCCTGGCCGCCCACAAGGTCGCGCCGTCGGTAGCGGCGGGCTGCCCGGTGATCGTCAAGCCGGCGCCGAACACGCCGCTGGCCACGCTGGTGCTCGTCGACCTGTTCCGGCGGGCGGGCTGCCCGGCGGCGGGCGTCCAGCTCGTCACCGGTGGCGTCGAGGTCGGCAAGCTCCTGACCACGCACCCCGGCGTCGCGGCCGTGTCGTTCACCGGGTCGGCGCACGTCGGCCACCAGATCGCCCGCGCCGCGGCCCCGCGCAAGGTGCTGCTGGAACTCGGGTCCAACGCGGCGCTCGTCGTCGGCCGCGACGCCGACCTCGACCGGGCGGCCGAAGCGGTGGTACGCGGCGGGTTCTACGCCTCCGGTCAGGCGTGCATCAGCGTGCAGCGGGTGATCGTCGAGGAGCCGGTCCGCGAGGCGTTGCTGGAACGCCTCCAGCCGCTGCTGGCGACGGTCACCACCGGTGACCCCCGGTCCGCCGACACCCGTGTGTCCGCCCTGGTGGACGAGGCGTCCACCGAGCGGGTCCACTCGTGGGTGGACCGCGCGGTCGCCGCCGGGGCGCGCTGCCTGGCCGGCGGTACGGCGCAGGGCCGGGTGCTGCAACCGACGGTGCTCGTCGACGTCCCCGAGGACGCCGAGTGCTGGGCGGAGGAGATCTTCGGTCCGGTGGTCTGCGTCCGGTCGGTGCCGGACATGGACGCCGCGGTCGAGCTGGTGAACCGGTCCCGGTACGGGCTCCAGGCTGCCGTCTTCACCCGTGACCTGGCGGTGGCCCTGGACGTCGTGCGCCGGCTCGACGTCGGCGGTGTGCTGGTCAACGAGGTGCCCGGCTTCCGCGCCGACAACATGCCGTACGGCGGCGTCAAGGACTCCGGCATCGGCCGGGAGGGACCGCGCTTCGCCATGGAGGAGCTGACCGTGACCAAGATGGTGATGATCAGGCCATGACTCGGAGTGGGAGCACACACGCATGGTGATCTACTTCGTCCGGCGGCTGGCCATCCTCGCGGTATCCCTGTTCGCCGCGTCGATCCTCGTCTTCACGATGCTGTCGCTGCTGCCGGGCGACCAGGCGCAGGCGATGCTCGGCGTCAACGCCACGCCGGAGGCGCTGGAGGCGCTGCGGGAGCAGTTCGGGACGAACCGGCCGTTCACCGAGCGGTACCTCGACTGGGCCGGCGGCCTGATCCGCGGTGACTTCGGCATCTCGCCGCTCAGCGGGGTGTCGGTGGGCTCGGAGATCGCCGACAAGCTCGGCGTGACGGTGCCGCTGATCCTGGCCGGGATGACGCTGGCGCTGCTCATCGCCGTCCCGCTGGGCATCCTCGCCGCGGTGAAGAGCCGCACCGCGATCGGGACGGCGCTGTCGGCGCTGAGCCAGGTCGGCATCGCCGTTCCGTCGTTCTGGCTGGGCATCCTGCTCATCACCGTGTTCGCGGTGAAGTTGCAGTGGCTGCCCGCCGGCGGGTTCACCGGATGGGACGACGTCGGCGGCGCCGTGCAGGCCCTGCTGATGCCGGCGCTCGTCCTCGGCGTGGCCCAGGGCGCGATCCTGATGCGCTACGTCCGGTCCGCGGTGGTCGAGGTCATGCAGGAGGACTTCATCCAGACCGCGCGCGCCAAGGGCCTCAGCCGCTCGCAGGCGCTGACCCGGCACGCGCTGCGCAACGCGGCCATCCCGGTCATCACCGTCCTCGGTCTGCAACTCGCGACGCTGCTCATCGGCACCGTCGTGATCGAGAACGTCTTCGGCCTGCCCGGTCTCGGCCGGATGCTGCTGCAGGACGTGGGCAACCGCGACCTGCTGAAGGTGCAGGGCACCGTGATGGTGCTGACCGCCGCGGTGCTTCTGATCAACTTCGTCGTCGACGTGGTGTACCACGCGGTCGACCCCAGGCTGAGGAGCAAGGCATGACATCGGTCGCCGACGCCCCACCGGACGCCACCGCCGACGTCGTCGCGGCCGGCCCGGTCAAGCCGCGCCGCCGCTGGAACCTCACGCTGGTGATCGGCGCCGGCCTGGTGGGCCTGGTCGTCCTCACCGCGCTCGTGTCGTTCCTCTGGACGCCGTACGACCCCACCCGGGTCGACCCGTCGCAGACGCTGCTCTCCCCGGGCGGGGACCACTGGCTCGGCACCGACCACTTCGGCCGGGACATCGTCAGCCAGCTCCTCGTCGGCGCGCGGACCACACTGTTCGTCGGTGTCGTCGCCGTCGCGATCGCCGCCGCCGTCGGCGTACCCCTGGGTCTGCTCGCCGCCACCGGGCACCGCTGGCTCAGCGAGCCGGTGATGCGGGCGCTGGACATCGTGTTCGCCTTCCCGGCCATCCTGCTGGCGATCATCCTGGCCGCAGGCTTCGGCGCCTCCACGCTCACCGGCATGATCGCCATCGGCGTCGCCAACGTGCCGGTGTTCGGCCGCCTCACCCGGGCCGGCGCGATGCAGGTGCTGCAGAGCGACTTCGTGCTGGCCGCGCGCAGCTACGGCCGCCGGGGCGTGGTGCTCATGGTCCGGTACGTGCTGCCGAACATCGCGGCACTGCTCATCGTGCAGGCGTCGGTGTCGTTCGCGCACGCGGTGCTCGCCGAGGCGGCGCTGTCGTACCTCGGGTACGGCACCCCGCCACCGACCCCCACCTGGGGCCGGATGCTCCAGGAGGCCCAGAACTACTTCGTCGTGCAGCCGATGCTCGCCGTCTGGCCCGGTCTGGCCATCGCCCTGTCGGTGCTCGGTTTCAACCTCATGGGCGACGGGCTGCGCGACGCCCTCGACCCGCGGCTGAGAGGACGGTGAGCGGCGTGAGCGGGCTCGTGGTGGAGGACCTCGTCGTCAAGGTCCACGACATCCAGGCCGTCAAGGGCGTCTCGTTCGAGATCGGGCGGGGCCGCCGGATGGGGCTCATCGGCGAGTCCGGCTGCGGCAAGTCCCTGACCGCGCTCGCGCTGATGGGCCTGCTGCCCCACGGCGTGACCGCGTCCGGCCGGGTGCTGCTGAATGGCCGGAACCTGCTCGACCTCTCCGACAAGGAGATGTGCGCGGTCCGCGGCAACGACATCGCCATGGTGTTCCAGGAGCCGATGACGGCGCTCAACCCGCTGATGCGGGTCGGCAACCAGGTCGCCGAGTCGCTGCGGCTGCACAAGGGGATGAGCCGCGCCGCGGCCTCGGCCCGGGCCGTCGAACTGCTCGAACGGGTCCAGCTCCCCGAGCCCGACCGGACCGCGCGCAAGTACCCGCACCAGCTCTCCGGTGGCCAGCGCCAGCGCGTCGTGCTCGCCATCGCGCTGGCGTGCGACCCGGCCGTGCTGGTCGCGGACGAGCCCACCACCGCCCTGGACGTCACGGTGCAGGCGGAGATGCTGCGGCTGATGGACACGCTGGTGCGCGAGGAGGGTGCGTCGCTGCTGCTCATCACGCACGACCTGCCGGTCGTCGCCAGCATCTGCGAGGAACTGCTCGTCATGTACGGCGGCTCGATCGTCGAGCACGGCGACGTGGCGACGGTGTTCGACTCGCCCCGGCACCCGTACACGGCGGGCCTGCGGGCGTCCACGGTGCTGGAGAGCACCGACGGAAGCGGCCGGCTGTCGACGATCCCGGGCCGCGTCCCGTCGCTCGGATCGTTCCCCACCGGCTGCGTCTACCGCAACCGCTGCCCGCGCGCCGACGACGTCTGCGGCACGGTGCCGCTGCTGACGGCGCCGCCCGGCAGCACCCAGCGGGCGGCCTGCCACCACCCGATCGAGAGCGATCAGCCCCTAGGAAGCGGGAAGGCCAGCGCATGACCACCACCCCGTTGCTGGAAGCCGTCGACGTGGTGCGCGAGTACCGCGCCCCGCGGCGGTCGCTGCGTACGCCGGGCCGGCCGATCCGCGCGCTCGACGGCGTGAGCGTGCAGGTCCACGAGGGCGAGGCGTTCGGCATCGTGGGGGAGAGCGGCTCCGGCAAGTCCACGCTGTCGCGCATCCTCATGGCACTCGACCAGCCGACCTCCGGCACCGCGTACTACAACGGCCAGCGGATCAGCGGCGTACCGGAGCGGCGGCTCGGATTCCTGCGCCGCGACGTGCAGATGGTGCTGCAGGACCCGATGTCGTCGCTGAACCCGCGCATGCGCGTCGCGGACATCATCGCGGAGCCGATGCGCGCGCTGCGCCTGCCCGGCGACCACCGGGCCCGCGTGGCCGAGCTGATGCACTCGGTGGGTCTGCCCGAGGAGGCGGTGACCCGCTACCCGCACCAGTTCTCCGGCGGCCAGCGGCAGCGCATCGCCATCGCCCGCGCCCTCGCGGCCGGGCCGAAGGTCATCGTCGGCGACGAGCCGGTCAGCGCGCTCGACGTCTCGGTCCGCGCGCAGATCCTCAACCTGCTCACCGACCTGGCCGAGCAGTTCAAGCTGACCCTGATCCTGGTCTCCCACGACCTGTCCGTGGTCCGGTACCTGTGCGACCGGATCGCGGTGATGAACCAGGGCCGGATCGTCGAGACGGGTGACACCGAATCGATCTACTCCGACCCCCGGCACCCCTACACCCAGAGGCTGCTGTCCGCGGTGCCCACCCTGAGCGGCGACCTCCTGGACCGATTCAACAGGAGCAGCACATGAGGTTGGTTGACCGCGTCGCCGTCGTCACCGGAGGCGCCAGCGGCATCGGACTGGCCACCGTCGGCCGGCTCGTCGAGGAGGGCGCGCGAGTCGTCATCGCCGACCTCGACGGCGACCGCGCCGCCGAGGCCGCCGCCGGCTTCGGGTCCGCCGTGGTCGGCGTGGCCTGCGACGTCACCCGGGCCGCCGACTGCCGCGCCGCCGTCGAGACCGCCGTCGAGCGGTTCGGCCGGCTCGACCTCATGCACGCAAACGCCGGTACGCCGTTCACCGGCCCGCTGGACGAGGTGGACCAGGCGACGCTGGACCGCGTGGTCGACGTCAACCTCAAGGGTGCGTTCTGGACCGCGCAGGCCGCCGCGCCCGCGCTGATCGAGGCCGGTGGCGGCGCGATCGTGTTCACCGCGTCGCTCCAGGCCGTCATCGCCCGCCCCCGGTACGCGCCGTACACCGCCGCCAAGCACGGCGTCATCGGCCTGATGAAGGCGCTGGCGCTGGAACTCGCGCCGCACGGCGTCCGGGTCAACGCGATCGCCCCGGCGGCGACCGAGACGCCGATGCTGTCGGCGTTCCTGGGCGGCATGGGCGACGTGCCGGACAGCGCGCGGGAGAACTTCCGGGCGTCGATCCCGCTGGGCCGCATGGCGACGCCACGAGACTCGGCCGACGCGGTGGTGTTCCTCGCCGGCGACGAGGCGCGCATGATCACGGGCCACACGCTCGTCCTCGACGGCGGCACGACGGCCGGCTGAGGCGTACCGTGACCGGACCTCTGGCGGACCCTCCGTACGAGGGGACCATCGGACGCACCTACGACGAGTCGACGGAGCACTGGAGCGCGCCGCCGTCGGCCGCCGCGGGTACGCCGAACGTGGTGTACGTACTGCTGGACGACGTCGGGTTCGCCGACTTCGGCTGCTTCGGCGCCGAGATCGACACCCCGACGATCGACCGGCTGGCCGCCACCGGGCTGCGGTACACCAACTTCCACACCTCGCCGCTGTGTTCGCCGACCCGGGCCAGCGTGCTCACCGGCCGCAACCACCACAGCGTCGGCATGCGCATGCTGTCCAACTTCGACAGCGGCTTCCCGAGCGGGCGGGGGCGGATCACCCACGCCGCCGCCACAGTCGCGGAGATGCTCGCCGACGCCGGGTTCAACACGATGGCGGTCGGCAAGTGGCACGTCGCGCCGCTGGAGCAGACCACGCCGTCCGGCCCGTACGACCAGTGGCCGCTGGGCCGCGGCTTCGAGCGGTACTACGGATTCCTGGAGGCCGAGACCGACAACTTCTATCCGGAGCTGGTGTACGACAACCACCAGGTGGACCCGCCGGCCACCCCGGAGGAGGGCTACCACCTCACCGAGGACCTGACCGACCGGGCCATCGGGTTCGTCCGGGACCAGACCTCGTTCACCCCGGAGAAGCCGTTCTTCCTCTACCTGGCGTACGCCGCCGCGCACGCGCCGCACCAGGCCCCGCCGGAGTACCTGGCGAAGTACCGGGGCCGCTACGACGCCGGCTGGGACGTCATCCGGGCGGACCGGCACCGGCGGCAGATCGGGCTGGGCATCATCCCGCCGGAAGCGCCGCTGCCACCGCACAACCCCGGCGTCGTGCCGTGGGACGACGTACCGCCGGAGCAGCGGCGCCTGTTCGCCCGCATGCAGGAGGCGTACGCGGCGATGGTCGACCACACCGACGCCCAGCTCGGGCGCCTGGTCGACTTCCTGGAACGGATCGGCCGGTTGGACGACACGATCTTCGTGGTCATGTCGGACAACGGCGCGAGCCCCGAGGGCACGCCGCTCGGCACGCTCAACCCGACGGCCTTCCAGAACCGGGTGCCGGAGAACCTCCAGGACAGCCTGGACCGGATCGACGAGATCGGCGGCCCGCGGGCGCAGAGCAACTATCCGCTGGGCTGGGCGCAGGTCAGCAACACCCCGTTCCGCCGCTACAAGCAGCACACCCACGAGGGCGGAGTCCGAGTGCCGTTCGTGCTGAGCTGGCCGGCCGGTGACGTACCCGGCGGGGAGGTGCGGACGCAGTTCCAGCACAGCATCGACGTCACCGCGACGGTGCTGGACCTCGTCGGGGTGCGGCCGCCCGCCGTGCGCCGGGGCATCCCGCAGATGCCGCTGCACGGCCGCAGCTTCCGCGACGGGCTGCGCGACCCGGCGGCGCCGCCGTCGCGCGACCGCCAGTACTTCGAGATGTTCGGCCACCGCGGCATCTACCACCAGGGCTGGAAGGCTGTCGCGTTCCACGAGCGGGGCACCTCCTGGGACGAGGACCGCTGGGAGCTGTACCGGATCGACGAGGACCCGACCGAGAGCCGCGACCTGGCCGCCGAGCATCCGGAGGTGCTGCGGCGCCTCATCGAGGAGTTCTGGATCGAGGCGGCCCGCTACGACGTGCTGCCGCTCGACGACAGGGGATTCGCGATCCGGGCCCGGGTGCCGCGCCCCGGCTCGGTGCGGGACCGGCTGGACTTCACCTACCTCGCCGGCGTACCGACGATCTCCGGCGCGGCGGTGCCGCCGACGATGAACCGCTCGCACGTCATCACGGCGCGGGTGCATCGCACCGACGCCGCCCAGGGCGGCGTGATCGTGGTGCTCGGCAACGTCAGCGGCGGGTACGTGCTGCACATCAAGGACAACCACCTGGTGTACGAGTACAACCACCTCGGCACCCGTTACGTGCTGCGGTCCGAGGGCGAGTTGCCGCTGGGTCCGGTGGAGCTGACCTTCGAGCTGACGAAGACGGCCGACTGCCAGGGCACCGGCCGCCTCTACGTGGACGGCGAGGCGGCGGGCGAGGCGCTGTTCCCGCAGTTGCTGCCGTTCTTCCACGGCTTCGCCGGCATGGACGTCGGGCGCAGCATCCACTCGCCGGTGTCGCCGAGCTACCCGGCCCGGCACGAGTTCTCCGGCGAGCTGGAGTACGTGCGGTTCCGCCTCGCCGCGTCCGAGGAGGTGGGTGAGCCCATCGCACCGGCGGGCGGTGTCGCGCCGCGTCCGTCCGTCGGCGTGGGGTTCGAAGTGGTGGACTGACGCGCGCCCGCGTACGGCGACGGCGCGTGGACGGACCTCCTTGTCCGCCACGCGCCGTCCGTCCACCGGGGGCTCAGCGCAGGGCCAGGCCCCACAGCGGGTCTTCCAGGAACCGGCCGACGTGGGCGAGCACCCGGCTGCCCAGTTCCCCGTCCACCAGCCGGTGGTCGAACGACAGCGACAACTGCACCGTCCACCGGGGAACGACCTGCTCGTCGACGACCCACGGCATGCGGCGCAGCGCGCCGAGGCAGAGGATCGCCGCCTCACCGGGGTTGAGGATGGGGGTGCCGGCGTCCACCCCGAACACACCGATGTTGGTGATGGTGATGGTTCCGCCGGCCAGGTCGGCGGGACGGGTGCGGCCCTCCCGCGCGGTGGCCGCCAGCTCGTTCAGGGCGGCCGCGAGATCCCGTACCCCCAGGTTGTGCGCGGCCTTTACGTTCGGTACGAGCAGGCCGCGCGGCGTCGCGGCGGCGACGCCCAGGTTGACGTCGGCGAACCGGACGATCTCCTGGTTCTCCTCGTCCCACCGGGCGTTGACGTCCGGGTACCGGCGGACGGCGTCCAGCACCGCGAGCGACGCCACGAGCAGCGGGCTGACCTTCACGCCCTGGAACGCCGGGTCCTGCTTCAGCCGGTCCACGAACTCGACGGTGCCGGTCATGTCGACGGTGAGGAACTCGGTGACGTGCGGCGCGGTGAACGCGCTGGCGACCATCGCGGCGGCGGTCGCCTTGCGGACCCCGCGCACGGGCAGGCGCACGTCCCGCCGCTGGTCGGCCACGGGTGCCGGGCCGGTGGTGTGGTCGAGCAGGTCCTGGCGGGTGATCCGGCCGCCGGGGCCGGTGCCGCGCACGTCGGCCAGCGCCACGCCGAGGTCCTTGGCGAGCTTGCGCAGCGGCGGCTTGGTGAGCACCGGCGGCCGGGACGTGTGCGCCGGGCGGGTCGGCTCGGCCGGGCGGACGGACGGCCCGCGACGCGGCCGGCGGGTCCGCGCCTGGGCCGACACCCCGTAGCCGACGAGCACCGCGGTGCGTTCCGCCGCCGGTTCCTCGGCGGCCGGTTCGTCGCCGGTCGGCGGTTCGTCGGCGGACGGCGCCGCCGGGCCGTCACCCGGCACCCGGATCGCGATGATCGGCGCGCCGACCTCGACTGTCTGCCCCTCCTCGGCCAGCAGGCGGTCCACCACACCGGCGTACGGGCTGGGCAGCTCGACCACGGCCTTGGCGGTCTCGATGTCCACGATGACGTCGTTGAGGCCGACCGGATCGCCGGGGGCGACCCGCCAGGTGACGATCTCGGCCTCGGTGAGGCCCTCGCCGACGTCGGGCAGACGGAACTGCTGAACGGTCACGGGTACCTCTCCCTTCACGCGGCCAGGACGCGGTCGACGGCGTCGAGGATCCGGTCCAGGTCGGGCAGGTACTCCTCCTCGACCTTGGCCGGTGGGTACGGCAGGTTGAAGCCGCCGACCCGCTCGACCGGCGCCTCCAGCGAGTAGAAGCACCGGCTCGTCACCTGCGCGACGACCTCGGCACCGAACCCGGCGAACGTGGGGGCCTCGTGGACCACCACCGCCCGGCCGGTGCGGCGCACCGACTCCTCGATGGTCGCCACGTCCAGCGGGGAGATGGACCGCAGGTCGATCACCTCGATGTCGCGGCCCTCCTGCGCCGCGGCCTCCGCGGCGGCGACGCAGGTGGCGACGGTGCCGCCGTAAGTCAGCAGCGTCACGTCGGTGCCCGGCCGCACGGTCCGGGCGCGGTCCAGCGGCAGCGGCGGCCCGGCGGGGGTCACCTCGCCCTTGACCCAGTAGCGGCGCTTCGGCTCGTAGAAGATGACCGGGTCGTCACCGGCGACGGCCTGGCGGATCATCCAGTGCGCGTCGTCCGGGCTGGCGCAGTAGACGACCCGCAGCCCGGCGGTGTGCGCGAAGTACGCCTCGTTCGACTCGCTGTGGTGCTCCACCGCACCGATTCCGCCACCCACCGGGATCCGGATCACCACCGGCAGGGCGGTACGGCCGCCGGTGCGGGCCCGCATCTTGGCGAGCTGGGAGACGATCTGGTTGAACGCGGGGTAGACGAAGCCGTCGAACTGGATCTCGCAGACCGGGCGGTACCCGCGCAGCGCCAGCCCGATGGCGGTGCCGACGATCCCGGACTCGGCGAGGGTGGTGTCCACCACCCGGGCCTCACCGAAGTCCTTCTGGAGACCGTCGGTGACCCGGAACACGCCGCCGAGCCGGCCGACGTCCTCGCCCATCAGGAGGACCTTGTCGTCGTCCTCCATTGCGCGGCGCAGGCCGGAGTTCAGTGCCTGACAGAGGGTGAGCATGAACGAGTTCTCCGATCGCAGGCGGGCGTCAGTCGAGGAAGGAGGCGCGGTAGGCGACGAACGCCTCGCGCTCCTCCCGCAGGAGCTGGGGCACGTCGGCCAGCACCGTGGCGAAGGCGTCCGCGAGGTCCGGCGCTGTCAGGGCCAGACACTCCCGGCGGGTCCGGTCGGCGAGTTCGTCCGCCTCGGCCTGGATCTCGCCGAGGAACGCCTCGTCGCTCCAGCCCTCGGCACGCATCAGCGCCTCCACCCGGGCCAGCGGATCCCGCGCCCGCCAGGCCGCCAGCTCGTCGTCGGTGCGGTACCGGGTCGGGTCGTCCGACGTGCTGTGCCCGCCCATCCGGTACGTGGTGGCCTCGACGATCGCGGGGCCGGCGCCGGACCGGGCGTGCGCGGTCACCGCCGACGTCACCGCGTACACCGCCAGCACGTCGTTGCCGTCGACCCACTCGCTGCGCAGGCCGAACCCGGCGCCGCGCCGGTGGATCGGGGTACGCGTCTGCGACGCCGTCGGGGTGGAGATGGCCCACTGGTTGTTCTGGCAGAAGAACACCATCGGGGCGGCGTTGACGGCGGCGATGTTCATCGCCTCGCTCGCGTCGCCCTCGCTGGCGGCGCCGTCACCGAAGTACGTCACGACGACCGTGTCGCTGCCGTCGCGCTGCACCCCGAGGGCGTAGCCGGTGGCGTGCAGCAGCTGGGCGGCCAGGACCAGCGTGTAGATGTGGAACGAGTACGGCTCCGGATCCCAGCCGCTGTGCGCGACGCCGCGCCACTGGCGCAGCAGGTCGGCCGGGCCGATGCCGCGCCACAGGGCCGCGGCGTGCTCCCGGTAGCTCGGGAAGACGTAGTCGTCGGCGCGTACCGCCGCGACCGAACCGACCTGGGCGGCCTCCTGGCCGCGGCACTGCAGCCACAGGCCCAGCTCGCCCTGTCGCTGCAACGCGAACGCCTCGTCGTCGAGGCGGCGGGCGAGCCGCATCCCCCGGTACAGGTCGCGGGTGAGGCGGCCGAGGGCGTCACGGTCGGCGTCGACCTCGGGGTGCAGGCGCCCGTCCGAGGTGACGAGCTGGGTCCAGCCCTCGGACGTACGCGGAAGGCCGGTGGTGCCGGCGAAGGGGTTGGTTACCGGTGGGTCGGCGTGATCTACGGTAGTCATTCGTCACCTTCTGGGTGCGTCGGTCTCCGCGTCACCGGGGTCGCCGGCCGTCTCGCGGATCTCGGATACGGGACCGCCCGCCGGGGTGGACCCGGCGGGCGGTGGTGGGCAGTGCCTCAGACCGTGTGGCGGTCGGCGAGTGTCAGCGCCTCGTCGAGGATCGCCAGGCCCGCCTTGGCCTCCGTCTCCGACACGGTGCACGGCGGCACCACGTGGATCCGGTTGAAGTTCGCGAACGCGACCAGGCCGCCCCGCTTGCACGCGGCCAGCACCTCGTTCATCTCCGGCGACGACGCCCCGTACGGCGCCAGCGGCTCCTTCGTCTCGCGGTCGCGTACCAGTTCCAGCGCCCAGAACACGCCGAGCCCGCGGACGTCACCGACGCTCGGGTGCCGGTCGGCCAGTTCGCGCAGCCCCGGGCCCAGCACGTCGGCGCCGATCGTGGCGGCGTTCTCGACGATCCGCTCGTCGCGCATCACGTTGATGGTCGCGACGGCGGCGGCGGTGGCCAGCGGGTGACCGGAGTAGGTCAGGCCGCCGGGGTAGGCGCGGGTGGCGAACGTGTCGGCCACGTGGTCGGCGATCACCACACCGCCGAGCGGGACGTAACCGGAGTTCACGCCCTTGGCGAAGGTGATCAGGTCGGGCGTCACGCCGTAGTGGTCCAGCGCGAACCAGGCGCCGGTACGCCCGAAGCCCGCCATCACCTCGTCGGCGATGTAGAGGATGCCGTGCCTGTCGCACAGCTCCCGTACGCCCGCGAGGAAGCCCGGCGGCGGCGGCATGATGCCGGCGGTGCCCGGCACCGTCTCCAGCACGATCGCGGCGATGGTGGACGGGCCCTCCATCTCCACGACGCGTTCGAGGTGGCGCAGCGCGAGCGCGCACTCCTCCTCCTCGGTCGTGGCGCCGAACTCCGACCGGTACAGGAACGGGCCGAAGAAGTGCACCACCCCGGCGGTGCCGTTGTCGCTGGGCCAGCGGCGCGGATCGCCGGTGAGGTTCACCGCCGTCTGGGTGCCGCCGTGGTAGCTGCGGTACTGCGACAGCACCTTCGGCCGGCCGGTGTGCAGCCGGGCCATCCGGACGGCGTGCTCGATCGCGTCCGCGCCGCCGTTGGTGAAGAACACCTTGTCGAGCCCCGCCGGGGTCAGTTCGGTGATCAGCCGGGCCGCCTCGCCGCGAACGTCGTTGGCGTACGAGGGCGCGATCGTGCACAGACGGGCCGCCTGCTCCTGGATCGCCGCGACCACCACCGGGTGCTGGTGGCCGATGTTGGTGTTGACGAGCTGCGACGAGAAGTCCAGGTAGCGGTTCCCGTCGCCGTCCCAGAAGTACGACCCCTCGGCGCGCTCGACCACCATCGGGTCGAGCAGCGACTGGGCGGACCAGGAGTGGAAGACGTGCGCGCGGTCGAGCTCGTAGGTGCGTGCGCTGCTGCTCATCGGCGTTCTCTCTCCGCTGCTCAGACGTTCTCGGGGAAGCCGAGGTTGATGCCGCCGTGGCTGGGGTCGAGCCACCGGGACGTGACGACCTTGCCGCGGGTGAAGAAGTGCACGCCCTCGGCGCCGTGGGCGTGCGAGTCGCCGAAGAGGCTGTCCTTCCAGCCGCCGAAGGAGTAGTAGGCCATCGGCACCGGGATCGGCACGTTGACGCCGACCATGCCGACCTCGACCTCGTTCTGGAAGCGGCGGGCCGCGCCGCCGTCGTTCGTGAAGATCGCCGTGCCGTTGCCGTACCGGTTGGCGTTCACCAGCGCGAGCGCCTCGTCGTAGCTGCCGACGCGCACCACCGACAGCACCGGCCCGAAGATCTCGTCGGTGTAGACGCTCATCTCCGGCGACACCCGGTCCAGCAGGCTCGGCCCGAGCCAGAACCCGGACTCGTCGCCGTCGACCTGCACCTCGCGGCCGTCCACCACCAGCTCGGCACCGGCCTCGGCACCGGCGTCGAGGTACGACGCGACGCGGTCGCGGTGCTCCTTGGTGACCAGCGGACCCATGTCGCAGGAGCGCCGCCCGTCACCGACCTTCAGCGTGGCGATCCGCTCCCGGATCCGGGCCACCAGGTCGTCGGCGACGGGCTCGACGACCACCAGGGCGGAGATCGCCATGCACCGCTCGCCGGCCGAACCGAAGCCGGCGTTCACCGCCGCGTCGGCGGCCAGGTCGAGGTCGGCGTCCGGCAGCACCACCATGTGGTTCTTGGCGCCGCCGAGGGCCTGGACGCGCTTGCCGTTGCGGGTGCCGGTCTCGTACACGTACCGGGCGATCGGCGTGGAGCCGACGAACGACACCGCCTTGACCTCGGGGTGCTCCAGCAGGCGGTCCACCGCGACCTTGTCGCCGTGCACGACGTTGAACACGCCGGCGGGCAGCCCTGCCTGCTCCCAGAGCCGGGCCACGAGCAGCGACGCGGACGGGTCCTTCTCGCTGGGCTTGAGCACGACGGTGTTGCCGGCCGCGATGGCGATGGGCACGAACCACATCGGGACCATCACCGGGAAGTTGAAGGGGGAGATGACGGCGCAGACGCCGACCGGCTGCCGGATCGAGTAGACGTCCACGTTCGTGGAGACGCCCTCCGAGTAGCCGCCCTTGAGCAGGTGCGGGATGCCGCAGGCGAACTCGACGACCTCCAGGCCGCGGGTGACCTCGCCGAGGGCGTCCGAGACGACCTTGCCGTGCTCGGCCGTGATCAGCTCGGCCAGCTCCTGCTTGTGCTGGTTGACCAGCTCCCGGAACGCGAACAGCACCTGGGTGCGCTTGGTCAGCGACGAGGTCCGCCAGGAGGCGAATGCGGCGGCGGCGGACGCGACGGCCTGGTCCACCTCGTCGACCGAGGCCAGCGGCACCTCCGTCCGGACCGCGCCCAGCGCCGGATCGTAGACTGGGACCGTACGCTCGGTGACTCCGGCGAACGGCTTGCCGTCGATCCAGTGGGTCACCCGCTCCAGCGGGACGGGAGCGGGCGCGGTGCCGGGTGCTGTCTGGGTCATGCCCGGGATCATCTGCGCTTCCCCAGGTCCGGGCAATGGGCACTGTGTCGTTCCCGTCCGCGGGAAGCGCACATACTGTGCGCCGGAGGGAAGGGGGAGGCGCTCCGATGCCGATGACCGTCCGTGACGTGCTGGAACTGCCGGCTCTGCAGCAGGCCGGGCCGCGCGTCCTGGCGGGCCGGGACCGGCTGGACGCGCCGGTGCGCTGGGTGCACGTCGCCGAGATCCCCGAGATCGCCGACCTGCTCCGCGGTGGCGAGCTGGTCCTGACCACGGGCATCGGCCTGCCCCCCGACGACGACGGGCTGCGCCGGTGGATCGACGGCCTCGCGGCCGTCGGGGTGGCGGGCGTGGTGGTCGAGCTGGGCCGCCGGTTCGGCGGCACGCTGCCGGCCGGGCTGGTCGAGCACGCCCGCAGCCGGAACCTGCCCCTGATCGCCCTGCGGCGCGAGATGCGGTTCGTGGCCGTGACCGAGGTCGTCCACTCGGTGATCGTCGAGGAGCAGACGGCGGATCTGCTCGCGAAGGACGAGATCCACCGCATCTTCACCGAGCTGTCGGTGGAGGGCGCCGAGCCCCGCCAGGTGCTCCGCGAGGTCACCCGCCTGTCCCGGCGGCCCGCGGTGCTGGAGAACCTCGCCCACCAGGTGCTGGCGTACGAGACCGGCCCGCTGACCGCCGAGGAGCTGCTCGACCGCTGGGAGACCCGCTCCCGCGCGGTCGAGATGCCGTCCGGCACCGGCTACGAGCCGCGCTCGGGCTGGCTGGTGACGAGCGTCGAGGCGCGCGGCAACCGGTGGGGGCGGCTCGTGCTGCTGTGCGACCAGGAGCCACCGGCCCGGACCCGGGTGCTGCTGGAACGCGCCGCGTCCACCATCGCGCTGAACCAGCTCGTCGCCCGGGACTCCTCGTCGGTCGAGCGGCAGGCGCGCAGCAGCCTGCTGCTGAGCATCGTCACCCACTCGGCGCCCACCCGGGACGTGGCGCTGCGGGCGCGCGGGCTCGGTGTCGTCCTGGACCAGCGCCGGCTGTTCGGCGTCGTGGTCCGGCGGCGCCGGCCGGCCCCGGGCACCGGCGCCGACGGGACCGCGAACCGGCGGGAACTGCTCGACGCGGTGGAGACGGCGGTACGCGAGTGCGGGCTCGCCGCGCTCGCCGGCGACGTGGACGAGGCGGCCGGCGGCACCGGCGTCACCCTCCTCGTCGCGCTCGACGAGACCGGCTCCGACGAGGCGGCGCTGGGCGGCCTGTCCGCCGCGCTCACCCGGGCGGGCCACCGGGCCGGCTCGGACGTGGTGGTCGCCGCCGGGTCGGTGGTCCGGACGCTCGACCTGGCCCGGCGCTCACTCGCCGAGGCGGCGCAGGTGGCCGACGCGACAGTGCACACCGCCGAACCGCGCCCGTTCTACCGGCTGCACGACGTCCGCCTCCGGGGCCTGCTGTACCTGCTGCGCGACGACGTGCGCCTGCAGACGTTCGTGGAGCGCGAGCTGGGCCCGCTGCTCTCCTACGACCAGCGCCACGGCACGAACCACGTCGCGCTGCTGGAGGCGTACCTGGTGGAGGGGCGCAACAAGCGGCGCGCGGCGGACGCGATGTCGCTGTCGCGGTCGGCGCTCTACCAGCGGCTGGAGCTGATCGAGCGGGTGCTCGGCGTCGACCTGGACTCGAGCGAACGGCGCCTGTCGCTGCACGTGGCGCTCACCGCCCGGGACGTCATGCGCGCCGGTGGCCCGGAGCCCACCGGCTGACGGTCATCTGTGGGTGCCGCGGCCCGACCGCAGGCGCCGGACGCCGTCGCGGGCCGGCGCGCTGTGCACGCTGACGCTGACCACAGGTACGGCGTTCGCGACGCTCTTGCGGACCGTCTCCATCGGCGCCGTGGCGGGGGAGCACTCCACGATCATCACCGCGGACCGGTCGGGGCACTGCACGTACTGGACGTGTGAGACGGCGACCCGGCGGGAGTGCAGCACGGACAGCACCTTGAGCAGGCCGGTGGTGGAGTGGCCGACGCCGAGGTGGATCACCATCGTGCTCGGCGTGCCGTGCTCGGCGGCGGGCTCGTCGTACGGGCGGCCGGGGGCGGGCCGGGGATGGTCGACGGTTGCGGGGGTGGATGCGGACACGCTCACGGGGGCCTCACTAGGACGAGCCGACAGGATCGCTTGGCCGGCGACGCACGCGGAGGCGTACGCCGCCTAGGTAATCAGCCGGGTCGCGATTCGATTGCCCACGGCCGGAGTCTGGCACGGGAACCCGGTCCCCGGGAGGCTGCGCCGGGCAGTCGTCCGCCACGTGAGACAGCGCCCTGACCTGCGGATCGACGGTGATGGGTCGTCCCGGCGGGGCCGTGGCGGGGTTACCGGCCGGTACGCGAGCCCTTAAGGATCGTTCAGGATCTCGCTCTACACTCGGACTCGGGACGACGACTTGAGAAGGAGCTCCGCGCATGGACGCTGACGAGATCGCCGCCGGTCGGGCCCGCTGGCAGGCCCGCTACGACGCCGCCCGCAAGCGCGACGCGGACTTCACCACGCTGTCCGGAATGCCGGTCGAACCGGTGTACGGCCCGCCGGAGGACACCCCGTACCCCGGGTTCGAGCGGATCGGCTGGCCGGGCGAGTTCCCGTACACCAGGGGTCTGTACCCGACCGGCTACCGCGGGCGGACCTGGACCATCAGGCAGTTCGCCGGCTTCGGCAACGCCCGGCAGACCAACGAGCGCTACAAGATGATCCTCGGTGCCGGCGGCGGCGGTCTCTCCGTCGCCTTCGACATGCCGACGCTGATGGGCCGCGACTCGGACGACCCGCAGTCCCTCGGCGAGGTCGGCCACTGTGGCGTCGCTGTGGACTCGGCCGCCGACATGGAGGTGCTGTTCGACGGCATCGACCTGGCCGGCGTGACCACCTCGATGACCATCTCCGGCCCGGCCGTGCCGGTCTTCTGCATGTACCTGGTCGCCGCCGAGCGGCAGGGCGCCGACCTGTCCACGCTGGACGGGACGCTCCAGACGGACATCTTCAAGGAGTACATCGCGCAGAAGGAGTGGCTGTTCGACCCCGAGCCGCACCTGCGCCTCATCGGCGACCTGATGGAGTACTGCGCCCGGGAGATCCCCCGCTACAAGCCGCTGTCCGTCTCCGGCTACCACATCCGCGAGGCCGGCTCGACCGCCGCGCAGGAGCTGGCGTACACGCTGGCCGACGGGTTCGGGTACGTCGAGCTGGGCCTGTCGCGCGGGCTGGACGTGAACACGTTCGCCCCCGGCCTGAGCTTCTTCTTCGACTCCCATGTGGACTTCTTCGAGGAGATCGCCAAGTTCCGCGCCGCCCGCCGGATCTGGGCCCGCTGGCTGCGTGACGTGTACGGCGCCACCAGCGAGAAGGCGCAGTGGCTGCGGTTCCACACGCAGACCGCCGGGGTGTCGCTGACCGCGCAGCAGCCGGTGAACAACGTGGTCCGTACCGCCGTGGAGGCCCTGGCCGCGGTGCTCGGCGGCACCAACTCGCTGCACACGAACGCGCTCGACGAGACGCTCGCCCTGCCCACCGACGAGTCGGCCGAGATCGCCCTGCGTACCCAGCAGGTGCTGATGGAGGAGACCGGGGTGACGAACGTGGCCGACCCGCTCGGCGGTTCCTGGTACGTCGAGGCGCTCACCGACCGGATCGAGGCCGAGGCGGAGGAGATCTTCGCCCGGATCAAGCAGCTCGGCGGCGAGGGCCCGCACACCATCGGCCCGATGACCTCGGGCATCCTGCGCGGCATCGAGGACGGCTGGTTCACCGGGCACATCGCCGAGTCGGCGTTCGTCTACCAGCAGGCGCTGGAGAAGGGCGACAAGAAGATCGTCGGCGTCAACTGCCACACCGGCACCGTCGCCAAGGACCTGGAGATCCTGCGCATCTCGCACGAGGTGGAGCTGGAGCAGCGCCGGGTGCTCACCGAGCGCAAGTCGGCCCGCGACGACGCCGCCGTCACCGCCGCCGTGGCGCGGATGGTCGAGGTGGCGCGGACCGGCGAGAACATGATCCCCGCCATGCTCGACGCGGTCCGCGCGGAGGCCACCCTCGGCGAGATCTGCGACGCACTCCGCGCCGAGTGGGGCGTCTACCGCGAACCCGCCCGCTTCTGACCCACCCACCCCCGCCCCCGCGATCTTGCAGTTCGAGCCCTCCGCGTGTGGCAGTTCGTCGCATTTGCCGGGGCGGAAAGTGCAAGATCGCGGGGAGGTGGGGGTGAGGGGGCGGCGCGGGGGTTGAGCAGGGGTGAGAGTGGCGATGTGGGCGTTGCGGGTGGTCGGAGATCCCCGGGGTACGTGCGAGACTAGACAACCATGAGCGACCCACGGATCACCTCGTCGATCTTCACCCGCGGCGCGGTCGACCTCAGCGCGCTGCGCACCCCCGCACCGGCCGACACCTCCTCCGCCACACCGTCCCAGGGCGCTGGGCCGACCGGGCTGCCGGGCAGCCCCGCAGGCTCCGCCGCCGTGATCGACGTGACCGAGGCGAACATCCAGTCCGAGGTGCTCGAACGCTCGCTCACCACACCGGTGGTGGTCTTCTTCGGTGCCGCCGGCTACCCGGAGAGCGACCAGTTCGCCCCGGTGCTGGAGAAGCTGGCCGCCGAGGGCGGCGGAGCGTGGCTGCTGGCCCGGGTCGACGTGCAGCAGCAGCCGCGGCTCGCGCAGATGTTCCAGCTCCAGACGCTGCCCACCACGTACGCCATCGTCGGTGGCCGCCCGATCGACGCCTTCCCCGGCCCGGTGCCGGAGTCGCAGTTGCGACAGTGGCTCCAGGCCGTACTCAAGGCCGGTGGCGTCACAGTCGCCGAACCGGAGGACCCGCGCCTCGACGCCGCCGACGACGCGCTGATGAGCGGTGACCTCGACGCGGCCGAGGCGGCGTACCGGAAGATCCTGGCCGAGTCGCCGGCGGACGCGGCGGCGGAGGCGGGCCTGGCGCAGGTCGGGCTGGCCCGCCGGGTGGCCGGCGCCGACCCGCAGGGCGCGCTGGACGCCGCTGCGGCCGCCCCCGACGACGTGGACGCCCAGTTGCTGGCCGCCGACATCGAGGTGCTCAGCGGCCTCGCCGACGAGGCGTACAAGCGGCTGGTCGGCCTGGTCAGGCGCACCGCCGGGGACGACCGGGACCGGGTACGCCAGCACCTGCTCGGCCTGTTCACCATCGCCGGCCCGGACGACCCCGCCGTGGCCTCCGCCCGACGCGCCCTGGCCAGCGCGCTGTTCTGAGTCAACCCGCGCGGGCCGGCGCACCGCCGGCCCGCCCGACCGCCGAGGACGGGAGCCCATGATGCGCCGGATCGCCGTCCTCGACGCGCCGACGAACCTCGGACTGCGCCCGCCCACCGCGAGCTCCGTCCCCGGGTGCGGCAAGGCGCCGGGTGCGCTGCGCGACCACGGCCTGCTCGCGCGGCTGCGGGCCCGCGACGCCGGCTGCCTCACCCCGCCCCGGTACGACCCGGGCGACTGGCGACCCGGTGACGGCGTCTGCCACGCGCCGGAGATCTCCGCGTACTCGGTGGCGCTCGCCGACCGGATCGGCGCGATCATCGACCGGGGCGAGTTCCCGCTGGTGCTCGGCGGTGACTGCTCGGTGCTGCTCGGCTCGGCGCTGGCCATGCACCGTCTCGGCGAGGCGGTCGGCGGGCGGATCGGGCTGGTCTTCGTCGACGGCCACTCCGACTTCCGGCACCCCGGCAACGCCTCGTACGTCGGCGCCGCCGCCGGGGAGGATCTCGCCCTGGTCACCGGCCGGGGGCAGCCCGACCTGGCCGCGATCGAGGGCCGCCGGCCGTACTTCCGGGACATCGACGTGGTGGTACTCGGCATCCGGGCACAGGACGAGTACCGGCTCGACCTCCAGGCCGCCGGCATCACCACCCGGCCGGTGCCGGCGCTGCGCGCCGAGGGCGCCGCCCGGACCGCCCAGTGGGCGCACGAGCAGCTCGTCGACTGCGCCGGCTACTGGGTGCACATCGACGTGGACGTGCTCGACCCGGCGGTGATGCCCGCAGTGGACGCACCCGACCCGGGCGGCATCGCCTTCGCCGAGCTGGAGATCCTGCTCGCCGGGCTGGTCGACACCCCGCACTGCCTCGGCGTCGAGCTGACCGTCTTCGACCCCGACTACGACCCGGACGGGGCGTACGCCGCCGAGATCGTGAACACGGTGGTGGCCGGGCTCGCCCCGGTCGTCGCGCCGGGTGCCGTGCCGCCCCGGCTGCTGCCGGCCGGACCTGTCGCACCGCAGCCCCGCGCCGCCGACAGCCGGTCGAAGCCCGAGCCGCTGCCCGCCCCGGCGGCCGTACCGGCGCCGGCGGTCGCGGTGGAGCCGATCGGCCCCGACCCGACCGCCGACGACGACCTCGGTGACGACCCGCTCGGGCCCGGTCTGCTGCGCCGCGCCTCCGCCGGAGACGAGCCGGACCCGGCCCGCTCCGGCATCGACATCGCCTGACCGGTACGCCTCAGCGCGCCGTCCCGCCGCGCAGGACCGGGCTCAGCTCACGGCCGGGCGGCGCGGGACCCGCTCAGCTCGCGGCGAGGCCGCGCAGGAACTTCTCGGCGATCGGCGCGGCGACCTTCGAGCCCGCCCCGCCCTGCTCGACGAAGACGGCGAAGGCCACGTCGCCCTGCCAGCCGACGAACCAGGCGTGCGTGTGCGCCGGGTTGTTGTCGTACTCCGCGGTGCCGGTCTTGC
The DNA here is from genome assembly GCF_027497335.1 of Micromonospora sp. WMMA1976. NCBI lineage: Bacteria > Bacillati > Actinomycetota > Actinomycetes > Micromonosporales > Micromonosporaceae > Micromonospora > Micromonospora sp. WMMA1976. The sequence goes on along the minus strand of NZ_CP114912.1, from coordinate 5,022,632 downwards.
CGTGCACCGGCTCGCCCGGCACGTCCGCGAGCGCGCTGCCGCTGCCCGCTGTGACCACCCCGCGCATCATCGACTTCAGCGCCGCCACCGACTCCGGCTTGAGCGCCTCGCCGGCCGGCGCGGGCTTGGCCGGCGCCGGGTCGAGCAGCAGCTTGGGCTGCTCGAACTTGCCCCGGGCCACCGCCGCCGTGGCGCTGGCCATCGCCAGCGGGCTCACCAGCGTGGTGCCCTGACCGATCGCGGCGGCGGCCTGCTCGGTGGCCGGGCCGTTGGCGGAGATCTTGCCGGTGAACGCGTCGGTGCCCAGATCCCACGCGGCCTCCAGGCCGAGCGACCGGCCCGCCTGCGCGAGCCCGTCCGGGCCGAGCTTCGGCGCCAGCGCCACGAACGCGGTGTTGCAGGACTCGGCGAAGTCGGTGGCGAACGGCACCGCGCCCAGCTCGAAGTTGTCCGAGTTCTTGAAGACCCGGCCCTCGACGGTCGCCGTCTTCGGGCAGTTCACAGTCGTCTGTGGGGTCACCGCACCGCGGTCGAGCAGGCCGAGCGCGCTGACCATCTTGAACGTCGAGCCGGGCGGAACCTGGGCGGTGAAGGCGAGGTTCTCGCCCGCCGCACCCGGGCCGTTCGCGGCGGCCAGCACCGCGCCGTCGCTGATCCGCACGGCGACCAGGGCGGACCGGCGGGTCTGCCCGCGCAACGCGGCGTCGGCGGCGTTCTGGGTGGCCGCGTCGATCGTCGTCTTCACCGGCTGACCGGGCTTCGGGTCGGCGCGGTACAGCTCCGTGCCGGTCGGCTCGACCTTGCCGTCCGGGGTGGTCCGCTCGGTGATCACGGTGACGCCGGGGACGCCGCGCAGCCGCTCGTCGTACCGGCCCTGAAGGCCGCCGTGGCCGACCAGGTCGCCGCGCACGTACCGCTCCGGGTGGGCCTGGAGGTCGTCGGCGGTGGCCTGGTCGACCGAGCCGAGCAGCGCCCGGGCGAACTCGCGGGTCGGCGCCAGCATGAGCTGCTCCGAGACGAACCGGGTGCCGGGCAGGTCGTAGATGCGCGGCTTGATCTGCCGGTACGCCTCGTCGCGCAGCGTCACCACCTCGACGAGCCCGTCCGCCTTCGCCTCCTTGAGCCGCTTGGGCAGGTCGCCCAGGTCGACCGGCGGGGTGAGCGCGGGCCGGATCGCCTTGAACGCGGCGTCCAGCTTCTTGACCGTGCCGGGCACGTCGGTGACCTCGCCGGGGACGAGCTGCACCCGGACCACCGGGCGCGGTGCGACGATCGGCTGACCGGCCGCGTCCAGCACACCGGCGCGCTGCGCCGGCTCCCGCCGCAGCGCGATCCGGTCGCCGCTCTCCAGCTTCTCGTGCACCACCGACGGCTCCCAGATCACCTGCCACTGGTCGTCGCCGCCGCGCTTGAGGCGTACCGGATTCTCGTAGGCCCAGGTGCCGCCGCCGGGCAGCGCCCAGCTCACCTTGACCCGGGCGGTGGCGACGTCGCCCTTGGTGGTGATCTCGCCGGTGCGCGCCAGCTCCGGCGGGTTCGCCGCGAGCGCGCCGGCGAGCGCCTGGATCTGCTTGGTCACGTCGCCGGCGGGCACCCGCCCGCCGGCCGGCTGGACGAAGCCGACCGCCTGCAGGTCGCCGGAGCGCCAGCCGCCGAGGAACGCCTCGACGGCCGTCTCCGGGCCGTCGTCCCCGGAGCATCCGGTCAGCGCACCGGCCGTGACCAGGACTGCGGCCAGTGCCGCGAGGGCGCGGTGACGGGTGTGGCGGTGGGGGCGGACGGGGTACGACACGGGCATGAAGCGGTCCCTCCGGTGCTCAACTGCCCTGCACGCTAGTACGGCCCGGCGCTCCCCACCGCCCCGCCACGGCCTCCGGCAGCGCGAGAAGCAGCGTGTGGCAGTGTGATGAACATCGCCAGTCGGGGTACTCCGCGAGCGGCCGACCTCGGACCCGCAACGGGTGAAAGGACAGAGTCCCGATCCGGACGTCCGGCCAGTGATCCGCCGCGGGAGGTACCGCGCGGTAGGGCCTAGGCTGGGCGGCAGAGTGACCCACAACGCGGTGGGTCGAGGGGAGTGGCACCGATGGACCGGCGTCCGGCGATCAAACCGGGACCCGACCTCCGGCAGGCTGACACCGGCCGGGACGACGACAGCTTCGATTCGGCGACCGACGGGGACGGTTTCAGCCGTCTCGACACAGGAGTGACCGGGATGACCGGTTCCAGCATCGACACCCTCTACGACCTGGGCCTGCCTGCGCAGGCGCTGGCCGACGAGTCGGAGGACGCCGAGCTGGACGAGCCCGTTCCCAACGCGGAGCGGCTGGTCGCCCAGGCGGTCGCGCTGGCCGGCGACGACCACGACGCGGCCACACTGGTGGACCGCTTCTGGCGGTTCGCGCCGGACGAGGAGCTGATCGGCTTCACCGCCGAGGAGATGCTGGAGGCGGCCCGGGCGCACCGGGACCTGGCCCAGCAGCGGGTGCCGGGCGAGCTGAAGCTCCGCATCCACGAGCCGGACGCCGAGCAGCACCACACGGTCGTGGAGATCGTCACCGACGACATGCCGTTCCTCGTCGACTCGGTGACCGCCCTGTTGAACTCCCACCACCTGGACGTGCACCTGCTTGTGCACCCGCTGGTCGTGGTGCGGCGCGAGCCGCTGGGCCGGCTCACCGAGGTGTCGGCGGACGTGGAACCGGACGACGCCATCGCCGGTGACCTGGTCGAGAGCTGGATGCGGATCGAGATCGACCCGGTCCGTGACCCGGCCGAGCGGGAGACGCTGCGGCGCGAGTTGCAGCGGGTGCTCACCGACGTGCGCGAGGCGGTCGAGGACTGGCCGAAGATGCGGCAGCGGGCCCTCGCGCTCGCCGACGAGCTGGCCGCCGCCCGGACGTCGGACAACCGCCCGCCGGTGCCGGAGAAGGACATCACCGACTCGGTGGAGCTGCTGCGCTGGCTGGCGCACGACCACTTCACGTTCCTCGGCTACCGGGAGTACCGCCTGGTCGACACCGACGGCGCGCGCGGCGGGCAGGCCCTGGAGGCGGTGCTCGGCACCGGGCTTGGCATCCTGCGCTCCGACTCGCCGGAGGCCCGGTCGCTGAACTCGATGACGCCCGAGGCGCACGAGAAGGTGCTGGAGAAGCGCCTGCTCATCATCACCAAGGCCAACTCGCGTGCCACTGTGCACCGCTCGGCGTACCTCGACTACATCGGCTTCAAGATCTTCAACGAGGCCGGCGAGGTGGTCGGGGAGCGGCGCTTCCTGGGTCTGTTCTCCACCGCCGCGTACCGGACCAGCGTGCAGGAGCTGCCCGTGGTCCGGCGCAAGGTCGCCGAGGTGCTCGACCGCTCGGGCCTGAGCCTGCGCAGCCACTCCGGCAAGGACCTGCTGCAGATCCTGGAGACCTACCCGCGCGACGAGCTGTTCCAGATCAAGACCGACGACCTGTACCACGCGGTGATCGGCGTGCTGCGGATGGCGGGTCGACGGCAGCTGCGGGTGTTCCTGCGCCGCGACGCGTACGGGCGGTTCATCTCCTGCCTGATCTACCTGCCGCGGGACCGCTTCACCACCCAGAACCGGCTGCGCATGCAGGACATCCTGCTGCGCGAGCTGAACGGCGTCGGCGTCGACTACACCACGCGGGTGACCGAGTCGATGCTGGCCCGGGTGCACTTCATCGTGCGTACCGACCCGAACAACCCGCCCGGCGACATCGACGCCGACCTGCTCGCCGAGGAGCTGGCCGACGCGACCCGCCTCTGGGACGACGACTACCGGCTGGTGCTGGAGCGCAAGCTCGGCGACGAGCAGGCCAAGCACCTGTTCGCCAGGTACGCCGACGCGTTCCCGGAGGGCTACAAGGACGGGCACACGCCGTACGAGGCGATGAAGGACCTGGCGAAGCTGGAGCTGCTGGAGGAGCCCGGCCAGCTGGAGATGCACTTGTTCCGCAAGCAGGCACCGCCGCGTCCGTACGCCGCCCGCGCCGCCGACGCCGACGAGACGATGGACGTGCGGTTCAAGGTCTACCGGTACGGCGAGCCGATGATGCTCTCCGCCGTGCTGCCGGTGCTGCACTCGCTCGGCGTGAAGGTGGTCGACGAGCACCCGTACGAGGTGGAGCGCGTCGACGGCCGGATCTGGCTCTACGACTTCGGTCTGGAGCTGCCCGAGCGGCACCAGGACCTGGCCGAGGTGCGTCCGCACGTGGAGAACGCCTTCGCCGCCGCCTGGCGGGGCGAGGCCGAGGTGGACGGCTTCAACGAGCTGGTGCTGCGGGCCGGGCTCACCTGGCGGCAGGTCGTCGTGCTGCGCGCGTACGCGAAGTACCTGCGCCAGGCCGGCACCGTGTTCTCCCAGGAGTACATGGAGCAGACGTTCATCGCGTACCCGCAGATCGCCGAACTGCTGGTGAAGCTGTTCGAGACCCGGTTCGCCCCGGGCGCGACCACGCTCGACGAGCGGCGGCAGCGCAGCGGCGAGCTGGTCGACGCGATCGGTGAGGCGCTGGACGAGGTGGCCAGCCTCGACCAGGATCGCATCCTGCGGGCCTACCTGACGCTGATCCAGGCCACGCTGCGCACCAGCTTCTACCAGAAGCCGGTGGGCGGGCGGCCCAAGGCGTACGTGGCGTTCAAGCTGGACCCGCAGGCCATCCCGGACCTGCCCGCGCCGCGGCCCAAGTTCGAGATCTTCGTCTACTCGCCCCGGTTCGAGGGCGTGCACCTGCGGTACGGGCCGGTGGCCCGCGGCGGCCTGCGCTGGTCCGACCGGCGCGAGGACTTCCGGACCGAGGTGCTCGGCCTGGTCAAGGCGCAGATGGTGAAGAACGCGGTGATCGTGCCGGTCGGCGCCAAGGGCGGCTTCGTGCTGAAGCAGAAGCCGGGCGACCGGGACGAGGCGGTGATCTGCTACAAGGAGTTCATCTCCGCGCTGCTCGACGTCACCGACAACATCGTCAGCGGCGAGATCGTGCCGCCCGACGACGTGGTCCGGCACGACGGCGACGACCCGTACATGGTCGTGGCCGCCGACAAGGGCACGGCGACGTTCTCCGACATCGCCAACGAGATCTCCGAGGCGCACAGCTTCTGGCTGGGCGACGCGTTCGCCTCCGGTGGCTCGGCCGGCTACGACCACAAGAAGATGGGTATCACCGCCCGCGGCGCCTGGGAGTCGGTCAAGCGGCACTTCCGGGAGCTGGGCCACGACACCCAGACGCAGGACTTCACTGTGGTCGGCGTCGGCGACATGTCCGGCGACGTGTTCGGCAACGGGATGCTGCTGTCGAAGCACATCCGGCTGGTGGCCGCGTTCGACCACAGGCACATCTTCCTGGACCCGGATCCGGACTCGGCCCGGTCCTGGGAGGAACGCAAGCGGCTGTTCGACATGCCGCGCTCGTCGTGGGAGGACTACGACCGCGAGCTGATCTCCGAAGGCGGCGGCGTCCACTCGCGTACGGCGAAGTCGGTGCCGATCTCGCCGCAGGTCCGCGCGGTGCTCGGCCTCGACGAGGACGTCACGCAGCTCAGCCCGCAGGAGCTGATGAAGGCGATCCTCACCGCGCCGGTCGACCTGTTCTGGAACGGCGGCATCGGCACCTACGTCAAGGCGTCCAGCCAGACCAACGCCGAGGTGGGGGACAAGTCAAACGACGCCATCCGGGTGGACGGCAAGGGCCTGCGCTGCCGGGTGGTCGGCGAGGGCGGCAACCTGGGCTTCACCCAGCAGGGCCGGATCGAGTACGCCTCGACCGGCGGCCGCATCTACACCGACTTCATCGACAACGCGGCCGGTGTGGACTGCTCCGACCACGAGGTCAACATCAAGATCCTGCTCAACACGGCGGTGGCCGACGGCGAGCTGGACCGGCCGGAGCGCGACGAGCTGCTGGCCCAGATGACCGACGAGGTCGCCGATCTGGTGCTGCGGGACAACTACGACCAGGCGCGTGCGCTCAACAACGCCCAGGCCCAGGCCGCCTCGTTGCTCCCGGTGCACCGGCGGATGATCAACGAGCTGGAGCGGTCCGGCGCGTTGAACCGGTCGCTGGAGGCGTTGCCCTCGGACGAGGAACTGGCGGTCCGCACCGAGAGCGGCCTGACCGCGCCGGAGTTCGCGGTGCTGCTCGCGTACGTCAAGATCGTGCTGGAGCGCGAGATCGTCGGCGAGGGCCTGGCGGACGAGGAGTGGACGACCGAGGTCCTGGTCAACTACTTCCCGACGCCGCTGCGGCAGCGCTTCGCCGAGCGGATGGGCCGGCACCGCCTGCGCCGGGACATCGTCACCACGGTCCTGGTCAACGAGGCGATCAACCGGGGTGGCATCTCGTTCGTCTTCCGGGTGGTCGAGGAGACGGCCGCGTCCGCTGCCGACGTGCTCCGGGCGTACGTGGTGGTCCGCGAGGTGTTCGGCCTGCGCGACCTGTGGGACGCGGTCGAGGCGCTCGACAACAAGGTCTCGCCCGAGTTGCAGACCGCTGTCTACCTGGACACCCGGCGGCTGCTCGACCGCGCGGTGCGCTGGCTGGTCACCAACCGGCGCTCGCCGATCGACGTGCCGGCGGAGATCGCCCGGCTGCGCGACGGTGTGGCCCGGCTCCTGCCGGACCTGGAGAACCGGTTCTGGGGCACCGAGCGGGAGGCCATCGCGGCGCACATCGAGTCGCTTGTCGAGCGCGGGCTGCCGCGTGACCTGGCCGAGCAGGCGACTCGCCTGATGTACAGCTTCGGCCTGCTGGACATCGTCGAGACGGCGCAGGCGACCGGGCGGGACGTGAGCGAGGTGGCCTCGGTCTACTTCGTGCTCTCCGACCGGTTCCGGGTCGACGCGCTGCTGTCGAAGATCTCCCTGCTGCCCCGCGAGGACAGGTGGCAGACCCTGGCCCGGATGGCGCTGCGCTACGACCTGTACGCCGCGCTGGCCGCGCTCACCGCGGAGGTGCTCGGGTCCACACCGGAGGACGTGCCGCCGGTGGAGCGGGTGCAGGAGTGGGAGCAGGCGAACGCCACCTCGATCCACCGGGCGCACCGGGCGATGGGGGAGTTCGACGAGTCCCGCGCCGACCTGTCCGCGCTGTCGGTGCTGCTGCGACAGATCCGTACCCTGGTCCGGACCTCGGCGGCGGCCTGACCGCTCGACGCGAGTGGCCCGGTGGTCGGTTCCCGACCGCCGGGCCACTGCCGTTTCCGCCCCTCAGCTCGTCATCGGGGCGTAGACGACGATGTTGTTCAGGTAGCTCCCGGCCGTCTTGTCGAACACCCCGCCGCAGGTCACCACCCGCAGGGCGGGCACGTCCGACGGGCCGTAGACCTGCGCGGCGGGAAAGGCGGTCTTCGGGTACGACGCGACCTCCCGCACCGTGAACGTGGCGGACGAGCCGTCCTGCCGGGCGACCACTATCGTGTCGCCCGCCACCAGCGCGCCGAGGTTGAAGAACACCGCCGGGCCGAGCTGGGCGGAGTCGACGTGACCCACTATCACCGCGTTGCCGGCCTCGCCCGGGCTGGCGCCGGGGGAGTACCAGCCGGCGTTCATGGCCTGGTCCAGCGGGGGCACCTGGACCGTGCCGTCCGGGTTCGTGCCGAGCGACATGATCGGCGCCTGCACCCCGATGCGGGGGATCGAGATGGTGACCGGCGCCGACCGGGGCAGCGGGGCCGGGGCGGCGCCCGTCGTGTTCGGGACGCCCGGGACGGCTGCGGCGCCCGGAGTGGCGCCGGGTGCGGCGTTCGGTGGGCCCGGCGTCGCCGGGCCGCCCCCGGCGGGGCCCGCTGCCGGCCGGCCGGTGCCACCCGGTGTGGACTGCCCGATGCCCGGTGCCGGTTGGCTCTCGGCGCCCGGTGCGGGTTGGCCCTCGGCGTCCGGGTCGGCGTAGGCGCCACCCGGATCGCTCTGCGGGCCGGTGGTGACCGGGGCCGCCTGACCGAGCGGCTGCGGCGGTGACGGTGGCGGGACGGTCCGGACGGACGCGCCGATCAGACCGGCCCCGGCCATGGCGAGCAGGACGACGACGGCCGTGCCGGCGGCACGCCACGGACTTCCGTGGCGGCCGCCGGCCCGGGTCGTCGTCCGGTCAGACCAGGCCACCGGCCCGCCGCCGGCGCAGCAGCACCAGGCCGCCCAGCGCGGCGGCGCCGATCATGCCCGCGCCGCCGGTGGCGAGGTTGCGGTCCACGCCGGTGGTCGTCATGCCGCCGTCGCCGCCGTCGACCCCACCGCGCGGCAGGACCACCAGTTCGCCCTCACCGCAGGTGCCCCGCAGCTCGTACCGGCCCGGCCGGGCGTCGTGCGACACGGTGGCCTCGCCGTAGTAGACGAAGTCCTTCCCGTGCTCCCACTCGTCTTTGCCGTAGTCGCGCTCGGCGTCCTTGCCGTAGTCGCCCTTGTCCTCCTGCCAGGCGCCTCCGCTCGCCTGCCAGTCGTCCTTGCCGCCCTGCCAGTCCTTGCCGCCCTGCCAGTCGTCCTTGCCGTCCTGCCAGGAGCCGTGCTCGTCCTTGCCGTCCTTGCCCTTGTCGTCCGGCCGGGCGCCACGGTCGTCCTTGCCGTGCTCGTCCTTGGCGTCCTTGCCGTGCCGGTCCTTGCCGTCGGGGCCGTGCTCGTCCTTGGTCCAGTCCGGCCCGCCCGGCTTCTCCTTCTCCCAGCCCGGCTCGGCGTCCTGGCCGTACTCGTCGTGCCCCTGCCAGTCGCCGGGGTCGACGGCCGCGCCGGCGCCCGCGCCACCCGGCTGCGGCTGCCCTTCCGGCTGGCCGGCCGGCGGCTGGGGCTGGTTCGCCGGAGGCTGCGGCATGCCGTCGCCACCCGGGCCGTTCCCGCCGGGCCCGTTGCCACCGGGGCCGTTGCCGTCCGGGCCGTGCCCGTCCCCGCCCGGCTCGCCGCGGCCGTCCGGGCCCTTGCCGTGGTCGTCCTTGCCGTCCGGGCCCTTGCCGTGGTCGTCCTTGCCGTCCGGGCCCTTGTCGTCCCAGCCCCAGTCCTTGTCGCCGCCCCAGTCGCCGCCGCGGTCGGCCCAGTCGCCGTGCTCGCCGTCGCGGGCCGGGTGCAGGTCGACCTTGCCGGTGACCTTCGACCAGACGGTGGCGTGCTTCTGCGGCTCGGAGCAGATCGCGAGCAGCTCGACGGTGTCCCCCGCCTTCACCACGTGCGGCTTGGCGATGACCTTGCCCTCGTCGTGCCCGCCCGCGTAGGCCATTCCCGGGGTGAACGCGAGAAGGCCCGCTCCGCCGAGAGCGGCGCCCGCGACCACCTTCCCGAGCATCTTCTTAGCCATGACCAGCGTCTCCATCCCTGTTCGTCCTGAGCCCGACGTCAGTCGAGCTAAGACCGACGTTAGACCTTTTCGCGAGTTATTCGGGGAAAGATTCGCTTTTAGGGATTTGCTGACGTTGGGGCGGATGCGTGCCCTGTCCGACGTCGCGCGCGGATCGAATGCCCTTCGCCGCGACCGCGGTCCGCGCGCCGAGTGGAACGTCATGGGTGTCTCCGGGCCGTTTTGACACCCGTGGTGTTCCACCCGAGCTGAGGGGCGTCGGTGGGGCGGCGCGAGTGGGGGCGGGCGGTACGGTGGGGCGAGGCGCATCGAGCCATTGTCATGGAAGCGCTCCCATGCAAGAATCGTTCCACGCGGTTCGGGGAGCCACACCGCGAGCTCAGACGTCGAGGGCAGCCGGCACCACCGGCCGACGTCCGGCTCCATCGGCCGGTCCTGCGGACCGGTCGGCACCACCACCCCCACAACGCCCGTCCGGGTCGGGCGTCCCCCGAAGTAACCCGTGGCGCGCACGGTCGTTCCCGCAGGACGCCCGCAGCCGCCATTGCGCCGGGCCGTACGCGGATCCGGTCTCGCCCAAGGAGATCAGTGGCATGAATCTGTGGAGAAGGCTGTCCGGCCGGAACCGGACGCTTGCGCTCACCAGCGCCGGCGTCCTGGTAGCCGGTGGACTGGTGACCCTCCCGGTCACCGCGGCGCAGGCCGCCACGCAGTGCAGCGTGACCTACACGACCAGCGACTGGCCCGGTGGATTCACCGGCACCGTGACCATCAAGAACATCGGTGACGCGCTCAGCTCGTGGAACCTCGGCTTCACCTTCCCGAACAGCTCGCAGCGGGTGGTGAACGGCTGGTCCGCGCGGTGGTCCCAGAGCGGCCAGAACGTCACCGCGCAGAACGAGTCGTACAACGGGTCGCTCGCCAGCGGCGCCAGCACCACCATCGGCTTCAACGGCTCCTGGAGCGGCAGCAACCCCAAGCCGACCCAGTTCACGCTCAACGGCACCGTGTGCAACGGCGGCACGCCGACCACCAGCACCCCGCCGACGAGCACGCCGCCGACCAGCACGCCCCCCACGAGCACCCCGCCGACGTCGACCCCGCCGACCTCGACGCCGCCGACGACCACTCCGCCGCCGCCCGGGCAGCGGGTCGACAACCCGTACGCCGGTGTGAAGGGGTACGTGAACCCCGAGTGGAAGGCCAAGGCCGAGTCGGTGTCCGGCGGCAACCGGGTGTCGAACAACCCGACCGCCGTCTGGATCGACCGGATCGCCGCCATCAACGGCACGCCGGACAGCAGCTCCAACGGGGCGATGGGCGTCCGTGACCACCTGGACGCCGCGCTCGCCCAGGGCGCCGGCTACATCCAGTTCGTCATCTACAACCTGCCCGGCCGGGACTGCTCCGCGCTCGCCTCGAACGGTGAGCTGGGCCCGGACGAGCTGCCCCGCTACAAGGCCGAGTACATCGACCCGATCGCCGCGATCCAGGGCGACGCGAAGTACCGGAACCTGCGCATCGTCAACATCATCGAGATCGACTCGCTGCCCAACCTGGTGACCAACACCTCGGGCAACGCGGGTGGCACCGTCATGTGTGACACGGTGAAGGCCAACGGCGCGTACGTGAACGGTGTCGGCTACGCCCTGGCGAAGCTGGGCGCGATCGGCAACGTCTACAACTACATCGACGCCGCCCACCACGGCTGGATCGGCTGGGACAGCAACTTCGGCCCGGTCGCCGACCAGCTCAAGGCCGCCGCTGTGGCGTCCGGCAGCACCGTCGCCAACGTGCAGGGCTTCATCGTCAACACGGCGAACTACTCCGCGCTGAAGGAGCCGTACGTCAAGATCACCGACACGGTGAACGGCCAGACCGTCCGGCAGTCCAAGTGGGCCGACTGGAACCAGTACCTCGACGAGCTGTCGTTCGCCCAGGCGTTCCGGCAGAAGCTGGTCTCGATCGGCTTCGACAGCAACATCGGCATGCTGATCGACACCTCCCGCAACGGTTGGGGCGGCGCCGCCCGGCCGACCGGCCCCGGCCCGTCGACCAGCGTGGACGCGTACGTCGACGGCGGCCGGGTCGACCGCCGCTTCCACACCGGCAACTGGTGCAACCAGGCCGGCGCGGGTCTCGGCGAGCGGCCGCAGGCCAACCCGGAGCCCGGGATCGACGCCTACGTCTGGGTGAAGCCTCCGGGTGAGTCGGACGGCTCCAGCAAGGAGATCCCGAACAACGAGGGCAAGGGCTTCGACCGGATGTGCGACCCGACCTACACCGGTAACGCCCGCAACGGCAACAGCATGTCCGGTGCCCTGCCGGACGCGCCGATCTCCGGCGCCTGGTTCGCCGCCCAGTTCCAGCAGCTCATGCAGAACGCGTACCCGCCGCTCTCCTGAGCCGCGGTACGGGCCACCCGCGGCGGCGGGAGTGAGGCACCGCCGCGCGGGTTCCCCGGGCCCCTGGTCGACGCCCACGTCGGCCAGGGGCCCTCGGCCGTGCCGGTGTCAGGGCACGGTGCGCTCGATCGCCGCCCGGCCCAGCTCGGCCAGGTCGCGGCGGGCCCGCTCCAGGTTCTCCGGCGTCACGTCCTGACCCCGGGCCTGCACCAGGTCCTCCGGATCCCAGGGCTGCTCGGCTCCGGTGCGGATGTCGTCCGGTGCGGCACCGGTGCCGGTGCCTGTCGCGCCGGTACCGGCCGCGTACGGGTCACCGATGAGGTTCGGCGACCCGGTGTCGGGCACCGCCCCGTCGGGCTCGGTGAAGACGGGGTTGTCCGGGTCGGTGCCGCCGCCGCGCAACTGGGGCACCGTGCTGTCGTCGTCCACCGCCGCGGCCACCTCGGGGGTCTCCTCCAGCGGCCGCTCGCCACCGCGGTCACGATCGGTCATGCTGCTGCCCTCCTGTCCCTTCCGCCTGATCCCCGAGGCGTACCCGGTGCGGGCCGCGCCATGCGGGCGGCGGGGATCAGGACTCGTCGCGGTGCGGCTCCGGCGTCTCGGTCGGGCGCAGCCGCAGCCACAGCAGCATCAGCAGGCCGAACACCAGCATCGCCGCGCCCGCCCACAGGTTGATCCGGACGCCCTGCGCCTTGTCGATCTCGGCGGACGTGTCGAACAGCCCCATCAGCCCGACGATCAGCCCGTACACCACGAACAGGCCACCGATGACCCGGCGGATGTCGAAGAGCCGGGCCGCGGCGGAGCGTTCCTCCCGGGCGTCCTCGGTCTCGTCGACCAGCGGGTCGTGCGCCTCGCCGCCCTGGTAGTGGCGGTCCGCGTCGTCTGGCATGGTGTGCGTCCCCTCCTTCAGAAGACCGGGATGTAGAACAGGGCGGCGAGGATCACCGCGACGACGCCGAGCAGCACCGGGGAGCGGTACCAGGCGGCGTCGCCGGCCAGTGTGTCGTCGGCGAGCGTGGTGTCGCTGAGGCCGTACACCAGCCCGGTCAGCTGGTCGTCGGTCTTCGGCCGGGTCAGCGGCGTGACGATCGCGGCCACCACCGCGACGGTGGCGAAGGCCAGGCCCGCGCCCCAGAAGCTCTCCTCCAGGTCCGAGTTGAAGCTGATCACGCCGCCCTTGTAGAGCAGGTACGTGGCGGTGGCGACGACGGTGCCGGACAGCAGCGACCAGAACCCGGCCAGCGGCGTCATCCGCCGCCAGAACATGCCGATGATGAACGTGCCGAACAGCGGCGCGTTGAACACCGAGAACAGCGCCTGGATGTAGTTCATGATGTTGCTGAATCCGGCCGCGATGAACGCGGTGCCGATGCCGATCACCACGGCGCCGACGGTGGCGAGCCGGCCCACCTTCACGTAGTGCTCGTCCGGCATTTCCCGCCGGAAGTACGCCTGCCAGATGTCGTACGTGAACACGGTGTTGAAGCCGCTGACGTTCGCCGCCATGCCGGCCATGAACGAGGCCACCAGGCCGGTGACCGCGATACCGAGCACGCCGTTTGGCAGCAGGTCGCGCATGAGCAGCGGGATCGCGTTGTTGTAGACCAGGTCGCCCTCGTCGGCGCCCAGCCCTTTCACGGTGACCAGGGCGATCAGGCCGGGGATCACGGTGACCGCCGGGATGAGCAGCTTCGGGTACGCGGCGATGATCGGCGTACGCCGGGCGGCGCTCATGTTCCGCGCGGACAGGGCGCGCTGCACCTCGGCGAAGTTCGTGGTCCAGTAGCCGAAGGAGAGCACGAAGCCGAGGCCGAACACGATGCCCAGCCAGTGCGCGCCGAGCGGGTTGCCGGTGCTGCCGGTGCCCTCCCAGGCGTGCAGGCCGGCCTCGCCGAGTCTGGAGTCGCGGACCGCGTCCATCAGGCCGCTCACGCCGCCGACCTTGACCAGCCCGATCACCGTGATCGGCACCAGACCGGCGATGATCACGAAGAACTGGAGCACCTCGTTGTAGATCGCGCCGGAGAGCCCGCCGACGGTGATGTACGCCAGCACGATCACCGCACCGACGATGATCGCGAACCAGAGCGGCCAGCCGAGCAGCGCCTGCATGATCAGGGCCAGCGCGTAGAGGTTCACGCCCGCGATGAGCACCTGCGCGACCGCGAAACTGATCGCGTTGAGCAGGTGGGTGGGGCGGTTGAAGCGCAGCCGCAGGTACTCGGGGACGCTGCGGACCTTGGAGCCGTAGTAGAACGGCATCATCACGATGCCGAGGAAGACCATCGCCGGCACGGCGCCGATCCAGTAGTAGTGCACGGTCATGATGCCGTACTGGGCACCGTTGGCGGCCATGCCGATGATCTCCAGGGCGCCCAGGTTCGCCGAGACGAACGCCAGGCCGGTGACCCAGGCGGGCAGCGAGCGGCCGGAGAGGAAGAAGTCCACGCTGGTGCGGATCGCGCGCCGGGCGGCGAAACCGACGCCGAGCACCGTGACGAAGTAGAGCGCCAGAATCAGATAGTCCAGGGCGTTCATGTTCAATCGCAGGCCGCCACCGCCCATGACCGTGCTCCCCTCGTGTGCACCGCTGACCGCACGTACCCCGATTGGGAAGTTTCATACCTGCTGTTCGGTCCGGACGTGCGGAAGCCCCGGCCGGGTCACCGGCCGGGGCTTCGTGGCGGTTTCTCAGCGGCCCAGCACGCGGTCCAGGAAGTCGCGGTAGCCGCGCACGGCGACCCGGAGCTGCTCGGTGTCCGTGGAGCCGGACTCCTGCCAGGCACCGAGCCGGGTGCGCTGCTCGCGCAGGGCCGTGGAGAGCGCCTCGATCGCCTCCTCGACCAGCGACTCGGCCTCGCCGACCGCGGCGCGCGGGTCGTCCACGAAGCGCAGCTGCACGTCGCGCCAGCGGTCCCGGAAGCCCTGGGCGGCCTCCGGCGCGAACAGCGTCGCCGCGTCGGCGGGTACCGCGCCGGGCGTGGGCCGGTCCGCGCCGCCCAGGCTCGCGCCGGCCGTGCCGGCGGCTGCCGCGCCCGCCGCCGCGGTGGCGGTGTCCACCCGGTCGTGCCGCCGGTCGGCGTCGTCGGTGGCGGGGACCGGCTCGGCGTCCGGGTCGACCAGGCCGGGCTCAGCGCTGCCGTACCCGACCGCGCCGTCGGCGGCCGCGTCGTCCCGGACGACGCCGTCGATGCGGTCGTCCCGGGCGTCGGTGTCCACCGTGCGGTCGTCCCGGCCGTCGCCGTCCACGTCACGGTCGCCGGCGCCGGGGTGCTCGGCGTCCCAGCGGTCCCGGTCGTGCAGGCGGTCCCCGGCGGTCGGGTCGGCCCGCTCGTCGTCCAGCGGGTCGGTGCGTCCCGGCGCGCCGTCGCCCGGCGCCGCCGTGTCCTCGTCGCGCGCGTCGCGCTCGTCCTGCGGACGGCCGCCGGCCAGGGCCGAGGCGGCCACCGCGTCGCCCACAGTGGCCGCGCCGAACGCCGTCGGCAGCGGCGCCGGCTCGGCGTACGGGGCACGCCCGTCGTCGTCGGTCCGGTCGGCCGCGTCGCGCAGCTCCCCGGCGTCGTAGGCGCGGGTCTCGTCCACCTCGGCGTCGCGCCGCTCGTCGGTCACCGCCGGGTCGTCGAAGGTGCCGCGGTCGTCCAGCGCGTCCTCGGGCACGTCGGCCCGGTCGGTGTCGCGGCGGTCGGTGTCGGCGTGCTCGCCCGGCTGCGGCACCGGCACCGGTGCGGACCGGACGGCCTCGGGGTGGTCCTGCGTGACCTGCTGTTCATCCTGGCGCATGGCGGCGGCCTCCTCAGCGGCTCGGGACGTCGTGGTCGTGGTCGTGGTCGGGGTGGCGCTGCTCCGGCTGCTGCGTGGACATGGGCACCGGCTCCTCGCCGAGCAGGTCGGCGAAGAGGGCCCGGTAGTGCACGAGCGCCTGCCGGAGGTCCTCGGTGCCGGCCTCACCGCGCTCGTTGCGCTGCCGGATCTCGTGGGCGTCGCGGTAGTGGGTGAGGGTGCGGGCGTGCTCGACGGAGAGGTGGGCGATCTGGTCCGAGAAGTCCCCGGTGGGGTAACCGCGCTCGGCAATCAGACGGCTGACCAGCTCGTCGGCCTCGCCGACGGTCTCCGCGGGGGAGTCGACGAAGCGCACCTGGAGTTCCTCCCAGGCGGCGGCGTAGCGGGCCCGGGACTCGGGGCTCAGCGGGGTCAGCTCCAGCTCGGCGTGCCGGCGTTCGCGTTCCCGCAGCTCGCGCTCGGCGGCGCTGCGGCTGTCCTGCTCGGCGACGACCCGGTCGTACTCGGGGCCGAAGCGCTCGCGCAGCGCCCGGCGGCGGCTGGCGACCACGGCGACCGCGACGAGCGCGGCGATGACGGCGACGACGATGACTATGACGACTACCTGGGTGGACGACATGGCTCCTCCTTCGCACGCTGGTATTCCCTCGTGCGGGTGATCGCCAATCCCGTTGTGCGGCACTTTCCGCCCCGCTTCTGGAAATAGGCGCGGTGTCGCGACCGCCGTCCGGTGCCGGACCGGTGTCCGACTGCGCCCGCCGTGCCCGTCTCGGACCGTAGTGAGAGCCGAGACGGCCGGTAGTGCATCCGCCCCGGATTACGTATCCTGCCCAAGGCGTCCGGGCCGGGGCCCGGCGTCGTGGCCGGCGAACGTGACGGCCGCTGCCGGCGCCACCGAGCGACACCTTCCCGGGCGAGGTCTGATTGAACACCCGTGACTGGCCGATCCGCGCCAAGCTGACCGCGCTGGTCATCGGCCCGGTGACCGGGCTGCTGGCCCTGTGGATCTTCGCCACCACGCTCACCTTCGGGCCCGCGCTCGACCTGCTCTCCGCGCGTACCCTCCTCTACGACCTGGGCCGTCCCGGCGAGGCCGTGGTGGCCGAGCTGCAACGCGAGCGGCGGCTGTCGGTGGTCCAGCTCGCCGGCGACCGCGCCCTCCCCGAGCTGACCGAGCAGCGGGTACGCACCGACGACGCGATCGTCGAGCTGCGCCGCAAGGTCGACGGCGGCGACCTGCGCGACGTCGCCGACGCCCAGCTCGACAACCGGCTCGACCAACTCGTCTCGGCGCTCGACGCGCTGCCCGCCGGACGCGCGTTCATCGACGACCGCAAGGTGGACCGGGCCGGCGCCGTCGGCCTCTACAGCGGGATGATCGGCTCGGCGTTCCAGGCGTTCGGCGCGATGGCCGCGCTGCCCGACGCGCAGCTCAACCGGGAGGCCACCGCGCTGACCGCGCTGGGCCGCTCCCGGGAGCTGCTCGGGCAGGCCGACGCGCTGCTGGCCGGCGCCGTCACGGCCGGGCGGTACGCCGACGGCGAGCACGAGCAACTGGTACGCACAGTGGAGAACCAGCGTTTCCTGGCCGAGACGGCGGTCGCCGACCTGCCGGCCGGGGAGCGGACCGCCTACCAGCGGATGACCGAGGGCGCCGGGTTCCTCCGGCTGCGCGCGCTCCAGGACAGCCTGATCCGCTCGCCCGCCCTGCCCGCCCGGTTCGACATGCGGGCGTGGGAGACCGGCCACGCCGAGGTGTGGCAGAGCCTGCGCGACTTCGAGCTGCGCGGCGCGGACGCCCTCGCCGAGCGGTCGGTGCCGATGGCCACCCGGATCCTCGTCCAGCTCGCCGCCGCCGGTGTGCTGGGCCTGGTCGCGATCGTGGTGTGCGTGCTGGTGGCGCTGCGGGTCGGCCGGTCGCTGGCGCAGCGGCTGAGCGGCGTACGGGCGGCCGCGACCGAGGTGGCCGAACGCCGGCTGCCCGACGTGGTCGCGCGGCTGCGCCGGGGCGAGGAGGTCGACGTGGCCCGGGAGGCGCCCGAGCTGGACCACGGCGGCGACGAGATCGGCCAGGTGGCGCGCGCCTTCAACGAGGTACGCCGGACCGCGGTCCGGGCCGCTGTCGACGAGGTGACGCTGCGCCGGGGCTTCAACGAGGTGATCCTCAACCTGGCCCGGCGCAGCCAGGGGCTGGTGCACCGGCAACTGGCGCTGCTGGACCGGCTGGAACGGCGTACCGAGGATCCGGACGAGCTGGCCGGGCTGTTCCAGGTCGACCACCTGGCGACGCGGCTGCGGCGGCACGCCGAGGACCTGGTAATCCTCGCCGGGGCCGCGCCCGGACGCGGCTGGCGCCGGCCGGTCGCCGCCGTCGACGTGATGCGCGGCGCGATCTCCGAGGTCGAGGCGTACGACCGGGTCGACGTGGGCGAGGTGGCACCGGCCGGGGTGCTGGGCCGCGCCGTCGGCGACGTGATCCACCTGCTCGCCGAGCTGATCGAGAACGCGACCACGTTCTCCCCGCCCGGCACCCGGGTGGACGTCACCGGCCGGAGCGTCCCGGGCGGCTACACCGTCGAGATCCTCGACCGAGGGCTGGGCATGTCCGCGCCGGCCCTGGCCGAGGCCAACCGCAAGCTGGCCGAGCCACCGGAGTTCGACCCGGCCGGCAGCGCCCGGCTGGGGCTGTTCGTGGTGGCGCGCCTGGCCGCCCGGCACGGCGTCCGGGTGGAGCTGCGGCCGTCCCGCCCGGCCGGGATCGTGGCCGCGGTGTTCGTACCGTCGGAACTGATCACCGACGAGCCGCCGGTGGGCGCGGACGCCTCCGCCGGGCCGGAACGGCGGCGCCTGGCCAAGGTGACCCGGCTGACCACCGTGCCGCGGCCGGGGCGGCCGGTCCGGCCGGGCCGGGACCGGTCGGAGAGCACAGTCGTCCCGCTGCAGTCGGCACGGGCCTCGACGGTGGAGCCACCCGCCGACGACGACGGCCTGCCCCGCCGGATCCGGCGCCGCGGCGCGACCGCGCGTCCTCGCGCCGCCGTCGCCGACACCCCGGCCCACCGCACCCCGGAGGAGGCCCGCCGGGCCATGTCGGCGTTGCAGGCCGGCACCGCGCGCGGGCGCCGGGACGGCTCCCGCGCCGCCGGAACCGATCCGGCCACCCCCGCCACCGAAACGCGTGACACCGGTACGCCGTCCACCACCGCGGGGTCGGCCGTTCAGCCCGCCCCGCCGGCGCCGGACCAACGAACCGCGACTGAGAGGGACGCCTAGTGGTGCACACGACGCGGCAGAACGCCGATCTCGACTGGCTGCTCGACGACCTGGTGGAGCGCGTTCCCGCCGCCCGTCAGGCGGTGGTGCTCTCGGCGGACGGGCTCCTGCTCGGCGCCTCCACCGACCAGGACCGCACCGACGCGGAACACCTGTGCGCGCTGGCGTCCGGCTTCTCCGGGCTGGCCAAGGGCGCCACCCGGCACCTGGGCGGCGGCGCGGTCCGTCAGACCGTGGTGGAGATGGAGTCGGCCTACCTGTTCGTGACCGCCGCCGGGCAGGGCGCCTGCCTCGCCGTGGCGAGCGACGCCGACGCCGACATCGGCCTGGTGGCGTACGAGATGGCGATGCTCGTCATCCGGGTCGGGGAGAACCTGGCCGCGCCGAGCCGGGTGGCGGGGGAGCGGACCGATGCGCGCTGAGTCGCCGGGACCGCAGCACGAGTGGCTGGACGCCGACGCCGGACCGGTGGTGCGCCCGTACACGCTCACCGGCGGCCGGGTGCACCCGCCGGTCGACGGCTTCGACCTGCTGGCGTTCGTGCTCGCCACCAGCGGCGCGGACCCGGCCGGCACGCCCGGTCTCCAGCCGGAGCACCGCCGCCTGATCGAGCTGGCCCGGCGGCCGAAGGCCGTGGCCGACCTCGCCGCCGACCTGGACCTCGCCGTCGGCGTGGTCCGGGTGCTGCTCGGCGACCTCCTCGCCCATGAGCTCGTCGCGGTGCACCGGCCACCGGCCACCGCGTACCTGCCCGACGACAACATCCTCAAGGCGGTGGTCAGTGGACTCCGTGCGCTATGACCGGGAGCCGGGGGCGCCACGAGTGCCGCTGGCTTTGAAGATCCTCATCGCCGGTGGCTTCGGCGCCGGAAAGACGACGCTGGTCAGCGCGTTGAGTGAGGTCCGGCCGTTGCAGACCGAGGAGGTCCTGACCGGGGCCGGGCTCGGCACCGACGACGTCTCCGGGGTCGAGCAGAAGTCGACCACGACGGTGGCGATGGACTTCGGCCGGATCACCATCAACGACGACCTTCAGGTCTACCTGTTCGGCACCCCGGGCCAGGACCGGTTCTGGTTCCTCTGGGACGAGCTGGCGTTCGGCGCGCTCGGTGCGGTGGTGCTCGCCGACACCCGGCGGCTGGCCGACTGCTTCCCCTCGATCGACTACTTCGAGCAGCGGGGCATCCCGTTCGTGGTGGGCGTCAACTGCTTCGAGGGTTCCCGCCGGTTCGGCATGGAGGCGGTCCGCGACGCGCTGGACCTGGACCCGGACGTCCCGCTGGTGCTCTGCGACGCCCGGGACCGGCAGTCCGGCAAGCTGGTGCTGATCTCGCTCGTCGAGCACGTGGCGCGGCAGCGCGGCGAGCCGGTGCCGGTGGGCTGAGCACGCCGTACCCGATCCGTCGGGCCTGGTGGGACTGACCGGGCGCGCCACCGGGAAGCCTCTGGTTGGATCGCAGGCAGGACCGACGAGAGGTGGGTGCGGTGACCGGGCAGGACGAGATCGTCCACATCGGCGGCTACACGGCGGAGACGGGCGGGCGGGCCGAGGGCGTCGTGGCGGCCCGGCGGGACCGGGCGACCGGGGAACTGACCCCGCTGGGCGTCGTGGCGGTCACCCCGTCGCCGTCGTTCCTGGTGCGGCATCCGGCGCTGCCGGTGCTGTACGCGTGCAACGAGCTGCCCGACGGTCAGGTGAGCGCGTTCCGGGTGGCCCCGGACGGCGACCTCGCACCGCTGGGCGTCCGCGAGACCGGCGGCGCGGAGCCGTGCCACGTGTCCGTCGCCCCGGACGGGCGGCACCTGTTCGTGGCGAACTACGGCGGCGGCAGCGTGGCGGTGTTCGGCCTGGACGCCGACGGCGTGCCGGGGGAGCGCGCCGACCTGGTCCGGCACTCCGGCCAGGGAGCCGACCCGCAGCGGCAGGAGCACGCGCACTGCCACATGGTCTCGCCCGACCCGGCCGGCGGCGGGCTGCTCGCCGTCGACCTGGGCACCGACTCGGTCTACCGGTACGACGTCGACGACGCCACCGGCCGGCTGGCCGAGCGGGAGCCGAGGCTGCGGACGGCGCCCGGAACCGGTCCCCGGCACCTGGCCCGGCACCCGGACGGGCGGCGCTGCTGGCTGGTCGGCGAGCTGGACGCCACCGTCACCGCGTACGAGCTGACGCCGGACGGGCCGCGGCAGCGGACGCGTGTCGACGCCAGCGGCCGGACCGGGCACGTCCAGCCCTCCGAGGTGACTGTCGGACCGGGCGGGCGTTTCCTCTACGTGGGCAACCGCGGCGTGGGCACGATCGCTGTCTTCGCGCTCGACGGCCCGGCGCCGGAGCTGGTGGCCGAGGTCGACACCGGCGGCGAGTGGCCGCGGCACTTCGCGTTCGCCGGGGAGCACCTGTACGTGGCCGACGAGCGGGCCGACATGATCAGGATCTTCCGGGTCGATCCGGACGGCGGGGTGCCGGAGCCGGTGGGGGAACCGGTGCCGATGGCGAGCCCGACGTGCGTCCGGCCGTGACCGGACGGTCACCAAGTGAAAGTCCGAAGTGGATTGACATCACCATAAATGACTGACTGGTAACTTAGCGTATGGGTTAGCTGATCAACTGTTTCTGCTGCGTAACTTTCGTCCGAACGGTTGTGGTGGTAACCCCACGAGGTACGCAAGATGGTCACCGTGTCTGGCCGCCATCGCATGCGTTCTCACCTCCGCGGAGCAGGTGCCGCCGCCGTGGCGGCCGCCCTGGTCGCCGTCGTAGCCGGCTCCTGGTTCGGTTACCAGCAGCTGGCCGGCCCGAACTGTTCGGGCCGCGTCGAGCTGTCGGTGGCGACCGCCCCGGAGATCGCCCCCGCGGTGCGCGCCGCCGCCGACCAGTGGGTCTCCGACGGCGCCGCGGTGGGCGGAACCTGCATCGCGGTCAACGTCTCCTCGGCCGAGCCGGTCGAGGTGGCCGCCGCGGTGGCGAGCAAGCACGGTGCCACGCTCGCCGGCGTCGGGCAGGCCAGCGGCACCGCCGTCACCCCCGACGTCTGGGTGCCGGACTCCTCGACCTGGCTGGTCCGGCTCAAGAGCGGCGGGGCCAGCGCGTTCGCGCCGACCAACGGCGCGTCCATCGCACGCAGCCCGGTCGTGGTGGCGCTGCCCGAGCCGGTGGCCTCCCGCATAGGGTGGCCGGACAAGGAACTCCGCTGGTCCGACCTGCTCACCCAGGTCACCGCCAGCAAGCCGCTGCGGGCCGGGATCGTCGAGCCGACCCAGGACGCGGCCGGCCTGTCCGGCCTGCTGTCGCTGACCGCCGCGGCCAGTTCCGCCGGCGAGTCCGGCTCGCCGAAGGCACAGGAGGCGATGGTCGGCGCGCTGCGGGCCCTTGCCACCAACCGGTCCTCGCTGCGGCAGGACCTCCTCGCGCGGTTCCCGCGCTCCTCCGACCCGACGGCGATCGCCAACGGGCTGGGGGCGGCGGCGCTGTCCGAGGAGGACGTGATCGCCTACAACAGCACCAAGCCGCCGATCCGGCTCGCCGCGCTGTACCTGCAGCCGCCGCCGATCTCGCTGGACTACCCGTTCGCGGTGCTGCCCGGCATCGAGCCGGCCAAGGCGTCCGCCGCCAAGGTGCTCTTCGAGGTGCTGCGTACGCCGGGCTTCAAGGACCGGCTCGCCGCGCAGGCGCTGCGCGCGCCGGACGGCAACTGGGGCCGGGGTTTCCAGGCGCCGACCGGCGCGCCGAGCCCGGCCAACGGCGGCGAGCGTCAGGTGCCGCCGTCGGGCCAGGGCGGCGCGGCCGACCTCGACCCCGGTGCCATCTCGACCGCCACCACCACCTGGTCGGTGGCCACCCAGTCCGGCCGGATGCTCTGCGTCATCGACGTCTCCGGCTCGATGAAGAAGCCGGTCGCGACCGCCAACGGCGCCAGCCGGGAGCAGGTCACGGTGGCCGCCGCGAGCCAGGGCCTCGGGCTGTTCGACGACTCCTGGTCGATCGGCCTCTGGACGTTCTCCACCAACCTGCAGGGCTCACAGGACTGGAGCGAGCTGGTCGGAATAAAGCCTCTGTCCAGCAACCGGGGCGCCCTCCAGCGCGGCCTGGCCTCGATCAAGCCCTCCAGCGGCGACACCGGCCTGTACGACACGATGCTCGCGGCGTACAAGAAGGTGCAGCAGGACTGGGAGCCGGGCAAGGTCAACTCGATCGTGCTGTTCACCGACGGCAAGAACGAGGACGACAACGGCATCTCGCAGAAGGAACTGCTGGACCAGCTGAAGAAGCTGAAGGACGACGAGCAGCCGGTCCAGGTCGTCATCATCGGCATCGGCACCGAGGTGAACCGGGCCGAGCTGGAGTCGATCACCAAGGTCACCGGCGGCGGCGCGTTCGTCACCACCGACCCCAGCAAGATCGGCGAGATCTTCCTCCGGGCGATCGCGCTGCGGCCGCCCGCTCCCCGCTGACCTGAAGCTCAGCGCTAGTCTTCCGCCGTACCGGAAATCCGGTACGGCGGAAGGCTTCCCGGGTCAAGACACGGGATGAGAACTGACGGTAATGCGTCCGAATCAATCGGTAACCATAATTGTCCAGGCATGATGACCGGGTGCCTCGACCGTGGGCTCCACACCGGAGCCGGGCGGGGACGGGGCGGTCCTGAGCGAAGTGGGGAGGGCCGGTGACCTCGGCGACGCTGTTGACCCCTGCCACGTCGTCGCGACCCGGTGGTGAACGCCCGGGCAAGACGACGCGAGCGGCGGAGCGGGCCTACATCCGGGTCCTGGTGGTGCTGGACACCGCCGTGCTCGCGGTGGCCATCCTGGTCGGTTACCTGGCTCGGTTCGGCGACGAGGAACCGACCGGCTCCGAGATCCCGTACGTGGTGGTCGCCCCGGCGCTGCTGCTGGTCTGGCTCGTCTCGCTCAAGGCGATGCGGTGCTACGACGACCAGGTGCTCGGCTACGGCGCCGACGAGTACCGGCGGGTCAGCGCGGCCAGCATGCGACTCGCCGGCGGCATCGCCATCGCCGGGTACATCGCCGACGTCGGCGTCTCCCGGGGCTTCCTGGCCATCTCCTTCGCGGTCGGCACGATCGGCCTGGAGGTGGCGCGGTTCGCGGCCCGCAAGCGGCTGCACCGGGCCCGCGACCGGGGCGCCGGCTGGTCCCGCAAGGTGCTCGTGGTGGGCGACACCGCACACGTGCTGGAGCTGGTGCACACGCTGCGCCGGGAACCGTACGCCGGCTACCAGGTGGTCGGCGCGTGCATCCCGGACGCGCTGCTCGCCCCGGTGCCGCAACGCCTGGGCGACGTGCCCGTGGTCGGCAGCTTCCGCGGCATCCCGGAGGCGGCCACCGCGATCGGCGCCGACACCGTGGCGGTCACCGCCTCCGGCGAGCTGACCGCGACGCGGCTGCGCCGCCTCGGCTGGCAGCTGGAGGGCACCGGCGTCGACCTGGTGGTGGCGCCGGCGCTCACCGACGTGGCCGGCCCCCGCATCCACACCCGCCCGGTCGCCGGCCTGCCGCTGATCCACGTCGAGGCACCCGAGTTCCGCGGCGCCCGCAAGCTGGTAAAGGGCTTCGTCGACAGGTCGATCTCGTCGATCGCGCTGCTCGTGCTGGCGCCGCTGCTGATCGTGATCGCGCTCGCCATCAAGATCGACAGCCGTGGTCCGGTGCTGTTCCGGCAGACCCGCGTCGGCCAGGGCGGCGAGGAGTTCGGCGTCTTCAAGTTCCGCACCATGGTGGTGAACGCCGACGCCCTGCTCGCCGAGCTTGCCGCGCGCAACGAGACCGACGGCCTGATGTTCAAGATGCGCGACGACCCGCGCGTCACCCGGGTCGGCCGGCTGCTGCGCAAGTGGTCGCTGGACGAGCTGCCCCAGCTCGCAAACGTCCTGCTCGGCCAGATGAGCCTGGTCGGCCCGCGCCCGCCGCTGCCGTCCGAGGTGGCCCGCTACGACGGCGACGTGGCACGCCGGCTGCTGGTCAAGCCCGGCATGACCGGCCTCTGGCAGGTCAGCGGCCGGTCGGATCTGAGCTGGGAGGACGGCATCCGGCTCGACCTGTACTACGTGGAGAACTGGTCCCTGGCCGCCGACCTGACCATCCTGTGGAAGACGTTCGGCGCGGTGGTCAACAGCCGCGGCGCGTACTGACCGGGCGGGTCAGGGCTGCGGCCCCAGCCAGTCCAGGCAGACCACCACGGCGTCGTCGACCAGGTCACCGGCGACGAACGCCCGCAGGTCGCCGATCAGCGACCGGACCGCGTCCAGCGGCTCCATCGGGCCGGTCCGGCGCAGGAACCGGTCCAGCGCCACCTCGCCGTAGCGCACCTGCTCGGTGGTGGCGTCGATCACGCCGTCGCTGACCACGAAGAGCCGGTCCTCGCGCTCCAGCCGGAACCGCTGCGGGCGGTAGTCGGTGCCCTCGAACATGCCGAGCGGGAACTGCTTCTCCAGCTCCTGCTCGGTCACCGCGCCGTTGCGCAGCCGCAGCAGCCGCGGCGAACCGGCGTCCACCACTGTCATCTCGCCGGAGGCCAGGTCCAGCTCGATCAGGAGCACCGAGACGTGCTGTTCGCCCCGGTGCTGGGCGTAGATGGCCTGGTCGGCCAGCGCGGCCTGGTCGGCCAGGTCCAGCCCGGCCCGGCGCGCGTTACGCAGCGCGTACGTGGCCAGCGAGGCGAGCAGCGCCGCCGCCACCCCCTCGCCGTAGCCGTTCAGCACCGCCAGCCAGAGCCGGTGCCCGTCGTCGGACCAGTCGAAGCTGTCCCCGCGCACCGCGTACGCCGGCTCCAGCTGCCCGGCCAGGCTGAACGACGGCCGGATCCGGCTGCGCCCGGGCAGCAGCTCCCACTGCATCTCGGCGGCCAGCGTGAGCCGCCGGCTGCGCCGGGCGGTCCGGTAGATGTCGGTGGTCGCCATGACCGCGCTCAGTTCGTGCCCGAGCACCGTGGCGATGGTGTCCAGCTCCCGGCGGGCGTCCGGGTCGGCGGGCACCGGCGAGACCTTCAGCACGCCCCGGCGTTCGCCGCGCATGCCCACCGGGAACCAGCCGACGCCGTCGGCGATCACCGGCTCCTGGTGGTCGAAGGCGCGCCAGGCCGGGTGGCCGGGCCCGGTGACCGACGGCCCGTCGTCCAGCGGCAGCAGCTCGGCGAGCCGGTAGTCGACCTGGTAGAGCTCGGTGTGGGTGACGCCGTACGTGCGCGCGAGCTCGGCGGCGAGCCGGTCCACGATGAGATCCGTCGGCGCCTCGGTCAGGACCCGGCGAGCGCGGCCCTCCGCTCCGCTCATCTTTGCTCCTTTGCACAGGTCGCCGGGCAGATCCGGGGAGTAGTCTCGGCCCCACCATGACCGAAGAGCGCAGTACCCGGGAACCTGTAACGAGTATGTCCGCCGCCCTGGACGAGGCGGCAGGCACCTTGCTCGCCGTCTGGGAGGCGGCCCGGGAGCGCACCACCAGCCGGCTGTCGAGTGCCCAACTACGCGCGATCATGGTCGTCGAGCAGTATGACGGCATCAACCTCCGCCGTCTCGCCACGCTCACCGACATGTTGCTCTCCTCCGCCAGCCGGCTGTGCGACCGGCTGGTCGCGGCCGGGATGCTGGAGCGCGAGCCGGGCCGCTACGACCGGCGGGAGATCTCGCTGCACCTCACGCCCGCCGCCCTCCGGCTCCTCGCCGAGCTGCGTGCCGACCGGCGGCACCGGCTGGAGCGGATCCTGGCCGGGATGAGCCCGGAGGGCCGGGCCGCGCTGGTACGCGGCATGCGCGAGTTCGACGAGGTGGGCCGGCGCGGGGAGGCCACCGTGGCGGAGGGCTGGCCGATGCTGCAACCCTCCGGGGAACGGATCGGCGACCCGGCCCGGCCGTCCGGCGAAACTCCGGTGGCCCGTACCGCCTGACTCAGCCGGCGTGGCCTGGATCGTCCGGCACCGCTTCGCGGGCGGCCCGCAGCCGTGCCACCACCCGGGGATGCTCGGTCAGCGCCCGTTCCAGCGTGTCGAGCACCCGGTCCAGCAGGGCCCGGCCGCCGCGGGAGGTCAGCGCCTCCTCCTGCCATCCGACGAAGTCACGCAGCAGCCGGTCGTCGTCCACCCGCACGGCCGCGATCAGCGCGTCCACCAGGTGCGCGATACCGGCGGCGACATCCTCGGCGTTCTCCGGCGGCGGGTCCACCGCGGCGAGCGCGAGCCGCACCAGCTCACGTCGCCGGTGCAGCACCGCCACGTACGCGTCGTCGGGCGGGGGCGGCGGCGCGCCGGTGTGCTCGGTAGACAGCGGCCGCTCCAGCAGCTCCACCGCGTCCCGGGCGCTGGCGCCCCAGCCCGCCGCGCCGATCGCGGTGGCCCACCGGCCGTCCGGGCCGAAGCCGGGACCACCGGCGAGCACCGGCACCCCGGCCGCCCGGCTGGCCTCCACCATCCGCGCCGCCCGGACCAGCCGGTTCGGCTGCACGCAGCTCAGCAGCACCGCGTCCGGACCGGTCTGGTGCAGGTAGGAGACCAGGTGCCGGGCCGGCACGCTGGCGCCGAGGAACGTCACCCGCCAGCCGGCCGCCCGGACCACCTCGGTGACGATGCGGGCGGCAAGCGCGTGCCACTCGCCCTCCACGCACGCCATCACCACGTGCCCGCGTCGCGGTGGGCCGACCGTCGCGCCCAGCGCGTCCACCACCTGCTCGCTGACGTGGGTGGCGGCGTGCTCCTGGGCGATGCTCCACGAGCCGGTGAGCCAGCGCCGGCCGACCTCCCGCTGCGCCACCGCGACCAGGTCGACCAGGACGTCCGCGACCGAGAACCCGTCCGCGAGCAGGCTGAGCGCCAGCGTGACCGCGCCGGCCCGGTCGGCGGCGTCCAGGTGATCGAGGTACGCGACGAGCGTGTCCGGCCCGATCCGGCGCCCGGCCGCGGGGGTGGGGCGGTCCGGCGGCGGCGGTGTCACCCGGCCGCCACGGCGAGCATGGCGATGTCGTCGTGGGGCTGCCCGTCCAGCCACTCGTCGACGAGCTGGAGCACCCGCTCGACGAGCGCGGCGGGCGGAAGCCCGGTGCCGGTGGCGAGCGCCTGACGCAGCCGGGCGTCGCCGAACATGGCCGGCTCGGTGGGGCCGCCGCGGGCCTCGGTCACCCCGTCGGTGTACGCCAGCAGCAGGTCACCCGGCGCCAGCCGTACCTCGGTGCCGGTGAACCGGGCGTCGGTGAGCGCGCCCACCGGCATGCCGCCCACCCGGACCGTCTCCACCTCGCCGCCGGCGCGGACGACGAGCGGTGACGGGTGCCCGCCACCGGCGAGCCGTACCAGCAGCCCGCCGTCCGGCTCGCGGCGCAGCGCGCCCAGCAGGAGTGTGGTGAACTGGGCCCGGCGGGCCGCGTCGGGGGCGTCCAGCAGCGCCCGGTTGAGCAGCTCCAGCAGCTCCCGGGGGCGCTGCTCGACCAGGCGCAGGGTCTGCAGCGACTGGCGGACCCGGCCGGTCAGCACTGCCGCGCCGACACCCTTGCCGCAGACGTCACCGAGCGCGAACAGGCCGCCGTCGCCGGTGGGGAACAGGTCGTAGAAGTCGCCTCCGATGCGCAGGCTGTCCCCGGCGGCGCGATAACCGCCGGCCAGCGTCATCCCGCGCAGGCGCGGCAGCTCCGGCGGGAGCAGGCTGTTCTGCAGCACCCGGGCCAGGTGGGCCTGCTCGCCGTACAGCTCGGCGGCGGCCAGCGCGGCGCCGGCCCGCCCGGCGAACTCCCGGGCCAGGCCGATCTCCCGCCTGTCGAAACCGGGCCGCTCCGGGCGCCGGGCCAGCACCAGCGCGCCGGCCGGCCCACCGGCGCTCGGCATCGGGCTGATCAACACGGTGCCCGGACGGCCGAACCCGGCGGGCAGCACCTCGGCCAGGTCGGCCAGCTCGGCGTCCAGCCAGGGACTCGGTTCGGTGAGGTCGCCGTCGAGCGCCTCGACCAGGCCGGGTACGGACTCCACAGTCGGCCAGCCGGCCAGGCCGGTGACCGGGCCGGAATCGCCGGTGGCGTACCGGATCCAGTGCGGCTGGTCCTCGGCGGGCGGCGGCGGGCGGTGCACCACCACCGCGACGTCGGCCAGGTAGGGCACCGGCAGCGTCACCGCGGTACGCAGCGTCTGCTCGCGGTGCAGGGACAGCCCGAGCCGGCTGCCCGCCTCGGCGAGGAACGCGGTGCGCGACCGTTCGGCCAGCAGTGCGTCGGTACGCGCGTGTTCCTCGGTGACATCGCGGACGTACCAGGCGCTGCGGTCGTCGGCCAGGGGCCGCCGCACGCCGCGCAGCCGCCGGCCGTGGTGGTCGGTCTCGAACGCGTCCGATCCGGCGGTGGCCGCGTCGGCCAGCGCCGGCACCCGGCACGCGGCCAGGTCGACGCCGGGCGCCACCTCGGGGAGCAGGTCGGCGGCCATCGCGTTGACGAGCGTCACCACGCCCGCGTGGTCGACTGTCACGACCGCCTCGGCGAGCCCGTCGAGCAGTTCCCGGGCCAGATGGTCGTCAGCCGGTAGCGCGGCCTCGGCAATCCGCCGGGGCCGTCTCCGCGAAGCGTGTCCACCGCCGCTGACCGGCCCCGCGACACCGCCCCGGCGCGCGGCGGTCACCTCCGGTGGCCGGGCGCTTCGGTCGGTCGACCCGTGCGCATGCTGTCGGTGCACCCCTCACTCGGCGGACAGGTTGCCTGGCGGCAAGCGTACCGAGCGCAGGCACGGAATGCCCGTCGAGGATCATCCGGTCATCCGGTCATCCGGTCAGCCGGCCCGGGCCAGCCAGCCCACCGGCCGGTCGACGATCCGGCGGACCACCGAGCCGGCTCCGCCGACCGCGGCGGACTGCGCCCCGAGCACTGCCGGGCGCACCGTCACCGGTGCCCAGGCGGCGGTGAGCACCCGCCGCGAGACCTCCGCCTCCACCGTCGGCCGCAGCCAGGGCGCGAGCCGGGCGTATCCGCCCCCGAGCACCACGGTGTCCAGATCCAGCAGGTTCACCACGCCCGCCACCGCCACCCCGAGGGCGGTGCCGGCGTCGGTCAGGGCGGTCAGCGTGGCCGGGTCACCGGCCTCGGCCAGGTCGGCGAGCCGGGTGGCGGCGGTGTCAGCAGGCAGTTCCGCGCCGGGCAGCCCGGCGGCGGCGAGGATCGCCTCCTGGCCCGCGTACCGCTCCAGGCAGCCCTGGCCGCCGCAGCGGCACGGCCGCCCCTGCGGCTGCACCGGGAAGTGACCGATCTCTCCGCTCCAGCCGCGCGCGCCCCGGTAGAGCGCGCCGTCGAGCACGATCCCGGCGCCGATGCCGATCTCGCCGGTGACATGCAGGAAGCTGCGCGGGCCGGCCGGGCCCGCGTACAACTCGCCGAGGGCGGCCAGGTTGGCCTCGTTGTCGACCACCAGCGGCGGCACCCCGTCGACCGGCTCGGCCAGCGGGTGCCCGGCGAGCAGGGCCGGCACGTCCACGTCCCGCCAGCCGAGGTTCGGCGCGAGCCGGACCAGGCCGCCGTCGCCCACCAGGCCCGGCACGGCGAGCGCCGCGCCGGCCAGGGTCAGCCCGTCGCGTACGGCGGCGGCGCGCGCCTCGGCGGCCAGCGCGGCGAGCCGGGCGAGCGCGTCGGCGGGGGAGACCGGGCGCAGGTCGGCGCGGCGGACCAGGTGGTGCCGGACCGCGCCGGTCAGGTCGACCACGCAGGCCGCCAGGTAGTCGACGTTCACCTCGAGGCCGAGCCCGGCCGGGCCGTCGGAGGCGAGCACCAGGCCCCGGGCCGGGCGGCCCGCCCCGGTACGCGGCTCCGGCTCCGCCTCGGCGACCAGCCGGCCGGCGATCAGGTCGTCCACCACGGCGGAGACGGTGGCCCGGGTCAGGCCGGTGTCGGCGGCGATTCCGGCGCGCGAGGGCGGCCGGTCGGCGGCGGCGATCCGCCGCAGCACCACCGCGAGGTTCAACTCGCGCAGGCTGCCCTGCCGGACCGCCCCGGCGGTGCTGGTGCTTGTCACCTCTTGACACTGCCACATCGCCGCCATTTAATTCAACCGCTGAACAAATCGCGGACGACACCACCACCTGGAGGTCTGCCATGGCACCCCGCCCCACCCCCGCGGACAAGTTCTCCTTCGGTCTCTGGACGGTGGGCTGGCCGGCCCGTGACCCGTTCGGCGACGCCACCCGCCCGGAGCTGGACGCCGTCGAGGCGGTGCACCGGCTCGCCGAGCTGGGCGCGTACGGCATCACCTTCCACGACGACGACCTGGTCCCGTTCGGCGCGGACGCCGCCACCCGCGACGCCCGGCTGAGCCGCTTCCGCAAGGCCCTCGACGAGACCGGCCTGGTCGTGCCGATGGTCACCACCAACCTGTTCAACCACCCGGTGTTCAAGGACGGCGGCTTCACCAGCAACGACCGCGACGTGCGCCGGTACGCGCTGCGCAAGGTGCTGCGCAACATCGACCTGGCCGCCGAGATGGGCGCCAAGACGTTCGTCATGTGGGGCGGCCGGGAGGGCGCCGAGTACGACGTCGCCAAGGACGTCCAGGCAGCGCTGGACCGCTACCGCGAAGCCGTCGACCTGCTCTGCGAGTACGTCGTCGACAACGGCTACGACCTGCGCTTCGCCCTGGAGCCCAAGCCGAACGAGCCGCGCGGCGACATCCTGCTGCCCACCGTCGGCCACGCGCTCGGCTTCATCTCCACCCTGGCCCGCCCGGAGATGGTCGGGCTCAACCCGGAGGTCGGGCACGAGCAGATGGCCGGGCTGAACTTCGCCCACGGCATCGCCCAGGCGCTCTGGCAGGGCAAGCTGTTCCACATCGACCTCAACGGCCAGCGCGGCATCAAGTACGACCAGGACCTGGTCTTCGGCCACGGCGACCTGCTCAACGCGTTCGCCCTGGTCGACCTGCTGGAGCACGGCGGCCCGAACGGCGGCCCGGCCTACGACGGCCCGCGCCACTTCGACTACAAGCCGTCCCGCACCGAGGACATGACCGGCGTGTGGGCCTCCGCCGAGGCGAACATGCGCACGTACCTGCTGCTCAAGGAGCGGGCCGCGGCGTTCCGCGCCGACCCGGAGGTGATCGAGGCGCTCGCCGCCGCCCGGGTGGCCGAGCTGGCCACCCCGACGCTCAACCCCGGTGAGGGCTACCGCGAGCTGCTGGCCGACCGGACCGCGTTCGAGGAGTTCGACCCGGAGGCCGCCGGGGCGAAGGGCTTCGGCTTCGTCCGGCTCAACCAGCTCGCCGTCGAGCACGTGCTCGGCGCGCGCTGAGGCGGGCCGCCATGCCGCTCGTCGCGGGGGTCGACTCGTCGACCCAGTCCTGCAAGGTGGTCGTCCGGGACGCGGAGACCGGCGCGCTGGTCCGGCAGGGCCGCGCGCCGCACCCGCCCGGCACCGAGGTCGACCCGTACGCCTGGTGGGAGGCCCTGCGGGCGGCGGTGACCGAGGCCGGCGGCCTGGCCGACGTGGCTGCCGTCTCGGTCGGCGGCCAGCAGCACGGCATGGTCTGCCTGGACGCCTCCGGTGAGGTGGTCCGGCCGGCGCTGCTGTGGAACGACACCCGGTCCGCCGACGCGGCCCGGGACCTGGTCGAGGAGGCCGGCGGCGGGGAGACCGGCCGCCGGTTCTGGGCCGAGGCGACCGGCGCGGTGCCGGTGGCGAGCTTCACCGCGACGAAGCTGCGGTGGCTGGCCCGGCACGAGCCGGACAACGCCGACCGGGTCGCCGCCGTCTGCCTGCCGCACGACTGGCTCACCTGGCGGCTCGCCGGTGCTCCCGGCCTGGACGCGCTGCGCACCGACCGGGGCGACGCCAGCGGCACCGGCTACTGGTCGCCGCGCACCGGCGAGTACCGGCTGGACCTGCTGGAACGGGCCTTCGGCCGGCGCGTGACGGTGCCTGTCGTGCTCGGCCCGGCCGAGGCGGCCGGGCACCTCGACCCGGCCGTGCTCGGCGACGGCGCGGCGTCCGGCCCGGTCCTGCTCGGGCCGGGCACCGGGGACAACGCCGCCGCGGCGTTCGGTGCCGGAGCCGGCCCGGGCGACGTGATCGTCTCGATCGGCACCTCCGGCACCGTGTTCGCGGTGGCGGACACGCCGGCCGCCGATCCCAGCGGCGCGGTGGCCGGATTCGCCGACGCCACCGGCCGGTTCCTGCCGCTCGTGTGCACGCTCAACGCGGCCCGGGTGCTGGACGCCGCCGCGACGCTGCTCGGCGTCGACCTCGACACGCTCGGCGAACTGGCCCTGTCCGCCCCGCCCGGCGCGGACGGGCTGGTGCTGGTGCCGTACCTGGAAGGGGAGCGGACACCGGACCGGCCGCACGCCACCGGCGAGCTGAAGGGCCTGACGCTGCGCACCTCGACCCCGGCGCACCTGGCCCGGGCCGCGGTGGAGGGCATGCTCTGCGGGCTGGCCGACGGCCTGGACGCGCTGATCGCGCAGGGCGCCCGCGCCGACCGGATCATCCTGGTCGGCGGCGGCGCCCGGTCCGCTGCGGTACGCCGGATCGCGCCGCAGGTCTTCGGCCGCCCGGTGGTGGTGCCGCCGCCCGGCGAGTACGTGGCGGACGGCGCGGCCCGGCAGGCCGCCTGGGTGGCGCTCGGTGGCGACACCCCGCCCGCCTGGTCCATCGGCGACACCGAGGAGTACACGGGCGAGGCGGTCCCCGCCATCCGCGAGCGCTACGCCGAGGCGCGGGGATGACGCCGGTACGGGGGGTCGTGCTGCGCAGGTGACCCGCACCTGATTTGCTGCCCGGCATGACGGGCACCAGGATCTCCCGGCGCGGGAACGCGGCACACCGGTTCTACAGCGTCGTGGTCTTCGTGGTGCTCGCCTCGCTGGACAACGTGGCGATCGGCCTGGTGCCCCCGCTGTACGGGCCGATCTCCGCCGCCCTCGACGTACCCCAGCGGATGCTCGGCCTGGTCACCGCCGTCAGCTTCCTGGTCAGCGCGGTGGCGGCGGTGGGCTGGGCGTACGTGGGGGACCGCACCAACCGCAAGCCGCTGCTCATGGTCGGCACGCTGCTGTGGGCCGCCGGCACCGCCGGCAGCGCGCTCGCCGGGGGGTACGCGACGTTCCTGATCGCGCAGTTCGTCGGCGCGGTCGGGCTCGGCGCGGTGGGCTCGGTCGGTTTCTCCGTGGTCACCGACCTGATCTCACCGCGCCGCCGCGGCCTGGTGATGAGCTTCTGGGGGCTGTCGCAGGGCGTCGGCACGCTGGCCGGAACGCTGCTCGGCGGCGTCCTCGGCGCGACCGACTGGCGGCGGCCGTTCCTGCTGCTGACCGGTGTGGGCCTGGCCGCCACAGTGGCGTACCTGTTCACCTACGACATCCGGCGCGGGCAGAGCGAACCGGAGCTGGCCGGGGCGATCGACGCCGGGAACGAGTACGACTACCGGATCAGCCGCGCCGACCTGCCCCGGATCCTGGCCCGCCGGACCAACCGCTGGCTGATCCTGCAGGGGCTGACCGCTCAGGCCGCGTTCGGCTCGCTGGTCTGGCTGCCGGTGCTGTTCAGTCAGCGGGCCGAGGCGCAGGGCTACTCACCGGCCACGGCCGTGGTGGTGGGCAGCGTCTTCGCCACCCTGTTCCAGCTCGGCGGCGTGCTGTCCATCGTGGGCGGACTGGTGGGCGACGCGCTGCAACGGCGTACGCCGAGTGGCCGGGCCGTGGTCGCGGCCGTCGGCATCCTCGCGGCGCTGCCGTTCTACCTGGTCCTGTTCTTCGTGCCGATCCGCATCGACGTGCCGGACGGCGCCGGCTCCGGCGCGGTGGTCACGGCCGTGCTGTCCAGCGTGCTGACCGAACCGTCGGTGGGGCTGAGCCTGCTCACCGCCGTGGTGGCGCTGGCGCTGACCTCGGCGAACTCGCCGAACTGGTTCGCCCTGATCGCCGACGTCAACCCGCCCGAGCACCGGGGCACCGTCTACAGCCTGGGCAACCTGGTCAACGGCGTCGGCCGGGCGGCGGGCAACGGGCTGGTCGGGGTGGCGTTCGCCGGGTTGCGGGCGGCGTTCCCGCCGCCGCTGAACTACGCGGTCGGGCTGGCCGCTTTCCAGCTCTTCTTCATCCCGACCGGGATCATGTACTGGCTCGCCGCCCGCACCTCACCCCGGGACATCGCGCAGGTGCACGACCTGCTGCACGCCCGCGCCGGTCGGCTGGAGAGCGAGGGCCCCGCCGGACGGTGACCGCCCGGCGGGGCCACTGCCTCAGCTGCGGAACCAGACCGTCACGTCGGTCGGCACGACGTCGCCGTCGAGCGGCGCGCTCGACACCAGCACCTGCGCGCCGGCCGGCAGCGGTGCCGGGTCGGCGCCGAAGTTGGTCAGCACGGTGAGGTCGCCGTTGGTGAACGTGAGCACCTCGTCGCCGGAGGACAGGAACCGCAGCGGCCCCCGGGCCAGCGCGTGCTCGCGGCGCAACCGCAGCGCGGTCCGGTACAGCTCGTACGTCGAGCCGGGAACGCCGCGCTGCCGGTCCAGTGCGTACTCGGCCCACACCGGCGGCTGGGGCAGCCAGCTCGCGTCGGTCGGCCCGAAGCCGTACGACGGGGCGTCGGCCTCCCACGGGATCGGCACCCGGCAGCCGTCCCGGCCGCGCTCGGTGTGCCCGCTGCGCTTCCAGGTCGGGTCCTGCCGGGCCTCGTCGGGCAGCGTGGTGTGCTCCGGCAGCCCCAGTTCCTCACCCTGGTAGAGGTAGGCGGAGCCGGGCAGCGCGAGCATCAGCAGGCTGGCCGCCCGGGCCCGGCGCAGGCCCAGCGCGGCGTCCGGCTGCGGGTCGTCCACGCCGACGCCGTTGGCCCGGCCGCCGCCGGTGCCGAGCCCGAGCCGGGAGGCGTGCCGGACCACGTCGTGGTTGGACAGCACCCAGGTGGTGGGCGCGCCGACGGAGTCGGTGGCCTCCAGCGAGCGGGTGATCACCGCGTACTGGGCCGGCGCGGTCCAGGCGGCCAGCAGGTACTCGAAGTTGAACGCCTGGTGCATCTCGTCCGGGCGCACGTACCGGGCCAGCCGCTCGGCCGGCTCCACCCACGCCTCGGCGACGAGGATCCGCTCACCGGGGTACGAGTCGAGCACCCGCCGCCACTCCCGGTAGATCTCGTGCACGCCGTCCTGGTCCCACATCGGCGGGCGCGGCTTGTCCACCTCGCTGCCGGAGAGGATCTCCTGCGGCTCCTGCCAGTCGGCCAGGTCGGCCTGCTTGATCAGGCCGTGCGCCACGTCCACCCGGAAGCCGTCGACGCCCCGGTCCAGCCAGAAACGCAGCACGTCGAGGAACTCCGCGCGCACCTCCGGGTTGTCCCAGTTGAGGTCGGGCTGGCCGGAGTCGAACAGGTGCAGGTACCACTGCCCGTCGGGCAGCCGGGTCCAGGCGGGGCCGCCGAACACGCTCACCCAGTCGTTCGGCGGCTCGGCGCCGTCCGGGCCCTTGCCGTCGCGGATGACGTAGCGCTGCCGCTCCGGGCTGCCCGGCGCGGCGGCCACGGCCGCGGTGAACCAGCGGTGCGCGGAGGAGGTGTGGTTGGGCACCAGGTCGACGATCACCCGCAGCCCGCGCGCCTTCGCCTCGGCGATCAGCTTGTCGGCGTCGGCGAGCGTGCCGAACAGCGGGTCGACGTCGCGGTAGTCGGACACGT
Organism: Micromonospora sp. WMMA1976; assembly: GCF_027497335.1. Classification (NCBI taxonomy): domain Bacteria; kingdom Bacillati; phylum Actinomycetota; class Actinomycetes; order Micromonosporales; family Micromonosporaceae; genus Micromonospora; species Micromonospora sp. WMMA1976. The sequence continues at coordinate 4,986,265 of NZ_CP114912.1, read as the reverse complement.
CGTACCCGGCGTCTGCCTGCGGGGACGGGTAGAACGGGGACAGCCAGAGCGCGTCGACGCCCAGCTCGGCGAGGTGGTCGAGCCGGGACGTGATGCCCGGCAGGTCACCGATGCCGTCGCCGTCGGAGTCGGCGAACGAGCGCGGGTAGACCTGGTAGATCACCGCCTCGGTCCACCAGCCGGTGCCCGGGGTCTGCTGCGTCGCGTCGGTGTTCAGCGCCTTACTCCTGTCTGGGTGGTGCGGGACCAGCGAGTTCTTCAGTGTGCCCGGGGCGGCGCTGTCGATTCGCGCACCACCAGGCGAGTGGGCAGGATCACCGGCGACGGCGTACCGCCGTCGGTGTCGGGGCCGCGCGGGGCGGGCACCAGGCCGGGGTACGGCTCGGAGGCCCGTACGCCGAGCGGGTCGAGCAGGATGCGGGCGGCGAGCAGGCCCTGGTCGGCGGCGGGCTGGGCGATCGTGGAGAGCCCGAGCACACCGGCGAGGTCGTGGTCGTCGATGCCCATCACGCTCACGTCCTGCGGCACCCGCAGCCCGGCGTCGCGCAGCGCGGTGACCGCGCCCATCGCCATCTCGTCGCAGGCGGCGAAGATGGCTGTCGGCGGCTCGCCCCGGGCCAGCAGTTCCGCGGTGGCCCGGGTGCCGCCGTCGATGGTGAACCGCGACTCGACGTCGAGGCTCGGGTCGGGCCGCAGACCGGCGGCCCGCAGCGCCTCCTGGTAGCCGCGCCGCCGGTCCAGGTGGGTGGTGAAGGCCAGTTCGTCGTCCGGGTCGCCGGAGATGTGCGCGATCCGGGTGTGGCCGAGGTCGAGCAGGTGGCGGGTGGCGGTGCGGGCGGCGGCCACGTCGTCGATCCGGACGCAGGGCCACCCGGGCACCTCGCTGCCGGAGCTGATCGTCACGCCCGGCAGGTCCAGCTTCGTCAGCGCGTGCACGTCGGCGGCCCGCAGCGGGGTGGCGACCAGGATGATCGCGTCCACCCGCTTGTGCAGGCTCGCCGTGCGCAGCACGCGCTGCCGGGTCCGTTCCCGGCCACCGAGGTTGTAGAGCAGCAGGTCGTAGCCGCTGTCCTGGAGGAACTCCTCGACCGCCTCGACCACGGTGCCGAAGAACCATCTGGTGATCCGGGGCACCACCACCGCCACGGTGCCGGTCCGGCCGCCGGCCAGCCGGCTCGCGCTGGGCGACACCGCGTACTGGAGTTGTTCGGCGGCGGCGAGCACCCGGCGGCGGGTCGCGGCCGAGACCGTCGGCAGGCCCCGCAGCGCCCGCGAGACGGTGGCCGTGGAGACCCCGGCCAGCCGGGCGACGTCGTCAATCCTGGTCATCGTGATCTCCCCGCTGTGACCCGGACCCCGCCGCCGGCCGTGCCGGCGGCGGGGCACCGGATCAACCCTTGACGCTGCCGGCGAGCAGACCTCGCACGAAGAAGCGCTGAAGGGACAGGAACACGATCAGCGGTACGACGATCGACACGAACGCGCCGGCCGTCAGCCGCTGCCACTCGTTGCCCCGGGTACCGGCCAGTTCCGCGAGCCGGACGGTCATCGGGGCGGTCTCGTCGCCGCCACCGGCGAAGATCAGCGCGACCAGCAGGTCGTTCCAGACCCAGAGGAACTGGAAGATGCCGAACGCCGCCAGCGCGGGCATGATCAGCGGCAGCACGATGGTGCGGAAGATCTTCGGGTGGGTGGCGCCGTCGACCCGAGCCGCCTCCATCAGGTCGCCGGGCAGCTGCGAGATGAAGTTGTGCAGCAGGAACACGGCGAACGGAAGCGCGAAGCAGGTGTGCGCGAACCACACCTGGGCGAACTTCTGTTCGTCGACCAGGTCCCACGCGGGCATGATCTGCACGCCGGCGACTGTGACACCGGTGGAGAAGAACCGCAGCAGCGGCACCAGGGCCATCTGCAGCGGCACGATCTGGAGCGCGAAGATCCCGATGTAGACCCAGTCCCGCCCCTTGAAGTTCATCCACGCCAGCGCGTACGCGGCGAGCGACGCGAAGGCCAGGGGGAAGAGCACCGAGGGGATGGTGATCGCCAGCGAGTTGATGAAGTAGCTGGCCAGCTGCCCGGACGAGCCGCGGCTGAACAGCACCTCCTGGTAGTTCTCCAGCGTGATCTGCGGGTTGGTGAAGAACGTCCACCACCCGGTGGTCTTGATCTCGTTCTCCGGCCGGAGCGAGGAGATGAACAGGCCGAAGGTCGGGATCGTCCAGAGCATCGCGATGACGATCGACACGAGCGTGGCGGTACGGCTGTTCAGGCGCTTGCGCACCCGGGCGCCCCGGGTGGTCGGTCCGGTGGCCTGGGCGCCGACTCCGACGGTGGGCGTGGCGGTGGTCATCTCAGCCCTCCCGCTGCTTGCGCAGGTTGCGGATCTGGTAGATCACGATCGGGATCACCAGGACGAACAGGAACACCGCCAGCGCCGAGCCCTGACCGTTCTCCTGGTAGCGGAACGCCTGGTTGTACATCTCGGTCGCGATCACGTTCGTGTCGTAGTTGCCGTTGGTGGCGGTCCGGACGATGTCGAAGACCTTGAGCGTGGCGATGGAGATCGTCACCACCACGACGATCAGGGCCGGCCGGATGCTCGGAATGGTGATCCGCCAGAACATCTGCCACGGGGTGGTGCCGTCGAGCCGGGCCGCCTCGACGATGTCGGCCGGGATGGCCTTGATCGCCGCGGAGAGCACCACCATCGCGAAACCGGCCTGGATCCACACCATGATCGCGATGAGCAGGAACGTGTTCAGCGGCGAGTCCAGCAGCCACTGCTTCGGCTCGCCGCCGAGGCTCACCACGATCTGGTTGAGCAGGCCGATCTGGTCGCCCTCGCCCCGGTAGGCGTAGACGAACTTCCAGATGATGGAGGCGCCGACGAACGAGATCGCCATCGGCAGGAAGATCAGGGACTTGGCGACCGCCTCGAACCGGGCCTTGTCCACCAGGACCGCGTAGATCAGGCCGAACGCGGTGGCCACCAGCGGCACCAGGAGCACCCAGATCAGCGTGTTGATCAGGACCCGGACGATCGAGTCCTCGGCGAACATCCAGCGGTAGTTGTCCAGGCCCACCCAGTTGTTGCTGCCGGAGTCCATGAAGGAGAGCAGCGTGGTGCGGACGGCGGGGACCACCAGCCCGACGGCGAGCAGCAGCAGCGTCGGCAACAGGAAGAAGAACGCGAACGCGCCCTCGCCCCGCTTGCGCGGCCGGGCCAGCGGCGCGCCGCTGGCCGAGGCCGCGACGAGCTGCGCCTCCCGGCGCCGGGCGAAGTACGACGGCACCACGTCGAGGAGCAGGAGCAGCCCGCCCACCACCGCGACGAAGGCGATCAAGCCGTACATCAGCATGAGGAACTTCGGCTGCTCCGCCGCGAAGTCGAACTCCATCGACCCTCCTTCAAGGGTTCGGCTAGCAGAGGTGGCCCGGTCCGGAGAACCGGACCGGGCCACCTGCCAGATCACTTCCAGCTGCCCTCGATGTCGTTCAGGACGGCGGTGGTGTCCTTGCCGTTGATCCAGGCCACCATGCCCTTCCAGAAGGTGCCGGCGCCGACCGCGGCCGGCATCAGGTCCGAGCCGTCGAAGCGGAAGACCGTCTTCTCGTCCTGGAGGATGCCCACGGAGAGCTTGTCCACCGGGTTCGGGACGTTGTTCAGGTCCAGCTTCTTGTTCGCGGAGACCCAGTCACCGATCTTGGCGCGGCTGTTGGCGTACTCGCCGGAGGCCAGGTAGGTCTGCACCGCCTGGACCTCGGGACGGTCGGCGAAGGCCGCGACGAACTCGCCACCACCCAGAACCGGCTTGCCCTTCGACGGGTCGATGGCCGGGAAGTAGAACGCGAAGACGTCGCCGTCCTCGGCCACCTTGGTGCCCTCGGGCCACTGGTTGGCGTAGAAGGACGCCTGGCGGTGCAGCGCGCACTTGCCGGCGGTGATCGGCGTGCCGCCCTCCTGGAAGGAGGTGGTGGCGATGCTCTTCACGCCGCCGAAGCCGCCGTTGACGTACTTCTCGTTCTTCAGGATGGTGCCGGCCCGGTTGAGGGCGTCAGCCACCTGCGGGTCGTTGAACGGGATCTCGTGGGTGGTCCACTTGTCGTAGACCTCCGGGCCGCCGGTGCGCAGCAGCACGTCCTCGATCCAGTCGGTGGCCGGCCAGCCGGTGGCGTCACCGGACTCGATGCCCGCGCACCACGGCTTGGTGCCGCTCGCCGCGATCTGGTCGGAGAGCTTGATCATGTCGTCCCACGTGGTGGGGACCGTCCAGCCCTTCTCCTTGAAGGTCTTCGGCGAATACCACACGAAGGACTTCACGTTGGAGCCGAGCGGGGCGCCGTAGAGCTGGCCGTTGACGGTGCTGTACTTCAGCCAGTCGGCGGAGTAGTTCTGCTCGGCCATCGCCTTGGTGTCGGCGCCGACCGGCTTGAGCTTGCCCGAGTCGACGAACCGCTTCAGCAGACCCGGCTGCGGGATGAAGGCGAGGTCGGGGGCGTTGCCGCCGTCGACCCGCACCGGCAGCTGGGCCTCGAACTCGCCGGAGCCCTCGTGGTCGATCTCGATGCCGGTGCAGTCCTCGAACTGCTTCCAGGACTGCTGGAGGCGCTCGTCCTCGATGTCACGGATCGAGGAGTAGATGGTCACCTTCTTGCCGTCGTGACCCTCGTACTTCTCGTATGCGCCGCACTCGGCCGAGCCCGCGTTGCTGCTCTTCTTGTCGTTGCCGGTGCCGCAGGCGGCGACGCCGAGCGCCAGCCCCAGGACGCCGGCGACCGCGAGCGCCTGGCGCGATCTGGCAAACGCCATGCCGATCTCCTTCCTTGCCGGCGCGTGGGGGGATCGAACCCGCGCCGGTCCGATGGTCGTCCTCACATGTAAGCGCTTGCATCGTGTCGGGTCCACCCCTGGCCGGACACGGCCCGGTAACAATCCCGAAACCCTGGCCACCGGCGGTGGGTGCGCTCCCACGAAACTTCCCGGGAACGGAACTTTCTGTCAGGATGTCCGCATCACATTGAAGACTTTCAACATTGGAGGCAGTGGATGCGTAAGCGATGGCTCGCCCTCGGGGCGAGCGCCGCGGTCCTGGCGGCGACGCTCGTGCCGGCCGCGCCGGCGATGGCCGCCCCGACGTTCAAGGTCCCGTTCCCGTGCAACCAGTCCTGGTCCGGTCAGACCCGGACCAACCACAGCCCGGCCAACGCCATGGACTTCAACCGCACCGACGACCTGGGCGACCCGGTGGTCGCCAGCGCGCCCGGCACCGTCGACGTGGTCACCAACCTCGGCGACACCAGCTACGGCAAGTACGTCCGGATCAACCACGGTGGCGGTCACACCACCTACTACGCCCACCTGAACGCCTTCAACGTCTCCGTCGGGCAGACCGTCGGCTACGGCCGGGTGATCGGGTACGTCGGCACGACAGGCGGCTCCACCGGCCCGCACCTGCACTACGAGCAGCGCATCGACGGCAGCTCTGTGAAGATCAAGTTCAACGGCGTCCAGGCGCTCTACTGGGGCACCAAGACCTACACCAGTGACAACGGCTGCGGCGGGACGAACACCGGCGAGGGCACCGTCAACACGGCCGGCTCCCCGCTGACGGTCCGCTCCGGCCCCGGCACCGGCTACAGCTCGGTCGGCACGGTCGCCGACGGGGCGAAGGTGACCATCCAGTGTCAGACCAGCGGCACCAGCGTCACCGGCACGTACGGCACCAGCTCGATCTGGGACCGGATCGGCTCCGGCCGGTTCATCTCCGACGCCTACGTCTACACCGGGTACGACGGCTACATCCCGGGCGTACCCCGCTGCTGAACCCGGCGGGCGCGGAGGCGAGCGGCCCCCGCGCCCGTACCGGTCAGGAGTTCAGCCGCCAGACCGCGAAGTTCAGCGCGGACGCGAACGTCACCCAGGCCCAGTACGGCAGCATCAGCAGCGTGGCCGGCCGGGAGAGCCGCCGGAACAGGGCCACCGTCACCCCGATCGCCAGCCACATCAGCACGATCTCGGCGAACGCCAGCCCGTACGCCCCGGCGCCGAAGAACAGCGGGGTCCAGATCGCGTTCAGCACGAGCTGCACCACCCAGGCCCAGACCGCGGGGCCGAACCCGGCCCGGCGCCAGACCAGCCAGCCGGCGATCGCGATGAGCACGTAGAGCACGGTCCAGACCGGGCCGAACAGCCACGACGGCGGCGCCCAGGCGGGCTGCTCCAGGCTCTGGTACTCGGCGGAGGTGCCCTGGACACCCAGCCCGCCGATCGCGGCGGCGGTGAAGGTGGCGGCGCCGAAGGCGAGCAGCGCCAACCACGTGCGGGCGCCTGTGGTACGCCGGGCGGCACTCTGCGACATCTCCATGGTCGAGATGTTTCCGCTCGACCGGCCCGGCAAACGCCCGGGAGCCGCCGGGCGCGGAAAAGCCGGGGTCACCCGGCCCGGGTGTTCCGGTCCGGCAGGACGGAACACCCGGGCCGGGTGACCCCGGCGGGTACGGGAACCGCTGTTACGTGTTGAAGATGCTGACGCCACCCGGGCCGACCAGCAGGCCGACGACGATGAGGACGATGCCCCAGAGGATCTGCCGGCGGAACAGGGCGAGAATTCCGGCGACCACCAGTACGACTGCGAGAATCCAGAGAATCAGCTCCATGTCGGCTGAATACCCGGCCGCCCGATACCGGAAACCTCCCGGTCAGTCGAGCTGATCACCGCCCAGGTGGAAGACGCTGTACGCCTGTTTGATCACCGGGTGGGCCACGTTGCGGACCCGTACCCCGCCCGGTGTGGTACCGCGCTCGGTGCCGTGGTGGGCGTGCCCGTGCAGCGCCAGCGCGGTGGGGGCGGAGTCGATCGCCTGGCCGAGCTGGTAGCAGCCGAGGAACGGGTAGATCTCCAGCGGCTCGCCGGCGAGCGTGTCCGGCACGGGGGAGTAGTGGGTGAGCGCGACGAGCGCGTCGCACTCCAGCGAGAGCAGCGCGCCGGTGAGTGCGTCGGCGCTCTCCCGGGTGGTCCGTACGAACGCCTTCATCTCCGGCTCGCCGAAGTCGCTGGCGCACCGCCCGGCGAACCCGCCGCCGAACCCCTTCACGCCGGCCACCCCGAGCCGCCCGCCGGGGGTCTCCACCACCGTGCCGGTGCCCTCCAGCACCGTGATCCCGGCGTCCTCCAGCACCTTCACCACCTGCGGCACCTCGTCGCACTGGTGGTCGTGGTTGCCGAGCACGGTGATCACCGGTACGCCGAGGTCGCCGAACTCCTGGGCCACGCACCGCGCCTCGGCCTCGGTGCCGTGCCGGGTCAGGTCACCGGCGAGCAGCAGCACGTCGGCGCAGCCGGGCAGCTCCTCCAGCGCCGGACGGAACCGGCCCACCACGTCCTGGTCCAGATGCACGTCGCCCACGGCGGCGATCCGGATCACCATCGAACCTCCCTCACGGCAACTCCTCGACCTGGGTGGGCGCCTGCGTGCGGATCACCCCGATGTCGCTGGTCACGGGCGTGTCCGGGAAGCGCTCGGCCACCCGGCGCAGGATCTCCTCCCGCCGGTGCGGGCTCTCCACCTCGCCGTAGAGCACCAGCCCGTTCTCCCGCCGCACCACGGTGATGCCCTGCTCGGCCACCGTCGGGTCCTCGGCCAGCATGCTCTGGATCTCCGCCTCGACGTACTCGTCGGGGGGAATGTCGCCGGACAGTCCGGTCACAGGGTCTCCCTTCCTCCGGGCGCGCCGCCGGGCAGCACGTCCAGCCGGTCGAGCAGCACCAGGAACGCCTCGGCGTACGGCGAGTGCTGCGTCTCCTTCCGTACCCGTTCCCAGTCGATCTGTTCCCGCAGCGAGCGGGCCAGCGGCAGGGCCCGGGCGAAGTCGCAGTAGTGCTGGGAGAAGCTGAGCAGCTTGTGCACCATGAGCTGGCTGGCCGAGAGCACCGGCATGTGGATCGCGTCGACCGGGCGCACGATCGTGTCGGCGAACGTCTCCTCGGTGACCGGGGTCTCCACCGGCCGGTGGATCAGGTCCACCATCCGGTCCTCGTCGTAGACCTTGACCAGCCAGTCCTCCGGCGGGCGCTCGGCGGTGAAGCCGGCCTCGACCAGCGCCTCCAGCGCCCGTTCCACGTCCGCCTCGCGGAGCAGGAAGTCCACGTCGTGGTCGCTGGAGTGGCCGCCGTGCGCGTACACCGCGAAGCTGCCACCGAGTGCGAACGGGATGTCGGACTGTTTGAGCACGGCGGCGACCTTCTTCAGCGTGTGCACCAGGGTCTCGTCCCCGCGCTCGGCCATCTGCGGCTCCCTCGTCGTCATTGGGCGGTGGGACCACGATGCGTACCCGGCGGACGCTCCGGTCACACCTGTTGCGGCGCGATCGGCCCGTCAGGGCAGGAAAGCGACATACGGGCCGGTGTGAGCATCGGTCGGATAACCTCGGGAGGGTGGCCAGCTCACTGCGGACGCGGCGGGGCAGGGCCCGACTGCGTGCCGTCGCCCTGATCGGCATCGACGGCTCGGGTAAGACCACTCAGGCCCACCGGCTCGCCGAGGCGCTCACCGCCGCCGGCCTTCCGGCCACGTACCACCGCAACGCCGGTGGCCGGCGCTGGCTCGGCCGCATCGCGCAGCGGCTCGGCCGTCCGGACGCGCAGCGGCTCGTCGGGCGCGACGGCCTGCTCGTGGTCGAGTCGGTGCTGCGCTGGCTGGCCATCGCGCTCGCGCTGCTCAGCTGCCTGGTGACCGGCCGGACCGCGGTGATGGACAGGTGGTCGGCCTGCCAGTACGCCAGCATCCGGGCGCACGGCGGACAGCGGTGGGAGCGGCTGGCCCGGGCCGGGTACCGGATCTTCCCGGCGCCGAGGGTGACGTTCCTGCTCACCGTCGACCCCGCCGAGGCGTACCGGCGGATCGAACGGCGCGGCACCGACCACGAGACGATGGCGTGGCTCACCGCCGCGGACGCCGCCTACCGCGAGCTGCCGGAGTACGGCGGCTTCGTGGTGGTGGACGGCAACGGCCCGCCGGAGGAGGTGGCCCGCCGGATCCGGGCGCACCTGAGCGAGTGGCTGCCCGACGACCCGTCCGCCGGTCCCGGTCCGACGCCGGCCGGTGGCGCCGGGCGGGACGGGCCGGTGCCGGTTCAGGCCCGCCCGTAGACCGGGATGCTCGCGCCGCTGGTGGGCGCGGACTCGGGGGAGGCCAGGAAGCGGATCACCGCGGCGATCTCGGCCGGCGGCACCCAGCGTGCATGGTCGGCGTCGGGCTGGGCGGCGCGGTTGGCCGGGGTGTCGATGACGCTCGGCAGTACCGTGTTGCACCGCACGCCGCGCTGCCGGTACTCGACCGCCACCGTCTCGGCGAACGCCCGTACCGCCGCCTTGGCGGTGGCGTAGCCGGAGGCGCCGGGGAACGGCGAGAGCGCCGCCCGGGCCGAGACGCAGACCACCGCGCCGTCGCCGGACGCCACGAGGTGCGGCAGCGCGGCCCGGGTGACCAGGTACGTGGGGCGCAGGTTGAGCCGCAGCATCCGTTCGAAGTCCTCGACCGGGGTCTCGTGCACCAGGCCGCCGGCGGCGTACCCGCCGACGAGGTTGACCACCGCGCGCAGCGGCGCGGCCGGCTCGGCGGTCGCCGCCTCGACCGCCCGCGCGGCCCCCTCGGGCGTCAGCAGGTCGGCCACGACCCGGACCGGGCCGTCGTCCGCCCCGGGCTCCCGCTGGGGTACGACCACCCGCCAACCCGCGTCGAGGAAGGCGGCGGTGACCGCGCCGCCGAGCCCACCCGTGCCTCCGGTCACCAGCACCGTGCGTTCCGTCATGGACACACACGCTAGCCAACCGTCGCGCCGACCGACCGGTGACCCGCACGGGCCGTCCGGCCCGCCCGGCCGAGGCCGACCAGGCAGGACCTGCCGCGCGACGGCGGACCGGCACGTCGGGCGGCAGGAGTGACTCGACCGGACCGGATGAGGCAGTGGGGCTGCGACAATGGGATCCTTGGCCCGGGGGCGGGTACGGAAGACAGTAAATTTCCCGATACGCGGTGTCATGGTTGACGCTCACGCCTCGTGAAAGTAAGTTTCATCCGTGGCGAAGAGTCCGAAGATTTCTGCGAGTCACGAGCCCGGTGGACTGATCGTCCACATCAGCGGCCTGCTGCCCTCGCTGTCCCCGGCCGAACAGCGGGTGGCCCGGCTGGTCGTCGCCGATCCGGCGGATGCGGCCCGGCGCACGATCACCGACCTCGCCACCGCCGCCGAGACGTCCGAGGCGACGGTGATCCGCTTCTGCCGCTCGGTCGGCATGGACGGCTACCCGCAGCTGCGGATCCGGCTCGCCGCCGAGGCCGCCCGCCGGGTCGAGCCGCCGGACGCGCGGGTGGTCGGCGGCGACATCCCGCCGGGCGCGGATCTCGCCCAGATCATCGCCACGATCGCGTTCAACGACGCCCGGGCCGTCGAGGAGACTGCCGAGCAGCTCGACCCGGCGGTCTGCGAGCAGGTGGTCGAGGCGATCACCGCGGCCGGCCGGATCGACGTCTACGGCGCGGGCGCCAGCGGTTTCGTCGCCTCCGACTTCCAGCAGAAGCTGCACCGCATCGGCCGCATCGCGTTCTACTTCCCGGACGTGCACACCGCGCTCACCTCCGCCGCCCTGCTGGGCCGCGGCGACGTCGCGGTCGGCATCTCGCACACCGGCACCACCTCCGACGTCATCGAGGTGCTGGAGCAGGCGCGGGCGCGCGGCGCCACCACAGTGGCGCTCACCAACTTCCCGCGCTCGCCGATCACCGAGGTCGCGGACCACGTGCTCACCACCGCCGCCCGGGAGACGACCTACCGCTCCGGCGCGACAGCGAGCCGGCTGGCCCAGCTCACAGTGGTCGACTGCCTCTTCGTCGGGGTGGCCGCCCGCAGCCGGGCCCGCACGAAGAAGGCCCTGGAGGCCACCGCCGAGGCGGTCCAGTCGCACCGGGTCGGTCCCGGGCGGAGGCGGGGATGACGGCGGGTCGGGTGGAGCGGGACGGCGTGGCGGCGGTACGGCCGGTGGTGCGCGTCGGCGCGCCGACCGAGCGGCGCAACCCGCACAGCGTCGACCTCGACCTGATGTCCACCCGGGACGTGCTCACGGTCATCAACGAGGCGGACCGGCGCGTACCGGCCGCCGTCGCCGCGGTGCTGGACGAGATCGCCGAGACGGTCGACCTGGCCGTGGCCGCGCTGCGCGACGGGCACCGCGTGCACTACTTCGGCGCCGGCACCTCCGGGCGCCTCGGCGTGCTCGACGCCGCCGAGCTGGCGCCCACGTTCAACTCGCCGCGGCACTGGTTCTGCTCGCACCTCGCGGGCGGCCCGGAGGCGATGTGGCGCGCCGTCGAGGACGCCGAGGACGACGAGCGCGGTGGCGCCGCCGACGCCGCCGAGTGCGTACGCCCCGGCGACCTCGTGGTGGGCCTCGCGGCCAGCGGGCGCACCCCGTACGTCCTCGGGGCGCTCGCCGCGTCCCGGGCGCAGGGGGCCGGTACGGTGCTGCTCTGCGCGAATCCGGAGGCCGAGGCCGCCGCGTCGGTGGACGTCTTCATCGGTGTGGACACCGGACCGGAGGTGGTCACCGGGTCGACCCGGATGAAGGCCGGCACGGCGCAGAAGCTGGTGCTCAACACGTTCTCCACGGCCGTGATGGTGCGTCTGGGCCGGGTCTACTCGAACCTCATGATCGACATGGTGGCGACGAACGCCAAACTGCGCGGCCGCATGATCTCGATTCTCGTGGAGGCCACCGGCTGCGCCGAGGAGGTGTGCCGGGTCGCCCTGCGGGAGGCCGACGGCGACCTCAAGACCGCGCTCGTGGCTCTGGTGTCCGGCGCCGAGGTGCCCGCCGCCCGGGCCGCGCTGGCCCGCTCCGCCCACCAGGTACGCGGCGCGCTCGCCCTGCTCGCCTCCTGACGTCTCCGGCCTCGCCGCGAGCCCGGCCCGTCCCGGTCCGTCCCGCCCCGTCCGCCCGATCCACCCGCCCGGCGCATCCGCCCGGCGGGTGCGACGCGTATCACGTGCGGGAGGGGGACGACTCCTCCGGCACGGATTGTTCAACGAGGCGGAGGGTAATCCTTGAGCATGGCTGAACCGACCGGTCCCCAGGCGCGTATCTCGCAGTGACCAGGATCGCAACGACTCGGTGACGCGGCTCGCTGTGTTCATGGAACAGGCAATGGTGCCATTCCATGGGCGAACGGCGATTTCGCAGCTCCGGTATGCGCCGAAAACGGCGCCCACGAGCCGCCCGAACCGGGCCGGTAACAGGAAACATGGACCGGGCTCTCAGCTACTACTCAGGCATTCGTGACAGTTTCGACTCACGACATGGAATCCCCGACGCGTCACATCTGTTGTGTAGGTGTCAGCACCTACGGGCACAGCGGAGGTTACGGGGAGGGCTGATGAACGTGGGGATGGCAAGGAACCGGGCAACCGGCGCGAGCGAGGGGACCGTGGCAATCGTGGACAAGAACATCGGCATGCGTACCGACGAGGTCGCCGAGGAGCGGGACCTGGTCGGCGTCTACCTGCACGAGATCTCCCGGACGCCGCTGCTCGACGCCGCCCGGGAGGTCGACCTCTCCAAGGCGATCGAGGCCGGCCTCTACGCCGAGCACCTGCTCGACGAGGACCGGATCCCCGAGGGCGCCGACCGGGAGGACCTGGAGCGGCTGGTCGTCGAGGGTGAGCGCGCGAAGGACCTGTTCATCCGCGCGAACCTGCGACTGGTCGTGTCGATCGCCCGGCGCTACGTGCGCTCCGGGATGCCCATGCTGGACCTGATCCAGGAGGGCAACACCGGCCTGGTCCGGGCGGTCGAGAAGTTCGACTACGAGCGCGGATTCAAGTTCTCCACCTACGCGACCTGGTGGATCCGTCAGGCCATCAGCCGGGCGATCGCCCAGCAGGAGCGGACCGTACGGCTGCCCGTGCACCTGGTCGAGGACGTCAACCGGATGCGCAACGTGGCCCGCCAGCTCACCCGTGAGCTGGGCAGCGACCCGGAGCCGGAGCAGATCGCGACCGCGCTCGGCGTCACCGTCGAGCGGGTGAACGAGCTGGTCCGCTGGTCGCAGGACACCGTCTCGCTGGACACCCCGGTGGGCGACGACGGCGACACCAACCTCGGTGACCTGGTCGCCGACAGCGACGCGCCGTCGCCGGAGGAGATTGTGCTCACCGGCCTGGAGCGGCAGCGGATCGAGGGTCTGCTCAACCACCTCGACGACCGTTCCGCCGGCATCATGCGGGCCCGGTACGGCCTGGAGGACGGGCGCGAGCACTCGCTGACCGAGGTCGCGTCGCGGTTCTCGCTCTCCCGGGAGCGCATCCGCCAGCTGGAGATCCAGGCTCTCGGCCGGCTGCGTGAGCTGGCTCGCGCGGAGGGGCTCCAGGCGGCCTGACCTGGTAACAATGAACGGCGAACGGCCGGCGTCCGACAGGGGGACGCCGGCCGTTCGCCGTCTTCGCGGTGCTCAGACCCGGCCGTAGCCGGCGATCGTCATGATGTTCATGCCGCGCTTGCTGACGTTGCGTCCGGCGCTGGGCGCGTCGATGATCTGGCCGTTGCCGACGTAGAGCGCCACGTGCCCGAGCCCGGAGTAGAACACCAGGTCACCCGGTTGCAGCTGGCTGCGGCTGATCCGCGTGGTGGCCCCCCACTGCTGCGCCGCGCTGTGCGGCAACGACTTCCCGGCGGCCCGCCAGGCGGCGAGCGTCAGACCGGAGCAGTCGTAGCTGCCGGGGCCGTCCTGGCCGTAGCCGTAGGGCTTGCCGACCGCACCGTAGGCGTATCGCACCGCCGTGCCGGCGTCGCCGGAGACGGCCGGCGGCTTGCCCGCCGAGCTGGGGTTGCCGGGTGCCTCCGTGGCCCGCCCGTACGCCTTGCGCCGCATCTCGTAGAGGTCGGACAGGTCCGCCTCGATCCGCGTCTTCGCGGACTTGAGCTGCTTGGCCTGCGCCGCCTCCCGGGCGAGCGTGACGTCCAGCGCGGTCTTCTGGTCGATCAGCCGCTTCTGGTCGGCGGTGAAGCTGTTGATGGTGCGCTGCCGCTGGCGGGTGAGCTGGTCGAGCGTGCCCAGCCGCTCCGGCAGGGTGGCCTGGCCGCCCGGGTCCAGCAGGGCCGCCGCGGTGCGCATGCCACCGGTCTTGTACGCCGTCGCGGCCAGTACGGCCACATCGGCGCGGCTGCGTTCGGCCTGTTCCTGCAGCGGCCCGATGCGGGCCTCCAACTTGGCCGCGGTGGCCTTGTTGGCCTTGATGTCCTCGTTGAGCTTGTTGTAGGACTCGACGATTCGCTCCAGCTCAGTCGAGGACTTCTCGATCTGCTTCGTCAGCTCGGCGGGGGTCGGCTCGGCCCGGGCCACCTGCGCCGGGGCGAGCAGCGCGGCCGATAGGCCGGCCACCGCCAGCGAGCGGAGCAGCATCCGTAAGGACGACAAGAGCGGAAAGCTCCTCTCCCACCGGTCGCCGGGCGCGTTCGCGACCCGGCGACACCGGCCCGGGGCCGTCCGGGTGGACGGCTGTCGACCGGGCCGACCTGGACAACCTAACCCGTGATCGCAGTAGCCGGGAGTTCAAGCAGGGGCGAAAGTTGGCAAAGTGGCGGAAAGTGATGAGGGGGAGCCGGTGGGTGGATGAGGCGACTCGCCCGATTCGTCGTTCTGGGCGGATGTCGCCAGGCCACGCCAGGCGAAGTCATGACAAAGACGGAAATCATTCTCTGTTTCCGGCGGGCGCGCGCGGGCCGGTCAACCCGCGACAGGCGAAACCCCGAGGTCAGGTGGCGCGAGGCAAACACAATGAAGCCCGGACGGGAAATCCCACCACGGGATCCCTGCTCCCGGGAGGCCGCCGTGCAGACCGACCGCTCCGCCACCCAGCCGCCCCGCTCGCCGCGACCGGCCGGACCCAGGCTGCTCTACGCCCGGCCCGGCATCGTGGTCACCGCCGAGCGCTTCACCGTCGGCCGCAACACCTGGCCGGTGGCCGAGATCACCCAGCTCCGGATCGACCGCGGGCCGCACGACCGGCTCGCGATCCGGGCCGTCGCCGTGTCCGCCGCGATGATCGCCGCGGTCGGCCTGCTGCTCGGCTTCACCGGCGGCCTGCACCGGCTCACCGCCGGGGCGTACCTCCTGCTCGGCGCCGTCGGGCTGGTGCCGATGCTGCTGGTGCTGATCGGCGACCGCGTACGGCCCCCGGCGCACGAGCTGTGGGGCCGGGTGCGGGGCACCGAGGTGCTGCTGTTCAGCAGCGACGACGAGCGGCAGTTCGGCCAGGTCGCCCGCGCGCTGGGGCGGGCCCGGGAGGCGGCGCGGCTGGGCGGCTGGGCCGACCCGCCGGCGGCCGAGCCGTGGCGGCCGGCCCGGTGACGGGCGGTCAGCCCGCTACCGGCTCCGGCGTACGCGGCCGGGCCTCGGCGGCCACCCAGTGGCTCACCCGACGCTCGGCGTAGAACGAGACGAACGGCACGGTGCCGGCGAGCATCACCAGCAGCATCCGCTTCAGCGGCCAGTTCGCCCGGCGGGACAGGTCGAACGTGAGCGCCAGATAGAGCATGTACAGCCAACCGTGCGCCACGCCGACCACGCCCACCACGCTCGGGTTGTCGAAGCCGTACTTCAGCGGCATGCCGATCAGGACCAGCACCACGAGCGCCACGCCCACGATCCAGGCGATCACGCGGTACCGGGTAAGGGCTCCGCCCACCGTCGTCCGTCCTTCCGCACCGGCCTCAGCCGGGATAGTCGCCGGGCCGGGCGCCCGGATTGGCGTTCAACCAGGATAGGTAGCTGTTGTACGCGGCGAGCTCCGCGTCGTCCGCCCCGTCGGCCGGGGCGGCCGGCGCCCGCACGACGCGCACCGGCCGGCGTACCGCAGGGGTGGTGGCGACCGGCGCGGCGCCGGCGGCCGCCGACGGTGCCGGATCGGCCGCCGGCTGCGCGTCGCCCGGCGGCGTCGCCCGCAGCGTCTGGCGGACCTCACGCCACCAGACGAAGATCACGAAACCGGCGAACACCGGCCACTCGATCGCGTAACCGAAGCTGATCGCGTTTCCCCCGGCGGCGCGGGTGACCTGCCACCAGCCCATGCCGAGGCAACCCGCCACCAGCACGACCATGGCCACGTGGCGGACGATCCACGCCGGTGTCCAGAGCCGTTCCATGCCGACGAGAGTACCGGGACTCCCGGGTGTCTCCGACACGGCGTCGTAGTCCGGGCGGTGGTTTGGTGACACGCCCGGTGGGCATCCGAACAGGTGCCAACCCGAACGAGACGAGGGGGCGACGATGACCGAATCGGTACGCCGGGACGCGAGCCCGGAACAGCGGGTCGCGGAGTGGGACGGCGATCACGCCCGCACCGTCGACGGCGATCAGCTCGGGGTGGACCCGGTGGAGCTGGGCGACGAGGACCTGGTCCGGGAGATGCAGAGCCTGCACCGCACCCGGCTGGACACGCTGCGCCACGCCACCGACTCGGCGCTCGCCAACCACCTGCGGCGCACCGCCGAACTGGAGACGGAGTACCTGGCCCGGCACCCCGGCCGGGAGGTCGACCCGAGCCGGCTGCGGGACGCCTGATGGCCAGCCACGCCGAGCGCGGCATGTCCGCGCCGCCGGAGGTGGTGTTCAACACCGCCACTGATCCGGACCGCTCCTCGGCCTGGCTGCCCGAGCGGCTGCGCAACTCCGGCACCTGCCGGGTGGAGGTCGTCGACGCCGACGACATGCGGGCCCGGTGGAGCGCCGCGGACTGGTCCGCCGAGATCGACGTGGAGCCGGCCGGCGCGGGCGGCGCCCGGGTGCGGCTGGACCTGGCCGGGCCGGACCACGACCTGGCCGACGAGATCCTGGCCAACCTCGACCGCGAGGTGGCCGACAACCTGACCGCCGGCTGAGCCCGGCCCGCACGACGAGCACGAGGAGGCCGGGTTGACCGGGAGTGGCCTGAAGCAGAAGGTGGCGCGCCTGCGCCAGGCGTACGCGCCGCACGAGCATCGGCCGCTGGAGGGCTACCTGAAGGCGATGGGCACGTACGCGGGGGTGACGGCCGCGCTCGTCGGCCTGGTCCGGGCGACCGGCCGGCCGGTGCCCGAGCGGCCCACGCCGGCGGACGTGGTGCTGCTCTCGATCGCCACGCACAAGCTCAGCCGGCTGCTGTCCAAGGATGCGATCACCAGCCCGCTGCGGGCGCCGTTCACCCGCTACGACCACCCGATCGGCAGCGGCGAGGTGATGGAGCAGGTCCGCGACGAGGGCAGCCCGACCCGGCACGCGCTCGGCGAGCTGGTGAGCTGCCCGTTCTGCCTGGCGGTCTGGGTGGCCACCGGGCTCACCGGCGGCCTGGTCCTGGCGCCCCGGCTGACCCGGCTGGTCGCCACCGCGCTGACCGCGGTGGCCGCCTCCGACTTCCTCCAGATGGGGTACGCGGTCGCCCAGCAGGCGGCCGAGGGCGGTCGCCACGAGGCGTGACACGCGGACACGAAGGGGGCCGGCGCGCGGGCGCCGGCCCCCTTTCGTCTGTCTCCACCGTCAGGTGGGGGTGGTGCCGTGGTCCTCGCCGGCCCAGCCGCGCGACGCCTCCGGCTCCCGCTCGTCCTCGTCCTCGCCGGTGACGACGTCCCGGTCCACGGCGGTCCGGTCGTGCTCGTTGGCGAAGTCCGGCTCCGGCAGCGTGTCGACGCCCTCCGGGGGCTGGCCGAGCGCCGCCAGGTGCTCGTGCTCGCGGTCGTGGTGGGTCATCTCGCGTCCTCTCGTCGGCGGGGGGCTCAGGCGACCGTGCCGCCCAGCAGATCGGCCGCCTCGTCCGCCGCGTACTCGCCCTGGGGGAGCGCGGCGATCCGGGTGAGCAGCTCCGCGGGGAGTTCGGCGGCCACCGCCCGGCGGTAGATGTCCGCCTGGGTGATTCGCTCCTGGCCGTGGTAGATGTCGTCGAGCAGGTCGTCGAGCGGCCGCGTGTCGGGCTGCTCGGTCACGGGCGCGTCATCGGTCACGCCGACCACCTACCCGGCACCGAACCGGTCAAACTCGCCCCAACCCCGCTCAGGCCCGGGCCGGGAGCGTGGCCCGGCGGGCCCGGACGGCCTGGGCCAGGTGCTCCAGCACCTCGGCCGTGGTGTCCCAGCCGATGCAGGCGTCGGTGACCGACTGGCCGTACGTCAGCTCCCGGGTCGGGTCCAGGTCCTGCCGGCCGGGCACCAGGAAGCTCTCCAGCATGATGCCGGCGATCCCGCGCTGACCGGCGGCGAGCTGGGCGGCCACGTCGGCGGCGACCAGCGGCTGGTTGCGGTGGTCCTTGCCGCTGTTGGCGTGGCTGGCGTCGACCACCACCCGCTCCGGCAGGCCCGCCGCCCGCAGCAGCTCCAGCGCCCCGGCCACCGACTCCGCGTCGTAGTTCGGCCGGCCGCCCCCGCCGCGCAGCACCAGGTGCCCGTCCGCGTTGCCCCGGGTGTGCATGATCGCCGGGGTGCCGGAGACGTCGATGCCGGGGAACACGTGCGGCACCCCTGCTGCCCGGATCGCGTCCACGGCGGTGGCGATGCTGCCGTCCGGGCGGTTCTTCATGCCGATCGGCATGGACAGCCCGGAGGCGAGCTGCCGGTGCACCTGGCTCTCCACCGTCCGCGCGCCGATCGCGCCCCAGGCCACCGTGTCCGCGATGTACTGCGGGGTGATCGGGTCGAGGAACTCGCAGCCCACCGGCAGGCCCAGCCGCAGCACGTCGAGCAGGAGCGCCCGCGCGGTACGCAGGCCGGTGTTCACGTCGCCGGAGCCGTCCAGCGCCGGATCGTTGATCAGGCCCTTCCAGCCCACAGTCGAACGCGGCTTCTCGAAGTAGACACGCATCACCACGAGCAGGTCGTCGGCGACCCGGGCGGCGGCCTCGCGCAGCCGGCCCGCGTACTCCAGGGCGGCGGCCGGGTCGTGCACGGAGCAGGGGCCGACGACGACGAGCAGCCGGTCGTCGGCGCGGTCCAGCACCCGGCCGACGGCACGGCGGCCCGCCACGACGGCCTCGGCCAGCGGGGTCTCGAGCGGCAGGTGGTGGTGCAGCAGGGCCGGGGTGGTCAGCGGCACCACACGGTCGATGCGCTGGTCGATGACCCGATGGGCGTCCTGGGACGTGGTCACGGTGGGGATTCCTTCCGCCGACCGTGCCCCCGTGCCGGGTCCGGGGGATCGAGCCGGCTGCTCGCATACGAAAGGGCAGGGAAAAGAATCCCTGCCCGGCCGGCTCGAAGAGGTAAGTGACGTCAGCTCATGGTCGAGTCACCGGCTCCTCCAGCCGGCTGCCTAAACCATCGATACGACCGCGTCACGTCGGCCAGCGTACCCGACGCGCGGCGGAAAGCCCGCTGTCGTTCCGAAGTGCGGAACGCGGGGTATGTGATCGGCATGACCACGAGCCATGACCCGAGCGACCAGGAACGGATCGAGTCCCGAGCGCATCTGCTGCCGGAGGAGGCGGCGGCGGGCAGCGACGACGCCGAGGCGCAGGCCGACGCGATCCTCACCGAGTCCGACATCCGCGAGGCGGACCAGAACGCCGCCCCCGACACGGTGCTGGAGCACCGCACCTCCGAGCAGACCGTCACCCCCGTCGAGCCGCCCGACTGAGCCCGGCGCCCCGGGCCCGGCGGGAACCCCGGTAACTGTCGTCCCGCAGCCGGGCCAGCGGGCCGGCCAGACGCAATCCCGGCGGCACGTTGCCGATCGGGTCGAACGCGAGCGCGGCGTCCTCGGCGGCGCCGCGCTCGTCGTCGAGGCGTACCTCGCCGAACGGCCGCCACCGGCCCACCGCCGAGGCGACCGCCAGCACCAGCCGGGGCTCGTCTGCCGCGACCGCCGCGCCCACCCCGGCCAGGCCGCGACCCAGGTCGGGTGACTCCGGGTCGGCCAGCACGGCCAGGAACAGCCGCCGCCCGCCGGCCCGGAACGGCATGATCGACGTGTACGTCCCGGTGAAGCGCCGCCGGGGCAGCGGCAGGTTCCGCAGCACCGGCGCGGCGCCGCTGGAACTCCACAGCAGGTCCACCGGCGGCTCCGGGTCGCGGTGCAGCCGTACCGCCACGCCCAGCACGTCCGGCCAGCCACCCGGCGTCGGCACGCCCTTGGACAGGCGGATCGTGGCCGGCCACCGGCCCGGCAGGTCGAGCAGCGGCACCCCGGTCGGCGGTCCCGGCGTACCCCAGATCCGGGTCTCGCCGGCGAACGTGCGCCCGGCCGGGTGCAGCAGCCGGGCGTGCCGGAGCCGGGCCAGCGCGGCGGCGGCGCGCTCGACGGCGGAGGGTGTGGTGGCGGCCATGCCCGCACGGGTACCCCGGCGCGCACCGACGATGCTCCGGCGCGCGTGTCACCTTTCCGCCGCCGGGATCGGATAGCGTCGTCTCATGCCCGACAGCGGTTTCCCCTGGCCGATCGAGACGACCCGACTGGACAACGGCCTGCGCGTGGTGGTGAGCGAGGACCGCACCGCCCCGGCCGTGGCGGTCAACCTCTGGTACGACGTGGGCTCACGCCACGAGCCGGCGGGACAGACCGGCTTCGCCCACCTCTTCGAGCACCTCATGTTCGAGGGCTCGGTGAACGTGGCGAAGACCGAGCACATGAAGCTGATCCAGGGCGCGGGCGGCTCGCTCAACGCGACCACCAACCCGGACCGGACCAACTACTTCGAGACGGTCCCGGCCGAGCACCTGGAACTGGCGCTCTGGCTGGAGGCCGACCGGATGGGCGGGCTGGTGCCGGCGCTGACCCAGGAGACGCTGGACAACCAGCGCGACGTGGTGAAGAACGAGCGCCGCCAGCGCTACGAGAACGTGCCGTACGGCGACGCGTGGCTGCGCCTGCTGCCGCTGCTCTACCCGCCGGGCCACCCGTACCACCACGCCACGATCGGGTCGATGGCCGACCTGAACGCCGCCGACCTGGCCACCTTCCAGGAGTTCCACAGCACCTACTACGCGCCGAACAACGCGGTCCTCACCGTGGTCGGCGACACCGAGGCGGCGGAGGTGTTCGGGCTCGCCGACAAGTACTTCGGCGGCCTGGCCGCGCGGGCCGACATCCCGGCCGCGCCGGACGGCCGCACCGTGCCCGCCACCGGCAGCCCGGCGGTGGAGACGGTCACCGCCGACGTGCCCGCCCCCCGCGTCTACGTCGCGCACCGCACCCACCCGTTCGGCACCCAGGGGTACGACGTGACGACGGTGCTGGCCACGGTGCTCGGCAGCGGCCGGGGCAGCCGGCTCTACCAGCGACTCGCCGACGGTGAGCGGATCGCCCAGCCGGACCTGGTCGGCGCGTACGGGGTGGACCTGGCGCACGCGCCCGCCCCGCTGATCGCCACCGCCACGGCCCGGCCCGGGGTGAGCGCCGAGCGGCTGCGCGACGGGCTCGCCGACGTGGTCGACGAACTGGCCACCGTGCCGGTGACCGCCGCCGAGCTGGACCGCGCCAAGGCGCTGCTGAGCACCATGTGGTGGCGGCAGATGTCCACCGTGGACGGACGGGCGGACACGCTCGGCCGGTACGCCACCCAGTTCGGCGACCCGGCCCGCGCGGCCGACCGGCTGCCGGCCTGGCTCGCGGTGACCGCGGAGCAGATCGCCGAGCAGGCCGCCGAGCTGCTCGGCGCCGCCGACCGGGTGATCCTGTCCTACCTGCCCGAGGAGAAGTGATGTCGCTGATCGCCACCCGTCCCGGCCCCGGCGCCGCCCGCGCCTACCGGTTCCCGCAGGTGGTCCGGCGGACGGTGGCCGGCGGTCAGGTGGTCGCCGCGCACCTGCCCGGGCAGAATCTCGCCGTCGCGCTGCTGCTGCTCGACGGCGGCGCGGGCCGGGAGCCGGTCGGCAAGGAGGGCCTCGGCGCGGTGCTGGCGAAGGCGCTGGAGGAGGGCACCGCGCAGCGGGACGCCACCGCGTACGCGCTGGCCATCGAGGCGCTCGGCACCGAGCTGTCGACCGGGCTGGACTGGGACTCGTTCCAGGTGAGCGTGCAGGTGCCGGTGGACCGGCTGACCGCCGCCGTGGAGCTGCTGGCCGAGGCGGTCCGTACGCCCCGGCTCGACCCGGCCGACGTGCGGCGGGTCCGCGACGACGAGGCGACGGCGCTGCGGATGGACTGGGCCAACCCCGGCCCGCGCGCCGACGCGGTGCTGCGGGCCGAGCTGTTCGGCGCGCAGCACCGGTGGGGCCGCCCGCTCTACGGCGACCCGGACAGCGTGGCCGCGCTGGAGGTGGACGACGTCACCGTCTTCCACTCGGAGTGGTTCATCCGCCCCGGCACGCTCGTCGTCGCCGGTGACCTGGAGCGGATCGACCTGGACGCGCTCGCCGCGACGGCGTTCGCCGGGGCCGGCGGCGGCCCGGTGGAACGCGGCGGTCCGATCGACGTGCCGCTGGCCGGGCAGCGCCGGATCATCCTGGTGGACCGGCCCGGCTCGGTGCAGTCGACGCTGCGGCTGGGCCACCCGTCCCCGCACCGCGCCCACCCGGACCACGTGCCGATGACGCTCGCCGGCACCGTGCTCGGCGGCGCGTTCACGTCCCGGCTCAACCACCTGATCCGCGAGGTACGCGGGTACACGTACGGGATCCGGGGCGACTTCGCCTCGTCCCGGCGGTTCGGCCGGTTCGCGGTCAGCTCCGGCGTGCAGACCGCGGTGACCGCCCCGGCGCTCGTCGAGTCGGTGGGCGAGATCTCGCGTACCCGGCTCACCGGCGTCACCGAGGACGAGCTGGAGGTGGCGCGTTCCTGGCGGGCCGGGCAGCTCTCGGTCGAGTTGCAGAGCCCTCGAGCCATCGCCGCGGCCCTGACCACGCTCGTCGTGCACGACCTGCCGGACGACTACCACGCGCGGCTGCGTGAGCAACTGCTCGCGGCGACCGTCGAGGACGTCTCCGCCGCCGCGGCGACCTACCTGCACCCCGAGTCGCTGACCATGGTGATCGAGGGGGACGCGGCGGTCATCCGGGACGAGCTGGTCGCCAGCGGTCTCGGTGAGGTGGTCGACCACACCTGACCGGACGGGGCGGCGGGCCTGTGATTCCCGTCGCCCCGCATCCGTGCGGTGGGAAACGTTTCCCACCCGCGCCGCCCGGCTGGGTAGCCTCGCGGGCATGAGGATCGGCATTGTGGGAGCCACCGGCCAGGTCGGTGGCGTCATGCGGCAGGTGCTGGCGGAGCGCGAGTTCCCGGCGGAGCAGGTGCGCCTGTTCGCCTCGGCCCGGTCGGCCGGGCGCACGCTGCCCTGGCGCGACGGCGAGGTCACCGTGGAGGACGCGGCCACCGCGGACTACCGCGGCCTGGACATCGTGCTCTTCTCGGCGGGCAAGGGCACCGCGAAGGAGCTGGCTCCCCGGGTCGCGGAGGCCGGCGCCGTGGTGATCGACAACTCCTCGGCGTTCCGGATGGACCCGCAGGTGCCGCTGGTGGTGGCCGAGGTCAACCCGCACGCGATCGCGGACCGCCCGAAGGGCATCGTGGCCAACCCGAACTGCACCACGATGGCCGCCATGCCGGTGCTGCGCCCGCTGCACGACGAGGCCGGGCTGGTCAGCCTCGTCGTCGCCACCTACCAGGCGGTCTCCGGCGCCGGCCTGGCCGGCGTGGCGGAACTGGACGAGCAGGTCCGCAAGGTGGCCGAGGACGCCGCCGGGCTCGCCTTCGACGGCGGCGCGGTGGAGTTCCCGGCGCCGCGCTCGTTCGCCCGCCCGATCGCCTTCAACGTGCTCCCGCTCGCCGGCTCGATCGTCGACGACGGCTCCTTCGAGACCGACGAGGAGCAGAAGCTGCGCAACGAGAGCCGCAAGATCCTGGAGATCCCCGGCCTCAAGGTCTCCGGCACGTGCGTGCGCGTCCCGGTCTTCACCGGCCACTCGCTGCAGATCAACGCCCGGTTCGCCCGGCCGATCGACCCGGCCCGGGCCCGCGAGCTGCTCGACGGCGCGCCCGGCGTGGCGCTGCGCGACGTGCCGACGCCGCTGGAGGCGGCTGGCCAGGACCCGACGTACGTCGGCCGGATCCGCGCCGACGAGACCGTCGAGCACGGGCTCGCGTTGTTCTGCGCCAACGACAACCTGCGCAAGGGCGCGGCTCTCAACGCCGTGCAGCTCGCCGAGCTGGTCGCCGCCGAGCGCTGACCCGTCGGGCGTCCGTGCCCTGCCACCCGGCACGGACGCCCGCACAGCGGGTATGCCCGCCGGGTCGCCGGCCGCCCGCGCCGGCAGGCGGGGGTGCAGATGACGGCTGAAGGGGACACCGAGTCCGCCGGGATGCGTTCGGACACGGGCCGGGCTGTCGGGTTCAGCGACGCGGTCTTCGCCATCGTCATCACGCTGCTGGTGCTCGACCTGCGGGTGCCCGAGACGGCGCCGGGCGGGATGCTGCGCGCGCTGCTCGACCAGTGGCCGGTCTACCTCGCCTACGTCACGTCCTACCTGTACGTGGCGGTCAACTGGCTGAACCACAAGGGGACGTTCCACCGGGTCCGCTGCACCGACCGGGGACTGCACTGGGCGAACCTCGGCGTGCTGTTCAGCGTGGCGCTGCTGCCGTTCGTCACCGCGCTGGTCTCCCGCGCCGTGGAGGCGGGCGACGTCTTCGACGAGCGGGTTGCCGTGTCCGCGTACGCGCTGGTCGGCGTGATCCTGTCGATCACCTGGCTGTGGCTCTACCACTACCTGAGCCGGCACCGGGAACTGCTGGAGCCGCACGTCCCCGCCCGGTTCTTCGAGGCCGAACGCGTCCGGGCCCTGCTCGGCGTGCTCGCGTACGCGATCGCCGGTCTGGTGGGCGTGCTGCTGAGCGTGCCGGCGGCGCTGGTGGTGCTCCTGCTGCTGCCGATCTTCTACGGGCTGTCCAGCAACGGCTCCTACGACCTGCGCCGGCGCCTGCACCCCCGGCGGTGACGCGGGCGTTACCCCGCCTGCGGCGGCGGGTAGACGGCCGTGCCGACACCGAGAGGGGAAGCACCATGACAACGGTCGGAGAGTTCATGACGACCCGGTTGGTGACGATGGACGGCAACGACACGCTCATCGCCGCAGCGCAGGAGATGCGCGACAGCGCCATCGGCGACGTGGTGGTGACCGACGGCGACAACGTGGTCGGCATCGTGACGGACCGGGACATCACGGTACGGGGCGTGGCCGAGAACATGGACCCCACCGCCACCCGGCTCAACCAGATCACCAGCAAGGACGTGGTGACGGTGAGCCAGTACGACGACGCGGTGGCCGCCGCCGACCTGATGCGCACGTACGCGGTCCGCCGCCTCCCGGTGGTCGACGACGGCCGCCTGATCGGCCTGATCTCGATGGGTGACCTGGCGGTGGAGCGGGAACCCCAGTCGGTGCTCGCGGACATCAGCGCCGACGACCCCAACAACTGACCTGTCCGCCGCGATGACGCCGGCTCCCGGTTCGGGGGCCGGCGTCGCGCGTGCACGCGGTGGCGCCGCGTTCACCCGCTTCGGGCGAGGTTGGCCGCGGAACGGGTGGGGACACGGGCCACGGACAGGGAGACCGCGGATCGCGGGAGGAGTCGCCCGGATGGTGGACATGACCACGAGATTCTTCGAGGACCTGGATCGGCGGGGGTTCGAACCCTTGCTGGTCAAGACATCCGGAACGCTCCGCTTCGACCTGCACGAGGGTCCGCACACCACGCACTGGCTGCTGGAGATCGATCACGGCAAGCTGCGGGTCCGGCAGGAGGACGGCGAGGCGGACACGGTGGTGGGCACCGAGCCGCGCCTGTTCGCCGAGCTGGTCGGTGGTGAGGAGAACGCCATCGCGGCGCTGCTGCGCGGCGACATGACTGTCGTCGGCGACCTGCGGCTCGTGCTTCAGGTCGAGCGGGTCTTCCCCGGCCCGCCGGACTCCCGGGGACCGCACCACACGTTCGGCGGGAGGGGTGCCTGATGCCCGGCAGCGGCAACACCGTCCGGATCCTGGACGGCAACACGTTCGTGGTCAGCGAGGACACCGGCGACATCGAGGCCACCCCGAGCGAGCCGACCGGTCTGTTCTCGCTCGACACGCGCTACCTGTCGAAGTGGGTGCTCACCGTCAACGGCGAGCGCCTCAACGCGCTGTCCTACGACGACCTCCAGTACTACGAGGCCCGGTTCTTCCTGGTACCCGGCATGGCCACGCACTACGTCGACGCGAAGCTGTCGGTCATCCGGGAACGGGCGGTCGGCGGCAGCTTCCGCGAGACGCTGACCATCCTCAACCACGACGAGAAGCCGGTCGACCTGGAGGTCCGGATGGACGCCGGGTCCGACTTCGCCGACCTGTTCCAGGTCAAGGACGAGATCCTGAACAAGAAGGGCGAGCACTACGCCGAGGCCGAGTCGGACCGGCTGCGCCTGGGCTACCGGCGCGGCAACTTCCGGCGCGAGACGCTCGTCTCCGCCAACCAGCCGGCCCGCTACGACCAGCGCGGCTTCGCCTGGAGCATCCGGCTGGAACCCAACGAGCAGTGGGACGCCGTCATCGACGTGCAGACGTTCGCGATCGGCCCGGGCGGCCGGGACCTGCGGATGGGGCTGCGCGCGCACGGCACCGAGCGGCTCGCGCTCCAGCACGACCTGGAGGAGTGGATCAGCCGGGCTCCGAAGCTGAACAGCGAGCACGAGGAACTCGCCGCGACGTACCGGCGGAGCCTCGTCGACCTCGCGGCGCTGCGCTTCTCGCCGCTGTCGCTGGGCGGGCAGACGCTGCCGGCTGCCGGTCTGCCCTGGTTCATGACCATGTTCGGCCGGGACAGCATCCTCACCTGCCTGCAGGTGCTGCCGTTCGCGCCGGAGATGTCGAAGACCACGCTGCGGATCCTCGGCGCGCTCCAGGGCACCCGGTTCGACGACTTCCGGGACGAGGACCCGGGCCGGATCCTGCACGAGATGCGGTACGGCGAGACCGCGGCGTTCGAGGAGCAGCCGCACTCGCCGTACTACGGCTCGGTGGACGCGACGCCGCTGTTCGTGGTGCTGCTCGACGAGTACGAGCGGTGGAGCGGCGACGGCGCGCTTGTGAAGGAGCTGGAACAGGAGTGCCGGTCCGCGCTGAAGTGGATCGACGACTACGCCGACCTGCTCGGCAACGGCTACATCTGGTACGAGCGGCGCAACACCGACACCGGCCTGGAGAACCAGTGCTGGAAGGACTCGTGGGACTCCATCTCGTACGCCGACGGCACGCTGCCGCCGTTCCCGCGGGCCACCTGCGAGGTGCAGGGGTACGCGTACGACGCGAAGATGCGGGCCGCCCGGATGGCCCGGCTGTTCTGGGGCGACCCCGCGTACGCCGATCAGCTGGAACGCGAGGCGGCGGAGCTGAAGCGGCGCTTCAACAACGACTGGTGGGTCGCCGATCGCGGCTTCTACGCGCTCGCCCTGGACCCGGACGGGCGTCAGTGCGACGTGCTCAGCTCCAACATGGGCCACCTGCTGTGGAGCGGGATCGTGGACGACGAGCGGGCGCCGAAGGTCGCGGAGCATCTGGTCGGTCCCCGGCTCTGGTCCGGCTGGGGGGTGCGGACGCTGGCCGAGGGTGAGGTCCGCTACAACCCGATCGGCTACCACAACGGCACGATCTGGCCGTTCGACAACTCGTTCGTCGCCTGGGGTCTGCGCCGGTACGGCTTCGCCGAGGAGGCCGCCACCGTCGCCAACGGCATCCTCGACGCGGCCACCTACTTCGACGGCCGGCTGCCGGAGGCGTTCGGCGGCTACCAGCGCGAGCTGACCAAGTTCCCGGTGGAGTACCCGACCGCGTGCAGCCCGCAGGCCTGGTCCACCGGTGCACCGCTGCTGCTGCTGCGCACCATACTCGGGCTGGAGCCGCACGAGCAGCACCTGGCTGTCGACCCGCGGCTGCCGGTGGGCATGGGACGGATCGAGGTGCTTGACATCCCGGGCCGCTGGGGCCGGGTGGACGCGTTCGCCCGGGGCCGGCTCAACCTCGAGGAACTGGCCGACTGAGCCCGGTCAGTGCCCGGGCGGCGACGCGTCGTGCGCCTCGTTCGGCGGGAGCAGGCAGAACTCGTTGCCCTCCGGGTCGGCCAGGACGGTCCAGCGCGGCAGCTCACGCACGACCGTCGCGCCCGCCTCCAGCACCGCGGCCCGCTCCTCGGCGTCGCCGACCAGGTCCAGGTGGATCCGGCCGGGCTCCGGCAGCGTCTCGGCCGGGCTGATCCACAGGTCCGGGCGCCGCCCGTGCGGGTCGCGCAGCAGCACCGCCTCCGTCGGCGCGAGCGTGCCCTCGGCGAGCTTCACCCGGTCCGCCTCGACCACCGGCAGCCCGGTGACCGCACTCCAGAACGGGGCGAGCAGGTAGGGGTCGCGGCAGTGGATGACGATCGCGGCGAGGTCGGGCATGCCTCGAACCTAGTCGCCCGCGCCTGCGGGCAGGACGCTGTCCAGGAACGCGGCGGCGGCCGCGATCAGGTCGGGCCGGGCCAGGTCGAGCGCGTGACCGCCGTGTGTGAGCCACAGATGCACCGGGTGACCGGCGGCGAGCAGCCGGCCGGTCAGCTCCACCGGCTGGGCGGCCGGCACCGCCACGTCGTCGCGGCCCTGCACCAGCAGCACCGGCACGCCGGAGCCGACGTGGGTGGCGACTGTCGCGCCGACGGTGGCCGGGTCGCCTGCGGCCGGCGGGTGGCCCAGCAGGTCGGTCCACGGGTCGTCGCCGGGGGCGCGCCGGCGCCGCTGCTCCGGGTCGAGCGGGTCCACGGGGGCCCAGTACGCGAGCACGCCCGTCACGTCGCCGGGCCGGTCCACCCCACGCAGGCCGAGCTGTAGGGCCAGCATCCCGCCGGCCGAGTCACCGGCCACCAGCAGCGGCAGGCCGCCCGCCGCAGCCCGGGCGGCCCGGGCCGCGTCGCGGACGTCGTCGAGCTGGGCGGGCCAGCGCGCCTGGTGGGAGAACCGGTACGTGGCCTCGACCACGCGCAGCCCGAGCGCCGCGAGCGCCGCCCCGTCCTCCTCGGCGTGGGCCCGCCAGCCACCGCCGTGGATCCAGAGCAGCACCGCGCGTTCGGGCATGTCGCCATCGTCGCCGCACCCGCGTCGGTGCGCGACCCGGGTCTGCCGAGGGCAGATCGGCCCTACGGTCGCGTAACCTACTCGGGGTAAAGTTTCGCCATGTCGGAACTCGTGTACCCACCTGTGATCACCGCCGCGAAGACGATGTTCCGGCTGCTCGACCTGCGCCTGGACGTTTCCGGCAGCGAGCACGTGCCGCACAGCGGCGGCGCGGTGCTCGCGTCCAACCACGTGAGCTACCTCGACTTCATCTTCTGCGGCTACGGCGCGCACCCGGCGAAGCGACTGGTCCGGTTCATGGCCAAGGACAGCGTCTTCCGGCACCGCGTCTCCGGTCCGCTGATGCGCGGCATGAAGCACATCCCGGTGAACCGGGCCGCCGGCGCCGGCTCGTACGCCGCAGCGGTGGGCGCGCTGCGCCGGGGCGAGGTGGTCGGCGTCTTCCCGGAGGCGACGATCAGCCGTTCCTTCGTGGTGAAGGACCTGAAGAACGGCGCGGCCCGGATGTCGCAGGAGGCGGGCGTGCCGCTGCTGCCGGTCGCGCTCTGGGGCACCCAGCGGCTGTGGACCAAGGGCCGCCCGCGCACGCTGACCCGCCGGCACACGCCGATCACCATCATCGTCGGCGAGCCGATGGACCCGGCCGCCTACCCGGACGCCACGGTCATGACCGCCGACCTGCGGAGCCGCCTGTCGGCGCTGGTCGACCGGGCCCAGCGGGAGTACCCGGACAAGCCGTCCGGCCCGGACGACACCTGGTGGCAGCCGGCCCACCTGGGCGGCAGCGCGCCGACCCCGGAGGAAGCGGTCGAGCTGGACCGGTCCGAGCGCCGCACCCGCAGCGCCTCCTGACGGCCCCCGCCCCCGCGCGCTGTGGGCTCGCGAGATCTTGGTACGAAAGGGCCCCTAGGAGGGCCGTTTCATACCAAGATCTGTGCTGATCCCATGAATCGGGACGTTTGTCTCATGTAGTGGCGCTCAACGGGTGAGCGACAGGCCTGGAGTGCGAGTGCGCCCGAGTCGGCGACTTCGGCGGGCCATCGGCCGGCGACGACGGCGTCAGCAGGCGGAGCCGGGCTGGTCGTGGGCGGGGAACCCGGACCACGACCACGGCGATGCCTCGGCCTCCGCCGGACGGTAGTAGTCGTCGCGGGACAGGAACTCCACCGGCAGCGAGCCCGGCAGCGTCACAGTGCCCAGCGTCGGGCCGGGGGAGGCGGCCACCCGGACGGCGAGCACGTCCCGCTCCGGCGGGGACAGGTCCACCAGTTCGGCGTTCGCCAGCCGGAAACCGGCCACCGCGCGGCGTACCTGCCGGGCCAGCGCGGCCACCTGACCGACCGGGCCGGTCAGCGCCAGCGCCGGCTGCCGGATGGTGCGCAGCGCGTCGCAGACGATGCGCAGCTCGGCGGTGCCGTCGCCCGCCTCGGCCAGTTCCAGCCGGGACGGCCACTGCCAGCGGATCTGCCCACTGACCAGGCGGGACAACCGGACCGGACGCCGGTGCCGGGCGACCGCCCGGCCGTCCCGCCCGGAGACCACCGACAGATCCGAGCCGGTGCAGACGTACGCCAACCGGCGCTCGGTGACGGTGATCGTCGCCGGCGCCGGCAGCGACCAGCAGCGGACGTCCTCGGTGGGGCCGAGCAGGTGACCGGCGACGCGCAGGCAGTGCTGCCCGAGCAGGCGTTCGCCCGGTTCGGGCACCAGCTCGTAGCGCCGGTCGAGCACGGGACGGGTGGGGTCGCCGTCGGCGTCGAACCGATGCGGCCCGACGAAGAAAGGTGTGGCGTCCTCCGGCACGGTACGACCTCCCGGTGACGGTTGGCGGTACCGGTGAGCCTGCCCGATTCCTGGGGTGACTGTCATGACACCTGTTAGGGGGTCGGCCGGTCGGCCGACGCCTGCGACCGGTAGATGCCGATATCTTCCGGTCGGACGAGTCCGTCCTCGATCGCCCGGGCGAGCAGCGCCGCCTTCGTGGCGGCCGGACGGCCCGCTCGGGTGTACTTGATCCGCGCACGGTCGACGTACTGCTTCACCGTGTGCTCACTGATCTGCATCCGGCGCGCCACCGACGCCTTCGACATCGACTGGAACCACAGCAGAAGCGCCTCGCGCTCCTTGTCCGACAGGGACGGACGATCCGGACGGGCGTCCCCGACCATCGCTCCGGCCAGCGCAGGCGGCACGTACGGCCGGTCGCTCGCCGCCGCCAGCACCGTCGCCACGCAGTGCTCGCGTCCCTCGTGCTTGGCCAGGAACGCGACCGCCCCGGCGTCCAGCGCGGCGAGCATGGTCTGCGGGTCGCTGTGCTCGGAGTAGACCACCACCCGGCGCCCGGCCGCGCTCAGCTCGGCCAGCTTGTCCAGCACCATCCGGCCGTGCAGGCGCAGGTCGAGCAGCACCACCTCGGCGTCCGGTGCGGCCCGCAGCACCTCGTCCGGGTCGTCGCCGGTGGCCAGCACCCGCAACCGCGGTTCGCCGGCCAGCCAGGCGCGCACCCCGTCGATCACCACCGGATGGTCGTCCACTATCGCCACCCCGATCGGGGTGCCGGCGTTCACGTCCGCCGCCAGCGGGTCTGCGTCCATCTGATCTCCCCGTCCCGCTCGTGCAGGTGTTCCACCGGCCCGTCCCCGCCGGTCACCGGCTCGTCCGGGCCGTCGTGATCCGGCGTCACCAGGCTGACCACCACCTCGTCCGGACCCGCCACCACGGTGAGCCGAGCCCAGCCCTCGGCCCCGGCGAGCGCCGCCGTGAGCGGGTCGGCCAGCCCACGCCGGATCTGCACCGGCAGCTCCGGTGGCGTGCCGACCGACACCAGGTCGATCGGCAGTCCGTTGCGCTCGGCCAGGTCGGCCGCCGCGCGCAGTTCGTGCAGCAGCGCGTCCGGCACGTCGTCCGACTCGGCGATCAGCCGGCGCAGCCGGGCCGCGGCCAGCACCGCGCGCCGCCGTACCGCCGGGTCGGCCGGGTCGGCGTCGCCCGCCGCCAGCCCGGCCAGCACCTCCTCGGCGGTGCCGCTGACCAGCGCCAGGCGCGCCTGTCGCTCGGTGCGGGCCCGCTCGGCCGCCTCCTGCTCAGCGGCCACGGCGAGCGTCGCCGCTGCGGTGGCCGCCCGGTCCCGGGCCTGCGCGGTGAGCGCCGCCGCGCCGACGAAGACCGCCACGGGCAGGGTGGAGGTGCCGTAGACGTACATCGCGGCGCGGCTCAGGTCGGCCGGCGCGGTCGCGCCGTACAGCACCACCGCCGCCAGCGCGATCGTGCCGTGCGCGGCGAGCATGAGCAGCAGCCAGCGCACCGGCCGCCGCCAGAGCACCAGCAGGAAGAACCAGGCCAGGCCGCCCCACACCCAGTTGGCGGTGCTGAACAGGAATCGCTCGCCGGCCCCGGCGACCACCGCCGCGTCCACCCCCAGCAGCGCCACCGCCAGCGGCCCGGCCGGCGGCAGCCCGCCGCGCAGCAGCCGTACCCCGGCCCCGACCCCGACCAGCGCGGTCACCAGCCAGCCCGCGGCCACCACGGCCGGGAAGGCCATTCCCGGCCCGGCCCGCAACACGGCGGGCAGCGCGACCGCCAGGTGCCAGGTCGCCGCGATGACGATCGCGGCGATGCGCGCGCCACCGTCGGACGCGTCGGCCACCGCGTGCGCCTCCGGCGGGGCGGTGGCCGTTCCGGAGCGCGTCGCCACCCGCGGCCGGGGCAGCGGGCGCAGCGCGTGGCTGGCCGTCACCGCCGTACCCGACTCACTCGCCATCGGACCACTCCAGCCGAATCCGGGTACCGGCGCCAGGGGCGGAGGTCACCACCGCCCGACCGCCCACAGTGCTCATCCGGCCGTGGATCGACTCGCGCAGCCCGTACCGGTGCGCCGGGACCGTGGACGGGTCGAAACCGGGACCGTCGTCGACCACCTCGACCACGACGGTGCCGCCCTCGCGGGCAAGGCGCAGCGACGCGGCCGCGCCCGGCGCGTGCCGCGCCACGTTCGCCAGCGCGGCGGCGGCGCTGTCGGCGAGCGCCGTGGCGACCTCCGCCGGCAGCCGGCACGGCGCGAGCGTCGCGGTCACCGCCGGCCCGGACGTCGCGGCGAGCACCTCACGCAGCCGTTCGTCCAGGTCGGCCTCACCGGCCGCGGTCGCGGTCCGCGCACCGGCAAGGGCGGTGAGGGTACGCAGATCGTCCGCGCACCGCTCGCGCAACGTCGCCGAGTCGGGTACGGCACCGAGGCCGACCATGGTGAGCGTGCCCAGGACGGTGTCGTGCAGGTCGCGGTTCTGCCGCCGTTCGTCCTCGCGGGCGGCGCGCGCCACCACCGCCTCGTGGGACAGCCGCTGGTAGTCGGCGAACGCGGCGTCGGCGCGGGCGATCCGGCGGCGCATCACCGCCGTCATCACCGCCGCGCTGCCGGTCTGCACCAGCAGCGTGCCGGCGTGCGCCCGAGCCTCGGCCGGGTTGCCGGCCAGCACGGTGCCGGTGACGTACGCGGCGGTGACCAGCAGGCCGGCCGGCACGGACCAGCGGGCCGGGGCGGTGGCCTGCGTGTTGATGACTGTCGAGCTGGCCAGCACCGCGATCCAGCTCGCCTCACCCGGCAGCACCTCCGGCGCGACGAGCCACGGTACGGCGAGTGCGGCGGCGGTGGTCAGCGCCACGTCACCGGCGACCAGCGCGCCGCCGATGCCGTGCCGCAGCGCGCGGAACGCGTACCAGACCGACCAGGCGGTTAGCACGACGACGGCGGGGATCAGCAGCGCCACCCGCACCGGCGGCGTACGCACCGACAGCGCGACGACCGCGCCGACCAGACCACAGGTGAACCGCAGCAGCGCAGGCAGGGTCGTGAAGATCAGGCTGAACGCGTCACCCGCCGGGCGGGCCAGCGGGGGCCGGGGCAGGGGCATGGCGGCAGCGACCGGCATCGGGGAGATGTCCTTCCGGTTGCGACCCGGCCGGGTCCGCGCGGCATAGATTGACGCTGGAGAATAACATGGTTTGTCGCAACTGGTCACCCTTGGTGCTTGACGAGTTTCGCTCCGGCGTAAAGCAGCCGGCCGTCCGGCCCGGCGGTCAGCGGCGCGCTACGGCGAGCAGGTGAGCGCTGGCGCCGAGGATCGCGGCGTCCCGCTCGAACGTCTCGGCGCAGGCCACCGCGTCGGCGAACAGCCGCTCGTCCGGCCCGGTGCCGAGCGCGTTCAGCACCGGCCACAGCGGACCCTCCACCCCGTACACCTGCGGGTTGGGCAGGCCCGCCGCGACGAACTCGGCCGCCAACTCCTCCGGGCGGTGGAAGAACGCGGTGGTGAAGCCGGTGCGTGGATCGTTCACCCCGGTCTCGTACTCGGCGCGCAGCAACTGCCGGTTGTCGTCGTCCAGGCGGCCCTGCGCGGTCAGGTCGATCAGGGCGGCGTGACGGCTGATCGCCGCCGCCACGATCGTTCCGCCCGGCCGGGTCACCCGCGCCGCCTCGCGCAGCGCGGCCACCCGGTCGGTCTGCCGCGGCAGGTGGTAGAGCGGTCCGAGCAGCAGCGTCGCGTCCGCCGCCGCGTCGGGCGCGGGCAACGCGCGGGCGTCACCCACCGACGCGGTCACCAGCGGGTACGCCGACCGCGCCGCCGCCACGTGCGCGGGCACCAGGTCGACCAGGTGCACCCGGTAACCGGCCGCGGCGAGCGGACCCGCGTACGCCCCGGGACCACCGCCGACGTCCAGCACGTCGGCCGGTGCGGCGGGCAGCAGGCGGGCGAGCAGATCCCGGGTACGGCGTGCCTCCAGCCGGCCCTGCGGCGACCCTTCCAGCCGGTCGGCCTCGACGTAGACCTCGGTGTAGTAGCGACTGACGTCCGGCTCGGGTGGACGGTGTGCGGGCATCAACCGATGGTCGTCGAGAAGCGGAACCAGGGCATCCGGATTACGGTTGCCCGCGTTCCCTACCCTGCGGGGTATGGCATACCAGCCGGCCATGGTGCCGCCGAAGAAGTCCAAGCGAACCCTCTTCATCGTGCTCGGCTTGGTGCTGGCGATCTGCTGCTGCGGCGGTGTGCTCAGCGGCTTCTTCCTCTTCCGGGCCGTGCAGGAAGCCACCGGCCCGGCGCGGTCCACAGCGGAGACGTTCGCCGAGGCGATCGTCGACCGCGACTATCCGGCCGCGTACCGGCAGCTCTGCACCCGCGTACGCGACCGGGTCAGCGAGGCGGACTTCACCCGGCAGCAGTCCTCCCAGCCGGAGTTCACCGGCTACGAGATCACCGGGCTCAACGTGTCCAACAACAACGGCCGGGTGAGCGGGGCGACGACCATCCGCTTCACCCCGGCGGTCGGCACCAACGTGACGCAGTCGTTCCCGATGGTCAAGGAGGACGGGGAGTGGCGGATCTGCGAGTGAGCCGCTGGCGCTCTCCCGCGCGCACCTGATCCACTTGTCGCATGGCCTCACCATCCACCGCACCGCTTCCGCCGGCCGTCGAGGACCGGCTCGCCCGCGAGCGCAACGTCTGGCTCTGTACGCTGCGCCATGACGGCTCCCCGCACGTCACGCCGGTGTGGTTCGTCTACGCCGACGGCGTCTGGTGGATCGGCTGCGAGGGGCGCAGCGTCAAGGCCCGCAACGTGGCGGCCGACCCCCGCGTCTCGCTCGCACTGGAGGACGGCGTCCACCCGGTCGTCGCGGAGGGCGAGGCTCGGGTGCACCGGGCCGACTTCCCGCCCGCGATCGTGGCGGCGTTCGCGGAGAAGTACGGGGGATGGGACATCCGGCAGCCCGTCACCCCGGACAGTGAACGGGTGCTGCTGGAGGTGCCGGTCCGGCGGTGGCTGCTCGCCGGCGCGGCACGCTAGTCCCCGGAGAACCCCCAGAAGTAGAGCTCGTTCGGGGCACCCGCCTCGTCGTGCAGGACGGCGTACCGGCCGAACCAGCGCTGCTCCGCCAGCGGCTCGAGCGCCTCGACGTGAGCGCGGGTCGGCCTCGCGACGCCCGCTCGGGCGAGCGCCTCGGCCTCGGTCACCCGCTGGAACGCCCCGAAGCCGGGTTCCTCGCCGTCGGCCAGCACCCGCGTCATGTCGAGGATGGAGTGTGTGCCGGACTCCTGCACCCGCTCGTCCGCCCACAGCTCCTCCTCGCTGCGGGGACGGTCCGGGAAGTCGGCGGCGGAAGCGCCGAACCCGCCCGGCACCGCCCACCAGTAGTCGCCGGCCTCGAAGACCTGTCGGCGCAGTTCGTCCAGCGCGGCCTGGGCATCCGGCTGGTACGCCACGAAGTAGGTCCATCCCGATGCGCCCACGCTTCCTCCCGGTGATCCCGCTCGTCGCCGCCACGTCCGGCGGCGCACGCGATCATGCCCGAGACCACCGACGAAACCGGCGGGTCAACGCGACCAGGATTCCTGTGCCACTGTCTCCGCCATGCGTCTGTCGTCGGGCCTGCGAGTCGCCGCGGTCGTGGCTGGTCTGCTGTCGGTCGGAGCGGCACTGCTCGCCATGCGGGAAGCGTCGCTCCTGTGGGCGGTGGTCACGCTGGCGGCGCTGGCCGGCCACGCGCTCGCCGCTTCCGGTACGCCCCGGGTGCGATGGGGCGTCGCCGCCGGCGCCGGGCTGTTCGCTCTGGTGGCAGCCGCGAACCTGCTCTGGCACCGAGAACGGGTGGCGGACGCGGGCGGGCCACGGGGGAGCCAGGCGGCGACGCGGACGTACCTTGTGGAGAGCCTGCGGGAGGGCCTGGACCAGCAACGCCTGACCGCGTGGGGCTTGGCTCTCGGCGTACTCCTGCTTTCCGTTGCCGTGCCGGCGTTGCCGGCACGCGGCGGACGGCGGGGTGTGGTGACGACGGTCCTGGCGGTGGCCGTGCTCGTCTGGTGCGGGCTGAAAGTGGCGGCGGCGCCCGGCGACCCGCCGCTGCCCGAGCTGCTCCTGGCGCTGCAGCCGGCGTTGCTCGCCGCGCTCGTGACCGCCGGGGTGCTGGCGTGGTCCGGATGGCGGGGCGACCGGCGCGGGCTCCTCACGGCGGGGATGGTCCTGCTGGCGGTGGTCGCCGTGCGGGCCTGCGCGGACCTCGCCTCCGCGTGGGCGAGTTGGTGGACGTTTGTCGAGCCCGCCAGGGACGCCTTCCTGCAACCGGGATTCATGGTGAGCGTGGGTGGCTCGGCGGGAGGTGCCCTTGAGGTGTCCTCGGCAGTGGAGACGGCTGTCGCGCTCGGCGGCGCGGGACTGGCGGTCGTCGGCGTGTTGCGTGCCTCCCGCGAGAACGCCCGTCCGTAGTCTCCCCCTTACGCGGGTGGTCGCGCCTACGGGTGCGAATCGGTGATCGCGATGACCTCGTCGAGGCGGTCCAGCGCGGCCCGCAGCTCGTCGACCTTGGCCTGGATGCGCTCGCGCTCGGCGCGCAGCATGGCCCGCTGCGCGGGGTCGGTGTGCCCGGAGTCCCAGCACGGCAGGAGTTCCGCGATCCGGCTGCTGGTCAGCCCGGCCGCGTACATCTGCTGGATGAAGCGCACCAGCGTGACCGTGTCCGGCCGGTAGAGGCGCTGGCCGGACGGGCTGCGCCGGGGGACGAGAAGACCCTGTTCCTCGTAGTAGCGCACGGCGCGCACCGAGACACCGGCGCCGCGCGCCACCTCACCGATGCGGATCAGCCGCTCGG
The DNA here is from genome assembly GCF_027497335.1 of Micromonospora sp. WMMA1976. Lineage (NCBI taxonomy): Bacteria > Bacillati > Actinomycetota > Actinomycetes > Micromonosporales > Micromonosporaceae > Micromonospora > Micromonospora sp. WMMA1976. Next base: position 4,948,541 of record NZ_CP114912.1, on the reverse strand, counting down.
CTGCGGTCGTGGTCATGGTGACCCCTCTCACCCCGATCCCGGCGATCGACACTTGCCTCTGACGTTAACGTCAGGTTTTAGCGTACCTCGCATGGACATCAACCACTCGATCGCCCTCGTCACCGGAGCCAACCGCGGACTGGGCCGCGCCTTCGCCCAGCGGCTGCTCGAACGGGGCGCCCGCAAGGTCTACGCGACCGCCCGCCGCCCCGAGACCGTCGACCTGCCCGGCGTCGAGGTGCTGCCGCTGGACATCACCAGCCCCGCATCCGTACGGGCCGTCGCCGCTGCCGCCCCGGACGTCACGCTGCTCGTCAACAACGCCGGGATCCAGACCGGAACCGACCTGGTGACCGGTTCGCTGGACGCGGTGCGGCACGAGGTGGACACCAACGTGCTCGGCCACCTGGAGATGATCCGGGCGTTCGCGCCGGCACTCGCCCGCAACGGCGGAGGCGCAATCGTGAACGTGCTCTCCGCCATGTCATGGTTCGGGACCAGCGGCGCCGGGGCGTACCACCTGACCAAGGCCGCCGCGTGGGCGATGACCAACGGCGTACGCCTGGAACTCGCCGAACAGGGCACGCTCGTGACGGCGGTACACCTCGGGCTGGCCGACACCGACATGTCAGCCGGCTGGTCCGTCGACAAGATCGCGCCGTCGGACCTGGCCGATGCGGCGCTCGACGGCGTCGAGGCGGGTGCCGCCGAAGTGCTCGCCGACCAGTGGAGCCGCGACGTCAAGTCCCGGCTGACGCTGACGCCGGAGGAGTTCAACGCCGCGATGGAGCGGGCCTTGGCGGCGCTGACGGCGGCCTGAGATGTTTCGGCCGGCCCGTCCGTCAGGTCGTACTCGCGGACGGGCCTGGCTGTACTATCCCGACTCCGAATTCAGAGCTTGGCCGCTCACTGATCCTCAGCCTCGTGGCAAGGCAGCTGGCACGATAGACGGCCGTTGAGCTTGCCGCGATGCGACGGGGCACGAAGAGAGGGCCGGGGTAGCGCGCGTTTGCGGAGGGCAGATCGGCGGTGGGCAGGGCTGGCGGGGTAGCGCGCTTCATTGATCAGGGCTAACATCCTCGCGAATAAGGGCCGTGATCGCCGGTATTGCTCGTGCAGGGCATCCAGCCGCTGCCCCATGTCATGCTGCTGTGTGTCGGGGAGGAGCTATGAAGATGAAAAGAATCGGCGCCGTGATGGGTGCATCTGCTTTGACGGCAGCCCTCTTTCTGGCGGTTCCGACGGCTGCTCAAGCTGCTGCTTACACGCAGAAGTGCGGTACTGGAAGGGTTGCGTCACTCGCAAATAACCTCCCTCTCTATGTTGAGATCGACATCAATTCAGAGAGCTGGGACAATCGCTATTCCAAGGGCGACCAGTTCAACTGTGAAAAGGGCAGCCTTTACATCGGCGGCAGGTATACGGCCTGCGGAGTGACCAATGGCAACGGCTGGGTCAAGATCCTCTTCCGGGACGGCGTTACGATGTTCACCTACCAGGCGTGCCTTAAGGATGTCTGACGCCAGCCCCTAACTACTGCTTGTCCGGCTCGCGAGGTGGTGAGTCATGCGAATGTGTGCCAGCCCCGCGAACGTTCAGTTGAGTGGGCTCCCTCGTTCAATCTGAGTTGGACGAGGGCGCTTGCCCGTACAGTGCGTCAGTTTTAGCTGCTTTACCTCGACCGAGTTGCGGTCGAGCCAGTCGGCGGGGCGACTGTTGCGGAGCCGCGCATGAGCGAACGCTGTTAGTCGTTTGCGGGTAGATCGAATGGAAAATCGCGGCTGGACCGGCAAATGGATGCCTTGGATTGATCGCTGCTCGCTCGGCGTGCAGGCTTCAGAACTTCGACGTGGTTGCCGATCACGAGTTGGCCGTGCTTAGGTGAATCTATGCCCGAGTGTCATTGCTGTTTGCATCTCGAAGCTGCTCGCCAGGAATGTTTGACTACCGCGCGCTGGTAGAACAGCCTTATTTGGCTCGAAGATTGACCTGTTCTCAACGGTGGATTTCATCGTCGAGTAATCGCCAGACCGTCCAGCCTCCTGGGACGGGGAGCAGGTAGAGCGAAGAGGACCTGGTGCACGCAACACCGTCAAACCGGCTCGTCCGCCAGCCATCGCTGACCCGCGGTGACGGTGGTGCGCCCGGCAGGATTCGAACCTGCGGCCTTGGGATTAGAAGTCCCCTGCTCTATCCGCTGAGCTACGGGCGCGTGCCGACGGTCGTCGCGCCAAGAGGGTACCGCCGCTCCCCGCGTGCCCGGTGGTACGGGTCGGCGCGTCCGTTCCGCCCCTCAGCGTCCCACGCCGGGGCCCGGACCGGCACCACAGTTCCGGCGGGTCCGGCGCGGGCCGGGCGGCACGCGATCCGTACCCTCGTCGGATGCTGCTCGACCAGGAAACCGAGAACGAGATCGTCTTCGAGCTGTGTCAGCTCCTCGGGCGGGCCATCCTGCCCCTCACCGGCTCGGACGGCCCGGGCACACCGCCCGGCGTCCTCGGCACCGCCTTCTTCTACAGCGAGCTGGTCGGCGCTACGGACGACGGCGAGATCGCGCACGAGTGGCTGCTCACCGCCGACGCGCTCACCGACCGGGCGTACGGCGAGATCGGCTTGCGGCCCAGCGTCACCGACCCGGCCGAGGGGGCGGACGAGCCGATCGACCTGCCCGGTTTCGCCGACCACTGGCTGCACCTGCCGGAGCTGGGGCTCGCCGCGATGCCGACCGGCGGTCTGCACGGCTGGGCCGACGACCGGGGCTGGCGCTGGCGTACCCAGCATGTCACCGAGGCGGTGGCCGCGCCGGCCGACTCGGTCGCCCGGATCGGCGCGGCGCCGGCCTCGGCGTTCGTGCTGGCCCTGGGCGTCGGCGACGGCGGGTCACGGCCGTTGGAGGCGGTTGTCGAGCGGGTCGCCCGGGACGGCGGCGAGGTGCGGGTCACGACGGAACTACCAGCGGGCTACGTGGGCGCGCCCGTGTTCGCGGTCGAGGCCGGGCCGGACGGCGGGCCCGCGCTGCGTTGCCTCGGCGTGGTGCTGCCGCCGCAGGCTGGTGGCCATCCGATCGCCACCTTCGACCGGATCCGCGCCGCGCTCACGGCGGTCGTCACCGACTGAGCCCGCGGCGAGGCCGGCCGGCCTCAGCCCTCGGCGTTCGCGTCGGCCGGCCGCCGAGGGGCCGGCGGCGTCGTGGGCTCCGGCTCGGTCGGCCCGGCGCGGAGGAACCCCTCCGCCCACCGTCCGACCTCCGCGAAGACCCTCTCGCGTACGCCGGGACTGGAGAGCGTGAGGTCGTGCAACCCGCCGTCGAAGCGGGCCAGCGTGACGTGCCGGCCGAGGCGGGGCGCCCAGCGCACCATGTGTTCGACGTCGAGCACCGCGTCGGCGCCGGTGGCGCTGTCGTGCCACTTGGTGCCCCGGAAACTGCGCGTGGAGCAGGCGAGCAGCACCGGCACCGGGATGTCCAGCCCGGCCCGCAGGCGACGTTGGCCGGTACGGATCGCGTTGAGCCAGCCGGCCCGGACCGGGAACCCGGCGAGCGGCTTCCAGGCCAGGTCGTAGCGCCACTCGCCCCGGTGGTCGGCGTGCAGGCTCTCGCCGTACACCGTGCCCAGGCCGAACGGCAGTACCCGCTGCGGCGCCCTGCGGCCCAGGCGGGAGACGGCGGCCGCGAGGGGCCGGCGGACCATCCAGGGCGCGTTGATGTCGAAGAAGGGGCTGTTGAGCACGATGCCGTCGACCAGGCCGGCGTCGCGGCGGTCGTGTGCCCAGAGCGAGATGATCAGGCCGCCGGTCGAGTGGCCCATCGCGAGCAGGGTGTCGTGGCCCTCCTCTGCGCGGATGATCTCCGCGGCGGCGTCCAGCTCGGGGAAGTAGTCGCTCAGGTCACGGCAGAAGTTCGGGGTCTGGTGCGGGAGCAGGCTGCGGCCGTACTTGCGCAGGTCGAGCGCGTAGAAGTCCCAGCCACGCTCGGCGAAGAAGTCGGCCACGTGGGTCTGGAAGAAGTAGTCGACGAAGCCGTGCACGTAGAGCACGGCGCGGCCGGTCGGGCGGTCGGCCCGCCGACGCACCAGGGTCGCGACCACCGGCCCCTCGTCGTCGGTGCCCAGCTCGATCGTCCGCCGCTCGTAGGGGGCGCCCAGCACGTCCGGTTCCACGACCGCGACGGTACGCCGCCTCGCTACCCGGCGGTAGCCCCCGCCCGCCCGCACCGGACGGACGGGGGCACAGGGCCTCAGACGGTCTCGGCGTCCTCGCGCTCGGCGTCCTGCAACGGGACGCCCTCGGGCTGGTCGACGGCGCGCAGGTGCTTGTTGTGGCGCGGCTCCTGCCGGGTCTTCGCGTCGTTGAGCTTGCGGCGCAGGTCGTCCCGGACGTCGTTGAGCGCGGCGTGCAGATCCTCCTCGGTCGAGGTGGTGACGATCTTCTGCCGCCCGGCGATCCAGCACTCCAGGGTCACCTTCTGGCCCCGGGCCTCGCGATCCTTGACGGACACCTCCAGCTCGGTGGCGTCGGCGTGGAAGCCGGCGAGCCGGGCGTCCAGGGTCCCGAACTGCTCGGCGATCCAGTTGCGGTCGCCCTGGGAGAACCCGGCGCCGACCCGCAGGCACTCGGCCACGGTCGCGGGGTTCGCCACGGCGCTCATCGCGCTGCCTCGCGGACGTCTCGGAGAAGCATGGGAGCTCCCTTTCTCTCGGTTGATCAAGTACTTACCCAACCGGCGTGATTCCGGAACGCCTGCTTGCCGGCTCCACTCGATCGTGCGTCGGCGCAGGTCAGACCCGTAGGGCCGGTCGGCCTAGCAGATCGGGACCTTGATCAGGTGGTTGTCCACAGGCCCGCTCGTCGTCCACAGGTCCGGGCCGGCGGGTGGTCCGGGGCGGGCGTCCGGCCGACGCTCACCGGGACAAGTCGATCCCTGGGAGGGGCGATGTTCGATACGTACGTGACGATCGTCGGCAACGTGCTGACCGCGCCGGAGTGGCGCCGCACCACGCAGAGCGGAACGCTGGTGGCCAACTTCAAGGTCGCCTCGACCGCCCGCCGGCTCGACCGCGACAGCGGCCGCTGGGTGGACGGCAACAGCCTTCGGGTACGCGTCAACTGCTGGCGCCGCCTCGCCGAGGGGGTGGCCGCCTCGGTGGCGGTCGGTGACCCGGTCATCGTGGCCGGGCGCCTCTACACCCGGGACTGGACCGACGAGTCCGGCACCCACCGCACGCTCTACGAGCTGGAGGCGGTCGCGGTCGGGCACGACCTGTCCCGGGGCCGCGCCCGCTTCCTGCGCAACCAGCCCCGCGCGGCCACCAGCACGGTCGAGGACGCGGAGGCCGAGCAGCGGGTGCACGGCGAGGCGACCGAGCCGGTGCCGGACGCGCAGGCCCCGGCGACGTTCGACGACCGGCCCTTCGACGACGACTTCCCGCCGCCGGAGTACGGGGGCCGGGTCGGACTGGCCGGCACCGTCGAGCGGGTGGGCGAGCCCGACCCGTTCGACGGCCGGCCCGGTGTGCGACAGGCCGCCGGCTTCGACCCCGGGTCGGGCGGCCCGGAGGAGGACGAGCTGGGCGACGCGGAGGACGACGGCCCGGCGACGGCCGAGGACGACGAACTGGGCGAGGCCGCGCCGGCGGAGGCCGACGGGCCGGGTGGTGCCGGACCGGGTGAGGGCGAGGCGGGCGCCGCGAGCCCGGGCGGTGCGGGCGGGAACGCGTCGGGGCGTCGCGGACGGCGGCGTACCCCGGTGCCCGCCTGACCCTTCGTCCGACGGGGGCGCGGGGTGGTGACGTCGGCGTCACCACCCCGCGGTACGACTAGGCTGGCCGGCCGGAGGTGGTGACGGGTGCGGCAGGCGACCGCCATGGCGAACGCGACCGGGTTGGTGGCGGGCTACGCGCTCGACGCGCTGCTCGGCGACCCCCGCCGGTGGCATCCGGTGGCCGGCTTCGGCACGGCGGCCGGTGCGCTGGAACGGCGGGTCTACCGCCCCGACCGGGCGGCCGGCACCGCGTTCACGGCGCTCGCCGTCGGCGCGCCGGTCCTGCTCGGTGCCGCCGCCGCGCTGGCGACCCGGCACCATCCGATCGCGCGGGCCGCGCTGGTGGCCGCCGGCACCTGGACGGTGCTCGGCGGGCGCACGCTGCGGCACGAGTCCCGGGTGATGGCGCGGGCACTCGGCCGGGCCGACCTGCCCGCCGCCCGGGCCCGCCTGGGCAACCTCTGCGGGCGCGACCCGTCCGCCCTCGACGAGCCCGAACTCGCCCGCGCCACAGTCGAATCGGTCGCCGAGAACACCTCGGACGCCGTGGTCGCCCCGCTGGTCTGGGGCGCCGTCGCGGGCCTGCCCGGCCTGCTCGGCTACCGGGCGGCGAACACGCTCGACGCGATGGTCGGCCACCGCTCACCCCGGTACGCCCGCTTCGGCACCCCCGCGGCCCGGCTGGACGACGCGCTGAACCTGCTGCCGTCCCGGCTCACCGGGCTGCTCACGGTGGCCGTCGCGCCGGTGGCGCACGGGGACCGCGCCGCCGCGTGGCACGTGTGGCGGCGGGACCGGACCGACCACCCGAGCCCGAACGCCGGTCAGTGCGAGGCCGCGATGGCAGGCGCGCTCGGCGTCCGGCTCGGCGGCCGCAACGTCTACTTCGGCCGCGCCGAGACGCGGCCCTTCCTCGGCGACGGGCCCCGGCCCGAGGCGCGGCACCTGAAGCGGGCCGCCCGGATCTCCGGCGCGGTCGGTGTGGCAGCGCTCGGCCTGGCCGCGCTCTACCCGGTGACGGTCGGCCGTGCGGCCGGGGCGGCCGGACGGGCCGCGCTTGGCGTCCTCATGCGTGCGGCCCGCCGGGGGAGCGGGCGGTGAGCGGCGGGCTGCTCGTCGCCGGCACCACCTCCGACGCCGGCAAGAGCGTGCTCACCGCCGGCATCTGCCGCTGGCTGCGCCGCCGGGGCGTCCGGGTCGCCCCGTTCAAGGCGCAGAACATGTCGAACAACTCCGCCGTGGTGGTCGGGCCGGACGGTCGCGGCGGCGAGCTGGGCCGCGCCCAGGCGATGCAGGCCGCCGCCTGCGGGCTCGACGCCGACCTGCGCTTCAACCCGGTGCTGCTCAAGCCGGGTAGCGACCATGCCAGCCAGGTGGTGCTGCTCGGCGAGGCGGTCGACACGGTCACCGCCGGCAACTACCACGAGGTACGGTCCCGGCTCGCCACCACGGCGTACGCGGCGCTGGCCGAGTTGCGGGCCGAGTACGACGTGGTGATCTGCGAGGGCGCGGGCAGCCCGGCCGAGATCAACCTGCGCGACGGCGACTACGTCAACATGGGTCTGGCACGGCAGGCGGGGCTGCCCACGATCGTGGTCGGCGACATCGACAGGGGCGGCGTGTTCGCCTCGATGTTCGGCACCGTCGCGCTGCTCGACGCGGCCGACCAGGCGCTGCTGGCCGGGTTCGTGGTGAACAAGTTCCGTGGTGACCGCGGCCTGCTCCAGCCGGGGCTGGACATGCTGCGCCGGGTCACCGGCCGCCCGACGTACGGGGTGGTGCCCTGGGCGCTGGACCTGTGGCTGGACGCGGAGGACTCGCTCGCGTACGGGCGGGTGCTCGGCCGCCCGGCGGCGCCCCGGGGCACCGACTGGCTCGACGTCGCCGTGGTGCGGCTACCGCGGATCAGCAACGCCACCGACGTGGAGGCCCTCGCGACCGAGCCGGGCGTGCGGGTCCGCCTAACCGTTGAGCCGGCCGAACTGGCCGCCGCCGACGTGGTGGTGCTCCCCGGCACCAAGTCGACTGTCGCCGACCTGGCCTGGCTGCGGGAGACCGGCCTGGCCGACGCGGTCCGGGCGCACGCCGCCGCCGGACGGCCGCTGCTCGGCATCTGCGGCGGTTTCCAGATGCTGGGCCGGGCGATCCACGACGCGGTGGAGAGCCGCCGGGGCACCGTACCCGGCCTCGGGCTGCTGCCCGTCGAGATCACCTTCGAGCCGCGCAAGACGGTTCGCCGAGCCGAGGGCACCGCCGCCGGCGACGTGCCGGTGCACGGGTACGAGATCCACCACGGCCGGGTCACGGCCGCAGACCCGGGACTCGCGCCGCTGCTGCGCCACGCCGACGGCACCGGCGAGGGCGCGCGTCTCGGCACCGTGTACGGCACGCACTGGCACGGCGCCTTCTCTTCCGACGCGTTCCGCCGCCGGTTCCTGACCGAGGTGGCGGAGGCGGCCGGGCGTACCGGGTTCAAGGTCGCGCCGGACACGTCCTTCGCGGCGGCCCGGGAGCGGACGCTCGACCTGCTCGGCGACCTGGTGGAGGAGCACCTCGACACGGACGCGCTGTGGCGGCTGATCGAGTCCGGGCCACCGCCGGGACTGCCGTTCGTGCCACCCGGCGCGCCACCGGCTCAGTAGCGCACGTCGGCCGGGCGGTCGGACATCGGCAGCCCGGCCTCCCGCCAGCCCTGCACCCCGCCGATCATGTCGGTGGCCTGCCGCAGCCCCAGCGTCTGGAGGCTGGCGGCGGCCAGGCTGGAGCTGTACCCCTCCCGGCACACCACGACGACCTCGCGGTCGTACCCGGTGGCCTCCGGTATGCGCCACGCGCTGGCCGGGTCGAGCCGCCACTCCAGCACGGTGCGGTCGATGACGATCGCGCCGGGCAGCTCACCCTCCTCGCGGCGCTGCGCCTCGGTACGCGTGTCGATAAGCAGCGCGCCGCCACGGACCGCCTCGACGGTCTCGTGCGGGGTCAGCCGGCGGAGACCGGCGCGGGCCTGTTCCAGGAGGGCGTCGACGCCCGGACACATCACGTCATGGAGCACCCCCCGATGATGCCCAGCGCGCCGCGCCGCCGCTCGGCGAAACGGTCCGCCCGGGTCGCAGTTTCCAGCGGACGGGGGAACGTTAGCGTCGGTCGGGTGAACGTGGCGGTGATCGAGGCGTACGCCGGGCTGGCCGGTCGGGTACTGGCTGGTCCGGCGCGGTTGGGGCGTACCCGGCTGGTCGCCGTCGACGGGCCCAGCGGCGCGGGCAAGAGCCGGTTCGCGACGCGCCTCGCGGACGCCCTCGCGGCGCGGGCGGGCGGCGTGCGACCGCCGCTCGTGCACACCGACGACCTGCTCGACGGCTGGGACGACCAGCTCACGTTCTGGACCCGGCTGGAGGAGCAGGTGCTCGGCCCGGTGCGGGCCGGCCGGGCGGGAGGTTACCGCCGCTACAGCTGGGTGCGCCGGCGCTTCCTGGACCGGGTGGTGCCGGTGCCCGCCGGTCCGGTGCTGATCGTCGAGGGGGTGAGCGCCGCCCGCGCCGCGGTACGCCCCGAGCTGACGCTGTCGGTCCTGGTCACCGCGCCGGCCGAGCTGCGGTTACGCCGGGCGCTGGCTCGCGACGGCGCGCAGATCCTGCCGGAGCTGCGCCGGTGGCACGCGGGGGAGCGGGCGCACTTCACCGCCGACGACACCGCGAGGGCGGTGGACCTGGTGGTCGACGGCGCTCCGGACCTGCCGCACGACGCGGACCGCTACTACGTGCGCCTCAGGCGGCGATCGGGCTCGGGCGACGTGGCGGGGTAAGGCCAGCATACGATTCCGGTCATGACCACTCCGATCCTCTCCGAGTCCGAGGTGCGGGCCGCCGTCGAGCGGGAACTCCCCGGCGTCCGTGCCGACCTCGAGCGACTCGTCCGTATCCCGGGCATCGCCTTCGAGGGCTTCGACCACTCGCACGTGGAGCGTTCCGCCGAGGCGGTGGCGGAGCTGCTGCGCGGCTGCGGCCTCGACACGCGGATCGTCCGGTCCGGCGGGCAGCCCGCGGTGATCGGCACGAAGGCGGCCCCGCCCGGCGCGCCGACGGTGCTCATGTACGCGCACCACGACGTGCAGCCGGTCGGCGACCTGTCGCTGTGGGAGTCGGACCCGTTCGAGCCGGTGGAGCGCGACGGCCGCCTCTACGGCCGGGGCGCCGCCGACGACAAGGCCGGCATCATGGCGCACGTCGCCGCGCTGCGCGCGTTCGGTGACCGGCTCCCGGTCGGCGTGGTGCTGTTCATCGAGGGCGAGGAGGAGTACGGCTCGGACTCGCTGGAGCGGCTGCTCGCCGAGCACCGCGACGACCTGGCCTCGGACGTCATCGTGATCGCCGACTCCACCAACTGGGACGTCGGCGTGCCGGCGCTGACCACCTCGCTGCGCGGCATCGTCAACTGCTTCGTGGAGGTGCGCACGCTCGACCACGCCGTGCACAGCGGCATGTTCGGCGGCGCCGTGCCGGACGCGCTCACCGCGCTGGTGAAGCTGCTCGGCACGCTGCACGACGAGGCGGGCGACGTCGCGGTGGACGGGCTGGTCGGCCGCGAGGGCGCCAGCGTCGACTACCCGGAGGACCGGTTCCGGGCCGAGGCCGGCCTGGTCGACGGCGCGACGCTGTTCGGCACCGGCCGGATCACCGACCGGCTCTGGACCAAGCCGGCGCTGGCGATCCTCGGCGTGGACGCGCCGTCCACCGGCGAGGCCCCGAACGCGCTGGTGCCGTCCGCGAAGGCGAAGCTGAGCGTACGGCTGGCGCCGGGCGACGACCCGAAGAAGGCGTACGCGGCGCTGACCGCGCACCTGGAGCGGCACGCGCCGTGGGGCGCGCAGGTGTCGGTGACGTTCGAGCACGACGGCGCGCCCTGTGTCATCGACGCCTCCGGGCCGATGTTCGACGCGGCCCGGTCGGCGTTCCGGACGGCCTGGGACGGCACCGACCCGGTCGACATCGGGGTGGGTGGATCGATCCCGTTCATCGCCACGTTCCAGGAGATGTTCCCGCGGGCCGCGATCCTGGTGACCGGTGTGGAGGACCCGCACGCGCGGGCGCACGGCCCGAACGAGAGCCTGCACCTGGGTGAGTTCGCCCGGGTGTGCCTGGCCGAGGCGCTGCTGCTGGCCCGGGTGGCGGAGGCCGGAAACCCCGTCTGAGGTGTCGAAACCGTAACTTCGGGGCCGATGTCGGAGTTTGTGGTGTGTCGGCGGGCGGGGTGTTATAGCCTTTCGAACATGCGTACGAACGACGAGATGGAGCGGCTTCAGGCCGCCGTCCGTGCTCTGGGGGACGTCGACGTCTCCGCGTGGTCCGAGGACACGCTCAACGAACAGATCGGCGAGCTCTCCGCCGCCCTGGTCACGCTCGACGCGCTGCTCACCCGGGTCGCCGAGGGCGTGCGCGGGCGCGGCCTGCGCATCGAGGAACCGGTCTCGGCCTGACCGTCGGCCCGGCGGCCCCGGCGCACCCGTGCGGTGTGCCGGGTCGCCGGATCCGCCCCGATGTCACAGGTGGCTGGCAGGATGTGGACGTGCGTTTCGCAGAGCTGGCGGCCACCTCGGCCGCGGTCGGCGCCACCAGCGGCCGTCGGGCCAAGGTGGAGCTGCTGGCCGCCGCACTGCGCGGTCTGGAGCCGGGCGAGATCCCGGCCGGCGCCGGCTACCTCGCCGGTGAGCTGCGCCAGCGTCAGACCGGTGTCGGCTGGGCGGGCCTGCGTGACCTGCCCACGCCGGCCGCCGAGCCGACGCTCACCGTCGGCGCGGTCGACGCGGCGATCGACGAGATCTCCCGCGTCGCCGGGTCCGGTTCGCAGGCCCGGCGACGGGAGCTGGTCGGCCGTCTCTTCGCCGCCGCCACCGCCGACGAGCAGCGCCTGCTGACCGGCCTGTTCCGGGGCGAGCTGCGCCAGGGCGCACAGGCCGGGCTGCTGACCGACGCGGTCGCGCGCGCCGCCGACGTGCCGGTCGCCGCCGTGCGGCGGGCCCTGCTGCTCGCCGGTGACCTGCGGGCGGTGGCGGTCGCGGCGCTCACCGGCGGTGCCGCCGCGCTGGCCGGGTTCGGGCTCCAGGTGGGCCGTCCGCTCGCGCCGATGCTGGCGCAGAGCGCGCCCTCGGTCGACGAGGCGCTCACCGCCACCGGCGTGCCGGCCGTGGTCGACGTCAAACTCGACGGCATCCGCATCCAGGTGCACCGCTCCGGGGCGGACATCGCGGTCTTCACCCGCAGCCTGGACGAGATCACCGGCCGGCTGCCCCAGGTGGTCGCAGCCGTCCGCGCGCTGCCCGCACGCGAGCTGGTGCTCGACGGCGAGGCGATCGGGCTGGACGCCGCCGGCCGGCCGCTGCCGTTCCAGGAGACCTCCAGCCGCGCGGCCCGTCGCGCCACGCCCAGCACCACCGGGCCGACGCAGGTCGCGCCCGCCGTGCTGGCCGCCGCCGAGCGAACCGGCGAACCGGTGCTCACGCCGTACTTCTTCGACCTGCTGCACCTCGACGGCGCCGACCTGATCGACGCACCCGGCCGGGAGCGGTGGGCGGCCCTGGCCCGCGCTGTCGACGGTTCGCTGCTCGTCGACCGGGTCGAGGTGGACGACGCGGAGCAGGCGGCCACGGCGTTCGCCGCGGCTGTCGACGCCGGTCAGGAGGGCGTGGTCGTCAAGGACCCGGCCGCGCCGTACGACGCCGGCCGGCGCGGCTCGGCCTGGGTCAAGGTGAAGCCACGGCACACGCTCGACCTGGTGGTCCTCGCGGTCGAGTGGGGCAGCGGCCGGCGGGAGGGCTGGCTGTCCAACCTGCACCTCGGCGCCCGCGATCCGCGCACCGGCGAGTTCGTCATGCTGGGCAAGACGTTCAAGGGGCTCACCGACGAGCTGCTGCGCTGGCAGACCGAACGGTTCCTGTCGCTCGCCGTGGAGAAGGGCGACTGGGTGGTGCGGGTCCGGCCGGAACAGGTGGTCGAGATCGCGTTCGACGGCGTGCAGACGAGCAGCCGGTACCCGGGCGGCATGGCGTTGCGCTTCGCCCGCGTGCTGCGCTACCGCCACGACAAGACCGCCGCCGAGGCGGACACCATCGACGCGGTCCGCGCCATCCACGCCGGCCGGGTCACCGGCTGACGGCTCAGCCCGCCGACAGCGACCGGGCGTAGTTGACCTGGTTGTTGAGCTGCTGCACCTGGAACTGGTCGGTGACCGGGATCCGCGCGACGTACTGGTGCCCGCCACTGCTCACCGTCACCTGCACGGTCCCGTAGTGCCGCGTCTCCTTGATCAGCAGGAACAGGAGGCTGAACACGGTCAGGCAGAAGAAGCCGAGGATCGCGGCGACGACGGCCCACGGAGCGATCTTCTCCTCCTTCTGCCAGTAGTCGGTCACGTACCAGGAGGCACCGGCGAGCGGCAGGACACCGACCGGGGTACGGATCACCGGCGGCGTCACCACGATCTCGGCGATCTGCACGGCCACCGCCGACTGCGTGGGCGGCACCGGCCCGGCCGGCGGGTACGCCGCGGGTGCCGGCCCGTGGTACGGCGCGACCACCCCGGCCGCCGGCACCGGCGGTGCGGAGAACTGCGCGGGCGGCGCGGAGTATTGCGCGGGCGGTGCGGAGAACTGCGGCGCGGCCGGGAACTGAGCGGTGGGCGGCGGTGCGGAGACCGGTGCGGGCGGTGCGGAGAGCGGCGCGGGGGTGACCGGTGCGTCCGGCGCGGCGATCACCGGGAACTGCTCGGTGGGGGGCGCGACGGCCGGCGGCATGGCCGACCACGGGTCGTACGCGGGTGGCTCGGCGGCCGGGGGCGTCGTGGCGTCAGAGGTCACCGCGACCCCCACGATTGACGATCATCCGCGGACCCTACCAACGTCCCTGCCGCCCGGTGTGCCGCCGGATCCACGGCCCGCCCCTGCGCGGAAGCCTCATCGCTCGGAACGGATATGCCTGAGAGGCATAAATATGCCTCTCAGGCATATCCGTCGTGAGGAGTCCTTCGTCGATGGCCGCTACGGCGAGTAACGGGCGCTTGTGCAGAGGATCGACGAGGCGGGCCGTGCCCGGTGCGGCCTGTTCAGGCGGAGGTGGGAGTGGCCGGCTCGGCGGCGCGGTCCACCGGCTCGCCCGGGGTGTCCAGCCCGGCCCGGCGGCGGGCCTCCCGGCGCGCCACCCAGCCGTAGCCGAACAGGCTCATCACCGCGAAGATCCACCACTGCCACACGTAGCCGAAGTTCTGCCAGTTGTTCGTGTGCCCGATCTGGACCGCATGGAAGGCCGGGTCGGCCGCCGGCGTCTGCCCGTCGAGCAGGACGTAACCGCCGGTCACCGGGTAGGGGAGCTGCTCGGCCAGGCGGGGGATGTCGATGCGCCGGGCCTCCAGCTTGCCGTCACGCCGGCTGACCGCGCCGCCGCCGCTCTCGCTGCCGACCACCCGGCCGGTCACTGTCACCTCGCCGGTCGGCGCCGCCGGCACGTCCGGCTGGACTGTCGCGCCGGCGCCCGGCACGGGCGGGATCCAGCCCCGGTCGACGAGCACCGCGGTGCCGTCGGCAAGCACCAGCGGGGTGAGCACCTCGAAGCCGACCGTCCGGTCGAGGGTCCGGCCGCGGATCAGGACGGTGTTCGCGCTGTCGTACCGGCCGGTGGCGGTGACCCGGCTCCAGGTGAGCTCCTCGGACGGCGCGGGACCGACGTCGCCGCCGCTGGGCGCGGGGAGCGCGTCGCGCAACGGCGCGGGCGTCATGGTGGCCCCGGCGTCGATGCGCTCGTTGACGGCCGTGCGCCCCCGGTAGCGGTCCAGCTGCCAGTTGCCCAGGAACACCATCACCGTGGCGGCGACGAGCGTGAGCGCGAGGTAGCCGAGCCAGCGCGGGGTCAGCAGGAACCGGTACACGTTGGCCAAGGCTACCCGTATGAGCGATGCCACTCGCCGCTGCCAGGCAGAAACGGCGGTGTGCGCGGCTCTCGCGCGCCGGGCCGGACGGGTATGGTCACGCGGGCGGAAACCACCCACATCAGGAGTCGATGATGACCGACGTGCCGCGCGTCGTGCTGAGTGCGCCCTCCTCGGGGCACGGCACCGGCGCCGTCTCCCTCGGCCTGCTCGCGGCGCTCACCGACCGGGGGATCCCGGTGGCCGGGTTCAAGGTCGGGCCGGACCAGGTGGACGCGGCGTATCTGGGGCTCGCCGCCGGGCGCGCCGGGCGCACGCTCGATCCGAGACTGGTCGGCCCGGAGCGCATCGCCCCCCTCTTCGCGTACGGCGCGAACGGCGCCGGGTTCGCGCTGGTGCAGGGCACGATGGGCCTCTACGACTCGGTCGCCGGACGACCCGAGAGTGAGTCCACGGCGGCCGTCGCCACCGCGCTGCGCAGCCCGGTGGTGCTCGTGGTGGACGTGGCGGCGATGGGCCAGTCGGTGGCCGCGCTGGTGCACGGCTTCCGGGCGTACGACGACGAGCTGTGGCTGGGCGGCGTGATCCTCAACCGGGTGGCCTCGCCCCGGCACGAGGCGCTGCTGCGCGAGGCGCTCGACGACGTGGGCGTGCCGGTCTACGGGGCGCTGCGCCGGCACGAGCTGCCCCCGGTGCTGCCCGCCCGCCGGTACGGCACCGGGCCCGTGGTGCGCGCCGACGCGGACGCCGAACGGGGCGTACGCCGGCTCGGTGAGGCGGTGGCCGCCACCGTCGACCTCGACCGGCTGCTGGCGCTGGCCCGCTCCGCCCCCGCGCTCACCGTCGAGCCGTGGTCGCCGGAGCCGGCCGACGCCCCGCAGCCGTCGGGGGAACGGCCGGTGGTGGCGCTCGCCGGCGGGCCGGCCGGCACCTACAGCCACCCCGAGACCGCCGAGCTGCTGCGTGCGGCGGGCGCCGAGGTGGTGACGCTCGATCCGCTGCGCGACGAGGCGCTGCCCGCCGGGGCCCGCGCGCTGGTCGTCGGCGGCGGGCTGCCCGAGACGTACGCGGAGCAGCTCTCCGCCAACCGCCGCCTCTGCATCGCGGTGGCCGAGCTGGCCCGCTCGGGCCGCCCGGTGATCGCCGAGGGCGCGGGCCTGCTGTGGCTGGCCCGGGAGCTGGACGGCCTGCCCATGTGCGGGGTGCTGGACGCGGTCGGCACGGTCCGGGACGGCCTGGTGGTCGGCTACCGCACGGCCACGGCGGTCACCGACAGCGTGGTGGCGGCGGCCGGTGCCACGGTGACCGGGCACAAGCAGCACGCCGCAGTGCTCACGCCGCGCGCCGGTGACCGGCCGGCCTGGCGCTGGGAGGGTGGCAATCCGGAGGGCTTCGTCCGGCAGGCGGTGCACGCCTCGCAGCTCGTGCCGCACTGGGCCGCGCATCCGGACGTCGCGGCCCGGCTGGTGGCCGCCGCGCTGGCACCGGTGGGGGCGTCGGCGTGATCGGGCAGGTGGCGGTACGCCGCTTCCCGGCGCTGACCGTCTCCACCCCGCGCATCGAGGTGCGGCACCTCGTCGCCGCCGACGCGGAGGCGATGGACGAGGTGTTCGCCGACCGGCAGACGCAACGCTGGCTGCCGCTGGCGGATGCGTCCGGGCAGATCGACGGGCGGGCGTGGTGCACCGAGCTGGCCCGGCAGCGGCGGGACAGCGGCGACGGCGACCACTGGGCGGTGGTCCGCCGGGAGGACCAGCGGGTGGTCGGCTCGCTCTGGGCCCGCCGTACCGACTGGGGCGCCCGGCTCACCGAGTTGTCGTACGCGATCGCGCCGCACGCCCGGGGCTACGGCCTGGCGGTCGAGGCGGTGGACGCGGTGGCGATCGCTCTGATCCTGGAGCACGGGTTCCAGCGGGTGGAGCTGCGGGTGGCGGCCGGCAACGTGGCGTCGCGGCGGGTCGCCGAGAAGGCCGGCTTCAGCTACGAGGGCCTGCTGCGCAACGCCGGTTTCGTCAGGGGCGCCCGGGTCGACCTGGAGCTGTGGTCCTTCGTCGCCGCGGACCTCCGCTGAGCTCACCCTTTCGCAACGTCGATCAAGGAGTTCGCGTCTGCGGATAGGACGATCCGTGACGCAAACTCCTTGATCAACTACCCGGGCGCACCCCCGGGCGGATCAGGGCGGCTCAGCCGACTATCTGGTCCGAGGGTGGGGTGAACTGGCGGGTGGGCTGGCCCTTCAGGGAGTCCCGCAGGGTCTGCGCCACCGCGTTCACCGGGATCTGCGACTGCCCGTCGCCCACCGCGTTGAACGGATTGTCCGGGTCGGCGATGAAGCTCGCCGCCGCCAGCTCCGGCGTGTAGCCGACGAACCACGCCGACCGGGTGCTGTCCGTCGTACCCGTCTTGCCGGCGACCGGGCGGCCGACCGTGCCGCGGACGCTGTCGGCCGTCGACCAGCCGCCGCAGCTCCCCTTGGCCGGGGTGTCGCCGGTGGGGCAGCGCGCCGCGTCGGTGGCGGCGCGGGCCGCGTCGGCGTTCACCACCTGCCGGCACCGCGGCTTGGCGACCTCCCGTTGCACCCCGCCCGGCGTCGTGTACGTGGCCGGCGTGCCGTCCCGGTTCATGATCGCGTTGACCGGGATGGCCTCGCAGTAGCGCCCGTCGGCGGCGATGGCGGCGTACGCGTTCGCCATCTCCAGCGGGGTGGCGTCGGAGACGCCGAGCGTGAACGCGCCCCACTTCTTCGCCTTGCCCGGCGACGCCTGTTCCTTGTCCACGTCGGTACGCCAGCGCAGCCCCAGTTGCTCGGCCAGGCGCACCCCGGCGTCCGCGCCGATCTTCTCCTCCAGTTGGACGAAGTAGGTGTTCACCGACTTGCCGAATCCGGACCACATGGTCTGCCGGCCGGTCATCGCGCCGCTGGCGTTGGACGGCGCCCACCCGTCGTAGACGGCCGACTTGTACGTGTACGGCGAGTCGTACGCGGTGGACAACGGCATCCCGGCGTTGAGCGCGGCGAGCATCGGGAACATCTTGAACGTCGAACCGGCCTGGTAGCCCGGTAGCGTCCCGCCGCCGAGCAGCGGCGCCACCGTGTTCGGGTAGTTCGCCTTGACCTTCGGGCCGGCCTCCGGGTTCGAGCTGTTCGGGTTCTCGGCCAGGTCGAGCGAGTAGTTCCGGTTCACCGCCATCGCCTTGATCCGCCCGGTGCCGGGCTCGGCGACCACGATGCCGTTGGCGAACGGGCTGCCGGTGTTGTCCTTGGCCCCGACGTTCTTCTCCGCCGCCGCCTGGGTCTTCGGGTCGAGCGCGAGCACGATCCGGTAGCCGCCACGGCGCAGCTTGTCCATCCGTTCCAGCCGGTTCTCGCCGAACGCGGGCTGGGAACTCCACCAGTTCTTCAGGTAGTCGCAGTAGAAGCCCCAGGCGCGGTGCCCGCCGTCGATGGCGGCGCAGTCGTTGGGCGGGTCGGTCAGCTTCAGCTTGATCGGCTGACCCTTCGCCTCGGCGGCGGCGTCCGGCGACAGGTAACCGAGGCGGGCCATGTTGTCCAGCACGTAGTTGCGCCGGCCGGTGGCCTCCTTCTGGTCGGAGGTGATCGGGTCGTACTCCGACGGCGACTTCACCAGCCCGGCCAGCGTGGCCGCCTCGACCGGGGTGAGCGTGGCCGGCGTCTTGGAGAAGAAGATCTGCGAGGCGGCGTAGATCCCGTACGCCCGGTGACCGAAGTAGGCCGAGTTGAGGTAGCGCTCCATGATCTGCTCTTTGCTCAGGTGCTTCTCGATGTCCAGCGCCATGCGCATCTCCTTGACCTTGCGCAGGCTGGTCTGCTGGGTCGCCTCCTGGACCTCCTTGGGTGTGGTCGCGCTGTCCCGCAGCGCCATCCGCACGTACTGCATGGTGATCGTCGAGGCGCCCTGGGATACGCCGCCGGATCGGGCGTTTGACACGAAAGCACGCGCCACGCCCTTCGGGTCGACGCCGTGGTGCTGGTAGAAGCGGTTGTCCTCGGCGGCGACGATCGCCTGCTGGATGTTCGGCGACATGTTCTCGATCTTGGTGTACTGCCGGTACTCCTCGTAGAACATCGTCAGCACCGTCTTGCCGTCCGGCGCGTAGACGTACGAGGTCTCGGCCGGCAACGCGGTCTTGAGGATGTTCGTCTTCTGTTCGATCGCGTGCGCGGTGGCCTTGGCCCCGATGCCGGTGACGGCGACCAGCGGATACAGGGCGGCGGCGACCACGATGCCGGCGATCAGCCCGGCGCGGAGAAGGGGAACGAGACGGCCAGCGGAAGCAAGGGGACGACTGCTCACGGGGTCAAGCTATGACATTTCCGATTCGGAAATGAGAAGAACTCATAAACCGGCGGACCGTGACGCGACCCACGCCGGGATGCGCTGTCCCGGGCGGCGGCTACCCGGCAGGATCGCGGACATGCCCGCAGCACCGACCGGGAGCGCCGCCGCGCTCGACGAGCCCGACCTGGGCCACCACGGGGACGCCGAGGCCACGCCCGGCCTGGTGGACCTGGCCGTGAACGTGCGCCGCGCCCCGATGCCGGACTGGCTGGCCGACCCGATCACCGCCGCGCTGGGCGACCTGGCCGCGTACCCGGACCCGGCGCCGGCCCGCGTCGCCGTCGCTCACCGGCACGGGCGACCCCCGGAAGAGGTACTCCTCACCGCCGGCGCCGCCGAGGGATTCGTCCTGATCGCCCGCGCACTGTCCGGCGTCCGCCACCCCGTGGTGGTGCACCCGCAGTTCACCGAGCCGGAGGCCGCGCTGCGGGCTGCCGGGCACCGGGTGGACAGGGTGCTGCTCGACCCGGCCGACGGCTTCCGCCTGGACCCGGCCCGCGTCCCCGGCGACGCCGACCTGGTCATGATCGGCAACCCCACGAACCCGACCTCGGTGCTGCACCCGGCCGGCACCATCGCCGCGCTGGCCCGTCCCGGCCGGGTGCTCGTGGTCGACGAGGCGTTCGCCGACACCACCGCCGCACCCGGCGTCGACGGCGAGCCCGAGTCGCTCGCCGCCCGCCGCGACCTCCCCGGCCTCGTGGTGGTGCGCAGCCTCACCAAGACCTGGGGCCTGGCCGGGCTGCGGATCGGCTACCTGCTCGGCGATGCCGCGCTGCTGGCCCGGTTCGCCGCCGCGCAGCCGCTCTGGGCGGTCTCCACCCCGGCGCTCGCCGCCGCCACCGCCTGCGCCGCGCCGGCCGCCGTCGCCGCCGAACGCGGCATCGCCGCCGAACTCGCCGCCGACCGCGACCACCTGGTGGCACGCCTGTCCGGCCTGCCGGGGGTACGCGTGGCGGGCCGCCCCGCCGCCGCCTTCGTCCTGATCCACGTGGCCGGCGCCGCCGACGTACGAGAGCGGCTACGAGCGCACGGCTGGGCGGTACGCCGGGGCGACACCTTCCCCGGGCTCGGCCCGGACTGGCTCCGGATCGCCGTACGCGACCGGGGCACCACAGACGCGTTCATCGAGACGCTGGCACGGATCCTGGAGGCATGATGCTGGAGTCCACAGTCGCGACGATCCGGCCGCTGGACGAGGCCGCCATGACGGCGGCCCGCGAGTTGCAGGGGCGGCTGACCAAGCCCGCCGGCTCGCTCGGCGCCCTGGAGCCGCTCTCGGTACGCCTCGCCGGGCTGGCCGGCGCCTGCCCGCCGCCGCTGCCCGAGCCGGCCGCGGTGGCGATCTTCGCCGGTGACCACGGCGTGCACGCCCAGGGCGTGACCCCGTGGCCGCAGGAGGTCACCGCCCAGATGATCGCCAACTTCCTGGCCGGCGGCGCTGTGGTCAACGCGTTCGCCCGGCAGGCCGGCGCCTCGGTCACGGTGGTGGACGTCGGCGTGGCCACCCCGATCCCGGGCGCCGAGTCCGCCGACCCGGCCGGGCCGCGCCTGGTGTCCGCGAACGTCCGCCCCGGGACCGGCGACATGACGGTCACCGCGGCGCTGACCCGGGACGAGGCCCGCACGGCCGTCGAAACCGGCATCCGGATCGCCGGTGAGCTGATCGACGCCGGGGCGGGCATCCTGCTCACCGGCGACATGGGCATCGGCAACACCACCCCGTCCGCCACGCTCATCGCCGCGTTCTCCGGCGTGGACGCCGAGGCGGCCACCGGCCGGGGCACCGGGGTCGACGACGAGACGTACGCCCGCAAGGTGGCTGTGGTGCGGGCCGCGCTGGCCCGGCACGAGCCCGACCCGGCCGACCCCCTGGGCGTGCTGGCCACCGTCGGCGGGCTGGAGCACGCCGCGCTGACCGGCCTGATCCTCGGCGCCGCCGCGCGCCGGGTGCCGGTGCTGCTCGACGGCGTGATCGCCGTCAGCGCCGCGGTCGCCGCCGCCGCGTTCGCGCCGGACGCGGTGGGCGCCATGATCGCCGGGCACCGCAGCGCCGAGCCGGGCGCCACGGCGGCACTGCGGCATCTCGGCCTGGAACCGCTGATCGACCTGGGCCTGCGGCTCGGCGAGGGCACCGGGGCGCTGCTCGCCCTGCCGGTGGTCACCGGCGCGGTCCGGGTACTGCACGAGGTCGCCACGTTCGACTCCGCCGGGGTGGCGGAGAAGTGACCGAGCCGGCCGGGCCGACGCCGCCCAGCCCGTACCCCCTGGGTTTGCGGCTGGACGGGCGGCGCGTGGTGGTCGTGGGCGGGGGAGCGGTCGCGACCCGGCGGGTCCCCGCGTTGCTCGACGCCGGCGCGGACGTGCTGCTGGTGTCGCCCGAGCTGACCCCGGCGCTGCGCGCGCACGTCGACGCCGGGCGGCTGCACTGGGAGCCGCGCCGGTTCGTCCCCGGCGACCTGGACGGCGCGTGGCTGGTGCAGGTGGCTGTCGACGACCGGGCCGCCGCTGCCGCGGTCAGCGCGGCAGCGGCCGAGCGGCGGATCTTCTGCGTACGAGCCGACGACCGGACGGCGGCGAGCGCGTGGACCCCGGCGGTGACCCGGCACGGCCCGGTCACCGTGGCGGTACTCGGCGGTGGCGACCCCCGCCGAGCGATGGCGACCCGCGACGCCATCCGCGCCCTGCTCGGAAGGAAGGGCCCCCTTTTAACCCCTGCGGTAGCGGAGGGGCCCCCTGTTGACACCGGCGGGCGCGTCGCACTCGTCGGATCCGGGCCGGGCGACCCGGAGCTGATCACGGTGAAGGGGTGGCGGCTGCTCACCGAGGCCGAGGTGGTCGTCGCCGACCGGCTCGTGCCCGGCCTGCTCCTGGACGAACTGCGGCCGGACGTCGAGCTGGTCGACGCCTCCAAGATCCCGTACGGGCCGTCGCGTGCCCAGGAGGAGATCAACCGGATCCTGGTGGACCGGGCGCGGGCCGGCAAGGTGGTGGTACGGCTCAAGGGCGGCGACCCGTACGTCTTCGGCCGGGGCGGCGAGGAACTGCTGGCCTGCGCCGAGGCGGGCGTGCCGGTGACTGTGGTGCCCGGCGTGACGAGCGCGATCGCGGTGCCCGAGGTGGCCGGGGTGCCGGTGACGCACCGGGGCGTGGCGCACGAGTTCACTGTGGTGTCCGGACACCTCGCGCCCGACGCGCCCGCGTCGCTGGTGCGCTGGGACGCCCTCGCCGGGCTGCGGGGCACGCTCGTGATCCTGATGGGCCTGAAGAACCTCGCCGCGATCGCCGCGACCCTGATCGCGCACGGCAAGCCGGCGGACACCCCCGCCGCGGTGATCCAGGAGGGCACCACAGCCGCCCAGCGGACGCTGCGCTCCACACTGGGCACTGTCGCGCAGGACGTCGAGACCGCCGCGCTACGCCCACCCGCGATCGTGGTGCTCGGCGACGTGGTCCACGCCCTGACCCCCGCCGCCCCGACGCGCGCCTGACCCCGTCGATCTTGCACTTGGTGCCCACCAGGTGCCCGTTATAGCCCTTATGTCAGGGCGGAAAGTGCAAGATCTGTGAAGGTTGCTGTCAAGTGGTGGCTTCGAGGGTGCGCCAGATTTGGCGGGCTATGTAGCGTTTGAGGCTGCGGGTGATCTCGGCTGGGGTGCGGCCTTCGGTGGTGCGGCGGTTGATGTAGTCCTTGGTGGGCTGGTGGCATCGTTGGCGGGTTTTGGCGATGGTGTGCAGGGCGGCGTTGAGGGTGCGGTCGCCGCCTCGGTTGAGGCGGTGGCGGGTGATGCGCCCGGAGCTGGCGGGGACGGGGCTGACGCCGGCGAGTGAGGCGAAGGCGGCTTCGTTGCGGAACCGGCCGGGGTGTGACCAGGCGGTCAGCGCGATCGCGGCGGTGACGGGGCCGATGCCGGGTTGGTCGAGCAGGGTGGGGCAGAGTTTGTCGACCAGGGTGCGGATTTCGGTGAGGTTGGCTTTCAGGAGCCGGTCGAGGGTCTGGATCTGCTCGGCGAGGGTTGCCAGGTGAGTGCGGCGCAGCCGGTCGAGACCGCTGCCGCTGGTGGTGGTGAGGGTGGTGGCGTGCTGGACCTGTCGCAGGGTGCTCAGTCCTCGCATCTGTGTGCGGAGGTCGTCGTCGGCGGTGAGGATCACCGATTTGAACAGGTTGATGGTGGCGGTGCGGGTGTCGCTGTAGTGGCGGCGGCAGACGTGCAGCAGGCGCAGGGCTTCCCGGTCGCCGTCGGTGCGGGGTGAGGCGACGTGGTCGGCGGCCAGGACGCCACGAGCGGCGTGCGCGGCGTCCAGCGCGTCGGACTTGCCGCCTCGACGGCAGCGCCCGGCAGCGGGTTTGGGTGCTTCCAGGACGTACTCACCCGCGGCGCGCAGGACGCGCAGCAGACCGACACCGTGACAACGAGCGCCGTCCAGGGCCCAGGCCCGCCGGCCCGTTCCCAGCACGGCCGTCTGCCGGCCGGCCCAGGCCAGCAGGACAGCGGCGCCGTCGTCGGTGGCCGGCACGGTGATCTCCGCCAGCACGGTGCCGACCGCGGTGAGCACCGCGGCGGTGTGCGTATCGGTATGGGTGTCCGCACCGACGACCGCGTCGACACGCTCGGCCAGACGTTCTGCCAGGATGGGAAACACGGACGGTTCTCCCTTGCACGGGACGACGTTCGGACGGCGTCGGCCCGGGAGCGATCACCCAGCGGCACATCTGTGATGAGTCACGCGACACGGGCTGCACACCCCTTCGCGGACAGGCTTCTGATCAGGCCAACAAGGTGGGCCGGGCCGACGCCGGCAACCCACGAGGACAAGTCGACGCCACGGCACACCAACTGACAGCGGCCAGATCTTGCATGAGTCACCCATAGATCACCAACGTCGAACCCTACCGATACCAACCTCCCGGAACCGGCCCACCTATAGAAGCGTCGACGGGGACCGGGACGGGGACGGGGCGGGGGACGTCAGTCCCCCGCCCCGGTCGGTCACTGCTTGAGCATGTTGTCGAGCAGCAGGGCGCAGCGGATCAGGCCGAGGTGGCTGTACGCCTGCGGGTGGTTGCCCAGCCCGCGCTCGGCCAGCGGGTCGTACTGCTCCGGCAGCAAGCCGGTCGGACCGGCCGTGTCGAGCATCTGGGTGAACAGCTCCTCGGCGTCGCTGCGGCGGCCGGTGCGCAGGTACGCCTCGATCAGCCACGACGTGCAGATGTGGAAGCCGCCCTCCCGGCCGGGCAGGCCGTCGTCCCAGTGGTACCGGTAGACGACCGGACCGCTGCGCAGCTCCGCCTCGATCTTGAGCACGGTGGAGAGGAAGCGCGGGTCGTCGCCGGCGAGCAGCCCGGAGATGCCGATCCACAGCGACGAGGCGTCCATCTCCTCGTACCCGTAGGCGACGCTGTACGCCTCGGCCTCCGGGTGCCAGCCGTGCTCCAGCACGTTCGCGGCGATCCGGTCGCGCAGCTCGACCCACTCGGGTCGGTCCTCGCCGCCGTGGCGGCGGACCACGTGCAGCGCGCGGTCCACAGTCATCCAGAGCATGACCTTGGAGAAGACGTGGTGCCTCGGGGGGAGGCGGGCCTCCCAGATGCCGTGGTCAGGCTCGTGCCAGCGGCGGCGTACCGCCTCGACCATGTTCTCCAGCACCCGCCACTCGTCGTCGCGGATCGAGCCCCGGGCGTCGGCCACCGCCGCGATCAGGTCCGCGACCGGGCCGAAGACGTCGAGCTGGAGCTGGTGGTTGGCGAGGTTGCCGACGCGTACCGGCCGGGAGCCGGCGTAGCCGGGCAGCGTGTCGATGACCGCCTCGGCGCCCAGCTCGAAGCCGTCCACCGTGTAGAGCGGGTGCAGCCGCTCCGGGTGCCCTCCGGTGCGCTCGACCACGCCGTCGATCCAGCGCAGCAGCCCTTCGGCCTCCTCGGTCGAGCCGAGGTCGACAAGCGCGCGGGCGGTCATCGCCGCGTCCCGCAGCCAGCAGTAGCGGTAGTCCCAGTTGCGGACACCGCCCAGCTCCTCGGGCAGCGACGTGGTGGCCGCGGCGAGGATCGAGCCGGTCGGCTCGTGGCAGAGGCCGCGCAGCGTCAGCGCGCTGCGGGCGACCAGGTCCCGGGCGGTGGCGGGCAGCCGCAGTGAGGCCACCCAGTCCTTCCAGGGCTGCTCGGCGGCGGTCTGCCGCTCGTGCAGCGGCAGCCGGTGCGGCTCCAGGCTCTGCGTGCCGAAGCGCAGCTCCAGCACCACCTGGCCGCCGGCCGCCGACAGGTCGACCACCGCCTTCGCGGTCTCGTACCCGGCGTCGTTCGTGACCTCCCACTCGACGCCGGGGGAGTGCAGCGCGACCGGCTCGTTGGAGCCGAGCACCAGCAGCCCGTCGTCGAGCGGCTGGAGCTGCACCGCCACCTGACCGAACTCGGGGCGCGGCGCGAACTCGACCCGGGCCCGCCCGGTGCCGCTGAGCACCCGGACCAGTGTCGAGTCGCCGCTGACCACTGCGGGGTCGTCCGGCGTGGTCTCCCGTACCGGGAGGTCGAGCCAGTCGGTCACGGTCAGGCCGGACCAGCGGGTCTCGACGGTCATCGTGTTGCTGCGGTAGCGCTGGCCCAGCGGGATGCCGCCGCGCTCCGGGCCGACCGTGAAGTGCCCGGCCGGGCTGCCGCCGACCAGGTCGGCGAAGATCGCCGCCGAGTCCGGCTTCGGGTGGCACAACCAGGTGATCTTGGCTTCCGGCGTGACGAGCGCGACGGTACGGCCGTTCGCGAGCATCGAGTGCCGCTCGATCGGCACCGCCCGCTCGCCGAACAGCCAGTGCCGCCGCGTCTCCAGCAGCAGACCCAGCGCGCGGGCCGCCTCGATCGGCTCGGCCACCCGGTAGTCGGCGCGGGTCTCCCCGGGACCGATCTTGATGCCGACGTCCGGCCCGGTCAGGTTGCCGAAGGCGTTCTCGTCGGTGACGTCGTCGCCGATGAACAGCACCGCGCTCGCGGCGAGCTGGGTACGGAGCTGGTCGACGGCGGTGCCCTTGTTGGTCACCACCACCGACAGCTCGATGACCTCCTTGCCCTGGGTGACTGTCACGCCCTCCCAGGTCGCGGGGCCGTTGCGGACCGCCTCGACGGCCCGGGCGGCGACGTGCGGGTCGACACCGCGGGTGTGTACGGCGACGCTGGCCGGCTTGCGTTCCAGGCGGATGCCCGGGTGTTCGGCGGCGATCTCGCGCAGTGCCTCGCGGAGCCGGTGCCGGACCGCGATCAGCTCGGGGGTGAGCCGCTCGACGAAGCCGATGTCGAACTCCGAGCCGTGGCTGCCGACCAGGTGCACCTCGCTCGGCAGCCGGGACAGTGTGGCCAGGTCGCGCAGCGCCCGGCCGGAGACGACAGCGACGCTCGTCTGCGGCAGTGCGGCGAGCGCGCGTACGGCCGCCACCGACTCGGGCAGCGGCACGGCCTTGCTGGGGTCCTCGACGATCGGCGCCAGTGTGCCGTCGTAGTCGCAGGCGACCAGGAGTTGCGGAACCCGGGCGATACGGCCGATGGCGGCACGCAGTTCGGGATCCAGCACGCCGCCGTGGGCGGCGGCGGGGGCGGGCGAGGTCACGCAGCCTCCGTATCTCCGACGCCGAGCTCGCTGAGGAACGACTTGGCCCAGTGGCCCACGTCGTGGCTGCGCAGATGGCGCTGCATGACGCGCATCCGGCGGCGGGCTTCGGGCTTTTCGACATGCACGGCCCGCAGCAACGCGTCCTTCACCGCGTCCGGGTCGTGCGGATTACACAGGAACGCCTGGCGCAGCTCTGTCGCGGCGCCGGCGAACTCACTGAGCACGAGCGCGCCGCCCTGGTCGGCGCGCGATGCGACGTACTCCTTGGCCACCAGATTCATTCCGTCTCGCAGCGGGGTCACCATCATCACGTCGGCCGCGACGTACATCGCGGCCAGTTCGGAGCGACTGTACGACTGATGCAGATAATGCACTGCAGGCACGCCGACCCGGCCGAATTCACCATTGATCCGGCCAACCTCGCGTTCCACCTTCACCCGAAGTGCCTGGTAGTGCTCCACGCGCTCGCGGCTGGGCGTGGCGACCTGCACCATAACCGCGTCCGGAACTGTCAACTTTCCGTCAGCGAGAAGTTCGCGGAAGGCCTTCAGCCGGAGTTCGATGCCCTTGGTGTAGTCGAGCCGGTCGACGCCCAGGATGATCGTCTTCGGGTTGCCCAGCTCCTCGCGGATCTGCTTGGCCCGGGCCTGGATCGCGGGGTCCTCGGCCAGCCGCTCCATCTCCTTGGTGTCGATCGAGATGGGGAACGCGCCCGCCTTCACCTGCCGGCCGTCGACCTGGATCATCTGGCCCTCGTAGCGCAGGCCGAGCAGGTGCCGGGCCAGCCGGACGAAGTTCTGCGCTGCCAGCCGCTGCTGGAAGCCGACCAGGTCCGCGCCGAGCAGTCCACGCAGGATCTCGGTGCGGAACGGCATCTGCATGAACAGCTCGATCGGCGGGAACGGGATGTGCAGGAAGAAGCCGATCCGCAGGTCCGGCCGCAGCTCGCGGAGCATCGCCGGCACGAGCTGGAGTTGGTAGTCCTGGACCCAGACCGTGGCGCCCTCGGCCGCCACGTCCGCGGCGGCCTCCGCGAACCGGGCGTTCACCAGCCGGTACGCCTCGCGCCAGCGGCGCTTGTAGGCAGGCGTCTCCACCGCGTCGTGGTAGAGCGGCCAGATCGTCGCGTTCGACTGGCCCTCGTAGTAGCGCTCCAGTTCCTCGGCGCTCAGCGGCACCGGGTGCAGCCGGATGCCCTCCAGGTCGAACGGCTCGGGCGCGGCGCCGGTGCCGCCGGCCCACCCCACCCAGGTTCCCTGGTGCTCGGCGAGCACCGGGTGCAGCGCGGTCACCAGCCCGCCCGGGCTGCGCCGCCACTGCCGTCCCTCGGGTGTGCTCACCTCGTCGACCGGCAGACGGTTGGCCACTACGACAAAGGAGCTACGGACGGTCACGATCGGCCACCTCCGGGTACTGACGGGTCCACCGCGATGAGCGTACTGAGCGTAGCTGCGGCGTCTGATCCCCCGTGCCGGAGTTACCTACCCGTCCCAGAACCGCCGAACCCACCGCGTGATCTTGTCGACACCGGTGGCTCAGAGGTCGATGATCGGCCACTCCTTGGGGAGCACCTCACCGAGCAGTTCCCGCCGGTCACTCATGATCGGCGTGGTGGCCCGTGCGGCCTCCAGCGCCACCTGGGCGAGGTCCATGCTCAGGAGCGTGCGCGACCAGCCGCCGAGGAACATGCACATGTCGTGCGCCACGGGGCTGACGACCACGTGGTCGAGATCGCCGAGGATGTCCAGCAGGCGCCAGCCGTCGACGGCCACCTGCCGGTACGCCTCGGCGAGGCATAGTGCCGGCACGATCACCGTCTGCCCCCGGTCCGCGACCGACGCGATCTGCTCCCCGACCGCCTCGGTGCCCTCCGAGTAGGCCAGCAGGCAGGCGGTGTCGAGCACCAGCCCGGGGTCAGTCACGGGTCAGCCGTCCACGTGACGACTCGCTCAGCAGTGCGGCGGCCCGGGCGCGCAGTTCCGGGGTGATCTTGGCCTGGGCCTCGTCGAGCGCGTGGCCCGCGTCGGCGAGCCCGCCGTCGGACAGCCGGAAGCCGACCTGCCGGAGCGTGCGCCGGGTGCGCTCTCCCGTCATCCGCTGCCGCACGCTCTCGGTGATGAACGCGGAGACGTTCGGCTCCTGGGCCAGTCGTTCGGCCACGTCGTCGGGGACGCTGATGGCGATCTTCTTGGTCATACCGTCGACGTTAACGAGTAGTACCTGCGCCGGCAACGCGGCAGGCCGCCGTACCCCTGGGGTGGGGTGATGTGGGCGTGGCGGTCCGTACCTGTCAGGATTGACGGCGGCGTGCGTGCGGCCGGCTCCCGGCCGGCGGCGGCGGGCGGAGATCGACGCCCGCGCCCCGCACCCGACAAGCCCGCGATCGCAACCGACGGAGGTAGCCCGCACCGTGGCCCAGTTCATCTACGTCCTGGACAAGGCGCGCAAGGCGCACGGCGACAAGGTCGTGCTCGACAACGTGACGCTGAACTTCCTGCCGGGTGTCAAGATCGGGGTGGTCGGTCCGAACGGCGCCGGTAAGTCCAGCCTCCTCAAGATCATGGCAGGGCTGGACCGGCCGAGCAACGGCGAGGCCCGGCTCATGCCCGGCTACTCCGTCGGCATGCTCGCGCAGGAGCCACCGCTCAACGAGGAGAAGACGGTCCTCGGCAACGTCGAGGAGGCGGTCGCCGAGACCAAGGCCAAGCTGGAGCGGTTCAACGCCATCGCCGAGCAGATGGCCACCGACTACTCCGACGAGCTGATGGAGGAGATGGGCAAGCTCCAGGAGGAGCTGGACGCCTCCGACGCGTGGGACATCGACTCCAAGCTCGAACTCGCGATGGACGCGCTGCGCTGCCCGCCGCCGGACGCCGACGTCACCAAGCTCTCCGGTGGTGAGCGCCGCCGGGTGGCGCTGTGCAAGCTGCTGCTGGAGGCGCCGGACCTGCTGCTGCTCGACGAGCCCACCAACCACCTGGACGCGGAGAGCGTGCAGTGGCTGGAGCAGCACCTGGCCAAGTACGCCGGCACCGTCCTGGCGATCACCCACGACCGGTACTTCCTGGACAACGTGGCCAACTGGATCCTGGAGCTGGACCGCGGCCGGGCCTACCCGTACGAGGGCAACTACTCCACCTACCTGGAGAAGAAGGCCGCCCGGCTCTCCGTCGAGGGACGCCGCGACGCCAAGATGAAGAAGCGCCTCTCCGAGGAACTGGAGTGGGTCCGCTCGAACGCCAAGGCGCGGCAGACCAAGTCCAAGGCCCGCCTGGACCGCTACGACGAGATGGCCGCCGAGGCGGAGAAGACCCGGAAGCTGGACTTCGAGGAGATCCAGATCCCGCCGGGCCCGCGCCTGGGCAACACGGTCATCGAGGCGCAGAACCTCACAAAGGCGTTCGGTGACCGGGTGCTGATCGACGACCTGTCGTTCTCGCTGCCCCGCAACGGCATCGTCGGCATCATCGGCCCGAACGGCGTCGGCAAGACCACGCTGTTCAAGACCATCGTCGGTCTGGAGCAGCCGACCAGCGGCTCGGTCCGGGTCGGCGAGACCGTCTCGCTGTCGTACGTCGACCAGAACCGGCAGGGCCTGGACGGCGACAAGACCGTCTGGGAGGTCGTCTCCGACGGGCTGGACCACCTCATGGTCGGCAAGGTCGAGATGCCGTCCCGGGCGTACATCGCCGCGTTCGGCTTCAAGGGGCCGGACCAGCAGAAGCCGACGAAGGTGCTCTCCGGCGGCGAGCGCAACCGGCTCAACCTGGCGCTGACGCTCAAGATCGGCGGCAACGTGATCCTGCTCGACGAGCCGACGAACGACCTGGACGTGGAGACGCTGTCCAGCCTGGAGAACGCGCTGCTGGAGTTCCCCGGCTGCGCCGTCGTCATCTCCCACGACCGGATGTTCCTGGACCGGGTCGCCACGCACATCCTGGCCTGGGAGGGCGACGACCAGAACCCGGCCAAGTGGTTCTGGTTCGAGGGCAACTTCGAGGCGTACGAGAAGAACAAGGTCGACCGGCTCGGCGCCGAGGCGGCCCGTCCGCACCGGGTGACCTACCGCAAGCTCACCCGTGACTGACCGCTTCGTCTACCACTGCGCGCTGCGCTGGTCCGACCTGGACGCGTACGGCCACGTCAACAACGCCCGCTTCCTCACGCTCTACGAGGAGGCCCGGGTGGCGATGATGTTCGCCGGCGGCCGGGCGTGGGGAGTGGGCTCGTTCGCCGACGGGGTGGTCATCCGCCGGCACGAGGTCGACTACCTGCGCCCGGTCGACTACGCGCTCGGCCGGGCCAGCGCGGAGGCCGCCCCGACGGTACGGATCGAGCTGTGGGTGGACCAGATCAGGGCCGCCTCCTTCTCGGTCGCCTACGAGCTGTACGACGGCGACACGCTGGCCGGTACCGCCCGGTCGCTGCTGGTGCCGTTCGACCTGACGGCGCAGCGCCCGCGCCGGATCTCGCCGGAGGAGCGGGCGTTCCTGCTCCGCTACGCGCCGGGGCTGAGCGGATGACCGGGCACGGGTTGACCGGGACGGCCGACGCCGGGGCCTTCCTGGCCCGGCTGGTCCGGTTCGACCCGGCCACTGTGGTCCGGCTGCGGCCGGTACCGGGTGCGGGCCGTACCGCCCTCTGGGGGCGGCTGCCGTGGGGCGTGCTCGTGGTCCGTACCGTGCCCGGCACCGCCCCCGGCGACGTCACGGTGGCGGCGGGGGAACTGCTGGCCGAACTCTCCGCCGAGGGCGAGGCGCTTCCGGTACGCCGGGACGACGGCTGGCGGTGGCAGCTCCCACCGGCGGCGAGCCGGGCGGTGGAGGCGCTGCCCGGCGCCGAGCTGCGCCGGATCGCGGAGGCGGCGGCCGGGACGCTGCGCGAGGCGGCCACGCAGGGCGTGGCGGGCCGCGCGGTCGGGCAGCGGGTGCTGCGGGACGCGCTGCTGGACCACGTCGCCGTGGTGGTGACCCCGGACGAGGCGCCGCGGACGCCGGTGGAGGTGTCGCAGCGACTGGTGCAGGCGCTGGTCCGGATGGGTTTCCTCGGCACCGGCGCGGACGACGTTCAGGTGCGGACGGCCGGTCGATGGGTCGGACTCGTCGGACCGTTCGGGGCGGCCTGGTCGCGGACCGTCGCCGATCTTGCACTCAGGCCGACGCCGGGTCGTCCGAACGGATGACCCCGTGTCGTCCTTCCGGTTTGGGGCGGTCGTTGGGGGGATGCCTCAGGCCGCCTGTCCGGGTACCGTCCATCCTCGGATCCAACGCACCGTAGGCGTCCGGATCCGCTGGGGAGTGAGGTGCGCGAGCGATGCCGTGGTGGTCATGGCGCCCTGGTCCCGCCGCTGGCGGGGAGCCGGAGACTCGAAGCGGGACCACAGTGGATGACACCATCCGGGTCGGACCACCGACCCCTCGCCAGCCGGGGGACGACGTGGCGCCGCCCGAGCGGCCGGCCCTCACGGACATGCCGGCCACCGTCGCGCCGGTCACGCTGAGCCGGGTCTGCGACGCGCTCGACCTGCTCGACGTGCGCTATCTGGCCGACGGCGACGGCAACCTGCTGGCCATGTGGGAGCGGCACGCCGTGCTCGTCGCGCTGGAGGGCCCCGAGGACGAGATCCTCGTGATGCGGGCCCGCCCGCACGCGACGGTCCCGCCGGACTGGGCCGACCGGGCCTACCGCGTCGTGAACGAGTGGAACCACACCCGGCGCTTCTGCAAGGCGTACATCGGTGACCCGACCGAGCGCGGTCAGCTCCCGATCTACGCCGAGTTGCAGGTCCCGCTCGGCGCCGGCGCCCACGACGCGCTGCTGGTCGAGATGCTCGACTGCGGCGCCGCCGTCGCGGTGACGTTCGTCGACTGGCTGCACGACGAGGGCGCCCTGCTCTGAGCCGGGCTCAGCCGGCCGGGTCCTCCATCACGTTCACCATGAAGTAGGCGGCCCGCTCCAGGTAGTCCCAGAGCGCAGCGGCGAGCTGCGGCGGCAGGCCCAGCGTGTCCACCGCCCGGCGCATGTGGTGCAGCCAGGCGTCCCGCTCGGCCGCGCCGATCCGGAACGGTGCGTGCCGCATCCGCAGCCGAGGGTGGCCGCGCTGCTCCGAGTAGGTGTGCGGGCCACCCCAGTACTGGATGAGGAACAGGGTCAGCCGGTCCGCCGCCGGGCCCAGGTCCTCCTCCGGGTACATCGGCCGCAGCAGCGGGTCGTCGGCCACACCGGCGTAGAACTCGTCCACCAGCTTGCGGAAGGCCGGTTCGCCGCCGATCGCCTCGAAGAGGGTCATCGACTCGCCTGGGGAAGTCACGCTTCCATCCTGCCAGGTGCCGCCCGGCACCCGCGCCCGCCCGCCGGGCGGCGCGGATCACGTCACCGCGTGCCGGCGTCGGCCGTGCTCCCGGTTCCGGTCACCGGACGCGGGGCCGGGCGCGTGGGCGTGCGCCGGTCCGCCGCCGGCCGCCGACTCCGCGCGGGCGGCCGCGACGGCCTCGTGGATCACCTGTGGCCGGGGCCAGGCGAGCGCCGCCACCGACATGATCAGCACCCCCGCGGCGCTCCACACGCCGACCACCGACGGGACCGAGAAGCGCTCGGCGAGCGCGCCCGTGGCCAGCACCGCGGCGCCCTGGATGATCTGTGTGCCGCTGGCCATGACGCCGAACGCCCGGGCCCGGAAGCCGTCCGGGAGCGCCTGCACGAACAGGCCGTTGGCGACCGGGACGAGCCCGGCGACGGCGAAGCCGCACCCGGCGGCCAGCAGCGCCACCACCGCCGGCGGCGGGTTGAACAGCGCGGGTACGAGCGTCGCCGGCGCGATGATCATCAACGGTCGCATCAGCGTCAGCCGCCGCTCCGGGCCGACGAGCCGGCTGATGGTCAGCCCGCCGAGGATGTATCCGACCGGGACGGCGGCCATGATCAGACCTTGGGCGGTGCCGGCGTCCATCCGGCCGTCGGTCCGGTCGGCGGCCCAGCCCGCGGCCAGCCCTTCGGGGACGATCGAGAAGAGCATCGCGCTGAACACCAGCACCGCGATGGCGCGCAGCACCGGCCGCTCGAAGACGATCCGGAAGCCCTGGACGGTCTCCCGCAGCAGGTGGCTACGGTGCACCTCGGCCATCGCCGGTGGCCGCTCGCGTACGCCGAAGCGGACGATCGCGGCCGACACGGCGAAGGTCACGGCGTTGACGAGCAGGGCGGTGTTCGGGTTGAGGGCCGCCACCGTGGCGCCGATCAGGTAGCCGACGACCTGGGCGGCCTGGCCGGCGCTGGTGAACGCGGCCAGGCCCACGACCAGCCGGTCCCCGGTCAGGATGTGCGGCATCAACGCGGACCGCGCCGCCTGGCTCGGCGGGTTCGCGAGCGTGGCCAGGAAGATCAGCGCGAAGATCGACCAGGTCGGCATCCAGGGCATCGCGACCAGCGCCATCAGCGCCATCCGCAGCAGGTCGCAGATGACCATGACCCGGCGGTAGTGGTGCCGCTCGGCGAGCGCGGAGAGCAGCGGGCCGCCGACCAGCCAGGGGAGGTAGCTGGCGGCGAATGCGGCGGCGGAGAGCGCGACCGAATCGGTCTCGCGCAGCACGAGCACGGTGACCGCGGCGCGGGCCAGGTAGTCGCCCACCCAGGAGAGGGTGTTGGCGGCGAAGATGGCGCGGAACTCCGACTGACCGAAGACGTCCCGGAAGGTGGCCGGGGCATCCCGGGCGGGTCGCGCGTCGGACACCGTCGCCTCCATCGTTCCTGGTCGACCACTTGTGATGGCCCGACCGGGAACCGTCGTCAGATCGATCGATCAGCGAGGACACGAGCACGCCCCCCGGTGGAGCGTGTGCACCGGATTCTGCCCGATCGTCTGACAACTGGCTAGGGCGAACGGATTGATCGTCGCATCTCCGACTGAACGAACGGACGATACCCGAGGGGCCGCGCGGTGCGGAACCCCGGAAATCGTCCGGCTCGTCCGGTGGCTCAGGTGGGTCCGCCGGTACCGGTACCCTCGGCGGCGGGCGGCGCCGGCGGCTGGACCGGGAGGCCGGGGAACAGCCGGGCAGCCGCGATCTGCGCGACGATCCCCGAGTTCTCAAGCGCCTCCGCGAGGCGGCGGCGCAGCTCACGCCCGACCGCGAACTGCCCGTCCGCGGTGGTCTTGACGACGGTACGGATCACCGCGCCGTCGACGGTCATCTGCTCGACTCCCAGGACCTCCGGCTGCTCCACGATGCTCGGCGCCAGCTCCGGGTCCAGCGCCACCGACGCCGCCGCGGTACGCAGCACGGCGGTGGCCTCCTCGGTGCCGGCGAACCCGATCGGCAGGTCGACCACGACGAGCGCCCAGCCCTGGCTCTTGTTCCCGACGCGGACGATCTCGCCGTTACGGATGTACCAGAGCACGCCCCGGCCGTCCCGGACCGTGGTGACCCGCAGCCCGACCGCCTCGACCACGCCTGTCGCCTCGCCCAGGTCGACCGTGTCGCCGACGCCGTACTGGTCCTCGATCAGCATGAACAGGCCGGCGATCAGGTCCTTGACCAGGCTCTGCGCGCCGAAGCCGAGCGCCACGCCGGCGATGCCCGCGCTCGCCAGCAGCGGGGCCAGGTCGAAGCTGAACTCCTTGAGCACCATCAGCAGCGCGATGCCGAAGACGAACGCGGTGACCATGCTGCGCAGCACCGACCCGATCGCCTCGGCCCGCTGCCGCCGCCGCTCCGGCACGAACTGGTCCGGGTCGAGTGCGGCGCTGGGGATCCGCTCGCGCAGCGGGCGCAGCATGGTCGGCACCGCGCCGTCGGTGGTGGTCCGCACCAGCCGGTTGATGGTCCGGTGCAGCGCCCACCGGGCGGCCACCGCGAGCAGCAGGATCAGCGCCACCCGCAGCGGCTTGAACAGGATCCAGTAGCTGCTCTCGGCGAACCAGGCGGAGTTCGTCACTCGGTACACCCACTCGCAGGAGCTGCTGCCCTGGCAGTCCGGCTTCCGGTCGGAGACGGCGGCCAGCACGGCGGAGATCAGGTCGGAGACGTTCACTCTGCTTTCGTACCGCACGCCCGGCGGGCGACGGACACCGCCACCTCGGCGAAGGGCCGCCGGGCGGGGGGTAGCCCGGATTAGTACGTGCAATCCGGGGCGCGATCAGGGACTATTGGCGCAACGGACGTCGGTGATCCGGCCGGCGTCGGAGCCGTTCCGCGCTGTCCGCGGGGCGGTTCCGGCGCAGACGAGGCGGGAGCGACTGGACCGGGAGGGTGAGCGCGATGCCTGACATACGACCCACGGCGGGCTCCGGTGCACTCGTTCTCAACGCCACCTACGAGCCCCTGTGCGTCGTGTCGGTGCGTCGTGCCGCGATCCTCGTCCTCAGCGCCAAGGCGGTCTGCGTCAAAGACGGCGAGGGCATCCTGCACAGCGCGCGCAACGCGTTACCGGTGCCCTCGGTCGTACGCCTGACCCGCTACGTCCGGGTGCCGTACCGCACCCACGTCGGGTTGTCCCGGCGGGCGGTGTTCGCCCGCGACGGGTGGCGGTGCGCGTACTGCCGGGGGCCGGCCGAGACCATCGACCACGTCTTCCCGCGCAGCCGGGGCGGCCGGCACGCCTGGGAGAACGTGGTCGCCGCGTGCGCGCGGTGCAACCACACCAAAGGCGACAAGACCCCGGCCGAGCTGGGCTGGCGGCTGCACCACCTGCCGGCCGCGCCCAAAGGAGCCGCCTGGCGGGTGCTCGGGCACCGCGCCCCCGACCCGCGCTGGGCGGACTGGCTCGACCTGCGCGAGCCCGAGCCCGAGGCGGCCTGACCCGCCCGCTCAGCGCGCCTTGACCAGCGCGGCGTAGACGACCAGGTTGTCCGCGTACCCGGTCTCGCCGCCCACCCAGCGCCCGCCGCAGGTGATCAGCCGCAGGTTGGGCCGGCTGAAGTCGCCGTAGACGTCCTCCACCGGCAGTTTCTCCTTGCCGTACCGCTCGATCGACGTCACCTCGAACACCGCCACCGAGCGGTCCTCGCGGGTCACCTCGATCCGGTCGCCGTCGTCCAGCTCCCTCAGCCCGTGGAAGACGGCCGGACCGGTGGTGGTGTCGACGTGCCCGACGAGCACCGCCGGGCCGTACTGGCCGGGCGTGGGGCCCTGGTCGTACCAGCCGACCTCGCCGGCCCGCTCCACGTCCGGCACGGCGATGCTGCCGTCCGGCGCGATGCCGACCCGGTGCACCGGCGCGCGCAGGTCGAGCTTGCCGATGCTCAGGCCGGTCGGTGGACTGGCCGGCAGCACCGGGAACTTCTTCGGCGGCGGGCGCAGGCCGGCGACGATCCGGTCCGGCAGCACGCTGACGCCGGTCACCCGTTCCACACCGAGCATGGCCACGATCAGCGCCATCACGCTCGCCACCACGAGCACCGGGACACCCGGGTTGCGGCTCGGGGCGTACCGGCGGGTGGTGGTCCTGGCGGCGCGGGCCGGTACCGGCCGGGACTGCGGGTCGGCGGTGGCGACGCTGGCCGAGAACGCGTGCCCGGCGACGTGGGCGAACCGGCGCGCGGCGCGGGACGTCAGCCGCAGCGCGGCCCGGAGCCGGCCGGCGCGCTGTCGCGACCGGCGGCCGGGACGGGCGGCGTCGCGGCGTCTGCGGTCCGCCGCCGGGCCGGTACGGTCCCGGCGGCGCGATGAGCGGGCCATTGCGGCACCTCTCGTCAGGCACGGCCGCCGGTCTTGCGGCGGGCACTCACACCGGCCACCACTGCCACCGCGACCAGACCGCCGACGAGCAGCAGCGAACCGGTGCCCCGGCTACCCGCGGTGCCACCGCCGCCGGTCGCCGGCCCCTTGCTCGGCTGCGCCATGTTGAGCACGGTGAGCATGGTCGAGGCGGTGTTGCCGTTGGAGCAGTCCAGGTTCACCGGGTAGTCGCCGGGCGCCTTGTTGCCGGGCACGGTGACCGAGCCGGTGAGGAAGCCGTTGTCCGGCCGCAGCGTCACCCGCCCGAAGGCGTCCGAGGTGACCTGCGCCTGACGGTTGTTGCTGTTGTCGCAGCCGGCCCGCAGGTTGACCCGGGAACCGGCCTGGACGCTGTTCGGCGTCACCTCGATGAACACGCTCTCGCCGGCCCGTGCCGGCGGCGCGGTGGTCAGGACGAACGCCGCCACCAGGCCGAACAGGCCCAACAGGGACGACAACGCACGATGTGACAGGAGCCCTCGCATGGTTCCCCCCTTCCGGCGCGACGGTGCGCCGGACCACTGACGGGCAGCGGCGCCTGCTTTCCCGGAGGGCGGGGGAAGCTAACGGGGCGCCTTGACCACGGGGTGCCAGGCCAGCGGGGTGGAGAGCACCATCGTGCTGGACGGCTGCCCGTACGGCGCGAGGCGGTCGATGACCTCCTCGAACTCGCCCATGTTGGTGGCGGCGACCTTGAGCATGCTGCACGCGTCACCGGTGATCCGGTGGATCTCCATGATCTCCGGCCAGCCCGCGACGTCGGGGTCGTTGAGGATGCAGCGCGCGCCGTAGCAGGACATCCGGATCAGGGCGAGCACCGTCCGCCCGGCCCGGGTGAGGTCGACGTGGGCGTGGTAGCCGGTGATCACACCGGCTTCCTCCAGCCGCCGGACCCGCTCGGCCACAGCGGGCGGCGACAGGTGGACCCGGCGGGACAACTCGCTGTACGACAGCCGGGCGTCGGCTTGGAGCTCGCGCAGCAGCGCCCAGTCCATGTCGTCCACGCGCGGACCTTCCTTCCGTAAAGACGGCGACGCGAGATGGTTTCGGTTCGCGAAGTGAGACCACCATACCGCCGTTGAACAGGCATTCCATTCGGCCGCCCACCAGCGGGATCATGACGTCTACCCCGCGCACGGACGGAGAATGACTGTGGAACAGACGACGGCGGTGCGCCCGGTAACCCCCCAGGAACGGGCGGCTCGGGCGGCGCGCAACGGCGGCGAGCCGACACTGGAGTTCGCCGACCGCGTGCCGTACGACGCGTACGTGCGGGCCAGCACGCTGCACCGGCTCCAGGAGCCACTCAGCGACGACCCGGGCGAGATGTCCTTCCTGATGGTCAGCCAGATCATGGAGCTGTACTTCGGCCTTACCTGCCACGAGTTGCGGCACGCCAAGCGCGAGCTGCGCGAGGACCGGATCTGGGAGGCCCTGCCCCCGCTGCGCCGCGCCGCCCTGCACCTGGAGGGCCTCAACGCCGCCTGGCACGGCCTGCGCTGGATGAGCCCGGCCGACTTCAACCGCTTCCGCGACCGGCTCGGCGAGGGCTCCGGCTTCCAGTCCGCCATGTACCGGCAGCTGGAGTTCCTGCTCGGCCTGCGCGACCGGGCGCTGATCCGCCCGTTCCGCCGGCAGACCGAGGTGTACGACGAGCTGACCGCCGCGCTCGCCACGCCGAGCCTCTGGGACGAGGTGGTGGCGCTGCTGGCCCGCAAGGGCTTCGACGTGCCGGCCGAGCTGCTGTCGCGGGACGTGAACGTCGAGCACGAGGGACACCCGGCGATCGAGGCGGCCTGGGTCCGGATCTACGGCGACAACGGGCCGGACAACCACCTCCGCCTGCTCGGCGACGCGCTGACCGAGATCGCCGAGGAGTTCGGCGACTGGCGCTGGAACCACGTCAAGGCCGTCCAGCGCACGATGGGCGCCAAGGTCGGCAGCGGCGGGTCCGCCGGACTGGCATGGTTGCAGCGCAGCATGGCCCGGGTGGTCTTCCCGGAGCTGTGGTCGGCCCGCACCGCGATGTGACGAGAGAGAACAGCATGCACACCCCCGAGAACGAAGCCCTCCGCCGCGACGCCGCAGACCCCGGCCACCGGCACCTGTTCCACATCCCACCCGCCGACGGCGGGCGCTACCCGGACACGGCGTACCTGGCGGGCAACTCGCTCGGTCTCCAGCCCCGGGCCACCCGGGACGAACTCCTCGCCGACCTGGACGCCTGGCAGCGCCTGGGCGTCGAGGGGCACCTGGAGTCGGAGCGGCCCTGGCTGCCGTACCACGAGCTGCTGACCGCACCGGCCGCCCGCCTGGTCGGCGCGCTGCCCGCGGAGACCGTGGTGATGAACTCCCTCACGGTGAACCTGCACCTGCTGATGGTCAGCTTCTACCGGCCGGCCGGCGAGCGCACCCGCATCGTCATCGAGGACAGCGCGTTCCCCTCGGACAGCTACGCGGTGCGCAGCCAGGCCCGCTTCCACGGCCTGGACCCGGACACCACTGTGGTACGCCTCAAGCCGCGTCCCGGCTCGGATACGCTCGGCACCGAGGACGTGCTGGACTTCCTGGCCCGCGAGGGCCACACGGTGGCGCTGCTGATGCTCGGCGGCGTGAACTACCTGACCGGCGAGCTGATGGACATCCCCGCCATCACCGCCGCCGGCCGCGCCGCGGGCGCCGTCGTCGGCTGGGACCTGGCGCACGCCGCGGGCAACGTGCCGCTGGCGCTGCACGACTGGGACGTGGACTTCGCCGCCTGGTGCTCGTACAAGTACCTCAACTCCGGCCCGGGCGCGCTGGGCGGTGTCTTCGTCCACGAGCGGCACCTCGGCGACCCGTCGATCCCGCGGTTCGAGGGCTGGTGGAGCACCGAGGCGGCCACCCGGTTCGAGATGACCCCGGTGTCCCGGCCGCCGGCCACCGTGGAGGCGTGGCAGATCTCCAACCCGCCGATCTTCGCGATGGGCCCGGTGCGTACCTCGCTGGAGCTGTTCGACTCCGTCGGCATGCCGGCGCTGCGCGAGCGCAGCCTGCGGCTCACCGCCTTCCTGGAGCAGCTGCTCGACGAGGTGACGCCCGGTCGTCCGCTGAGCGTGGTCACCCCGCGCGACCCGGCCCGGCGCGGCTGCCAGCTCTCCGTCCGGATCGGCGTGGGAAGCGCGAACGAGTTGACCAAGCGGCTGCGGCACGAGCACGGCGTGGTCGCCGACGCCCGGGAGCCGGACATCGTCCGGTTCGCGCCGGTGCCGCTCTACTCCACGTACCACGACTGCTGGCGGGTCGCCGAGGCGCTGGCCGCGACGTTCGACAAGGAGGGCTCGTGAGCGTGACGAGTGAGCGCGACGAGATCGCTGTGGTCGGCGCCGGGCTGGCCGGCTGTCTGCTGGCCTGCTACCTGGCCCGCCGCGGCTACCCGGTGGCCCTCTACGAGCGGCGGCCCGACCCGCGTACCGGCACCGTCGAGCGGGGCCGGTCGATCAACCTGGCGTTGTCCGAGCGGGGCCTGGACGCGCTGCGCCGCATCGGCCTGGAGGACGAGGTGATGACGGACGCGCTGCCGATGCGCGGCCGCATGATCCACCCGGTCGAGGGCGAGCCGGAGTTCCAGTCGTACAGCGGCTCCGGGGACCGCGCGATCAACTCGATCAGCCGGGGCGCGCTGAACAACGCGCTGCTCGACGCCGCCGCCGCGCTGCCGAACGTGCGCGTCGCGTTCGACCACCGGCTGGTCGGGCTCGACCCGCTCGGCGGCGAGATGACGTTCGAGACCCCGCAGGGCAAGGTCACCGCCACCGCCTCGGTCATCCTCGGCGCCGACGGCGCCGGCTCCGCGGTGCGCGGGCAACTGCTCGCGTACGGGGGCCTGACCGAGAGCCTGGACTTCCTCGACTACGGCTACAAGGAGCTGACCATCCCGCCGCTGGGCGGGGAGTTCGCGCTCGACCCGGGCGCGCTGCACATCTGGCCGCGCGGCACCTCGATGATGATCGCGCTGCCGAACCCGGACCGCTCCTTCACCTGCACGCTGTTCTGGCCCACCCACGGCACCCGCAGCTTCGCGTCGCTGAGCAGCCCGGCGGCGATCGAGCGGTTCTTCGCCACCCACTACCCGGACCTGGTCCCGCTCGCGCCGAACCTGGTCGACGACTACCAGCACAACCCGGTCGGTGTGCTCGGCACTGTGCGCTGCACGCCGTGGCAGGTAGCAGGCAAGGTCGGCCTGATCGGCGACGCCGCGCACGCCATCGTGCCGTTCTACGGCCAGGGCGCGAACTGCGCGTTCGAGGACGTGGTCGAGCTGGACCGCTGCCTGGACGAGTGCGACGACGAGTGGGCCGCCGCGCTGCCGCTGTTCCAGCACCGCCGTCAGGACAACGCCGAGGCGATCGCCCGGATGGCGCTGGCGAACTTCGTGGAGATGCGGGACAAGGTCGCCTCGCCGGTGTTCCGCACCCGCAAGCAGGTCGAGCACGCGCTGGAGCGCGCGCTGCCCGGCCGCTACGTCTCCCAGTACGAGCTCGTCTCCTTCTCCACCACCCCGTACGCGCAGGTGCGCCGCCGGGTGCGTGCGCAGTACGCGGTGGTCGGCGCGGTCGCGGCCGGCGCGGTCGCGCTGCTGGCCGGTGGTGTCCGCGCGGCGCTGGGGAGGCGGCGATGACGCTCTGGGATCCCCGGCTGATGACCGGCCACGCGCCGCACGGCCCCGGCCTGCTGCGCAACTTCGTCGGCGGCGAGTTCGTCGACGCCGGTTCCCGGTTCACCAAGCGCAGCCCGGTCACCGGCGAGCCGGTGTTCGAGGTGGTCGAGGCGTCGCAGTCGACAGTGGACGACGCGGTCGCCGCGGCCCGGGCGGCGCTGCGCGGCCCGTGGGGCCGGATGGGGGAGCGGGAACGCGCCGAGGTGCTGCGCCGGGTCGCCGACGAGCTGGAACGGCGCTTCGACGACCTGGTCGCCGCCGAGGTCGCGGACACCGGCAAGGCCATCTCGCAGGCCCGGACGCTCGACATCCCGCGCGGCGCGGCGAACTTCCGGGCATTCGCCGAGATCGTGGCGACCGCGCCCACCGAGTCGTTCACCACTGTCACCCCGGCCGGGGGCCGGGCGCTGAACTACGCGGTCCGCAAGCCGGTCGGCGTGGTCGCGGTGATCGTGCCGTGGAACCTGCCGCTGCTGCTGCTCACCTGGAAGGTCGCCCCGGCCCTGGCCTGCGGCAACGCCGTCGTGGTCAAGCCCAGCGAGGAGACCCCCGCCTCCGCCACGCTGCTGGCCGAGGTGATGGCCGCGGCGGGCGTGCCGGACGGCGTGTTCAACCTGGTGCACGGCTTCGGCCCCGGCTCGGCCGGCGAGCACCTGACCCGGCACCCCGGCGTGGACGCGATCACGTTCACCGGCGAGTCGGCGACCGGCAGCGCGATCATGCGCGCCGCCGCCGACGGGGTGAAGGCGGTCAGCTTCGAGCTGGGCGGCAAGAACGCCGGCCTGGTGTTCGCCGACGCCGACCTGGACGCGGCGGTCGCCGGTTCGGTGCGGTCCAGCTTCACAAACGGCGGCCAGGTGTGCCTGTGCACCGAGCGCATCTACGTGCAGCGGCCGGTGTTCGAGGAGTTCACCGCGCGGCTGGCCAAGCGTGCCGACGAGCTGGCGTACGGCTGGCCGGACGACGAGGCGACGGCGAACATGCCGCTCATCTCGCACGGCCACCGGGACAAGGTGCTCGGCCACTACGCGCTGGCCCGTACCGAGGGCGCCGAGGTGCGCGCCGGTGGCGGCACGCCGCGCTTCGGCGACGCCCGCGACGGCGGGGCGTACGTGCAGCCGACGGTGCTCACCGGCCTCGGCGCGGACGCCCGCACCAACCAGGAGGAGATCTTCGGACCGGTGGTGCACGTCGCGCCGTTCGACGACGAGGACGAGGCGTTCGCGCTCGCGAACGGCACCGCCTACGGCCTCGCGGCGACGGTGTGGACGCGGGACGTGGGCCGGGCGCACCGGGCCGGCGCCCGGCTCGACGCCGGCATCGTCTGGGTGAACACCTGGTTCCTGCGCGACCTGCGTACCCCGTTCGGCGGGGTGAAGGCGTCGGGTGTCGGCCGCGAGGGCGGCGTGCACTCGCTCGACTTCTACTCCGAGCTGACAAACGTCTGCGTGGATCTCACATGAGCGCGCGTGGTGGGCAGAATGGCCGGAATCCCCAGCGACGTAAGCGAGGAGCCGCCATGACCGTGGACATCGAGGCCGCCAACCGGGAACTGGCAGTGGCCCGGCAGGACGGGAAGCCCTGCCCGCCGCTGCGCGGCCGGCTGCTGCCCGAGGGCGACATCGAGGCCGCGTACCAGGTGCAGCAGGTCTACACCCGGCAGCGGCTGGGCAAGGGACACCGCCGCGTCGGCGCGAAGATCGGCCTGACGTCGCGGACCGTCCAGGAGAGCTTCGGCGTCTTCCAGCCCGACTTCGGGGTGCTCTTCGACGACATGGCCGTCGGTGACGGCGTCGAGGTGCCGATCGACCGGCTGCTCCAGCCGCGGGTGGAGGCGGAGATCGCCTTCGTGCTCGGCGCGGACCTGCCGGACGAGCGGGTCACCACTGTCGACCTGATCCGGGCGGTGGACCACGTGCTGCCGGCCATCGAGATCGTCGACTCGCGGATCGCGGACTGGGACATCTCCATCGTGGACACGGTGGCGGACAACGCCTCCAGCGGGCTGTTCGTGCTCGGCACCGCGCCCCGGCGGCTCGCCGACGTGGACCTGCGGCTGTGCGGCATGGTACTGGAGCACGCCGGTGAGCCGGTCTCGGTCGGCGCGGGCGCGGCCTGCCTCGGCAATCCGCTGCACGCGCTGCAGTGGCTGGCCGGCACGATGGCCCGCGCCGGTGACCCGCTGCGGGCCGGCGA
This sequence comes from Micromonospora sp. WMMA1976, assembly GCF_027497335.1. Classification (NCBI taxonomy): domain Bacteria; kingdom Bacillati; phylum Actinomycetota; class Actinomycetes; order Micromonosporales; family Micromonosporaceae; genus Micromonospora; species Micromonospora sp. WMMA1976. The sequence continues at coordinate 4,904,304 of NZ_CP114912.1, read as the reverse complement.
CGTGGTGCTCTCCGGCGCGCTCGGCCCGATGGTGCCGGTCACGCCCGGCGCCGCGTACGAGGCGCGCATCTCCGGGCTCGGCTCGGTGCGTACCTGTTTCTCCTCGGAGGGAACGTCATGACTGTCGGAGTGGCGGTGCTCGGGTCGGGCAACATCGGCACCGACCTGATGATCAAGGTGCTGCGGCTCAGTGAGAGCCTGCGCATGGTGGCGATGGCCGGTATCGACCCGGACTCGGACGGTCTGGCCCGGGCCCGCCGGCTCGGCGTGACCACCACCGCCGAGGGCGTCGACGGCCTGGTCGCGCTGCCCGAGTTCGCGGACGTCCAGCTCGTCTTCGACGCCACCTCGGCCGGCGCGCACAAGCGTCACGACGAGGTGCTGCGGGCACACGGCCGTACCGTCGTCGACCTGACGCCTGCGGCTATCGGCCCGTACGTGGTGCCGCCGGTGAACCTCGACGAGCACCTGGGTGAGCCGAACGTCAACATGGTGACCTGCGGCGGACAGGCGACGGTGCCGATCGTGCACGCGGTCGGCCGGGTCACCCCCGTCGCGTACGGCGAGATCGTCGCCTCGATCGCCTCGAAGTCGGCCGGTCCGGGCACCCGGGCCAACATCGACGAGTTCACCGAGACGACCGCCCGCGCCATCGAGGTGGTCGGCGGCGCCGAGCGCGGCAAGGCCATCATCGTGCTGAACCCGGCCGACCCGCCGCTGCTGATGCGGGACACGGTCTACTGCCTGTGCCCGGACGCCGACGCCGACCGGGTGAAGATCGCCGCCTCGGTGGCCGACATGGTGAAGACCGTGCAGGAGTACGTGCCCGGCTACCGGCTCAAGCAGGACGTGCAGTTCGACGCCGTGGACACGTACGCGCCGGTGCTCGGCCGGCACTTCACCGGCCTCCAGGTGTCGGTGTTCCTGGAGGTCTCCGGCGCCGGGCACTACCTGCCCGCGTACGCCGGGAACCTGGACATCATGACGTCGGCCGCGCTGCGTACCGCGGAGCGGCTGGTGGCGCTGCGTTCCCCGGAGGGGGCATCCCGATGACCGACCTCTACATCCAGGACGTGACGCTGCGCGACGGCATGCACGCCATCGGGCACCGCTACACGGTCGACCAGGTGCGTACCATCGCCGCCGCGCTCGACGCCGCAGGTGTGGCGGCGGTCGAGGTGGCGCACGGCGACGGCCTGGCCGGTTCCAGCGTCAACTACGGGCACGGCGCTGCCGCCGACGCGGACTGGATCGCCGCCGCCGCCGAGGTGCTGACCACCGCGCGGCTCACCACGCTGCTGCTGCCGGGCATCGGCACCATCGCCGACCTGAAGGCGGCCAAGGCGCTCGGCGTGACAAGCGTCCGGATCGCCACGCACTGCACCGAGGCGGACATCTCCGCCCAGCACATCGCGTGGGCCCGGGAGAACGACATGGACGTCTCCGGGTTCCTGATGATGTCGCACCTCAACGACCCGGCCGGGCTGGCCGCGCAGGCCAAGCTCATGGAGTCGTACGGCGCGCACTGCGTCTACGTCACCGACTCCGGCGGGCGGCTGCTGATGTCGGACGTGGCGCAGCGCGTCGACGCGTACCGGCAGGTGCTGGAACCGGAGACGCAGATCGGCATCCACGCGCACCACAACCTGTCGCTGGGTGTGGCGAACAGCGTGCTCGCGGTCGAGCACGGCCGGATCCTCGGCGACGGCCCGGTCGGCTCGCCGTCCGGGCGGACCGTCCGGGTGGACGCGTCGCTGGCCGGCATGGGCGCGGGCGCGGGGAACGCGCCGCTGGAGGTCTTCGTCGCGGTCGCCGAGCTGCACGGCTGGAAGCACGGCTGCGACGTGTTCGCGCTGATGGACGCCGCCGACGACCTGGTCCGCCCGTTGCAGGACCGGCCGGTCCAGGTCGACCGGGAGACGCTCTCCCTCGGGTACGCGGGCGTCTACTCCAGCTTCCTGCGGCACGCCGAGCGGGCCTCGGCCAAGTACGGCGTGGACGTCCGCTCGATCCTGGTCGAGCTGGGCCGCCGCCGGATGGTCGGCGGCCAGGAGGACATGATCGTGGACGTGGCACTGGACCTGGCGAGCAAGGAGACCTCATGATCGGGCCGGACATCGCCGGCATCGCGGAGAAGCTGGGTGCGGCGGCCGACGACGCCACCGCGATCCCGCAGCTCGCCGCCGAGACCGGCCTCGACGTCGACGCCGCGTACGCGGTGCAGACCGCGCTGGTGCAGCGCCGCCTCGACCGGGGTGAGCGGCTGGTCGGCCTCAAGATGGGGCTCACCAGCAAGGCCAAGATGGCGCAGGTCGGCGTGGACGAGGTGATCTGGGGCCGGCTGACCGACGTGATGCGGGTGCCCGACGGCGGCGGCGTCGACGTCGGCGACTTCATCCACCCCCGGGTCGAGCCGGAGGTGGCGTTCCTGCTGGACCGGCTGCCCGACCCGGGCGAACCGGTCGGCTCGTTCACCCGTGCCGTGCGCGCGGTCGCCCCGGCGATCGAGCTGATCGACTCGCGGTACGCGAACTTCACCTTCTCGCTGCCGGACGTGATCGCCGACAACACCTCGGCCGCCGCGTTCGTGGTCGGGCCGTGGTCGCCGGTGCCGGACGGGCTGGACAACCTCGGCGTGCTGCTGGAGATCGACGGGCGGGTGGCGCAGGTCGGCTCGACCGCCGCCATCCTCGGCGACCCGCGCCGCGCGCTGGACGAGGGGCTGCGGCTGGCCGGCCGGCACGGCGTACGGCTGCGCAAGGGTTGGGTGTTCCTGGCCGGCGCGGCCACCGCCGCGGTGCCGCTGCGCCCCGGGGCGCACGTCCGCGCCACTGTGGAGAAGCTGGGTTCCGCCTCCCTGAAGGCCCTCCCATGACCGCCCGCGTGGTGGCCGGCAAGGCCGTGCCGCGGGGCGCGTTCCCGCACGTCAAGGTGGCCGGCGGGTTCGTCTACGTCTCCGGTACGTCGTCGCGCCGGCCGGACAACACGTTCGCCGGGGTGTCGGTGGACGAGTTCGGCACCACCGACCTGGACATCCGCGAGCAGACCCGGGCCGTGATCGAGAACATCCGCGACCTGCTCCGCTCGGTCGGCGCCGACCTGAGCGATCTGGTGCAGGTCACCAGCTACCTGGTCAACATGAACGACTTCGGCGGCTACAACGAGGTGTGGGCGGAGTTCTTCGACGCCACCGGGCCGACCCGGACCACAGTCGCCGTGCACCAGCTTCCGCACCCGCATCTGCTGATCGAGATGCAGGCCGTCGCCCTACTTCCGTCGGGAGGTTCCCATGAGTGAGATCGCCGAGCCGTTCAGCTTCTCCGGCTGGATCGGCGAGAACCAGCACCTGCTCAAGCCCCCGGTGGGCAACAAGGAGATGCTGCCCGGCAGCGACGACTTCATCGTCATGGTGGTGGGCGGCCCGAACCAGCGCACGGACTTCCACGTCGACCCGTACGAGGAGTTCTTCTACCAGGTCAAGGGCAACATGCACATCAACCTGATGCTGCCCGAGGGCCCGCGTACGGTGCACGTGCGCGAGGGGCAGATGTGGATGCTGCCGCGCAACACCCCGCACTCGCCGCAGCGTCCCGAGGCCGGCTCGATCGGCATGGTGATCGAGCGGGTCCGCGAGGAGGGCACACTGGAGAAGTTCCAGTGGTACTGCGGCGAGTGCGACCACAAGGTGCACGAGGTCGAGTTGCAGGTCCGCGACATCGCCGCCGACCTGCCCCCGGTCTTCGCCGCGTTCTACGCCGACGAGAAGGCCCGCACCTGCGACAACTGCGGCGCGCTGCACCCGGGCAAGGGCTGACGCGTGCCGGTCGTGGACGTGCACACGCACGTCGTACCGAAGGGGTGGCCGGACCTCGCCGCGGCGTGCGGCGGGTCCGGCTGGCCCTGGCTGCGGGTGGACTCCGAGCGCGCCGCCATGATCATGGTGGGGGAGACGGAGTTCCGTCCGGTCGGCGCGCAGTGCTGGGACGCGCCGACCCGGCTGGCCGACATGGACGCCGACGGCGTGGACGTGCAGGTCGTCTCGCCCACCCCGGTGTTCTTCAGCTACGACCGCCCGGCCGACCAGGCGGCCAAGGTGGCCCGGATCTTCAACGACCTCACGCTGGAGGTCACCGCCGGCGGTGGCGGCCGGCTGGTGCCGTTCTGCCAGGTGCCGTTGCAGGACCCGGACGCGGCCTGCGCCGAGCTGGACCGTTGCCTGTCGGCCGGGCACGCCGGGGTGGAGATCGGCAACCACGTCGGTGACCGGGACCTGGACGACGAGGGCATCGTGCAGTTCCTGACCCACTGCGCCGAGGTCGGCGCGCCGGTGTTCGTGCACCCGTGGGACATGCCCGGCGGCCCCCGGCTGGACCGGTGGATGGCCCGCTGGCTGACCGGGATGCCGGCCGAGACACACCTTTCGGTGCTCGCGCTGATCCTCGGCGGCGTGTTCGACCGGGTGCCGGACACGCTGCGGATCTGCTTCGCGCACGGCGGCGGCAGCTTCCCGTTCTGGCTGGGCCGCGCCGACAACGCCTGGCACCGCCGCGGCGACCTGGTACGCGGCGCGTCGAGCGCACCGCCCAGCTCGTACGTCGACAGGTTCCACGTCGACTCGGTGGTCTTCGAACCGGCGGCGCTGCGGCTGCTCGTGGACACCCTGGGCACCGAGCGGGTGCTGCTCGGCAGCGACTACCCGTACCCGCTGGGGGAGCGGCCGGTCGGTGACGTGGTGCACCGGGCGGACTTCCTCACCGACGCGCAGCGGGACGCGCTGCTCGGCGGCAACGCGCTGCGGTTCCTCGGCCGCCGCTGAAGCCGGCGCGGGTGCGTCCGTCGTCGCCCTAGAGTCGACGGACGCACCCGGCGCTGTTCAGGACCGGCCGGACGTGTCGCCGGGCCTCCCGGCCGCCGTACCGGCAGGATGGACGGCATGGCCGAGCCGCACGACCTGACCGCGCTGGAACAGGCCGCCGCGATCCGCCGGGGCGAGCTGTCCAGCCTGGAACTGGTCGAGCACCACCTGCGCCGGGTCGAGGCACTCGGCGAGACCGTCGGCGCGTTCGTCACCGTCACCGCCGAACAGGCCCGTGCCGCCGCCCGCGCCGCCGACGCGCTCGCGGCCGAGGAACGGTGCCCGCTGCACGGCGTTCCGACCGCGATCAAGGACCTCACGCTCACCGCCGGGGTCCGCACCACATTCGGCTCGGCCGCCTTCGCCGACTTCGTCCCGCCCGTCGACGCCGACGTGGTCCGCCTCATGGCCGACGCCGGCCTGGTCAGCCTCGGCAAGACCACCACCTCCGAACTGGGCTGCTCGCTCTACTCGGAGGGACTGGTGGCGCCGCCGGCCCGCAACCCGTGGGACCTCGCGTACACCGCGGGCGGGTCCAGCGGCGGCGCGGCCGCAGCGGTCGCCGCCGGGCTGGTGCCGGTGGCGCAGGGCTCCGACGGTGGCGGCTCGCTGCGCATCCCGGCCGCGCTCTGCGGGCTGGTCGGCTACAAACCCAGCCGGGGCATGGTCTCCGGCGGGCCGCTCGGCTTCGGCGGCTTCGGGCTGCCGGTGAACGGGCCGATCGGCCGTACCGTCGCCGACGTGGCCGCGCTGCTCGACGTGCTCGCCCGCCCGGTACCCGGCGAGCCGTACCTGCCGCCGGCCGCGCCCGCCGGCGGCTACCTCGGCGTCACCCGCGCCGCCCGCGTCACCGGCCCCGGCCGGCTGCGCGTCGGCCGCTTCACCACGCCGATGCTCGCCGACGAACCGGTCCACCCGGACTGCGTGGCCGCCGTCGACCGGGCCGCCGCGCTGCTCAGCGACGCCGGCCACGAGGTGGTCGACGTCCCCGCGCCGCTCGGCCCCGAGGCGTGGCCGCTGTTCGAGACCGTCTGGTACGCGCTGGCTGTCACCCCCGTCCCGGCCGGGCGGGAGGGCGACCTGCTGCCGCTGACCCGGTACCTGCGCGAGCGCGGCGAGGCGCTCGGCGCGGCCCGGCTGATGGCCGCGCTCGGCGAGCTCCAGGCGCAGGTACGCCGTGGCGTACGCCGTACCGCCGGGTGTGACCTGCTGCTCTGCCCTACGCTCGCGGCCCCGCAGGCGCCGGTGGGCGCGTTCGCCGCCCTCGAACCGGCAGCGGACTTCGACCGGCAGCGGCGCATCTCGCCGTACTGCGCGGTCTTCAACGTCACGGGCGATCCGTCCGTTTCGTTACCTCTCGGACGGACCACCGACGGGCTTCCGGTCGGGGTGCTCCTCACCGGCCGGTACGGCGACGACGCGACACTGCTCGCCACTGCCGCGCAACTGGAGCACCGGAGTGACGGATGGGATCAGCACCCCGCAATCTGGCGGGCCGCCGACTCCGCTAACGTGAACATCACAAGTGACGTGGGGCGCGACCGGTCCTGACCGGCCGACCCGCACCATTCCTGGTCTCTCTTTCCGCCTGGGGGCGTTGGGATTGTCTGTTACCGAGACGTTGGTGGTCTTCGTCGGCATCCCGGCCGCCGCGGTGCTGCTGATCGCCGCCCTGGCGGCCGTCGGCAGCCGCGGCAACGGTGGCGGCGCCAAGCGCTACCGGCCGGGCCGGCCCTTCGACTTCACTCCGGTCTGGTTCCTGGGCCGTCCGGAGCAGCTGGCCGACTCGGCCGGCACGGCGCTGGCCGCCGGGGCGCAGGCGCCGGCGTTGACCAGCCGCAAGCAGGAACAGGCCGGCCGGGAGGCGCCGGCCGGTGGAACCGGAGGCGCAAGTGACCGTTGGTGAAGCGCGGCCCACGACGGGGACGGGCACCCCGCCCGACGTGCTGGACGGACCGTTCTCGACCCGTCAGCTGCTCCGCATCGACGAGGCGCTTCGCCTCGCCGACCAGGGCACCGGCCTGGTCTTCTCGGTCTACGTCGGCGGCCTCGACGAGCCGATCCGGGAACACGCCGAGCGGCTGCACCGCCAGCTCGCCGACCCGGACCGCTCGGTGCTGATCGCGGTGTCGCCCAACCAGCGGCAGCTGGAGATCGTCACCGGCAAGTACGCGCGCAAGCGCATCCCGGACACGTACGCCAAGCTGGCCGCGCTCTCCATGGTGGCTTCCTTCGGCGGCGGCGACCTGGCCGGCGGCATCATCCAGGGCCTCGACCAGCTCGCCAGCCACGCCGGCAAGGGCTGATCCCCGCCCGTACACACGACGAAGCCCGGCCCGCGTATACGCGGGCCGGGCTTTCTCGTGTCAGCGGGGCGGGCCCCACGACAGCGGCCGGGGCCGGCGCGGGCTGCCACCCGCGCCGGCCCCGGCCGGCGTGCCTCACTCAGGCGCTGCGCGCGTCCCGTTCCCGGGCCTTCAGCGCGCGGACCACGCCGTCGCGACCCTCAGCCACCAGCCGCCGCAGCGACGCCGGCCGCCCGTCCTGGGCCAGCCACGCGTCGGTGGCCGCCACCGTGTCCTCCTCGACCAGGTACGCCGGGTAGGCGAGCTGCACGAACTCCTGCGCCGGCTCGCTGTCGCGCTGCGCCCACACCTGGTCCACCGTGGCGAAGTACCGCTCCCGGTAGGGCGCGGTCAGCTCGACCTGCGCCGGGTGGGTGAAGCCCTGCAGCAGCGCCCGGTTGCGCCAGTTGGGCAGCGCGTCCGGGCCGGTGAGCAGCGCCCACACCGCCGCCTTGTTCTCGGCGGTCGGCACCAGCGCGTGCGCGTACGCGGCCTCCCGCTCGCCGCTGGCGGTACGGTCGGCGGCCAGCTCCGCGTCAACGTCGGCAGCACTCGCCGCACCGTTGGCGACGAGCGACTGGAGCACCGCCCAGCGCAGCTCGGTGTCCACGGTCAGGCCCTCCGGCACCCCGTTGCCGTCCAGCCAGCCGCGCAGCGTCGCCAGGTCCTCGCCGGAGCGGGCCGACGAGGCGTACGCCCGGGCCCAGGCGAGCTGGAAGCCGCTGCCCGGCTCGGCCGCCGCGAGCGCGGTCCGGGCGGTACGGGACAGGTCGGCCCAGCCGGTCGGCGCCCACGCCGGGTCGGCGTAGAAGGTGAGGGCCGTGGTCGCCTGCCGCAGCGTCGCCGTCACCAGGTTGATGTCGGTCTCGGCGGTCAGCCCGGCCAGCACCAGCGCCACGTAGTCGCGGGCCGACAGCTCGGCGTCACGGGTCATGTCCCACGCGGCGGTCCAGCACAGCGCCCGCGCCAGCGACGAGTCGAAGCCGGCGATGTGCTGCACCACAGTGGCCATCGACCGCTCGTCCAGCCGCAGCTTGGCGTACGTCAGGTCCTCGTCGTTGAGCAGCAGCACGTCGGCGGCCCGCTTGCCGTGCAGCTCGGACAGCTCGGTCAGCTCGCCGGTCACGTCCGTCTCGATCAGCTCCCGGCGCACCAGCCGGCCGTCGGTCAGGTCGTACAGGCCGACGCCGATGCGGTGGGTACGCAGCGTCGGGTAGCCCGACGGCGCCTCCTGGCGGACCACCACCCGCTCGTACGTGCCGTCGGCGCCGATGGTCACCTCCGGGCGCAACGTGTTCACCTGCGCGGTCTCCAGCCATTGGGCGGCGAACTTGCGCAGCTCCCGGCCGGAGGCCGCCTCCAGCTCGGACAGCAGGTCGTCGAACGTGGCGTTGCCCCAGGCGTACTTGCCGAAGTAGGCGCGCAGACCGGCCAGGAACGGCTCCTCACCCACGTACGCGACGAGCTGCTTGAGCACGCTCGCGCCCTTGGCGTACGTGATGCCGTCGAAGTTGACCTCGACGGCCTCCAGGTCCGGCATCTCGCAGTAGACCGGGTGGGTGGAGGAGAGCTGGTCCTGCCGGTAACCCCAGTTCTTGCGGATCGACAGGAACGTGGTCCACGCGTCGGTGAAACGGGTGGCGTGCGTGTTGCACCAGTGGCTGGCCCACTCGGCGAACGACTCGTTCAGCCACAGGTCGTTCCACCAGCGCATGGTGACCAGGTCACCGAACCACATGTGCGCCAGCTCGTGCAGGATCGTGTTGGCGCGCTGCTCGTACTCGAAGTCGGTGACCTGCGACCGGAAGATGTAGTGCGACTCGGCGTGCGTGACGCAGCCGAAGTTCTCCATCGCGCCGGCGTTGAAGTCCGGCACCCAGAGCTGGTCGTACTTGGGCAGCGGGTAGCGGACGCCGAACTTCTCCTGGAAGAAGTCGAAGCCCTGCGTGGTGATCAGGTGCAGGTCGTCGGCGTCCATGTGCGGGGCCATGCTGGCCCGGCAGAAGTAGCCCATGTCGATGCCGTCGTGGCTGTGGCGCACCTCGTGGTACGGCCCCGCGCAGAGCGCGGTGATGTAGGTGCTCATCCGCTCCGAGACGGTGAAGTGCACCGTCTTCAGGCCCTCACCGGCCGCCTCCTCGCGCTCCACCGGCATGTTCGACACGACCCGCCAGTGGTCCGGGACGGTGGCGTGCCAGGTGTAGACGCTCTTCAGGTCGGGCTGGTCGAAGCAGGCGTAGACCTTCTGCGCGTCGGCGGTCTCGAACTGGCTGTAGAGGTAGGTCTCGCCGTCCACCGGGTCGACCGTGCGGTGCAGGCCCTGCCCGCTGTTGGAGTAACCGAAGTCGGCGTCGACCACCAGCACGTTCTCGGCGGCCAGGCCGCTGAGCGTGAGTCCCTTCTCGGCGGACCAGCCGGACAGGTCCACCGGCTCGCCGTTGAGCGTGGCCGACCGCACCGATTCCGCGGCTGTCTCGATGAACGTCGTCGCCCCCGGTTCGGCGCAGCGGAACCGGACCTCGGTCACCGAGCGGAACGTGCGACCGGTGGGCTGCACCGCGGTCGACAGGTCAAGGCTGATGTCGTACCCGGTCACCTCGAGCAGGCGGGCCCGCTCGGTAGCCTCGACCTGGGTCAGGTTGCGCACTCCCGGCACTGTTCGTCTCCATCCCACTCGTCTCGCCGCGCCCCGCGGCGCCGGTACTGCCCGGCCGCTCGTGACGGCCCGTCGAGAACCGAGTCTTCCATGCACGGACCGCTCTCGGTGGTCGAGGTCACGCTCTCATTCCGGTACCTGTCGATGCGGTACGGGGTGAGGATCGGAGGTGACCGCGCCGGAGCCCCGGCGCGACGATGTCGTGAAGGGAAGACACAGTGACCGAACGTGTCACCGCGGACATGTGGTTCGACCCGCTGTGCCCGTGGGCGTGGATCACCTCCCGTTGGCTGCTGGAGGTCGAGCAGGTCCGGGACGTGGACATCCGGTTCCACGTGATGAGCCTGTCCGTGCTCAACGAGGGCCGGGAGTTGCCGGCGGAGTACCAGGACCTGATGGTCAAGGGCTGGGGCCCGGTACGGGTGTGCATCGCCGTCGAGCAGGCGCACGGCGCCGAGGCGCTGGCGAAGCTCTACACCGCGATGGGCAACCGGATCCACCTCAAGAAGGAGGAACTGGGCCGCGACATGCTCGCGGGCGCGCTCACCGACGTCGGGCTGGACCCGGCGCTCGCCGACGCGGCCGAATCCACCCAGTACGACGAGGCGCTGCGGGCCAGCCACGAGGCGGGCATGCGGCCGGTCGGCACCGACGTGGGCACCCCGGTGATCCACGCGCCCGGCCCGGACGGCAAGCAGGTCGCCTTCTTCGGCCCGGTGATCACGCCGGCACCGAAGGGCGAGGCGGCCGGCCGGCTCTGGGACGGCGTACTGCTGGTCTCCGCCACCCCCGGGTTCTACGAGCTGAAGCGCACCCGCGAACAGGGCCCGATCTTCGACTGAGGTGAAAGGAAGGGCCCCTTCTTAACACCGGCAGCGCGCCCCGAGCCCCGCACCGCCCGTCACCGGGCCGGTGCGGGGCTCGTTTCACCGGGTGTCCCAGCCGACGGCCCGCGGGGCCGCAACACGGCAGCTCCTGGAGGCGTTCCCATGGCCAAGCACCGCCACATGTCCGACGACGCGCCGCAGCAGGCGACCGAGGACTCCGGTGCGACGTACTGGTCGGTGACCGAGAGCGACTGGCCGGCGGGCCCGGCCGAGGTGGCCGACCTGCTGGCCCCGCCGATCGTGGTCGGCGTGGCCCGGGTGGTGGCCACCTCGCGGATGACACCGCCGGCCGAGACCGTCCGGCCCGCCCGCGCGCCGTCGCGGTCCGGCCCCGCCGCCCACCCGGCCGCCGCAGGTGCGACGACGGTACGCCTCAACGCCGGCTCCCGCCCGGCCCCGCCGGTGCGCCGCCCCGCCCCGGGCCGGCACCGCAACCCCACCGCCTGAGCCGCCTTCCTTTCACCTGGTGGTAAGCGGGTGAGTCCGGCGGCGGGGGTGATCGGGGCCCGGGTAGCGTCAGCGGACATGACGGTCGTGCACCCGATCACCCGGGCCTGGATCACCACTGGCGGCACCGGCGCGCAGAACTACGACGAGTTCGCCGACGACGCGGAGATCACCTCCATCGTCGAAGCGAATCCGCACAGCGCCCTGGGCATCGAGATGCCCCACCGGGCGCCCGGCAGTCTCGGGAAGTCCTTCCTCGACGCGCTGCCGGACGCGGTGGCGCGCCTGGCCGAGGCGAAGGCGGACGGCAGCTACACGCCGGCCGAGCAGGTGGTGGTGCTCTACCGGATCAGCGCGCCGGGCGAGGAGAGCGCGTACGGGCTGTGGGTCATGGTCGACACCGACCAGATCTCCACCCGCGCCGACGAGCCGGGACTGGTGATCCGCAACGAGGACGTGTTCATCGCCAAGGTGCGCGAGCGCGTCGCGCTGGCCGAGGCGCTCGGTCACCTGCTCTCGCCCGTACTCCTGCTCCAGACCGGTAGGGGCGACGAGCTGCACGCCGCGCTCGCGGCGGCGACCGACGCGGCCGGTGCGCCCGCCGCGACGGACGTCGACCAGTCCGGCCGGACGCACGCGATCTGGCTGCTCGGTCCGGGCCCGGTGCAGGACGAGCTGACCGCGCTGGCCGGTGGCGGGGAGCTGGTGGTAGCGGACGGCAACCACCGCAGCCTGGCCGCGCAGACCGGCGGTTTCCCGCGCTTCCTCGCGGTGGTCACCACGCCCGCGTCGGTCGCCATCCAGCCCTACAACCGGCTGGTCAGCGAGCTGACCACCACGCCGGACGAGCTGCTCGACCGGCTGCGCGCGGCGGGCGCGGAGATCACCCCGGTGAACGGGCCGGCCGACGTGCCGGCGACCGGAGGCGTCGTGCACCTCTATCTCGGCGGCCGGGGGTACGCGGTGACGCTGCCGCACGTCGGCGCCGGCCGGCTGGAGAACCTCGACCACGCGCTCGTCGAGCGCCTGCTGCTGCGCGACGCGCTGGGCCTCGACCCGGGCGACAAGCGGATCACGTACGTGGGCGGCGACTACCCGGCGAACTGGCTCGTCGGTGAGGTCGACGCCGGCCGGGCAGAGCTGGCGGTGCTCGTCGCGCCGGTGACCGTCGACGACTTCGTCGCGGTGAACCTGGCTCGGGAGAAGATGCCGCGCAAGAGCACCTGGTTCACCCCGAAGGCGCGGGCCGGCCTGGTCGTGGCCGAGCTGCCGCACTGACCGTGTGACGAATCCGCCTCCGGGTCGCCGCCGGTTCGCCGGCCCGGAGGCGGGCCTGTCAGACTGCGCGGTATGCGCGTCTACCTGGGATCCGACCACGCCGGTTTCGAGTTGAAGGTGCACCTCGCCAACCACCTGGCCAAGCAGGGCTACGAGGTGGTGGACGTGGGACCGCACGTGTTCGACCCGGACGACGACTACCCGGCGTTCTGCCTGCACACCGGTGACCGGGTGGTCGGTGACCCGGGCAGCCTCGGCGTGGTGATCGGCGGTTCCGGCAACGGCGAGCAGATCGCCTCGAACAAGGTCGCGGGCGTCCGGGCGGCGCTCGCCTGGAACGTGGACACCGCCCAGCTGGCCCGTGAGCACAACGACGCGAACGTCGTGGCGATCGGCGCCCGGCAGCACACGCTGGACGAGGCGACAGCGCTGGTCGAGGCGTTCCTGACCACGCCGTTCTCCGGCAACCCCCGGCACAGCCGGCGCATCGAGCAGGTGGCCGCCTACGAGCAGAGCCGCCGCCTGCCCGAGCTGCCCGCCTGAGCGGACACCTCCGGGCTCAGCGCCCGTTGCGGGGCAGGTCCTCGCGCGGCACCCAGTTGCGACGGATGAGCACCACCCGCTGTTCGGCCTCGGCGAGGTCGTCCTCGGTGGGGCGGGCGGCGTCGCGTGCCCGCAGCGCGGCCGTCACGCTCACCTGCGACGAGCCGGAGCCGACCAGCCCACGCAGCCCGCGCTCGCCCTCCTCGGCGGGCGGCGCGGCGCGGCGTCCGCGGGGCTCCGGCTCGCCCGGCCGGCCGCCGCGCGGGGACCGGGGCACCACGTCGTCGTGTACGGGGGCGGTGCTGGCGGTGGTGCCGCCGGTGCCCGTGCCGTCGGCACCGGTTCCGGCGGTCTCCGTCGGCGGGGCGGCCTCGCCGTGATGCCGCAGCCGTCGTCGCCGTCGCTCCGCCTCACCCATCCCCCGACCGTACCGTCCCCGAGCCCACCCGCGCGCCGCTAGCACCCCGCGCGGCCCGCTGACCCAGCCGTCCCATACCCGCTCCCGGCACACCCGATCCCGCCAGCCTCCGTCGATCTTGGAGTTGTGGCGCCCGGAGTGCCCGGTCAGCGAGGTATGTGAGGTGCCACAACTCCAAGGTCGACGAGGCGCGCGCCGACGAGTCCCGCGACGGGCGTGCGCGCCCCATGCCCCCGGCCCCCGCCCCCGCCCCCGCGCGATCATGAAGTTAGCCGGAACAAATCGGACGATCAGCGCCGCTAACTTCATGATCGCGCGGGCCAGCCGGGCCAGCCGGGCTGGGCTGGGGTGGGCGGGGGTGCGCGGGGGTGGGCGGGGAGGGGTGCGGGGCGGGCGGGGCGGTCAGAAGACCTCCATGGGGGAGGGGGCGCGGTGCCAGGTGAAGGCGGGCGTCAGCGCGGTCAGCGTGTCGGGGATCAGCTCCTTCACGCGGCCGGCGGCGGCCAGCGCGTACGGGTTCGCGCCGCCGAGGTACAGCTCACCGAGGGCACGTACGTCACACGCCAGCCCGGCCGGTGCGGTGGTGGGCGTGCACTCCGCCCCGTCGGGGCCGCCGACCAGCCGCCAGCGGCCGGTGTTCTCCTTCAGCAGCTCGTCGGCGACCTCGATCACCACGTCCACGTCGGTGGCGTAGCGCCGGGCGGCCAGCGCGGCCGGCACGTCCACCACCCGCACCCAGAGCGCGTCGGCGAGATGCGGGGAGAGCTGGCGGGGCTCGTCCACCAGCCGCAGCAGCGGCTCGTCCAGGGCCGCGATGCCGAACGACAGCCGGCGGGTCAGGTCGACCGAGAGCAGCAGCCGCCACAGCGCCGTGTACGCCTCCGGCGTCGCCGCCACCACCTCGCCGACCTGCACCTCGGCCTGCGGCCCGACAGCCGTCGAGCTGTCCTTCGTCCGGTACAGCGCGTACCCGTCGAGGCCGTCGGCGCCCTCGTGCAGCAGCACCCGGCGCTCGGTGGCGCCACCCCGGTGCGCCTTGAGGTCCGCCAGCACGTACGACCACCAGCGCTCGTCCCGCCGGGACCAGCCGGGACGCTCGGCGCGGACCCGCTCGTACAGCCGGGCCAGCTCGTCCCGGTGCGCGTCCGGACGGTCCAGACGCAGCCTGCCCTCGGCGGGCGCCGGGGCGGGCAGCCGCAGGCCGGTGGTGTCCACGGACAGGACGTAGCGCGGGGCCGCCGACCCGTAGCCGAACCGGGGGTAGATGCGGCCCTCGCTGGCCCAGAGCACCGCGATCGGTTCCCGGCCGGCGTCGCGGACGTCCCGCAGCTGGCGCCGCATCAGCGTGGTGAGCAGGCCGCGCCGCCGGTGCGTCGGCGCGACCGCGACCATCGTCACGTGCGCGGCCGGCACGTTCGCGCCGGGTACCGCGAGCTCGCGGCTGAACGCGGCGGCGTTTGCCACGACCGTCCCGCCGTCGCGGACCAGTAACGACCGGTCCGGCTCGAAGATCGGGCGTTCGAGCGCCTGCACGTCGGGGTCGAGATCGCCGTGGAAGGCCAGCGCCAGCAGCGCCGCGATGTCGTCGAAGTCCTCGGCCCGGGATACCAGCACGTCAGCCACGGCACGTGTGTATCGCACCGCGATGGGGGTCGGCACCCTATTTGCGGGCTGGCTACCCTCGGAACCGAGGCCGGAATCGGTCGAGGGGGAGGACGGAAGATGGCGGACCAGACACAGCCGTGGGCCGAGCGCACCGTGGAGGTGCCGCCCCAGCCTGGGGTGGTGCCCCCGCAGCGGGACGCGTTCCAGCGCGGGGTGGCGGCGGTCGGCCGGCCGCGCGACTCGCGTACGCCCCGCACCGAGCAGTTCCCCACTGTCGAGCACGGCGACTGGGCGGCCGAGCCGGCGCCGCGCCGGCCGATGAGCTGGCATCTCGCCCAGGCGCGCAAGGGCGGGGAGCTGAGCGCCGCCGGCGCGCTGTTCGCGTTCGTGTGCTGGGGAATCTGGGCGATCTCCGGCCGGGGCAACCTGGTCGCTCCGCTGCTCACGTTCGTGCTCAGCCTGCTCACCGCGGTCGGCCTGTTCGCGCTGGCCCGGCTGCTCGGCCGGCTGATCCTGGAACGGCAGCTCGGCCGGGTGCGCCGCAGCGCCAAGGGTGCTCACCTGGTCACCGCGTTGTTCCTGGCCGGCGTCGGGGTGGCGTATCTCCAGCAGACCGAGTGGGTGGTCTCCGCCTGGAACTGGGTGACCGGCAACTGAGCCGGCGGGTCGTCCGTCCGGTACGCGCCGGACGGGACGACCCGGGGTGCCGGCGTCAGAAGGTGGTCGGCGCGCCGGCCGTCTTGCAGGCGGCGTTGATGTCCTTGCTGGCCTTCTCCATGGCGGGGTTGTCGGCGGCGGTGCCCGGGTCGGCGGCCGAGCCCGCCTTGCCGGCCTCCGCGCCGAACTCCTTCAGGGCGGTGGCCGCCTTGCCGTCGCCGGCGGTCCCGGCGAGCTCTGTCACCCGGTCACCGAGTTCGGTCAGGATCGCGCCGGTCTGCTTCGTCAGGTCGCCGCCCGACTGCACGGCGGTCATGAGCTTCGCCCGCATGTCCTTGTTGATCTTCTCGGCGGCGGTGCAGAGTTCCTTGTCGCTCATCGCGGCCGCCGACGGCGAGGGGGCAGCCGAGGAGGGGGCGGCGGAGGCCGAGGTGGCCGCCGGCCCGGCCGTGGTCGAGGGCTTCTCGTCGCCGCACGCGGTGAGCCCCAGCACGGCACAGGTCAGGAGGATCGGCAAGATCCGATTGGTTTTCACGCCTGCGCACGCTAGTCGACGGTCGTCATCGATCAAACTCGGTTTGCCCGGGTCGGCCCCGGGATGCGCGGGCGGGCGGCATTCGCGCCGCCCGCCCGCGTGCCCGGCCGCGGTACGCCGCGACACCGGTCGTCTCTCCACCAGGACCGTGTTGCCTTACCCCGCCCCGCGGGCTTCATCCGTCGCCCGTTGGGCTGAGCGGTCACCGCCCACCGCCGTGACCGGCCGTTCAGCGAGCCGGGACGTGCTTCCGGCGCACCGGACCCGTCCGGCCGTCGTGCCGGCGTGGCGCCGGGGCGCAGCATGGCGGTATGGGCGCGTATCGATCAGCGTACGAGCGGAGCATCGCCGACCCGGCCGGCTTCTGGCGGGACGCGGCGGCCGACATCGACTGGGTCATCCCGCCGGAACGCATCCTCGACGAGGAGACGGCGCCGCTTTACCGCTGGTTCCCCGACGGGGTGCTGAACACCTGCCACAACGCGCTGGACCGGCACGTCGCCGCCGGCCGTGGTGACCAGCCCGCGCTGATCCACGACAGCCCGGTGACCGGCACGGTCCGGACGCTCACCTACGCCGAGCTGCTCGACGAGACGGCCCGGTTCGCCGGTGCGCTGCGCCGGCTCGGCGTCGGCCGGGGCGACCGGGTACTGCTCTACCTGGCGATGGTCCCGGAGGCGGTGATCGCCATGCTGGCCTGCGCCCGGATCGGCGCGGTGCACTCGGTGGTCTTCGGCGGCTTCGCCGCGCACGAGCTGGCCGTCCGGATCGACGACGCGCGGCCGAAGGTGGTGGTGGCCACCTCCTGCGGCATCGAGGCCGACCGGGTGGTGCCGTACCACCCGATCCTGGCCGCCGCGCTGGACGAGGCCGCGCACGTGCCGGAGCGCTGCGTGGTGGTGCAGCGCCCGCAGGAACCGGCCCCGCTGGTGCCGGGCCGCGACCTGACCTGGGCCGAGGTGATGGCGGACGCGGAACCGGCGCCGTGCGAGCCGGTGGCCGCCACCGACCCGCTCTACGTCCTCTACACCTCCGGCACCACCGGCCGGCCCAAGGGCGTGGTGCGGGACAACGGCGGGCACGCGGTGGCGTTGCGCTGGTCGATGCGCAACGTCTACGGCATCGAGCCGGGCGAGGTCTTCTGGGCCGCCTCCGACGTGGGCTGGGTGGTCGGCCACTCCTACATCGTGTACGCGCCGCTGCTCACCGGCGCGACGACGGTGCTCTACGAGGGCAAGCCGGTCGGCACCCCCGACCCCGGCGCGTTCTGGCGGGTCGCCGCCGAGCACCGGGTGGCGGCCCTGTTCACCGCGCCCACCGCGATCCGGGCGATCCGCCGGCAGGACCCGGACGGCAGCCACATCGAGCAGTACGACCTGAGTGCGCTGCGTACCCTCTTCCTCGCCGGTGAGCGCCTGGACCCGGACACCTGGGCCTGGGCGGGGGAGCGGCTCGGCGTACCGGTGGTCGACAACTGGTGGCAGACGGAGACCGGCTGGCCGGTGGCGGCCAACCCGCGCGGCCTGGAGCCGCTGCCGATCAAGCCGGGGTCGCCGTCGGTGCCGGTGCCCGGCTACGACGTGCGCGTGGTCGACGGCGCGGGCCGGGACGTGCCGCCCGGCACGGACGGCTCGATCGTGATCCGGCTGCCGCTGCCGCCCGGCTGCCTGCCCACGCTCTGGGGCGACGACGAGCGGTTCGTCCGCTCCTACCTGTCCACGTTCCCGGGTCACTACCTGACCGGCGACGGCGGCAGGTTCGACGAGGACGGCTACCTGTACGTGATGGGCCGCACCGACGACGTCATAAACGTGGCCGGGCACCGCCTGTCCACCGGCGCGATGGAGGAGGTCCTGGCGACGCACCCGGCGGTGGCCGAGTGCGCCGTGATCGGCGTGGCCGACGCGCTCAAGGGGCAGGTGCCCAGCGGGTACGTGGTGCTCAAGGCCGGCGCCGACGTGGACCCGGACGCGCTCGCCGCCGAGCTGGTCGCGCTGGTCCGGCAGCGGATCGGCCCGGTGGCGGCGTTCCGCCGGGTGACTGTGGTGCCGGCGCTGCCCAAGACGCGCTCCGGGAAGATCCTGCGGCGCACCATGCGGGGCCTGGTGGAGGGGCGCGACGAGCCGGTCCCGGCGACCATCGACGACCCGGGCGCGCTCACCGTCTTCCGCGACCTCGGTACCACCGACTGAGCCGGCCGGGCGGACCCGCCCCGGACGCACTGACGCGGTCCCCGGCCGGTGGAGTCCGGCCGGGGACCGCCTGCGGTCAGCGCCGGACCGGGTTGTCGGCGGCGTAGTCGCGGGCGACGCGGACCAGTTCCACCAGGCCGCCGGCGTACTCCTGCGCCTCGGCGTGCGCCTCGTCGAACGGCGGCTGGAAGCCGACGCCCTCCCACTGGCCGGTGGCCTCGTTCCACCTGTCGTTCCCGACCTCGAAGTCCCAGGCGAAGATGCCCAGCTCGTAGTAGAGCTGGTCGGCCGAGTTGCCGGCCGCCGAGTACAGCACGTCGGCGACCGGGCCGGTCTGCGACGGCCAGGTGACGGTGCCGCGCTCGGCCGCGATCGCGCCGACGATGCGCCGCGCGCTGCCCAGGAACAGCGTCGACTCGTCGATCGACGGGCGCGGCAGCGTCACCCGCCCGTCGGCCTTGTACGCCCCGGGCGGCCACATGAAGTAGCCGCCGTACGAGTGCACGTTCATCGCGAACTTGATGTTCGGGTGGGCCTTGGCCAGGTCGATCACGTTGCGGCTCTCCGGCTCGGACAGCTCCGCCGTGCCCGCGTAGTTGCCGGACAGGCAGTTCGCGCTCGCGCCCACGTACCCGTCGAACAGGGAGCCGACGGTGTAGTTGCGGTTGACGTCGACGCCCCACATGGTGCGGTACTTCGGGTCGCGGGAGGCGCCGGTGCAGTGGTTGACCAGGTTCTTGCGCTGGAAGTTGTAGTCGTTGAAGGAGTAGTTCGCGCCGTCCGGGTTCACCGTCGGGATGACGAACACGTCCACCTGCTCCAGCAGCCTGCGGGTCGCCGCGTCGGTACGCGCGTTCGCCAGCAGCCGCTCGGCGAACTCCAGCGTGACGAGCGGGGTGGCCCACTCGCGGGCGTGCTCCTGCGAGTACGCCAGCACACCGATGCGGGAGCCGTCGCGGTGCTTGCCGATGCGCAGCGCCTGCACCGTCCACGGCCGGGCCGGCACCTCGGTGCCCTGCAACCCGTCGTCGAGGCGTACCGGTCCGGCCACCGGCATCGGCAGCCCGGCGGAGCCGTCCTCCACAGTGGCCCGGAAGCGGGCGCCGCGCGGCGCGTTGATCAGGGCGGCGACGTCGTCGGTGGTGCTCGTGACCTTGCCCGCGCGGTCGGTGGCCAGCGAGACGGTGAGCACCCGGTCCCGGTAGCGCATGCTCAGCGGCCGGTTCGGCCGGCCCGGGTCGACGGTGCGTACCTGCACGCCGTTCATGCCCTGGTCACCGAAGCGGACCGACTCCACCACCACGGCGGCGGCCGCCGGGTCGCCCAGGTAGGCGGCGGCGTTCCGCCGGTAGCCCTGGGTCTTGTTCGGCAGGTCGATCACGTCGACCAGGTCGCGGTACTGGCGGCCGAGCCGGGCGATGCGCGCCTTGATGTCCACCGGCGTCAGGTACGCGTCGATGAAGTCCTTCTGGTAGCCGGCCGGCTGCGGCGGCGGGGTCGCGTTCGGCCACAGCGACGGCGTCACCGGCCGGCTCGTGCCGCCCAGCGTGGAGGTGGCGGTGAGCTGCACCGGCCGGCTCGGCACCGGCTGCGGCAGAGCGTAGTGGTACTGGTACTCGCCCGAGTCCTCGAAGCGGTACAGCGGGAAAGAGCCGGTGGCGCCGTCGGCGGTCCGCCAGGTGACGGTGATCTCCACGTCCGGGTCGTCGGTGGCGGTGGTGGCGACCTGGGCCTGGAGGAACGTCCGGCCGCTGGTGGTCCACCAGTACGCCTGGAGGAACTGGAGCGTGTCGACAGCGGTGGCAGCGCCGCTCGCGCGCAGCCCGGCGCGGGTGCGCTCCTGTGCGGCGCGGCGGCTCTCGGCCAGGTGCCGGTCCCCGTCGCCGGCGCGCTGCACCACCTGCACTGCGGTGGCCCCCTGCCGGGTGAGGTCGGTGAGCTGCCGTCCGGTGAGGACCAGGTCGGCGATCCACTCGCCGTCGCGGGATCGGGGGCGGTTGGCCAGGTCGGCACCGCCTGCGACCAGGCGGTCGAGCTGCGCCCGGTCGGCCAGTCGGACGCGGACCAGCGCGGTCTCGGCGGGGGCGAGCGTGATCGTGGGGGCGGATGGTGCGGCGGCGCCCGGCCCGGGATGGGCCAGCGCCGCGGCGATCAGGATGCTGGTGGTGGCGAGTGCGGTCCACCGTCGTCGGACGAACACGGGGCCTCCTGACGAACGTCGATCTCTCTGCCGTTCACACCAGCCGAGACATCGATCACTGTCAAGCTCAGTTCCGGTCAGCCGGCGAACCGGTACAACCGGAACTCCTTCTCCGCGCCGCACACCAGCATCTCCGTGTTCCACGAGCAGGACTCGCTGCGGATCTGCTTGAGCTGCCCCATCTCGACCGGCTTGCCGTCCACCGCCGTCCCGGCGAGGACGCGGTCGTCCTCGTACGCGCTGGGCGCCTCGGAGAAGATCAGCAGGTTGCCGGCGTCGAGCCGGACCGCGACGCCGTCCCGGTCGCGCAGCACCGGCGTGCCGTCCGGCGCGAACAGCGTCACCGCGTCCGGCGAGTCCTGCCCGGCCAGCACGTGCTCACCGACCGGCACCAGCGACTCGGCGCGTGGCGCCGGCCACTGCCGGGTGCCCTCGCCCTCGGTCGCCGCCACCACCCGGGTGTCGTCGGCGCCACTGCCCGGCGTCTCCAGCAGACACACGCGACGTTCTCCGCAGGTGACGAGATCCTTCACCCGGCCGCCCTGCTCCGGCGCCTCGTACAGCATGCTGGGCGTGCCGAGACCGCCCAGGTCGTAGGCGAGCAGCCGCAGGCCGCGCTCGTTCTCCGCCACGTACAGCCGGTCGTCGCGGGCGGCCACCGGATCGTCGAGCCCGGCGACGTTGCCCCGGTCCTTGAGGACCTTGCCGCTGCGCATGTCCAGCACCCGGACCGACCGGTCCGCGCCGACCTGGACGAGCCGGTCCGCCTGCCCCGCCCACGGGGCGAGCGGCGAGCCCTCGGCGTTGCCGGGCCCGTCCAGTGCCGCGCCGGTGCCGACCGGGACCACCTTCGTGCGCGCGTCGCCGTACTCGGTGCGCGGGTTGGGCCGTTCCCACCGCTGCCCGCCGTCGCTCAGCCGCAGCCCGACCAGGCGTTCGCCGGTGCGGTCCAGCCGGACGATCGTGTCCGGCCCGAGGTACAGGGTGTCGTCGCGGCCGACGTCGGTCCGCCAGCGCTGGTCCCCGGAGTCCTCGTCGAGCACCGCGAGCACGCGGGGGGTGTCGCTTCCGGTGGCGTCGCCGAGGACGAGCAGCCCGTCGGGCAGCGCCCGGATCCCCGCCCACCGCTGCGTCGTCGCGTCGGTCCGCTTCTCCCAGACCGTCCTGCCGGTGGCCGCCTCGACGGCTGTCACGTGGAGGTGCCCGTCGGGCAGCGAACGGGCCAGGTAGGCACGTTCCCCGAGCGTCGCGGTGAACATCTGGTCCGGCCGCGTGTCACCGGCGGCCACCGTCTTCACCAGCTCCGCGGTGTGGAAGTCCAGCGCCGGATGCCGGTCCCGGAACACCCAGAGCAGCACCGACGCCGCCACGGCGACGACCACGAGACCCGCGCCGAGCGCGATCCACCGGCCGCGCCGGGGCCGGCCGCCGCCGGGCCGGACACCGCCCGGAGCGGGGGAGAAAGGCGTCCCGGGTACGCCGGGCTGCCAGCCGCCGGGCGGGGGAGCGGACGGTCCGGGTACGCCGTAGCCGGCGGGGTGAGGCGGAACCGGCCCGTGGGTGGCCGGCATGTGGTCGTACCTCGTGGGCTGTGGCGGAACCGGGCCGGGCGTGCCGTCGTACCTCGTGGCGGCGGTCTGCGGGGCGGGGCCGTCGGCGACCAGCGTGCCGTGCGGTCCGGCGGACGCCGCGTCCGGACCGCCGAGCGGCGCGGTCGGGTTCGTCCTGGTCCCACCGGCCGGGACCGTGGCGGCGGTCTCGCCCGCGGCCGGCGCGGGCCGTGTCGATTCGGGTTGCGTCGGCGTGGGTGGTGCCGGCGCGGCCTGGACCGGCACGGCCGGACGGCCGGAGCGCCGGGGCAGCGGCAGGTCGGTGAGCGCGCCCTCGGCGACCGGCATCTCCGGCTGCTCCAGCACCGTCGGCGCGATGCCCAGCTCGGCGTGCAGCAGCCGGGCCACCAGCGGCACCCGGGTCGACCCGCCGACCAGGAACAGACCGGAGAGCTGCTCCGGGCGCAGCCCGGCGGCGGCGGTCACCTCGCGGGTCTCCGTCACCGCCCGGGCCAGCAGCGGCGCGGCCAGGCGTTCGAAGTCCTCCCGGGACAGCGGCACCGCCGCCTCCACCCCCGGTACGGCCACCGGCGCGACCATCGCCCGGGACAGCATCTCCTTCGCGCCGCGCACGTTGTCCCACAACTGCTGGCGGTCCCGCCGCTCGGCGGTGGTCGTCGGGTCGGTCAGCCGGGCCCACTCGCGCGGGTGGGCCGGGCCGACCAGCTCGCCGAGCCGTCCGAGCAGGGCCGCGTCCAGGTCGAGGCCGCCGAGGTCGGGGATCCCGCCGGTGGCGACCAGCTGGAAACCGGAGTCGCCCCACGGGTCGGCGCCCTCGTTGCGCAGCACCGCCACGTCGAGCGTGCCGCCGCCGAAGTCGAACACCGCCACCGCACCGCCCACCGGCACCGGCCGGCGCAGCACCTGCGTGAAGTAGCGGGCCGCGGCCACCGGCTCCCGCAGCAGGCGGGTGCCGGGCGCGATCGGCCCGGCCAGCGTGTGCTCGGCCGCGGCCGGCCAGCCGGCGAGTTCCAGCGCGTCGTGCAGCACCTGACGGCGGGCCGGCGTCCAGGCCGCCGGGTGGGTGACCACCGCCGGGGGCAGCAGCCCGACCGCCGCCACCGCCGCGTCCGCGACCGCGCGCAGCGTCGCGGCCAGCAGCTCCGCCGGCCGGTACGCGCGCCCGCCCAGCTCCACCGTCTCCTCGTCGACCCGGCGCTTCGGGTTCGGCTCGTAGCCGGCCGGGTCGGCCTGGGCGAGGCGCTGCGCGTCCCGCCCGACGTGCAGGTGACCGTCCGCGTCGGCGTAGACGCCGGACGGCAGGATCGGATGGCCGTCGACGAGCACCGGCCGGGTCCGCCCGTCCGGCCAGCGCAGCACCGCCACCGTGTTCGAGGTGCCGAGGTCCACGCCGAGGGCGAAACCGTCCTGCTGGCCTGCCATCCGCGGCTACCTCCACCACCCGACGAGGATGTCCGGCCCGCATCGTACGCAGGCCGCGCCGCCTCGCCGTTCCCCCGGCCCGGGGAATGGACTGGCCCGTCCGGCCCTGCGCCGCATACCGTCGCCGTCATGAGGGTGATCTCCGTCAACGTGGGCCGACCGCAACCGAACCCGTGGAAGGGCATCGGGGCCACCGGCATCGACAAGCGGCCCGTGGACGGCCGGGTCGCCGTCACCGCGCCCGGCCCCAAGGGCAACGGCGACGTCGGGCTCGCCGGCGACCGGGTCTACGACGTGGCCCACCACGGCGGCACCGACCAGGCGGTCTACGCGTACGCGCGGGAGGACCTCGACCACTGGGAGGCCGAGCTGGGCCGCCCGCTCGCCGACGGCAGCTTCGGCGAGAACCTGACCACCAGCGGGCTGGACGTCAACGGCGCGCTGGTCGGCGAGCGGTGGCGGATCGGTCCGGACCTGGTGCTGGAGGTCTCCTGCCCGCGCATCCCCTGCGGCACGTTCCAGGGGTGGCTGGGCGAACGCGGCTGGATCAAGCGGTTCACCGAGGAGGTACGACCCGGGGCGTACCTGCGGGTGGTCACACCGGGCAGCGTCGGCGCCGGAGACCCGGTCGAGGTCGTGCACCGGCCCGACCACGACGTGACGGTGGCGCTGGTGTTCCGGGCCATCACGCTGGAGACGGACCTGCTGCCCCGGCTGCTGGTCGCCGACGCGCTCCCGGAGGAGGACATGGCGCGGATCCGCCGCCGCTTGACCTGAACCACACTTCAGGTCGGACGCTTCCCGGTGTGCTGAACTCCGTACTCGACGAGGCGTACGAGCGCGTACGCGACACCGGTCCCGAGCGCAACGGGTGGCTGTCCAACCACGTACCGATGGCGGCGGAGGCCCTGACGCGCCACGGCCACGGGCGAGCGGTGCACCGCTGGATCGACGCGTACGCCGGCCGGCTGGAGGAACGCCCGCGCGGCATCCGGCGTATCGCCGTCGACGAGTGGCGTGACCCGCTGGGCGACCCGGTGCGTACCGGCGACTGGCTCGACCTCTTCGACCGCGAGCTGGCCGGCGAGCCGTGGCGCGACGTGCTGACCCGCTGGTGGCCGCGCCTGCTGCCGGGCATCGCCGCCGGGGCCACGCACGGTGTCATCCGGGTCGGGCACGCCGTGCGCGCGCTGCTCGACGCCGAGACCGCACCGCGGGTGACCGAACTCGGCCAGGGGCTCGCCTACTGGGCCGCCCGCTGGCAGCCGCTCGCCCCGCCCGGCACCGGGGCGTACCCAGCAACCGACGCCCGGTCCGCGCTCGACGCCGTGCCCCGCGTACCCGATCAGCGGTTCGGCATCCGGTCCCGCCTGGCGCAGCTCGCCGACCTGGACCGGTGGCCGGCCGCCGCGGCCGCAGTGCCCGGCGACGCCGCCGCCGAGGTGCCGGCCCGCCTCGCCGCCGTCGTCGACGCCGCTGTGGCGCGGCACGGCACGCACGGGTACGCCGCCCCGGTCATGCTCGTGCACGCGGCGACCGCGCCGAATGCCGTCCTGCGTACGCTGCCGGCCCTGCCGCCTGTGCTCTGGCAGCCGAGCCTGGCCGCCGCCTGGGCGGCGACCGCCGCCGTCACCGCCGCCTACGCCCCGGCCGGGGCCCGTGCCCTTCCGACGGCCGCCGGGCCGGAACTCGACGACGTCATGGCGCGGGCGCTGGACACCGGGGACGCGCACGCGATCAAATTCATCGACACCCTGAGCGACGCGTACGCCCGCAGCGGCGACCCGGCCCTGCGCGCCGTGGCCGCCCGATCCGTCGAGCAGATCGCCGCCGACTGACGGCCTCGGCTCGGTACCGCCGACACGTGGAGGGCTGATGACACCCGACGACGAGGCGTTCCTGCGCCGTGCCGTGGAACTCGCCGACCGGGCGGGCGCGTCCGGCGAGCGGCCGTTCGCGTCGCTGCTCGTCGGCGCGGACGGCACCGTCCTGATCGAGGACCACAACACTGTGGTCTCCGACCGGGACGTCACCGCCCACCCGGAGCTGAAGCTGGCCCGCTGGGCCGCCCGTCAGCTCGCCCCCGAGGCGGCTGTCGCCACCACCATGTACACCAGTTGCCAACCCTGCCCGATGTGCACGGTCGCGATCAACGCATCAGGTCTCGGCCGGGTCGTGTACGCGCTGTCCACCGAGCAGTTCGAGCAGGTCAAGCCCGCGACGCCCGCGCCGCGTCCGGTGCGGTACGACGGGCCGGCGCTGTTCGACGAGGCGCGGCGGCCGATCGAGGACCACTACTAGGCCGTCGGCCTACCGCAGGGGCCCCGGACATCGACTTCTCCTGATAGCTTCTTCCCACGATCAACTTGGTCGGCCGTGCTTTCGCGGCCTGCCAGATCGGCATTTGCTGCCAGGAAGAGGAGTAGAGACTCGTGCATCGCCTAAAACTCGGTGTCATTGTCACCGTCAGCGCGCTTATGGCATCGGTCGGGCTCGCGGCCGCGCCGGCGCATGCCGCATCCCCGACTCCCTTCAGTATCTCGGCCGGTTCAGACTTTGGCCACACAAAGGGTGGAATCACCTGGTACAACCGCTCAGTCGGCGTGCAAGGCGAGGTCTGCAATGGCGGCGGCACCACGACCGCCGCGTGGTTCTACTTCTACACCAACCGCACCGGCTCCGGCACCCCGCACAGTTATGAGAGTCGCACGGCCCCTGATGGCGCCTGCCGCAGTTTCAACTGGACCCAGGAAGGGCCTGTCGGTGGCATCCTGAGCGTTCACGTTTATCTCTGCGCGCCCGAGTGCGGCGTGCCGCAGCTCCTCAAGCGACCCTGAGCAACCCGACCTCGCTATGGGGGGTCGGGCGGTGGTTGGGCACTAGGTCATGCGGCCTGATCAGCTCAGTGCGAACGGCTGGCCGGCACCGCCGGCCAGCCGTTCGCCGAGATGAAGCCGGGCACCTCATGGCACCCCGCAGCGCGGGACGACGGATCCAAGCTGTCTGGCGAGGCGTGACGACCGACCGAGGACAACTATCAGCGAGTGACCCTCGGCGGGAAGTTGCGCCTGGTGCCTGCGGAGCGAGGGCTCCGAGCCGGGCAGTGCGGATGGCGCGCGATGGCTGCGCTGTTGCCGCACGGCGTCAGCGGGTGGGCCGGTGGGGCGTCGGCTGGGTACGTCGCGATGGCGCTGCTCGGCGCGCTGCTGTTCGGCACGGCCGGCCTGGCCCTCGGGCCCTGGCCTTGCGGAACTCTGCCTTTTTCGGCTGGTCAGAGTCGTGTTGTGCGACACAGACCGATGCAGTAAACCCGGGTAGCGCCTCGGCGGCCTCGTCGGGGCTCATTCCGAACCGCAGAGGTTCCACGCTGACCGACGGCGTGTACGTCCACTGCTCTCGCTCTGCCTCGGTCAGGACATGCCAGGGGCTCGTCATGAGTCAGCCACTCCCATCTCGTTCGTGGCCGCAGGGTTCGTGCTCGGCCTGGCTCGGCACCAGCGGATGCCGATGGGTCTTCGGTGGTTCGTCCATTCTTCGGGGGCTGCGCTTCGTCGACGACGGGAAGCGGCCCGGGACGAGGAAGACAGCCGCCGGATGCGGGCTAGCCTGACCGCCGTGACGACGATCGAGCAGTTGGAACGGGACGTCTGGCCGGACCCCGGCCGGGAGGCCACGTCTCTCGTGAGGCGCTGCTCGGAGCTACGACGCAAGCCGCTGGCCGAGTTCACCGTGGAAGACCTGCGCATCATGCTCGGGCAGGGGATCGGCGTGTCGGCTCTGCTGCCTCTCGCGGTACAGGTCCTGCTCCGCGATCCGTTGGCCGAGGGCGACTACTACCCGGGTGACCTGCTCGCCAACGTGCTGCGGCTTCCCGGCCCGGCGTGGTCGGGCCTGCGAACGGAACGGGAGCGGCTGCGGTCGGTTCTGGCGGAGCTCGTCGCCGGTCGCCCGTCCTCCGACGCCGGTCCGGGCCCTCGTGACCCGGACCAGCGTCTTCGCGGCGCCATCGGGCAGTTTCTCGGCGATGAGAGCGGAGTTCCAGCTGGTGGGTACGCCAGTCCATGGCGGCGAGCAGGACCTCTACCAGGGCCGACCGATTCGCCGCGCCGATCCCTCCAGCGCCCGGTGCATGACGTTCCCGGCGTCCTCGGGCAGTTCCCGCGGACCGAGCATCGGCAGTATCAGGATTAGCCGCTGCGCCCAGCCGCTCGTCCGGCAGTGCCGCCACGGCGAGCAGTTCCGCCCAGGTCATCGCGGACGTGAACCCGTGGCCGCCGACCGAGGCGAGAACCTTCGCCGGCTGCCCCGGCCGGTCCTCCACGAAGTCGAGTCCCGCCTCGTCCTCGAGGTTGCGGTAGACGATCCGAAGCCACACGTCTGCGTCGAGCCGCACCGAGACCGCCGGCCAGCGCTCCGGGTCGTTGAGGACGTCACACATCGCGTCGTAGTCGGCGGCCGGCACTCCGAAGGTGGCCTCCGACTCGACCGTACGCCCAGCAGAGGACAGACATTGCAGCCGATGACATTCAGCCACACGATCTCCGCACCGCCGGAGAAGGTGTGGCGGTGCCTCGCCGACGTCGCGCGGTATCCGGCGCTGCTGACCAAGGTCGACGCGACCGAGCTGCTCCACAGCCAGGCGTTCGGAACGGGCACGAGATGGCGGGAGACCCGCAGGCCGTACGGCTGGCCCGTCACCGTGGAACTCCGCGTGACCGACTGCCGGCCCCCGTTCCGCTACGTCGTCGAGTGCTTCGCGGGCGGGCACAGTGTGACCGAGTACCGGCTGGTTCCCGGTGCCGCGGTTGGTACCACCGACCTCCAGCTCACCTACACCTTGACCGGTGGCTCACCGATCCATCGGATCAGCCGGGTCATCGCCCGTCGACGGTTCCTCGCCTGCGTCAGGGAGAACAACGTCCAGGACCTGCTCGACATCGAGCGAGCATGCGGGGCCAATGCGTGAGGACGCGGGCAGGTGGCAGGAGCCTCGTACGGTCGACGGGGTGTTGTTCGAACCGGTGACTGCGGAGTTCTCGTTCGAGGATGACGGCAACCAGCTGGTCGGCGACGTCGTCCGGCCGCCCTGGCCGGGGCCGTACCCGGCGGTGGTCTTCGTCGAGGGTTCCGGGCCGGGCGGTCGCGACCAGGGGTCGTGGCAGACGAGGCTGGCCGCAGCCGGCTTCGCGAGCCTCGCCTATGACAAGCCCGGTTCCGGCGCGTCGACGGGTGACTGGACCCGTCAGACCATGGCCGACCGCGCCGCCGAGACCGTGGCCGCGGTCCGGGCCGTGCGGAGCCGCGAGGACGTGCTGTCCGGCGCGGTCGCGCTGATCGGCGGCAGCCAGGGCGGCTGGGTGGCTCACCTCGCGGCGGCAGCGGACGACAGGATCGCGGCGGTGGTGACGGTGTCGGGTCCGGGCGTGCGCGTACGGGACCAGGAGGAGTACCGGCTCCGCCACCAACTCGCTGCGGAGGGCTTCGGCGGCGCCGACATCCAGCAGGCCCTTCTCCTGCTACGCGACCAGATCCGGCGGGTCCAGTCGGGCGACGACCCGGCGCGCGTGCACGCCGCGCAGGCGCACTGGCACGGCGCTCCCTGGTATCCGATGCTCGCCGGGACGACACCCGAGTCCATCGCGTTCATCGCGGGCATCGCGGACTACGACCCCGCCCCGGCACTGGCGGCTCTGCGCTGCCCGCTGCTGGCGATCTTCGGCGCGGACGACCTGCTGGTGCCGGTGGAGGCGAGCGTGCGCGCCATCAGCGGCACCCTCGACGACGCACGCCACGCCGACCACACGACCGTGGTCTTCCCCGGCGCCGACCACAGCATCCGCGTCTACACGGGGGAAGGGCCCGCGCAGGTCAGGGAGGGGCGCTACACCCCTGCCGAGCGGGCGCCGGGCTTCGACGAACTCGTCGTCACCTGGCTGCAGCGCCGTCTACCGGCGACCGACCCGGGGTACGCGGCGCGCTGATCGCGGCATGGGCGGGTGCTCACGCGGGGAACCACCTCCACTGCCCCTCGGAGACGACCTCGACGGCGCCGTCGGTCACCTTGACGGCCGTCTGGTCGTCGATCGCGTACGCCGGACCGGCGATCTCGGCCGCCCACTTCTCGGCAGCCGCCATGGTGTTGTCCGGTTCGAGGCCCAGGTGCGGGAAGATCGAGAAGTCGACGAGCCCGAGCGTGCGGTCGTCGGGTGCGGACTGCCACTCGACGAATTCCGTGCCGACCCGGGGGGTGAGCACCATGCTGCCGGCGCTCAGCCCCACCCAGACGGTGTCCCGCAGCGACGGCAGGAGGTCCGCCAGCCCGGACTGCCGCATCCAGTGGCACAGGTACGTCGCGTCGCCGCCGTGCACGAGCAGGACGTCGGTCTCCCGGACCCAGGGGACCCAGTGCTCCTGGCCGATGCTGGGTAGCGCTGACAGTTCGAGTACGCCCAGCGACTTCCAGCCGAGGCCGCTCATGGGCAGCGGCGTCTGACCGGTGATGAAGCGCCAGGCCGAGGCCGGTCCGCCCATCGGGTACGCCGCAGTGGGGATGCAGAGTGCGCTGGATTCGGCGATCGGCTTGCCCAGCAGGTCGACCAGAGCATCGTTGATGCTCGGGTTCTGGACGCCTGCGGATGTGAGGAGAAGTTTCACGCTTGCCTCCTGCGCGTAGCGGTCATGACGCTCTGCCCGGTGTCCGGAGATAGGTGCACAGGAATGCTGACCGGACGCGGTAACGAAACTCATCGCGATCCCGGCTGTACGGCCGGTCGATGCGTGGCCGGGGAGAGCCCTAGGCTGACGCCATGTCGGCGGAGCACGAAGTGATCGACCTGGACGAACGCGATCACCGGCCGGCGGATTCGAGCGGCGCTGTTCCCGGTCGCCGCGTGTCCGGACGAACAATGAACGTACGGCTCGTTGCTGCCTTCGTGATCGGCGCTGTGCTCGGCGGTGTCGGTGTGAGCGAGCTGCGAGTCTCGCGGGACGAGCGGGAGCGGAACGCCTCGGTCGCGCTCGTGGCCTTACCTCAAGACAGGGTCAGCGGAGGTTCGGGTACTGAAGCCCTGGGCGTCATCCAGCTGAACGGACAGCTCGCGGTGATCAACACGGGACCCGCGCCGATCACTGTCGGTGCGGCTGTCGGTCAACGACCCGGCATCCAGGTCCGTGACACCGGCCAGCCGAAGCTGCTACGCCCTGGCGGTACCGGCTGGATCGAGGTCGAGGTGCGCGTCGAGTGCGCTGGTGCCACCGCGTTCGAGAGTGAGCCGTTGTCGATACGGTTCTCGGTCGAGACCGCCGACCGGCAGGTCAGAGAGGTCAGCTACCCCGTCGCCGTAAAAGGAAGCGCCTGGGAGCGGGAGGCGGAGATGCCGTGCGCGCATCTCAGTCACTCGGGGAGACGCGGCGGCTAGCGCAGGGGTCACAGCACCATGCGGGCGGCCCTGCTCCATCAGCACACCATCGGCGTGACCGTGAGATGGCCCAGGTGCCGCGTTCATGCGGTCTGCCTGGGCCTTCGTGGTTGGAGCGGGCGACGGGAATCGAACCCGCACCGTCAGTTTGGAAGACTGAAGCTCTGCCATTGAGCTACGCCCGCGAGCGCCCCACCACAGCAGGGCGCGCCGACAGCGTACCCAATGAACCACGGCCACCGCGCAGCGCGTACCCGGAGGTTCCCGCCGACCTTCAAGATCCACGCCACTTCGGCGAGGTGGCGCCTTCCCGGGCCCTCGGACCCAGCCACTTCCCCGAACTGGCGCCTGGCACCGCCCGCCCGGCCGCGCCCGGCGACCGCCGCGCCGTGCCCCGTCACCCGCGCGGGTGGCCGGACGGCATACACTCTTCGTCGCCACCGGGGTGTGGCGCAGCTTGGTAGCGCACTCGCTTTGGGAGCGAGGGGCCGTGGGTTCAAATCCCGCCACCCCGACTGTCGTTCGCGACCGGATCGTCCCGGGAACCGCCGGTTTTCTCCGCGCGGTGCCCGGGCCCTGCCGATGCCGTCGGCCGGCTCGCCTACACTCGATGCGCGCAATCACGCCCCAGACTCAACACCCAGATCCGTCAAGGAGTACGCCTGTGAAGAGCACCGTCGAGACTCTGAGCCCGACGCGCGTGCGGCTCGCCATCGAGGTGCCGTTCGTCGAGCTCGAGCCGAGCCTCAAGAAGGCGTACCGGGAGATCGGCCAGCAGGTCCAGGTTCCCGGCTTCCGCCGGGGCAAGGTTCCCAGCGCGGTGATCGACCAGCGGGTGGGCCGGGGGACCGTCCTCAACGAGGCGATCCAGGAGGCCATCCCGCAGAACATCCTCGCCGCGGTCCGGGAGCACGACCTGAAGACGCTCGGCCGTCCCGAGGTCGACATCACCGAGTTCAACGACGGCGACTCGCTCAACTTCACCGCCGAGGTGGACGTCCGGCCGGAGATCACCCTGCCGGACCCGGCCACCATCGAGGTGACCGTCGACGAGATCGAGATCGCCGACAGCGAGATCGACGAGCAGATCAACAGCCTGCGCGAGCGGTTCGCCACGCTGAAGACCGTCGAGCGGGCCGCCCAGGAGGGCGACTTCGTGCAGATCGACCTGAACGCCACGGTCGACGGCGAGGAGGTCCCGGGCGGTTCGGCGAGCAACATCTCGCACGAGGTGGGCAGCAAGCAGCTCCTGCCGGGTCTGGACGAGGCGCTGGTCGGCCTGGCCGCCGGCGACAGCACCACCTTCACCACGCAGCTCGTCGGCGGCGACTTCGCCGGCCGGGACGCCGACGTGGCGGTGACCGTCCGCACGGTCAAGGAGAAGGAGCTCCCCGAGCTCAACGACGACTTCGCGCAGATGGCGAGCGAGTTCGACACCATCGACGAGCTGCGCGGCGACCTGCGGGAGCGGGTCACCCGGGGCAAGCAGGTCGAGCAGATCTACGCCGCCCGTGACAAGGCCCTGGAGCAGATGGTGGCCGCCGCCGAGGTGCCGGCGCCCGAGGGCGTCGTCAAGGAGGAGGTCGAGAGCCGCAAGGCCGCGATGGTCGACCAGCTCGAGCGCATCGGCGCCTCCCTGGAGGAATACCTCGCGGCGGAGGAGAAGACCGAGGAGCAGATCGACACCGAGCTGACCGAGGCGGCGACCGACGGCGTCAAGATCCAGCTCCTGCTGGACACCCTGGCCGACGCCGAGGACGTGCAGGTCTCCGACGACGAGTTCGGTCACGAGATCGTGCACCGCGCCCAGCGCGCCGGCATGGCCCCGCAGCAGTACTACGACCAGCTGGTCCGCTCCGGCGCCGCCGCGGCCGTCTTCGGCGACGTCCGCCGGGGCAAGGCGCTCGCCGCGGTGATGGAGAAGATCAAGATCAAGGACTCGGCGGGCAACGAGGTCTCCCTCGACGCGCTGCGGGCCCAGAACGAGGCCGAGCACGACCACCAGCACTGATCATCGGGGGTGTCGGCCGCCGTCCCGCGCTGCGCGCCGGGAGGCGGCCGAAACCCTTTCCGGGGTACGCCGTGCGGGTGACTGCGCTGAGAGCGAACAGTGCCCCGACCGGGAGTACGCCTCCCGGCTGAGCGGTTAGTGTCGGGTAGGACGGTACGGAGAGCGAAGGGCTGCCATGACCGACATGCACATCCCCAAGAAGTCGCTCCGGGTGAACGAGGCCCGCGGTGGCGACTCCATTGGCAACCTCGACGACTCGGTCTACAACCGGTTGCTCAAGGAACGGATCATCTTCCTCGGCAGCGAGGTGAACGACCAGGTGGCCAACCGCATCTGCGCGCAGCTCCTGCTGCTCGCCGCGGAGGACCCGGACCGCGACATCTTCCTCTGGATCAACTCGCCGGGTGGCTCGGTCTACTCCGGCATGGCGATCTACGACACCATGCAGTACATCGACAACGACGTCTCGACAGTGGCGATGGGCATGGCGGCCTCCATGGGCCAGCTGCTGCTCTGCGCCGGCACCAAGGGCAAGCGCTACGCCCTGCCGCACGCGCGGATCATGATGCACCAGCCCTCGGGCGGTCTCGGCGGCACCGCGTCGGACATCGCGATCCAGGCCGAGCAGATGCTCTACACCAAGCGGATGTTCCAGGAGCGGGTCGCGTTCCACACCGGCCAGTCCCAGGAGCAGATCGAGGCCGACTCGGACCGCGACCGTTGGTTCACCGCCCAGGAGGCCATGGACTACGGCTTCATCGACAAGGTGATCATCGGAGCCGCCCAGGTTCCGGATGGCGCCGGGACCCTGAGCTGAGCGAGGAGCTGACGATGACCGACCTGAGCCTGCCGCCCCAGTTCGCGGCCGTGCACAACCGCTACGTCCTTCCGTCGTTCGTCGAGCGCACGTCGTACGGGATGAAGGAGTCCAACCCGTACAACAAGCTCTTCGAGGACCGGATCATCTTCCTCGGCGTGCAGGTGGACGACGCGTCGGCGAACGACGTGATGGCCCAGCTGCTGACGCTGGAGGGCACCGACCCGGACCGCGACATCATCATGTACATCAACTCGCCCGGTGGCTCCTTCACGGCCATGACGGCGATCTACGACACCATGCAGTACGTCCGGCCGGACATCCAGACCGTCTGCCTCGGGCAGGCGGCCAGCGCGGCGGCGGTGCTGCTTTCGGCCGGCACCCCGGGCAAGCGGATGGCGCTGCCGAACTCGCGGATCATCATCCACCAGCCGGCCACCGAGGGCGGTTACGGCCAGGGCTCGGACATCGAGATCCAGGCGCGGGAGATCCTGCGGATGCGGACGCAGCTGGAGGACATGCTCTCCCGGCACTGCAACCGCCCGATCGAGCAGGTCCGCAAGGACATCGACCGTGACAAGATCATGACGGCCGAGGAGTCCAAGGAGTACGGGCTGGTCGACACGATCCTGACCAGCCGCAAGAAGGGTCTGCTGGCGTCACACGCCGCGGGCTGAGCAACGTGTGGTCGGAGGTCGGTCGGGGTATCGTTCCCGGTCGACCTCTGACACACCCGTTTTGGGGGTCGGAGAAAACCCGGCCACCGGGTAACGTCGGGTCTGTACCGCTCCGCCGGTCGGATCAGGTGGAGCCGACAGCATGGTGGGACGACAGGACGGACGGGCGCTCCGGCGCTCGCAGGTCAGGGCCGGCGTTCCGGCCGACGAGTGCAGGGAGAACGTAGGTGGCACGGATCGGTGACGGCGGCGACCTACTGAAATGCTCGTTCTGCGGCAAGTCGCAGAAGCAGGTCAAGAAGCTCATCGCGGGCCCTGGTGTCTACATCTGCGACGAGTGCATCGACCTCTGCAACGAGATCATCGAAGAGGAGCTGGCCGAGTCCGGCGAGGTGAAGTGGGAAGAGCTTCCCAAGCCGATGGAGATCTGCCAGTTCCTCGACAACTACGTCGTCGGTCAGGAGCAGGCCAAGAAGGCGCTCGCCGTCGCGGTCTACAACCACTACAAGCGGATCCAGGCCGAGGCCGCTGGAGCGCCGGGCTCCGGCACCGACGGCGTCGAGCTGGCCAAGTCGAACATCCTGCTGCTCGGCCCGACGGGCTGCGGCAAGACGCACCTGGCGCAGACGCTCGCCCGGATGCTCAACGTCCCGTTCGCGATCGCGGACGCCACCGCGCTCACCGAGGCGGGCTACGTCGGCGAGGACGTCGAGAACATCCTGCTGAAGCTGATCCAGGCCGCCGACTACGACATCAAGCGCGCCGAGACCGGCATCATCTACATCGACGAGGTCGACAAGATCGCCCGCAAGTCGGAGAACCCGTCGATCACCCGTGACGTCTCCGGGGAGGGTGTGCAGCAGGCGCTGCTGAAGATGCTCGAGGGCACCGTCGCCAACGTGCCGCCGCAGGGCGGGCGCAAGCACCCGCACCAGGAGTTCATCCAGATCGACACCACGAACGTGCTGTTCATCTGCGGTGGCGCGTTCGCCGGGCTCGACCAGATCATCGAGGCCCGCACCGGCTCCGGCGGCACCGGCTTCGGCGCGCGGCTCCGGTCGGTGTCCGAGCGGTCGACCGACGACATCTTCAGCCAGGTCATGCCGGAGGACATGCTGAAGTTCGGGCTCATCCCCGAGTTCATCGGCCGGCTTCCGGTGATCACCAACGTGCGCAGCCTCGACCGCTCGGCCCTGGTGCGGATCCTGACCGAGCCGCGCAACGCGCTGGTCCGGCAGTACCAGCGCCTGTTCGAGCTCGACGGCGTCGAGCTGGAGTTCGAGCAGCCCGCGCTGGAGGCCATCGCCGACCAGGCCATGCTCCGCGGCACCGGCGCCCGCGGCCTGCGGGCGATCATGGAAGAGGTGCTCCTCTCCGTGATGTACGAGGTGCCGAGCAACCCCGACGCCGCCCGGGTGCTGATCACCCGCGAGGTCGTCCTGGAGAACGTCAACCCGACGATCGTGCCCCGCGAGTTCACCGGCCGGCGCCGGCGGGACCGCGAGGAGAAATCGGCCTGATCGCCGTCGCGACCGCGCCCGGGTCAGCTCGGGCGCGGTCCGCGTGAACGGGTCCGCCGGTCCCACTCGCCCGACGGGGTGACCACCACCATCATCAGGCGCACCGGCCCGTCACCGGCAGTGCGGTAGCCGTGCTCCCGGTCGGCGTGGAACTCGACCGTCTCACCGGCGCGTACCTCGTGGTCGACACCGTCGACGGTGACCGTCGCGGTGCCGTCGAGCACGTGCAGGATCTCCCGGGTGCCGTGGGCGTGGTCCGAGGAGCGCAACGCCTCCCCGGGTTCCATCCGCCAGTCCCACAGCTCGACCAGGTCGGGTTCGCCGAGTCCGCTGAGCAGACGCGCCAGGCCGCCGTGCGGGCCGCGCCACAGCACCGGCGCCTCGTCCGCCGCACTGACCCGTACCGTGCTCTGTTCCGCCGGCTCCAGCAGCCGGGCGATGCTGACGCCGAACGCGTCGGCGACCCGGCAGAGCGTGCCGATGCTCGGATTGGTGCGCGCCCCCTCGATCTGCACCAGCATGCCCTTGCTGACCCCGGACCGGCCGGCCAGCTCCTCGAACGACCAGCCCCGCGCCGCTCGCAGCTCACGTACCTGGCGGGCGACGGCTGAGGTCACCGCGCCGACCCGTCCACCGGTCTCGGTCATCACACTGTCCTTCACGGTCACTATTGTGGTACGACTGCGGGGTGCTCCCCATTGTCCTCGCCGCCGTTTCCGCGCTCGCCTTCGGCACCGCCGACTTCGCCGGCGGCAAGGCGTCCCGGCGCGCCGACCCGATCGCCGTGACCGTGGTGTCGCAGATCCTCAGCGTTCCGCTGCTGCTCGTCCTCGTCCTCGTGGTGCCCGGCACGCCGAGCCCACTCGACCTGGGCTGGGGCCTGCTCGCCGGGGTAGCCGGCGCGGGCGGCGTCATGCTGCTCTACCGCGCGCTCGCCACCGGCGTGATGGCAGTCGTCGCGCCGGTCACCGCGATCACCGCGGCGATCGTGCCGATCGTCGCCGGCCTGGTCCTCGCGCACTCGCCGGGTGCCGTAGCGCTCGGCGGCGCCGGGCTCGCCGTGGTCGCCATCGGCCTGGTCAGCCTGGGAGAGCGCGGAGCGACACGCCGCGTCTCCGGCCGCGTGATCGGCATGGCACTGGCCGCCGGGCTGCTCTTCGGCGTCTTCTTCGCGCTGCTCGGCCAGGCCGACGAGGCGGCCGGCATGTGGCCGGTTCTGGCGGTACGCGTCAGCTCGATCGCGTTCGGCCTCGCGCTCGCCGTCCGCACCGGCGCACGCCTGCGACTGGGGCGGCGCGTCCTCGGCTGGGCCGCGACCGCCGGCCTGCTCGACTCCGCCGCGAACGCGCTGTTCCTCGCCGCGGCGGGCCGGGGGCACCTGAGCGTGGTGGCCGCCATCGCCTCGCTCTACCCGGCGAGCACCGTCCTGCTCGCGCTCGCCGTCGACCGGGAACGGCTCCGGCCGGCACAGGTGGCCGGGCTCGGCTTCGCCGCGGCGGCGCTCGTCCTGTCCAGCGTCTGAGCCCTGTCGCGCGCCCGCTTCCGCCCGTACCCTCGGGTCATGCGCGTCGCCGTCTGCCAGCTCAACGCCCGCGACGACCGGGCGGCGAACCTCGCCGCCGCCGAGGCCCTGCTGGTCAGGGCCGCGGCGGCGGGCGCGGATCTCGCCCTCCTTCCGGAGTACGTCGACTACCTCGGTCACGCCGACCGGATGCCGCCCGCCGAGCCGGTCGACGGGACCGTGGGGCGGTTCTTCGCGGAGACCGCCCGCCGGCTGGGCATGTGGGTGATCGCCGGCTCGTTCCACGAGGCCGGTCCGGACCCGGCGCACACCTGGAACACCTCGCTGGTCTTCGACCGCGAGGGCGCGCTCGCCGCCACCTACCGCAAAATCCACCTGTACGACGTGGAGATCCCCGGCCGCGTCTCCTACCTCGAGTCGGCAACCGTCGCGCCGGGCGAGAAGCCCGTGGTGGTCGACGTCGAGGGCCTGCGGGTCGGTCTGTCCATCTGTTACGACCTGCGGTTCCCGGAGCTGTACCGGCAGCTCGCGACCGACGGCGGCGCCGAACTGCTCGTGGTGCCGGCGGCGTTCATGATGCACACCGGGCGGGACCACTGGGAGGTGCTGCTGCGGGCCCGGGCGATCGAGAACCAGTGTTTCGTGGCGGCGGCCGGACAGACAGGTGACCACGACCCGGGCCGGACCTGCTTCGGGCGCAGCATGGTGGTCGACCCGTGGGGGACCGTGCTGAGCCAGGTCGCCGACGGCCCCGGGCTGGCGGTCACCGAGATCGACCTGGAGCGCCTGCGGACGATCCGCGCCGAGCTGCCCAGCCTGGCCAACCGCCGGCTCTGACCCGAGGTCAGCCCCCGAAGAGCAGGCCCAGGGCGGCGATCCCGGCGATCGCCGCCGCAGTGACCAGGAGAGCGGTGGTCATCCGGGAGGGGCCGCGCCGGGCCAGGCGCCTGATCGACAGCACCAGTACGGCGAGCACGACGGCCCCGATCACCAACTGCCAGAACGGCAGCAGGAGGCCGAGCAGAGCGTCCTCGGCGACGGCCGGGACCGGGGACGGATCATCCATGCCGACCACTCTGGCACGGCACCGCACCGGACGACCCCTTCGACCGTGGCTCGCCGCGGAAACGGCCGACGTTCACCCAATGACGATCATTGATTTGCCTTCCGAGGCGGGTCCGCGTAACTTTCTCTCTGCACGCGGGAGGCCGGGCAAACCGGCCGAGAACGGGCGCCAGGCTGGTGGCGGTGACGCCGAGCCAGACTGAGATTCGGGCGGTGCTCGGCACTCCGGGACACGGAGTTGCAAACGCGAAGCCGACCGGGTAGAGTTCGAAAGCCGGCAGGGAGCCGGGCGGGTGGTCGCGAGAGCGACGCCGGCCGGTCCGCCGAAACCCACGAGAGCAGCGACCACCGGAAACGGTGAGCGTCAGCGTGGGTCTGGTCGAGCCAAGTTGATCACCTCGAACACGAGGTTGACGACGGAAGCAAGACCGAGTAGGTTGGAGAGGTTGCCCCAAACGGGGGTTCCGCTGGTTAGCGGTGCTTCTGGTTGGTGTGTGGTTGTTCTTTGAGAACTCAACAGGGTGCTTGTAAAGCCAGTGCCAATTGTTTTATACCCCGGACTGGTCAGGCCGTTTGGTTTGGCTGGTTGGGATTCCTTTGGCAACACTTTTGTTGCCAGGTTGATTGCTGTTCGACAAAGTTTTTGTTGGAGAGTTTGATCCT